>NZ_JBNNWQ010000009.1:0-397314 GCF_050281145.1 Paraburkholderia sp. NPDC080076 | reverse complement strand
CTCGCGTCGCGCATCAAGCGCCCACACTTATCGGCTGTTAATTTTTAAAGATCGGTTACGCATTCACTACCGGACCGGCACCGCGCGTCGTCAACCTCACAACCACCCGGCACCGCTTCGTTCTGCGTCGCTGCATCAGCAGCAGAGAAACGAGATTATGAAGAACTTTCGCTACGTCGTCAACAGGTTTTTTCCAGCTTCCTGAACCTGCCCACTTCGCTGAAAGCCTTGCCACTGCTGGCTCTCCCGCCTCCCGTGCCCCGTTGTCCGGAGCACGAAAGAGCGAGATTCTAGCGAGCCCAACTCCGCCTTGCAAGCATTATTTTGATAGGCATGAATTGCGCCAGAAACGGCGCCAGGCCGACGACAAAATCGGCAGACCAGCAAGCGCGAGAAGCACCGAAAACCGCGCAACATTGAACAGCTCTCAAACAGCCGCGTGCTTAAGCATCACCCGTTCGACAACACCTAAATAGTGATCAAGATCCGGCGTCGCGCGATTCTCATCCTTGGCGAGATCGTCCCACCTGCGCAGGCGCAATGCGTCTTCCGCATAGGGCTTTTGCAGGAACGCTTCAGCCTCCTCCTTGCTGAAAATGCCGCCCTGCAACTCCAGACTCCGCACCGAATCGGCGGAAAGCTGGCCGAAATACGTGTCGTCAATGGCGCATAGGCAGCGCTTGGCGTCGACGTGCAAACGAATCGGCTCCAACACCGCATTCGACAGCACCGGCCGCAGAAACGGCAGCGCGAAATACTGATGCAGATCGTCGATGCCCCGCTCCGTCGGCGTCTCGCCTTGCAGATTGAGCAAGTGGCCGAGGTCATGCAGAAACGCCGCGGCAACCAGTTCCTCATCGGCACCAGCCTCTTCCGCCAATAAGCCGCTCTGCAACGCATGTTCAAGCTGCGTCACCGGCTCGCCGCTATAAGCCAGCTTGCCGTATTGCTCGAACAGCGAACGGATGTCCTTCACATTCAATGCCACGCTATTACTCCCACGGTAATGAAAAGGTCTTCAGATTGGTGAAGCTCTTCATGGCTTCCTGAACGCCTTCCTTATAGCCAAGCCCGGAGTCCTTGATGCCGCCGAACGGCGTCAACTCGATCCGGTAGCCCGGCACTTCCCACACGTTGACCGTGCCCACGCGCAATTCATTGATGAAGCGCGTGATCGCATCCTGCCGGTTCGTGCAGACGCCCGACGACAACCCGAACGGCGTGCCGTTGCTGATACGGATGGCGTCGTCGAGCGTGTCGAAGGTGATGATCGGCGACACCGGCCCGAAGGTTTCCTCGCGCACCAGCGTCATCGACGGATCGACGCCGTCCAGCACCGTCGGCGCATACAGTGCGCCCTTGCGCTGATTGCCCACAAGCAGACGCGCCCCGCTCGCCACCGCCTCATTCACGCGCGCCTCGAAAAGCTGCGCCGCGGCGACGTCGATCACGGTGCCCATCTGATTCGATGCATCGAACGGATCGCCGAAAGACCAGGCCCGCGTCTTCTCGACCACCAGATCGGTGAAATCCGCGGCCACGCTCTTTTGCACGAGCATCCGCTTGACCGCGGTGCAGCGCTGCCCGGAGTTCTTATACGAGCCCTGTACGGCAAGCGTCGCCGCGCGGTCCAGATCGGCGTCGTCGAGCACGATCAGCGGATCGTTGCCGCCCAGTTCCAGCACCACGCGCCGGTACGCCGCCTTGCCCGCGATGTATTTGCCGATCGCCACGCCGCCCGTGAACGTGACGAGTTCCGCCAACGGATGCGTGATCAGCTCATCGGCGATTTCGCGCGGATCGCCGGTCAGCACCTGCAACATCGGCGCGGGCAAGCCGGCTTCGTACAGAACGTCGGCGAGATACAGCGCCGACAGCGGCACCTTCTCCGACGGCTTCAGCACCACCCGATTGTTCGTCGCAATGGCCGGCGCGATCTTGTGCGCGACCTGGTTCATCGGATGGTTGAACGGCGTAATCGCGACGATCACGCCCGCCAGCGGCTCGCGCTGCGAGAACACGCGCCGCTTCTTGCCGTGCGGCGTCAGATCGCAGGAGAAGCTCTGCCCGTCGTCACGCAACGCTTCGATCGACGCAAACTTGAACACATCGGCCACGCGGCCGATCTCATAGCGCGAGTCCTGCTTCGACAAACCCGACTCGAGCGAAATCAGGTCCGACGCCTCTTCGGTCCGCTCGCGCATGAGCGCCGCCGCGCGCTCGAGAATCTGCGAGCGTTCGTAACGGGTGAGCGGCGCCTGATAGGCCGCCGCGTATTCGAACGCAGCGCGCACGTCATCGACGCTCGCCAGCGGGACCGTGCCCACGCGCGTTCCCGTATAAGGATCGAACACATCGAGCGTGCGCGAGCGCGTCACGCGCTCGCCTTTGAGCCGCAGCGCTTCCGCCCGGAAAGCCGGATGGTCCCGCAGCACGGCGTTCATGATGACGACACGCGATTCAAGGCGATGTCGAAGATATCGAAGTTGCGCAGCCTCTTGCCACCATCGCCGCCGCTGGACGGCAATGCTTCGACACGCCGGTTGAACAGCAGCGGCACTTCCTGTTCGGAAATCCCGCCGTGCGAGCGCAACGGCACGGTCAGCCCGGACAGATCATGTTCAGCGCGCCGCGTGCCGAGCACGACATGCTTCGTGCTGACCACGACGATATCGCCGACGCGGTCGTTCGGCAACTCGAAGCGCTCGCACGCCGCCTGGTTGTCGAGCACGGTATCGATCCCCTGCAAGCCGCCGATCCGCTCGATCACCTGCGCGACGCTGACATCGCGCGGCAGATAGATGGTTGCGAACGAGCCGAGCGCGCCGTGGTGCACCACATACGGATCCGTGATCGGCAGAATGACGCGCGCACGGCCGGCGCCGAGCCAGTCGTCGAGCACATCCTGCAGATAGATCACGTTCGGCTCGCCGGTCTGCGGATCGTGCTTGGCGTTCATGCCGTGGTCGGCGGTCAGGCCGATCACCCAGCCGAGCGCGTCGAGCTTCGCGAGGTAGCCGTCCATCATTGCGTAGAACGCGTTCGCGCCCTCGGTACCCGGCGCCCATTTGTGCTGGATGTAGTCGGTCGTCGACAGATACATGAGGTCGAGTTGACGCGTTTGCGCGAGCCGCACGCCCGCGGCGAACACGAATTCGGACAGCCCGGCGCTATACACATCGGGCACCGGCAAGCCGACCAGATCGAGTACTTCGCCGATACCGTTTTCCTCGAGCGTCACCTTGTCGGCTTTTTCCGCCGAAAAACAGATGCCTTTCAATTGCCAGCCGAGCAGCCGGCGCAACTTGTCTTTCGCGGTGACCACGGCGACCGCCGCGCCGGCTTCGGCAGCAGCGGCGAGCAAGGTGCCCGCGCGCAGATACGCGGGGTCGTTCATCATCACTTCCGCGCCCTCGCCGCCGTTCGCGTCCGGATCCCAGAAGTAATTGCCGCAGATGCCGTGCACCGAAGGCGGCACGCCGCACACGATCGACAAATTGTTCGGGTTGGTGAACGACGGGATCACGCAGTCACCCTTGAAGGCGCCACCGCCCTTGAGCATCTTGCCGATGAACGGCGCCACGCCCGCCGCGACCGCGGCTTCCAGATAATCGAATTCGCAGCCGTCGACGCACACCACCACCGTCGGTTGCGAGGGTAGCCGGTGGCTGCGACCGTTGACTTCGATCGTGCGTTCGCTGGTACTCGTGTCTGTATTCGCCATCGTTCCCTTCCATGCGTGCCGGGCACGCGCGTTGTAGTCAGTTCGTTGCAACCATCTCAATCGTTCGACGCCGTCGGCATGCGCACCACGCTCAACGGCCCCGCCGGTTCGCACGCCGCGTGAGCGCGCTGCATGCCGCCGTTCACGTGTGCATGCATCAGCGCCGCGGCATGCTCGGCGTCGCGCGAGGCCACCGCCGTCAGGATCGCGCGATGTTCGGCCAGCGAGCGCTCCATCGCATCGGCATGCACCACCAGCGCGGCACGTCGAAACAGGCTCAATTCGCACACCAGTCTGCGGTACGTCTCATACAGCTTCGAATTGCCCGATGCCGCCACCAGCGCGTCGTGAAACGCCACATTCGCGCGCGCATAGCCATCGTGATCCTGGGCGTCGAGCGCCGCGCGCATCGCGTCGAGCCAGTCGCGCAACCCCGCCAGCTTGCGGGCATCGATACTGACCGCCAGCATCCGGCACGCCGCCTCTTCGAGCACCGCGCGCACCGCGTAAATCTCATCCGCTTCCGCCAGCGACACCGTCCGCACGAACACGCCGCGGTTCTTCTCGGTCCGCACCAGGCCGGCCTGCTCCAGCGCGCGAAACGCCTCGCGCACCGGCCCGCGCGACACCTGCAGGCGCGTCGCCCAGTCGGCTTCGTTGAGCTTGTCGCCGGGCGCGAGCGCCCCCTCGATGATGTGCCGTTCGATTTCGTCGCGAACCAGCGTCGTCAGCGAATGCCTGCGCACAACCTCAATCGGATCGACAGAAGCAGTTTGCATATATTCGGTCATTTTGACAAATTTTGCCACATCGATATGTGCAGGCGCGCCGCCACGGCATGCCGCACACGCATCAGAAGTTGCTCGTCAGTCCGTCCGGCGGCGCGGGACGCGCGCCGCGATCAGCAGCAGCGCAGCAAGCGAGACCAGCAGAAGAATCAGCGACAGCGCGGAGGCCGGCAGGTAATAGCCGCGCTCCACCTGACCGACGACCACGATCGGCACCGTCGCGAATCCCGGTGGATACACGGTCAGCGTGGCGCCGAGTTCGCCGAGCGAGAGCGCGAAGCCCAGCGCGAGACTCGCGCGGATCGCCGGCACCAGTTGGGGCAGCACGACACGGCGCAACACCATCGAAGGCGGCGCACCGAGACTCGCCGCCGCTTCGCGCAGAATCGTCAGCTCCGGGCGCAACGCGGCGGCCGCGCAGCGGTAGCAGAACGGCAGCACTAGCGCCAGTTGCACGAACACGACGATCGCTGCGGAACTCGACAGATCGAACGGCCGCTTGTGATACGCGATCAGCACCGCGAGCCCGAGCACCACGCTCGGCACGCCGTTGGGCATCATCGCGATGGTGTCGACGATGGCGCCGAGCCCGCGGCGGTCGCGCCCTTCGAGCGCCAGCGCGAGCCACAGGCCGAGGATCGTGCCGAGCACCGCGACGCCCATGCCGATTTCGAGGCTCGTGGTGATGGCATCGAAGTCGCTCGAACCGAGACGCTCGAACCAGCGCGTGCTGAAGCCGTCGGGCAGGATCGTGCCGGACCAGTGCGCGGCCACGCTCGACAGTGCGACGACCACCACCGGCAACACGAACAGCCAGAAACACAGCAAGGCGGAAAAACCGAGAAACGCGCCGCCGAGCATGCGCACCACCAGACTGCGGCGCACCGGCCGCGCTTTCTTGTGCATGACCGGCAAAACGGTCGGGTCGAGTTCAACGGCCATGGCCCGCTCCTTTCACCTTGCGACGGTTGACCTGGCGGTACAACGCGTACAGCGACAAAGACATGATCAGCATCACGACCGCGCCGGCGGCGGCAGTCGGCAGATCGAGATCGACGGTGGCGGAACTGTAGATCGCCACCGGCAGCGTGATCAGATGCGCGCTGCCGAGCACGAGCAGAATGCCAAACTCGTTGAGCGTCAGCAGAAAGCACAGGATCGTGCCCGCGGCGATGCCCGGCCACGCGAGCGGCAGGATCACCTTGAACGCGACCATCCAGCCGCTCGCGCCGAGACTGCGGGCGGCTTCGATCAGACGCATGTCGAGCGTGGCAAACGAAGCCAGCGTGGGACGCACGACGAACGGCGCGTAGAACACCACTTCCGCGAGAATCACACCGCCCACGCCGAACAGGAAATCGAGCGGCGGGTTCTGCAGATGAAAGAGCCGCTGCAAGCCGATGCTGACCGAGCCTTGCGAGCCGTACAGAAAGATCAGCGTGAAGGCGACCAGAAACGACGGGAACGCGACGAACAGTTCGAGAAACCGCGTGATCATCCGCGCGCCGGGAAACGGCTTGAAGAACAGGATCGACGCCAGCGCGACGCCGAGCAGCGACGCGAGACCGGCGCTGGCAAACAGGATCCACAGCGTCGTGCCGATCACGCCGCTCGTTTCCGGATTGCCGAAGAACGCAGAGTACGCATGCAGGCTCAAGCCGTGCGGTCCGGTCAGACTCAGCAGCACGAGGCGCACGAGCGGATAGATGACCAGCGGCCCGAGCACCACCACGGCGATGAACAGCAGATGCCATTGCGCGGCGCGTTCGCGGCGCTTCACCGCGGCCGCATGCGAGGCGGCACTGGCGCTGCGGCGGGCGTCGGCAGCGGCGGCCGAACCGAGCGGATTGGGCGTATCAGGGGTTGATAAGGACGACATCGTCAGCCTCGTAACGCAGGGAAATACGCGCGCCTTTCTCCGGCATCATGCCGTGGCCGCGCTGCATGGTGACGAGCACCGGCTCGTTGGGCATCGCGTCCAATACGACGGACACCGACAACACCGCGCCATACCATTCGACCGAAGCGATCGCGCCGTGCAACTGCCCTTCGCCGAGCGGCACGATCCGCAATGCCTCCGGACGCAGACAGGCCACGCGATCGCGCTCGTTGTGGCGTGCGTCGCCCATACTGAAGGCGACCTGCGGCGGCAGCAGATTGGCCGCGCCCAGATAACGCGCGACAAAGCCGTCGGCCGGCGTGTCGTACAACTGTTGCGGCGTGCCGAGTTGCGCGATGCGGCCTTCGCGCATCAGCAGCGTGCGGTCGGACAGCACCAGCGCGTCGTCCTGATCGTGCGTCACGCAGACGATCGTCAGATTCGGCAGGCGCTCATGCAGCGACTTGAGTTCGGAACGCACCGACGCGCGCAGATTGGCGTCGAGTGCGGAAAGCGGTTCGTCGAGCAGCAGCACATCGGGCTCGATCACGAGCGCGCGCGCAAGCGCCACGCGCTGCTGCATGCCGCCCGACAATTGCGCGGGCATCACGTGGCCGGCGTCGCCGAGTTGCACCAGCTTCAACGCGTCGGCGACGCGTCGCGCGACATCTTTGGACGGCGTGCGGCGCGCGCGCAACCCGAAGGCCACGTTCTCGAACACCGACAGATGGGGAAACAGCGCATAGCTCTGGAACAGCAGACCGAGATTGCGCTTGTGCGGCGGCACGTGCGTGAGATCGTGACCGGCCACGGT
Source organism: Paraburkholderia sp. NPDC080076 (assembly GCF_050281145.1). Lineage (NCBI taxonomy): Bacteria > Pseudomonadati > Pseudomonadota > Betaproteobacteria > Burkholderiales > Burkholderiaceae > Paraburkholderia > Paraburkholderia sp. NPDC080076. The sequence goes on along the minus strand of NZ_JBNNWQ010000009.1, from coordinate 390,109 downwards.
CAACGTGCCGGCCAGTCCGTCCGCTTCGATAAACCCGGCGATGAAACGCAACAACGTCGTCTTGCCGCAGCCGCTGCGGCCGAGCACGGTGAGCAATTCGCCGCGCTGGATGGTCAACGACAGATCGTCGAGCACCGTGCGCGAACCGAAGCGCACCGTCAGATGATCGATCTGCACGCCGCCCGGCGTAGTCGAATGCGCGGCATCGAGCGCGTCCGGTGAGGCGCCGAGCGCGCCTGGTTGAGCAAGACTGGCGGTATTCACCGGGTTCATCCTCCAACGGAATTAATGCTGACGCAGCGCCTTGGGGAGTCCCGCAGGCGCCGCCTGATTCTGCAACATCACCCGGCTATATGACTGAGTGACGTCGATGATGCTACGAACGACGGCTTACTTCGGCTTGACCACTTCGAGCTGCTTGCCCGACGAACCGATCACGTCGTTCTTCCAGCGCGCCGTCCAGTCGGCTTTCTTCGCCATCACCTGATTCCAGTCCACCGGAATCAGCTTCACGCCCGCGATAGCCTGCTTGACCGCTTCGCCGTTCTTGCCGGTGAGCGGCACGTCGGTGCGGCCCGGAATACCGAAGATGTCCGGCACCTTCGCCTGCACTTCCTTCGACATCAGGTAGTCGATCAGCTTCTTGCCTTCAGCCTGGTTCGGGCCATTCTTGATCAGGCCGATCGCGTACGGCAGCTGGAACGTGGTCGGCTGGCCGCCTTCGTGTGCGAGGAAAATCGGCTTGAGCGACAGGCCGCCGTTGGCCGCGTCGTCCAGGTCCATTTGCAGGTCGCCGTTGGCGACCGCGATTTCGTTGCGCGAGAGCAGCACGTCGAGGTAGCCCGTACCCTTGGTGTGGAACTTGGCGCTGTTTTCGAGCTTCTTCAGATAGTCGAACGCCTTGTCTTCACCCATCAGCGACGAGGTCAGGATGATCACGGCCATGCCGTCGCCCGCCGTGGCCGGGTTCGAGTAGGCGACCTTGCCGCTGAAGTCCGGGTGCAGCAGGTCGGCGAAGGTCTTCGGCTGGGTCTTGGTGACTTCCGGGTTGATCGCGAACGAGAAGTAGTTGTTCACGAAGGTCGCCCACGCGCCATTCGACGCCTTGGCGATCGCCGGCACGTTCTTGTAGTTGGCGCTCTGATAAGCCTGCAGCAGGCCGCTCTGGTCGGCTTGCTGGATGAACGGCGGCAGCGTGACGAGCACGTCGGCCTTAGGCTGATCCTTTTCGATGGTGGCGCGGTTCACCACTTCGCCGCTACCCGCCGTGACGATGTTGACCTTCACGCCTTCCTTCTTTTCGAAGGCCGGCAGCACATCCTTATAGAGGTTCTCGAGGCCGTCGGCGGTGTACAGCACCACTGCGTCGGCCGCGTGCGCCTGCATGGCCGTGCCGCCGAATGCCGCCGCGGCGACCAGCGCCGGCAGCAGTTTGCGTACGAGGCCGGCCGTGGCGTGAAGGGAATTCGTCTTTGTCATGTCGCTTTCTCCGAAAGGCAAAAAACCAGACGGTCGGGAGATCCCGATACCTGTTGTGATTGAACGGCGGTAGCGCCGCGCCGCTTGCGTGTTGCCCGCATCAAGCTGTCGTGCAGCTTCATGCGGATTGCAGATTGCCAACAACTTTGCTGCCCTCTTGTCGCCTCTTTCCAGCCTGACTCACAGCCCAGCTACGACACCCGCGCTGCCGACCATGCCTGAATGGGCACGGCAAGGATCACAGGTTTCCATGACAACGCCATGACGATTCTGCAGAGTTCCAAAAAATGACACAATTCGCCAATAATATCCAAATCAATCTTTTCGTCGCCCGGCCTGGGCGGCGTTCGTTCAGATGATGACGGAGGCTGGTGTGACCCCTGGTGTGATCCCTGATGTGATCCCTGATGTGATCCTTGGAAACGACCCAATCCTGTTGACCCCGGGGCCGCTCACCACCTCCCCCCGGACGCGCGAAGCGATGCTGCGCGACTGGGGTTCGTGGGACGCCGCGTTCAACCGCATGACCCACGGCGTGTGCGCCGACCTCCTGAAGATCGTACATGGTGAGAATGACTATGTATGCGTACCGCTTCAAGGCAGTGGCACGTTCGCGGTCGAAGCGGCCCTCGGCACGCTGGTGCCGCGCCAGGGCTGTGTGCTGGTTCCGAACAACGGCGCGTATTGTGCCCGGCTGATCAAAATATTGCAGCGAATGGGCATCGCTTACATCGAATTGGCGTTGCGCGAGGACGAGCCGGTCGGCGCCGCCGCCATCGAAGACGCCTTCAATCTCGATTCGCGCATCAGCCACGTCGCGCAAGTGCATCTGGAAACGAGCGCCGGCCTGCTCAATCCGCTCGACGATATCGCCGCGGTATGTCAGCGGCACGGCAAGAGCCTGATCGTCGACGCCATGAGTTCGTTCGGCGCGTTGCCGATCGACCTGCGCCGCGGCGGCATCGACGCGCTGATCTCGGCGAGCGGCAAGTGCCTCGAAGGCGTGCCCGGCATGGGTTTCGTGATTGTGCGGCGCAGCGTGCTGGAGGATAGCGAAGGCCGTTCGCCCTCGCTCGCGCTGGATCTGCACGATCAATACGTCTATATGCAGAAGACGACGCAGTGGCGCTTCACGCCGCCGACCCATGTGGTGGCCGCATTGCGCGAGGCACTCGACCAGTTCAACGCCGAAGGCGGGCAGCCCGCGCGCGGCGCGCGTTATACGCGCAACTGCGCGGCATTGGTCAGCGGAATGAAAGCGCTTGGCTTCGAGCCGTTTCTGAAGCCCGAGGTGCAGGCACCGGTGATCGTCACCTTCCACGCGCCGCGCGATCCGGCGTGGCAATTCGCGGCGTTCTATGCCGCCGTGCGCGAAGCCGGCTACGTGCTGTATCCGGGCAAGCTGACGCAAGTGGAAACGTTTCGCGTGGGTTGCATCGGCGCGATCGATGCGAACGAACTTCACAACGCAGTGGCCGCGATCGGACGCACGCTCGAGCGGCTGGGCATCCGGGTGAAATAGTTCGGCAAGCCGGGGCGCGCTCAGGCGATCAGGATTTCCGGACCGTGCGCCGTGATCGCCTTGCCGAGCGCGCGCTCGGGAGCCAGCTCGGTCACCAGATAACGCGCCGACTCGATCCCGTTGATGCGCACCGGCGTCACGCGGCCGAACTTCGAATGATCGGCGACCACCACCACCATGTCCGCCGCGGCGATCATGCGGCTGCGCACCTCGGCGGCCATGCGGCTGTAGTCGGTCAGATAGCCGTCCGGCGAAATCCCACCCGCGCCGATGAAGGCGAAGTCCGCGTGGTACTGCGTCAGCTGATGGACGGTATCGAGCCCGAAGGTGGCGTCTTCGATGTCGGACAGCTCGCCGCCCAGCAGCGTGATGCGGTTGTCGTTGCGGCGGCCGAGCAGCAGCGCGATCCGCCAGTCGTTCGTGTACACCGACAGACGATGCCGGTCGAGCAAGGCCCGCGCCACCGCTTGCGTGGTGCTGCCCGAGTCGATGATCAGAGACGCGCCGTCCGGCACGAACTCGGCCGCGCGCTCGCCGATGGCGCGCTTCGCGCCGGCATTCGCGGCTTCGCGGGTATCGAGGTCGGGCTCGCGCCGGTCGCTCGACAGCGCGCCGCCGTGAGTCGTGACCAGCAGGCCGCGCCCGGCCAGCGCGTTCAGGTCACGCCGAATGGTCTCGCGCGACACGTTCAGTTCGCGCACCAGCTCCGCGACCGAGAGCGCGCCGGTTTTGGCGACTTGCGCCAGGATGTATTGGTGACGTTGTTCTGCGAGCATCGATGAAAGGCCGGAAGCCGGCACGCTTGGGTTTCGCCACGGTTGGAGAAGGCCGGCGTATTGTATTACGCATGGCGCGGCGATGCTCCTCCTGGCGCGCTTACCTGCTAATCTGAACGCCCTGGCCGTGCGCGAAAGTCCTCCGATAGTTGTGGACGTCGCATGGCCCGTCAACCGAACTGCCGATGCCGCCACTGTTTCGCCGTCTACTGTTGCTGTTCCACGCGCTGCGCTACGGCGCGCGCCTGATCTGGCTTGCCGCGCCCGCAGACCACAAACTGCACTGGATGATCGAGATGGTCGGTCGTTTGCATACGGCCGAACGTAGCGGCAAGAGCCTGAGCGGCGTGCTGCCGGCGCTCGGGCCACTCGCGGGCCGATTCGCGGAAACGCTCGTCGAACGGCCCGAACTTGCGACCGGCACCTTGCACGACGCCATCGACGCGATCGATCACATGGAAGCCCCGCTGCCGCCGCACGAGTCCGAACAGGCACTCGCGCGCGCTTTCGGCAAGCCGCTCGCCACGCTCTTCAGCGCCGTGGATCTGGTGCCGGTGCGCGGCGGCTTCGCCGAACAGACGCATTTGGCACGGCTGCTCGCGCCGGTGAACGGCCATTACGAGGTAGCGATCAAGCTGGTGCGCGCCGACCAGCTGCAACAGATTGGCGACGAACTCGCGCTGCTGCGCTGGGTCGCGCGCTGGCTGGAGAAGTTTTCCGGTACCGCGCGCCGCCTGCAACTGCGCGCGCTGGCGCAAACCTTCACCGACGACATCCTGCGCCGCTTCGACCTGCGCGCCGAAGCCGCCAATCTCAGCCAGACCGGCCATCATTTCGACGGCGACAAGCGCATCGTCGTGCCGGACGTGATCTGGGACCTGTGCAACCCCTACACGCTGACGATGCAGCGCGTCAGCACCTTGCCGGCGAGCGACTTGCCAGGCCTCCACGCGCATCACATCAAGCTCGCGCCGCTTGCCGCGCATATCGTCGAAGTCGTCACCGAGCAGGCGTTCGAGCACGGCTTCTTTCACGCCACTCTCGACGCCCGGCGCGTGCGCGTGAGTATCGAACCGGACACGCTGGGGCGCCTCGTGCTGGCGGAATTCTCGATCATGTCGAGTCTCTCGACCGACGAGCGCGAGTTCTTCGTGCACGGCGCGACCGCGCTGTTCGACCAGGACTACGGGCGGCTCGCCGAAATGCATCGCGATGCCGGGCACGTGCCGCACGACACGCGCGCCGAGGTGCTCGAAGCCGAACTGCGCACGCGCGCCGAAGCGCATTTCGCGGCCGAGCCGGAAGACCGTTCGGCGGGCTCGCTGCTTCATCATCTGCTGCACGCGGTGCATCCGTTCGAGGGCGCGGTGCCCGGACGGCTCGCGACCGCGCAGCGCTCGTTCCATCAAGCCGAAATGCTGGCGCGCGCGCTGCATCCGGGCGTCGACACATGGAGTATCACCCGCGGCGTGCTGGCGGATATCGCGCGGCGCGACATCGATCACCGCGGCTGGATCAAACGGATCGGGCGCGAACTGCCGCATCTCGCGCATATGCTGCCGCGTGTGCCGCAACTGGCGGTTCGCTATCTGCAACACGAGCATGATCGCGCGCGCACGCCGCAGCAGAATGCGCAACTGATGGCGGAGATTGGCCGCGAATACCGGCGCACGCGTGTGCTGCTGTGGGCGTGTGCGGTGTGTGGCGGCGTGCTCGGCGCAGGAACGGTGCTGCTGATGTGGTGATGGCGTCGGCGCGCCGTGCAAACCGCACCGCTTCGACGCGCCCCACCGATTGCAGCTTCGAACAAGACGCGCGTCGCGTATCCCGACAAGATAGCGTTTTTTCACGCAACTCTCTCCGATGCTCGCTTCTCTCATCGCCGCTGTTTTCGTCGTGTTGTGGTCGACCGGTTTCGTGGTCGCCCGCGCGATCACGCCCTACGCGGATCCCAACCTCTTCCTGCTCGCGCGCTTCGGCGGCACGGCGCTGATATTCGCACTGGCGGCGCTGATTGCACGTGCCACGTGGCCGAGTGGCCGCGATTTGGGCAAACATCTGGTGGCGGGCGCGCTGCTGCAAGGCGTCTATCTTGGCGCCGGTTACTGGGCCGTTGCCCAGGGCCTGAGCGCCGGTGTAATGGCTTTGCTCGGCGCGCTGCAACCGCTTGCGACGGCCGCGGTCGCGGCGCCGCTGTTCGGCGAGCGGCTGTCGCGGCGCGGCTGGACCGGCATGGCACTCGGCCTCGCCGGCGTCGTGCTGGTGCTCGAACCGAAGCTGACCGCGGCCACCGCGTCGACGCCGCACGGCAGCGCGCCCGCGTGGCTGGTCGTGCTGATCTCGATCGCCGCGATCGGCGCGATTACAGCGGGCACGTTGTTTCAGAAGACTTCGCTAGCCAAGGCCGATATTCGCAGCGCGAGCGCGGTGCAGAACTTCGGCGCGGCGCTCGTCGCGGGCGTGCTTGCGCTGGCGCTCGGTGAACATCGCTGGATTGCGTCGCCCGCGTTGTGGGGATCGCTGGCGTGGGGGATCGTGATGCTCTCCGGCGTCAGCGTCACATTGCTGGTGTGGATGGTCAGGCGCGGCGACGCGGCGCGCGCGACCGCGCTGATGTTTCTCGCTCCGCCGCTTGCCGCGCTTCAGGGGTATGTGGGGTTCGGTGAGACGCTGGTGCCGTTGCAGATCGCCGGGTTTGTCGTTGCGTTGCTGGGGGTGTTGCTGGCGCGCTCGTGATGGGTGGCGCGCTCCTGGTGACCAGCACGGCTTGTTGAGGGGCGCGCTCGCGAGCAGCCGCCCGGTCTTGTGAGCGGCGCGCTCGCGACGAACCACGCAAATTAGATTAACGACGCGCTCGCGATAAACGGCGCGGTCGCGCCAAGCAACCCGCTCGCTACGAACCGCGCCGACGCGAATCAATCCGCCGTGTCCGCTCCGGCCGGTACTTTGGCGCGCGCTTTGCCGCCGGGCGCGGACGCCCACGCTGGGCGGCTCTTGCGCGCCGAATCCACCACGGCGATATAACGCCCTGCCCACGGCGTCACCTGTCGATCGCTTTTCAACACCCACAGCGATTTACCCGACTCGACGAGCGCCTCATATTCGGCATCGAGAATGCCGTAGTGATCGATAAACGAATTGAGCGACGCGGGAATGCGCACGCAACCCTTCGAATGACGAATGCCGAGCAGCGATTCCAGGCGGTCGGGGTCGGTGGCGTGCATCTGGAAGCGCATCTGCGACATGCCGCCCTTGCCCCAGCCGCGCTCGCCCTGGGCCCAGCCGAGGTCGTAGATCCGCATGTCACGCTTGCCGTAGCCGCGGATATGGTTTTCGTTCTGCGTGCCTTCCGAACGGAAATCCATATTGGCCGGCGTGTGTTCGAACACGCCGAGCGGCGTGATGAAATGGTCGTACTCGCCCGGCCGCCCCGTCGAAACCGGCGACGCGCCGATCATCTGCCAGGTGTCGGCCGGCGCGGCGCGAAAATAGATGAAGAGCGCCTGCACGTTGGCGTTGCGATCGACCAGCACGACGTACTCGCCCGACAGATCGCCGAGCATGTGCGCGCCGAGCGCGGCTTGCAGCCGATTGGCATAGGCTCGCTGATCCGCCGCAGGCACTTTCAGCTTGCGCGTCACGTTCTGCGCGAACACGTCCCGCAGCACGAACGCGCGACGCGGATCGACCACGCCGGCGGCATCGGGCATCGCGACAGCCGACGCATTGACGGCGGGCGCTGGACGGTTCGCTGGCTTTGGCGCCGATGCGGCAACGGGTGCCGAGGCCGCGATCGCCGCACCGCATGACAACATGCAAAAAGCGGCACTCAACGCACCCGTCAAACGGCGAAAGGAAGACACAGTGCGCGCGATGCTCCGCACGGAAAGTCGATACGACATACACGACACGTCGCGCGGACGATTGACCGGCGCGAAAGTGAGACGGTCCAGTACAGGCTGGCCAAGCCGGTTGCGGTGGTTCATCGCGTGTTTGAGCAAACCTGATTATTATTGACTGCTCGCCGGCTCATGCGGCGCTCTCGGAACGAGGATGTTACTAAGCACATTGCGATCTGTCGATGAACATTGGACGATTCATTGATATCGCCTCAACAACCGGGCACCTTTGCCGATCAACGCGGCAAATGAAAAGCGGCGCCAGGGTAAATTGAACCCACGCCGGTAACGGTTCGACATTTGCGCGAGCGCGCAAGGAGCAAAGAGGAATCATGACGCAACAGGATCCAGTCGTACGCCAGGCAAGCATCTCTGAAGAAATGCACATCAGCGCCGAGTTCGACGCTGCACATGAAATCGAGCGCCGGGTCGCTTTTCTCGCGAACTATCTACGCAGCAGCGGCCTGAAAACGTATGTGCTCGGGATCAGCGGCGGCGTCGATTCGACGACTACCGGCCGGCTTGCGCAACTCGCGGTCGAACGGTTGCGCGCCGAACATTACGACGCGCACTTCGTTGCAATACGTCTGCCTTACGGTGAACAGAAAGACGAAGCCGACGCGCAACAGGCCTTGCGCTTTATTCGCGCGGACGAAAATCTCGCCATCGATATCAAGCCCGCGGCCGATGCCATGCTCGCCGCGCTGGACCATAGCGGCGTGCTATACAAGGACGAATCGCAACAGGACTTCGTGCACGGCAATATCAAGGCGCGGCAGCGCATGATCGCGCAATACGCGGTGGCCGGTGCGCGGGCCGGCGTGGTCATCGGTACGGATCATGCGGCGGAGTCGGTAATGGGCTTCTTCACGAAGTTCGGCGACGGTGGCGCCGATGTGCTGCCGCTCGCCGGGCTCAACAAGCGTCGCGTGCGCGCCGTGGCCAAAGCGCTGGGCGCACCGGAAGCATTAGCGCACAAGGTGCCGACCGCGGACCTCGAAATGTTGCGTCCGCAACGGCCCGATGAGGATGCCTACGGCATTCCCTACGATGCCATCGATGATTTTCTGGAGCGCAAACCCGTGAGCGATGCCGCACGCGCGACCATCTTGCGTTTTTACGAAGTCACGCGTCACAAGCGGGCGTTGCCGTACACGCCGTTCGATTGGCCGGTGCAGGCAAGCGGAGATTGAGGAAGATACGGGTGCGCAGATGATGCGCCGAGGTCGGCGCATCGGCGATGCGCGAGCTTAGGCACGCTCGTGTCACGCGCCGCATCCAGGGTGAATCGACAACAGCGTCAGGTTACTGAGCCGCCGGCGGTTCGTCGGTGAAGAGATCGGCGCTGGCCTCCAGCGTCTGGCCGCCCAACTGCTTGCCGTGAATTTGCCGCGCGATCACTTCGCCCACATAGGGCACCTCGGCGTCCAGCTCGACCGTGGCGTACGCGCTGGGCTTGCCGGCGTCGACCACCTCGATGTTTTTCGCGTAATGCCCAAGTTCGTGCTTGAGAAATTCCCGCACTTCCTGCTCGCTGCACGATTCCGCGATATTGCGCACGATCAGGTTCATGCGGCCTACCCTCTGCGCGCGTTGCGGCCTGTGCCGCGATCCGCGGACCGCACGCGCACGGGGCGCAATGCGGCACGCTGTTTCGCCTGCGCGGCAGCAAGCTGACGGATCAATGCAGCGCCAGCGGCGCCCAAAGCGGCTAATGACAAATAGAAGGCGATCATTTAATTCTCCCCTGCGAATTTCGTCCTGTACTCAGGATAGCCACAATCGACAATAAAAGCGACGCAACACAGTGTCGTCAAAAAACGGACTTAAATATCTCCGTTAATGCACTGTACCTGAATAAGCGGCGTCAAAAATAGCAAAACAGCTGTTCATTTCCCGCTACAGGCCCGGCAAACGCGTCGAACGCGGACGCTGAACGCGAAAACCGGGCCGCGACATGCATCGCCACGGCATCCTGCGGGGGACCTGCGCAAAAGGCGGACTGGTCGTTGCGATCAGTCTGCCGTTTGCACGTTGGCCGAACTCACCCACCATGCGTTCTTGCCCTGCGGCAGCTGAACCAGCACCGCGGACGGATCGTCGACGCCATCGTCGGCGACTTCGCATACCGCGAGACCGTCGGGCAGGCGCTTCACCTCGCCGGCCGACTGAAACAGCGCAACACGTTGCGCACTCAACGGCCGCAGTTGGCGGTACACGTCGAAGCTGATGGCCGCGGGCACATCGCCGCGGATCTTCAGCGTGTCGGCCTGGCCGCAGCGTACAGGCTCCGCGGCGAACACGGCGGTGCTGCCGAACAGGCAGCCGATGGAAAGCGCCATGGCGGCAAAACGTGAATGGATCATGATGATTCTCCGAAAACTAGATGGGGCCACGGCCTGCGAGTTGCAAGCCGCGCGACTGAATAGATGCGAATGAACGAAGCAGGCCACAGACGAGGCAGCCGGCTTCATGGCGGGTTGTCGCGTCCGGCTCCGTGGCCATTGTCGCCACCGGTGGCCACGTCGAGCCGGCTTATGTTGCAAGACGTTTGACCGAAGCCCGAATAAACCACCGACCAGTTGCCGACGATCGCGGCTTGCGCTTCGGCGAGACTCAGCTTGCCTTCGCACACGCAGCGCTTGAGCATGACCGCCGCGCGGGCCTTGCGGCGCTCGCCCTGGTGGCCCGCCCACGGCAGAAGATCGAGATTGGCGGGAGCGTCCGGCGAACCGCCGAGCACGATGGGCACACGCCGGTCGAGCGCGAAGGCAGCGCCGCTGTCCGCGTCGATGCCGCGCGCGGCGAGCATGCGGTCTTTGTGCGCCATCAGTGCGTCGAACGGCGGCGCAACCGTATCCGCGTAACCAGGGCGGCAAATCGTGTCCCCCACCGATTGCTGCGTCACACGTTCGTCGAGCATGCCGACGTCTTGCGCGCGGGCGTCGCCCATGCGCAACGCGAGCAGCGCCGTAAAGCCGAGCGCGAGCGCAAGGCGCCTATTGCCGAGGGGACGCGCAACGCCGCACCGGCGCGCGAGCGCTGGCGGAGCCGTGTCATACGTACTGCTGGTCGGGTCGCTGGAATGGTCGGCGCGACGCCTGTCTGCAATGCCTGCGTTCATTCTTCGGCGCGCCGGGAGCGGCACGCAATAGTTCAATTCGCAGACCAATTAAAACACATTCAATATGCTTAAGTAAAAAAGCCTGCCTGTGCGCGCCGCGCGCATAGGCCGCATTCGGCGGATTTCACAGGCTGCGGGAACCGGCGACGCCACCACTCGCGCGTCGCCCATCCCAATCCCCGCTGGCGCCCTCTGTCCACTGACCCCGCGATCCCAGGCATTCCACACGCGTCACGTCCGCAACGCGACGCGTCAATGCGCCGCTACTTCGGCACACGAGCCTGCAAAGCGCGGATACGGAGCAGCGCCTGCGTGTTGGACACCGTCGTGTCGTACATCTTCGCGAGATCGGCCTTCAGCGCGGTGCGCGACCCGCCGTCGAGATAGACCATATGCCCCGACGGATAAAAGCGCGCCGACAGGTTCTGCCGGACCTGCTGACTGAGCAACGGCATCTGCTGCAGATCGAGCACGGTCTGATAAAACGGCGTCACGAAATCGAAGAAGCCGTTCGCCGACAGCACCTTCAGATCGGGATTGAGCGCCATCACGGCGGCCAGGTCGCCGGCTGTGTACAGAATGACGTTGCCCTTCGAATCGACGCCCTTCTGCGCGCCGGTCGGATCGATGTGACTGAAGTCCCAGTACTGGAAGGCCTGGTCGTTCAGATCCGTGAACGACGAGTTCGACGTGTACTTCAACTGCTCGTTCAGATACACGTTCCACATCGTCGTGTAGACGCCGGTGACCGCGGTCATGGTCGGGTCGTTGCCGCCGGAATTCGGGTCGATCTTGCCGGCAATGCCCGTGCCGATCGCCGTAACGCGGCCGTCGTACTCGCCGAGCGCGAGACCTTTTGATTTCAGCAGCGTGGTCAGGAAGAGCGAATTGCCCCGGCTGTCGTACGACGCGATATCCAGACTCCACGCAAGCAAGGTCGTCTTGTCGATGCCGGTGTATTCGCTGAGCTTTTCGACCGTTGCCGTGTCGGTGGTCGGAAATTTGCGCAACGCGGCCAGATAGTCGGTGCGCGCGAACTGCGCCACTTCTTCGGCGAACGTGCCGAGATCGGTGGGCCGCGGCGCGATGCCGAGCTTCTTGTGATACCACGCGTCCGCGGCCGCCGTGGGCAGTGCGCCGACCGGATTGCCGGCCTGCGTGTAATCGAGAATCGACGATTGCAGCGTAATGCCGTTCAAATCCACGCCGTCTTCGTGCAAGCGGTACGCCAGCACGCAACTGCGCGCCGTGCCATAGGACTCGCCGAACAGGTACTTCGGCGAATTCCAGCGGTTGTTCCTGGTCAGGAAGCGCTTGATGAACTGCTTGATCGAATCCGCGTCCTGGTCGACGCCCCAGAAGTCGCGGTTCTTCTTCGGCGCGATCGCTGCCGAGTAGCCGGTGCCGACCGGGTTGATGAAGACGAGGTCGCTCTTGTCGAGCAGGCTGTCCGGATTGTCTTCCATCGAATACGGCGCGGGCGGCGTGAAGCTCGGCATCGACGTCTTGATGCGACGCGGCGCGAACGAGCCCAGCAGCACGAACACCGACGACGACCCAGGCCCGCCGTTATAGAAGAAAGTCACCGGCCGCGCTTCTTCCTTCTGGTTGTCCTGCGTGAACGCCACGTAGAACATCCGGGCTTCCGGCTGTGAACTGCTCGGGTCGACGATGACGAGGTGGCCCGCCGTCGCCGTGTAGTTGATCTTGTGCCCGCCGATGGTGACCGAGTGATGCGTGATCGCGGCACTTTCATCGGTTGCCGTGACGGAATCGTCCGGCCCATTGCCGTAGGCGACCGGATCGAAGAACGGCTGGTCGCCGGCTTTGTGCGGCGCGCTGGCGGGCGCGGGCTTGCCCGCTGGTGCGCCAGAAGCATGGGAATTGTGCGACGGCTGCGGACTAACAGAAGCTGACTCGGTATTCGTCATGATCGCTCCATGGGTTCGTTCACGTCTTCGTTCACGTCTTTATGTCGCCCCAAAGGACTTCCTTCGGGGCGTGTCCTGCAGACTATAGTGCGGCCGCCACCTTCTGACCATTGGGACTGCCGAGCCCCGTGCAGGCATCCCAGCCCGCGGATGCCGCGAAACTGCCGTTGTTGCCTTGCGTGATGTCGTTGCACGCGCCGCTCGCCTTGTACAGCTTGGGGTTGATGAAGCCGGCCGGCTGCCCCTTCGCCGCATTGATGCGCGCGATCAGCGCGGCCCACAGCGGCGCGACCGCGCTGGTGCCGCCGACCACAGTCTGCGTACCGTCGATCAATACACTGTAGCCGGTCACGGGCGATGCGTCGCCCGCCACGTCCGGCACGCCGCGCCCGCCGAGCGCCTTCTTGCCGCCGCTCGTCGAGGTGGCGGACAGGCCCTTCTGCCACACGGGCACCGGGAAGGCCTGGCTCACGCCGCCGCCGGTCGCACCACCCTGCGCGCCGTCGTTCCACACCGCCTCGTGCGAGATCGAAGTGCCCGACGCAGTGAGGCTCGTGCCGCCGCAGGCCAGCACATACGGGCTCGACGCCGGGAAGTCGACCTGGTCGCCGCTGCCCGCGCCGTCGCTCGAGCCGCTGTCGCCCGACGCCGCGCAGACCGTCACGCCGAGGGTCGCCGCCGACTGCAGCACGCTGTTGAAGGCTTGCAACGACTGGCTGGTCCAGTTCGACTCCGGGCCGCCCCAACTGATCGAAATCACCGACGGCTTGTTGGTCGTGTCGTGCACCGCGCGGCTCACCGCGTCGATGAAACCGGCGTCGCTGTTCTGCGTGAAATACACCGCGATCGTCGCGCCGGGCGCGATCGCGCCGACGATTTCGATGTCGAGCGTGACTTCGCCGTCCGGCCCGTTCGGGTCGCCCGTCGGCTGGTTGCTGCCCTGGTCGACGCCGACCGATTTCACCTTGGGCGATGCGACGCCGAGGCTCGCGAAGTAGGATTTGAGATCGCTGGTGTTATAGCCACCGCCCAGTTCGATGATGCCGACGCACTGACCGCCCCCGTCACCTTGCGGAAAGTGGTAGAGCGATGCGAGTTGCGGCGGCGTGAACGAAACCTGATGACCGCGGGCGGCCTGGAACGGCGGCCGGATGCGAAAGTGCGGACGCGCCTGCGGGCGGTCGTCGAGGCCGAGTACGGCTTGCACTACGCCGTGCAGATCGTCGGGCACGCTGATCGTGCCGGTGCGGCCGCGGAACTGGCCGGTCGAGTGATGTTCGTAGTGTTCCAGCTTGACGGCGAACGCGTCCTGGAACTGGGCAATCGTGCCGCTCAGCAGCACCGTGCGCGCGGCCGGATCTTCACGCACCACCGTCAGGCCGTGTGCGGTGGCGAAGGCCTTGACCTTGGCGATGTCGTCGGGCGCGGCGCCGTAATCTTTGGCGAGCGTCTCGCGCGACAGCGGCTTGACGCTGGGGTCGCCGGCTTCGATCTTGCTCATCAGCGCGTCGAACTGCGCCTGCTGCTGACGCCGCAACATGACGAATACTTCGATGCGCTCCGCCGGATCGCATTGCCCTACGACTTTCGAACCCTGTTCCACTCTGCGTTCGCTGCCAGGCAGCGGGTGCTTATTGACCATGGTGTCGATTCTCCGGTTAGCGTGGCTGCGCGCTCCACGGGGTGGACGCGGCACGCCACGCGCCTGCACAACCTCATTGCCTAAGGCCGGCGGCAAGTTTGCTGATCAAGGACGTCAAACCGTCCGACCAATCCATTCAAACACAGTTCCGGCGCGCGCGGCAGTTGTCCGAATGGCTAACGTCGTGTCGCGTCGCTGCGCATCCTGCATCGCTCGCGCTATGATGCTGCAGCGGCAATCCAGCCGCTACGTTGCCTCGCGCGCCATCCGCGCGCACGATCAAAAGAATCAGAGGAAGCCCCATGTCAATTTCGATGTATCAAGCATCACTGCCCGTGTTGATCCGCGGCCTGACGAACCTGCAGGTCATTCTGGGCAAAGCCGAAGCGCACGCCGCCGCGAAGCAGATCGAGCCGTCGGTGTTCACCACCGGCAGGCTCGCGCCGGACATGCTGCCGCTGACGCGCCAGGTCTATATCGCCAGCGACACCGCGAAGGGCTGCGCCGCGCGTCTGGCCGGCGTCGAAGCGCCGAAGTACGAAGATGTCGAACAGACTTTCGAAGAATTGATTGGCCGCCTTAAAAAGACGATCGAGTATCTGAAGGAATTCAATGCGAAGCAGATCGACGGCTCGGAAGAACGCGCGATCACGCTGAAGATGCGCACGGGCCCGGTCGAGTTCACGGGCCAGTCGTATCTGCTCGGTTTCGTGCTGCCGAACTTCTATTTTCACGTCACGACGGCGTACGACATTCTGCGTCACAACGGCGTCGAACTCGGCAAGCTCGACTATCTCGGCGGCATCAAGTAAAGGGCGTGCCTGCGTGGCTTTGACGGTTGCGCAGATAAGGCAATGAGCGCTCAAAGAAAGATGCACGTTGGGGTGCGCAAAGACCCACGCCCCGGCCAGCTCAAACGCGCGGCTGGAATGCGATGATCGCCATGCCGGCCAGCGTAAAGGCCACGCCGGCGGCGTCCCACAGCGTGGGCCGCACCTTGTCGACGCACCATAGCCAGGCAATCGCCACCGCCACATACACACCGCCGTAAGCCGCATATACGCGGCCTGCGGCGGTGCCGTGCAAGGTCAGCAGCCAGGCGAACAGCGCGAGGCTGAGCGCGCCCGGCACCAGCAGCCAGATCGAACCGCCCTCTTTCAACCACCGCCACGGCAAATAGCAACCGACGATTTCAGCAATGGCGGTCACGGCATAAAGCAGAAAGGTTTTCATTGAGAGTGAAAGCGAGTGATTGTGATGCCACGACTAAGCTGTGGCTCTCTATTGGCTTTATTAACACAATCACTTTGCGTGCGGGCATGGCGCATGCGAGAGTCCTCGCATTTACTTTAATTGCCCTTCGCCATGAGCATCGCGTCACCCTGCATCGACATCTGCAAGTTCGACAGCAAAACCGGCTTCTGCATCGGCTGCCTGCGCACCCGCGACGAATGTAAAAGCTGGAAGAAGATGAAAGACAAGCACCGCAAGAAAATCATCGAGGACCGCTCGCGGCGTGAGCACAAGCTGAGCAAGTAGGCGGCCCCTCTTGTGCGGTTGGGCGCGTGGCGGTCCGATAACGCGCCACGTAATACCCAGCCACAGTCAGTCCAGCGAGAGCCGCAGCGCGAAGCCGATCAGCGCCGCCGAGAAGGTCCAGCGCTGCAGCGCTTGCGCGAGCGGATGGGCCCGCATCCAGCCGGCAATCCGCGCGGCGCCGATCGCGTACATCACGTCGAAACAGGCGCCGATTGCGAGCAGCACCAGCCCGAGTTCGACCATCTGCAAGGCTACCGGCCCCGCCTCCGGGCGCACGAACTGCGGCAGCAGCACCGAGCAGAACAGCAACGCTTTCGGGTTCAGCAGGTTGGTCAGCAGGCCTTTGACAAAGGCGGCCCCCAGCGGGCGTGACTCGATGCTCGCCGCAGCACCCGCAGGGGTCGCCGCAGTCGTGCCGTCAGGCAGCGCAAACACCGGCGAACGAAAAATCTGAATGCCCACCCACGCGAGATAAACCGCGCCGCCATAGCGCACCACGTCGTACATCCAGGGCGCGCTGCGCAACAGCGTGGCCACCCCGCATGCCGAGAGCGTGACGTGCGTCGCGCGCGCGAGACCGAGGCCGCCGGCGGCCGCGAAACCGCTGCGCACGCCGCGTCCGATACTGGTTTGCAGCACCAGCGCCATATCCGGTCCGGGCACGGCATAGACGACGAAAAGGGCTGCGATATACACGGCCAGCAAGTGTGCGGAAATCATGAAATTCTCCTGTTTTCAAGGCTCTATCTTGCTATCGCCGGTGGAGGGTTTGCTGGCGAATTACCAGCTTCTCGACTTCATGTTTGGAGGAATGCGCTAACATTACGGCTTATGCCTATGCTTTCCTCCAAACCGAAATCAGCACCTGAGCCATGACGACCGACCTCGATAAAACAGACCGCGCGATCCTCGCCGCGCTGCAGAAAGATGGCCGCATGTCGAACGCGCGGCTGGCCGAAACGGTCGGCCTGAGCGAAACGCCCTGCGCGCGCCGTCTCAAGCGCCTCGAAAACGACGGCTATATCGACCAGTACCGCGCGATGCTGTCACGCTCCGCGCTCGGCTTCGGCGTGGTGGCATTTGTCTACGTGCGTTTTGCCGTGCACGACCGCGCGGTGGCGACGCGCTTCGAGCGCGAGGTGCAGGCCATTGCGCGAATCCTCACGTGTCACAACGTGTCGGGCAGCGCCGATTACATCCTGCAGGTGGTGGCACGCGACCTCGACGACTACGGAACCTTTATGCGCGACGAGATGCGCAGCCTGCCTGGCGTGACATCGGTGGAATCGGCGCTATCGTTGCGCGAAATTAAGGCTAATGGCGGCTTGCCGCTGTCCTGAACGCGAACGTGGCATAGTCACGCCTTTGAAAACGGCGCGAGCCGACCAGACGAATACGGAGTTCTCATGGATCACGAACAGGCGCGAGCCGAAGAAACCGCGGCGATGCAGCGCGTATTGACCGCGACGCAGCGGGTGCAGTCGGCGTTCGCGTCGCTGCAATCGCAATTCCCGCCGGCCGGCAGCGGCAAGCCATCGCAGTTCGCGCTGCAAACATTCGACGCCGCGCTGCAGGAACTCGAAGACGCGCAAGCCGCGTTCGACGAACTGCTTGGCGATCTGCTCGACGGCAATCGTTAAGACGCCTCGAAGCGCGCTCTGCCCGTGTAGCGACGGCGAAGCGCGCCCGAAGTTCGGCTCCATACGCTGGGCACGCTCGCTTGTACCCGCGAGTCACGAACACGCGCTGCAACCGCATCCTGCTTTTGCAAGCGCAGTCGCCGGATCAGACCGAGTTGCACATGGAACCCGGCCCGCGATATGAGCCGCAACCGCTCCGCGCCAGCGACGAAAAACACACCATTCATTTGCCTTTCTTTTCTATCGAAACTGAAAGACAAGACACCTCCGGCAACCACAACGTGGCCTAGCCCACGCCCCATCAAAGAATATTTGCTTCGTTTAACGAAGCATGTTGACTTCCGCTTGCCGGAGTGCCTAAAATTCGCCGTCTTCACAAACGGGGCCCATGCCTTGGACACCAGCAGTAGTCGACTTTCGAACAGCTTCACTGCCTGACCGGCCCGACGCCCGCGCTCTCTTTTCTTAGCCGCCGTCTTGCCAGCAGGCAGACGGTGCGCGCCGCAGTAACTCTCTCCGTGCACCTTGATTAGCGCCATCCGGCCGCGCCGTGCTTGCGCACGTGCGTCTCACCGAATGGCATTGCGTTGCGAGCCTCGGCTCGCAACAGCGTTCGCTCGCGCCGTTTCGATTCGCTCGAAACGGCGCGGCCGGGCGCGTGGACAAACACGTGCGTACTGAACGCCGATAAGGAGCCGCCATGGACAGTGACAGTTATCCCATATGCCGCTTAGGTGCCGCTCAGTCACGACCGGGCAGGCACGCAAAGCTTTATTTGCCTAAGGAAAGCGAGTAGACGTCCTTTCGCCGTGCGCCCGATGCGCCGCGCTCCGTGTCTGCTGGCTTTCCGCAATCCGCGTCAAGCCATACGCCCGGAGAAATAACATGTACTTCGCCATCCTCGTACCGACCCTGCAGCAAACCCACACCCACAGCGACGCCGCTCTCGCACTGCACGGCATCAAGCCGCACTGGCTCGCCGCATCCTGGGAACGCCTCAAGGCGCTCGCGTCGCGCCGCGCTTCACAGCACGCTCCACAGCACGCTACGCATTCCGTTTCGCACACCGCTTCGTAACTACGCACGCCCAGCTCAGCGCGCCTTCGCGATCCGCCCGCGCCGCCGTCGTCCGACCGCGCACACCCAGCGAATCCCGAAGGCGCCCCGCTCAATCCAATCAAACCTACTCAGGCGGCTAGCATGTCCACTCCAATCAACGTCTCACCACCGCGCAGCGCCGTTCTCGACGACGCGCACCTCGGCGACATCAAAGGCGCGCTCGGCACCATCGCCCATCACGACACGGGTGCGCGCAACAGCTGGTGGGCCCGCGTGCGCACGCTGCTTGCGATTCTCGGGCCCGGCCTCATCGTGATGGTCGGCGATAACGATGCCGGCGCCTTCGGCACCTACACGCAAGCGGGACAGAACTACGGCACGACCCTGTTGTGGACCATGCTGCTGCTCGTGCCCGTGCTGTTCGTCAATCAGGAAATGGTGCTGCGTCTGGGCGCCGTGACCGGCGTCGGTCACGCACGGCTGATCTTCGAGCGCTTCGGCAAGTTCTGGGGCGCCTTCAGCGTCGTGGATCTGTTCATCCTGAACGCGCTCACGATCGTGACCGAGTTCATCGGCATTACGTTCGTGCTTCAGTTCTTCGGCATTTCGAAAGTGGCCGGCGTTTGCATCGCGGCGGCGGTAACGATGGCCGCGGTCAGCACGGGCAACTTCCGGCGCTTCGAACGCTTCGCCGTGGTGCTGTGTCTGATGAGCCTGTTGCTGGTGCCCGTGCTGGTGTCGATTCATCCGCCGGCCGGCCAGATGGCGCACGACTTTCTGATTCCGGGCTGGCCCGCCCACTCGAAACTAAGCGACGTGATGCTGCTCGTGATCGGCATTGTCGGCACCACCGTCGCGCCGTGGCAGTTGTTTTTCCAGCAGAGCTACATCGTCGACAAGCGCATCACGCCGCGCTTCATGAAGTACGAAAAAGCCGACCTGTGGATCGGTATCGTCTTCGTGATGATCGGCGCCGTGGCCATGATCTCGTTCTGCGCGGCGCTCTACGCGGGCAAACCGGAATCCGGCAATTTCACCGACGCCGGCGGCGTGATCGCCGACCTCGAAAGATATGCCGGCCGCACGCCCGCCGTACTCTTCGCCGTGGCGCTGCTCGACGCATGCATCATCGGCGCGGCGGCGGTGTCGCTGTCCACCGCCTACGCGATCGGCGACGTCTTCAAGATTCGCCACTCGCTGCATCGCGGCGTGTCGGACGCGAAGGGCTTCTACCTCGTCTATTTCGGCATCGTGGCGGCCGCGGCGACGCTCGTGCTGATTCCGGGCAGCCCGCTCGGCCTTCTGACGGAAGCAGTGCAAACGCTCGCCGGCGTGCTGCTGCCGAGCGCGACCGTGTTTCTGCTGCTGTTGTGCAACGACCGCGCGGTCCTCGGACCGTGGGTCAACTCGAAGAAGCTCAACGTCTTTACAGGCGCAGTGGTCTGGGTGCTCGTCATGCTATCCATCATTCTCACGGCATCGGTGATGTATCCGGACATCACGGGCGAAGCGATTCTTGAAGTGCTCTCAGGCGGCACATTGATGGCCGTGGCAGGCTATGCGGCCACCGTCGTGGTCCGCAAGCTACGGCGGGAATCAGAAAACTCCGCGGCTCACGAAAGCGAGTTCAGGTTGTCGAAGGAACCACGCGCAAACTGGCGCATGCCGCCTCTGGAGGAACTGCCGGCGCCGCAATTGACGATGTCCAAGCGTGTCTGGATGGGCGTGTTGCGCGGCTATCTGATCGTGGCGGTCGCGCTGGTGATCGTGAAGGTCGTACAGATGACGCTGCTGCATTGAATGGATAGCGCCCAGCCGCAGCGCGCTTCGGCGAGCGGCGGCCAGAACGCCTCGTTCAATGCGTATCCGTTTCGATGACCGGCTCGCAGAGAATCGGAAAGTTGACCGAGTTCGCGATATAGCACTTCTCGTGCGCCACGTGATGCAGGTGCGCGGCGAGTTCGGCATCGCCGCCCGCGCGAATCACGACATGCGGACGCAGAACGATCTGTGAAAAACGGCCTTGCTTCGGATCGTCGAGCATGGTGCCTTCGGCGTTGTCGCGATACGCGGTCACTGCGATGCCGGCATCCGCGCATAGATGCAGATACCAGAGTTTGTGGCAGGCGCTGGCCGAGGCGACCAGCAGATCTTCCGGATTCCAGCGCCCGGCGTCGCCGAGAAAGGCCGCATCCGATGAGCCTGGAATCTCGGGCTTGTTGCCCGCGACAATCACATGCTCGCGCCCGTAGTCGCGATAACCGGAAGTGCCGCTTCCGCGATTGCCGGTCCACTGAACCGAGACCTTGTATTTGTGCTCCCCGTACGCCATGCCCATCTCCTTGCCGTCGAACCGGATCCGCTTGCCGAGGCGTGCATTTTATACGCGGCCATCACGCGATGGACGCGCGCAGCTTGCTGACTAATTCCGCGCCGGCATGCCCTTGCCGGCGAGATTCGGCACGCGCGGGTCCGGATTCATGTTCAGGCTCGTGCCGTTTGCCCGCATGGTGTTGAGCGCGGGACCGGCCCCCGCGCCGCCCATCGTGCCGACGCCCGGTGTCGGACTCGTGCCGGCTCCCGTCCCCAGCCCCGCACCTGCCGCGGCGCCCATGTTATTGATCCCGCTGGACTGCACGCCATTCATGCCACCCGCGCCGGCATTGCCCGGCAGGCCGACGGACTGCCCATATGCCGCCGCGGCGACACCCATCACGAGTGCCGACACCACGATACTGCCCTTTACGATCTTCATAGCCCACTCCGTTACATCGTCGAATTGCGCGGCCGCGGTGTCCGCATTGCCGGCCGCTCAAATAGTATGACGACGCCCGACCCGCTTCGTTCACCGCCGCCAGATCAGAACTCGGCGAACGATGCGCGATAATCGACGGCTTTCTTCACAGACTGCACCGATGACACAACCCGCCTTCGCCCCCTTTCAGGATCTGGCCCGAACTCTCCTGCCGCACGCTTACGACGACAACGGCGACGGTTCGCACGACACCTCGCATCTGCAACGCGTCTGGAAAAACGCCGCGGCCATTCAGGCGGAAGAAGGCGGCGATGCGCAGGTGCTGTTCGCCGCCACGTTGCTGCACGATTGCGTCGCGGTCGAAAAAAACTCGCCGCTGCGCGCGCAGGCGTCGCGCCTGTCGGCGGAAAAAGCGGCACGCGTGCTGGCCTCGCTCGGCTGGCCGCGAGCGCAAGTCGAGGCCACGGCGCACGCGATCGAGGCGCACAGTTTTTCAGCCGCCGTCACGCCGACCACGCTCGAAGCGAAAACGCTGCAGGACGCCGACCGGCTCGACGCGCTCGGCATGCTGGGCGTGGCGCGCTGCTTCTACGTCGCAGGGCGGATGGGCCGCGCCTTGTACGATCCGGCCGATCCGCACGCAACGCGGCGTCCACTGGACGACACGCGCTACACGCTCGACCATTTCCACACCAAGCTGCTGAAACTCTCGGCGGGTTTTCAAACGACGACCGGCGCGCGTCTGGCGAGCCTGCGCCATGACCGCCTGCAACGTTTCCTCGACGAATTCAGCGACGAAATCTGAACGTGTAACCGGACGCGCGAAGTTGTACAAATCCTTACAAAGGAGCACGCGACCCGTGTCCACCGGGCGCACTTTCGCGGCGTTATTGCAAGCACCTACCCGCGGAGTCCGCCATGAACACGAACCTCACTACCAGCCAAGCGCAACGCAGCCGTATTCATCCGCTGGTTGCCGGCGCGGCTGTCGCCGTCATCCTGGCGAGCGCAACCGGCATCGCCGCGATGACCGGCCTGCTGCCGACTTCGCATGCCGTCACCGAACCGGCGCTGCCGGTCACGGCGGCGGCGCCGCAGATCGCCAGCGCGCCGATCGCGGCGCCGCAACCGGCTCCGGTTCAGCAGACCGCGCAGCAAGCCGCCCCTGCCCGGCCGCCGGTTCATCACCCGCGCCGCGCAAACCCGGTGGCCGCGCCGAACTACGCAAACAATCAGGGCTACCAGGCACCTTATGACGCCGCGACACCGCGGCCGGTCGCCGCCGATCCGTACGCGGGCGAAGTCGTCGCCATCAATACGGTGCAGGCGCCCGAGCCGACCACGGGGCTCGGCGCGCTGGGCGGAGCGGTAGCGGGCGGGCTGGTCGGCAATCAGATCGGCGGCGGCCGCGGCAAGATTCTCACGACGATTGCGGGCGCGGTCGGCGGCGGACTCGCCGGCAACGGCATCGAGCACGCGGTGCGCAAGCAGACCACTTACGAAGTCCAGGTCCGCATGCAGGACGGCAGCTATCGCAACTTCAGCTACCCGACGCAACCGGCCGTGCAGATCGGCGAACGCGTTCACGTCTCCGGCGATTCGCTTAGCGCTTCGTGAACATGCGAGCGGTCCCCAAAAAGGAATAAGACGGCTCCCTCGCGCGTTATGATCAATCGTTACGCCAGAACGGCTGATCGCGCACGATGGAGCACGCCTACATCCACCTCCTGCATCTGTTAGCCGGTCATCCCGGCTGGACGCTGACGGTCGTCTTCCTGGCGGCCTTTCTGGAGTCTCTCGCCGTCATCGGCACTTTCGTTCCGGGCAGCACCGCGATGTTCCTCGCCGGCGCGCTGGTCGGCACCGGCTCCCTGAGCCTGGGCTGGGCACTGGTGTGGGCGATCGCGGGCGCCATCGCCGGCGACGGCATGAGCTTCTGGATCGGCAGCCGCTACAAGCACCGGATCGTCCAGTTCTGGCCGTTCCGCAAACATCCCGAACTGCTCGAGGCAGGTCACCGCTTCTTCCGCAAACATGGCGCGAAGAGCGTCGTGCTGGCGCGTTTCATCGGCCCCTTGCGGGCGATCGTGCCGGTGGTGGCGGGCATGCTGGGCATGTCGCCGCTGCGCTTCTACGCGATGAACGTGCTGTCCGCGCTGATCTGGGCGCCCGCCCATATCCTGCCGGGCATGATATTCGGTGCCTCGGTGCTGCTGGCCGGCGCGGTATCGTTCCGGCTCGTCGTGATCATCGCGCTGCTGGTGGGGATCGTCTGGCTGAGCTTTCGCGCCGCGCGTTTTCTGCTCTCGCACGCCAATGCATGGTCGGGCGCGGCGGGCCGCCAGCTCGGGAGTTGGGCGTGCCGGCATCCGGGGCCGTTCGGCCGGTTCGCGCGCAGGATGCTCGACCCCAGCACACCCGACGCCAGCAGCATCCTGCTGACGTCGCTGGTCGTGCTCGTGTCGGGCGCGCTTTTTTTCGGCGTGCTCGACGACGTCATCAGCGGCGATCCGCTGACGCAAGTGGACCTCTCCGTCTATCACTTCCTGCAATCGGTACGCACGCCCTGGAGCGACACCGTGCTTGCGGGACTCTCGACGCTCGGCAGCAGCCTCACGCTCGCGGCGCTGGTCGTGACGGTCGCGGTGTGGATGCTGCTGGAGCGGCGCTGGCGCACCATCGGCTACTGGCTGGCGGCTGTGGTGTTTTCCCAATTGCTGATCTTCGCGCTGCAGTTCGCGATGCGCCGCGCGCCGCCCAATGAGCTGATGGCCGGCGCCTATGTGTTTCCGAGCAATCACGTCGCCGCGACCGTCATCGTGTACGGCTTTCTCGCGTTTCTGCTGGCGCGCCGGGTCGGCCGGCTGGAGGGCGTGCTGGTGGCGGCCGCGAGTGCGATCGTGGTGATCGTGGTCGCGCTCGCGGGACTGTACTTCGGCAGGTACTGGGTGTCGGATGCGATCGGCGGCGCCGCGCTCGCGTACATCTGGGTGGCGATCGTTGCGTTGACAGCGATGTGGCGGCACCCGGAAGCACCGCCTGAACGCGCGTTCATGCCCGTCGTGGTGCTGGCGGTCGTGCTGGTCAGCGTGGGCGTGCAGATCGGCTTCAACATGCCCACCCCGCCGCCGGATAGCGCGCTGCGTCCGTCGCCCGTGCTGGTTACGCAATCGGAATGGACACTGTCCCTGTGGAAGCGCCTGCCGTGCTACCGCTCGGATATGGGCGGCGACCGCAAGGAGCCGCTCACGCTGCAGTGGGTCTCGAACCTCGATTCGATCCGCGGACAGTTGCGCGCTCAAGGGTGGGTCGAGGGCACGGACGTCTCGGCGCACAGCCTGCTCTCGCTGGCCTCGCCCAACGTGGCCGCGGTGTCGCTGCCGGTCTTGCCGAAACTCAACAACGGCGTGCCGTCCTCGGTGGTCTTCATGCGTCCGGGCGACTCGCGCGACGAACGCGATGTGCTGCGTTTCTGGCCCAGCGGTTACGCGGTGGGCAACGGCACGTCCATCACGCCGCTATGGGTCGGGGCTTTCGCGCACGAACGGCTGTCCCGGCCGTCGTGGCCCATCAATATTCTGCGGGTCGACAGGGAGATGACCTCGTTCGATGCGCACGAGAAGTCGAGTGCGGGCCTGGGCGCGGCGCTCGTCGCCCGGGTCAGTTGCCATGGCGTGCCGGTGTCCTTGCTCGCCTCGCCGATGGAGTGAGCGCGTTCGCTGCTCCCGCGGAGAAATCCTTCTGCACTCAATCAGTTATCTCGCTTGGCCAGGACTTGTCCACAGGGTTGCGAACATTTTCTGTGGATAAGGTCTGCGCACGCGGCGGACCTGGAACGATCCGCCGTCGGATCCATCGCCGGCGACGGATCAGGCTTGCGCCCGCTCATTGCCATCCGCCGTTCGGCAGGCGGCCGTGATATGGCGTGTCGCGGCAATGGCCCCACGGGCCCAGCCAGTAGCCGGGAGGGCAAGCGTAGGTCGAGACCGGCGGCGCTGCATAGATCACCGGACGCGGCGCGACATAGACCGGCGGCGCGTAATGGCAATGGCCCCAGGTACCGCGCCAGCCGTTCGGACCGCAGCCCTGGGCCGCGTGAGCGGTATTCACCACAAGAGCGGACGCGGCCATGACGGCGACGGCCAATGCCGAACGAAGTGTTGACATGATGATTCTCCTTCACCCTGGTTGTTTTTGATAAGCGTTGTTTTCGATGAGCGTCGTTTTCGTGTGCTGCAGGACGCATGATCGGCTTCAAGAGTTAGGTGAAAGTGAGCACTCGGACGACGCTCGTCCGCGGGTCGATCGGCATCGACGTCGAGATGATTTGCCCGGCGAACGAATGACATTGGCTGCCAGTCATCTCCACTTGACTCGCGCTGAAAATTTAGGCAATATCTTTCCACTGTAAACATATCGGCATTTGGCTTCGCATGGCCGTCATGCGTAGTCCGCATTACGCGAAACGCACGGCCGGCTGCCATCACGCGAACCTCCCCCAACTCTGGAGTCCACGATGAATCTCTTGCTGAGCTTTGCCCCGTTTCTAGCCTTTGCGGTGATCGAACGCCTTGCCGGCGCGCAGGCGGGACTGCTTGCCGGTGCGCTCGTCGCCGCCGCGCTGCTGGTGCGCGATCTCGTAACCCCCGCTCGCCACGTCAAGCTGCTGGAAGCCGGTACCGTCCTGCTATTTGGGGCGCTGGCCATCTATGCGCTGACCAGTGACGTGCACTGGTCGATCGCCGCTGTGCGGCTGCGTGTCGATGCAGGGCTTGCGCTGATCGTGCTGGCGTCGATCGCATTGCGGCGGCCATTCACGCTGCAATACGCACGCGAGACAGTCGATCGCGAGCAGTGGAACAGCGAGCGTTTCATCCACGTCAACTATGTGATCAGCGCCGCCTGGGCGCTCGCGTTCGGCATGCTGGTGCTCGCGGACATCGCGATGGTTTATGCGCCGGCGCTGCCCCATTCGGTGGGCGTGATGGCGACCGTGGCCGCGCTGGTCGCCGCGGTCAAGTTCACGTCGTGGTATCCGGAACAGCGCGCGGCCGGGCAGGCAACACGCTAGCAATGGCGTTTGGCGGCCCTGCGCTTCACCATCGCAGGGCTCGGAACATCGACTAATTTCACGCTAATTCACGAGGCTCACGATGACTCTATCCCGCACGGAAAGACCCCTTCGGCTCTCCGCAGATGCGGTTCGATCATCACGAGGATTAGCATCATGGACACGCAAACCGCCCTTTCCACCCAGTCCGACGACACCGCCAACGCAACCGCTGACGCAGCCGGCGCAGCGCTGGAGCCGCCGCTATCGAACGAAGATCTGCTGCCGTTCTATCTGCTCGCCATGGCCGGCGCTTATTGACGACGACACAGCGAGCCGCCACACCGCGTTATGTGGCGTCTCGATCCGCCACCTGCGCCAGCAGGATTTCGGCACGCCACGAGTCCCGGCCTCTCATCGCTGCGCACGCAGCGAAGTCTTCGAATCGTCCCACATCCACGCTTGCGTCGGCACGCACAAACCCCCTCACTCGTTCGACCAGATCGGCACTGCGGATCATGCCGGCGCGCGTGCGTCGGTTATCATTCAATCGCTCGCCTGTCGTGGCACTGCCACGCACCCCGCGAGCTGCGAGCCAGGCACAACCTGACTGCTGCCGACAGGACGATCATGAGAATTCTCCTCGTTGAAGACGATTTGCAGATTGGCCAAAGTCTGCTGCGTGCACTCAAGGACGCCGACTATAGCGTCGACTGGGTCAGGGACGGCATCGCCGGGCGCGACGCCATGGCCAACGCCGAATACACCGTCGTGCTGCTCGATCTGGGCTTGCCCGGCATGAGCGGCATCGAGCTGCTGAAGTCGTCGCGCGCGGCCGGCAACGCGGTCCCGGTGTTGATCCTGACCGCCCGCGACGATCTCGATTCGCGCGTACAGGGTCTCGATGTCGGCGCCGACGATTACCTGCTCAAGCCTTTCGACGTCCCCGAACTGCTCGCCCGCATCCGTGCAGTGATCCGCCGCAAGGCCGGCTACGCGTCGTCGCGTCTCGGCGACGAGTCGCTCAGCCTCGATCTCGACAAACGCACGCTGACCTGCAACGGCACCACGACCGTACTCTCCGCACGCGAGTTCGCGCTAATGCTCGCGTTTCTCGAACGTCCCGGCACGATCCTGTCGCGCGAACAACTCGAAGACCGCTTGTACGGCTGGGGCAAAGAGGTCGAAAGCAACGCGGTGGATGTGCTGATCCATTCGGTGCGCAAGAAGTTCGGGCTCACCGTGATTCGCAACGTGCGAGGTCTCGGCTGGACCGTCATGCTCGGCGAAGCCGGCAAAGGACCGGCTTCATGACACGCCTGCGCAGTCTCATCGCGGCGACTTCGCTGCTGGCGCTATTCGGCGCCACGCAGGCCGCGCTCGTCGAAGCGAAAACCGTCCACTACGCGAACGAAAAGGCCTGCCCGGTCGTTGCCGATCGCCCGGATCACAAGCCATCGATTCGTGAGCAGATCGCGCATACGGTGAACGGCGACATCGCGTACTACCGCTTCGGCCGCGGCACGCCGATCGTGCTGCAAACCGGCTTTCGCGCGACGATGGCCGAATGGGACGCCGCCTTTCTGACCGATCTCGCCAGGCGGCACGAAGTGATCGTCTTCGACAACCGCGGCATCGGCCGCTCCGAACCGGCGGCATCCAGCTTTTCCGCACGGGACATGACACTCGACGCCGCCGCGCTGATCGACACGCTGCACCTCTCCGACGTCACCTTCGTCGGCTGGTCGATGGGCGGCGCCATTGCCCAGCAACTCGCGTTCGACCCGCCGCTCGCCGTGCGGCGCATCGTCCTCATGAGCGCGCCCGCGCCGGGGTCGCTCGGCGTGCCGGTGACGCCCGACGTCGAAGCCACCCTGTCCGGCAAGCCGGGCACCAGCTTCATGGATGTCATGCGGGTCCTGTTTCCGCCCACTGCGGTGGACGCAGCGCAACGGTGCTTCCGTAAGAATATGTTCCAGCCGGCCGGTTACCAGCCGCCCGCCATTTCGGCGACGGTGACCGAAGGCCAGTCCGCACTGCTGCATGACTGGGCCGGCGACGAGGCCGCCGCGGCAGCGCTGAAAAACGTGCGCCTCGCTACCCTGGTCCTCACGGGCGCCGACGATCAGGTCTTGCCGAAGCAGAACTCGGAAGCGCTCGCCGAGCAGATTCCGCATGCGCAACTGCTCGTCGTGCGTTCGGCGGGCCACGCGATGATGTATCAATACCCGCAGGCGCTCGCCGCCGCGATCAACGCGTTCATCGCAAGGTCGCGCCCGCCCAGCAGCGGCAAATAAATCGCGAAGCCTCGCCTAGCGCCGCGCGCGCTTCCGGCACGAACGGCGCGAAGCACTGCCACGCGTGCGGCATTGCATGCCATTGTGCGAACTCCACTGCATTGCCTGCGCGTTGCAGTCTTGCCGCGAGCTCGCGCGCGTCGGTGCTCAACGCCTCGGCGTCACTGGTCTGCACGTGAATGGGCGGCAAACCATGCAGCTTCGCGCGCGCGGGCGACGCCAGCGGCTCGAAGCGCCTGACGTTGCGCAGATACATGTCGGCGGCCGCTTCCATCGCGGTGCGGTTCATCGACAACGCGTTATGGCTCGCGCGCCAGATCGTCGTCAGGTCCGCCCAAGGCGAGAACAGCACGGCCCCGGCGGGCAGCGGCTCGCCCGCGTCGCGCAGCGCCACCAGCGCGGCGAGCGCGAGCCCGGCGCCCGCCGAGTCGCCGGCGAACACGATCGAACTCGGCGCGATGCGGCGCGCCAGCAGCGCCCGATAGGCGCGCAGGGTGTCCTCCAGCGCGGCGGGAAACGGATGTTCCGGCGCGAGGCTGTAGTCCAGCGCGAACACCGCCGATTGCGTCGAGTGGGCCAGTTCGACGGTCAACGCACGATGCGTCGCGGGGGAGCCGAAGTAGTACGCGCCGCCGTGCAGGTATAGCACCACTGTTTCTTCCGATTCCTGTGAAGCGCCGGGCGAACGAATCCATTCGCCCTTCAGTTCTGCATCGGCGTGACGGCGCACGCGCGGATAAAGGCATGCCGCGGCGAGCCGGCCAGGCAAGGTGTAGCGATGCGCGCGCAATCGCAGCGCGTGCACGTCGGGCGCCGGGCGGCGGCTCGAACTGAAGTGCAGCGCCATCACCAGCGGAATCGCGCGTCGCACCCAGGCGGCCTGCCAGCTTTCGGCACGCGGTCGCGTAAGCGTGTCGAGCGGCACGCCATCGGTCGAGGTGGTTTGGGATTGCTGAACGTTCATGATGATCTGATGGGAAAGAAACGGCCGACGGACGCCGTGGTCAGCGCGGATTGCGCGATGCGAGCGGGGGCTGTTCGTCGTGAATTCATCGCGGATTCGACGTGCATGTGCCCCGCTTGTCCAGGTAGTCGACGCGCTCAACGCGTCGCCATTTCGGCGGAGACCTGCATCTCGGCGCGAGCCTGCTGCATCAAGGCAATCGCCCTGCCTGCATGGCCGCCCATGTCGTAGCCGTTGGCGCGCTGTGCGGCGCGCATCCGCTCGATCGCCTGCTGCGCGTTGAAATCCGCGGCTTCGATGTTCGGATGACGGCTCATGTAGTAGCCGTAGCCGTAACCATCGTCGGCGACCGCACAGCCGGATACGAGTGAAAGCGCCAGCGCGGTAGCGGCGACAAAAGCCCATTGACGTTGCTTCATGACTGATATTCCTCTTGATCGTTGATTGTTGGTTCGTGGTACTGCCGGTTCAGGCAGGCGTCTTAACGGCGCCAGTAGCCATAGCCGTAACCCCACCCGCCGTAATAGCGCGGATACTGCGGATGCCCGTAGTACCCAATCACGACAGGCGCCGTGTACACCGGCGGCGGCGGGGGCGGCGCTGCGTAGTAGACCGGCGGCGGCACGTAAGCCGGCACTACCGGCACTACCGGCACCATCGGAAACGCCGGCGCGCCTACACCTACGCCCACGCCGACGAACACATGCGCTTCGGCGCAACTCACCAGGCCGACACCGAGCGCCGCAGCGACTACCAGATGGCGAATGACTTTCATTTTCTGTTCCCCTTGTCGATCGGTGCGAGTCGGTTGGCTGCATCGAATGACTGCATTGTGGACACGCAGAATGAGGGGGAAATTAGCCGGGTGTCAGTTCGAAATTTGCGCATTGCCAAGGCGTTAATCGCTGGTCTCGAGCGCTCATTTCCGGCTCATTCTTCCCGCCTAAGCTTCATTCCATCGACGGGCAACGCCGGCTCCCACAGCCGGACCGAAACGGCCTGTTGCAACCCGGACTGGAGAAAATCATGTTTGCTGAACTTGCCAGGAAACTGAGCGCCTTGCTGATCACCACCGAGGACCACGAACGCGAGTCCTATCTGGCGTCGTCGGTCGATCTGGTCGATCTGGAACACCGCATCAACGTCGTGGAAACGCATGCGGATCCGGCGCGCTGGTATGTGTCCAGCACGCCGCACGAATGGAGGATTTGAAGCGCGCATTCCCGCCCACGCGGGAATGCGCGGCTCGTGCAAACGTTGCCAATGCGGGTGGATCAACTAGCTCGCGTGCTCCGGCGTAACGCGCCGTTCACGTGGGCTATTTGCGCGCCGCCACCCAGTTGCGATGAAAACCGTTCGGCACGCGGTGCGGATTTCCATCGTTGCTGCGGCCGCGCGCCGAAGGCGCCGACGTCGACGGCGCCGACGTCGACCACACTCGCCCGTTCGGCAAGCCAACGCTGCGTGTGTACCCAGCGGTTCCGGTACGTCACGCCGCCGTTCGCGAACTCGAAGCAATGGACCATCCCATGCCCCGCAAACCAGTGCTGCACCGGATCGGGACGAAGCAGATTCGGGCCGTTGCGGACCAGCACGCCCGCCAGCCTGGAGGGCAACTCGCCGCGCACAGGCAGCGGGCCACAGTCGACTTCGAAATCGATCGACGCCGGGTTGGCACGGTAGCCATTCGTTTTCAAACGTTCATTCACACGCCCGCTCAAATTTTCCCAATGGAAAGATGTTGATTTCAGCGACCCGTCTGATCAACCCGTCTTCTCACTAGAAACATCTGCCAGATCGAAGCGCTGCCATGCAAGACACGGCCGGGTGCTTGCCTGGCTTGCCGGCAGCGGCGCCCGGCCGACCCGTCAAGAACTCGAATGCACACGCAACCGTGTTCGACCTGATCGCGCGACGCCCCCCCATTCTCGGCAATGCGAACCAACAGACGGGCACATCGCATCAGTTTTCTCTAGAGTTGAAGGGTCGACCATCCAACACGCCGGTCGGCTTTGTCGCGCTAACTGTTCAGCGTGAGATTCAATCAAAGGGAAAATCAAATGAGAACTTCTGTTCACCACGAAGTAATGGCCTATTCCGAAGAGCAAACCGGGGTTCGTCAACTTCAAACGGGCGCCCCCTTGGCACTTAAACACACCATCAGCCCGGACGAGATCCGGGACAACCTGCCCGCCGGCCAAGGCGGTGTCGGGTTTTTATTTCACGCTACCGACTGGGAGACACTTTCGTTTTCATTTCACAATGTGAAGCACCGAAACGCGTCTTTCGAAGAAGAGCTTTGGAACACCAAGCCTTTCATTGCCTCACCGATCTATTCGGGCTCCCAGATCATCGGGGCCAATATTGCCTGTCCAGTTCCGCTCGAGCTTTGGCTCGGCAGCCCGCGCGGCATCAAGCGATTCCGCGAGACGCAATTTTTTCCGGCACTGGAACTGGCAAGACAAGCGGGCCTGAACATGGTGGCAATGGGCGCTTCCACGCCATACGCCTGCAACTACGGCGCACTGCCGCGCGATACCAAACCGCCGCATATCACCACGGGTCACGCCGCCACCGCGGCGATGCTGAAAGACTGGGCCATGCACTGCTGCAATGAACTCGACCTCGAGTTCGGCAAGACCAAGCTTGCTCTATTCGGCGCGGCCGGCCGGCTCGGCACGACGGTGGCCAAATACGCGCTCTACAAAGATGCACCGCGCGAGCTTGTTCTGATCGATCTGCCGGACAAGGTGAATCTGCTCACGGAGCAAGCCAAGGAGTTGATGGCGTCGGACCTGCTCGGCAAAACGCGGGTTTCCGTGCACACGTTCAGTCCGAACACCCCCTTGCCGCACTTCGACGGCGCCATTCTGGCGAGCAGCACCAGCGTGCCCTACCTCACCGCAGCCGATCTCAAGCGCGCGCAGTTCTGGATCGACGACTCGCACCCCCGGGCGGCGAGCGTCGAGGCTGAACTCGCGTCACGCGGTCATACGCTATATATTGAGTGCTTCGCCCGTGGCCCGGCCGGACTCAACACCACCTTCCCGTTCCGGCTGCCGACCACGCGCGATTGCTATACCTGTTTCGCCGAAGGCTACTCCGCCTGGCAGGAAGGCATTGCGTCCGACTTCATCATCGGCAGCCCGCCCGTGTGGTCCGTCTCCTACACGCACAGCCTGCTGAAGAAGTACGGCTTTGCGGTCGGCCCTTTTCATGGGAAAAACGGCTCGCCGATCGAACTGGATGCACAACTTCGCGGCAAGCGAGAATTGATGGGCTCGTAAACGTCATTGGAGGCCTGATGGTAATACCGCGCGAGAGCATGCGGGACGTGCTGGAACGAAGCCGGTTTGCAATACGATGGGGCGGCGCACTGGGCCTCCTGTGCCACCCCATCTACTACGTAGTCTGGACCTATGTCCTGCCGCAACCTTACGACAACCTCTCCCTTCGATTGAGTGCGGCGCTCGTCTGCATTCCGTTGATTTTCCAGGCGCATTGGCCGAAGCGGTTCAACCATTACCTGTTGATCTATTGGCATTGCTGCCTGATCTACGTACTGCCATTCGTTTGCACTTTTCTCGCGATCAGAAATTCATTCTCCACCATGTGGATGATGACCGAGGTCATGATGATCTTCATCATGGCGCTGTGCATCGACAATCCGCTTTTGCTGATGGGCTGCATCGGCATCGGCGTATTCTCCGGGGCGCTCGCCGCGGTGATCAGTTCGCCGGTTCCGATTGTCGTGACCGCCGCCGATCAATCGAATCTCGCCTTGCTGCCGGTCGTCGTTCTGTGCAGCATGGCCTTCAGCCATGCGATCAGCAAAGGGCGCATCTTCGTCGAAAAGAACCGTGCGCTGCAGGCTCTTGCCGGTTCGATCGCTCATGAAATGCGCAACCCTCTCAGCCAGTTGCGCTATGTGCTGGATCGCGTGGAAGAAGCCCTGCCCGCGACAATGGGCTCCAACCGGCCGCTGGCACTCACACACGACAGGCACGATAGCCACGACAGGGCCGAGAGCGCCGCGGGGCTTTATCGTCATCTCGCCCAAGGGCAGTTGTCGATCGAGCGTGGCCTTCGCATCATCGCCATGACGCTCGACGAAGTCAGCGCCAAACCCATCCGCCCGGATTACCTCACGTATCTGAGTGCGACGGGTACCACGCGCAAGGCGCTGGAAGAATACGGCTTCGGCGATGAAAAGGAGCGCGACAAGGTCAGGCTCGTGGTGCGCGAAGACTTCACCTTCAAGGTCGACGAAACCGTCTATCTGTTCACCCTGTTCAACCTGATCAAGAACGCGCTGCATCACATCGCCACGCACCCGGCGGCCACGCTCACGCTGACGATCGAGCAGCAGTCGGTCATGGTTCGCGACACCGGTCCCGGCATTGCGCCCGACATGCTGTCGCATCTGTTCGAGCCCTTCCGTACAGCGGGCAATTCGGACGGCACAGGACTCGGACTCGCCTATTGCCAGCGTGCGATGCGCGCCTTCGGCGGCAGTATCAGTTGCCGTTCGGAAGTCGGCAAATTCACGGAATTCACGCTGCAGTTTCCCGTCGTCCCGAAGAGCGAAATCGTGGACCACGAGCGGCAGATTTTCGAACGCGCCACGCCTGTCTTCAAAGACAAGCGCATTCTCATCGTGGACGACGACGCGGGTCAGCGCGCGCGAGCCTGCCGTGCGCTGTCGAAAGTGGGCGCATACCTGAGCGAAGCGGAAAACGGCGCGATCGCATTGAGCGTGCTCCGGGAATCGGCTCCTTACGACCTCGTGCTGATGGACATCAACATGCCGGTTCTGGACGGCTACGCGACCGCCGAGAGAATTCGCGCCGGTCACGATTATCCGAGCTGGAATGTCCTGATCGCCGCCTATACGGCTGAGCCCGGCACGGTGGTGCGCGTGCTCGCCCGCCGAGCCGGCATGGACGAAATCATCAGCAAATCCTGCAGCGTGCTCGAATTGATCACGACGCTCCAGGCGCTTTTCGAAAACGGCAACCGGCACCACTTGAGCCAGAAATCCGACGCATTCTCCGGCAAATCGATCCTGGTCGCGGACGACGACACCTATAGCCGGCTGGTGGCCAAAGCCTATCTGGAGCGATGCGGCGCGAGCGTCGTCGAGGCCGAGCATGGCCAAGCCGTGCTCGCGCATCTGCAGGCGGACGGCGTGATCGACGCGATCGTCATGGATATGAACATGCCGGGAATGGGCGGCCTGGAAACGACCGCATCGATTCGCGCCCGTGCCGATTCGTACGCCGCCCTGCCGATCATCGCCTTGACCAGCCAGTCCGATATCAAGGCGGTCCAGACCTGTCTGACAGTGGGCATGAACGAAGTCATGATCAAACCCGTGCAAGCCAGTTCTCTCTATGCGTGCCTTGCGAGACAGTTTGCACGGCAACGTGGCTCGAACGCGCCGACGGAAGCCGGTCTACCGCCGACGCCGCCGGCCATGCCGGCGGGCAAGCTGCCGATCGTGAGCGAAAGCGAACTGCTCGACGAGAAACACCTCGAAGAACTGGCGTCGCTCGATCTGCTCGACGAATCGTTCCTCAAAGGCATCGAGCAGATTCGCCAGCTCGTGGCCCGGCTGGCGGCCAGTGTCGCGGCTGTCGACCTCGAATCGACGCACGGCGCGCTGCACCTGCTGCTGGGCGTCAGCGGCAATATCGGCGCAAGGGCGCTGCATCAGTTCGCGCGGCAAATCTATCCGCGCGTGGTGGAAGGCGAATGGCCGGTGGAAACCGATTGGCTCGCGCGCATCTGCATCTTGAGCGAGCGTTCAACCGATGCGTTGCAGACGTATTTCGCCACGGCCAAGGCACGCCGCGATCATCGGGATTTTCTGAGCGACTAGTGGCGATACGAGCGGCGATATAAGCGGCCATCCGGGCCATTCGATTTCATCGCGAGGCCACCTGACTGTCGGACGGTTCTTCGTCGTCAGCGGTGTGCATGTGGCTATTGAAACTGGGAAAGCCCATGGTCACCGTGGTCCCCGCACCGACCGTGGATTCGATCCGCAGGCAGCCGCCGAACGATTGCATAATGCGGTTGCAGAAGATCATGCCCATGCCGTGGCCGCCGGCGCCCGCGTACGTAGTCACCGGATCCTGCAGGAGACGCGCCTTGACCTCTGGCGCGATCCCCGGGCCATTGTCGCGAATGCGGATCTCCGGTTCAGGGAATGCCACCACTTCGAGGCGCAACGAAGGCGCGCTGGTGCCGTCGAGCGCGCGCAGCGCGTTGGACAGCAGCGAAGACAGCACGAGCGCCACGCAATTGGGCATGGCGTGCACAACAAAGTCCCCTTCCACGTCGACCTTCACCCAATCGCGCTGCGACGCGACAAACGGATAGGTGTCGAGCAGCGTGGCGATCAACCGCGTCGCTCTGACCGCGCGCGTGCCGCCGCCCGAGGCGGACTTCTGGCCGCCGCTCTTGTGCACCGTCGCCCAGAAAGACGAGATCAGCGTCAGGCAATACTGGGCGTTGTTCAGCATCGACTTTGCCGCGAGGCCGATCTCCCGCTGACGCTCCGGGTCGTATTGCTCGGCCACGTCGTTCTCGACGGAGCGCGCGAACAGCGAAATCGTCGCCAACGGCGTATTCAGTTCGTGGGCGAGAAAAGCGAGCGTCTCGTCCATTGCCAGCAGCCGCTGTTGACGCGTTTCCCGCTCCGTATAGCGCGCGGTTGCCAGTTGCAGGACCTCGCGCACC
Source organism: Paraburkholderia sp. NPDC080076 (assembly GCF_050281145.1). Lineage (NCBI taxonomy): Bacteria > Pseudomonadati > Pseudomonadota > Betaproteobacteria > Burkholderiales > Burkholderiaceae > Paraburkholderia > Paraburkholderia sp. NPDC080076. The sequence continues at coordinate 353,688 of NZ_JBNNWQ010000009.1, read as the reverse complement.
ATGTCCGTTCGCAGCGGCTTTTCGATAATACGGAACACGTCGCCCGTATTGACCGTTTGCAGCAGCATGTCCTTGTCGGCATAGGCGGTCACGAGAATGCGCACGATTTGCGGATACTCCTGCGCCACCTGGCGCAGCAGATCGTCGCCGTCGCGGCCCGGCATGCGGAAGTCCGTCACCAGTACCGCAATCTCCGAAGCGTGCTTGCCTAGCACCGTCATCGCCTCGTCGGCGCTTTGGGCGACATACACTTTGTAATCGGCACTCATCGCGCGCGCGAAGTGGTTGCGCGACATCTCGTCGTCGTCGACGAAGAGAATGGAAAACGGCGGCTGCATAGGGTCACTCATCGCATTCCCAGCGGATGGCGGCGGGTCGACATTGCACGGAGCCCACGTTGCGGATGATAAAAACGGCTTGCCGGTGACAAGCGCCGAACCGATTTGGAGTTTGGAAGTATAGGGTATCGCGTCAGACAAAAACCGGGGGAAACACCGCACGCCCTTACCCAATATGCATCGCCGCCGGTCAGACCGGCTCGCTGCTTGCGAAGGCACGCCGCTTGCGTGCTGCCGGAACCGGACTTCTCGACTGTCGGCTGCCCGTCGGGGCGGCGCAGCATGGACGCCCGACTCCTTCCACCAAGGGGAAGCGGTGTCATGGAATTGACCAACGATGGCGATACCGGCCGGGCCGGGCGCGTGCGCAGGCGGCGGCAGTCCCGGGTGCTGTCGCGATACGCCGGGCGACCCATCCGGCTGATCTGGCGTTACGTGGCCCGTCGCAAGCTGGCGCACGCTATCGTGCTGGCCAGCGTCGTGGCAGCGGTCGGCTGTGCGCTCGCGTCGCAATATGGGATCCGCAATCTGATCGACGCGTTGCCGGGCGGCCGCGCCCATCCGCAACAGGTGATTCACGCGTTTGCCGTGCTCGTCGCGCTGATCCTCGCCGACAATCTCTTCTGGCGCATTGCCGGATGGATCTCGGCGCGCACGTTCGTGGCGGTGACGGGCGACATCCGGCGCGAGATGTTCGACTATCTCACCGTGCACGCCCCGACCTTCTTCGCCGACAAGCAGCCCGGCGTCCTGTCGAGCCGGATATCGGCGACGGCCAACGCGGTGTACGTGATCGAAAACACGGTGGCGTGGACGGCCTTTCCACCGTGCCTGACCGTGGTCGGGGCGATCGTCATGGTCGGCGTGGTCAGCATTCCCATGAGCCTCACGCTGGTCGCGATTTCGGTCGGGCTGGCTTTCTGCCTGTTCCTGCTGGCGCGCAAAGGCACCGCCCGGCATGAGGCGTTCGCCGCGCAGGCTGCCTCGGTGGACGGCGAACTCGTGGACGTCATCGGCAATATGGGGCTGGTCCGCGCCTTCTGCACCGTGGTGATGGAACGGGGGCGCTTCGACGCGCTGCTCGCCGCCGAAGGCGATGCCCGCAAGCGCAGCCTGCTTTACCTCGAGAAGCTGCGCCTGTTGCACGCGTTCGCCACCTGCATTCTGTCGGCTTGCGTGCTCGGGTGGACCGTGTGGCTGTGGAGCGTCGGCCGTGCGACCACCGGCGACGTCGTTCTGGTCGGCTCACTCGGTTTCTCGATCCTGCACGGCTCGCGCGATATTGCCGTGGCGTTCGTCGACCTGACCCAGCATGTCGCCCGGCTTGGCGAAGCGTCGCAGACACTGCTGATCCCGCACGCCATGCCCGAGCCGACCAGGGCGGCACCGCTCGAAGTCCGGCGCGCCACCGTGGACTTCGAAGACGTGACGTTCGCGTATCCGGGCCGCCGCCCGGTGTTGAGCGGTCTGAACCTGCATATCGGCGCGGGCGAGCGCGTCGGTCTCGTCGGCCCCTCGGGGGCGGGGAAATCGACCATCCTCGCGCTTCTGCAGCACTTCTACGAGCCGGGCTCCGGGTACGTGCGGATTTCGGGCCAGGACATTGCGCATGTCACGTTGCAAAGCTTGCAAGGCGCCATCTCGGTCGTGCCGCAGGACGTGTCGCTGTTTCACCGCTCGCTGCTGGACAACATCCGCTACGGCTGCCCCGACGCGAGCGAAGCCGACGTGCGCCGCGCGTGCGAGGACGCCTATTGCCTCGATTTCATCAACGCGATGCCCGAAGGGCTCAACACCGTCGCGGGCGACCGCGGCACCAAACTCTCCGGCGGACAGCGCCAGCGCATCGCGATCGCCCGGGCCATCCTGAAAGACTCGCCCATCCTGCTGCTCGACGAAGCGACGTCGGCGCTCGACACCGCATCGGAGATCGCCATTCAGGCGGCGCTCGAACGGCTCATGAAGCATCGCACCGTCGTCGCGATCGCTCACCGGCTGTCGACGTTGCAGTCCTTCGACCGGATCGTGGTGCTCAACCGCGGCCGGGTCGTTCAGCAAGGCACGCCGGCCGAGCTGGCCGCCGTGCCGGGCATCTATCGCGACACGCTGGCGCGGCAGATCAGACGCACGCCCGCACCGCGCCCCGATCTCATGTGATGCGGGACGCACGCGACGGCGCAACGGACTCCGTTCACGCGCCGTCGCGGTCGCCAGCACCGAACAGCCGGCGCACGAGTTCACGGCCCCGGCTCGTCAGCCGCAGCGTCGACGTGCCGCCCACTATCACGCCCTCCTCGCGCCGGTCGATTTCGATCAGATCGTATCGGCTCAGGGCGAGCACGTCGGGATCGATCGCCTCCGGACGGCGCTCGGTGTCCGCGAGACGCAGCAGTGTCGCGAGTTCATGATGGCTCAGCATCGGTTACCTCGTCGGTTGAGACAGGAAATGCCGTCATGCTAGTTCGCGAGCCCGACATTCGGGCTACGGTTCTGTTGCCTCAAGTTACGCGGTTACATGTCGGCACGGTGCGCGTGCTTCGCTGGTGCCCGACGACGTCCCGCGTCGCCGCTACCTTTTTCCGTATGCTCGCGCTCGCGCCTGGACAGACGGCAAGGCGCCACCGGTTGGCCGACCGTAACAAATCGAAACGCCCGTCAAGGTACGGTCGTGAGAATTGGCTCCACAGTCGGATAGACTCTGCAAGTGATTGTCTGGATTCCTGTCGCCGGCGACGGCGATGCCCCATCCTGGGAGTTCGTATGACGCTCTTCGACAGCAATTGGCCGGGCCGTTCCTCGACGGCGGTCGCCGGGTGCCACGGATCCGGCGGGAGACCGTCATGAGCGAAGCGTCGTCAATCCCGGTCAAGCGTCCGCGGCGCGGCCGCATCGTGCTGGCGCTCGTGGTGCTCGCGCTGATCGCGCTGGTGGTGTTTCATCTGTTGCGCTCGAAGGCGCCCAAGCCCGGCGTGGCGCCCCAGGTCGTGACGGTCGCCGCCGCAACCACGGGACCGATGCCGGAGACGCTGAGCGAACTGGGCACCGTGACGCCGGTCGCCACCGTGACCGTGCTGCCGCAACTGAGCGGCTACCTGACCGCCGTCGGCTATCGCGAAGGTCAGGACGTCGAGAAAGGGCAATTCCTCGCGCAGATCGACTCGCGCCAATACGAAATCAGCAAGCGGCAAGCCGAGGCGCAACTCGCCAAGGACAAGGCGGCGCTCGCCCAGGCGCGCGCCGATCTCGTGCGCTTTACGCAACTCAACGAGCGCAAGTCGATCGCCGAACAGACTTACGCCGATCAACAGTTTCTCGTCCAGCAGGACGAAGCGGCGGTCAAGGCCGACGAAGCCAACGTCGCGCAATTCGTTCTCGACCTGCTCTACTGCCACATCACCGCGCCGGTGTCGGGACGAGTCGGACTGCGCCTCGTCGACCCGGGCAACTACGTGACCGCGTCGAGCCAACCGGGCATTGCGGTGATCACGACGATGAAGCCGACCACCGTCGAATTCACCGTGCCGCAAACCGCGCTCGACAAGGTGCTGCAACGCATCAACGCCGGCGCGCAGCTACCCGTCGCCGTATTCAGCAGCGACAATTCCCGGCAAATCGCCACCGGCACGCTGTACGCGATCAACAACCAGATGGCGACCGCGACCGGCACCGTCACGCTGCGCGCAACCGTCCCCAACGACGACGAGGCGCTCTTCCCCAACGAGTTCGTCAACGTCAAGCTGCTGGTCGATACGCTGCAAAACGCGGTGCTGGTGCCGACGCCCGCCGTGCAGAGCGGCGCGCCCGGCGACTATGTGTATCTCGTCAACGCCGACAACACGGTATCGGTGCGCAAGGTCACACTGGGACCGGGCGACGGCCAGCATACGGTGATCACGTCGGGGCTCGCCGCGGGCAACGTGGTCGTCACCGACGGCATGGACCGCTTGAGCGACGGCGTGAAGATCAAGGCGTCGGCGACGCGGCCGGCTTCGGGTACAGCGGGCGCTTCGGGCGCTGCGGGCGCTGCGGGCGCCTCGGCTGCGGCGCCCGGGTCCGCGTCCACCGCGCGGCGCACACGTCCGGCGTCCGCGCCCGACACGGCGTCCACGGCCTCATAACACGCCGCCCCGCCGATGAACTTCTCCCGCCTGTTCATCCTGAGACCCGTGGCGACGTCGCTGCTGATGGTCGCGCTCGTGCTCGTCGGCCTGGTCGCGGTGCGCTTCCTGCCGGTCTCGTCGCTGCCCGACGTCGACTATCCGACCATCCAGGTTCAGACCTTCTATCCGGGCGCGAGCCCGAACGTGATGGCGACCACCGTCACCGCGCCGCTCGAGGTCCAGCTCGGCGAGATTCCGGGCTTGCAGCAAATGGTGTCTTACAGTTCGGAAGGCGCGTCGGTCATCACGCTGCAATTCGATCTCTCGCTGAACCTCGACATCGCCGAACAGAACGTGCAGCAGGCGATCAACGCGGCCAACAGCTTCCTGCCAACCGGCCTGCCCGCGCCGCCGACCTATGCGAAGGTCAACCCGGCCGATCAGCCGATCCTCACGCTTGCGGTCACCTCGAAGTCGATGTCGCTGACGCAGTTGCAGGACACGGCCAACAATCGCCTCGCCACGAAGATTTCCGAGGTCCCCGGCGTCGGTCTCGTGACGACCGCAGGCGGCAACGTGCCGGCCGTGCGCGTCGAAGCGGACCCGCAAAAGCTCGCGGCCTACGGTCTGAATCTCGACGATCTGCGCACCCTGCTTGCGAACGTCAACGTCAGCCAGCCGAAAGGTAACTTCGACGGGCCAGAGCTCGACTACACGATCAACGCGAACGACCAGATCGTCGACCCGCAGGACTATCTGGCTACCGTGATCGCGTATCAGAACGGCGCGCCCGTGTATCTGCGCGACGTCGCGCGCGTGAGCCAGGCCGCGCAGGACGTGGGACGCGGCGCGTGGTACGGCCGCACGCCGGCCATCGTGCTGAACGTGCAGCGTCAGCCGGGCGCGAACGTGATCGCCACCGTCAACCAGATCATGAAGCAGCTGCCGGCGCTCGAATCGACGCTGCCCGCAGGCCTGCAGGTCACGGTGGTGGCGAACACCACCGGCGTGATCCGCTCATCGGTCTCGGACGCCGCATTCGAACTCGTGCTCGCCGTCGTGCTGGTCGTGCTGGTGATTTTCGTGTTCCTGCGCAACGTGCCCGCCACCATCATTCCGAGCATCTCCGTGCCGGTCTCGCTGATCGGCACGCTCGCCGTGATGTACCAGCTCAACTATTCGATCGACAACCTCTCGCTGATGGCGCTGATCATCGCGACGGGTTTCGTCGTCGACGACTCGATCGTGATGATCGAAAACATCGTGCGCTATCTGGAGGAAGGCAAGACGCCGCTCGAAGCCGCGCTCGAAGGCGCCGGGCAGATCGGCTTCACGATCCTCTCGCTGACGGTCTCGCTGATCGCCGTGCTGATTCCGCTGCTGTTCATGGGCGGCGTGATCGGCCGGCTCTTCAGCGAATTCGCGATCACGCTCGCGGTGACGATCGTGATTTCGGCGGTGGTCTCGCTGACCGTCGTGCCGATGATGTGCGCGCGTCTGTTGCGCGCGCAGGCGCAACGCCATCCGAGCCGCTTCGAGCGGTTCAGCGAGGGCCTGTTCGACAAGACGCTCGCCGCGTATGAACGCGGCCTGCGCTGGGTGCTCGATCACCAGACGCTGACGCTGGTGGTCGCGCTCATTACCGTCGCGCTCACGGCGATCCTGTACATCGTGATTCCGAAAGGACTATTCCCGGTGCAGGACGTCGGCGTGATTCAGGGCATCAGCGTGGCCGACAACTCGGTTTCGTACACTGCCATGGTCCGGCGTCAAAGCGCGCTCGCCGACGCGATTCTGAAGGATCCCGACGTGGTGTCGCTGACCTCGTACGTCGGCATCGACGGCACCAATCCGACGCTGAACAACGGCCGGTTCCTGATCAATCTGCGCCCGCGCGACGACCGCTCGCTCACGGCCGAGGAAATCGGCCGCCGCATCCAGCAGGAAGTTGCCGACGTGCCCGGCATCCGCCTTTATCTACAACCCGAGCAGGATCTGACGCTCGACACGTCGATCTCGCGCAACCAGTACAACTTCGTGCTGCGCGGGCCGAACCAGAAGGCGTTCGATCAGTACGTGCCCGCATTGATTGCGCGCATGAAGCAGATTCCCGCCATCACGGACGTCACGAGCGATCTGAACACCAACGGCCTGAGCGTGAACGTCGAAGTGAACCGGCAGCTTGCCGCGCGCTACGGCATCACGGCAGCCACGATCGACAACGCGCTGTACGACGCGCTCGGCCAGCGCATCGTCTCGACCATCTTCCAGCAGTCCGACCAATATCGCGTGATTCTCGTGGCGAAGCCGGAGACGATACCCACCGTGCAATCGATCGGCAATCTGTATCTGCCGAGCCAGACCAGCAGCACCGGCCAGGTGCCACTGTCGGGCATCGCGAAGATCAGCATCACGCAATCGCCGCTTTTGATCAGCCACCTCGCGCAGTTCCCGGCGGTCACGATCTCGTTCAACCTCGCGCAGGACGCGTCGCTGAGCGCCGCCGTAGCGCAGATCCGCGACGCCGAGCACGCGGTGGACTTGCCGCCGTCGATCACGACATCGTTCCAGGGCGCGGCCCAGGCGTTCGAAGACTCGCTTTCCAGCGAGGTGTATCTGCTCATCGCCGCGCTGGTCGCGGTGTATATCGTGCTCGGCGTGCTGTACGAAAGCTACATCCACCCGGTGACGATTCTCTCGACGCTGCCGTCGGCCGGCATCGGCGCGCTGCTGGCGCTGATGATCGCGGGCAGCGATCTCGACGTGATCGGCATCATCGGCATCGTGCTCCTGATCGGCATCGTCAAGAAGAACGCGATCATGATGGTCGACTTCGCGCTCGAGGCGGAGCGCGTGCATGGCAAGCCTGCGCGTGAAGCGATCTTCGAAGCGTCGCTGCTGCGCTTCCGGCCGATCCTGATGACCACGCTCGCCGCCATGCTCGGCGCGCTGCCGATGCTGCTCGGCGCCGGCACCGGCTCGGAACTGCGCCGGCCGCTCGGTCTCGCGATCATCGGCGGACTCACGCTCAGCCAGGTGCTGACGCTCTTCACCACGCCGGTGATCTATCTGTTCTTCGACCGCGCCGCGCAGCGCGTGAAGAACCGGCGCCGCGCCGCGAATGACGGCGCCGCCGCGCCGCCGGAGAATGCACCGTGAACATCTCGGCGCTCTTCATCCGGCGCCCGGTCGCGACCGCGCTGCTGGCGGTCGCGATCCTGATCTCGGGCGCGCTCGCGTATTTCCGCCTGCCGGTTGCGCCGTTGCCGAACATCGCCTTTCCGGTGATCGCGTTGCAGGCGAACATGGCGGGCGCGAGCCCGGAAATCATGGCCGCCACCGTCGCCGAGCCGCTGGAGCGGCGCCTCGCCACCATCGCCGATGTGAGCCAGCTGACCTCGATCAGTTACGTGGGCTCGTCGCTGATCATCGTCGTGTTCGGCCTGAACCGCGATATCAACGGCGCGGCGCGCGACGTGCAGGCCGCCATCCAGGCCGCGCGCGCCGATCTGCCGACCACGCTGCGCAGCAATCCGACGTATCGCCAGTACAACCCGGCCGGCGCGCCGATCATGGTGCTCGCGCTGACCTCCGACACGCTGACAAAGGCGCAGCTCTACGACTCCGCCGATTCGGTGATCCAGCAGCAGTTGTCGCAGATCGACGGCGTTGGGCAGATCACGCTCGGCGGCGGCGCCTTGCCCTCGGTGCGCGTCGAGCTGGAGCCGGGCAAGCTGAACAGCTACGGCATCGGCCTCGAAGACGTGCGCGCGGCGATCGGCGCGGCGAACGCGAACAGCGCGAAAGGGCATATCGACCAGGGCGAGCAGCGCTACGTGGTGACGTCGAACGATCAGATCAGCAAGGCCGCGCCCTATCGCGACGTGGTGATCGCCTATCGCGACGGCGCGCCCGTGTTGCTGCGCGACGTCGCCCAGGTGCGCGACTCGAACGAGAATATCCGCAATGCCGGGCTCTACAACGGCAAGTCGGCCGTGCTCGTGATCGTCTATCCGACGCCGGGCAGCAACGTGGTGCAGACGGTCGGGCAGATCCGCGCGCGCCTGCCGATCATTGAAGCCGCGTTGCCGAGCACGATTCACGTGAATGTCGCTATCGACCGCTCGGAATCGGTGCGCTCCTCGGTGGCCGATACCGAGCGCACGCTGTTCATCGCGGTGCTGCTGGTGGTGGGTGTGGTCTTCGTGTTCCTGCTGTCGCCGCGCGCCACGCTGATTCCGGCGGTCGCGCTGCCGCTTTCCATTGTCGGCACCTTCGGTCCGATGTATCTGCTCGGCTATAGCATCGACAACCTCTCGCTGATGGCGTTGACGATCGGCACCGGCTTCGTGGTCGACGATGCCGTGGTGGTGCTGGAGAACATCGTGCGTCATCTCGAAGCCGGTCTCGATCCGAAGGAAGCCGCGCTGCGCGGCAGCGCCGAGGTCGGCTTCACTGTCATCTCGATGAGCCTCTCGCTGATCGCCGTGTTCCTGCCGATCCTGCTGATGCCCGGCATTGTCGGGCTGCTGTTTCATGAGTTCGCCGTCACGCTCTCGATTGCGATCCTGCTGTCGCTGCTCATCTCGCTGACCATCACGCCGGTCATGTGCGCCTACCTGCTCAGCCGCGAGCGCGCAATGCATTCGCCGTCGCGCTGGGCCCGCTGGGTCGAGGCGCAGTTCGAGCGCTTCAAACAGGCATATTCCCGCTCGCTCTCGGCGGCGCTCGACCACGCACTCGTGGTCGTCCTGCTGCTGATCGGCCTGCTCGTGCTCAACGTGTTCCTGGCCCGCTTCCTGTCCGCGACGTTCTTCCCGGAACAGGACACCGGCATTCTGATCGGGCAGATCATCGCCGACCAGAGCGTCTCGTTCAACGCCATGGAAAAGAAGCTCGCGCAATTGCAGGCGATCGTGAAGCAGGACCCGGCGGTGGCGTCGGTCGCGGGCTTCACCGGCGGACGCGCGTTGAACACCGCTAACGTGTTCATCGAACTCAAACCGCTCGCCCAACGCCATCTGTCGGCGACGGAGGTGGTCAACCGCTTGCGGCCGAAGCTCAACGCCGTCTCGGGCGCGCGGCTCTTCCTGCAGGCGCAGCAGGATCTACAGATCGGCGGACGCCAGGCCGCTGCCGAATACCAGTACACGCTCACCAGCGACGATGCCAACGCACTCTTCACGTGGGTGCCGAAACTCGTGACTGAACTCGGCAAATACCGTAGCAAGATGGAGGACGTGAACTCGGACCTGCAGCAAAACGGCTTGCAGACCTACGTGAACTTCAGCCGCGCGACCGCCACGCGTTACGGATTCCAGCCGAACCAGATCGACAACGTGCTGTACGACGCTTTCGGCCAGCGCACCGTGTCGACCATTTACAACCCGCTGAATCAGTACTTCGTCGTGATGGAAGTCGCGCCGGCCTACTGGCAGTATCCGCAAGCGCTCAATCAGATCTACCTCAGCACGGCCGCCGGTAACGCGAACGGCACACAGCAGACGCAGATGTCGCGTGCCACCGTCAGCGCCGTGCAACAGGCGGCGGCGGTCAGCAGCGCGTCGAGCACCAGCGCAAATACGAACTCGCTGAACGCCGACGCCGAAGCGAACCAGCAGACCAACAGCATCTCGAACAGCAAGGGCGGCAATTCCAGCGGCAGCGCGGACAGCACCGCCGCCGAAACCATGGTCCCGCTCTCCGCGATGATGACCTTCTCGAACAGCCACACCGCGACCCAGGTGAACCACCAGAGCGGCCTCGTGGCCGGCACCATCTCGTTCAATCTGCCGGCGGGCGGATCGCTCAGCGAGGCCGGCCAACTCATCACGCAGGCCGAGCGCGACATCGGCATGCCCGCGTCGGTGCACGGCGCGTTCGCGGGCGCCGCGCAAGCGTATGCGCAGTCGATGGGCGCCGTGCCCTTGCTGATTCTCGCCGCGCTGGTGGTGGTCTATCTCGTGCTCGGCGTGCTGTATGAGAACACGGTGCACCCGCTCACGATTCTGTCGACGCTGCCGTCGGCGGGCATCGGCGCGACACTCGCCTTGCTGATCTTCGGCACGCCCTTTTCGGTGATCGCGATGATCGGCATCATTCTGCTGATCGGCATCGTCAAGAAAAACGGCATCATGATGGTCGATGTCGCGATCCAGTTGCAGCGCCACGACGGCATGAACGCGCGCGATGCGATTCACGAGGCCGCGGTGGTGCGGCTGCGCCCGATCATGATGACGACCGCGGCCGCCGTGCTGGGCGCGGTGCCGCTTGCGATCGGCATCGGCCAGGGCGCATCGCTGCGCCAGCCGCTCGGCGTGACGGTCATGGGCGGGCTGCTCGTGAGCCAGGTTTTCACGTTGTACACGACGCCGGTGATTTATCTGTACCTCGACCGGCTGCGCGCGCGACTCGCGAAATGGTCAGCGCGCCTGCCGTGGAATCGCCGCGGCGAAGCACCCGATACGAGCGCATGATGAAGACGATCTCCCCCATCCGACTGGCCGGCGCGATGCTGGCCTTATCGACTGTGTTGACAGGCGGCTGCATGGTCGGCCCCGACTATCATCGCCCGCCCGTCGCGACGCCCGCCACATGGAAGGAACTGCCGGGCTGGACCGAAGCGCAGCCCGCCGCCGAGCGTCCGAAGGGCGACTGGTGGACGGGCTTCAACGACCCGCTCATCAACGAGTTCGAGCCGCTCGTGTCGGTATCGAATCAGACCGTGCGCCAGGACTATGCGAACTACCAGGAGGCGCTCGCCGAAGTGCGGCTTGCGCGCAGCGCCCTGTTCCCGACCATCGGCGTGACCGGATCGGTGACCCGCGCACGTTCGTCGACCGGCAACTTCAACAGCAGCGCACTGGCCGGCGCGGGCGCGAGCAGCTTCCAGCGCATCAACAACGCCGGGTCGCTCGAAGCCAACGCCAGCTGGGCGCCCGACCTGTGGGGCCTCGTGCGGCGCAACATCGAGGAAAGCGCCGCCACTGCGCAGGCCAGTCAGGCGACGCTCGCGAACGCCACGCTCTCCGAACAGATCGCGCTGGCGAACGCGGTCATCGACCTGCGCGTGACGGATGCGAATATCGACTTGCTCACTCACACCGTCGATGCATTCGAGCAATCGTTGCGCGTCGTAGCCGAGCAGGACAAGGCCGGCACCGTGCCGCCTTCCGATCTGGTGAGCGCGCAGACCCAACTGGAGTCGGCGCAATCGAGTCTGATTGCGCTGGGCGTCGCGCGGGCTCAAAACGTTCATGCGATCGCCGTGCTGGTCGGCAAGAATCCGGAAGAGCTGGACATCCCCCCGAACACCACGCTGCCGACGCTGCCGTCCATTCCCGTCAGCGTGCCGTCCACGCTGCTGGAGCGCCGGCCCGACATTGCCGCCGCCGAGCGTCAGATGGCGGCGCAGAATGCCGCGATCGGCGTGGCCGTCGCCGCGTATTACCCGACGATTTCGCTGTCGGCGCTGGACGGCTTCACGCAGTCGCCGTTGGCCGGCCTGCTGCACATCAGTAACTATGTGTGGTCGTTGGGCGGCCAGGCGAGCGAAACGCTTTTCGACGGCGGCCAGCGCAGCGCGCAGGTCGATGCGGCAAGAGCGTCTTACGAAGCGGCCGTGGCCAATTATCGCGGCACCGTCCTGACGGCGTTCCAGGGTGTGGAGAACGACCTCGCCGGCTTGCGGATCCTCGCGCAGCAAGCCGAGGTGCTGGAGCGTGCCGTACGCGATGCGACGCGCGGCACCGAGATCGCGCGCAATGAATACCAGGCGGGGACGGTGGACTTCACGACGGTCGCAACGGCGCAGGCAACGCAGTTGAATCTTCAGCAGACCGCATTGAACGTGCAGCAAACACGGTTGCTCGATGCGGCGTCGTTGTTCGGCGACCTGGGAGGCGGCTGGTCCACTAGCGAATTGACTGATCCACGCAAACCAGTGCAACAGAACGCGTCGCCCTGAGCCGCGCTAGTCGTTGTCTTTCGCCACCACCGCGCCCGTGATCTGATGCCGCGCCAGCGACGCCGTGACGAAGCCGGACGCTTTCATGTCCTCGACGAATTTCGACAGGTATGCGGCCGCGTCGTCGCCCTTTGCCTTGGGTACGCCCATCGCCTGACGGATCACCATGAAGCGCTGATCCAGTATGCGCACTCCGCCGGTTTTGGCGGCGTCCTTTTCGAGCTGTTGCTTGACGCCGGCGGCCACGTCCAGATGCTGATCGAGAAAGCCCTGCACGACCGCGGGCGAAGTCGGAATCCGCACGATTGTCGCGTGGTGTAGTTCGCGCGTCAGAAACAGATCGTAGGCGCTGCCTTTGCCGACCGCGACCGTTACGCCGGGTTGATCGACCTGCTCGTTGCTGGTGATCGGCGAGGCCGCCCGCACGAGATAAAAGCCTTCTATGAGCACATACGGTTTCGTGAACGCGATTTCCTGTCCACGCTTCGGATCGACCGCGAAGAAACCGATGTCGGCCTTGTCCTGATTGACGTTCTCGACCGAGGCGCCCGCCGACTTGACCGCGACCAGTTGCAGCGGCACGCCGAGCCGTTTGGCGAATTCGCCGGCGAGATCGACGGACACGCCGACCGGCTTGCCCGTCGCCGGATCGAGCGCGGCCAGCACGGGGTTGCCGAGATTGATCGACGCGCGCAAGGTTCCGCTCGGCGCGAATACGGCGGCCATCGATGCGCTTGCCGGTTTCGAGGTTGCGGCTGGCTGGGCGCTCGCGTCGTTGGGTTGCGCGAATGCCGGCAAGACCGCGGTGGATACGAGGATCGATGTGAATATTCTGAGCATGCTGCTGTGTCGCTCCGTGTTCAAAATTTTGTTGTAGGACATGCAGGCTCGGCAGCGCCCCATATCTCCTCAGGATAGCGAAGCTAGCATGTTCGACAGCCGTCTGATATGAGCCTTGAACGCGATGCTCGCCTCGCGATCGGTGGTGGGATTCAGATGCGACGTCTCAGCGAGTTGAGCCTGCTCGTGGAAATCGTTAGCCACTGTACGTCGCACTTCCGGTGGCAACGACCGCACGATGGAGACCAGTAATGCCTCTTCGGCGTGAATCATGCCCAGAATCGAATGAGTGTCCATGGAAGAAACTCCGTTGATGGCGCGATAAGTCAAATCTAGCATGCTCCGCGCCGAGTATTCCGGTTACTTCCGCATACCTCTCGTTACAAACCGCCAGCGGCCGGTTGGTTATCATGTGCGATCGCATCGCTCTGAGTACCCGTTGGCTAATTATGAGGAATATCGGAAAAGCATTGGTGGTCGGTCTGGTGCTCGCAGAGGTCGCATTCGCCGTTTACCTACTGTCCCCAAAAAGTGATCCGTCGACCCGCGATCCCGGGGCCGTTACGGACGGCTCTGCGGCGCTGGCTTCGGACAAGGTTCAGTCCGGCACGTTACATGTGAACGCCGACGCCGCTCTCAGCGCGTCGTCGCCCGCCGCAAGCACGGAGACCGCCGCACGCGTCCCCGCACAAATCCCCGCTCAAGCTGCGCAGGGACACATCACGTCCGCGCCCGCGCCCGAACCGTCAACGGAGCACGCCGCGCAATTGCCACGGCAACCGGCACAACCGCACCCGCAAACCGTGCAAACACCCGCGGTGGCCACCGTCCTGGCCGCCACCGATTCAAAAGCAGCCACCGTTGTGCAACCCGGCCGCGGCCGTGACGGTCTGCACCGCCGCGATTCGAATTCGGTCTCGTCCGCGGCGACGGACGAACTCGTCAAGGAATCCGCCAAGCTGGATCCGGCGCTCCCGCCGCCTGAGCCTGCGCCGTTTGTGCACGACGATCAGCCGCATCGTGGCTCGAACGCCGTCGCGGCCGCGATGACGCAACAGCTCGTCAAAGAGTCCGCCAAGCTCGATCCGGCATTGCCGCCGCCGAACCCGTCGGGCATGCACTAAACGGGGGAACCGCCGCTCGTTCGATCGTGGTGATCATGATGTCACCGCGATCTCGCGCGCCGGATGCTGAAGCGGTCATGCGTTCGATTGCGCGGTAGTCTACGATGTAGTTCAGATCCATGCGCTCCCGCAGCAACACGATTGCCACTTCAGCGCAGGCCTGGACGCATTTCCATCGCGGCGAACCTTGATGGAGGACGAGCATGACCAACGACTCCCCCGACAAAGCAGAACGCGGCACAGGCTGGATCGACCAGCCCGAAGACGCAGAGGTTATCGCCGTTCTCGTCGAGAAAATCAAGGCGCAGCAGGCGGCGATCGCAGCCAGTAGCAACACTCATCTGGACGGACGCGTCGACCGCGGTCAGCATCAGAAGCAAACGCTCGGCGCCCTCGGCACGCTGCGGATCTTCGAAACGATACCCACTGCGCTCAAGCATGGCCCTTTTGTGAAACAGGACGAACTGGGACCGTCGCTTTGCTATCGGGTCGCCTGCCGCTTTTCTAATGGGCAGCCCTGTCCTTTCTCCGACCAGGCCGCCGACGTTCGCGGTGTCGCCATCAAGTTCTTCACCGCGCAGGGCATTGAAACCGATCTCCTCATGACCAACGAGGGCGGCCGCTCGCATGCGAGAAACGCGGTGCAGTTCATGGACTTCGCCGATATCCTCGTCGCCCAGATCGCTAGAGGCGCGCTTGGGGCACTGGAGCAGGCGTCGATGGAAGTGTTGAGCGGCAAACTCGGCCCCGTCGAGACAGCCCGCATCGTCGCGATCCTGGCAAAGGAGACGACTCTGCGCTCCGTCGAGAGTCTCACGACCGAGCGGTTCTGGGGCTCGGTGGTCAAGCTGGGCGTCGCGGCCATCAAGTACTCGCTTCAACCCGAAGATACAACCGTGCGAGGGACAAACGGCGATCGCCACGGCGACGACTATCTGCGCGAAGACCTGCTGAATCGCCTGAAAACCGGTCCGCTCAAATGGCAACTCTGCGTGCAGTTCTTCGTGGATGAGGAGAGCACGCCGGTCAACGACGCATCGGTCGCATGGGCGGAGCCGCCGATTGCGATAGGTGTGCTGGAGATCGCGACACTGCCCTCCGCCGACGACGAAGCGCACATCAACCAGATGGCATTCAACCCGGCCAACGGCTTCGAACCGCTGGGCATCACACACGCTCGCAAGAACGTCTACGCGGCCAGCGCCGCGAATCGCGTGGACCGCGGCGTATTGTCGAGCGATGAGGCGCGCCGATATATAGAACCCATGTGAAGGTTCCGCGCGAGTGTCGCAACGCTCCTCTGGACCAGCCGGCTCAATTCAGACGCCGCCCGCCGTCGACGACTATGGTCACGCCCGTGCTGAACGTCAGATGCGTCGCGCACGCCTCGATTGCCGAAGCGACATCGTCCGGCGTGCCGATGCGGCGAAGCGGTGTCGTCGCCGCGACTTTGTCATTGAAGTCGGCGCCGCGCCCCGGCACGAACGTCGTATCGACGGCTCCCGGCGAAACGTTCAAAACCCGAATGCGCGGCGCCAGCGCGCGGCCCAACGAAGCCGCCATCACGTCGAGCCCCGCTTTGGCGGCGCAATAGGCGATATTGCTGCCCTGCCCCGTGGTCCCCGAGATGGACGAGACGTTGATCACCAATCCGTCGCCGCTTGACTCGAGTAGCGCACGGAAAGCGCGGATCGCCGCAAACTGCGCCCGCCAGTTCACGGCAAATATCTGGTCGATCAGCTCGTCCGTGAGTGCATCGAGATTCGCGTGCGGCACGGCCTGCGTGATGCCGGCCGTATTGACCAGCACATCCGTGCGCCCATACTCGGTTTGCACTTTCACGGCCAGATCGTTGAGCGCGTTACTGTCGGTGATCGAAACCGCCGCGGCGAGATGTCCGCTCCCCGGCAGCGAGTCGACAACTCCTTGCGCCTTCTGCAAATCCGCATGACTGGTCACGACGATGCGCGCGCCCAGTGCCGCCAGGCGCCGCGCCGTCGCGCTGCCGATACCACCGGACCCGCCGAGTATCACGCAGACCTTCCCTTCCAGAGACTGTGCCGTCATTTCAACGCCTACGCATGAATGGAATACCGACCGTCACGCCGTGCGAGCGACGCCGTAACGACCGGGTCAGTGAGACCCTCGATAAGAGTATCGTTTCCCGGATGGTACGCCTGACAACCACTTTCGAAATTCGGACGATCTTTGGATTGGGCCGCGCAAGCCCAGACCGTCAGAAGCTGGTACGCAAACCGACGCGAGCAAGCGTCTGCGAGCGGTTGCTCGCCGCGCCGTCCGGTTGCAGCAAACCGTTGATCCATGCCCGCGTCACTGCCGCGTCGCCACTCGCGCGCTGATAGATCGCTTCGACATACGCGGTGGTGCGTTTCGAAAAGCTGTACTGCAACGCGGTGGTGACCTGTTGCGCCTTGTTGTTCAGCAGCACGTCGTTGCCCTTCATGTACGCGTAGTCGAGACCGAGTGTCCACGGGCCGGAGATCGTCCACGACGCGCCGCCTTTGTAGACGTCGATCTTCGCACCACTCGCCGTATTTTTCGTGTTGGTGTAGAGCAACATCCCCAGCACGCTGCCGAAATTGTAGTGCGCGCCGAAACCGAAATTGCGGATGCCGTCGTGACCGTCGCCCAATTGCGGATACTTCACCTCGACATATGCCGCGCCGATGCCCAACGGACCGTTCGCATAGTTCGCGCCGAAGCTCATTGTCGAGTCCGACGAGAACGAGCCGGGTACGCCACCGAATCCATAGAGCGCACCGACCGTGAACCCCGCGATATCCGGGCTGCGATACTTGACCGAGTTCCCTACGCGTGTCGCGCCCGCCATGCGGTCGAAATCGAATGAACCGGTCGGATTGTTCGGCACGCCCAGCGCCGTAAACGGCCCCTGGCGAAAATCGTAGATGCCGCCGAACAGGAACGCGCCGTCATACAGGCCGAGCGTCAACGTCTCGAACATGAAGTCGTACTGGGTGCCGAAGGTGAGCGAGCCGAAGCGGTCATTGGTGAGACCGACCAGCGCCGTGCGGTTGAAAATCTGCCCGGCGCCCGGAATCGTCGCGCCGCTGCCCAGATCGAACTGCGACGTGAGTTCGAAAATCGCCTTGTTGCCGCCGCCCAGATCTTCGCTGCCCTTGAACGTCAGCAGGTCCGGCGAGAGCACGCCGCTGTCGAACAGCGTCGCGGCGCCGCCATGCTGGTTGTTCACATACGTGACGCCCGCATCGATCACGCCTTGCAGCGTCACACTGCTTTGCGCGACGGCTATATTTGGCACGATGCCCGGCGCGATGCATGCGAACGTGCACCCTGCCATCGCCAGGCGCTTCGGCTTGGTCCCTTTCATAGCTGTCTCCTCCAGTCGTTGTTGAATATCTGTCGTTGTTCGATGCGGATCTCGACCGGCGTGAGCGACGCACCCTCGCACGGTCCATCGACACACACGCCGTCTTCGAAGCGGAACATCGCGCTGTGATGCGCGCACATCAGCAATTCGGCGTCGTAGGCCCAGAACGTGTTCGGTTCGTAGTTCAGGGGAATCGAGAAGTGCGGGCACACATTGCGGTACGCCCACGCGTCATCGCCACGGCGCAGAATCACGACGCCTGGTGCGCCGGCACGGTCAGCGGGGATTTCCAGCGCGCCGCCATCGGGAACGTCGTCGAGCGCGCAGAGAAAGCCTTGATGAGGTTCGGGATTCGCCGCGTTCATCGCCTCGCCTCCTCATACCTGCCGCGCGGACAGCACGAAGTCGCGCTGCACTTCGAAGAACGGGCTCGGCAGCGCCCACTCTTTGGCAGCGGTAGCGTCGTGATTCGGCACGTAGTCGATCACGAGCGACGGCTTCGAGCCGAACACCGCATCGGAGTGAACATAGGGATCGCCCTCGGAATAAAGCGCGGTGGTCAGCGTCTCGTAGCCGGGCGCGACGATCAGGAAATGGATGTGGGCAGGCCGCATCGGATGACGGCCGGTCGCCATCAGCATCTGTCCGACCGGGCCGTCGGTCGGAATCGGATAGCTGGTAGGCTTGATGGTCCTGAATGCGTATTCGCCGTTCGGCCCCGAGCGGAATTTACCGCGCAGGTTGCTCTCGGGCTGATTGGGATCCTGGCCTTCATACATGCCGTTGTTCGCCGTTTCCCACACCTCGATCAAGGCACCGGCCACCGGCGCGCCGCCTTCGTCGACGAGGCGGCCATGAATCAGCGTCGGCTCGCCTTCCGTGTGGGCGATGTTGGCGCCGAATTCTTCTTCCTTGGCGCCTTCGCGATAGAACGGGCCGAGCAGGCTGCTCTCGGTGGTGACGCCGCCGCGCCCGTGATTGATCGCATCGATCATGATCGACAGGCCGAGCGTGTCCGACAGCAGAATGAATTCCTGGCGGATGCCGTTGCACATCTTGCCGGTGGCCGTCAGGAATTCGATGCCACGGCGCCATTCGTCGCCGGTCAGTTCGACTTCGCTGGCGAATGCATGCAGGTGGGTGACCAGCGCGGTCATGATCTGCTTGAGGCGCGGATCGGTGCAATCGGCAAACGTATCGAGCACGTTCTGTGTCAACGGGTGGATGGTTTTATCGTTCATGCCTGGCCTCATGCACGGTGTGCCGCCGAGCCCGCGTCGAGCGAATCGGACGCGCCGTCCGGCGAGCGTTGTTGAGACGGACCGGCGTCGCGGAATACGACGCGCCGGCCCACGGGGAACAGTTGCAGGCCATAGCGGTGCGAGACGAAGCCCCACAGTCCTTGCGGAAAGAACATCGTCACGACGATCGCCAGCGCACCCAGGCCGATCAGATACCAGGTGCCGAAATCGGACAGGAACTGGTTCAACAGGAAGAAAATCAGCGCGCCGACAATCGGCCCTTCGAGCGTGCCGAGGCCGCCGATCATCACGATGAAAATACCGAACGCGCTCCAGTTCACCGAGAACGCGGCGTCAGGCGAAATGCGCAGGTTGCCGACGAAGTACAGGCCGCCCGCCAGCGCGGTGCCGCACGCCGACACCAGATAGACGATCAGGCGCGCGCGCTTCACGTCGACGCCCTGGCTGCTGGCCGCCACCGCGTTGTCGCGCATCGCGGTCAACGCGAGACCGGCTTTCGAGCGCAGAAACAGATACAGCAGTCCGATCGCCGCCGCGACGATGGCAAGCGCCAGCCACAGCGTCAGCGATTCGCGCAGCGCGCGCGGCACCTCCTGCAATGCGGTGAGGCTCGTGCCGGAACCGCCGCCGAGCACCGAGACGTTCGCCACCGTCAACCGGAACACTTCGGCGATCACCCAGGTGCCGATCGCGAAGTAGCCGCCTTCGAGCCGGAACGCCACCATCGACACAGGAATCGCCACGACCGTCGCAATCACCGCCGCAATCGGCACCGCGATGAACGGCGAGATGCCGCAATAGTTGGCGAGAATCAGCATGCCGTAGCCGCCGATGCCGAAGAATGCCTGCTGGCCGATCGACACCATCCCGCCATAACCGGCCAGCAGGTTCCACATCAACGCGAATACCAGGTAGGACGCCAGTTGCACGAAGTCGCGCATGGCATCGCGCCCTGCCCACCACGGCGCGCTCGCCACCGCCAACGCGACGATCAGCAGCACGATCACCGCCACGCGGCTCGCACGCGTCGCGCGCCGCACTTCGAAGCCCGCTATGGGCTGGTTCAATTGCATGGTCATGTCGAAGCCTCTATGCGGTTTTGGGCAGCAAGCCCTGCGGCCGCGCCACCAGCACGCCGAGAAACACCACGTGGCCGAGCCAGATGCCCCAGCCGGGGTCGAAGTAAAAGCCCACCTGCTGCGCAATGCCGAGCGCCATGCCGCCGACGAAGGTGCCCCAGAACGACCCCATTCCGCCGATGATCACCGCCTCGAACGCATACAGCAGCAGCGCCGGGCCGTCGGTCGGCGACACCGCCGTGCGCATCGAGTAAAGCGCCGCGGCTACCGCGATCAGCACGAAGGCGATGCCCATCGCGAGCGCATAGGTACGGCGGTACGAGACACCCATCAGTTGCACGATCTCGCGATCGTCAGAGGTGGCGCGAAACGCGCGGCCGAGCGGCGTTCGGCCGAACAGCCACTGCATCGCGAAGGCGAGCGCCACCGTCGCCACCAGCGTGACGAGCGGCAGATAGCCGAGCGTGATGCCGCCCGCGAGCGTGATGCTCCGCGATTCGAAGCTGCCGGTGGCGATGGAACGCGGATCCGCGGAGAACATCTGCTGCAGCACGTTCTGGATCACGATCGACAGGCCGAACGTGACGATCAGCGACGGCAGCGGATCGCGGCTGCTGACGCGGTTCAGAAGCGCGAACTGCACGGCATACCCCGCACCGAATGCGATCACGAGCAACAGCACGAGCGCGACGGCGAGCGGCAGATGGGCGAAGCTCGTCAAGGCGAACAGCACGAACACCAGCAGCACGATGAAGTCGCCGTGCGCGGTATTGGTGAGCCGCATCACGCCGAACACCAGCGACTGGCCCATCGCGAAGAGGCCGTAAAGCGCGCCCAACAGCACGCCCTGCACGACGATATTGATGAACGTGTTCATGCCGACACTCCGAAATATGCCTGCGTGATCGCCTCGTCCGACACTTCTGCCGACACGTCCGTCAACGACACGCGCCCTTCCTGCAGGCAATAGAAACGCGACGACACGCGGCGCGCCAGTTGCACGTCCTGCTCGACGACGATCGCGCTCATGCCATGCGAAACGATCTCGGGCAAAGCCGCGTAGATTTCGCGGACGATCACCGGCGCGAGGCCGAGCGAAAGTTCGTCGCACATCAGCAGATCGGGGTTGCTCATCAGCGCGCGGCCGATCGCCACCATCTGTTGCTGACCGCCCGATAACGCGGTGGCCGCGTGATGACGGCGCGCCTGTAACGCAGGAAACAGCGCATAGACGCTTTGCAGGTTCCAGCGCCCCGGCCGCTTGCTGAAGGCGCCGAGTTGCAGATTCTCTTCGACGGTCAGGCTCGCAAACAGACGCCGCCCTTCCGGCACCAGCGCAATGCCCTTTCCCACGATGCTCGCTGCCGCCGCACCGCCCACTGGCTCCCCGCGATACAGAATCTGCTCGGCGGTGCGTGGGCGCAGCAGGCCCGCCACCGATTTCAGAAAGGTCGATTTACCCGCGCCGTTCGACCCGATCAGCGCGATCACTTCGCCCGGTGCCACCGTCATGTCAATGCCGAATAGCGCCTGAAAGTCGCCGTAAAACGCGCTCAGCGCGCGAGTCTCCAATAATGCCGACATGGTCAAGCCTCCAGTCCGAGATACACGCGCCGCACTTCGGGGTCGTCCATCACGGCGGCGGGCAAGCCCTCCGCGAGCCGCTTGCCGAAGTTGATGACCAGCAGACGGTCAGCCACCGCGAGCAGCGCATGCACGACATGTTCGATCCACACGATCGTCACGCCACGCTCCTTGACGCGGCGAATCTCGTCGACGAGCGCGTGCGTTTCGGGTTCGGTGAGACCGCCGGCGATCTCGTCGAGCAGCAGCAGTTGCGGCTGCGTCGCGAGCGCGCGAGCCAGTTCGAGCCTTTTGCGGTCCAGCAGCCCCAGCGTGCCGGCCAACTGGTTGGCGCGGGCTTTGAGGCCGGTGCGTTCGAGCACGTCGACGCAGACGTCGTACGCCGCGTGGCCGGTCAGTTCGCCGCCGAAGGTGGCGCCGACCAGCAGGTTCTCGAACACCGTCATTCCGCCGAACGGCCGCGGCACCTGATACGAGCGGCCGATCCCCGCCACGCAACGGCGATGCGGCGGCAAGTGGTTCACATCCGCCCCGTCGAATTCGACGCTGCCCTGATCGGGCCGCACGTCGCCGCTGACGAGGTTGAACAGCGTGGTCTTGCCGGCGCCGTTCGGGCCGAGGATGCCGTAGGTTTCGCCGCGTTCCACCGCGAAGCTGATGTCGTCGGTCACCTGCAGCGCGCCGTAACGCTTCGACACGCCGGTGAGTCTGAGCACTGGGTTCATCACTGCTCTCCGCTTTGAATTCAGGCAATCAACTTGAGCGGGCCGGACAGCGGCACGCTTGGCGCGAGCTGGTTGTTGACGATGGCGAGATCGAACGGATGCTTCTGCCCTTTCACCCATTGCCCACCGACAAGCGGCGTCTTGGCGACGTTCTTCACCGGTCCGCCGCCCCAGGCGACATGGCCAACCAGCGTATCGAGCTTGGTCGATGCCACTGCGTCGCGGATGGCTTCGTTCGAGTCGACGTCTTTCGCGCGCTTCAATGAATCGACGGCGATTTCGAATAGCGCGTGGGCGAAACCGATCGGTTGGGTCCATTGCTTCGAGGTGACGCGCTCGTAGTCATCCGCGACTTGCCGCGCGGTTTGCCCCGTCAGCGACGACCTGAACGGATGCGAAGGCGACCACCACACCTCGGTGGACAGTCCGTCGCCGAGATCGCCGAGCGCTTCGATCGAGGTCGGAAACAGCAACGCCTTGCCGATCGAAATGACTTTGGGCTTCAGGCCTTGCTGACGCGCCTGAACGAGAAAGTTCTTGGCGTCCGGCGGTATCACGACGCCCGTGACGATCTGCGCATTCGACTGCTTGAACGAGGAAATCTGCGCGGAGAAGTCCTGCGTCATGCTTTGGAAACGGCCGGGGTCTTTGAGCGTGAAGCCCTTCTGCGCGAGTACCGGTGGAAAGCCGAGCTTCGCATCGCCCCAGGCGTTGCCGTCGCCGTCGTTGGGAAAGAGGCCGCCCACGCTGTGGTTGGTCTGCACCGATTGCCACATGCCGGTGTAGACGGCGATCACATCCTCCAGTCCCCAGAAGAAGTGATAGGTGAAACGGAAGCCTTTCTTCGGATCGCCTTTTCTGCCGAAGAACCACGGCTGCCACGGCACCACCGTCGACACGCACGGCATCTCGTTCAGCTCGCACGCGTCGCTCACGGGATTGGCGGTCTCCGGCGTGCCGGACACCAGCATGATGTCGACCTTGTCCTTCAGGATCAGGTCGTTGGCGACTTCGCCGGCGCGATTCGGATTCGACTGGCTGTCCTTGACGACAATCGATACCGGATATGATTTGCCGCCGATCACGATGCCGTTCTTCAGCGCCGTCTGCATCTGCTGGATCGTGAAACGGTCCGCTTCGCCGAACGGCGCGAGCGGCCCGGTTTGCGGCGATACGTAGCCGATTTTCAGTGTGCGCGGGCCGGCCGAGAAGACGAGCGGCGAGAACGCCGAGGTCGTGGCGGCGAGCGCACCGCCTGCCGCGAGGCTGACAAAGCGGCGGCGTCTCGCATCGAAGGTATGTGAGTCCATGGTTGTCTCCTGAATTTTTTTGTATGAGTGAATTGAGCGTGCTAGTCGGGGCGCCGCCCGTCGAAGGCGGCTTCGAGCAATGCACGCAGCGGTATTCGTTCTATTGGCCGCGGATTCCAGTACGGGTTCTTCAACGCGAGATCGAGTGCGATGTCGAGATCGGCTGCTGTCAGGCCGATGTCTTTCAGCGCGGTCGGCGCACCGTGATCGTGTGCGAGATCGAATACGGCTTGCGCGGCGTCGTCGGCGTGCAATGCGTGGGCGATACGCTTCATCGCCTCGGGTGCAGCCGCACGGTTGTAGGCGAGCACATGCGGCAACACGATGGTGTGCGTCTCAGCGTGCGGCAGATTGAAAGTGCCGCCGAGCGTATGGCACAGCTTGTGATGCAAGGCCATGCCGACACTGCCGAGCACGGCGCCGCATAGCCACGCGCCATACAGGCAGTCACCACGCGCCGCGAGGTCTTCTGGTCGTTGCATTACGCGAGGCAGCCCCTGGCCGAGCGCGCGAATGCCCTCTTGCGCCATCAGGCTGATGATCGGATTCGCGTCCTGCGCGTAGAGCCCTTCCGCCGCGTGGGCGATGGCGTTGATCCCACTCGTCAGCGACAACGCGGGTGGCAGCGACGTCGTCAATGCCGGGTCGTAGATCACCGTCTTCGGCAGCACACGCAGATCGCGGCCGGTCTTTTTGACACCGCCCTCGGTGAGGCCGTAGATCGGCGTCATCTCGGAGCCTGCATACGTGGTCGGAATTGCGATGATCGGCAGCGAGGTTTCGAGCGCGATCGCCTTGCCGAGACCCGTTGTGGAACCGCCGCCTATCGCGATCGCGCAATCGGCGCCGACGCTTGCGGCGAACGCGCGTGCCGCGCGAGCGGTTTCGACCGGCACATGCATCACGGCTTCGGCGTAGACGCCTGCCGCCCGCGAGCCGAGACTCGCCGCGAGCGCTTCGGCCTGCGCACGCTGTTGCGGCGTGGACAGCACGATCGCCCGCGTGGCGCCGAGCAAACCGATCTCGCGTTCGAGCTGGTCGAGACTGCCCGCGCCGAAAATCACGCGTGACGGCAGGCCGTTATAGATGAACGGTTCCATGGCGGTTCAGCGCGGGTAGTAAGGCGGAATCTGCGCATCCACGTTGACCCAGACCGACTTGGGCTGCGTGTATTCGCGCATCGCTTCGAAACCCATTTCACGGCCGTAGCCGCTTGCGCCGACGCCGCCGAACGGCGAAGCGGGACTCACGCGCTTGTAGCAGTTGATCCACACCATGCCGGCGCGAATCTCGCGAGCCACCAGATGCGCGCGTTGGAGATCGCGTGTCCAGAGACCCGCGCCGAGACCGTATTCGGTGCCATTCGCAATCGCCAGCGCCTCTTCGTCGGTGCTAAATGTCGTGACCGTCATGAACGGCCCGAACACCTCTTCCTGCGACACCCGATGCTCCGGTTTCGCTTCGACGATAGTCGGCTCGACATAGCAGCCGTTGGCGAGCGCGGCATTGTCCGGTGCTTTGCCGCCTGCCAGCACACGGCCACCCTGCTCGCGGGCGACATCGACGAATGAAAGCACGCGGTCGCGGTGCTGACGCGAGGTGAGCGGGCCCATCTCGGTCGACGGATCGAGCGGATCGCCAATCTTGATCGTGCGGCTCAACGCGGCGAACTTTTCGAGCACTTCGTCGGCGATCGATTCGTGCACGATCATCCGCGACCCAGCGATGCACGCCTGCCCCTGGTTGTGGAAGATCGCGAACGCCGAGCCTTGCACGACCGCATCGATATTCGCGTCGCCGAATACGATGTTCGCGCCCTTGCCGCCGAGTTCGAGTTGCACCTTCTTCAGGTTGCCGCTCGACGCCTGCACGACTTTGCGGCCCACCGCGGTCGAACCGGTGAAGGCGACCTTGCTGATCTCCGGATGTTCGGCGATATACTGCCCGGCCACATGACCCAGGCCCGGCAGAATATTGACGACGCCGTCCGGGAAACCCACTTCGGCCATCAGTTCGGCAATCGCCAGGCTCGACAGCGGCGTGAGTTCGGCGGGCTTCATGATCACGCAGTTGCCCGCGGCGAGCGCCGGCGCCATCTTCCAGCTCGTGAACATGAGCGGGAAATTCCACGGCACCACCTGCCCGACAATGCCGACCGGCTCACGCGTCAGGTAATTCAGAAAGCCCTGCTCGACCGGAATCACCGAGCCTTCGAACTTGTCGGCCATGCCGCCGAAATAGCAGAACGTGGCCGCCGTGCGCGGCACGTCGAGGTTGCGTGTATCGCGGATCGGGTGGCCGGTATCGAGCGATTCGAGGCGCGCGAGCTTGTCGGCATTCGCTTCGATCGCGTCGGCCAGCTTCAGAAGCAGACGCCCGCGCTCCATCGCGGCGAGGTTGCTCCACTTCGGAAACGCCGCCTTCGCCGCCGCGACGGCGCGATCGACATCGGCCGGGCCCGCCATCGCGACGTCGGCGATCACCGAATTGTCGTGGGGATTGAGGGAGGCGAGCGTTTCGCCGTTTGCAGCCGGCACGAAGCGGCCGCCGATGAAGAGTTGCGTTTGCATGTCAGTCCTGTGCAAGTAAAACCTGGACGCGACTTTCCCCGCGGCGCCAGCGGTCTGGCGCCGTTCGATCGACGATCGGGGGGAATGCCGGGGAGTTACATCTGAATCGGATACGGCGGCAGTTCACCGCTTTCGTAGCGCTTGGGCAGATCGGGGGTCGCGTTCTCCCACACCAGCAGCATCGAACGCTTCTGCGAATAGCCCTTGTGGCGGATATCGGCCGGCATCGCGGCGATATCGCCCGCGTTCATCGTGATGCGTGCGCGCGGCTCGCCGCTGTCCTTGTCGGCGACGTCCCAGATGATCTGGTCGGACAGTTGCAGGAACCACTCGACGCGGTCGTTGCCGTGGAACACCGGCAGCACGAATTCCTCGGTGGTCGGGCAGAACAGGCTCTGCTGGCATACCGACGTGACCGACGGATTCCACGTCACGTCCGAGCGCGACAGGTACTTGAAGAGGCTGAACGCATGCAGAGCGCCTTCGAAACCCGGCTCCGCGTGAATCTCCGGTTCGTCCTGGCCGACGTCGGCAAACTGGCGATTGACGGGAAGATCGTCGCGCAACGGCGAGTCGCCTTCGAGGCCCGGCATGCGCTTGGTGGCAATCCGCGTGCGCTCGATCGCGGCGATGTTGTCGCCATGTTTCGTGCCGAACGCGGAGCCGGTTTCTTCGGGCGCGGCGAACGGGTCGAAGCCTTCGTTGACCCAGTCCTTCAGGATCGCCTTGAAGGTCGCCATGATGAGCGGCGTGTCGAACTGCTGCATATGGTCGACGCCCGCTTCCTTGAAGCTCGCGTTATACGCGCCGGCGTACATGTCGACCTTGCCGTAGTGATTGCGCGTGCCGATCACTTCGTCGAAGTTGACCCAGCCGTAGAAGAAGCCCCACGCCACGTCGCGCATCATCGCGCGCAGGAAGTCGTCGGCGTGCATCTGGTGCGAGCGGATCTGGCCTTTGGCCGGCCATCTGACGGTGGCGAAATAAGCGTCGCGGCTGAATTCGAAGTCGCCGAGACAGAACGTGCGATAACCGGTCACCGCGTCGGCCTCGCTCGCGGTGACGTTTTGCAGGGTGCTGACTTTGTCCATGATGGGCTCCGAAAAGATGGATCGTGTAGAGGGATTCAGTGGATGCAGATGTCGGCCCACTTCTCGACCGAATAGCGTCCGAGGATCGTCTGCACGAGCAGCACGCCTTTTGTCTTTGCTTCGAAGCGATAGGCGGCGCCGGCGGGCAGCAGCGCCTGATGACCGCGGCGCAGCCGCACATGGCCCATCGACTGGCCCGAGGGCTGGCCTTCGAGGCGCACGCTGCCTTCGGTCTGTGCGTCGACCAGCGGGCCGTCCGACGGCTTGATGAAATAGATGTCGATTTCGCCGTCGAGCACGACCGCGAACTCATCGTGCGACGCAGCAAACCACGGCGACGAACCTTCCGCGCGCAGCGTCTCGATCACGTACTTGAGATTCTTGCCGACGACGACTTTCTCGTAGGGCTCAGCGCGGCTCGCGACGTCGAATACATTCGACATGGCGTAATGTTCCGGTTTGCCCTTGATGATTTCGATGGAGCCTTTCCGAAAGTTGTCCAGGCTGCCGAACCAGGTTTGTTGCATGTCTGCCTCCAGTTGATCCACGAATGCGTTGCTTGCATCGAAGATTAAGCGGCGACAGGCGCTACAGCAATGTTCTGAGGGTCGGGAAACGCGAACCTTGGGTGCTCCAAAATCGCGCCAGGGAAACTACCTGGTGGCGAACCCTCATTTGCCTCGGGTAGGCCTTAACTATCGGACAGTTCCTCGCCGACGCTTTTCGTTTCGTCGTCCGGCGGCGCAATGCCGAGCGCCCGGTCCCACTGCGGTTCACGCAGATAGCGCGCGCGCAGGAAGTCGACGAAGGCCTTGACCTTGGTGGTCGAGCGGTGCGAGGCAGGATACACCGCCGACAGCCACAGCGGCGGCGCCGCGTATTCCGGCAGCACACGTTCCAGCCGGCGTTCGAGCAGATCGGCGGCGGCGACCATGGTCGGAAGATAGACGACGCCCGCGCCGGCCCTCGCGAATTCCAGCAGCAGATGCACGCTATTGGTTTTGAGCACCGGATTCAGCGCGATTTCGAAGCATTCGTTGCCGCGCATCAGCGGCCACTTGTCGCCCCAAGGGTAGTACGAATAGCGGGCGAAATCGTGCCGCAGCAGATCGAGCGGTGTCTCGATCAGCGGCTCTTCCTTCAGATAGCCGGGCGCGGCACAGAGCACGCCGCGCACCGGAAAGAGACGCCGCTCGACCAGCAGGTTCGATGCCGGTGGATAGATTTGCAACGCCAGGTCGAAACCTTCCTGAACCGGATCGATGACGCGGTCGTTGACGGTCACGACGAATTCCACGCGTGGGTACGCCGCGCGGAATTCGATCAGCGTCTGCGAAAAATGGCCGAGCGCGAAGCCCGGCAGGACGTGGATATTGAGCGTGCCCGCGAGCGCCTGCGGATCGCCACGCGAGCGGCCGGACAAATCGTGAACCTTGGTGACCAGCTCGGCGCACTCGCGGTAGTAGGTCTCGCCGAGTTCGGACAGGCGCACCGCCCGGGTCGAACGATGAAAGAGCGGCACGCCGAAATGGTCTTCGAGCTGCTTGACGCGCGAGGTCACCACCGATTTGGCGACGCCCAACTGGCGCGCCGCGCCGGCGAAGCTCTGCGCTTCCGCGGCGCGTACGAACGCTTCCATCGACATGAATAGGTCCATGCTGTCTCCTCTTGCCGGGGCGAGCACCATCCGGTCTGTACCGAGATCCTATCGCGAATTCGATGGCGCGCGCCTTCTCATGGACTCGGCTCGACAACCGCCGCCTGCAGGCTTCCCTGCTTATTACTGACCGATACCGCGACAAGCAATGCCATGGCTGCGACGAATGCGGGCGCGGCCATCGACGTCAAAATGGCGATCATGCTGTAGCCGGCAGCAGAAAGCGCTCCCCCACCGAGCGCGCCGAGAATGCCTCCCAGGCGCCCGATACCCAGCATCCACGCCACGCCGGAAGCGCGCCCGTGCGTGGGATAGAACAGCGCCGCAAGGGCCAGCATCGACATTTGCGCGCCCGTCATGCAGACACCCGCCACGAAGGTCGCGATCGCAAGCGACTGAACATTGGCCGTGCCCTGTCCCATCGCACAGACAGCGGCGCCCAGCAACAGAAATGCGAGCGCGACCACTCGCCACGGATTGAAGCGGTCCATCAACCAGCCACAACCCAATGCGCCGATTACGCCTCCCGCCGGAAACAGTGCCGACACCAACGACGCCTGGCGCAGTGTGAAGCCCGCGTCATGGACCATCGTCGGCATCCAGCTCGTCAGCATGTAATAGACAAGCAGACCCATGAAGTACGCTAGCCACAGCATCAACGTGCCGAACCTGTAACGCGTAGAGAGGATGAGAGCAAGTGGCGCGGTTTCCTTCTCCCCTACCCGATCAGATACAGAGAACTTTGAAGCAGTCACCAGCTCACCACTGGCAATTCTTCGAAGTACTCGACGAATCCGATCATCCGGCCAGCCTTTGATCACCATGAATCGCACGGACTCCGGCAGCGCAACAAGGGCACATGCAAGCAGGACGGGCGCAATGCCGCCCGCGAGGAAGATCGAGCGCCATCCGAAGTCTGGTATCAATGCAGCCGACACGACGCCACCGGCCGACGCGCCTAAGGTGAATCCGCAGAACATGACGTTCAGCAGCAAGGATCGACATCTCGCCGGCACGTATTCCGACAATAACGTCGTCGAGTTGGGAAGTGCCGCGCCAAGCCCAATGCCGGTTAAAAAGCGAAAGACCGACAGTTGCCAAACACCCGTAGCGAATACGCAGGCAATCGTCCACACGCCGAAAAAACAGACTGAGCCGATCAAAACCTTGCGACGCCCGATCCTGTCGGCAACGGGTCCAGCAAGCAGCGCACCGATCGCGAGGCCCACGAGCGCCGCACTTAGTACGGGCCCAAGCGCGATTTTTGTTACTCCCCACTCTTTCGCGATCGCCGGCGCAACGAAGCCGATTGCGCTGGTATCGAATCCGTCCAGCGCGACGATCAGAAAGCAGAAAAACAGAATCAACCACTGATAGGGTGAAAACCTGCGTTCGTCAATGAACTGTTCCACGTTGAGTAAGTTCTGCTCGCCGATATCTCGTGTGCTCATGCAAACTCCGTGATCAAACGGGCGGAGCGTTCGCCAGAACACTGTCCGCCTGCCTTGGTTAGTGATTGCCCTGCGGATTCACGGAGCACGATACCCGTCGCTTCTATCGGGCAACTCGCGCTTCGCGCACGCGCCCGGTTAGAACAAGTGCCGAATTCCCGCCATCGTAGCGAACTGACCCATGCCCGCCGCCGGCGTCGTGCCCCCGCCGCCCACGCTCGCGGAAAAGCGCGCCTTGGCGCTGTTCCACAAATACGTACCGCCGATATAGACCGCAGTGGCTTTCGACAAGAAGTAAGTGGCGCGCAGCGTTGTCATCGTTGCCCGCGCATCCTGCTCCCGGACCACGATCCGAAAGCCTTCGCCATCGATCACAAAACTCGGGGTCACGAAATACTGGGCGCCTACGAAGTAAAGATTCGACCGTACGTCGGGCGCCGCGGCGGAGTTCGTCTCGACGTGTCTTCCGAGCCACCCCGCTCCGACCTTCAACCCGGCAAACTTCACGTAGCCGTTTGCCACGATGCGCGTGTCTTTGTCTGCGCCTGACGCAATGGGAAAAGTGCCGATGCCGTCAAAGAAATTAGCCGCGGCGTTCGCACCGCCTCGCTGTTCGTCGTATGCAGTCGCAACGCCAAAACTTGCCGCGTCGTATTTGAGCATTGCGCTCCATTCATGACATGGGTTGAATTGGCCTGGAACCTGACCCGCGCATGTACCCTGTCCCGGCGAATTGCCGGTGCCGGCCGCATCGCGTCCGAACGAATACGAGGCGCCGACTGTCACCCCTTTATAGGTGCCCTTGTAGACGATACTGTTATCGCTACGCGCATTGGGCAGGTAATTGTCCAGCGCGCCGATCCCGTGGACATCGGGGCCCAGCATGTCCGCATCGGACAAAGCCCAGTAAACCATGTTGTACTGGCGCCCGAAGGTTAGCGCCCCCCACGGCCCGTCAATGCCGACCCACGCCTGGCGCCCAAACAACCGCCCTCCTTGCCCAATGTCTCCGGCTCTCGTATTGAAGCCATTCTCCAGGGTAAAGATCGCCTTCCAGCCGCCCCCGAGGTCCTCGGTGCCGCGGATCCCCCACCGGGACGGCAATTCCCCACTGATGGCCGGCATCCGAACGACGTGGTCGCCGGCGGAATTTGCATGAGACACGTACTCGATGCCGGTATCGATCAAACCATAGAGTGTGACGCTGCTTTGTGCGAAGGCCGATGCACTCAACATCCCGAGACCGAACGCTGCAACCCTTCCACGCTTCATACTCCTCCCAATGACTGGCTAGTCGCTTCGTTATCCAAAGTACTTTATGTGATACGGATCATTGGTGCGGAGCTTATGTTTGCAAATAAAAAGCAACAACACGGTGAAACACGGGGCCACGAAAATCCGAAGCGTATTCGCCGGACATTTGGAAAATTTAAATTCTCCTGTCAGGACACAGACGCATGTACTTTTCTTTTCACGGCGTGATCAGCGGTGATTTTCATGCGCCAACGTGCTTGAGAGAGAAGCGCCGGAGGCCTCGAGTATCGAGATGAATTGTGTTCATTTGCCTATTGAACGCAGCGGTGTGCGGCACTTGAACATCATTCAATGTGGTATTGAAAACTATCCCCTTCGTCCTCCAGCAGCGATGTGGCATCGTGACCGCAGCGGTGAGCGCCCGGTCGTTATGCGTCGACGGGCGAAGCCCACCATCTTCGACGCGGCGTCGTCGACCCGGGCTGCACACGCAGCCCCTCAGACCAGTGAGGACCAACTTGTCACAAGCCAATAACTCAAGCAGTAGAGATGAACTGATAGCGAAATGCCTGCCCTTTCTCGAGGAGGTCAAGGATCTGACTACGGGCAATGAGGTCGAACAGTGGCTCAACGAAAAATACGGCACATCGAGCGAGTTCTATAAAGATCTCGAGCGCCTGATTACGATTGGCGTAGTGGAAGAAGGCTGGGCGGCCAACATCGAGATCTCCGGGCGCAGGTATCGGCGTGCACGTCTTGTCGATCCGTCAGAAGAGACCTTTGGATTCAGCATTACGGCGGTCTATATGGATAGCACCGGCAACGACCAGAACAATCCGGAGGGAAGCTTCCGGGGCGATTACCACGCGCATCCCTATGGCGAATTCAACATGGTGGTGTCGCTAAACGAAGGCGCGGCCCTCGCCGGTCCGAATGGCTGGTGTTATGGCGGATGGACCGCGCCGGCGCCGGGCAGTCATCACTATCCGGAAGCAAAGGGCGGCGCAATTATCGCTTTGTTTTTTCTGCCCGCAGGGCGCATTGCGTACAACGTCAAGGCGCCTGACGCAAACTGATCATGCGCAGGACCCGTCGATACCGGCGTGTCCTGCTCTTGTGCCGCATCGAAACCGGTTCCTCTTCAATCTAGAGGCGCGAACGCCAGACCGGCATCACGCCGGGCGCGTTGAGTTGCGCCCGGGCACCGACATTCAGTGGGTGGTCAGTTGCTTCGTCACGCCAACGAGGCCAAGACCGACACGTCGCACTTCTGCTTCTGCTTTCTCATCGACGAGTCCGCCGTTCTCGGCAAATGCCTGATGGGCGGAACCCAGCGAGAACACTTGAGGAATCAGGATCGCGCCCATCTTCTCGAGAACGCCCCGCATTCCGAGCATTGCGCGAATCCCGCCCATCGGTCCCGGTGATGCCGAAACAACCGCCGCGACCTTACCGGCGAAGAGTGTCAAGCCGGAACTTCCCGTCGCGGTCGGCCTGCTTACCCAGTCCAGCATGTTCTTGAGCACAGCGGTATAGCCGCCATTATGCTCGGGCGAAGCGACTAACAGCGCGTCATGTCTGGCGAACAATTCCTGCAGCGCTCGAACCCGCTCAGGGACACCGTGCGCACTTTCGACATCAACGTCGTAAATCGGCAAGGGAAAGTCAGCGAGTGTGATAAACGTCACCTCCGCGCCATCCGTTCGTGCAGCAGACGCGGCTATTTCCAATAGTTTTCGATTAAGAGAATCGCGGCGGGAACTCCCACAAAATGCGAGGATCTTTACTGTCATATTTTGAAAAGTAGTGGAGTCAAAAAAAGAGATTGAAGTGAACTGATTGAACAATTGCCGGCTGATCCTCAACGTGAGTTAGATGATCCGCGATCATGTCGCGTACACGCGTTGGGACGCCCGCCCGGTGCACATGGCTCGCGGGTCTTCGGCAAGGCGATTGCGCCCGCCGCAACTGCAACGCGCGCGAATTCTGAAATGGAGAGCGACCGATTAGCCGGTCCAAAAACAACGGCCTTCGGCGCTATGCCTCTTCGTCGAAGCCGACAAACGTAGTAAATCTTTCGACCGTCTCGCGCGGAATTGCGAGTCTGTTGACCACTGAATCGTGGTCTGCGTAACCCAGCGACATACCGCACACCACGTCAAAGCCCGGTTCGAGTAAGAGATGCTCCGCGATGATGGTCTGATAGCGTGCAAACGACACTTGCGGGCACGTATCGAGGCCCCGAGCACGGGCCGCGATCATGACCGTCTGCAGAAAGAGACCATAGTCGAGCCAGCTGTGCTTTTTCAGTCTCGCATCGATAGTGAAGATCAGGCCAACCGGTGCCCCAAAGAAACCGAAGTTTCGGCCTGTGGCGCGGGCGCGACCGGCGACGTCCGCCTTGTCGATACCAAGGGCACCGTAGTATCGCGCGCCGAACTCCTCCTGCATCGGGCGATAAGCCTCCGGCATGGGGTCCGGAACATGCTGTAGCGGCGGATGCAAATCCGCGACATGGGCGCGCACAAGCGCCTCACTCAGCGACTCCTTGCTACGCCCACGCAGCACGTGAACTCGCCACGGTTGCATGTTCGAGTTGCTTGGCGCTGTGCGAGCGACATCGAGAATGTCTATGATGTCTTTCTGTGAGACTGCATCGGAACGGAAAACGCGAACGGCTTTCCGTGACCGGATAACCGAATCGACGACTTGAGCGTCCGAATGCATTTGATGACCGGTCTCCGCGGCGTTAGGGATATCTATATGCATAGTGCCCCCATGATGGCATAGCCAGAACGTCAAGCGCGGTGAAAAAACTGCAAGATGGTCTTGAAGGAAACGGGACCGCCTAGCTTCGCACCTGCCTGCCGATGTCGAGTATCTGGGCCCGCAGCCATTGCAGCGCCGGGTCGTGGGCGTTTCGCGCATGCCACACCGCTCTGACCGCGGACTCCGGAGGCGGGTACGGCGTTGCCCGCGTTTTCAGCTCGCCGTAGCGCTCGAACTCGCGTCCCAATGGGGAAGGTACGACGGCGAACATCTCACTGTGACGCAGCAATGCAGGGATCGCCAGCGAATGAGCCACAGCGACCCTCAGCCGCGGTCGCGCCGATCCCTCTGGAAAGGCATCTTCCAACGCCTGCCGGTCGAACATTTCCGACTGCCGCGCCAAACCCCGTTCAACGATGAAGCCGCCGACGGCGCCCTCTTCCGCTCCACCGAGCGAGACGGCGACAAGTGGGTAGTTCAACAGGTCGTCGTGAGTGACTGTGCGCTCGCCAATGGGATGATCCTGACGCATCACCAGCAAATCTCTCTGCTGCCACACCATCATCGACTGAAAGCGCGGCGGCACCTCCGCAAAGATTCCAATGGCGATGTCGATCCGGCCGATGTCGATCTGTCCGGCGAGATCCAGCCGCGTGGACGGTCGTATCACGAGGTTCACCATCGGAGCTTCGGCGGCAAGTCTCTGACTGAGACGGCCGAGAAGAAGCATCGTGATGTAGTCGTTCGCCGCGACGACGAACTCACGTTCGGCAACATCCGGCCGGAACGGCTCGTCGCCCAGCGCCGCTTGAATCTGGTGGAGTGCGCTGCGCAACGGGGCTGCCATCGCGACTGCGCGCGCGGTCGGCTCCATCCCTTTTGAGGTCCGGACGAACAGGTCATCCTCCAGTGCGTCCCGCAACCGCCCCAGCGCGTGACTCACGGCGGACTGGCTAAGATTCAACCGCTTTCCGGCGAGGACCAGATTGCGGTCCTCGAACACTGCGTCGAATACTCGCAAGAGATTAAGGTCGATCCGGCCGAGGTTCATGGTGTTAACTGGTTGGCGTTGCAGTCGCATCATTTTACTCGCGGTGACTCGTGCTTCGGCGACTGCACTGCCAAGGCATCGACACAGGAGGATTTGGGACGCGCCGGCGGCCGTTGACCGCATTTGGGACACCTGGTCCCGGTGGCCCAAAGTATGACGAAATGGCGCAGTTCGAGGGTCAGCCCGGCAAAGGCATGGAGCTATAAGCGAGCAACGCGGATGCGGAGCGAAACAGCGGATTAACCCCTCTTTCGCCCCCGAGTTTCCATAAAACCAAGTATTAAGTTTAAAGATTTTCAATTTGCAGTCGATATATCGACTGAAGCCGCTCGTCGCGCAGATGACCACAATCTTGCATCGAAAAAATAACAAAGCACGGCACTATGACCACCTTATCGTCATTGAATGTAGGCTTTCCTCTAACGGTGGCGCCGTTATCGAGCACGGCGAACAGCCTTGCTTCGACAGGCGGCGTCGTAGCGGAAGATGCCGTCACCGAGACCGCGTCGACAGTTGTCACGATCCCCTACGCGGGCGTCGAATCACCCATCGTGTACACGCAGCACGGAACGCTGGCGAGCGCGGGACCGACCATCACCTGGGCTCACAGCAACACCGACGCCGTCTCTCTCGCGATGGCGGGCGATTACATGGCCGGCACGATGTCCGGGCAGTTCTACAATCTGGGAAGCGCTCTGCTCGATCGCTTCAAGACCACGGGTAGCAATTTCTCGCAGTCGGTCACGGTCGCTTCGGCGGGCGCAGCCGGTGGAGCCGGTGCAATCGGACTATCGGGGCAAAGTCCGCAAGGCGATATCAAACTGAGCGTTCAGACCGCGAGCGGCGTCAAGGTCGATATTGAAATGGACAGCGGGGACGGCACGCTGGCGGTCAGCGTAAAGAGCAGCGGGACGCTGAGCGGCACCGAGCGCAGCGCCCTGGCCAAGCTGGCCGATGGATTTCAGAAAGCAATCGATGGCCTCAGCGCTGTCCCACCGACGCTCGACATGAGCGATCTGACGCAGTACGACACATCGGTATTGTCGTCCGTGAATATGCAGTTCGACGTGACAGGCGACGGCCCAAACAACGTGTCAGCCAATATCTCACTGGACAGTTCAGCGAGGAGCGTGACCCTTACAGACTCCGCCGGCACGATCAATCTCAAGGTCGATACGAGCGATTCCGCAGTCTGGGGCTCGGGCGCGCAACGCGACCAGGCCATCGCAAGCTATCTGACACAGTTCGACAACGCCAACGCGAAAGGGCACGGGAACACCGCGTTGATGTCAATGTTCAAAGACGCGTTCACGCAACTGAACAGCGACTATGGGACGTCGTCGCAGCAGCTTCCCGGTACGGCCTATGCGCCGTGGCTGGCGCAGTCGGATCACGCCATGTTGACCGGTCTGGCCGATTTCACCGGCTCGATGACCGATAACCCGGTGTCCTCGAATCCGATGCTGGTGAATCAAACGGATACTTTTTCCTATCAGGTCTCGCAGAGCACGCGAACCGAAGGCAATCTGCTGGACGGCAAAATTTCGCAAACGCAGCGATCGCATCTACAAGCGAGCTACCACCAGGCGCTAGCCGGCGGCACGCTACAACTCCGCAAATCGTTAGCGTCACAGAACTACGACTATGTGCAGCTCAACGACGACGCAAGCAGCACAGTCAACATCGCGACGAAACGCGGCAAACTACTTCAGGCGACGTTGAACCAGGCGTCCAATCAGTCTGTACGACAATCCGAATACGTGAGAGGCGTGTTGGTGTCGGACGTCACCACGCCAACGAACACATCGGTTTCGAAAGATCTGCTTACGTTGCTGCAACCTTTGTTTGACGATAACCAGGCCGCACAGAACAGCAGCACCTGGCAACAGACGCTTTCGGGCATACACGGGATGGTTTTGCTAAACGCGAGTGCAAACTGAGATAGCCCGCGGCAACGGACATCACTTCGGTCGCAGAGCGCTGGCTGACTCGCGCCCCGCGACCGGGCTTATCAATTGCCGCGATACATCACGCCGGCGCTATCAGCCGCGGCAGGCCCGCCAGATTGCGATCTGACCGATTCGTTACCCCCAACTCCACTGCTGTTTTCGTCTACCATGCTTGCCGGACTCACTGCCGCAGCCATCGTCTGAGCACTTTGACTGCGTTGCATTGCAGGCTCGCCGACGTCGGGGCGATAGAAAGGTGCAGGGCCGTAACCGCTCGCAAACGCGGGAGCAGCCAACACGGCAGAGCTTGCGACTAATAGACCGACGATAAGTTTCACCTTCATAACGACTCCAATTAATAAGTTTGCTGAATACTCGAATGCACCCGGATCGGGTCCATTTTCGGCGCGCTATTCAACGTTGATGCGAAGAGGCAAAGGGCTTGCCGCGCGCTGACAAAGAGGCTCAAACGAACAACGCATTTCCCTTTAAATGTGAGCAATATTGCTGACGCCGCGGCGAAAGCACGAAACCGGTCGTCGTTGTGCCCGCAGCTACAAATGCACGGGTTATGCCAGGTCCGATCCGTCCACCCGCTGAGCGACCGTAACCACCTGAAAATAAACAGGAGTTGATCTCCGCCAGGAAGGCATTTGGTGAAATTGAAAAGCGGCGATGTCTGAATGTATCGAACGCTTTTTCGAGCCGCTGTTTGCGGTAATCCAACAGGGGTAGCCACAGAAAATTTGGTTTTGCTTCGGTATCCCAGGGTGTGGACGTATGCTCAGCTTCGCAACGACAAACTAAGCGTCTGCGTGGAGAAATCGATGAAACGAATCGCTCCATCTACGGTTTCGCTTGCGCTGCTTCCCTGTGGCTCCGAACGCTTCAACAGCGCTGTCCGGGTCACGCCTCCTCAGAGTTTCGACCTGGCCGAGCGAGCGGCCGTTGACAAACCAGGCGGACCGTCGACCCAATTCGACATCTACATCGGCTTTCACGATACGACGGCCCCCTCATCGACTCGCAAAGGAAGACGAGAGGTAGCGCCCCTTCCGCACCGGCTAATTCTCCGCTCATTTTGCAAACGCACAATGCTTCACAGCACAGCCTGATTCGCATATCGAATCACGCATCACTGGAGCGGAGCAATCATGCAAAACGACGGGAATACAGCCTTTCGGCCCTATGTTGACGCCTTACTCGATCAACTGGAAAACCAATCTGATCGTGCGGTATTGCGCTATCTCGATCATGACGTCACAGGCGGAACCCTGCGAAGCGCAATATTTCGCTATGCGCGGGCGCTTGCGGCGCATGGCATCGGCCGGGGCTCGCTGGTCGCACTGCTCGCACCCAATTGCCCGGACGCGCTTGCGATTCGCTACGCCGCAAACCTCCTTGGTTCGGCTACGATGTTCGTGCCTGCGTCTACGAATGCCGAACGGCGCGCAACCTTGCTGGCCCGCGTTCAACCGACGCTTCTCGTAGCCTTCCCGGAAACCCTTCACCTAATTCCCGTTGCGGTCGAGGGCCACGTGGTTTTCGTCGGCGTCGGTCCCGCGTCGTCGCGCCTGGACAAGCTCGCGCAAGTGCACTCAGATCTGCCGTTACGCGGACGACTGAAGCCCGATGACCTCGCGGTCGTCGTCTCGTCGGGCGGCACGACAGGTGTGCCGAAATGCAGCCGCCGGTCCTTCGCGACATATTCGACGATGGTCGGTGCAGCGGACGACAAGGACCGGCGTCAGCTTATCAATGGCCCGCTCGCCTACCTGTCGCAAGTGCTCGTCGACAACACGCTGATCGGCGGCGGTATGGTCGTGCTGAAGCGTCGGTACGACCCCGCGGAGACGCTCGCGACAATCGAATCGGATCGCATCACCGACGTGCTTCTCGTCG
This sequence comes from Paraburkholderia sp. NPDC080076, assembly GCF_050281145.1. NCBI lineage: Bacteria > Pseudomonadati > Pseudomonadota > Betaproteobacteria > Burkholderiales > Burkholderiaceae > Paraburkholderia > Paraburkholderia sp. NPDC080076. Next base: position 314,296 of record NZ_JBNNWQ010000009.1, on the reverse strand, counting down.
AGCCTCAGCTGTTCGAAACAATGGACCACCCGGACGTCGGCCGGCGCGACCTGTCGTCGCTGCGCTCCATTGCGCACATCGGCGGATCAGCGCCTGCGGTACTGCGGCAACGCGCGATCGCGCGTCTGGGTCCTGTGCTCACGCACATGTACGGTGCCAGCGAAACCGGTCTCGTCAGCATTCTGCCGCCATCCGCATACGAGGCGAATCCGGATCTGCTGGCTTGCGCGGGCCGCATTCGACCCGGCGTCGAGGTACGTTTGCGTCGCGCCGATGGAACGCTGGCGCGCGCGGGACAGTGCGGAAACATTGAAGTCAGGTCGGACGCTGTGGCTGAAGGTTACTACCATCAGCCGGTCGAAGAAGCACAAAAGTTTCAGGAGGGTTGGTGCCTGACCGGCGACGCCGGCTTCATCGACGAGGCTGCCAATCTGCACATTCTCGGCCGCGCGACCGATGTGGCGGAAACCGATGGACTGGCGATCGGCCCCACCGATATCGACGATGCCCTGTGCCGCTTACCCGACGTTCGCTACGCCGTGGCGCTGGCCGCCAACCAGTCTGCCGACAAATACGGATGGAACGCGCTAATCGAACCGTGGGTTGCTGGGCAAGCAGACGTTGCGCGATGCATGCGCAGGCTCGAAATCGTGCTCGGCCCTTTGGTCGCCAAGCGGATTCGTATCGTCGTGGCGGATCGCGTGCCGCTTACTGAACAGGGAAAAGCCGATCGCACCGCAATCGAAATGATCCTGCAAGGCGACCTGCGGTCGAGCTACGCCCCGCTCCAATCGGTCGGCAATCTCGCCGCTGACCGGCGGCTGGGCGGACGCCAGAATGCCGCCGTCAATGAACCCGAACCGGCCGCATGCCGCACCCAAACATTTTGTTTTCCTCATTTAGCGAACACGTGAGGCGAACTGAATTGTCACGGCGATTCACCTGGAACATCTCAGGATTCATTTCGCCGATCCGTTCTTGCCGATATAGAGAGGAGTAGCAAATGCGTCACTATCAATGCAACAGTCCTGAGGCAGCCGGCCGCATCCTGGCGGCATGCCTGCTAACCGATGGACACCTCAGCCTCACGGAACTCGAGGCACTCGATCGTTGTGGCATGGAAAAGCGCCTGTTGTTGAATCGACACCGTCTGCTCTCGATCGTGCAAACGCTGTACGAAGACCTGACGCGCTCCGGATACCTGAGTTGGAGCGACGTATGTCACGTCGATCCCACGACGCTCGCCTGGCTCGCGGCTGATGTGCAGGACCGGCGACTCCGGCGCGACATCCTGGAGTTGTGCAGCGAGGCCGTCATGGCGGACCGCGGCCATTGCGATCGCGAAGCCGAATTCCTGAGACTGTTGCGCGACGCGTGGCAACTTCCGGCCCGTCCTGTCCGGCAAGATGCGCTAACGGGCACGTCCGTTTCGTAGCGTGCAAGAATTAGCAGGAAGATGATGGGGCCTTCCGCGTCACCCCTTCTGACGTGACCTTCTGGAAGCCCGGATCAGCCGCCCATTCGGATCCGCCAGGCCATGCGCCGGATAACGCATGGCCTTTTGCATCGCCAGCCATATAATCTGCGGCATGGCTGCGAGGACGACTCGAGGTAAGTGTCATAACCCGTGCGATCGACGGAGGCCGGTTCCCCATGGATCACTATGTCTTTTCTGCCGCTGTGCTTGCGCTCCTTTATTGGGGTGCAGTGCTTGGGCCACATGTCCGTGAAGTCTGCCAGATCGCCCTTGCTCGGAAGACTCGGTTATCGCGATGCGGCCAGTCCGCTCGACTATGTCCCTCGCGCAGGCGTTACGAGACTGCGGCGGCGTAGATGACGCTCTTCGGCACGCTTGCTCAGATCTGCCGGACGGCCCTATTCGGGCTCGGGCGAGAACTGGCGGCCTGGAAGCCTTCCGGGGCGCGCGCGACATTCGGGGCCGAAGCGATGCTCTCGGTCGCACTCTCTGTCGCGCTTGCCAACGCGTTGCATCTATCGGACGCGTGGTGGGCTGCAATCAGCGGCTTCGCAGTCATGCAAACGAGTTTTGCCGGCTCCGTGCAGCGTGCCGCACACCGGATCATGGGCACGGTGATAGGCGCGGCGCTGGGAACCCTGGCGGGGCCCTGGATTGGTGACCGCCCGTGGCTGTTCGTGCCCGCGTTAGGGGTGATCGGCGCTGTCACGGTGCATCGAGCCAACGGGTCCAAAGCGGCCTACGCCTGGATTCTGGGCGGCGTGACGGCCCTGATGGTGACGTACGAAGCGCACAAGTTCGCGACCGTCCGGGCGACCGCAATATTCGCGGCGCTGCGAGTCGCCGAGGTCGCGGTCGGAACACTTGCTTGTCTGCTGGTGGCGAGCGTGTTTCATTTCGGGCCGAAGTGGTACCGAAAGAACAGAACATCATTGGCGGCTTCAGTCGCTCGCGCTGCGGGCGATTCGGGCGTGCCTTCCGCTGCGATTTTGACGCCGCCATTGGAATCAGCGCGCTCGACCCGCATGCTGCTGTGCTTGCAGGCCGCGCTGTCCATCACAATCCTCGCCTCCCTGACTTACGTGCTGCATCTGCCGGGTTTCGCGCAGGCAATGGTCACGGCGATCGCCGTGCTGATCGTGCCGCCGGGGCTGGCAATAGACAGAACGCGGCAGCCGGTCATGGAAAAGATGGTGCAGCGCGTGGCCGGCTGTCTGCTGGCCGGTGCGATCGGTGTGGCGCTACTCCCTCTGATGCAGGGGCATGCAATGCTCTGCATGCTCGCGCTGTCCATCGGCGTGTGGGCAGGATGTCACGTGCAAACGGGACGGGAAGGCGCAAGCTATGTGGGCCGGCAGTTCACCATCGCGTTCATCATGGTGTTTGTCCAGGATCATCATTGGTCAGCCGATCCGTTACCCGCGCTTATGCGGCTTTCCGGCATTCTCACCGGGATTGTTGTGTTGGCAGCGGTGATGCTCGTGACCAGCCGGCTGTATATTCCGCCTGTGCCTCAGGATGCCAGCCGTTAAGACTCGTATGCACTTCGTATTGAGCTGCGAGGTTCTGTCCGAGGTTCTTTTCGACTGCGACAATTCTTTTAGCGGTAAATCAGCGAGTCAACGCCGTTTTTCAGATCCGTCAAACCTGGCCTTCGCTGCACGTATCGTTTCGTCAAACGTCGCTTACCAATGATGCAACCGAAGGGGTCGCCGCATTTGCTGAAAGGCGTCAGCCTGAATATGAAGGTTGCTAGTTCGAATGACTCACCGCGCACCGGTCAGGAATCCGTGAATCTGCGCCACTACGGCCGCGCCCTCACCCACAGCCGACGCGACACGCTTCGTCGATCCTGAACGAACGTCGCCGATCGCGAAGACACCCTCGACGCTCGTCTGCAACGGCATGGAATGGACGCCCGCTTCCTCGAGATCGGTCCCCGTCAAGACGAACCCCTTGCTGTCGAGCGACACGCTGCATGTCTTGAGCCATTCTGTATTTGGTTCCGCGCCGATGAATACGAACAGATGATGTGCCGTCATACTTCCTTCAATGCCGCCGGCACCGCGGTAGTGCACGCGCTCGAGGCGTGCTGCCCCTTCGAGCGCGGTCAGTTCGATACGCGTATGAAGCGTCACGTTCGCCAGAGATGCGACACGTTCGGCCAGATAGTGCGACATGCTGTGTTCGAGACTCGCGCTGCGGATAAACATATGCACATGCTCGGCATGTGAGGCCAGAAACACCGCCGCTTGCCCCGCCGAATTACCGCCACCGACCAGCAACACCGGCTCCTTGCGGCACAGCCTTGCCTCGATTGGCGTAGCCCAGTAATAAACGCCACAGCGTTCGAAGCGCGGGAGATCCTCGACATCAGGTCGCCGATACTCCGCACCACTGGCGATGACCACAGTGCGTGTGGCAATGCGGCGGCCATCGGCAAGCTCTATGACAAGCGGTTGCTTATGGCAATACAACGCCTTGACCTCGCACGGAATGCCGATATGTGCACCGAACTTCTGCGCCTGGACAAACGCGCGGCCTGCGAGAGCCTGACCCGTGATACCGGTGGGAAAGCCCAGATAGTTCTCGATGCGTGCACTCGTACCGGCCTGGCCGCCGGGTGCGCGACAGTCGAGCGCCGCGACCGACAGTCCCTCGGATGCCGCGTATACGGCCGCCGCTAGTCCAGCCGGGCCTGCGCCGACAATCGCCACATCGTAGACGTGCGTCGGATCGAACTCGGGGATCAGTCCGAGGCAAGATGCGAGCTGCCCCTCGTCGGGATTTCGCAGCACAGTACCGTCCGGACAAACCACAAGTGGAAAGTCATCGGGCTGCGGCGTCAGGCGTTCGAGCAGCGCAATGGCTTCGGCATCCTGCTCGGCATCGAGCGTCATATTCGGAAAAGCATTGCGGCGCAGGAAATTCTGCAGCGCGCGCAGTTGTGGATGATTGGATGAGCCGACAAGAATCACCCCTTGTCCGCGCTCGATCACGAGGACACGCCGCAGAATCAGTGCGCGCATGATCTTTTCGCCAAGATCGGCTTCACTGATCATCATGGTGCTGAGTTCGTCGGGCCGCAACAACACCGCTTCGACATCTTCGACGACATGTGCGTCGACAACCGCGGGTTTGCTCGAGAGCTGGGTGACATCCGAGGTGAACTCGCCGCGCTGCGTATAGGTGTGAATGATCCGTTCGTGGCCGAGGCCATCGCGGCCGACTATCCGAACTTTGCCCGACAGCAGGACGAACATTCCGGGGCAGAGGCTCCCCGCACGGTAGAGCAATTCGCCTTTGACGTAGCGGGACAAGCTGCCGAAGCGGCGCACCTTGTCGACTTCCCCATCGGTGAGCACCGGAAACATCTGTTGGTAACGCGGGTGATCGCGCACGGCCGGGTCATCGGCGAATGCGTCGTCGATACGGCTTCCGTCCGCGGAAGGCTGAGGGGAAGGCGTACCGCCTTCCGGCCCTGACTCGTTGCTCATCGCGGCTTCTCCTCCAATGCTGATGGGCGCCGCCATCGGTTGCCCGACAGTCACCGGTGCGCAGGGCAATGACGCGGCGCTATGACCGCCTACGCGATTGCAATGAAAAGAGTAATCGAGTTATTGCCGCCGGCCAAGAGTTCTTGTATTCGTTATTTGAGTCCGCGTCGGACTCTATGGATGGGCATCAGCGCAAACCAGGACGGGTGGCCGTCATGGCCGCGTCCTGGTACCAGAAGAAACACCATCACCGCTCAGCGGCTATACATTGCATTCCAGTCCGCAGCCGACACACCACCACTCGACTGGGATGTGCTGCTCGATGCGCCACCGTAGTTGCTAGTCGATGCATCGCGCGCCGCCACCTTCGCTTCGGCGGCCTGGATTGCATCAGGATAGTGCGTCGGATCACCGTCGCCGACGTGATAACCCACACTCTCCAGTTGCACGAGTTCTGCGCGGACCTGCGCACGTGTCGTGTGCTCCGTCGATTGAGCGAAGGACGCAGCGGGAATCACAAGAGCGCCGGCAATAAGGACTCCACGGATAAATGATTTCATGACAAACACCTCGATAAATGTTGGACCTGCCTGCGACAGACTCAGTTGTTTGAAGCGGTGAATGAAGTCTATGCTTCAACGTTGTCGGGGTTAACCCCAGATCAATCAAGACATCGTTTACCGGGTGCGCGTGAATGCACGCATCGACTGGCTCGCCATGCACGACTGAGCGTCCCGACTACATCCATTGCGATCTGATCGCGCCGCCCCGCGCGCCATCGATCGACATTGCTTTTCTGCGGTAGCATCATCACCACAACCCGGAGGCTCGAAATGACTGCGAAACCGCTGACGCTTGGCATCGATCACATCGGCTTGACCGTTCGTGATCTGAATCTCACTCGCGACTTTTTCATCAATTGTTTGGGATGGACGCAAATTGGCGAGAAGCCGGACTATCCGGCTGCATTCGTGTCTGACGGGCACGTGATGCTGACGCTGTGGGAAGTGCAGAATCAGGCGGGCCGCGTGGAATTCGACCGCAAAACGAACGTAGGCCTGCACCACCTGGCCCTGCGCGTCGGCAGTGAAGCAGCGCTCGACGACGTGTTCTCGAAGGTGTCCAAATGGCCTGGTGTCGAAGTTCAATTTGCACCCGAATCCTTGGGTGCCGGCCCAAAGCGGCACACGATGATTTTCGAACCGGGCGGAATCCGGCTCGAGTTCGACTTCGATCCACGAGTTGCGGCCGCCTGAGCGCGTACTGTTACCAGGATCTCGCCCGATGAACTTCTTGCCGACCCGGCATGCATCGCGGACTTTTGGTGAGACTCGACGGCTCAGTGCGGCAAGCGGTCCGCGACTTTCGCGACACCCGCCGCAGCGCACACTTCGTCCTTGTCGCCGCCGGGTGCGCCGCCGATACCGAGCGCGCCCACTATTTCTCCGTTCACCTTGAACGCTACCGCACCCGGCAACGCCATGACGTTGTGCACGGTCGCGAGTTGCGGTGCGTACGGACTCGTCTTCATCAATTCGAAAAAGCCACTCGATCGGTCAAAGCCGAATTCCGGCCCTAGCGTCACGACGGTGAACGCTTTACGCATGCTCGATTCAGCGGTGTGTACCGTGCTCCTGTCTCCGCGCAGTACCACTTGCGGCACGCCATCCATATCGAGCACCGTGGCGGTCACCCAGTAATGCTTCGTTTCACACACGCGTATCGCTTCTTTCGCCGCGTCGAGAGCGACGTCGAACGGCAAGCTGTAGTGGTAGCCGGACGGCGGCGGTTCTTGCGCCTGAATTGCCGGCGACATGAGCGACGCAACACATAGTGACGCGATCAGACTAAAACGTTTCATGATTACACCGTGCGGCGCCGCCATGGCGCCGTTTGAACAGATCGATAAAGGGCAGTAGTGCGCACATAGAGCCTTGGTACAGGTTGGCTGATAAATCAGGCATGCGGTCCAAGCGAACTATAGGAGTCACGGTGGCTGTTTGGCACGACCCCTCGCCGAACAACAGTTTTGCCTCGATGGAATAAATGCTTCCGGGAAGACGTATCGGCTGTTTTCCGTACGCCACGGTCTCTCACGCCGCGGTGCGGACGAGGTCGTGATTGGCGCATTCATCGCCCAGATGGAAAAGGTCTTATGAACACGGTTGATGACTCCGTGTATCAAGTGTTGTTTGCATGGCTGCGTTTTTCCCCGACGAGAAAGTGCGTACTCTCCCATCACGCTCTGAGGAACCGCCATGGATATGTCCGTCACCCCTGCCCGCACCGACGCAACCGCGACCACGATTCGACTTGAGTCGCATCCGGGATATAGCCGCGTATTCCAGCCGCGCGAACTCACTGTCGGGCTGATTCTGCCGTTGGAAACGCACCCCGGCATGCCGCATCCTACGATGCGCGACCACATTTCGATGGCGCAACGCGCGGAGAGCCTGGGCGTCGCGGCGTTATGGGCACGCGACATCCCGTTCTTCGATCCCGCTTATGGCGACACCGGGCAGATTTTCGAGCCGCTGATCTATATCGCGCACCTCGCTGCCGCAACGCGCAATATCACGCTCGGCACGACCGGCATCGTGCTGCCGATGCGCGAGCCGCTGCTGTTGGCGAAACAGGTCAACTCGCTCGATGAACTGACGGGCGGACGCGTTGTGATCGGCATGTCGAGTGGTGACCGGCCATCGGAGTATCCCGCGTTCGGCATCGACTTCGAGACGCGCGGCGAACGGTTCAGAGACGCCTACGGTGTTTATCGGAATGTCAGCGAAAGCGCGTTCCCGCAATTCGCGTCGGCGCGCTTCGGACGATCGCTGGGTGCGCTGGATATGCTTCCCAAGCCGCCGTATGGCCGCACGCCCGCCATTGCCGTCGGCCGCTCGCAGCAAACGTTGCAGTGGATCGCCGAGAACATGGATGGTTACCTCGGGTTCGTGCCGGATCCATCCGAGTTGCGCAGCTTCGCAGAAGAATGGCGCAGCCTCACACAGTCCACCGCCAATACGACCGCATTCAAACCACTCGCCTTTGGTGGTTTCCTTTATTTGCATCCGAAGCCCGATCATCCGTTTACACGAATTCGCGGCGGGTTCGCCATAGGCAGCCGTGCGTTGAGAGAGTTCCTCGAACAGGCGCGCGACGCGGGCGTCAATCATGTTGCGCTCAACCCGCGGGTTACGCCGCGTCCGTATGTCGAGATACTCGATGAACTCGGCTCGATCGTACTCTCCGCTTTCCCTCCTCAATGACGGCCCCGTACGGCGCCGTTCTTCAGGATAGCTTGACGGGCGTGGTTCCGAATGCAGCCTCGTCGGCGCTTAACGCTTGTGCGATCGACTCCCGCAAGAAATCAATCCATGTTCTGATCTTCGCGTCGAGGTACTGGCGCGATGCATAGACCGCGTAAATATTCAGCAGCTGAAGATGATAGTCGGGCAGCACTCTAATCAACGAGCCGGACTTGAACGCCGATCTTATCGTCAACGTCGGCAGCGCACCGATACCCATGCCTTCGTGCAAGGCGGCCGCCATCGCATCGGGTACGTTGACCTTGAAGCGGGCGTTCTGCAACCGGAATTCACGCTCCCCAGGCCTGCGTCTTTTATCTCGATCGTAGCGGCACCGAGTCGAAATGTAGCCCGGCCGGTCCATCCGTCAGCAAAACCTGGACGCGCTCCGGGCTGTCGTCGCCATGCTCCTGCCGATCCTCGCGAGCGACGAGGTGGCCACGGGCGGCCGGACGTTACTCCGGCTGCTATGTCCGCGTCACTGTGTCGGGCGATCTTCCGACCATACGCTGGCGAGTGATGCGAACCTTCACACCTGCGGTGCAGGCACCCGTGGGTTGATCATTGTGCGCCAATAGGTGCCCGCATGGTGCGGACGCGGACTGCAGCGCGCTGATCGCGTTGTCGCGTTGATCGCGTCGATCACGTAACGCTCGCATTCATCGTGATCGCGTATCTGATAGACGCCGAAGCCAAGGATAGGCATGTCGACGCCATTGCTCAGAGTCACTTGCTGCATATCGGGTCCTCGTCACCTGTTCGATCGATTTGCGTTAGCGATCAATACGTTGCTGCATATGCGCCGGATAGCGCTCGCCGGCAATTTGAACATGCTGTAACGCTGATTCGATCGCCGCGAGATTGTCCGCCGACAACTCCACAGCTGCGGCCCCCACGTTCTCTTTCAACCGATGCAGCTTCGTGGTGCCCGGAATCGGCACGATCCCTGGCTTTTGTGCAAGCAGCCAGGCAAGTGCAATTTGCGCGCGCGTCACGCCGTTTCCGGCCGCTATCTCGCCGAGCAAGTCGACGAGCGCCGCATTCGCCTTGCGATTCGCTTCGGAAAACCGCGGCACGACGTTACGAAAATCGTTCGAGGCGAACTCGGTACCCGGGTTGATCGCGCCGGTCAGGAACCCCTTGCCGAGCGGGCTAAAAGGAACGAAGCCGATACCGAGCTCATCGAGCGTTGGGAGCACGGACTGCTCCGGCTCGCGCCACCACAACGAGTACTCGCTTTGCAGCGCGGCGACCGGTTGCACGGCATGAGCACGGCGGATCGTCTGAGCGCCCGCCTCCGACAAACCAAAGTGCTTGACCTTGCCTTCCCGAATGAGGTCCTTCACGGTTCCCGCGACATCTTCGATCGGAACGTTCGGATCGACGCGATGCTGGTAGAAGAGATCGATACGATCGGTCTTGAGCCGCTTCAACGAGGCCTCCGCGACCGCGCGGATGCGTTCGGGACGGCAGTCGGACGGATTCTTCGAATCGCCGTCCTGGAACCCGAACTTCGTCGCGATCACGATCTGGTCACGAAACGGCGCAACCGCTTCGCCCACCAGTTCCTCATTGACGAACGGGCCGTAGCACTCTGCCGTATCGAAAAACGTCACGCCCGCCTCAAACGCCGAACGGATGAGTGCGATGCCGTCGGCTCTCCCGACGGCCGGCCCGTAACCAAAGCTGAGCCCCATGCAACCTAGACCGAGCGCCGACACCTCGAGTCCACCGTTACCAAGCTTGCGCTTTTGCATTGCTCTATCTCCTTCGGATCGCCAAATGGCATGTGAAAGATGAAGCTTAGTCTGCTGTGATGGACTCAACAATCGGCCTACAATTGCATGGGCTTATGAACATCTCTCAACTATGCAGAAAGCTGGTCTTTCGGATCTGACGATCTTCGTGGAGATCGCGCATCAGCGCAGCTTCAGTGCGGCCGCGCGTAACCTGGGCGTGTCGCCGTCGGCGCTCAGCCATGCCATGCGTGCGTTCGAAGCGCGTCTGGGCGTGCGAATGTTCAACCGGACGACGCGTTCGGTCGCGCTCACCGAGGCAGGAGAGCGGTTGCTGCGGCGCGTAGGTCCCGCCCTCGCCGATCTGCAAAGCGCTGTGAGCGAAGCGGCTTCCACGCGCGACCGTCCGTCGGGCGTGATTCGCATCAGCGCGTCTGAATCCGCGGCAAAACCGCTCGTGCGCGGCGTCTTGCCGGGCTTCCTGACGCGATATCCGGACATACATATCGAAATCGTCGTTGATACGCGGTTGGTCGATATCGTTGCCGATGGATTCGACGCGGGCATTCGCGTGCTGCAAGACGTTCCACGCGACATGATCGCCGTGCGCTTCGGAGACGATATGCGGTTCGCGGCCGTGGCATCGCCGGACTATTTACGGCAACATCCCGCGCCTCAGGCGCCCCATGATCTTGCGCAACATCGATGCATCCGCTTTCGTTTCGAGAGCGGCGCCCTGTATCGATGGGATCTCGAACGTCGCGGAAAGAGCGCGAGCATCGATGTCGATGGTCCGATGACGCTCGGCAACCTCAACCTCATGATCGAGGCAGCGCTCAACGGGATAGGTATTGCGTGGATTCCGGATTACATTGCAGCCGAGCACGTACAGTCGGGGCGCCTCGTCCAGTTGCTCACTGAGTGGAGCCCATCATTTCCTGGGCTCTGCCTTTACTACCCGGCGAATCGCCACCCACCAACAGCACTTCGATTATTTGCGAATGCAGTTCGGGAGTGGGCCGAAGGCGATATGAAAGACACACCGTCCGCGCTTTGACCGCAAAGACTGTTGACGGACGCCACCTCACGGTCATCGCGGCACTGGCAGGCCAAGCCTCCATATCAGATTGCTCCGCGCGCTCGTTTCGCAGCGGGCATGAAAAAAATCGGTGTAGTAAATGCGCGGACGTGCCAGCAGCTTGCCCAGAATCGTCCGTTCGTGCATGTCGTAGGCGCGGTCGTCGAGGTCGGGACGTTCCGCTCTCAGGCGCACCCCGTCCTCGCGAAAACGATTGCGTCGAGCACCCAGCACCGCGAGGTCGATATCGCAGGCAAAGCGGTCGTCCAATCCGGCCGGCACACGCGTATGCTTCGTCGCCAGGATCATTTCGCAGATACGCCCGCCCGCAGCGATACGGTCATCTGCCCATTGCCGGAACCAGTCCGCGCTGCATTGCTCGTTGTCCCGCGCGCCGGGAACGTAGATCACGTCGTGACACCACAGCGCAAGCTCCACAACATCGGGATGAGGAATCGCGCTACGCGCCAGGTCGAGATCGCGCAAGCAGCGGCGGATATGGCGCAGCGTGTGGTAATAGCGCGCCGGTTCGGCATATAGCTGCGCCAGCTCAGCATAGGCGGCCTCGGCGCGCAAGCCGCCGCTGCGTGACCACAATGCGATGAAGCGCGCCTGCGTCTGACTCATTCCCGCCCCTTTGCACCATGCGCCGACGCGTGAGCGTCCGGTGCCGTGCCTATCGCGACCTCGTTGCTGTGCGGCGATCGACTCGCAATGCTCACAGAAACTCCTCGCGAATGTCGATACTCGAGCGTTGCCCAACGTTCCGGTAGTGATGCGTGAGCCACGCATCGGCCTCGCGCCGCCCGTTATCGCGCAGTCCACAAAGGAAATCCCAATCGGCGTTGTACTTGCTGGACACGCTGAGCGCACACATTGCCTCGTCGGATCGAATGGAATGGATCAGCATCTCCTTCATCTCGTTACCATCCACTTTGCCATGCTGAATCAGATCTGTGACGAAGGCGATCGCGCGCATCTCACGCATCAGCGACGAATTGAAGCTGATTTCGCTGATGCGGTTGAGAATGTCGGCAGCCGTAATCGGCACGCCCCGGCGAACGAGCGGGTTGATGTGGACGATCACGACATCGCGCGTATTGCAGTGGTAAATCAACGGGTAGATAGCTGGATTTCCCATGTAGCCGCCGTCCCAGTAGTGTTCACCGTCGATGGCGATCGCCTGGAACAGCGTCGGCACGCACGCGGATGCAAGCACCGCGTCCGCGCAGATATCCTCGCCCGTGAAGAGGCGTATTTTCCCCGTCTCGACGTTGGTCGCGCACAGATACAGATGGATGGGACATTGGTTTCGCAACGCGGTAAAGTCGACCTGACTGTCGAGCACCTCGCGCAGCGGATTGAGATTGTTCGGATTGAACTGGTAGGGCGAGAAAATCCGCAGCGCCATGTCGGCGAACGCATATAACGGCGAATGATCGAACCCGAAGCTGTGCGTCCCTTTCAGCCACGGCATCCAGCGCAACGGGTTGTAACGCTCGGCGGATTGCGCCACGGCGTACCAGAAGTCGTGCAGCGCCTGCCGTGCGCCGTCCTCGCCCCCTTTCAGCAGCCCGTACGCGAGCACCGCGGCATTCATCGAGCCGGCGCTGGTCGCACTCACCCCTTCAATCGCGAGCCTGCCGTCCTCGAGCAGCCGGTCGAGCACGCCCCACGTGAACGCACCGTGCATCCCGCCACCTTGCAAAGCCAGCGCGACCGGCTTGTGCTCGTCATCGCCGCGACGTCTTGTATTCTTCGTCGTCATTTCCCGTCTCCTGGGTCACTGCGGATTCGGTAGCACTCGCCCGGCGCGGTGCGCCGGTCAATCACACGCCAGTCGGCGCCACGTATCATCGATCGTTCACCCCTCGCACAACGCCAACGCATCGAGCAAGGCTTTCGCCTCTCGCATGTCGGCGGTGTCAAAGCCTTCTGCCAGATTGCCGTAGGCCTCGGATAACGCCTGGCGCGCGTCCGCCGTTTTGCCCTGGCATTGCCACAAACGGGCGAGGCTCGATGCGGCCCGCAATTCGAACGACCTGGCGCCCTGATGGTGGGCCACTGCGATCGCCTGATGAAAGCAGTCCTCGGCTTCTTCCGCGCGGGTGGCATCGCCGATGCGAGCACCCGACGCGACGAGCAGCAGATGCCCTTTGATCCGATGCAACTCCGCCTCGTAGCAGTGCTCGCCTGAACGGCTCACCATCGCCATCGCTTCGGCGATCGCGCCGAGGCCCGCATCCGTCTCGCCCGCTTGCCGGTAGCTGTCGGCGAGCAGCGCCAAAAAGTACGAATACCCCATTTCGGCCCCGGTCGCCCGGTAGCCGGCCATTCCCTCGCGCATCTGCGCAATTCCCTCCTGGAGGCTTCCCTGCTGGCACAGCACCCTGCCGCGCAGAATCGTTCCCCACGCGAGCCAGAACGACATCCCCTGCTCGGCCGCGAGCGACACGACGGCCTCCGCGTACTTGCGGGTCAGCGTCGCATCACCGCGAAACTGATGCAGTTGCGCCGTGTAGGCCAATGTCAGCGCGAGGCTCGAACCGCCGCTATATTTCCGGGCCAGTGCAAGCCCCTCCTGACTCCGTTTGCTCGACTGATCGGGGTATCCCTGATGCCACAGGGTCCAGGCCATAAAGTTCAGGGCGCGCACGCCCGGATCGATCACGTGGTCGTAGACCTGCTCTTCGTGCCTTTCCTGGAAATAGAAAACCAGCGCTTGTTCCTGGTGGACGCGGGCAGCTTCGAGATCGCCCTGGAAAAACAGGCTTGACCCGAGCGCCAGATGCGCCTCCACCAGCAAGGCCGGTTTCCCGATCTGCCGTCCCATGCGCAGCAGCCGCTCTCCCAGTTCGTTCGCGGTACGGTACTCCGCGCGCAGCTGGTAATAGGTCCTCAGTCCCAGTTGCACCGGGAAGATCTTCGATGTCTCGCCGATCCGTTCGCACAACGTCAGCGCGCGCGTGTACGCCGCCACGACCTCCGGCGCGCCATAGCCGCGGACGGCCACCAAGGCGGGCCCCAGCGAGAGCAGCAGCGTCAGTTCCTGCTGAGCGCGCTCGGCCGTGTCAGGCAAATGCTCGAGTAACTCCCGCGCCGCGCCGAGATGGCGCATCGCGTCCAGATGGGCGGAATGCTCGAGCGCCTGTTGCCCGGTGCGGTGCAGGTATTCCACGGCCTTCGGGACATTGCCGCTCAGCCTGTAGTGATGCGCCAATTCGCTCCAGTAATCCGCGATACGGGTGGAGAACAGCGCCTCGATGGCCTGCGCCGCCCGCTCGTGCAGGGCGCTACGGCGCTCAGTCAGCAGCGACCGGCCGGCGACTTCCTGGGTCAGCGCGTGCTTGAACGAATACTCGACCTCCGGAAACGCGGGACGCTCGTAAATGAATTCCGCGGCCTCCAGCCGGGCCAGCAGCTCCCGCAACGCGTCATCGGTCGGGGCGCCCGGCCCCTCGCAGATGCGTTGGACCAGACTGAATGAAAACTCCTTGCCGAGGACGGCAAGCGCCTGCAGCAAGTCCTTCTCCGCGACAGGGAGCCGGTCGATGCGAGCGGCCAGCACACCTTGCACGGTGGTCGGAATATGCAGCGCAGCCGGGGTGTGCTCGATCCGGAAACGGCCGGGCTCGCCCAGCAGCGCTTTCTCTTCGACCAGCGTCTGGACGACTTCCTCCATGAAGAAGGGATTGCCCTCCGTCTTCTCCAAAATGAGCTGTTTGAGCGCTACGAGGGTGGGATCGTCTCCAAGCAGCGCGGAGAGCAATCCCTGGGCCTCCGCCGGACCAAGCGGTTCGAGTCGCAACTGGCTGCAATGGCCCACGCGTTCCCAGACAGGCTGATACTCTGGCCGGTAGTTCACCAGCAGCAGGATCCGTGAATTCGCCACGCGGTCGATGAGGCTCAAGAGAAATGCTTCGGTCTCGCGGTCCAGCCATTGCAGATCCTCGAACAACAACTCGATCGGCTGGTCGCGGCTCTCCCGCGTGAGAAGCTCGATGATCGCGTCAATGGTCCGGTCACGCCGGATCTGCGGATCCATTTCCGCGAGCGCCGATCCTCGCTCGCCGATGCCTAGCAGGTAGAGAAGGTAGGGCACGAGATCCTCGAAGCTTCGCTCGAGAGTCAACGCCTTGCCCATAACCTTTTCCCGACACTGCCGCTCGTCGTCGCGAGCGGTGATCTGGAAATAGTTCTTCAATAGCTCGATGAGCGGCAAATAGGCGAAGGCCTTGCCGTGCGAAACCGAAAACGTCTCCAGCAACACACGATTGCCCTGAGAGCGCTCCTTGAACTCATGGAACAGGCGCGACTTGCCGACCCCGGCCTCGCCTGCCACTGCGACGACCCGTCCGCGCCCCTCTTTTACCTCCTCCAGCGCCGCATGCAAGTGGTCCAGTTCGAGTTGCCGGCCCACGAATCGGGCAAGGCCGCGATATGCCGACAGTTGCAGGCGCGTGCGTAACGCGCCGGGACCCAATACCTCATACACGACGAGCGGCTCGGGGACCCCTTTGACCTGGGTGGCCCCCAGCGCCTTGAATTCAAAATAGCCCGTGGCGAGTTTGTATGTGCTCTCGCTCACCAGAATCGACGAAGGGGCGGCGATCCCTTCCATCCGGGACGCGATGTGGATCGTGTGGCCGACCGGATCGTAATCGGTGTGGAGGTCGTCCGTGCGGATCGAACGCACGACGACCTCACCGGTGTGGATGCCGACGCGAATTTGCAGTGGGATGCCTTTTTCCAGACGAATCCGATCCCCGTGGCGGCGCATCGCATGCTGCATCCGCAGCGCCGCATACAGCGCGCGCTGCGGATGGTCCTCGTGGGCGATGGGCGCGCCGAACAACGCCAGGATGCCGTCGCCCAGCGATTTGGCGACATAGCCCTCGTAGTAGTGAACAGCGTCCATCATCAGCGCGACGACGGGCTCGATCAGGCGCTGGGCTTCTTCCGGGTCCAGGTCGTGAACCAGCGCCGTGGACCCCGCCATGTCGGCAAATAGCGCCGTGACGGTCTTGCGCTCGCCAGCGATTTCGCCCCGTGCTTCCATGGCCGCCTGCTCGGCGCGGATGCGCTCGGCAAGGTGGTGTGGCGTGTAATGGACAGGCGCCGGGGACGGCTCTGAAACGGACCGGGACTGCGCGGACGCCCCCGCGGGCCCATCAGTCAGCGGCGCGCCGCACTCGCTGCAGAACTTCGCGGAAGACCCCGCCTCTTGTCCACAGCGCGGACACGTGCGTGCCAGCATGGCACGGCATGCTTCACAGAAGCTGGCCCCAGCGGGATTCTCGAATCCGCAGTTTGTGCAGCGCATACGATCCCTTCCCTTGTCCCGTGCCTGCTTCTAAACATTAGGCGCAGGACCCGGTTGCGACAAGAGCGCCCTCCAGGGCCGTATCGTTAATTAGCCGAATAAGGGACTTCGTCCCGGAAGGCGCCATCGAGGCTGGCAATATTCTCGTTAGCCATTTGCAACAGGTCCAGGGCTAGCCTATCTTGAATCACTGAACGGGATTGCTGCGTGGGTTAAGTCAGAGGCCAATAGAAGCATCAGCCGGTCAATTCGAGCACGAAGAGTCAGCCTTCGAGTGCCAAAGCGAAGCGTTGAGAACAGCAGGGAGACGCGGCTATGACGACACCGCTGCATGGACAGATGATGGATGTGCCGCTGACGGTTTCTTCGTTGCTGGCGCATGCGTCACGCTACTTCGGCACGACGGAGATCGTGTCGAAGCGCGTCGAGGGCGACGTGCATCGCTATACATATCGCGATTGCGAGCGGCGCGCAAAGCAACTCGCGCAGGCGCTCATCGCACTTGGCGTCGAAGCGGGTGACCGAATCGGCACGCTCGCATGGAACGGCTACCGGCATCTGGAAACGTACTACGGCACGACAGGCTTCGGCGCCGTCTGCCACACGATCAATCCGCGGCTTTTTCCCGAGCAGATCGCGTATATCGTCAATCACGCCGACGACAGCTATGTGCTATTCGACCTCACGTTCGCGCCGCTCGTCGATATGCTTGCGCCGCAATGTCCGAACGTGCGCGGCTGGATTGCGATGACGGACGAGGCGCATAGGCCGCGCATGTCGACGGACGCATCGTGCTACGAAGCGTTGCTCACGGAGATGGACGGTCAATTCGACTGGCCGCTCATCGACGAGCGAAGCGCCTCGAATCTTTGCTACACGTCGGGCACGACAGGCAATCCGAAGGGCGCGCTGTATTCGCATCGTTCCACGGTGCTGCATGCGCTAGGCGCATCGCTTCCCGACGCGATGGGCTTGTCCGCGCGCGATTCCGTGCTGCCCGTCGTACCGATGTTCCATGTGAACGCGTGGGGCATTCCGCACGGCGCGCCGTTGACCGGCGCGAAGCTCGTGTTCCCCGGCAAGGACCTCGACGGCAAGTCGCTCTACGAGCTGATGGAAGCCGAGCGCGTCACGTGTTCGGCGGGCGTGCCGACCGTGTGGCTCGGGCTGCTCAACTACGTGCGCGAAGCGGGCGTGCGCTTCTCGTCGCTGGAGCGCACGATAATCGGCGGCTCGGCGTGCCCGCCCGCGATGCTCAGGATGTTCAGGGACGACTATGGCGTCGAGGCCATCCATGGCTGGGGCATGACGGAGATGTCGCCGCTCGGCACGCTCGCAAGACTCAACTGGGAGCAGATGCAGCGCTCGCCCGACGAGCAGCGCAGGCTGCTCGAAAAGCAAGGGCATGTGATCTATGGCGTCGACATGAAGATCGTTGGCGACGGCGGGCGCGAATTGCCGTGGGACGGCGTCGCGTTCGGCGATCTGCATGTGCGCGGGCCGTGGGTGATCGACCGTTATTTCCGCCACGATACGTCGCCGCTCGTCGATGGCTGGTTTGCGACGGGTGACGTCGCGACGATCGATCGCGACGGCTTCATGCGCATCACCGATCGCAGCAAAGACCTGATCAAGTCCGGCTGCGAGTGGATCAGTTCGATCGACATCGAGAACGTGGCAGTTGCGCATCCCGCGGTGGCGGAAGCGGCGTGTATTGCCTGTGCGCATCCGAAATGGACAGAGCGGCCGCTGCTGGTGGTCGTCAAGCGTCCCGATAGCGATGTGACCCAGGACGAGCTGCGTGGATTCTACGAAGGCAAGGTCGCCAAGTGGTGGATTCCCGACGATGTCGTCTTCGTCGACGAGCTGCCCCACACCGCAACCGGGAAGCTGCACAAGCTGAAGCTGCGTGAGCAGTTCCGCCATTACATATTGCCGTCGGCACGCAAAGTTCAGAACTGTCCCTTGACCGATGAGGTTACGGCGGGCTCTGGGTCAACGCATGTACCCGAATGATTGAAAGAGGCTGTCAAAGGACCGCGCCAGACATGAATGCCGGCTGGTAACGAGAAAACAGCAGGCTGGCGAGACCTCATCGGCGAACTGTGCTTCCGCTGAAGGGCGGTTAGTACTAGCCTAGAAGATGGGGGTAAAGCGGTGGACTGGCTGGCGCAAATCTCTGAAGTCACAATTGCCGCTCGTCTGCGCGTCTTTACCAGTGTGCTGTCGCAACGGAGCGAGGTCCGATATGCAATTGTCCGCCGTCACAATCGTCAAGCCCGAAACGACTAACTTCATCCTCGGGCAAACCCATTTCATCAAATCCGTCGAGGATATTCACGAGGCAATGGTTGGCACCGTGCCCGGCATCAAGTTTGGCCTGGCGTTCTGCGAGGCATCAGGCAAGCGCCTCGTGCGCCGCTCCGGCACCGAGGAAAGCCTGGTCGAGATGGCTTGCAAAAACGCGATGAGCGTCGCCGCGGGCCACAGCTTCTTTGTTTTTCTCGGAGACGGTTTTTTTCCGGTCAACGTGCTGAACGCGATCAAGGCGGTGCCCGAGGTATGCCGGATCTTCTGTGCAACAGCGAATCCCGTCGAGGTGTTGATCGCGGAAACGGACCAGGGCCGTGGCATCGTCGGCGTGATTGATGGATTCTCGCCGCTCGGCGTCGAAAGCGAGGAAGACGTGCAATGGCGCAAGGATCTGTTGCGCACGATCGGTTACAAGCTTTAGCGGCAATCGATGAGCGTGCCCAATGACGAACGTGTCTCCGCAACGAGCCATGGAAAATCGACGCCTTCAACCGGGAACCCTGTGGCCTGCCATGCTGCGCCAGACCGCGCACGCGCTGCGCTGCGGCGCGCTGCAACAGATCGAAACCTTCCAGGAGGTGATTGAAAGCGGCGGCATCCGTTTTATCGTGCGGCAGGTCTCGAGCCTGAACCGCAAGGAGCAGCAGCGCCGGCAAACGCAAAAGCTTCATGGCGGGGAGCGCCCATCGGAGAATCCATTCCTTCCCTACGAGCCGGATCTCTTTGTCGCAGATATCTCCGACACGCATCTGGCTTTGCTCAACAAGTTCAATGTCATCGACAATCATCTGCTGATCGTTACCCGTGATTTCGAACCGCAGGACGCGCTCCTCAACCTGGCCGACTTCGAGTCGCTGATTGCCTGCATGGCCGAGTTCGACGGCATCGGTTTCTACAATGCAGGCGCTGCCGCGGGCGCGAGTCAGGCGCACAAGCATCTGCAAATCATGCCGCTGCCGCTCGGCGACTCTGAACCGCCGGTGCCCATCGAGCCCGTTCTCGCAACCACCCTTGCCGATGGTCTGCCGCAATGCGTACCAGGCCTGCCATTCCGGCATGCGTTCGCGCACCTCGAACCCGGCGCCGCGATCTCCGTGGCTGCGGCGCAGTCGGTCCTCTCCTGCTACCGTGCTCTGCTCGAAGCCGCCGGCGTCCGACCGGTCGAGTCAAACGGTGAACTTCGTCAATCGGCCCCGTACAACCTGCTCGTTACACGCCGATGGATGTTGCTCGTACCGAGGTCGGAAGAGCGTGTCGAGGGCGTATCAATCAACGCATTGGGATTCGCCGGATCGCTCTTCGTGCGCGACGCGGCGCAGACGCAAGTGATCGAGCGGCTCGGCCCGATGGCCGCGCTGCAGCGGGTCGCGCTCCCCGCGACCGGTCTGCGATAGTGGGTCGATGTGGCATCTCATCTGATCGGAGGTACGTCGAAAAGTAGGGCCTTGTCGAGCGTCCACACCTATCACCCCCACCGCCAGTAGTGCCTTCGTGCATATCGTCAAAATCCGATATATGATTCGTCCTGTAGCGATGCAGCCGTGAGGGCGCCAACCGGCGCCCTCACCTGGCTGTTGTTGATGACCCTGAAACCCACCCAATGACGCTCGACATCGACGCGATTCACAAAGCGCTTGCCAATCCTGTTCGCCGGGAGATTCTTGGCTGGCTGCGCGAGCCGTACGCGCATTTCGGCGACCAGGAACTGCCGCTCGATTACGGCGTGTGCGCGGGCAAGATCAACGAACACTGCGGCTTGTCGCAGTCCACCGTGTCGGCCCACCTCGCGGCTTTGCAGTGCGCGGGCCTCGTCACGTCGAAGCGGGTGGGTCAATGGGTGTTTTTCAAACGCAACGAGGCCGTCATCCAGGCGTTCCTCGAGCACATGAACACGCAGTTCTAGGCGCTGTTATTCGCAGTGCCGCGCTTCTTTCATCAAGCAGTTTTTTTCGGCTCGGGCCGCGCGCCCTCGGCCAAAGGTGAACTCATATGCCGACTCTTTTCGATCCGCTGCAAATTGGTGACATCACGCTGCCGAACCGCATCATCATGGCGCCGCTCACGCGCCAACGCGCCGAAGAAATCCGCGTGCCGAATGCGCTGATGGCGAAGTACTACGCTGAACGCGCGAGCGCCGGCCTGATCATCAGCGAAGCGACATCTGTCACGCCGCAGGGCGTGGGGTATGCCGAGACGCCGGGCATCTGGTCGCAGGAGCAGGTCGAAGGATGGAAACTCGTCACGAGCGCCGTGCACGCCGCCGGCGGCAAGATTTTTCTGCAACTGTGGCACGTCGGCCGTATTTCGGACCCGCTGTTCCTGAACGGCGAACTGCCGGTCGCGCCGAGCGCGATCGCGGCACAAGGCCACGTGAGCCTGGTGCGTCCGGAGCGTCCCTACGTGACGCCGCGCGCCCTGGAACTCGATGAAATCGCCGGCGTGGTGGAAGCCTTCCGCAAAGGCGCGGCAAACGCGAAGTCAGCCGGTTTCGACGGCGTCGAAGTGCACGGCGCGAACGGCTATCTGCTCGACCAGTTTCTGCAGGACAGCACCAACAAGCGTACCGACGCCTACGGGGGCCCGATCGAAAACCGCGCGCGTCTGCTGCTCGAAGTCACCGACGCCTGTATCGACGTGTGGGGCGCGAATCGTGTCGGCGTGCACCTCGCGCCGCGTCGCGATGCGCACGCCATGGGCGATTCCGATCCGGCCGGCACCTTCGGCTATGTGGCCCGCGAACTCGGCAAGCGCAAGATCGCGTTCATCGCCGCACGTGAGGCGCTCGGCGACGACCGTCTCGGCCCGCAACTGAAGAAAGCCTTCGGCGGCCCGTACATCGCGAACGAAAAGTTCACCAAGGAAACCGCGCAACAGGTGCTCGACGCAGGTGAAGCGGACGCGGTGGCGTGGGGTCAACTGTTCATCGCGAATCCGGATCTGGTGCGCCGCTTCGCCACGAATGCGCCGTTGAACAAGCCGAACCCGGCAACGTACTATGCACGCGGCGAAACTGGCTACATCGATTATCCGACGCTGGAAACCGTGGAATAAGCCTTGCAGCAAGCTGTAAAAAAGCGAAGCTATGCGTAGGGTCGACGGAGGTTAAGCCGCTGAGTCAAAGCGGCAAATGCACGGCAGTACGCTAAAAACCGCGCGGCGGGTGTGACATGAACGATATGTTCCGGTCACATCCGCCGCGTTTTTTATGGCTGAAAAAAGCACGCATATCACGCAAGATCACGCCGCATGAACACCCTCTTCGATTCGTCGAGTCCTCGCGCGATATGCGCGTCGCGCCGCGCGATCAATGCCGCGTCGAGTTCGGCTTCTTCGATATCGCGAAACCCGAGCCGCCGATAATACGGCGCATTCCACGGCACCTCGCGAAACGTCGACAGAATCAGTTGCGTGAGTCGTTGTGCGCGCGCAATTTGCGCGACCTGCTCGATCAGCGCCGCGCCGATGCGCTGCCCCGTGTGCGAGGTGAGCACATCGAGTTCCTGCACGTAGATGCGCGTGGGCTGCGGCTCGAACATCACGAAACCGGCACACGTCGCATCGGCAGCCACGGCAACGATGATCTCCCGCGCCGCGATCTTGCGCTCGACGAGCTCCAGGTCCATCGGCGGCGCATCCGCGATGCCCGCCATATCGACGCTGAGGAAGCGCTGCCCCGCTTCGAATTCGATCGTGCGGATGGCGTTCGCATCGTGCGGCCCGGCAAAGCGGAAGGTGACAGCGGTGGCGTGTTGCATGGGCGTTTTCGCTGGTGTGTAGTGGTGGTTATTCTCGACGACACGCACCGATATTGACATCACCTCCGAGAAATAGACAAGTCAGCGCGCCGCTGCGGGACTAAACTCCTGAAGATCTGAATTTCCCTTCGACCCAAGATGGATCTTATGCATGTGCTGCAGGTCGCCCTGCACTTCGACCAGCACCTGAGCGGCCTGATCGTGCAATACGGCACCGCCGTCTACGCGATGCTGTTTCTCGTCGTGTTCGTCGAAATTGGCTTCCTGCCGCTATTCTTCCTGCCCGGCGATCCGCTGATCTTCATTTGCGGCGGTCTCGCGGCCACCGGCGCGCTGAACGTCTGGCTCGTGATTCCGGTGCTGTTCGCCGCGACAGTGGCGGGCAGCATCGTCGACTATGCGATCGGGCGCGCGATCGGCGAGAAAGTCTATACCGCCGACTATCGCTGGCTCGACAAGAACGCGCTGCGCAAGGCGCATGCGTTTTACGAAGCACGCGGCGGACTGACTTTCCTGCTGTCACCGTTCATCGCCGTGGTGCGTACCTTCGCGCCGTTCGTCGCGGGCGTTTCGCGCATGACGTTCGCGCGTTTCGTGTCGTTCGTCACGGCGGGCGCGGCGCTGTGGATCGTATCGCTGGTGGCGGCCGGCTATCTGTTCGGCAATGTGCCGCTGGTGCGCGATCATATGAGTTCGATCGTGCTGCTGGGCGTCGCGCTCGGCGTCGGCTCGCTACTCGTGAGCGGAGTGTGGCGCTTCGTCAACCGGCGCTTGCGCGCGCACTGAAATTCGTGGAGATCGTCATGACGCTAACCGCCTTGCTCGTTTTCGCCCTCGCGCTGATCGTCGCGGCCGGCACGCCGGGGCCGAGTATCGCCGCGTTGGTCGCGCGCGTGCTGACCAACGGCTTTCGCGACGTGCTGCCCTTTCTCGCCGCCATGTGGATCGGCGAGGCGCTCTGGCTCACCTGCGCGGTGGCCGGACTTGCGGTGATTGCGCGCAGCTTCGGCATGGTGTTCGTGGTGCTCAAATTCATCGGCGTGGCGTATCTGCTGTTTCTCGCCTGGAAGATGTGGCGCGCGCCGGCCGACGTGCAAGGCAGCGAGTTGCCGAGCGCCCGCTCGCCGTGGCGCATGTTCGTGGCGGGTCTGCTCGTCACGCTCGGCAATCCGAAGATCATGATGTTCTACCTCGCGCTGTTGCCGACCATCATCGACGTGTCGCGCATCGGCACCGTCGCGTGGTTCGAACTCACGCTCACCATGCTGATCGTGCTGATGGCCGTCGACTTCGGCTGGGCGCTGCTCGCCACGCGAGCGCGCAAGCTGCTCACCACGCGGCGCGCCGTGAAGATCACCAACCGCGCGAGCGCGACGGTGATGGCGGGCGTCGCGGCCGCGATCGCCACGCGCTGAGGCTTTGCGTCGCTGGAACGCCCGAGCGCTCAGCCAGTCGGTCCGGACGCCTGTACGGCCGTTCGCAGTGAAGCCAGTAACGCTTGCCACCATTCGCCGTGCCGCAGCAGAAACACGCGATCGGGAAAGTGATGGCGCGCCACGTGTTCCTGCGGCACGGTATCCCAGCCGCGATGTTCAACGGTCACGCGTGTTTCGTCGCCCACCGCTTCGAAACGAACCTCGACGTGCGTGTGCTGCGCGTCGCTGAAACTGGCCTGACGCCAGCCGAACGCGAGGCGCTCGCCCGGCTCCCAGACCGTGATGCGGCCAATCTCGAAGACGCTGCCGTCCGCCTGCGTCTCGATCAGGCGCCCCTGACCGCCCGCTTGCTCAGCAGGTTCGAACGACAACACGCCGGCGCTCTGCGGCGTGAACTGAAAGAGCTGATTGGGCCGCCACCATGCGCCGATCTCGCGCGTGAAAACGTCGAACGCGCGTTGCGGCGAGGCGGCCACGCGCAACGACACCTGCACGCGCGAACTCATCCCTGTGCCTCCAGATGCGCTTTGAACGACAGCAATTGCCCGGCCCACATGGCCTCGGTCTGTTCGAGCCACGCCTTTAACTCGGCCATCGGCGTCGAGCGCAGCACGTAAAGGCGCACGCGCGCATCGACACCGTCATGCGACTCTTCGATCAACTGGCTCGAACGCAGCACACGCAAGTGCCGGCTCATCGCTTGAGGCGACAGGCCGGTGGCTTGCGCGAGTTCGCCGGCGCGCATCGGCTGACGGCTGAGCAGATCGACCACCTGCCGCCGGTTCGGGTCGGCTAGCGCGGCCAGCGTGCGGTCGAGCGAGGCGCTCGCGGGCAGGGCCATGCGTTACACCCATCCTTCGATCTTCAGACCGCTGACGCGCTCGGCTTCCTCGCGCGACACGGTGCGAACCGTCTGGCCGAAGCTCCACACGTGCCCTTCCGGATCGCGGGCGGCGTAGACACGGTCGCCGTAAAACTGATCCTCCGGTTCGCGCGTAATCACGGCGCCCGCGGCACGCGCGCGGGCGCAATGCTCGTCGATGCCGTCACGCAATTGCACGTGCACCGACTGCGTGTTCTTGCCGCCGATCGACGCCGGACTGGCCGCGTTTTCCGACCATTCGCGGCAGACCATCAGGTAGCTGTCGCCGAAACGCATTTCCGAGTGGCCTAACTGGCCGTCGTTGTCCGTGATGACCATCTGGCGCTCGAAACCGAACGCCCGCTCGAGCCAGTCGAGCGCTGCAAACGGGTCTTTGTAGTACACCGCGGATCCCAGCGAAGGACGATGCAGCGGCTCGCTCATGATTGTCTCCTTTTGTAAACCTGACGGTTGATATTTAACACTATAGTTAAACAAATCGAGAAAGCAAGGACGAGATGCATAACACTGCCCTTCGCACATGAGTCGGTCGATGCGGACGCCAGATACGAACGTGTCTTCGCAAAGAGCACAACTGACTTTGCAGCCTGATACCGCCTCCAACGGCGCACGCTTCGCCCTCCTTTCATTCTCCCCACGCCACCCTCTCACCTTGACTTCAACCAGATACGAAGGTAACCTTCGCAGGTAACCTTCACATCTGTCATGGCATGAGCAAGAGCGATTTACCGGCCGATACCGAAACCCTGCACGCCATGGCGGAAGAGCTGCGCGTGCTGGTCGGCAAACTGCGCCGCCGCTTGCGCGAAGAGTCGCATCTGGGCGATTTCACTCCTTCACAAGTGCAGGTCCTCGGCTTGCTGGAGCGCGAAGGTCCGGCAACGGTCACCGCGCTCGCGCGTGCTCACGGCATGCGTCCGCAATCCATGGGCGAAACGCTTTCGGTTCTGAAAGCCGCCGGCCTCGTCAGCGGCGCGCCCGATCCGAACGACGGGCGGCAAACGGTCCTCTCCCTCACACCCGCCTTTCGCAAGAAGATCAAGGCAAGCCGCGCGGCGCGCGAAGACTGGCTGTTTCGCACCATCCAGACGCGCTTCTCGGCGGCCGAGCAACGACAACTCGCTACCGGCGTCGACTTACTCAAACGCCTCATCGACTCATAACTCTCAGGAGCAATTCATGGCATTCACTACGCTCGACGCAAAGACCGCACTCATCGTCGTCGATTTGCAGCAAGGCATTGTCGCGCTGCCCACCGCGCATCCCACTGGCGACGTCGTCAAGCGCTCGGCCGTCATCGCCGACGCGTTTCGCCGCCACGGCCTGCCCGTGGTGCTCGTCAACGTGACCGGCGGCGCGCCGGGCCGCGCGGAACAGGCGCGCCATGCCGGCGACTTTCCGGCCGGTTTCGCGGACCTCGTGCCTGAACTCAACGCGCAGCCGTCGGATCATCGGGTCACCAAGCGCACCTGGGGCGCGTTCACGAACACCGATCTCGAAGCCTATCTGCGCGAGCAAGACGTTACGCAAGTGGTGCTCGTAGGCGTGGCCACCAGCATCGGTGTCGAATCCACCGCGCGCTACGCCAACGAACTCGGCTTTAACGTCACGCTCGTCGTCGACGCCATGACCGATCTCAATGCGGACGCTCACACCAACAGCATCACGCGCATCTTTCCGCGTCTCGGCGAAACCGGCACGACCCAGGAAGTCCTCGAGTTGCTCGAGCGCTCGCGCGCATGATGCCGGGTTCGATCACAGCTGGAAGTCTGCGCGCCGGCCTAACCCCGCACATGGAAACAGCCCGGTGAAAGGCACGTTCCGTTCGCTACGCAATTTCAATTACCGGGTCTGGGCGAGCGGCGCGATCGTCTCCAACATCGGTACGTGGATGCAGCGCACGGCGCAGGACTGGCTCGTTCTCACGGAACTCACGCGTCACAATGCGACCTCCGTGGGGATCGTCATGTCGCTGCAGTTCGGCCCGCAAATGCTGCTGTTGCCGCTCACCGGTTATGCGGCCGATCACTTCGACCGTCGCAAACTGCTGTTCGCCACCCAGGCAGCCATGGGTACTTGCGCACTGGGCCTCGGTATTCTGACCGTCACCGGGCTCGTGCAGTTGTGGCACGTCTATGTGTTCGCGGGACTGCTCGGCTGCGTCACCGCGTTCGACTCGCCGGCACGCCAGACCTTCGTATCGGATCTGGTCGGCGAGGACGATCTGTCGAACGCGGTCGGCCTGAATTCCACCTCGTTCAACGCCGCGCGCATGATCGGGCCGGCGGTCGCGGGACTGCTGATCGCGTCGGTGGGCACCGGCTGGGTGTTTCTCATCAACGGGCTGTCTTTTGTCGCCGTGCTTGGTTCGCTGCGCATGCTGCGGTTGAATGAACTGCATCTGAAGCCCCGCGCGGTGCGCTCACGCGGCAGTTTCGTGGAAGGCTTCAAGTATGTGTGGACGCGGCCCGACCTGAAGGCCGCGCTGTTGATGCTGTTCCTGATCGGCACATTCGGCCTGAACTTCCCGATCTTCATCTCGACGATGTCGGTCACCGCATTCCATGCGGGTGCGAGCGAATACGGCGTGTTGAGCTCGACCATGGCGATCGGCTCCGTGACCGGCGCGCTGCTCGCCGCGCGTCGGGCCAAACCGCGCATGGCGCTGTTGCTCGGCGCGGCGAGCGTGTTCGGCGTGGGCTGCACCGTGGCTTCGTTAATGCCGACTTCCGTGCTGTTCGGCATTGCACTCATGGTAATCGGCGTGTCGACGCAAACCTTCACGACGTCCACCAACAGTCTCGTTCAACTGACCACCGACCCCGTCATGCGCGGCCGGGTGATCGCGATTCTGCTGGCGATTGCGTTGGGCGGCACGCCGCTCGGCGCGCCGGTCGTCGGTTGGGTCGCGGACCGTTTCGGCCCGCGCTGGGCACTCGGCGTAGGCGCGGCTTCGGGATTCGCGGCGGCGGTCGTCGGCTTGCTCTACCTGGTGAAATACCGCCAGTTCCGCGTGTATACGGACGGCAGACGTCTGCGCTATAGCGTCGACGATCCGCGTCAGGGGCCCGCATACGTCAGCGCCGCTATTGCCTTGCAAAACGCTGTCTTGAGCGAAGCGGAGGAAGATTCGTCTTCGGGCGTTTAAGGGGCCGTTGCCGCTCCCTCACGCAAAAAAGCCGCGCCTGAATCAGGCGCGGCTTTCTGAATGACAACCAACCCGCAGCTAACTTACTTCGCCACCGGCATCGTGAATTCAGCCCCCTTGCCGATGCTGTCCGGCCAGCGCTGCATGATGCTCTTGTAGCGCGTGTAGAAGCGCACACCCTCTTCGCCGTAAGCGTGATGGTCGCCGAACAGCGAGCGCTTCCAGCCGCCGAACGAATGCCATGCCATCGGCACCGGAATCGGCACGTTGATGCCAACCATGCCCACCTGAATCTGCCGGCCGAACGCGCGCGCCACACCGCCGTCCGACGTGAAGAGCGACACGCCGTTACCGAACTCGTGCGCGTTGATCAGCGCCACGGCGCTCGCGAAATCGGGCACCCGCACCACCGCCAGCACCGGGCCGAAGATCTCTTCCTTGTAGATCTTCATGTCCGTGCCGACATTGTCGAATAGCGTGCCGCCGATAAAGAAGCCGTCTTCGCTCGCCACCGGATGCGCGCGGCCGTCGACGATCAGCTTCGCGCCCTCGGCCTCGCCCGACGCGATATAACCGGCCACCTTGGCCTTATGTTCGGCGGTAACCAACGGGCCCATTTCCGCGTCGAGATGTTCACCGTTCTTGATCACGAGCGATTTGACGCGCGGCACCAGCTTCTCGATCAGCTTGTCGGCCACGTTGCCGACCGCCACCGCGACCGAGATCGCCATGCAGCGCTCGCCCGCCGAACCGTAGGCCGCGCCGATCAGTGCGTCGACCGACTGATCCAGATCGGCGTCCGGCATCACCACCAGATGATTCTTCGCGCCGCCGAGCGCCTGCACGCGCTTGCCGCGCTTCGACGCTTCCGTATGAATGTATTCGGCGATCGGCGTCGAGCCCACGAACGACAGCGCCGCGACATCCGCGTGATCGATCAGCGCATCCACGGCCACCTTGTCGCCGTTGACGACGTTGAACACGCCGTCCGGCAGTCCGGCTTCCTTCAGCAATTCGGCAATCCGCAGCGACGCCGACGGGTCACGCTCCGACGGCTTCAGCACGAACGTGTTGCCGCAGGCGAGCGCGACCGGGAACATCCACATCGGCACCATGACCGGGAAGTTGAACGGCGTGATGCCCGCAACCACGCCCAGCGCCTGCCGCAGATTCCAGTTGTCGATGCCGCCGCCGATCTGGTCGGTGAAATCGGTCTTCAGCAGGTTCGGAATGCCGCACGCGAACTCAACCACTTCGATGCCGCGCACCACTTCGCCTTGCGCGTCCGTGAACACCTTGCCGTGTTCGCGCGTGATCAGCATCGCCAGTTCGTCGTGATGCTTGTTCAGCAGCTCCTTGAACTTGAACAGAATGCGCGCGCGCTTGATCGGCGCGGTTTCGCTCCAGGCGGGAAAGGCGGCCTTGGCGGCCTGCACCGCCGCGTCCACTTCCTCGACCGACGCCAGCGCCACCGAGCCGGTCACCTTGCCGGTGGCGGGATTGAACACGTCCTTGAAGCGGCCGCTGGTCGGCGCGGCCGGCGCGCCGCCAATGTAGTGGCCCAACTGCTGCACCGACAGCTTCGCTTGTTCGTTCACTGCATTCATGTCCTTACCTCGTGTTCGGGATAAACCGCGGCGCGTCACCACCGGGCCATAGGCAAAAAATCGGGCTACGTCGCACAGCGCCAGAGCGGCGATCCGCTCGTCGGCAGGCTCCATCGAGACTTGCCAACTGTATCGACGGCGCCGGCCATATTCCCGATACAGCGAAATAAAACCGCGCCTCACTGTATTGTTTTTTGCGTGGCAACTGTATTGGACCGCGAACCCCGCTCAGGCGTCGGCGCGCATCGCGGCGTGGCTCGGTCAAAACCCGCCCACGCCGCGTGTCACGAGCGCGTACGGCCCGCTCGTCAACTGTTCCCGGAGAAATTCGATGCACACCTGGATCTTCGCCGACGACGACAAACGCTCCGCCGTCACGGCCCACACGTCGGCGGACTGCATGTAGTCAGGCAGCACGCGCACCAGTTCGCCGGCGCGCAGGCTCTCGGCCACGTCCCAGATCGACACCATCACCACGCCGTAGCCGTCCTTGGCCCACTGCACGACGATATCGCTGAGATTGGACGCAACGGTGCCCGTCACCTTCACGCTCTTTTCGCCGTTCGGACCGCTCAGGCGCCAGACGCCGAAGCGGTCGTCGCGTCCGCGAAAGAGCAGGCAGTCGTGCTGGGTCAGTTCGGCCAGTTCGAGCGGCGTGCCACGCCGTTCCAGATAGTCCGGCGACGCGCAGAGTATTCGCGTGCTCTCCACTATCTTGTGCGCGATCAGGTGCGGCTCATGCACTTCGCCCACGCGAATGTCGATATCGAAGTTCTCGCCGACGAGATCGGCACGCCGGTCCAGCAATTCCAGCCAGATCTCGAGATTCGGATGACGCTGGCGCAGCAAGGCCAGAATCGGCGATACATGCTTGCGGCCGAGCCGTAGGCTCGTGCTGATGCGCAGCAAGCCGCGCAACTCGGTGCGGCGATCGGCGAACGCATCGGCCATGCCCTGCACGTCGTCGAGTATTTTCTGCGCCCACTGCAAAGCGGCTTCGCCGTCGCTCGTCACACTGACCCGGCGCGTGGTGCGCTGAAAGAGCTTCACGCCGAGACTGGCTTCCAGCATGGCAACGCGCTTGCTGACATGCGAGGGCGACAAGCCCATTTCCGTCGATGCCGCCACGAAGCTACCCCGGCGCGCGATGTTGCAGAACAGCTGCAGATCGCGCAGGAAAGACTCATTGCTGGCTGTGAGCGCATTCTGATTTTCCATTTGGCCGCATTGTGTCCGTGCAGAACCACATTACCCTAGCCTTAACGAGCCGATCGGGCAAGCCATGCCGGTCGGATGAAATACTCGGGACACCCAGGCACTGGTTAACCCTGTACCGCCGTTCGATTGGTGCGCTGCACAGCAGCGATCGAGCATCCCGAAACAGGCCGCGTCCCGGTAAGTCCTGGCTTGCATAGTTTTGCTTTCAGGACGCCAATGAATCAGCCGTAGAAGCTGATCCAAACATTTCTGTTCAGGAGACAACATGGAAACGAATACATCGGCAGGCGGCCACGAACGCCGCTCGCAGGCTCGCAAGGCAACCGCCAGCGGCTGGATCGGCTCGGCACTCGAGTACTACGACTTCTTTATCTACGCTCAGGCAGCGGCCCTTATCTTTCCACAGTTGTTCTTTCCCTCGGGCAATCCGAAGATCGCCATCGTGGCTTCGCTCGCCACCTACGGCGTGGGTTACGTCGCGCGGCCTATCGGCGCGGTGGTGCTCGGGCATTGGGGCGACACGCACGGCCGCAAGAACGTTCTACTCGTCTGCATGTTCCTGATGGGCTTCTCGACGATGGCAGTCGCCTTTCTGCCTACCTATCACAGCGCCGGGCTGCTCGCGCCCGCCCTGCTGGTGGTGCTGCGCCTGATTCAGGGTTTCGCCGTGGCCGGTGAAATCTCGGGCGCGAGTTCGATGATTCTCGAACACGCGCCATTCGGGCGGCGCGGCTATTACGCCAGTTTCACGCTGCAAGGCGTGCAGGCGGGCCAGATTCTCGCCGCCGCCGTGTTCCTGCCACTCGCCTACTTCATGGAAGAGAGCTCATTCAATTCGTGGGGCTGGCGCATCCCGTTCCTGCTGAGTGCCGTGGTGCTGATCGCCGGCTACTACATTCGCCGCGAAGTCCACGAAACACCGGCGTTCGCCAAGGAAGACGCGAGCGGCAACGTGCCCAAGTCGCCGATTGTCGAAGCCTTCCGCTACAACTGGCCCGATATGGTGCGCGTGATTCTCTGCTCGTTGATGAACGTGATCCCGGTCGTCGCCACCATCTTCGGCGCGGCCTATGCGGTGCAGGCGTCATACGGCATCGGCTTTTCCAAGAGCGTCTATCTGTGGATTCCGGTGATCGGCAATATCGTCGCCGTGCTGGTGATTCCCTATGTGGGCAATCTTTCCGACCGGATCGGCCGGCGCCTGCCCATCGTCGTCGGCGCGCTTGGCGCGGGTCTGCTTTCGTTCGGCTACCTGTACGCGATCAGCATCCGCAACGTCCCGCTCGCCATGGTGATGTCGATCCTCATGTGGGGCGTCGTCTACCAAGGGTATAACGCGATTTTCCCGAGCTTCTATCCGGAACTGTTCCCGACCCGTTCACGGGTCTCCGCGATGGCCATCGGCCAGAACATCGGCACGACGATCACCGCTTTGCTGCCTGCGCTGTTCGCCTATGTCGCGCCGCCCGGATCGACCAATGTGCCACTCATCATCGGCACGATCACGTTCGCCATCACCATCGTTGCCGCGGTGACCGCATGGAGCGCACGCGAGAACTACCGCATCAGGCTGAGCGATCTGGGTGAACCCAATGCCGTGCCGATTGACAAGGCCAGCTACGAGCGCATGCGGGCCGAGACCATGGCTGAAACGAAGAAAGCTCTCGCGTAATCCATTTCGCTCGAACTTCGAAGGAATCGATCCATGAACAGGACCCGGATCGCCGTGGCCGGCGCGGGCTACATCGGCCGCGCTCACATGGCTGTCGCGCAGCAGAGCGGCACGTGCTCGTTGTCGGCGATCGTCGACCCGTCGCCGGCGGCACAGGCGATCGCTACCCAGACCAGCGTGCCGCTTTACCGGACGCTCGACGAACTGCTCGAACGGGACCGCCCGGACGGTGTGATTCTGGCCACGCCGAACCAGTTGCATGTGGAGCACGCGCTGACCTGTCTCGCGGCCGGCGTGCCGACGCTGCTCGAAAAGCCGATCGCATCCACGGTCGATGAAGCGGAATCACTGGTCGCCGAAGCCGAGCGCTGCGGCGTGCCGTTGCTGATCGGGCATCACCGCGCGCACAGTCCGATCATGGCCCGCGCGAAGCAACTGATCGACGAAGGCCGGCTCGGCAAACTGGTCGCGGTGATGGGCAGCGCGGTCTTTTTCAAACCGGATGAGTACTACGCCGACGCCCCCTGGCGGCGCGAGCCGGGCGGCGGGCCGATCCTGCTGAACATGATCCACGAGGTGCACAACCTGCGCATGCTGTGCGGCGATATCGTGGCCGTGCAGGCGTTTTCGTCGCACGCCACACGCGGTTTTCCGGTCGAAGACACGGTGGCGATCAACCTGCGCTTCGCGAGCGGTGCGCTCGGCAGCTTCATGCTGTCGGACACGGCCGCGAGTGCTCGTAGCTGGGAGCAGACGTCGCAGGAAAACAAGGCTTATCCGTCGTATCCGGACGAAGACTGCTATGTCATCGCGGGCACCTTCGGTTCGCTCGCCGTGCCCACCATGCGCCTGAAAACCTATGGCAAGGCCGAGGACCGTTCGTGGTGGAAGCCGTTCGCGGTCGGCGTTGCCGAGATGACTCGCGACGATCCGCTCAAGCTTCAGCTCGAACATTTCGTGCGCGTCATTCGACAAGAAGTGAAACCGCTCGTGAGCGCCCGCGACGGCCTGCAGAATCTGCGCATCACCGAGGCGATCGTCGAAGCGGCCAATGCCGGTTCCGTGGTCAGCACGACGCCCGCGGTCGCAGCAGCGCATTGATATCGCATCGCCTTTACTGAATCCATTACTCCAGGAACGCCCCATGAAAACGTTCGTGATGCTTCACGGCATCAACCACAATATGTTCGGCAAGCGCGACCCCGCGCAATACGGCACCGTGACGCTCGCCGAAATCGACAGCAGCCTGCAGGCATTGGGCAAGGAACTGGGCGTGCAGGTCGAGAGCTTTCAGACCAACAGCGAAGCCGCCATGTGCGAACGCATCCACCAGGCTTTCACGGACAATGCCGACGGCGTCATGATCAACGCCGGAGCATGGACGCATTACAGCTACGGCATTCGCGACGCGCTGGCGATCTTGACGGTGCCGGTGGTGGAAATTCACATGTCGAACATCCACGCGCGCGAAGCGTTCCGGCATGTTTCCGTGTTTGCCGAAGTCGTCAAAGGGCAGATTTGCGGCTTTGGCGCCGAGAGTTATCTGCTGGGGCTGCGAGCGGCTGTATCGGCGACGGCCGCTTAAATAACGGTGATCTTGCGTCGCCGCGCCCGGAGTCGTTCACCGTGCGCAGCGAATGCTCCATCAGCGCCATGCATCAGTCAGCTCGTTGGCCAGCACCATCTTCTTGCGGATCACTTCGACAAAGGCGGCGTCGGCGGCGCCCTGCGCCTTGAGGAATTTGAGCGCGGCGGAATGCACGGTGCGCATCGCCCGTCCGTCGATTCCGCTCATGCGCGCCGCGCCGCGCCGCGTCTCCTCCACCAGATCGCGCGCGCTGCTGAAATCGGGCGACAAGCCGCTCTGCGTTTCGAACCCCGCGCGCAGATCCGCCGCGTAGTCGCGAGAGGTTCCAAGCCGGTCCATATCGATCAGCAGATCGACACCGTCCGCCATGCGCAACGCGCACAGAATCCACAGCGCGACGAATGCCCGATACGCGTTATTGCCTTCCGCGGTGCGCGCATAGTGCTCGCACGCCATTGCATAGGTGTCGTCCGAAGTGGGCGCCGCGGGCGGCAAGCTCACGCCGCAGATCTCGATGGCCTGCCTGACTAGCGGGTCCGATTGATTCAGCCCGAGCACGCGAAACGGCGCGGCCACGAAAAACGGATTGCTCCATTGTTGACTGAGCAGCCACCCCGATGCGAACTGCGAGGCCGGATTTCGCAACACGCCCACATGCATGGCCTGCGGAAAAGCCTGCTTCAGCCACGGCAGCCGGCCGGACGAGCGGCAAAACTTGAAGACCGGCACGCTGCCCTGTTCGGCGGTGCGCTCGCACAGGTTGCGTAGATAGGCCTGCAATGCCGGAAATTCCGCATCAGGCACGCTGGCGAAACGATCGAGACTGAAACCCCTGCGATATCCGTCCACACCGCGAACGCCTTCGCGCAGAAACGGGCGATATTCGTGGAAATACGGCGCGTCAAGCGGCGGATGGCCCGATGTCAGCGTGGGACGCGACGCCGACACATCGGCCAGGCTCAGGTCCGCGAGCACGTTGCTGAGCGGCTCATAAAAGCCGGTCACGCTGTCAAGTTCGCGCAGACGCGACCAGACCCACGTTCCCGCGCTACGCCAGCCCGTGTGCAGAAACACCGCCTGTTTCAAGGCGTTGTTCCGCACGGCATCGGTTGACGAGCCATTCGACGGCTCATTGGACAACGGCATGTGGACTTCTCTTCAAATGAAAGCAACAGGTAAGCGGCGCAAACGCACACTTTAGCGGCTCACGCCGCAGCGTGCATGACAGAAGCATCACTTTACCTTGCAAGCCGCACCGCATTCGTCGGCTCGCGTGCCAGACTGAACTGGAATCGCGCATCCAAACGCTTTAAGCTGCCAGACTTCCGAACTCAAACGTCGCTCACATGAACGATTCGGCCGATATCCGCTTCCTGTTGACGCTGCGCGAAAGCGGCAGCCTGATCGCCGCGGCGCGAAAACTGGGCTTGTCGCCCTCGGCGGTCACGCAGCGACTTCAGCAACTGGAAAAGAAACTGGGCGCGCAACTGGTGAACCGCACGGCGCGCCGCCTGCAATTCACGGAAGAAGGCACGCTGCTGTGCGAACGCGGCGCCGGCCTCGTCCAGCAGTTCGACGCGCTGTTCGAAGACCTGCAGATGCGTCGCGGCGGACTCGTCGGCACGCTCAAAATCAATGCGCCGCTAGGGTTCGGGCGGCGGCACCTCGCGCCCGCGATTGCCGATTTCCAGCAGCGGAATCCGGATGTCGACGTCGCGCTTACGCTCTCCGACAAGCCTCTGACCGAGACGATGGACCGCTTCGATATCGTCGTGCATATCGGCGAGTTGCCGGTGTCGAATCTGATCGGCTACACGATTGCACCGAATGCGCGTTTCGTCTGCGCGGCGCCCGCGCTGATCAAGCGAGTGGGCATGCCGGATTCTCCGGATGAATTGAGCAAGCTGCCCTGCATCGTGCTGCGCGAGAACAACGAAGATGTCTCGCTATGGCAGTTCAGCAAAGGCCGCACGCGCCGCAGCGTGCGCGTGTCTGCTCATTTGAGCTGCAACGATGGCGATGTGATCCGCCAGTGGGCATGCGAAGGGCGCGGCGTGATCCTGCGCTCCGAATGGGACGTGGCCGACGATCTCGCGAAGGGCAAGCTCGTGCGTTTGCTATCGGGATGGAAAGCGCCCGATGCCGACGTCATGGCGCTCACGCATCAACGCGCGGGCCTGCCGGCGCGCACCCGTCATTTCATGCAGTATCTGCAAAGCAGGTTCAGGCCGCAGCCGCCCTGGCGGCGATAAGTGTCGAAATCCGCTTGGAGGAAGACGTAAGCTGGATCATTCATTCTGACTGAATCTAAGAGTTAAACCATCTGAACGCCGCGCCGCTGATGAAACTTTATAATCAGCTCACCGTCCGTTGCTGGTCAAATCAATCATGACTCGTGCCTCTGTGCCTGCCGCCTATCCCAAAGCGGTCCTGTTCGACCTCCTGACCGCCCTGCTCGACTCGTGGACCTCATGGAATCGCGCGGCCGGTTCCGAACAGGCGGGCCGTGCATGGCGCGCCGCCTATCTGCGGCTGACCTACGGCTGCGGCTCATACATTGCGTATGAACAACTGGTGCGCGAAGCCGCCGCACAAGTCGGCCTGCCCGAATCCGCCGCGCTCGCGCTCGAAGCAGACTGGCTGACGCTCACGCCGTGGAGCGGCGCCGTCGACGCGTTACAAACGCTCGCGCCGCATTGCAAGCTGGCGGTCGTGACCAACTGCTCCACGAGTCTCGGCACACAGGCGGCCCAGCTCTTGCCGGTCCGCTGGGACGCGATCGTCACCGCCGAAGAAGCCGGCGTATATAAACCGGACCCGCTGCCGTACCGCCTCGCGCTCGAAAAACTCGGCGTCCGTGCCCATGAAGCCGCGTTCGTGGCAGGCTCCAGCTACGACATGTTCGGCACCGCCGCCGTCGGCTTGCGGACGTATTGGCACAACCGCGTCGACCTGCCGCTCGTAAGCGGCGCACAGCCGCCCGAGATCCAATCGCCGACGCTCGATTCGCTCGTTCCGTGGCTCGCTCGCTTCGGTACGAACCAGCATGACTCCGCATGACTCCATTTCCCGGTGAAAGCATGAAACTCGACCAGATTGAAACCCCAGCCGCGTTGATCGACATCGCACGGATGCAAAGGAACATCGCGCGAATGCAAGGGCATATGAACACGCTCGGCGTCGCGTTTCGTCCGCACGTGAAGACCACCAAGTGCATCGACGTGGTCCGCGCGCAGATCGCCGCCGGCGCGCGCGGCGTCACGGTGTCCACGTTGAAGGAAGCGGAGGCGTTCTTCGCCGCCGGTGTCGACGACATTCTTTACGCCGTCAGCATGGCCCCGTCGAAGCTGCCGAGAGCGCTCGCGCTGCGCCGCCAGGGCTGCAATCTGAAGATCGTGGTGGACAATCCGACCGCCGCCTCGGCCATCGCCGCATACGGCGATCAGCACGGCGAAACCTTCGAGGTGTGGATCGAAGTGGATACGGACGGGCACCGCTCAGGCATCACACCCGAACAGGACACGCTGCTCGAAGTGGGCCGGATTCTGCATGAAAACGGCGTCAAGGTGGGTGGCGTGATGACCCATGCCGGTTCGAGCTACGAGCTCGATACGCCGGAAGCGCTCGCCGCGCTCGCTGAGCAGGAACGCGCGGGCTGCGTGCGCGCGGCGCAGCGGTTGCGCGAAGCCGGTATTGCATGCCCGGTGGTCAGCGTCGGCTCGACGCCCACTGCCCTCGCCGCCACGCAGTTAGAGGGCGTCACGGAAGTGCGCGCCGGTGTCTACGTGCTGTTCGACCTCGTCATGCACAACATCGGCGTGTGCGCGCTCGACGACATCGCGCTCAGCGTGCTCGCCACCGTGATCGGTCATCAGGCGGACAAGGGCTGGGCGATTCTCGACGCGGGCTGGATGGCGATGAGCCGGGATCGCGGCACGTCGAAGCAGTCGCACGATTTCGGTTACGGCCAGCCGTGTTTGCTGAACGGCACGCCGCTGCCCGGGTACGTGGTCAGCGGCGCCAACCAGGAGCACGGCATTCTGTCGCCGATAGTTGAAAACGCGGACGCCGCCGACGATGTCACGCAGCGCTTCCCGATCGGCATGAAACTGCGCATTCTGCCGAATCACGCGTGCGCCACCGGCGCGCAGTTTCCCGAGTATCACGCGGTGGCGCCGGACGGCAACAGTGTGGAGTGGCGGCGCTTTCAGGGCTGGTGAAGCGAGCATCTGAACCGCTACATCACTCGTCCTCTTCCTCCAGACCCGCCAGCAGATCGTCGACCGCGCGATACACGCGCTCGACGATCTCCGGTCCCACCTTGCGCTCCAGTTCGCGGTAGTGCGCTTCGAGATCCTTCGAAATCACGCGCACCAATTCCACGCTCGTATCGGTCAGCGACACCAGCACGCGGCGCTGATCTTCGGCGAAACGCTCCTTGGTCACCAGTTCCATGCTCTCCATGCGCGCGAGCACGCCGGCCATGCTCGGGCTCGAAATCGTGCAGATATCGGAAATGTGGCGCGGCTCCATCGGACCGTGCTCGTTGAGCGCGCGAATCACGCGCCACTGCTGTTCGGTCAATCCGTGTGCGGTAATCAACGGACGAAACCGCTCCATCATTTTTTCTCTGGCGCGCAGCAACAACATCGGCAGGTTGCGGTGCAAAACTCGGGTCGAGGCGGAGGCGGACATGTTGGAAGATGATTAAAAAGCAGCCGTCGAAGCTTAAGGGAAAACCCGCGATCAGCCGACAGGCTATTGACCATGGATGATATCAAGCGCAATACTACTAACATGTTAGTGTTTTTGCCGAGAGACAGCTAATTTATGTTTGCACTAGCCGATCATCTGCTGCATCCCGAAGGCGAAGCGTTGCCACGCGACGTGGATGCGCGCACCGCGGCCGCGCTGCTCGCACGTGGCACGGCCTGCCGCGCGCCGGTTGGCGGCGCTGTCTATGGAACCTTGCTGAACGACCGCGCCGCGCTCGAAGCGCTGGGCGACGCGGTGCACGCCGCGCCATATAAAGCGCCGCCGAAAGCGCCGGTGCTCTATCTGAAGCCGCGCAATACGCTCGCCGGGCATCGCTCCCGGGTCGTCGTGCCGGACGATGCGTTGGGCGTGGAAGTCGGCGCGTCGCTCGGCATCGTGATCGGCCGCACTGCAACACGGGTTAGCGTGGCGCAGGCGTTCGACTACATCGCCGGCTATACGCTGGTCGCCGATCTCAGCGTGCCGCATGCGAGCGTGTACCGGCCATCGGTGCGGTTCCGGGCGCGCGACGGTTTCTGCGTCGTCGGACCGGCCGTGGTTGCGGCGCGTCATGTCGCGACGCCGGACAATCTGGCGATCCGGGTTCAACTCGGGTCACGGGAGGCGTTCACGGCGAGCACCGCGTCGTCGGTGCGCAACGTGGCGCAACTGCTCGCGGACGTGACCGATTTCATGACGCTTAGCGCGGGCGACGTCATCACGCTTGGCGTACCGCATGGTTCGCCTGTTGCGCATATCGGCGACACGGCCACGCTGTCGATCGGCGCGATGCCGCCGCTCACGGTGTCGTTCGTCGGTGCCGAAGAACAAGAAGGAGAACAGCCATGATGCGCGGCCGTGTTGCGTATGCCGGCGCGATTCACGAAGCGTATCCCGACGCCGATGGCGTGCGCCTCGCGGATGGCCGCGTGCGTCGCGAGGATGAAGTGGTGTGGCTCGCGCCGATCGAAGTCGGCACGATCTTCGCACTCGGCCTGAACTACGCTGAGCATGCAAAGGAATTGCAGTTCAACAAGCAGGAAGAGCCGCTCGTGTTTCTCAAGGGACCGGGCACGGTGGTCGGTCATCGCGGCGTGACGCGCCGCCCCGCCGACGTCACCTTCATGCACTACGAGTGCGAATTGGCGGTGGTGATCGGCCAAACCGCGAAAAACGTGAAGCGCGAAACCGCCATGCAATACGTGGCGGGCTACATGATCGCCAACGACTATGCGATCCGCGACTACCTCGAAAACTACTACCGTCCGAACCTGCGCGTGAAGAATCGCGATGGCGGCACGGTGCTCGGCCCCTGGTTCGTCGACGCCGCCGATATCGAAGACGTCACGCAACTCGAATTGCGCACGTTCGTGAACGGCACGCGTCAGCAACACGGCAACACGCGCGATCTCGTCACGGACATCCCGGCGCTCATTGAATACCTGAGCAGCTTCATGACGCTCGCGCCCGGCGACCTGATCCTGACCGGCACGCCGGAAGGCGTCGTCAACGTCAACGCGGGAGACGAAGTGATCTGCGAAATCGACGGCCTGGGCCGTCTCGTCAATACGATTGCATCCGACGCGGACTTCAAGCGCGCCTGATCGGGGTGCGGTGCATGGGACCGGAGTAAGTGCTGAAGCACTAACTCCGGCTCGACTGCGGTCATGGGATCGAAAAAGAGAAAGGACAAGGCAATGCGAATCGAACATCTGATCAACGGCAAGGCTGGCGCGGCGAAAGACTACTTCGAAACCGTCAATCCGGCCACCCAGGAAGTGCTAGCCGAAGTCGCGCGAGGCGGCGAGAAAGAAGTCGACGCCGCCGTGCGCGCCGCCAAAGACGCGTTTCCCGCCTGGGCCGGCAAGGCCGCCGCGGAACGCGCGAAGCTGGTGCGCAAACTCGGCGAACTGATCGCGAAGAACGTGCCGGAGATCTCGGAGACCGAAACGAAGGACACCGGCCAGACGATCTCGCAGACACGCAAGCAGCTCGTACCGCGTGCCGCCGACAACTTCAGCTATTTTGCCGAGATGTGCACGCGTGTCGACGGCCATACGTA
Organism: Paraburkholderia sp. NPDC080076; assembly: GCF_050281145.1. Lineage (NCBI taxonomy): Bacteria > Pseudomonadati > Pseudomonadota > Betaproteobacteria > Burkholderiales > Burkholderiaceae > Paraburkholderia > Paraburkholderia sp. NPDC080076. The sequence continues at coordinate 273,443 of NZ_JBNNWQ010000009.1, read as the reverse complement.
TCCCACCGATACGCATCTGAACTACACGCTGTTCCATCCGGTCGGCGTGTGCGCGCTGATCTCGCCGTGGAACGTGCCGTTCATGACGGCCACCTGGAAAGTCGCGCCCTGTCTCGCGTTCGGCAACACCGCGGTGCTGAAGATGAGCGAACTCTCGCCGCTCACGGCCGCGATGCTCGGCAACCTCGCGCTCGAAGCCGGTATTCCGGCCGGCGTGCTGAACGTGGTGCACGGCTTCGGCAAGGACACCGGTGAACCGCTGGTCGCGCATCCGGACGTGCATGCCGTGTCGTTCACCGGATCGACGGCGACCGGCAACCGCATTGTGCAAACCGCGGGACTGAAAAAGTTTTCGATGGAACTCGGCGGCAAGTCACCGTTCGTCATTTTCGACGACGCCGATTTCGAGCGCGCGCTCGACGCCGCCGTGTTCATGATCTTCTCGAACAACGGCGAACGCTGCACGGCGGGTTCGCGCATTCTCGTGCAACGCTCTATTTACGCGCGCTTTGCCGAGCGTTTCATCGAGCGTGCGAAGCGTTTGACGGTGGGCGATCCTCTGTCCGACAGCACCATTGTCGGCCCCATGATCAGTCAGGGCCATCTGGCGAAGGTGCGCAGCTACATCGAACTTGGCCCGAAAGAAGGCGCGACGCTCGCGTGCGGCGGGCTCGACATGCCGGAACTGCCCGACGCCATGCGCAAAGGCAACTTCGTGCAACCCACCGTGTTCGTCGATGTCGACAACCGCATGCGCATCGCGCAGGAAGAGATCTTCGGCCCGGTCGCCTGCCTGATTCCGTTCGACGATGAAGCCGACGCGATCAGACTCGCCAACGATATCTCCTACGGCCTGTCGAGCTACATCTGGACCGAGAGCAGCGGCCGCGCGTTGCGCGTTGCCGCTGCCGTCGAAGCCGGCATGTGTTTCGTCAACAGCCAGAACGTGCGCGATCTGCGCCAGCCGTTCGGTGGCACCAAGGCATCGGGCGTGGGCCGTGAAGGCGGCACATGGAGCTATGAAGTGTTCCTCGAACCGAAGAATGTTTGCGTGTCGCTAGGCTCACATCACATTCCGCGCTGGGGCGTTTGAACCATCGGTGCCGGCGCATGAAGCGCCGGTGCGTTTTCAGCGCGAGCGCCTCATGCGCCGCGCTGCAGCAGACTTGGAGACCGCGATGGGCAAACTCGCATTGGCAGCAAAAGTCACACACGTGCCGTCGTTATATCTTTCCGAACTCGACGGTCCGCATAAAGGCTGCCGACAACCGGCAATCGACGGCCATCATGAAATCGGCCGGCGTTGCCGCGAGCTGGGCGTCGATACGATCGTCGTGTTCGACGTGCATTGGCTCGTGAACAGCGAATACCACATCAATTGCGCGCCGAATTTCGAAGGCGTCTATACGAGCAACGAACTGCCGCATTTCATCAAGAACATGCCGTACGCGTATCCGGGCAATGTCGGCCTCGGCAACCTGATCGCGGAAGTCGCCAACGAAATGGGCGTGAAAAGCCGCGCGCACAGCGAGACCACGCTCGAACTCGAATACGGCACGCTCGTGCCGATGCGCTACATGAATGGCGATCAGCATTTCAAAACCGTCTCGGTCGCAGGCTGGTGCATGTGGCACGACCTAGACACCAGCGCGCGCTTCGGCCTCGCGGTGCGCAAGGCCGTTGAAGAGCGTTACGACGGCACCGTGGCGATTCTGGCGAGCGGGTCGCTCAGCCACCACTTCGCCAACAACGGCACGGCCGAGCAGTTCATGCACAAGGTATGGAGTCCGTTTCTCGAGCAGATGGACCGCAGGGTGGTCGAACTGTGGGAAGCCGGTGACTGGAAAACCTTCTGCGAGATGCTGCCGCTCTATAACGAAAAGTGCTGGGGCGAAGGCGGCATGCACGACACCGCGATGCTGCTCGGCGCGCTCGGCTGGGATCGTTACGACGGCAAGGTGGAAGTCGTCACGCCCTACTTCGGCAGTTCGGGCACCGGCCAGATCAACGCGATCTTCCCCGTTACGCCCCTGCCCGCCTGAGTTCCAAGGAAGGAGATCACTGTGCCGCATCTGACACTCGAATACAGCGCCAATCTCGCCGGCGAAGAAAGTATCGGTCAACTGTGCCACGCGCTCGCGCGGTGCCTCGACGCGCAACGCGAGAACGAACAGCGCGTCTATCCGCTCGGCGGCATCCGCGTGCGCGCGCTGCGCTGCGAACAGTACTGCATCGCCGACGGACGCGCTGACGCCGCGTTCCTGCATGCGAATCTGAAGATTGGCGCAGGCCGTTCCGAGGCCGCGAAAAAGGCCACCGGCGACGCGCTATTCGCGCTGATCAAGCAGCACTTCGCCACCGAATTCGCACAGAAGGGTCTGGCGTTGTCGCTGGAGATCAATGAATTCAGCGAAGCCGGTACCTGGAAACATAACAACTTGCACGCGCGCCTGAAGGCTGAGTAGCGGCACTGAGAGAATCCATCATGCTAGACGAACAGACTATCCGAGACCTCGCGGCACAACTCGACCACGCGGAGAAAACACGCACGCAACTGCGCCACTTCTCCGCCGCGTATCCGCAGATGACCGTGCAGGACGGCTACGCGATTCAACGCGAATGGGTCAAGCTCAAGCTCGCTGAAGGCCACGTGATCAAGGGCCGCAAAATCGGCCTCACGTCGCGCGCGATGCAGCGTTCGTCGCAGATCGACGAACCCGACTACGCGCCTCTGCTCGACAGCATGTTCATCGAAAACGGCCAGGATATTCGCGCGGACCGCTTCATTGCACCGCGCGTGGAAGTCGAACTGGCGTTCGTGTTGAGCAAACCCTTGAAGGGCCCCGGCGTTACGCTGTTCGACGTGCTGGACGCAACCGCTTACGTGAGCCCGGCGGTGGAAATCATCGACGCGCGCATCGAACAGTTCGACCGCGAAACCAGGGCGCCGCGCAAGGTCTACGACACGATCTCGGACTTCGCGGCGAATGCGGGCATCGTGCTGGGCGGACGTCCCGTGCGTCCGCTGGATGTCGACTTGCGCTGGGTCGGCGCGTTGCTCTACAAGAACGGCACGGTCGAAGAAAGCGGCCTCGCGGCCGCGGTGCTGAATCATCCGGCCACGGGCGTGGCCTGGCTCGCCAACAAGATCGCCCAATACGATGAAACGCTCAACGCGAACGACGTGATCCTGAGCGGCTCCTTCACCAGTCCAATCCCCGCGCGCGCAGGCGACACCTTCCACGTCGACTACGGTCCGTTGGGCGGCATCGGTTTGAATTTCATCTGAGCTCATTCGAGTCACGACATGTCTCTACCGCAAAACACATTCAAGCGCGCACTCGCCGAAGGCAAACCGCAATTCGGCCTCTGGGCCGCGCTCGCCGACGCCTACGTGACCGAGCTGCTGGCCACCGCCGGTTTCGACTGGCTGCTGATCGACAACGAGCATGCGCCGAACGACGTGCGCAGCACACTCGCGCAATTACAGGCGGTGGCCGCGTATGCATCGCATCCGGTGGCGCGTCCGGTGCGCAGCGACAGCGCGTTGATCAAGCAATTGCTAGACGTCGGCGCACAGACCCTCTTGCTGCCGATGATCGACACCGCCGAACAGGCCGCCGACGCGGTTGCGGCCACGCGTTATCCGCAGCAAGGCATTCGCGGGGTGGGCAGCGCGTTGGCGCGCGCGTCGCGCTGGAACCGGATACCGGATTACCTGACCACGGCGGCAAACGAGTTGTGCGTGCTGGTGCAGGTCGAGACCGTGCAGGGCATGGAAAATCTGCGGGCGATCGCGGCGGTGGACGGCGTCGACGGCGTGTTTTTCGGTCCGTCGGACCTGAGTGCGTCGATGGGACTGCTGGGCAAACCCGGCCATCCCACTGTGCGGGAAGCGATTCGCAACGGCATCCAGACCGTGCGGCGCGCGGGCAAAGCGGCAGGTGTGCTCGCGCCCGATCCCGCGATTGCCGCCGACTATCTCGAAGCGGGCGCGACCTTCGTGGCGGTCGGCACGGACACGGGTTTGCTGAGCCGCGCGGCGGCGGATCTGGCGGGGTCGTATAAAACGACCGCAGCGCTGGTGGCGTCGCCAAAGGGCGGGTATTGAAGGAATCCGTTCTGCGGCAACACGCGGGGCCGCGGCGCGGGAAACGCCCTATTCCCCCGCGGGCCACGGCAAGCCCGACGCCGACCAGTCCAGTTCCACACCGATCACGGATCGCTCGGCGGCGAACTGCAGCGCCAGCGTCACGGCGATACACGGCCTGCCGCTGGCCAGCGACAGATAGGGATTACTCGACACCGCCACGCCCGGCAACAACACCGCATTGCGGAAATACGGCCGATGATCCCAGCGCGCATCGCGTGGATTCGCCACGGGTTGCAGCGACGCCCCGTCCGTGCTCCAGGCCGGCCCCTGCACCTCATGACCGATCTGCCTGCCCGAGTCGTCGAGGATGAAACAGCTGATGCAGCGCTCGAACCTCGCCAGCGAAGCGAACGCCTCTTCCATGGCCACGCCGGCCAGCAACGCATCGGCGGCGAGCCGCAAGGCGACCCGGTAAGGCTCCACTTCGGTTTCGAACAACGCGTACTGATGCGCCCGCCCTTGGGCGATCACATCGAAAGCTTCGTCGATACGCCGATGCACCGACTCTGGAGGCGCGATCTCCTTAGCCGGCCGCCCGAGCAGATAGCCCTGCGCGAAATCCACATTCGATTCCACCGCGAGAATCAGTTCCTCCGTGGTCTCCACGCCTTCCACGACCACCAGCATCCCCGCGAGGTGCAGCAGCGAAACGAGCTTGGGCAGAATCGGCTGCTCGGTGCCGTGGCCCGTCGCGCGAATCAGTTCGCCGTCGAGCTTGACGAGGTCCGGGCGAATCCTGAACAGGCGGTCGAGATTCGACTGGCCGGCGCCGAAATCGTCGACGGCGATCAGGAAGCCGTGCTTGCGGTACAACGCCGCCGCCCGCGACATGTCGTCGACGCTGCCGCCGTGCGATTCGAGAATCTCCAGAATCACGCGTTCAGGTTCGAGCCCCACGGCCCGCACGATCTTCGCCAGTTGATCGGCGTAGCCTTCGGCAATGAACGTGGCCGGCAGAATGTTGAGGAAGAGCCACGCGTCGTCCGGCAGCGACTTGCGCGCGTGAGCCAGATGCACGACGTGACTCGCGCGGTCGAGCGCGCCTTCGTCGCTCGAAGGCCTGGGCGCGAACAGCACCGCGGGCGGCACCAGCGTGCCGTCGTCCTGCTCGCCGCGCAGCAAGGCCTCGAAGCCCACCTGCTTCTGATGCGACAGACTGTAGAGCGGCTGGAAATGCGAGGTGAGGTAGTACTCCTCCCAGCGATGCCGCCGCACTGCTGCCCCGCTCTCGTCGGATCCGTCGTCGGCCAGCAGTTGCAGCGCTTCGCGCGGCAGCGCGCGCTCGGCGCACACCCGGTTTCTGCCGGAATGCTTGGCGCGCAGCAAGGCTTCGTCGGCGCGGTCGAGCAGCACCATGATGTTTTCGCCGCTGCGGTGCTCCGCCACGCCGAAGCTCGCGGTCAGACGGCCGTCCGGCCGCTCGATCGCGGCAATCGCATGGCGCAGCCGTTCGGCCACATGAAGCGCGCCCGTGAGGCTGTCGCGCAGCAGCAGCGCGAATTCCTCGCCGCCGATCCGGCTCACGCTGTCGTCCGCCGAAATCTCTTCCATCAGCACCTGGGCGACCTGGTAGAGCGCGTGGTCGCCAATCGCATGGCCGAAGCGGTCGTTCAAGGATTTGAAGTTGTCGATGTCGAGAAAGATCGCGCTGATCCGCGTATCCGGCGTGACGGTGTCGAGGCGGCGCTCGGCCTGCTTGACGAACGCACGGCGGTTTTGCAGGCCGGTCAGCGGGTCGGTCGCGGCGAGTTGCGCGAGCTGGCTCTCCAGCAGAAAGTGGTTGCGGCGAAACCGGTAGAAGCCGAAATGAAACACCGCGGAAGTCGGCACGCCGATCGCCGCGATCCACATCCACACGACGGTATCGACGTCATGCGGCAGCGGCGCGCCGAACAGCAGCGCGAACGCCGTCGTATAGAAGAGCACGCTGCCGGTGATGAAGTGCACCGGCGTGAGCCACAGTGGCGCGGCGCAGATCGGGATCACGACCATCGCGGGCAGCGTCCACAGCAGCGGCTGCGCGACACCGGCGATGTTCACCGCGAGCCCCACCAGCAGCACCTGCGAGTAAGCGACGCCGATGAAACCGAAGGTCCACGTCGACTTTGTGCGCGGAATCGCCAGCACGAGCAAGCCGAGCAGCAGCGCGCACGCGAGCCGGTAGGCAAGCGGCGCGGCCGGGCCGTCGACCAGATTGCGCGCCCCGATGAAGCACAGGAACGCGACCACGGTGAACGCCATGGTCATGGTGGACAGCGGACGCTGATGTTCGAGCGAGCGCCGGTGGAAGCGATCGCGCAAACCGGTGTCGGACGGGTGCTGCGTTGAGCTGGAAAGCATATTGATAGGTATCAGGCTGGTTCCGGTCACTCTGCCAATGGATATCGGCAAATGTCTGATAAATATTTATGCCTTCCACACAAATAGAACGAAGATTGTCGTTCCCGGCCCCTCCGCCCTACGCCGCCATCACGCGATTGCGGCCCGACGCCTTGGCGGCATACAGCGCGCCGTCCGCGCGCGCCATCAGCTGAGCGAGCGATTCATCGCGCCGCAGCTGGTCCACGCCGACGCTGAAGGTGTAGCGCAGCCCACGCGGCAACTCGTCCGGCGCGGCCCCGGCGAGCCGGGCCCGCAGGCGGTCGAGCAGTTTCACCGCTTCGGCGGTGCCGGTGGCCGGGCATAGCACGCCGAATTCCTCGCCGCCCAGCCGGCCGAACACATCGCCGACCCGCAGGTTGCGGGCGACGAACGTGGCGAAGTGGTTCAGCACCTGGTCGCCGGCGGCGTGGCCGAAGTTGTCGTTGACCGCCTTGAACGAGTCGATGTCGATGATCGCGAGCGCCACCGGCGAGCGGGTCCGCAGCGACGCGTTCAGCAGCGCGTCGCCGATCGCGAGAAACGCGCGGCGCGACAGTGCGCCGGTCAGGTCGTCGACATTGGCGAGCCGTTCGAGCCGTTCGGCGAGGCGGTCGTGTGCCAGCATCACCACGCCGATCGAAAGACAGGGCGGCGCAAGAATGCCGAGCGCAAGAAATACGATGTTGGACGGCGACACTTGCAGGAGCCCGGTCTGCGTCAGCAAACCGAAGCCGTACATGAGCCCGCGCGAAGTATGCCCGGCACATAGCAGGACGCCTGCCACCGCGAGGAAGTAATAGCTGTAGCGCGGCCGGTTCGCAGGACGGCCGCGCAGCATGATCACGGCAAGCGCGGCGTAGAGGCCCGCATGAAATGCCGACACCAGTGCGACGCGCGCGTTGAAGTTCGGCGCGGCGAAGGTCCAGTACGAGATGCCGAACAGCACGACGACGAGTCCGGCGTAAGCCGGCCACGGTCGCGTGCGGCGCCCCAGAAAGCGCAAACAGCCTTCGACCACCAGCAGCAGCGAAGCCGCCAGCAACACGTTGGACGCCACGAAGGTCAGCCAGCGCGACGCATGGCCTTGCAAGGCGAAAGCGAGCAGCGCGACGATCGCGATCGCGTTGGCCGAGATCCAGTAACCGACGCCGGGAATCGCCGCACGCCACAACGAGCCGAGCACGGCCATCGCCATGGCGCTCGACAACACGGTGACCAGAAGAATACTGAGTGGATTGAGCATTGAAGTGAATTGAATCAAACGGCATCGTGAACATGCGCCACGTACGCACGTGCTTTTTCTGTGTGCAACCCGCTGCAAGTTCGCAAGCTTAGCGGCTCGGGCAAAAAATGGGCACGCAAGCACCGCGAAAGATTTAGAAAGACTTACCGACGGGCAGTGATCCCGTCGCTTGCGCGCGATCGCCAAGCGTTGCATTTATCACGAAACGAAAGCGTTAAATCAACTGCGGAAACGCGCCGTTAATAGAGTCACGACCGAAGCATTCTTACCGGACATCCACGTTGGATAAGCCAACCGGCGAATCAGGCAGCAAAAATTACTTAATCGAAAATGCATCCATCGCAATCGATTGCGCGTATAAACAGACGAATGGAAAGTGGCTAAAAGTTAATGTCTTAAGTAGACTGCTTCGAAGTGTGGTGGACAGACTAGACAACCCGGTAAAACTAACCTAGGCCGCGTGCAATACGCGATTTCCCGCAACACTTTTCCTTGCACCCGGCCGTGGGCCTCCGACTTTTTATGCGGCTGAAGCAACGGCCATCCCCCGGAAAACATGGTCCCAATTCTCGATTACCTGCTGGAACGCCAAATCTCGCCGCAGTGGCGCGGCATGCTGACCGCCTTGGCCACCGAATTCGAAGCGCAGATAGGCCGCGACGAATTGCGCCAATTGATGCATCGCGTCGGCAGCCGGTTTGCGGCGGCGCATCCGCTGCCCGCCTGCGACTCGACCGCCGAACTCGCGCGAACCTTGAACCTGTATTGGCATGAGATGGATTGGGGCTACGTCGAATTGGCGGACGAACCCGAGTCATTGCGCATCGTTCACTACTGCGCGCCGTTGCAGGCATTCGGCGGCACGGCGCTTGCATGGACGCCGGCGTTTCTCGAAGGCGTGTATCAGACCTGGTTGAGCGCGTTGGGCGCGCAAGGCTTGTCGGTCGCGCAAACGAGTGGGTACAGCGAGGACACCGCAATCGAGTTCCGTCTGGGACGTCATCCTGTTTGAACGCCGCACGTTGATGAACATGTGGCCTGGATTGGTGGGCCGCGTTTGTGAATGGACACAGTAGCAATGAGCCGTAGAGAAACGCGCCAGACCGGTGCGCGTGAAGTAGCAGTGAGGTAGCGGAACAGGCAGGACCAGCGTTTTCAGGGCCGCGAACGCAAGTCGGGATCGGGGCAAGGGTAGGCATGAACAAGACGGCGGCACTATGAGCTCATCGAGCGACATCGAAAAACTTTTCGATCATTTTGGCGGCGACGCCAGCGCGTACCAGGAAATCGGCCGCGAAAACGAAGCGCGTTCGGCGCGCACCCGCTGGCCGCTACTAGTGACGCTCGATCTGACCCAGCCGACGATTCCCGCAATCGGGCAGCGTCGCGAGGCCAAGCCTCAGCCGCTCACGGTCGAAGCGCCGGTGGCCGTCGATCGTCAGGACACCACGCCAAAAGATGCGGCCTCCGTGACGCGCGCGAAAGCGCCGCTATTCACCCGTTCGCATCGGCGAGACATTCCGCCGGTTGCCGTGGCCGCGCCGGCGACCGCGCCGAAAGGCGCGTCGCGCTTTGGCGAGCTCGAATCGAAAGATGACGCGACGTCGCAAGCGGCAGTCGGCGCCGCCCGAGTGGAAGGCGTCGCGCCGGTGGCCGCACAAGCCGCGCCGGCTGTTGCTCCGGCTCAGACTGCGCCGGTCGCTTCCGCGCCTCAAGCCGTCCAGGCCGCCGCCATTCCTTTACGGCCGCCAGTGATGCAAACGGTTTCGTCCGCCGCGCCGAGTTGGACTCAAACTCCGGCGCCGGCGCGTGCTTACACGACTGCGACCGCGCCCGCGCCGATTGCACCAACCGCACCCGCCGCGCCAACGCAACCCGCTTCGATCCTCGGCAAGCTCTTCGCGCCGGAACCCGCATCCGCACCTCCGCCGCCGCAAGCGGCCGCGACCCGTGGCGAATCCGCGCCGTTGCAAGCGGTCTTCGACCGCCTGCGCGGCACACCCGCTCAACCCACCGCAGCACCGGCCAGCGTCGCGCGCGCCGCCACGCCCGCCACCTCCAACTCGTGGCTGATCAACGGCCCTCGTCGCTCATGAAAGTCATCGCGGTGGTGTCCGCCAAAGGCGGGGTCGGCAAGACCACCCTCGCCGCCAATCTCGCTTCCGTGCTGGCCGCCGGCGGCCGGCGCGTGATCGCGCTCGACCTCGATCCGCAGAACGCGCTGCGTCTGCACTTCGGCGTGCCGCTCGACAGCATCGACGGTTTGTCGCGCGCCACGCTGACGGGCGACCCGTGGCAATCGGTGATGTTCGACGGCGTCGATGGCGTGACCGTGCTGCCCTACGGCGCGTTACTCGAAGACGACCGCCGCCGCTTCGAAGCGCATATCGACCAGGAGCCGCGCTGGCTCGCGCAGTCGTTGCAGAACCTGCGCCTCGATGCATCCGACATCGTGATCATCGACACGCCGCCGGGTTCGTCCGCCTATGTCCGCACCGCCTTGTGCGCGGCCACCTTCACGCTGAACGTCGTGCTCGCCGACGCCGCGTCGTACGCCGCGATTCCGCAGATGGAGCGGCTGATCGAAACCTACGCGGCGCCGCGCGCCGAGTTCGGCGGCGAAGGCTATGTGATCAACCAGATCGACCAGTCGCGCCAACTGACCAAAGACGTCCTCAAGGTGCTGCGCCAGATGCTCGGCGCGAAGCTGTTCCCCGGCGTGATCCATCTCGACGAAGGCGTGAGCGAAGCGCTCGCGTGCGACACCACGCTGATTCACTACGATCCACTCAGCCAGGCGGCCGCCGATTTCAAATCGTGTGGCGCGTGGTTGATGGCGGCGCTCGACGCGATCGCCGTCTCGCCGAGGAACGTCGCATGAGCACGACTCCATCGCCAGGTCTCGAACCCGCCGAGCCTTCGCGGCTCGAACGCTTCGTCGACGCGCGTTTCTGGAACAGCCGCATTGTCACCGGACTCGTCACGCTGTTCGCGCTGGTGATGCTGTACTTCGTGTTCACCGTGCCGCTCGCCTTCTACGAACAGTTGACGTTCGCGACCTGCTGCTTCGTGACCGCGCTGATGTTCCGCCGCCTGCAAGGCCGGTACGCGACGATGGTGATGATCATGCTGTCGGTGGTGACCTCGGGCCGCTATATGTACTGGCGGCTGACCGCGACCACGTACTGGGAGCATCCGCTCGACGCCGGCTGGGGCCTGCTGCTGGTCGCCGCCGAAGTCTATTCGACCATCGTGCTGCTGCTCGGCTACTTCCAGACCGCCTGGCCGCTCAAGCGCACGCCGATGCCGCTGCCCGCCTCGCGCGACCAATGGCCGACCGTCGACGTGTTCATTCCGACCTACAACGAGCCGCTCTCGGTGGTGAAGCCGACCATCTATGCCGCGCTCGCGCTCGACTATCCGGCCGAGAAGATCTCGATCCACGTGCTCGACGACGGCCGCCGCCCCGAGTTCAAGGCGTTCTGCGAAGAGGTCGGCGTCAACTGGACGATCCGCACGCACAATCGCCACGCCAAGGCCGGCAACATCAACGAAGCGCTGAAGATCACCAGCGGCGAATACCTCGCCATCTTCGACTGCGATCACATTCCGACCCGCTCGTTCCTGCAGATCGGCCTCGGCTGGTTCCTGCGCGACAAGCTGCTGTCGATGCTGCAAACGCCGCACCATTTCTTTTCCGCCGACCCATTCGAGCGCAATCTCGGCACCTTCCGCAAGGTGCCGAACGAAGGCGAACTGTTCTACGGCCTCGTGCAGGACGGCAACGATCTGTGGAACGCCACGTTCTTCTGCGGCTCGTGCGCGCTGCTGCGCCGGACCATGGTCGAGGAGATCGGCGGCATCGCGGTCGAGACCGTGACTGAAGATGCGCACACGGCGCTCAAGCTGCACCGTCTCGGCTACACCACCGCGTATCTGGCTATTCCGCAAGCCGCGGGGCTGGCCACGGAAAGTCTCTCCGGCCACATCGGCCAGCGGATTCGCTGGGCACGCGGCATGACGCAGATTTTCCGGATCGACAATCCGCTCACCGGCAAGGGCCTGAAAATCGGCCAGCGCCTGTGCTATCTGAACGCGATGATGCACTTCTTCTACGGCATCCCGCGTCTGGTGTTCCTGACCGCGCCGCTGTCGTATCTGTTCTTCGGCGCGCACGTGATCGAAGCCGCCGCCAGCACGATCGCGATCTACGCGCTGCCGCACATGATGCACGCGAGCATCACCAACTCGCGCATGCAGCGCTCGTTCCGCCATTCGTTCTGGGCCGAAGTGTATGAATCGGTGCTGGCCTCGTACATCACCGCGCCGACGCTGCTCGCGCTGATCAACCCGAAGCTCGGCAAGTTCAACGTGACGGCCAAGGGCGGCCAGATCGAGAAGAACTATTTCGACTGGGCAATCTCGCGGCCCTATCTGTTCCTGCTGTTGCTGAACCTGATCGGCTTCTGCGTGGGCGTCGTGCACATCTACTTCAACTGGCATGTGCGCAGCGTGGTGCAGACCACGATCCTCAACCTCGGCTGGACCACGTACAACATGCTGATTCTCGGCGCGAGCGTGGCCGCCGCGAGCGAGCGCCGGCAGATTCGCGCGGTGCACCGCGTGGCGATGCAGATGCCCGTGATGCTGAAGTTCTCGACCGGCCGCACGCTCGCCTGCGAAACCATCGACTACTCGGAAGGCGGCGTCGGCGTGGCGCTGCCCGCCGCGATCCAGGTGCCGATGCACGAACGCGTAACCGTCTCCCTCTTTCGCGGCGACGAGGAATACGCGTTCCCCGCGACCGTCGGCTTCACCGCGCCAGGCCGCGTGGGCCTGCGCTTCTCGGCGATGACGCGCGAGCAGGAGTACGAGTTCGTCAAGACCACCTTTGCACGCGCCGACGCCTGGACCGGCTGGGCGGAAGGACGGCAGCAGGACACGCCCCTGCGCGGCCTGTCGCATGTGCTGACGGTCGGCGCGCGTGGCATCGCGGGGCTGTTCGAGCATCTCTATGCCGACCTTCGCAGTTCGATGAAAAGCCGTCCAATGGACGTCAAGAAGCTAAAAACGAAAGACTGATCTATGCGCAACTGGATGGCGAAGGGCAACATCGAACGCTCGAATCACGAGCGCAGCGGGACCGGATTGCAGATGCGCCGCGTGGCACGCCCCGGCTCGCAACGGCTGATGCGCGGCCTCGCGTGCTGGCTCGCTTTGCAGACGGCGCTGGCCGCGCCGCTGGCGTCGGCGGCTGAAGTCGTGGCGGCCGGCGGCGGTTCAAGCGCGGCGGGTGCCGTTCAGAGCACGCCTGCCGCTCCGGCTGCGACCGGCGTCGGCAGCGTGAGCGCGCCGAGTCCGGCCGTGCCCTACGATCCGAACGCGATGGCGCAACCGCAACTGGCGACACCGACGCCGGCGCTCGCCGCGTCGTCGGTGAAAGCGTTGGGCATCAGGACGCCGACCACCGCGGAGCCGGGCACCCTCGTGCCGGGCGGCCGCCGTCAAACGCTGACGTTCGCTGATCTCGGCGCGCTCGATCCGCTGCAATTGCGCGGCACCGACGGCCAGAACGGCGTGGCGTTTTCCGTGCGCGGCGACGAAGTGGTGACGGGCGCGGTCCTGCATCTGGTGTATAGCTACTCGCCCGCGCTGCTCGCGAACATCTCGCAGCTCAAGGTGCTGGTGAACGGCGAAGTCGCCGCCACCCTGCCCGTGCCGCACGAACAGGCCGGCATGCTGGTGGCGCGCGACGTCTCGATCGATCCGCGCTTCATCACCGAGTTCAACCATCTGAATGTGCAGTTGATCGGCCATTACACGACGAGTTGCGAAGACCCGGCGAACTCTTCGCTGTGGGCCACCGTCAGCAATGCGAGCTCGCTCGACCTCACGTATGCGTCGCTCGCCAGCAAGCCTGATCTGGCCGCGCTGCCGCAACCGTTCTTCGACCGCCGCGACGTGCGCCGGCTGGAGCTGCCGTTCGTGTTCCCGCAAAAGCCGGGCAATGCCACGCTCGAAGCGGGCGGCATCGTGGCCTCGTGGTTCGGCGCGCTCGCCGGTTATCGCGGCGCGCTGTTTCCGGCGCAACTGGACAACGCGCCGCTGTCAGGCAATGCGGTCGTCTTCGCGACTTCCGATCAACGTCCGGCCGGCATCAACATTCCGGCGATCTCCGGCCCGACCATCGCGGTGGTCGATCGCGAGGCGCCGGCGCGCGGCAAGCTGCTGCTCGTGCTCGGGCGCACCGAAGCCGAACTGAAAACCGCCGCCAAGTCGCTCGGCATCGGCCAGAATACCTTGACGGGTCAAAGTGCGACCATCACGCAGTTGAACGAACTCGCGCCGCGCGCGCCGTACGACGCGCCGAACTGGCTGCCCACCAACCGTCCGGTGCGCTTCGGCGAACTCGCCGATCCGCGCGATCTGACCGTGTCCGGTTACGACGCCGACGCCGTGCGTGTGAATCTGCGCGTGCCGCCCGATCTGTTCATGTGGCACACCAAGGGCGCGCCGATCGATCTACGCTACCGCTACACGGTGCGCCCGCTGCGCGATCGTTCCTCGCTCAACGTGAGCGTGAACAACGGCTTCGTTCAGGCGCTGCCGATTCCGGCCGAGTCCGCTTCCGTGTTCGAGCTGAGCCACTACTTCGCCACCGTGCTGCCGGACAGGACCGCCGAAGCGCGCCGCACCCTGCATATTCCACCGCTGCTGCTGACGCCGCGCGCGCAGGTACGCCTGCACTTCTACTACGACATTCCGAATACCGGCGAATGTCACGGGCGTCTGCTCGACAACGTAGTCGGCGCGATCGATCCGAACTCGACCATCGACCTCTCGTCGTTCCCCCACTACATGGCGCTGCCCGATCTGGCCGCGTTCGCCAATAGCGGCTTCCCGTTCACGCGCATGGCGGACCTCTCCGAGACCGCCGTGATCCTGCCAAACGACGCCGATTCGAGCGACTACAGCCTTTATCTGCTGACCATGGGCCGCATGGGCACCTCCACCGGCTATCCGGTCACGGGCGTCACGGTCGGCACCGCCGACGACGCCGACAAGTTCGCCAACAAGGACCTGCTGATCTTCGGCGCGCCGGGCAAGCAGCCGTTGTTGCAGCGCTGGGCGAAGTCGATGCCGTTCTCCAGCGACGGCGACTCGCGCACCTTCCAGCTCACCGACATCGTCTTCAAACTCGAAGACTGGTGGCATGGCGAACGCGGCGTCGAGCGCACGCCCGCACGCGCCGATCTGACTCTCGTGAGTTCGAACGGCGACGCGCTCCTGACCGGTTTCGAATCGCCGCTGCAAAAGAACCGCAGCGCCGTCGCGCTGGTGAGCGCGGCCGGCCAGTCGGACGCCGATCTGTCCGCGGCGCTGCTCGACTCGGACGTGCTGCCGCAGATTCAAGGCGCGATGGCCGTGATCCACGGCCGCACCGTGACCATCACTTCGAATGGCGAGGCGTATTACGTCGGCCATCTGTCGCCGCAGGAGTATCTGCGCTGGGCGCTGTCGTCGCATCCGTTGCTGTTGATGCTGGGCGGCGTACTCGCCGCGCTGATCATCGCGGGCCTGTTCTACCGGACGCTGCGCTCGATCGCCGCGCGCCGCCTGAAGGACTAATAGGACTGATATGCGGGTTCGAATCAACAAGAAAATCGGCGTGGCGCTGACGCTCGGGCTGGCGGCGTCCGCGAGTTTCGCCAATCTCGTCAAGGTGGCGCAGACCACCGCCGCACCCGGCGCCTGCGGCGACTGGAGCGGCTATCGCGCGTTCGTCGAGCGCTTCGTGCAGGCCGACGGCCGCGTGATCGACTATTCCACGCCGGCGCAGCAAACCACCTCAGAAGGCCAGTCGTACGCGCTCTTCTTCGCGCTCGTCGCGAACGACCGCGCGACTTTCGACCGGCTGCTCGGCTGGACCCGTACCAACCTCGCGGGCAATCAGTTCGACGCGCAAAACATGCGGCTGCCGTCGTGGCAATGGGGCAGAAAAGCGGACGGCTCGTACGGCGTGCTCGATCCGAATTCCGCTTCTGACTCCGACTTGTGGATCGCCTACGATCTGCTGCAAGCCGGCCGCCTGTGGCATGAAGCGGGCTACACCCAGTTGGGCGAAGCACTCGCCACGCAGATCGCGCGTCAGGAAATGACCACCTTGCCGGGCGTCGGGCCGATGCTGCTGCCCGGACCGCAGGGCTTCAAAACCGGCGGCGTGACGCGCCTGAATCCGAGCTATCTGCCGCTGCCCGTGCTGCGCTCGCTTGCGCACGAAATGCCGAACGGCCCGTGGGGCAAGCTCGCCGACAGCGCCTACAAGCTCATCAAAACCACCGCGCCGCAAGGCTTTGCGCCTGACTGGGCAGCCTGGCAAAACGGCCAGTTCGTGGTCGATCCGAAGAACGGCGACACCGGCAGCTACGACGCGATCCGCGTCTATCTGTGGGCTGGCCTCGCCTCACCCGCCGATCCGCTCGCCAAGCCGTGGCTCGCGGCGCTCGGCGGCATGCGCGCCCGCGTCGCGCAAACCGGCTTTCCGCCGGAGAAGGTTTCATCGACCACCGGCACGGCCAGCGGCGAAGGACCGCTCAGCTACTGGGGCGCGCTCGCGCCGTACTTCAAGGCGCTCGGCGACGAGCGCGGCCTCGGCCTCGCGCGCACGCATCTCGCCGCGCTCGACACCAGCGTGCCGGGCCGCGAACCGGTTTACTACGATCGTGTGCTGGGCTTGTTCGGCACGGGTTTCATCGACGGCCGCTATCGTTTCGACGAAGCCGGACGTCTCGTGCCGAGTTGGAGAAACGCATGCGACTGAGCGCCCTCGCGTTGTCATTGCGCCTCGCGCTGAGCCTCACGGCGGTTTGTTGCGTGGCGACGGTTTCGCCGGACGCGCTGGCACAGGCGTCGAAAGATCCTTTGAACGTGCTGATCGATCAAGGCAAGTACTGGCAATCGCATCAGCGCGGCGACCTCGCCGAGCAGGCATGGCAAAAGGTGCTGCGCATCGATCCCAAGCAGCCCGACGCGCTGTTCGGCATGGGCATGGTGCTCGCCGACCGCAAGGACGGCGCCGGCGCGCAGCAATATCTGGCGCGCCTGAAAGCGGTCGCGCCGAACTATCCGAATCTGGATGAACTCGGCCGGCGCCTGGGCGAATCGAGCCTGCGCGACCAGACCGTGAACGACGCGCGGCGGCTCGCGCAAAGCGGTCAAAGCGCGAGCGCGGTGCAGGAATACCAGCGCGCGCTGAGCGGCAAACCGGCCACGCCTGAATTGCAGCTCGAGTACTACCAGGCGCTCTCGGCCACGCCGCAAGGCTGGGATCAGGCGCGCCGCGGTCTCGAACAACTCGCGCGCGACAACCCCGACGATCCGCGTTACGCCCTCGCCTACGCGCAGCATCTGACCTATCGCGACGTGACGCGCCGCGACGGCATCGCGCGGTTGCAGAAACTGGCGGGCGACAGCACGGTCGCCGCGTCGGCGAAAAAGAGCTGGCGTCAGGCGCTGTTGTGGCTCGACGCGCGGCCCTCCGACGCTCCGCTCTATCAGGCATATCTGCAAACCGCCAACGACGACGCCGCCGTCAAGGCACGCTTCGATTCGATGGTGCAGCAGGACAGCGCAGCCCGCGCCCGCTCGCAGGAAAACGCCGCCGTCGACGCGCGCGGCCGCACGATCGCCGACGGTTTCGCCGCGCTCGATCGCAACGACGTGGCGACGGCGCGCGCGAAATTTTCCTCGGTACTGACCGCTAGTCCGAACGACACCGATGCGCTCGGCGGCATGGGCATCGCCGCATTGAAGCAGGAACATTTCGCCGAAGCCCGCAACTATCTGGAACGCGCGTCGCGCAACGGCAATCCGGCGCGCTGGAAAACCGCGCTCGACAGCGCGACCTACTGGACCTACACGAGCGACGCGATCGGCGCGCGCAGCAACGGCGAATTCGCGAAGGCGAAGTCGCTGTTCGAACGCGCGATCGCGCTCAATCCGTCCGACGTCACCGCGCAGGTGCTGCTCGGCGAAATGCTGCTCGCCAACGGCGATCCGAGCGGCGCCGAACAGGCGTACCGGATGGCGCTGCGCCGTCAGGCCGACAACCCCGACGCGGTGCGCGGGCTGGTCGGCGCACTCGCCGCGCAAGGCCGCGGCGACGAGGCGCTGCAGTTCGCCAATCAACTCAACACCGAACAGCAGTCGAAGGCCGGCGGCATCAACCGTCTGCGTGGCGAAGCGCAGGCCGCGCAAGCGCGTGCGGCCGAAGCGCGCGGCGATCTCGGCAGCGCGCGCAGTCTCTTCGAAGACGCGCTGCTGAACACGCCCGACGATCCGTGGCTGCGTCTCGACCTCGCGCGCATCTACGTGCGCCAGGGCGCGGTCGCCAACGCGCGCAGCATGATGGACGGCCTGCTCGCCGCGCATCCCGACATGACCGACGCGCTGTACGCGAGTGCGTTGCTGTCGGCGGAAACGCAGGACTGGTCCGCGGGTCTCGCGCAACTCGACCGCATTCCGGTCGCGCAGCGCACCGATGCGATGGCGACCTTGCAGCACCGCTTGTGGGTGCATCAGCAAGCCGACCTCGCCACGCGCATGGCGCGCAACGGGCAGACCCAACAGGCGCTCGCCACGCTGCGCGCCGCCGAGCCGGTCGCGGGCAACAGCCCCGAACTGATCGGCGTGATCGCCGCCGCTTACAGCCAGGCCGGCGA
Organism: Paraburkholderia sp. NPDC080076; assembly: GCF_050281145.1. NCBI lineage: Bacteria > Pseudomonadati > Pseudomonadota > Betaproteobacteria > Burkholderiales > Burkholderiaceae > Paraburkholderia > Paraburkholderia sp. NPDC080076. The sequence continues at coordinate 254,965 of NZ_JBNNWQ010000009.1, read as the reverse complement.
CCCGAACCGCGCGCTCGGACTCGTGCGCGCCGCCATGAACGCGGCGCCTGGCAACACCGATCTGCTGCTGCAATACGCGGGCATTCTGTCCGCCACGCAGCAGGAAACCGAACTCGGCATGGTGATGCGCCGGCTCGCGTCGATGCAATTGACGCCGCAGCAACGCACCGACTTCGGCAACCTGAATCTCGGCATCGTCATCAAGCAGTGCGATGCGGTGCGTCAGCGCGGCGACCTCGCCAGCGCCTACGACGTGATCGCGCCGTGGCTCGCGGCGATGCCCGACAATCCCGATCTGCAGGCCGCGCTCGGCCGCCTCTATTCGAGCGCCGGCGACGATCGCAACGCGCTAGCCAGCTATCGCGTCGCGCTGCAACGCAAGCCCGACGATCTGAACTTGCTGCAGGCAACGATCTCCGCCGCGGCCGGCGCGAAGCAGTTCAGCTATGCCGAAACGCTCGCGAAGCAGGCCTTGAACGCGGCGCCCGGCGATCCCGGCTTGCTGGCGACGGTCGGCCGCATGTATCGCGCGGAAGGCAAGCTGTCGCTCGCGTCGACTTATCTGCAACGCTCGCTGGTCGCCGCCAACACGCCGCTGATGGCCAACGTCCCGCGCAGCCCGGCGAGCAACGTGCCGCGCGGCTGGGAAGTGGCGATGCGCCGGATCGGCGCGACGCCGCTGCCGGGCACCAATCCCTTCGAAGGCAAAACCGCCACCGTCACGCCGACCGACGCCGACAATGCCGGCGGCTATAACGCCGCGCGCGCAGCGCTTCCGTATTCGCAGTCTTCCTTGCCGACACAGACCGTGCCGAACTATCCGCCGCCTACGCAACCCGCGCCTTACGTCGCGCCTTATAACGCGCCGGCGCAGCCTTATGCGCCGAGCCCGGCGCCCGCCGCCCTGCCGTACAACGCGCCGCGCCGTGGCGCCGACTCGGGTGGCTACGGCCAGGAGACTTACGGGTCGAGCCAGTCGGGCGCGCCATTGCAGCCTTATCCGGGGCAAGGACAGCCGCCGATGCAACAGCAGGCGCAGATGCCGCCGATGCAGCAGGCTCCGCAGTACAACCCGGCTTATCCGCAGCAGGCGCCTTATCCGCAGCAAGCGCAATACGGCGCGCAGGATGGTTATGCGGCCACGCCCTGGCCGATGTCGCCGGCCGCGCGCGAAGCGCAGGCCAATGCCGGTTCAATGCAAGCGCAACCATATGGCGCACCGGGCGCGAGCACGAGTTCGAAGCGCTCGACCAGCAAGAAACAAAGCGCGTCGAAGAATAGCCGCAATGCGCCGGCTTACGCGCAGCAGCCGTATGGACAACAGCAAGGGTATCCGCAGCAACAGCAGCCTTATTACGGGCAGCAGGCGTATCCGCAGCAGCAGGGCTACGCGCAGCAACCCTATCAACCCTATCCGGCGCAACAGCAACAGCCTTACCAGCCGTATCCGCCGCAGCAGGCTTACGCGCAGCAGCAGCCGTACATTCCGCAGCCGCCCACCGGTTACGCCCAGCCGTACTATCCGGCACAACCCGGCGCGAACGGCAACGGCAACACTTACGCACCGTCGAACGTGGCGAACACGCAAACGCTCGGCGTCGCCGAAGAGTTGGCGCAGGTCAACCGCGAGCAGTCGAGCAGCATCTCGGGCGGGATCGTGTTCCGTAACCGCAGCGGCGAGGACGGCCTGTCCAACCTCACCGACATCGAAGCGCCGATCCAGGGGCGCATCCGGGCGGGCAACGGCCACGTCGTCGTCACGGCGACGCCTGTCACCCTCGATGCCGGCACGGCCGCCGGCAATGTCTCGACGCTCGCGCGATTCGGCGCCGGCCTCTCGAACGACACGTCCACCGCGGCTGCCAAGGCGGGCAACAACACCTACGGCAACCAGACGGCGAGCGGCGTGGGCCTGTCGATCGGCTACGAAGGCCGCAGCATCAGCGGCGATATCGGCGTGACGCCGATCGGCTTCCGCGAGACCAACATCGTGGGCGGCGCGCAATACAACGGCGGCATTACCGACAAGGTGTCGTATTCGCTGGCCGTCGCGCGCCGCGCAGTGACCGACAGTCTGCTGTCCTATGCCGGTGCGCACGATGCCGGTTCCGGCCTCGAATGGGGTGGCATCACATCGACCGGCGGCCTTGCCAGCCTCGCATGGGACGACGGCACGAGCGGCCTGTATGTGAACGGGGCGGTTCAGTACTACAAGGGCGATAACGTGCAGGGCAATGTCGCCGTCAAGGGAGGGGGTGGCGTCTACACGCGCCTGCTGAAAGATGCCGACCAGACCTTTACGATCGGCGTGAATACGACGGTGATGGGCTACAACAAGAATCTGTCGTACTTCACGTATGGCCAGGGGGGCTACTTCAGCCCGCAGGAATACGTCATTCTGAACTTGCCGATCGAATGGACAGGACGTAATGGCGCGTTCACGTACGACGTGAAGGGATCGATCGGAGTGCAGCACTACCGCCAGGATGCGTCGAATTATTTCCCGCTCAATGACGGATCCAACCGGCAGAGTTCGGCGGTAGGAAACGCAGCGCAGTTCGGTACGAGCGTGCAGAGCAACGCGCAGTACCCGAGCCAAAGCAAGACCGGCGTGTCGTATTCGCTCAGCGCAGTGGGCGAATATCAACTCGCGCCGCAACTGGCGTTCGGGGCGACGGCTTCGCTCGGCAATGCTTATGAATATCGCGAGTATCTCGCGGCGGTCTATGTGCGGTATAGCTTCAGCAAGCAGACCGGGTTGCAGCCGTTCCCGCCTACGCCGCTTGTTTCGCCGTATCTGTCGTTGTCGAATTGACCTTTGCGTGTCTCACGACGGCGCGGCCCGCTTCAGGCTGCCGCCGCCGCGAGCACACCGCATCAGCCGTCATCGCGACCGGTCGCATATCGCCGGCAATGCTCCAGATAGCCGGCAGCATGGCTGCTCACCAATTCCACGATGCCCGTCCACAGCCAACCCGGCGCATCGAGCGTCTTCGAACGGTTTCTGCGTAGCTCGGTGAGCCAGCCCTTGCGCTCGGCGCTATCCATCTGCCGCGCGTGCGCCTTGCCGACCACCATCGCCAGAAAGCGCGCTACCTTCATCGCTTCGTCGCGGGTGAACTGCTCGATGGTCAACTTCATGTCCTGCGGCAGCAGTTCACGAATCACGACGGCGCGCTCCGCCAGACGCGCCGAGCGCATCCGCTCGCCAAGCGAGGGCGACAGATGCCGCGCGCCCTCCACCACCCGCTCCGCGTTATCGCGCGGCATGCGCACGCCGGGATAGCGCGGCGCGGCCGCTTGCGCCGCTTCCTTGATATCGATCAGGCACAAGTCGTCGCCCTCCACCGCCGCGCCGTCGATGTCGAGCAGCACCGCATAGCGCAACCTGCCGAGCGAACTGCAGCCTTTCACCCAGTAGGCGGCGTCGAGCACTTCCACGTCGGCCTCGTCGCCGGTGCCGCGCAGCACGGTGGCGAGCCGCGCCAATGAGCCTTTCTCGAACAACGTCTCGATCTCGCGCCGCTCGCTCTTGGCGAGCGGCCAGAAGCGCGGGCCGAGCGGAATGGTCGGATCGAGATCCTCGATGCGCTCCTCCGCCAGATGACGCCATGAACGGCGCACCGCTTCCCTCATCACCACTCGCACCGCCTCGGGCTTTTCCGCGTGGATGTCGGCGTCGCCCGCGGCGTCGTCGAAGGCGCGCTCGTAACCATCCGCGATCGCTTCCATCATGCGTACCGTCGTCACGCCCGGCAAGTCCGAGCCACGCGCGGCGGTCGCCAATGAGAGGCCGAGGCGAATCAGGTCGTGGGCCGGATTGCCGATCACCGTTTGATCGAGATCGCGAATCTGGATTTCGACGCGCCCTTGCGCGTCGGCAACGGGTCCGAGATTACCGGTATGGCAATCGCCGCAAATCCAGATCGCGGGACCCTCCGGCAAAGCATGGCCTTCGATGCCCTCGAGCCATTCGTAGAACTTGCTGGTGTTGCCGCGTACATAAGCGTGTGCCGAGCGCGCCATTCTGGCGTTGCGGCGCGTGATCAACAACGCCTGGCGCGCATCCGCTTTAGGCAGCTTGTTTCGTGTGATGTTTTTCTTGCTCATTGTGCGGTCCGCTTTTATCGACGTTCAAATTCTGCGTGGCGTCCAGGCCCACAGTGCGCCGGTCGGCGCAGGCGAACAAATGGCGGCAGCAGGATTCGCGCCCGCGTGATGAATGCAGTCTGTAAGCGGCACGCAGCGGCTGGAATCACGCCGGCATCTTCCGCATGAAATGCCTACCTGTGAGCTTCTTTCCGCTATCCGGGGCACTCGGTTCTTCGTCCAGGTAATTCTTGCGAACCCGGTTGCGGACAGGCTTCGGCTAAACCCCATAACCCATGCGTGACGGGTCACCGGCCCGGCGTTGTGGCCTACAATTGTCGCAACCGCGTGTCAGCTATCCGCCGGCGTGCGGTGCACAGCAGAAGATTCATCCCGCCTCCTGCTGAGAGTGCAAGCGCGTCACGCGCGCCGGCAGAGTGGGGACACTTTCATCGACGTGACCTCTGTGGAGCGCAGCATGCCATTTCCGGCACAAGACCACGGCTGCCCCGGCTGGCGCGGGGAGATGGCGCAGCGCATCAGCGCATTCGACTGGGCCGCCACCGGCCTCGGCGCCATTGAAAACTGGCCGCGCAGTCTGACCGCCACGGTCCAGTTGCTGCTCGCCTCGCCGGTGCCGCTGGTGCTGCTGTGGGGCAAGCCCGGCTACATGATCTACAACGACGCCTACGCGATCTTCGCGGGCGGACGCCATCCCTATCTGCTCGGCTGTCCTGTCGAACACGGCTGGCCGGAAGTCGCCGACTTCAACCGGCATGTCATGGCCACCTGTCTCGCGGGCGGCACGCTGTCGTATCGCGACAAGGAGCTGGTGCTGCTGCGCGACGGCAAACCCGAAGACGTGTGGATGGATCTCTACTACAGCCCGGTCGCCGACGACAGCGGCGCGCCGGCCGGCGTGCTGGCGGTGGTCGTCGAAACCACCGCGCGCGTGCTCACCGAACGCTGGCGGCAGCGCGCCGAGGCTGAACTGCACGAGACCAACGAACGGCTGCAACTCGCGCTCAATACCGGCACGGTGCTCGGTACATGGGTGCTGGATGTGCACACGGGCAAGGTCAGCGGCGACGAACGTTTCGCGCGCACCTTTTCCTTTCTGCAGGAGGAAGCCGCAAAGGGCGTCGAGCGCGATGCCGCCATCCAGATGCTTCATCCGGACGATCAGGCGCTCAACGATCAACTGACCGCCGAGGCGATCCGCTCGGGCGAGCCGTTTCGCGCCGAGTTTCGAATCCGCCGGCCCGATGGCGACTATATGTGGGTGCAGGCAAACGGCCAGTGCGAATTCGACGAGCATGGCGAACCGACACGCTTTCCCGGCGTGCTGATCGACATTCACGAACGCAAGATCGCCGAACAGTCGCTGCGCCAGTTGACCGAGACGCTCGAACAGCGCGTCGCCGACGCAGTCGCGGCACGCGCGCTGGCCGAGGAGCAATTGCGCCAGGCGCAGAAGATGGAAGCGATCGGCAGCCTCACGGGCGGCGTCGCGCACGACTTCAACAACGTGCTGCAGGTGATCAACGGCAACCTGCAAATGCTTGCCGCGGACGCCGGCGGCCACCCGGCCACGCTGCGCCGCCTGTCCGCCGCGACGGACGCCGTCAAACGCGGTGCGAAACTGGCCGCGCATCTGCTCGCCTTCGCACGGCGCCAGCCGCTCTCGCCGACCGTGCTGAACCCGCGCCGCCTGCTGCGCGGCATGAGCGAAATGCTGCATCGCGCGCTCGGCGAAACGGTCCGGATCGATACGGTCCTGAGCGACGATCTGTGGAACGTGCAGGTGGATCGCAATCAACTGGAAAACGCGCTGCTCAATCTCGCGATCAACGCGCGCGACGCGATGCAGGCGGACGGCACGCTCACCGTGCGCGCGGCCAACCGGGTGCTGGATGCCGCGTTCTGCCGAGGCAAACCGGAACTCTCTCCGGGCGAATACGTGGTGTTTTCCGTCACCGACACCGGCGCCGGCATGCCGCCCGAGATCCTGCAACGCGCGTTCGAACCGTTCTTCACCACCAAGCCCGACGGCCACGGCACCGGCCTCGGCCTGAGCATGGTGTTCGGCTTCGTCAGGCAAAGCGGCGGTCATACGTTGATCGAAAGCGAAGTAGGACGCGGCACCACCGTCTCGCTGTTTTTCCCGCGCAGTTGCGAAGCCGAAACCTCGGAAACCGTCGACGAGACCGCGGCGCCGAGCGGCGGCGGCGAAACGGTTCTCGTCGTCGAAGACGATGCCGACGTGCGCCTGACCGCCGTCGAAATGCTCGCGCAACTCGGCTACAAAGTGCTGACCGCGTCGAGCGGCGACGCGGCGATCGAGTTCATCGACAGCGATGTGCCGATCGATCTGCTGTTCACGGACGTGGTCATGCCCGGCAAGGTGAAAAGCGTGGAGCTCGCGCAACGTGCCGCGGCGCGCTCGCCCGCGGTGCCGACGCTCTTCACTTCCGGCTATACGCGCGATGAAATCGTCCATCACGGCAAACTCGACGCCGGCATCACGCTGCTCTCGAAGCCGTACCGGCGCGACGATCTTGCCCGCAAGGTGCGGGGCGTGTTGCGTGCCGGCGCGGCCACGCCTGCCGGCGTGTCCTTGTCCGTGTCCGTCGCCGATGGACAGATCGCCGCCTGCGTGCCGCCCGCCGTGTACGACCCAGGCAGAGAGTCCAGGCAGGAAAGCCAGCATTGCGCTACCGAGGCTGCATCCCAAAGGAAGGCCCGGTGGGGGACGGCGCGCTCGCCCGGCACGCCGGCTCGCGTGCTGCTGGTCGAAGACGACGCGGATTCACGCGAAGCATTCAGTGACCTGCTGAACGCCCTGGGCCTCGATTGCACCGCGGTCGCGAGCGCCGAAGAAGCGCTGCCGCTCGTGCCCGCGCAACACTTCGACATCCTGTTTACTGATCTCACGTTGCCGGGCATGTCCGGCGACAGCCTCGCGCGCGCCATGCTGCGCCAGCAGCCGGGTATCCGCGTGCTGCTGGTGTCGGGCTACGGCAAGAGCGCGCAGATCGGCGACGCCATTCCCGGCGCGCGGCTGCTCGGCAAACCGCTCGATATCGCGGAGCTACGGCGCGAACTCGCGGACTGGATCGATCACACCGAAGAAGCGTCCTAGCCGGCGCACGCCAAGCATTCAACCGACTTCGCCGATGGACATTCGCTGCGGCACCGCGGGCTGGACCGACAAGACGCTGATTGCCTGCAAGCGCTTTTATCCGCGCGGCAGCAGTAGCGCTGAAGCACGTCTGCGTTTTTATGCATCGCAGTTCCCGCTCGTCGAAGTCGATTCGGCTTACTACGCAATGCCATCGGCGAGCAATGCGCAATTGTGGTTTGAGCGTACGCCCGAAGGCTTCACCTTCAACTTCAAGGCGTTTCGTCTCTTCACCGGACATCAGACTTCGCCCGACGCGCTGCCGAGAGACATCGCAATGGCGCTGCCGGAAGGCATCACCGGCCCGCGCAAGAAGAACGTCTACTACCGCGACATGCCCGACGACATCCGCGATGAACTGTGGCGGCGCTATCTGGAAGCGCTCGAACCGCTGCGCGTGAGCGGACGACTCGGCGCCGTGCTGTTCCAGTTTGCACCGTGGATCACGCGCGCGCCGGATGGCCTCGCGCTGGTCGAGGAATGCCGGGCGCGCATGGCGGGCTACATGATGGCGGCGGAATTTCGCAATCAGTCGTGGTTCGATGACGAGCATGCGGCCTGGTCGCTCGAGTTTCTGCGCGAGCGGGGCATCGTGCATGTGATCGTCGATGCGCCGCCGGACGTGAGCAACCGCGTACATACCGTGTGGGAGGCGACGAATCCTGAACTCGCGATGGTGCGTCTGCATGGGCGCAACACGCAGACGTGGAGCGCGACAGGCGCGGCGAGCGCCGCGGATCGCTTCGACTATGACTACAACGAAGCGGAACTGACGGAACTGGCCGTCCCGATCCGCGCGATTGCGAGACGGGCAGGACGCACGCATGTCATTTTCAATAATTGCTTCGAGGATCAGGGGCAGCGGAATGCGCGGACGTTGATGGAGATTCTGGGAAATGATTTCCCGTAGCAATCGCGTTGAACACTCCAATGATCGTTTCGCCGCCCACGCGAGGCGCGTCAGTATCTTCCCGATCGAATCCCTTCAGTTTGACCTCATGACGATCGCCGCCAGGCACTGACGCCGCCCCTCAAAACCGGCCCTTGACACCAAGACATCATGACGTCATGATGTCTCACATGGCCACGGACCGCAGCAACCAGCTCCCTCTCTACGCGCAAGTCGAAGCGACCCTCGCCGCACGCATCGCCGACGGCACCTATCCGCCGGGCACCCAGCTACCCAACGAAGCCAGCCTGCTCGCCAGCTTCAACATCAGCCGCACCACCCTGCAGAAGACGGTGCAGAACCTGATCGCGCGCGGCCTGATCGAAATCCGCCGTGGCAAAGGCACCTTCGTCACGCAGCCGCGCCTGACCCAGCCGCTCACCGAACTGAGCGGCTTCGTCGAGGACATGCGCGCGCACGGCCGTCATCCGACCGCCCGGCTGGTCGGCAAACAGATCGAAAAGGCCAGCGAAGCGGTGGCCGGCAAGCTGTCGCTCGCACCCGGCACGCCGGTCGTGCACATCCGGCGCGTGCGCATCGCCGACGGCACCCCGCTCTCGTTCGACGAAACCTGGCTGCCGCAAGACATCGGCGAAAAGATCATGCAAGACGATCTGGAGGCCGAGCCGATCTTTACGCTGCTCGAGCAAAAGTACGGCATGCCTCTGATCGAGGCGGAGTACCGCCTCGAAGCGATCGCCGCCGACAAAGCCGTCGCTCGGGCGCTCGACATCGCGCCCGGCAGCCCGATCTTTCTCATCGAGCGCACCTCGTATGGCGACGGCAACCGTCCCGTCGACTACGAAAAGCTCTACTATCGCGGCGACCAGATCCAGTTCGTGACCCGCCTTGCGCGGCGCAAGCCGCGCGGCCAATGACGGGCACGGCGGCGATGGATCTGCACTACACGTTATGGCTGTTCGCGGTGTCGCTCGGCGCGAGCGCGTTGGGCGGCATGCTCGGCATGGCGAGCGGCATTTTCATCGTGCCGGTCCTGACCATGTTCGGCCACGTCGATATCCACGTCGCGATCGGCGCCAGCATCGTCTCGGTGATCGCCTGTTCGTGCGGCGGCGCCGCGCCCTTCCTGCGCGAACGCCTGACCAACGTCCGGCTCGCGCTCGTGCTGGAAACGGCGACCACGCTCGGCGCGCTGTCGGGCGTGCTGCTGAGCGGGCTGATTCCCGTGCCCGCGCTGTACTTCATTTTCGCCGTGATCCTGCTGTTGTCGGCGCAGCAAATGCTCGCACGGCGTATCGATCCGGCAAGCGCCGCCGCAACCGCCGGCACGCCCCGCGCCAACTCGTGGGGCGCCTCGTTGCGGCTGGATTCGAGCTATCCGGACCGCGCGCTCGGACGCGACGTCGCGTACCGTGTGCAGCGCGTGCCGCTGGGCCTGTCGCTGATGTACGGCGCGGGTCTGATTTCGGCGCTGCTCGGCATCGGCAGCGGCGTGCTCAAGATTCCCGCGATGGATACCGCGCTGCGCCTGCCGATCAAGGTCTCGTCGGCGACCTCCAACTTCATGATCGGCGTGACGGCGGCGGCCAGCGCCGGCGCGTACTTCCTGAGGGGCGAGATCGTGACCGCGATCGCCGGTCCGGTGGCCTTGGGCTCGGTGGCCGGCGCGCTGCTCGGCGCGCGCGTGCTCATGCGCGTCTCCAACGACCGGCTGCGCGTGTTGTTCGTCGCGGTGCTCGCGGCGCTTGCCGTGCAGATGCTGCTCGAAGCCTTCGGCGTTCACCTGTTCGGAGCGTCGGCATGAGCCGCATCGCGCGGGCGGGCGCGCGGCTCGAACACTGGCTGGCAGCGCTGCTGCATTACGGCACGTGGATCGCAACGGGCACGATCGCGCTCGGCCTCGCCATCGCCCTGGCCGCCATGCGGACCACGGGCGCCAGTCATCCGGCATCGGCCGGGATGCCTGTCGTGACTATCGGCATCGCGCTTTTTATCCTGCTGCCGGTAATGCGGCTTATATTGATGTTAGGCGTGTTCCTGCATCAACGGGATTACCGGTTCAGCGCGATCGCCGCACTCGTGCTGGTAATCGTGGCCGCGGGATTGGTGGTCGGCGCGGCGTGAAATGCGCGGCACGCAGGCGCCCTGGTATGATGCCCATCGTGCGCCTTCCGTGGAGTTCGGTTCACCGGTGCTCCTCATGCAGCTTCCTATCGTCACGAGAACCATCATGCCCGTCCAACCCGACAAAGTCCCCGCTGCCAGCGCCACGCCGGACAAGGCCCCGCGCAAGGTGATGCCCATCGCCGCGCGCAATCTTCTGATGGTGGCCGTCGGCATCGTGGTCTTCGCGATCGTGGCGACCGTCGTGCTTTACGGTCCGATTACGTACGGCGACGAGATTCCGAACTTCGGCATCATCCTCATGTTGACCGTGCCGGTGATCGCGGGCGTGGCGTTCCGGGTCGGGCTGGATGCATGGTTCGACCGGAAGTGAGCGAAGAACGCGCAGCAGCGCAACGACGCCTCGCAACGGCCACTTTTAGCGCGTCGGGGCGCTAAGGGGCAACACCACCCACACCTCCAGCCCGCCGCCCTCGCGCGCATGAAACTCCAGACTGCCGCCATGCAGCCGCGCGATCCGCTCGACGATCGCCAGTCCCAAACCGGTGCCGCCGCTATGCGAACGCGCATTGCGGCCACGCTGAAACGGCGCCTTCAGTTGCTCCAGTTCCTGCGCTGAAAGACCTTTGCCGCGATCGCCGACCGCCACATACACCGCCTCGCCCGTCGCCCAGCTTCGCACCGCCAGTCCGGTTCCGCCGTATACGATCGCGTTTTGCATCAGGTTCATCAGCAGCCGCATCATGCTGATCGGCCGGTACGGCACAGCGGGCAAAGTCGCGAGCGACAGATCGAACTCGTGACCCAGCCCCGCGAAATCCCCCGCGAGCCGTTCGACCAAGGCGTTCAGATCGCCGGGCTCCGGCTGCTCGCGCTCGCCGCTGCCCGCGTAATCCATGAACTGCTGCAAGATCGTTTCGATCTGATCCAGATACGATTCGGCGGCGACCACGAAGCTGCTGTCGCTGCCGCTGGGCATCGCCATGGCCATCGAAAGGCGCAGCTTGGTGAGCGGCGTGCGGATGTCATGCGAGATGCCGGCGAGCATCAGCGCGCGCGTCGCCTCGGCTTGCTGCAACGCCTGCGTCATCTGATTGAAGGCGCCGCTCACCGCGGCGATTTCCGTGGGGCCGTCGGTCGGCAATGGTGCGGGCGTTTCGCCGGCGCTCACGCGGCGCGCCGCCCGCGTCAATTCCTGAAGCGGCCGGTTGAGGTGGCGCTGGATCACATAACCGGTCAATGCCGCCAGCGCGCCGAGCCCGAGCGAGAGCACGATCGCGGCGTCGAGTCCGTTGCCCTGCGCGTCTTCGGGAATCGGCAGGGCGATCCAGTACGGCGTTTGCGGAGCGTCGGCCGGCGCGTGCATACGGATCCACAGGCGCTGGCCGCCCACCAATTGCCAGCGTGTCGGCATGTCGGCGGGCAGATGCGCGCGCAGGCTCTGGAGAAAGATGCGGCGCTGATAAACGCGATACGCGCCCATGAAACTCGGCGGCGGCTCGGCGACGGCTTCGTCCGGAACCTGTGCGCGCATGTCGAGGCGCGTCGTCAATTCTCGACGCGTGTTGGGCGGCGTGGCCGCGAGCAGATTGTCGAGTGTGGTCACATAAGTGGCGAACACGGCCGCCGCGCGCTCGACCCGCGGCCGCTGCACATAGTGCAGCAACACGGCGAGCGAGCACACCTGGCTCAGCATCACGAGCGCGATCAGCAGCGCGATATTGCGCGCCAGCAGCGTTCTCGGCAGCAACCTGTGCAGCAGCGGGCGCGTCATGAGTCGACGTCCGCCACCAGCATGTAACCCACGCCCCACACGGTCTTGATGAAGCGCGGCTTGGACGGATCGTCCTCGACGATCTGCCGCAGCCGCAGCACCTGCACGTCGATGCTGCGATCGAGCGCATCGTGCTCGCGGCCCCGCGCGCGCGCGAGCAGATTGTCGCGGCTCACCGGCCGGTTCGGCGACGACGCGAGTGCGACCAGCAGCAGCATCTGCGCCGAGTGAATATCCAGCAACTCGTCCATGCGCGAGAGCTGCTGCTTGGCGACATCGAGCGAAAAATCGCCGAAGCGCACGCTTTGCGACGTCACGGTGACTTCGCCCGAGGCGATCTTCTGGCGGCGCAGCAGCGCGTTGATGCGCGCCACCAGCTCACGCGGCAGGAACGGTTTGGCGAGATAGTCGTCGGCGCCGGTTTCGAGGCCGACCACCCGGTCGAGCGGATCGCCCTTCGCGGTCAGCATCAGGATCGGCAAGGTCTGCCCCTGCTCGCGCAAGCGGGCGCAGATGGCGAGACCGTCCTCTTCGCCGATCATCAGATCGAGCACCAGCAGATCGAATGGTTCGCGCTCCAGGTAGCGGTCCAGACGCTTGCCGTCCTCGGCGACGCGCACGTCGAAGCCGTGCCCGCGCAGAAAGCGCTGCAGCATGTTGCGCAATTCGACTTCGTCGTCGAGCACGATGATTTTGGCGGGGCGATCCATGCGAAGGCTCCTCGGTTCAGGCTAGGCGTCGGGCGGCGTTTTCCGCGCCGCATGCCGCTCGGAAAGGCGCTGCAACAGCACGTAGAACGACGGAATGAACAGCAAAGCGATGCAGGTGGAAGCGAGCATCCCCGAAAATACCGCAATCCCGAGCGAACGGTGCGCGCTGGCACTTCTCCTGATACGACCTCGCGGTCCATTCATAGCCGATACCCGCGGGCAGAATGCGCGCGGCTTTCTGCTCGAACGTCACGATCGCGTCGTCCACCACGATGCCGGCTTCGAGCGCATTCGCTTCGGGTAACTGATAAATGGCGATGCCCGCGGCCGGCTTGCCGACGCTCGCGCAACCGCTGAGCGCCGCACTGATCGATACGCTGATCGACGCGCCGGCGCTGCGCAGATGGCGGGACGTGGCAGGATTCATTGCGCGTTTTTATTGATTTCAGAGGACGGCTGATGGTTCGGCAGGATGGCTCGCGCGCCGGCGGCACACCGCGCCGCGCCACGGTCTCATGGTCCCGCCGATGCTCGCGCGCTTCAGTGCGTTGCCCCGCGTTGCTGCATGAATGCCTCGATCTGCGGCAGGGTGATGTAGCCCGCCTTCTGCGTATCGATCTCATCGAAATGCTTGGCGACCATCGGCATGCCCGCGGCGGCCTGGTCCTTGGTGAGCTTGCCGTCGTGCGTGGCATTGGCATTCGCAAAGCGCGATTGCAACTGCTGCACCATGCGCTCCATGCGCTGCGAGTCGCCGCCTTGAGGCGCGGCTTGAGCGAACGTGACGGTGGATGCGCAGCACAGCAACACGATAGCGATCAACTTCTTCATGACTGACTCCTTCGATTGAGCCATCGAGCGTCGCCTGCCGTTTGCCGCGATCCGTTTCGATGACAGGCCGAATTCTTGGGGAAGCGTCGCCTGAAGGCAACTTCAGAATCATGTCGACTTATGTCATGGCTTGCGTGACCGCGTCACAAGCCGCCACGCTTGCCGCCACCGCAAATGCAGCATGCGCTCCATACACACACGCAAGCCGCAACACCACCTCGGCGTGACATGGAATGAAATGAGTTTGCGATGCCGTTTTCACGGCGCTTTGCGTATCTTTCGTCTGCCGGCGCCATCAGCGCCTCGTCGCAACGGCTGAGCTCTCACGTCACCCGAGCCAGCCGGCCCGCCTCTTCATCCGAAGACGCATCGCACCGCTCAACGCATCAGGAGTACCAATTGACTATTCGCCTCGTTTGCGCCTCAACTGTCACCGCCATCGGCCTCGCCTGTTCGTCGACGGCGTTCGCCCGCGTGGTCGTCTATATGCCCGCCGCCGTGATCTACGCACCGCCGCCGCGCCCGGTCTACTACTCCGTGCCGGTCAATCCCGTGTATGTGGTGGCGCCCCCGCCGGTTCCCCTTCCCGTGGCCGTTCCGGTCGCGGCAACGGTGACGGCGCCGAAGCCCGTTCCCCTGTACACCACCGTCGTCGTACCCGCGCCAACCAACTACGCGATCGTGCCCGCCCCCGCGGTGACCTACGCCCAGCCCGTCATGATGATGCCGCGTTAGGCGCGCTCAGCGTCTTGTCAGCCGATGTGCTGGTTACAACAAAAGCCGCTGAACCAGCATAGGACATGCTGTTGGGGAGAACGCCTGGCGAATTCCCGTTGTCCTGAAGCATGTCCGGCGACGCGATGCGGAGCGCGAGTCCGTGTTGCAAAACTCCGAACGGACCCTTGGAATAAAGCGGTGGGTTTCACGGTTCTAGAGGAAGGCCAAATGCGATGCGGTTCCGTTCCAGCGAGTGCGGAACATCGTTGGCTAAGTGTCGCTTGTCACGTGGCGCATGTCCATTCGTGGGACATAGCTGTCCAACCATTGGACTCGCGAGTGGCTTGCGGACAGATGTCGGCCCGGCCACCACCCTTTGGGGAAACATCAGATGAACTACCAGGAACTCGACAAGGAGATCGCCCACCTCGAACGTGTGTTCGGGATGATCTCCAGCAACGATCGCATTCCCTTGTCCTATTGGCACAATCGCCTGCGAAATTTGCCCAGGCCGACGTTGATGCCGACACAGCGCGAGCGTATCGCGCGGCTCGAGGAGACGCTGCGCTCGCTAAACCAAGCGGACGAAGCGCCGCTGCGTCCCACCGGTACGCGGTGGTAACCGGGCGGCCCGGAAGCCACCGCCGCCCTCGATGCTCGATTCACGCCGTCAACCAGTCAGGATCCGCGCGCCGAGCGCCAGCACGAGTGCCGGCACCATAACCAGCGCGCCCACCTTCAAAAACTTCATGAAGCTCACGTCTTCGCCCTCGCGGCGAATCGCGTTGAGCCACAGGATCGTTGCGAGTGAACCGGTGATGGACAGATTCGGGCCGAGGTCGACGCCGATCAGCAGCGCGTCGATCACACGCTCCGGGCTATGCGCCTGCATCACGGTCGAACTGGCGATCAGACCCGCCGGCAAGTTGTTCATCAGATTGCTGCCGATCGCGATGACGCTGCCTGCCCAGCCCGCCGTGGCCAGTTCGTGATGTTGCGCCGCGCGCTGCGTCAGTTCAGCCGCCGCCGTAATTACGCCGGTGTGATCGAGCATTTCGACGAGCACGAACAGCGCGGCCACCAGCGGCAGCACGCTCCACGAGATTTCGCGGATCATCGGCAGCGGCGACTTGCGCTCCAGAATCAGCACCACCAGCGCGGTCAGCGCGCCGAGTATCGCGGTCGGCATGCCGAGCGGAACATCGAACGCGGAGACCGTCAGCAGCGCGACGGCCGTCACCGCGATGCCCGCGAGCGCCACCTTGCCGCTCGACGAGAGCTCGACCGGCTCCAGATTCGCCTCGCAGGCGCCGGCGAGCGCGTCACGCTGGGTCCAGCGCAACATCACGTAGGTCGCGACAATCGACAGCAGCGAGGGCAGCGTGAAGCGCATCAGCCAGGCGCCGAGTGCGGGCGTGTGATTGCCGTACAGCACGATGTTGGCCGGATTCGAGATCGGCAGCACGAAGCTCGCCGCATTGGCGATGAACGCGCAGACGAACAGCAAGGGCAGCGGATGCGTCTTCGCCTTTTTGGCCGCGGCGAACACGGCCGGCGTGAGCACGACGGCGGTGGCGTCGTTCGAGAGAAACGCGGTGATCACCACGCCGACCAGGTAGACGAGCAGAAAGAGCTTGCGCGGCGAACCTTGGGCATGGTTGACCGCGAGCACGGCGACCCAGTCGAACAGGCCTTCACGGCGCCCCACTTCCGACAGCAGCATCATGCCGAAGAGAAACAGATAGACGTCGGTGCCCTTGCCGATCGCCTCGAGCGCCAGATGGACCGGCAACAGACCGAGCGAGACCAGCAGCAGCGCGCCGGCGACGGCCCACACGGCTTCGGGCCATTTGAACGGCCGCGTGATGACGCCCGCCGTGGCGGCGGCGGCGATACCCCAAGACAGGAAAATGGAATTCACGAAGTGAGCCCAGGATGATTGATGACGCGCGAGCGCGATGTCCGGCATGGCCGGGCGAACTCGCCCATGTTGCGGTGGCCGCAGGCGCTGATATAGCAAGTTGCGCGCCTATGGCCGTGCCGTTGCGTTCGCTTCATCCCACGCGGTTCACCGCCGCAATGCAATCGCGGCCGTTATCTTTGGCGCAGTACAACTGTGTATCCACCAGATTGACGAAGGCTACCGGATCGGCCGCCTCGACCGGAATCGTGGTGCCGACGCCGAAGCTGGCGGTCACCGTCTGGCGGAACGGCGAGCGCTCGTGCGCGATCTCTTCGGTCGCAATACGGTCGCGGCAACGCTCGGCCACCTGGCGGGCGGCGTCGGCGCCGGTGTTCGGCAGGATCAGCACAAACTCTTCCCCGCCGAAGCGGCCGACAAAGTCGCCCGGCCGCACCGCGCTGCTCAACACGCCGGCGACCCGCTTCAGGCACTCGTCGCCCTGCACGTGTCCGTAGTAGTCGTTGTAGGACTTGAAGAAGTCGATATCGACCATGATCAACGAGAGCGGCGCCGCATGACGCAACGCCGCGCTCCATTCGCGCTGCAGGCGCGCGTCGAACGCGCGGCGATTGCCGACGTCCGTCAGGCCGTCCACGAACGAGAGCGCCTCGAGTTCCCGTTGCAGCGCGGCCAGTTTCTCCTCGGTCTTCTTGCGCTCGCTGATATCGAACATGAAGCCGACCAACGACTCCACCTCGCCGCGCGCGTCACGCACCACATGCACCACGTCGCGCAGCCAGACGTATTCGCCCCGGCTCGTCAACGCGCGATAGTCCGCTTCGTGATCGGTGCCCGCCTGAGATTGGGCGACGCAGAATTCGACCACCTTCTCGCGGTCTTCGGGATGCATGCGCGCGGCCCAGTCCTGCACGGTTTTCCAGCTCGAGGGCGCCCAGCCCAGCAGGGCTTCGATCTGCGGGCCGATATAGGCGAACTCCATGGTCGCCCAATCGATCTTCCACGGAATCGCTTTGGTCGATTCGAGCAACGTGCGGTAGACAGCCGCGTCGTGCTCCATGTAGCCTTCCACCCCGGCCGCGGCAGTCGCCACGGGTGCCACCTCGTGGCGCAGAAAATCCGCGCCTAGCGCAATGTTGTTGTTTTCAATCCTGTTCATCGGTCTCGACTCTCCTGGCGGTTCAGCCGGCAAATTAACACAGTGGAGGACCTACCGGCCCATTACGGCCGCCGCGCCGCTTTATTCCGGCGACATTAGCGTCACGGATACAACAATCTGTTCCTTTCTCCCCGGCTATTCAGTTTTCATTGGCATCCCTACCATTCGCATTCACTTGCAATACCCGATAACCCACGAACGTTAAAGAATGAAATCCAGCCCCGTCCGTTCAGACCGCTACCACGGCGCCGCCATTGCCTTGCACTGGCTGATCGCGGCGTTGATCATCTGCGGCTTCTATATCGGCTGGATCATGACCGATATCCCCGGCTTCACGCCTACCAAGCTGAAGTATTTCTCCTGGCACAAGTGGATCGGCGTAACCGTATTTGTGCTCGCCGTGGCCCGCGTGCTGTGGCGCGCCACCCACCGCGCGCCGGCGCTCGACAGCGCCACGCCCGCATGGCAGAAGGCCGCCGCGCATCTGGTGCATGGCGTGCTGTACGTGCTGATGCTGGCGATTCCGCTGTCCGGCTACTTCTATAGTTCCGCCGCCGGCATTCAGGTGGTGTATCTCGGCATCGTGCCGCTGCCTACCTTCATCGGCCCGGATCAGGCGCTCAAGGCAAGTCTGCGCACGGTCCACGTGCTGCTCAATTACACCTTGCTCGCGCTGGTGGCGATGCATGTGGCGGCGGCGCTCAAGCATCAATTCGTCGATCGCGACGGATTGCTGGCCCGAATGATTCCGTTCCTCAAGTAACGGCAGACGATAGCCACACAGCAGCAGACAGCAGCAGACAGCCGGCGATTGGCTACGGCTTGTTGGCAATCTAATTCCCAGCGGTGCGCAATCAACGCACGCGGGTTCGATAGGATGCGTACCACCATGAAAGCAAACTTTTACCACTCCGTTCAACGCGTGACGCTCGCCGGCATCACGGCCTTTTCGCTGCTGGGCGCAAGCCTCGCGCATGCCGATGTCGACACGGGCAAGAGCAGCGTAATTGCCACCACGAAACAGATGAACGTGCCTGTAGACGGCAAGTTCAGGAAATTCTCGGCGCAACTGAATTTCGATCCGGCCAAGCCCACCGCGGGCAGCGCCAATGTGTCGATCGACACCGGCAGCTACGACCTCGGCGCCGACGACTACAACAAGCAGGCCCAAGGCAAGGAATGGTTCGACAGCGCAACCTTCCCGGCCGCAACCTTCGTCTCCAGCGCGATCGCGCCGGCCGGCGGCAACCAGTACAGGATCACCGGCAAGCTCACCATCAAGGGCAAGTCGCAAACCGTCGTAGTGCCGGTCACCATTGCCAGCCAGGGCGCCACGCAAACGTTCGACGGCGCGTTGCCGATCAAGCGCTCGCAATTCGACGTCGGTACTGGCGAATGGAAAGACACGTCGGTGGTCGCCGATGAAGTCGTCATCAAATTTCACATCGTCGCTTCGAAGAAATAACTCGACACGAAGCGTCACAGCACTTTCTGAAACCTGGAGAACAACTTGAAGAAACAACTTTTGCTCGCCGCAGGCGCGCTGGCCACTGCACTGTCGTTCAACGCGATGGCAGCCGATACGTATCAGCTCGACCCGACGCACACCTACCCGAGCTTCGAAACCGATCACTTCGGCGGCCTGTCCATCTGGCGCGGCAAGTTCAAGAAGAGCAGCGGCACCGTGGTGCTGGATCGCGCGGCGAAGACCGGCACGGTCGACGTGACGATCGACATGAGCTCGGTGGATATCGGCAACGACAAGCTCGACGCGGAACTGGTCACGGACAAGTTCTTCGACGCCGCGAAGTACCCGACCGCGACCTACAAGGGCACGCAGATCCGCTTCGACGGCGACAAGCCGGTGGAAGTGATCGGCACGCTGACGATGCACGGTATCACCAAGCCGGTCAATCTGAAGATCGAATCGTTCAAATGCATCATGAACCCGATGCTCAAGCGTGAAGTGTGCGGCACGGAATCGACCGCGACGTTCAATCGCGACGACTTCGGCGTCGACTTCGGCAAGACCTACGGCTTCAAGATGCAGACCACGCTGCACATTCAGGCCGAAGGCATCAAGCAGTAATTGCCTGCCGCCCGGACTCCCGGGTTTGCATCAGGCGGTTGCGGCAACCAGTCCCTCGACTTCCGTTGCCGCAACCCGCTCCCAACTCTCCACGCCAGCCCGTTTCTTCGCTCAGCCGCTCACCGGCGAGCCGAACGTGTCCGCGCTTTCCGTGTAAGTCCCCGTCTGCCGATTCGATGTCACCGTGATGCCGGGCGTCGGCGCGTCTTTCACCACGCTCGTGCGGTTAGCGGAAACCAGCGTCGGCGCATTGGCAGACTCAACGGCCGTGTACGGGGTGAACTACCGCTTCTGAGCGGTCCTGACGGCGGCGGAGCAAGGTACTATTACGGTTTGACCGTCGTCGTCAGCCGTTTTTTGCCATCCCATGAGTTCTGCAAGCCGCCACATCGCGCACCTCGACATGGACGCGTTCTACGCGTCCGTCGAGCTTTTGCGCTATCCGGAACTACGAGGCCAGGCGGTGGTGATCGGCGGCGGCCGCAATGGCATACCGCAAACGCTCGAAGACGGCACCCGCCGCTTCGCGAAGCTGCGCGATTACGCGGGCCGCGGCGTGGTGACCACCTCCACTTACGAAGCGCGCGCGCTCGGCGTGTTCTCCGCCATGGGCATGATGAAGGCCGCCGTGCTCGCGCCGGATGCGATCCTGCTGCCCACCGACTTCGACTCCTATCGCCACTATTCGCGCCTGTTCAAGGCGGCGGTCGCCACGTTCACCGAGCGCATCGAAGATCGCGGCATCGACGAAATCTATATCGATCTGACCGAACTGCCGGGCGAGCCGCGCGAGATCGCCGCGCGCATCAAGCAGGCGGTCAATCAGGCCACCGGCCTCACCTGCTCCATTTGCGTGGCGCCGAACAAGCTGCTCGCGAAGATCGGCTCCGAACTCGACAAACCCGACGGCCTCACCATCCTCACGCCCGCTGACATTCCCTTGCGCGTCTGGCCGCTGCCGGTGCGCAAGGTCAACGGCATCGGACCTAAGGCCGCGGAGAAGCTGACCGCGCTCGGTCTCGCCACCGTCGGCGATCTGGCGGCGGCGGACGCGGGGCTCTTGCAGGATCACTTCGGGCGCAGCTACTCGGCGTGGCTCATGCAGGTCGCGCAAGGCCACGACGAGCGGCCGGTGGTCGTCGAATCGGAGCCCAAGTCGATGAGCCGCGAGACGACCTTCGAGCGCGATCTGCATCCGCGTCACGACCGGCCCGCGCTATCGAGTTCATTTACCGGCTTGTGCGTGCGGGTGGCGGAAGATCTGGTGCGCAAGGGCTACGTGGGGCGGACCGTGGGCATCAAATTGCGTTACGACGATTTCCGCACGGTCACGCGCGATCTGACGCTGGACGTGCCGACCGCCGACGCCGCCGAGATCCGGCGCGCGGCGACCGAATGCCTGCGCAGAGTGGAATTGAACCGCAAGCTGCGGCTCCTCGGCGTGCGCGTCAGTGCGTTGACGCCGGCCAACGCGCTGACACCGCCGCGACGTCTGCCGGTTCAGGCCGACTTGCCCTTCACCAGCGACGAATAACCGGTTCCCTCGGCCGCCGCGCTCGTGTTCGAGCGCGCCGCCGGCACGCCGGCTTCGAGCGGCGAGACCGCCGCAACCGAGAACGCAAAGGTGTTGATGCCGTGCGCGCTTTGCGCCGACACGGTGCCGCTATGCATCTCCGCAATCGCTTTCACGATCGCCAGACCCAGCCCGTGGTTTTCGCGGCTGTTCGTGCGCGAGACCTCGGCGCGATAGAAGCGGTCGAACAGATGTTCGAGCACGTCCGGCGCGATCGGCTCGCCGGGGTTGGCCACCGCGACGCGCACCTGATCCCGATCGCTCACGATCGTCACGCTGATCTCGGCGCCCGGCTCGCAGTGCTGGATCGCGTTCATCAACAGATTCGTGCAGGCGCGGCCGAACAGCGAGCGGTTCACGCGCGCCATGGCGTCGCCGCGCAATTGCGCATGCACCCGCGCTTCTTCGAGCGGTATCTCCAGAAACTCCAGCGTATGCGCGACTTCCGCGGCCAGTGACACGTCGATGAGGCCTGTCGCGCGCTCGCCCTGATCGGCGCGGGCGAGGAACAGCATGTCGTTGATGATCGCCCGCATGCGCTCGAATTCTTCGAGATTCGATTGCAACGTATGGCGCAGATCGTCGACCGAGCGATTGCGTGTCAACGCCACCTCCGTCTGGCCGATCAGAATCGTCACCGGCGTGCGCAGTTCATGGGCCACGTCGGCATTGAACGATTCGAGGCGGCCATACGCGCCGTCAAGCCGCTCCAACGCACCGTTGAAGGAGTTGGCCAGGTCGTTCAGTTCGAGCGGCAGCGAGGCGGTATTCAGACGCTGCGAGCGGTTGTTCGGGCTCACCGCGGAAGCGTCGCGCGTGAGGCGCGTGAGCGGCGCGAGGCCGAGCCGCGTGACCGAATAGCTGAGCAACAGGACGCCGAGGCTGCCCAGCGCCGACAGCGCGGCAAGCGCGAAGCCGAACACGCGCATGGTGCGCACATTGGGCGAATAGCTCGCGGCCACCTGCAATTGCACTGCCGGACGCGCGCCGTAGGCTGGAATCGTGGCCGTGGAGGTCAGCATGTCCTGGCCGCCGCCGGCCGGCGTCACGCGCGCATAGCCGCCCGCCCAGCTCGTGACCACCGAACCGTCGACCGGTGTGCCGTAATGGAAATACGGATCGGGACTCGACACCGCATACACGGTGCTGCCATCGTGCGGCGTCATGTCGGTGAGCTTTTCGCGCGCCATGCGCCATTTTTCCGGCGTCACGGCGTGATACACGATGATGCGCGCGATCTGCGTGCGGTCGTCGAGCGACTCGCGCAGATGGTGTTCGAGCTGCGTGCGCAGCACGAGAAAGAGCCCCGTGCCGACCAGCGTGAACACGAATAGCGCGACGAACGCGAACATCAACGCGAGGCGCCGGGCTATCGAGCGGTTCATGATTGCTCCGCCTCTTCCCGCACTTCGAGCACGTAACCCATGCCGCGCACGGTGTGCAGCAGTTTGGAGGGGAACGGGCCGTCGAGCTTGGCGCGCAATCGTTTGATCGCGGTCTCGACCACGTTGGTATGGCTGTCGAAATTGACGTCCCAGACCAATTCGGTAATGGCCGTCTTCGACAGAATGTCGCCTTGCCGGCGCGCCAGCACGCTGAGCAACTGAAATTCTTTCGCGGTCAGGTCGAGCCGCACGCCGTCGCGGGTCGCGCGCCGGCCGATCAGATCGACGAACAGATCGCCGACGGAAATCAGCGTCGACTCCTGCGAGCGGGTGCGGCGCGCGAGAGCATGCAGCCGCTCGACCAGCTCGAGGAACGAAAAGGGTTTGGTGAGATAGTCGTCCGCGCCTTCGCGCAGGCCGCGCACGCGGTCGTTCACGTGATCGCGCGCGGTGAGCATGATGACCGGCGTGGACTTGCGCATACGCAGCGCCTTCAGCACGCTGAAGCCGTCGCGTTTGGGCAGCATCACGTCGAGAACGATCACGTCGTAATCGAATTCGGTGGCCAGATGCATGCCTTCCTCGCCGTCGAGCGCGACGTCGACGACCCAGCCCTGCTCTGTCAAACCGGAGCGCAGGTAGTCCACCACCTTGTGCTCGTCTTCAACAATCAGCAATTTCATGCGCGTCCCCTTGTATGTGCATTATACGAAACGCCTTGCAATCTTCTTGCGCACCGCCGCGTGCCCCTGTTGCTTCATGATCCGGTAGCTCACCGCGCGGGAGCCATCGCCTCCTTCGTGTCGTTCGGCTGCGCGCCCATGGGCGTATTCGGCATGTCCGCGCCGACGTCCCAGCCGCCGCCGAGTGCCTTCACGAGCGAGACCGACAGCGTCATCTGCTGGCCGTGAATCTGCACGTCCTGGCGCTCGCTGGTGAGCAGTTGCTGTTGCGCGGTGATCACGTCGAGGTAAGCGACGAGGCCGCCCGAATAGCGGTCGTTGGCGAGCGCCAGCAGATGCTGCGCGTCGGTGACGGCCTCGCTCGACTGCTTCGCCGCGCCGTCCAGCACGGAGAGTCCGGTGATGCCGTCCTGCACCTGCTGGAACGCGGTGAGCACGGTCTGGCGGTAGTTCGCCTCGGTGGCCTTGTAGCCTTCGCTCGCGAACTTCACGTTGGCCGCGCGGCGGCCGCCGTCGAACAATACCTGGCCGACCGCCGCGCCGAGCGTCCACATCAGCGTGGGCGCGCTCAACAGGCTGGCGAACTGTGTGCTTTCCCAACCGATGCTCGGCGCCAGCGTGAGGCTCGGGAAAAATGCCGCCTTGGCGACGCCGATCTGCGCATTCGCCGCGGCCATCGCGCGCTCCGCAGAGGCGACATCCGGCCGCCGCTGCAACACGTCGCTGGGCACGCCGAGCGGGATCGACGGCACTTTCGCATCGAGCACCTTCGGTTCGATCGCGAACTGCGGCGCGGGCACGCCGACCAGCGCGGCGATCGCATGCTCGAACTGCGCGCGTTGGTTAAGCAGCAGTTGCGCCTGCACACGCGTCGAGTCGAGCAGCGATTTCTGTTGCAGCACGTCGAGCCCCGACACCGAACCGAGATCGTGCTCGGTCGTCACGTAGTCGAGCGCCTTCTGCTGCAGTTTCACCGACTGATTCAGCACGTCGATCTCGGCGTCGAGTTCGCGCAGCGAGAAATAGTCGGTGGCGAGATCGGTGGTCAGCACGAGCCGCGCGTTGGCGAGGTCGTCGGCCGACTGCTGCGCGGAAGCCGCCGCGCCTTCCACCTCACGACGTATCCGGCCGAATAGATCGGTGTCGTAGTTGATGGTGGGGCCGAGCTGCACACTGTTCTGCACCGTCGACGTCGTGGGCGTGCCGTAATTCGTCTGCGGACGGTTCTGCGAAATCCGGAAGCGCGATGCCTGCGCCGCGAAATCGACTTCGGGAATCTGCTGCGCGCGGTTGTTCGCGAGCGTCGCCCGCGCCTGCTCGTAATGCGCGCTGGCCGCCAGCAGCGTCTGATTCTGCGCGAGCCCCTGCGTTTCCAGCGTGGCGAGCGTCGGATCGCTGAACGCCCTCCACCAGTCCGGCGAAATCGGTGCATGAGACGGTACGGCCACGCGCCAGTACGAATCGGTTTGCCAGGTGGGCGGCACTTCGGCCTGCGGCCGCTGATAGTCCGGCCCGACCGTGCACGCGGCCAGCAGCGCCGCGCCTGCCAGCGTCGTCAGTGCACGGCATGTGGCCACGTGCCTCACGACGCCCCCTTGCCGTTGGCCTGCGGCTGCTGGATCTGCACGTGATCGCCGTCCGCGATCGAATCGCTCGGGTTGATGATGATCTTGTCGCTGGCCTCGATGCCGCTTTCGATTTCGAGCGACTGGCCGAGATCCTGCGCGATCACGATCTTGTGCAACTGCACGTTGCCGTTCGCATCGACCACCGCAACCCGCGGGCCTTCAGCGCGAAACAGCAAGGCGTTGCCCGGCACCATCAATCGCGCGTGCGCAACCGCCGGCAGCGCGACCTGGACATACGCGCCGGGCCGCAGCTTGTCGTCCGGATTCGGCAGTGTCACTTCGACCTGCAGCGAACGGGTGGGCACGTCGATCGCGCCGGAAATATGCGTGATCGTGCCGTGGAATTGCTGGCCCGGCAGTTCGGCCTGCGTCACCACCACCTTCTGTCCCACCGACACGTTCTGCGCATACGCCTGCGGCAACTGCACATAGACGCGCAGCGGGTCCGACTGCGCGAGCGCGAAGAGCGCGCGGCTCGTGCCGCTGCCCGCGTCGATCAGGTCGCCGACATCCACGTTGCGCTGCGTGACCACACCCGCGAACGGCGCGACGATGCGCTTGAACGATTCCAGCTGCTGCAGGCGCTTGACGTTGGCGTCGGCGGCGGCGAGGTTGGCCACGTCTTGCGTGTACGTGCTCTGCCGTTCGTCGAGTTCCTGTTGCGAGACCGCATCGCGCTGACGCAGTTGCTGCCAACGGTCCAGCGAGCTCCTGGCAAGGCCGAGGCTCGAACTGGTTTGCTGGCGCTGCGCCAATGCCTGCGCGAGTTCCTGATCGATTTCCGGCGTGTCCAGATCGGCGAGCAGTTGACCCTGCTTCACACGCGTGCCGATATCCGCGTACCAGTGCAACAGATAACCGGTGGAGCGCGCGTAAATCGGCGATTCGACGTAGCCGCGCAGCGTACCCGGCAGCAAAGTATTGCCGCCGCCTTCGGTCTGCGTCGGACTCACCACGTTCACATACTGCGTCGCGTTCTGCCTGGTGGTCTCCGCCACCGAACGGTTTTGCATCATGTTCGCAACCACGGTGCGCAAGGCCCCGACGGCGAGCAGTGCCAGCACGATCCACACGGCGATCTTGGCGCGTTTCCATTCGCGATGGCGCGGCGGCAAGGCGTGGCCGCCTTCGGTCTCTCGCGCCGGAATCGCTAGCGATGCATGAGTTTTTTCGGTCATCTCAGTCAGCCATCATTTAACTTTACGCGGGCTTGCCGGCGCCGCCGTGCCCGGGCGCGGGGCCGTCGTGGCCGTCGCCGTGGGAACCATTGTGGTTTGCGTCGCCGTCGTCACCATCGTCGCGGTGACGGCGCGCAAGGCGGGAGTGAATCGCCGCGAACACCAGCGGCACGAAAAACAGCGTAGACACGGTGGCGAACAGCAAGCCGCCGATCACCGCGCGGCCGAGCGGCGCATTCTGCTCGGCGCCTTCGCCGAGACCGAGCGCCATCGGAATCATGCCGATGATCATCGCGAAGGCGGTCATCAGCACCGGCCTGATCCGGCTTGCACCGGCTTCGAGCGCGGCGGTCAACGGCGGTGCGCCGGCGGAAAGGCGCTGGCGCGCGAACGCCACCATCAGAATACTGTTGGCGGTGGCCACGCCCATGGTCATGATCGCGCCCGTCAACGCCGGCACACTCAGGTGCGTGCCGGTCAGAAACAGCATCCACACAATGCCCGCCAACGCCGCGGGCAACGCGCTGACGATGATCAGCGGATCGACCCACGACTGGAAATTCACCACGATCAACAGGTACACCAGCACGATCGCCATCGCCACGCCGATCCCAAGACCGAAGAACGAACTGCGCATGGTCTGCACCTGGCCGCGCACGGTAATCTGACTGCCGCGCGGCAGCGACGCACGCACGTTGTCCACCAGCTTGTCGACCTGATTCGCCACACTGCCGAGGTCGCGCTTCTCGACGCTCACATAGAGATCGATCACCGGCCTGATGTTGTAATGCGTGACTTCCGCGAACTGCGTCCGCGGCGTGACCCGCACCAGATTGCCGAGCAATTGGGTCGGGCCGGTGGTCGAGCCCGACACCGGTGTGCGCAATAGCTCATCGATCGACGACACCTGATACTGCGGCGTCTGCACCGCCACGTTGTATTCCACGCCGTTGCGATTGTTGAACCAGAAACCCGGCGAGGTTTGCGAACTGCCCGACAACGAAATGAGCACGTTTTGCGCCACGTTGCTCGCGCTCAGATTGAGTTGCTGAAGCCGTGTGCGATCCATCTGAAGATTGATCGCCGGTTCATCCAGTTTCTGCTGGATGTGCGTGTCCACCGTGCCGGGAATCATGCGCACCTGTTTCAGCAGCTTGCGCGCAATGTCGAAGTTGCCCTCCTGATTCGCGCCGGAAATCTGCACGTCCACGGCAGCAGGCAGGCCGAAGTTGAGAATCTGCGTGACGATGTCGGCGGGCTGAAAGAAAAACTCGACGCCCGGAAAACGCTGCGGCAGGATCGCGCGCAGTTTGTCCATGTAGATCTGCGTGGGCTTGTGATCTTCATTGAGCGCCACCTGGATCTCGCCGTCAAGCGTACCGATCGTACCCGCATTGCTGTACGAGAGATTGATGCCGCTATAGGGCAAACCGAGGTTGTCGAGAATCGTGCCGAGTTCTTTTTGCGGCACGACTTCGCGAATCACTTTTTCGACTTCGTCGGCAAGACGCGCGGTTTCCTCGATGCGGGTGCCGGTCGGCGCACGCATATGCAGGCGAATGTCGCCGGCGTCCACGCTCGGGAAGAAATCTTCGCCGAGCACGAAAATCAGGCCCATCGAGACGACGCAAAAGCCGAGGAACACGCTGCCGAACATGCCACGCCGCACCAGCAAGCTGCTGAGAATCATGATGTAGCCGGCGCGCATGCGCTCGAAACCACGATCGAAGCGATGATAGAGGCGCATGAACAGATTCGGCTTCGCGCCCTGCTTCGGCTTGTGCGCGTGACCCATCAGCAGCATCGCGAGGGTCGGCACCAGCGTACGCGACAGAACGTACGAAGCCAGCATCGCGAACACCACGGCTTCGGCGAGCGGCACGAACAGATAACGCGCCACGCCGGTCAGGAAGAACATCGGCACGAACACGATACAGATACATAGCGTGGACACCAGCGCGGGAATCGCGATTTCGCCCGCGCCGTCGAGAATCGCATCGTGCAGATTCGTGCCCATATGCAGATGCCGTTCGATGTTCTCGATCGTCACCGTGGCATCGTCCACCAGAATCCCGACCGCCAGCGCGAGACCGCCGAGCGTCATGATATTGATGGTCTGTCCGAGCGCATGCAGCGCGATCAGCGAGGACAGGATCGACAGCGGAATCGAGATCGCGATGATGCAGGTGCTGCGCCAGTTGCCGAGGAACAGCAGAATCATCGCGGCGGTCAGCGCGGCGGCAACCAGCGCTTCGCGCACCACGCCCTGCACCGCCGCTTTCACGAACACCGACTGATCGAATAGCGCGGTGATCTTCAGATCCGGCGGCAAGGCGGCTTGCGCGTTCGGCAGCAGGCCGCGCAGCGTATTGACGATGGAAAGCGTCGACGCACTGCCGTTCTTGAGCACCGACATCAGCACGCCGCGATGGCCGTCCTGCCGCACGATATTGGTTTGCGGCGAGTAGCCGTCACGCACGTGCGCGACCTCGCGCAGATACGTCGTCGCACCGTTGAGCGTGCGCACCGGAATATCGTTGAGCCCTTCCAACGTGGCGGGCGAGCCGTTCATGTTGATCGTGTATTCCTTCGGTCCGATCTTCGCCGTGCCGGTCGGCAGAATCAGGTTTTGCGCGTTGAACGCGCTGACCACATCGGATGGCGTCAGCCCCTTGGCGAGCAACGCGCGCGTGTCCAGGTCGACCGAAATCAGCCGCGATTTACCGCCGTAGGGGTACGGCACGGCCGCGCCGGGAATCGTCACGAGCTGCGGACGCAGGAAGTTCAGCGCCGTGTCGTTGAGCGCCTGTTCGGAGAGCTTCGGGCTCGACAGGCCGAGCTGGATCACCGGAATACTGGAGGCCGAGTAGCTGATCACCAGCGGCGGCGTCGCGCCTGGCGGCATCTGCTTGACCTGCGCCTGTTCGACGGCCACCGTCTGCGCGATCGCGGTCTGGATGTTCGCATTCGGCTGCAGGAACACCTTCAGGATCGTGATGCCCGCGAGCGACTGCGATTCGATGTGCTCGATGTCGTTGACCGTGGTAGTCAGACTGCGCTCGTTCACCGACGTGATGCGGTTGGCCATGTCTTCGGCCGACAAGCCCGTGTAGGTCCAGATGATACTGACCACCGGAATATTGATCTCCGGCAGCACGTCGACCGGTGTGGTCAACAGCACGAATGGCGTCGCCAGCAAAATCAGAATGGCCATCACGATGAACGTGTATGGCCGTTTAAGCGCAACGTTGACGATCCACATGAAACGCGCCCGAATGAATGCAGGTAAGGGATGGGTGAATCAGCGCTTATGCTAGATCGGTAGCACCAACGCCTGCATGGCGCGAAAATGGCGGAATTGTCAGGAAGGCTAATGTAAGGAAAAACAGTGCTTGAACTGCGGGACGGTTTGCTGAAGAGCAAACGTTTGATGAGCGAAGATAGCCGAGGTTGAGGCGTCGGTTCAACGCGATGTCACGCGAGAGCATCACGAAACATCGCATCGATTGATTTGCGCGAAGCAAATACTTCACGCATATTGAAAGCTTAGTCGATCACGGCCGATTTGCCATGTCGCTGTCAGCGTTACTTCGCAAACAACGCCGACATATCCGCAAACGCCTTGAATTCCAGCGCATTGCCCGACGGGTCGAGGAAGAACATGGTCGCCTGCTCGCCCACTTCGCCCTTGAAGCGCACGTGCGGCTCGATGATGAAATCAATGCCGGCCGCCTGCAGCTTGTCCGCGGCGGCCTGCCATTGCGCCATCGAGAGCACCGCGCCGAAGTGACGGACCGGCACGGCGTCGCCGTCGACCTTGCTGGTGTGGCGGTGGCCAATTTCCTCGGGCGCGAGGTGCGCGACGATCTGATGACCGTAGAAATTGAAATCGACCCACGCGTCCGAGCTGCGTCCTTCCGGACAGCCTAGCAGTTCGCCGTAAAACTCGCGCGCGGCGGCAAGGCTATGAACAGGGAACGCCAGATGGAACGGCGGCAAGGCGGTAGCGGCAACGCTCATGATGGGGAAACTCGCTGATTGGAATTGGGTTGAACATGCATGCGCCTTGAAGGCCACACGCGTGAGGCAAAGTTTAACCATGATTAAAAATGGTGAAAAACGATATATATTTGATCTCACCATCACCAAAATCGATCAATCGATCATGCTGAGCGAACTCAAGACTTTTATCGCTGTGAGCCAGTACGGCACGTTTTCCGGCGCGGGCGCGCGCATCGGCCTGACGCAATCCGCCGTGAGCGCCCAGATGCAGCGGCTCGAAGAGGAACTCGGCTTCGCGCTGTTCGACCGCACCGGCCGCTCCGCCACGCTCAACGACGCCGGCCGTGAAACGCTCGCGCTCGCCGAGGAAATGATGACGCTCTACGCGCGGCTCTCCGAACGTGGCGCGGTCGCGGCGGAAAGCGGCATGCTGCGGGTGGGTGCCATCGCGTCCGCGCAAGTGTCGTTTCTCGCCGACGCGCTCGCGCGCTTTCGCGACGACCGTCCCGGCTGGCGCATTCGCGTCGTGCCCGGCGTGTCGCTGGGCTTGCTGGGGCAAGTGGATTCCGGCGAACTGGACCTGGCCGTCGTCATCAAACCACCCTTCGCGCTGCCGTCCGAACTCGAATGGCGCACGCTCGTCACCGAGCCGTTCGTGCTGCTCGTGCCCAAGGCGCTTGCGCGCGGCAAGGGCGAGGCGCGGTCCTGGCGCGAACTGCTGCGCAGCGAGCCGTTTATCCGCTACGACCGCACCTCGTTCGGCGGCAGGCTGGTCGACCGGTTTCTGCGGCGCTCGCGGCTGAACGTGCACGACGTGATCGAACTGGACGAATTGCAAGGGATCGTGCAACTGGTCGCACGCGGCATCGGCGTGGCGCTGCTTCCGAATAGCGCGGGACTCGGCAAGTGGCCAGCCGGGGTCGTCGCGCTCGAACTCGGCGAGGCGACGTTTCAGCGGGAGATCGGCCTTGTGCAGCGCCCGCGGCATAGCCGGCAGGCGGTGGCGGGTGCGCTCGCCGACTGCATCGGCGCGGCGGCGGGTGCGTGAGCCGGCAGGCGCCTGCGTGATTGTGCTGTTGCCGGAACAGTCAACTGTATCTGTGAGATTCGGCCTGCCGAGCGCAAAATCCCCGTTCGCGCGACGCTTCGTGACGTTCGCGCCTTTACCCCTGTGCGCACCGAGCCGCACACCTTGCCCGCCGCCGAGGTCCAGCCCATGATCGCCAGCACCTTCCTCACCGCCGATGTTTTGATCGCCTACAGCGCCTACTTCGTCGGTACGGCGAGCCCCGGGCCGAGCAATCTGGCGATCATGTCACTGGCGATGAGCTCGGGCCGCCGCTCCGCGTTGACCTTCGCGCTCGGCGTGGTGTCGGGTTCATTCTTCTGGGCGCTGCTGGCGTCGCTGGGTTTGTCGGCGGTACTCGCCACTTATTCGGAATGTCTGGTGGCGATCAAGATCGCCGGCGGCCTGTATCTGCTGTGGCTCGGCTTCAAATCGGCACGCTCCGCGTTTCGTCCCAAGGCGCTGCCCACGGGCACCGCGCGCGCGGACGAAGCGCTCAAGCGCCTCTATCTGCGCGGCCTGCTGCTGCATCTCACCAATCCGAAAGCGATTCTGGTCTGGCTGTCGATCGTCTCGCTGGCCATGTCGCCGGCCGGCGGCGCCTCGCACACCACGCCGGTGGTGCTCGGCTGCATGTGCATCGGCGTATCGGTGTTCAGCAGCTACGCGGTGCTGTTTTCGACCGCTTCGGCACGGCGCATCTACTCGGCGATCCGCCGCTGGCTCGATGGGTCCCTCGCGATCATGTTCGGCATTGCCGGCATCAAGCTGCTGACTTCGAAAACCTGAGCGCGCCTGGAAACGCCCGCCGCTCTGCGATACTGTCGCCGTGACGATTGAAGTGGATAGACGAACACGATGAGCGGCAGCAACGAAGTGAACCCGGCAGCGCAACGCTCGCCGTGGCAGAAGCGGCTCTATCTGGCGGGCGTCGCGGCGCTGGTGACCGGTGTGATTCTCGCCGTGATCATCTATGCGACCACGCCGCCGCCGGACAGCGCCGCCTCCCTGTACAGCATCGCCGATCCGCGCTATCAGATCGAATTGCAGCGTATCGGCGGCAATGCGGCGGTGCTGATGGCGCAGCTTCATCAGTGGTTCGACGGACTGTGGCACGGCACGGCGCTCGCTTATACGGTGGCCGTGCTCGGTGCGGTCATCGCGGGCGTGTGCTTCTTCATCGGCTATTTCTTCGCAGACGAATAAGCGCAACGCCAACAGCCACGCGCCACCCTCGCGCAAACCAGCGCTTACGTCGCCTCTTTCACATGCCGGTCGGGCTTCTCCACGCCGGCCGTGCGCAGCGCTTCGTGCAAAGTGTTGAAAATGCAAGTTTCCTCGACGATCGGCGTAATGCCGTGCCGGTCCATGTCCGAGCGCAAATAGCGGTTCACGCGCGCGAAGAGTACCTTGATGCCAACGCTTTTCAACGTCTGGATCAACTCGCCGATCGAACGCGAGGCCGAATAGTCGAGGTCGGTGATCGCGCTCGCGTCGATCACAAAGCAGCGCACCTTGCCGGGGGCTGCGTCGATCAGGCGGCGCGCATCGTCGACGAAAAAGTGGTCGTTCGCATAAAACAGGTCGGCGCCGAAGCGGTAGACGATCAGGCCCGGCGCGGTCTGGATGCCGGGCACGGCGGGCACCGGCACCCACACGCCGTCGTCGCCGGGGGCGAGAATCATCGTATGCGGACGGTAGCTGTGGCGCACGTGCCGCAGCAGCGAGAGCGCCACCGCCACCAGAATGCCGTGCTCGACGCCGATCAGCACCACCGCCGCCGCGGTGAACACGGCCAGCGCGAATTCGCCGGGACTCTCGCGGCGAATCGCAAACAAGGTCTTCAGATTGATCAGGCCGATGGCGATCGTGAACACGATGCTGGCAAGAATGCAGTGCGGCAGATACTGTAGAAAGCGGCTGAAAAACAGCAGCACCAGGACCACCACCGCCGCGAACACGAGCTGCGCGAACTGGCTGCGCGTGCCCGCAAGATCGGCCATGGCGGTTTGCGTCGGGCTGCCGTTCACCACGAAGGCGCCCGAGAACGCCGCCGCCGTGTTGGCCGCGGCGATGCCCAGCAAGTCGGCGTTGGTATCCACCGCCTCGTGATGACGCTCGGCGAACACGCGGCTCGCGGCGGCGCTTTGCGCGACGATCATCACGAAGCAGGACGCCGCCACGGGCAGCAAATCGAGCATCTGCTGCCATGTCACCGATGGGATGCGCAGCGGTGGCAAGCCGCCCGCCACCGGGCCAAGCACAGCGATACCGTGCGCCGGGAAATGATAGAGATCGCTCGCGGCGATACCCGCCACGACCGCGATCAACGGCACCGGCACGCGTGGCAGGAAGCGCTTGAACGTCAGAATGGCGACGACCACCAGCAGCGAAATGGCGAGCGTCGGCCGATTGACCTGGGTGGCTTCGCGCACCACCAGCACGAGCTGATCGACGCTGCGCGCGGCGTGCCCGGGCAAGCCGAACATGTCGCCGAGCATCGCAATGCCGACCTGCACGCCGACGCCGGCGAGAAAGCCGACCAGCACCGTACGCGACAGAAAGTCGGCGAGAAAGCCCAGTTTGAAAATCCGCGCGATGAACAGCAAGGCAGCGGTAAGCAAGGCGACCATCGCGGCGAGCGCGGCATATTCAGCGCTCGCCGCCGGCGCCATGGTGGAGAGCCGGCTTGCGAAAATCGTGGCGGTTGCGGAGTCGGCGGCCACGACGAGGTGCCGCGAAGCGCCGAAAAACGCAAACGCGATCAGCGGCAGAAAGACCGTATACAGACCGGTGACGGCCGGCATGCCCGCAATGCGCGCGTAGCCCAGCACTTGCGGAATATCCATCGACGCAAGCTGCACACCGGCCAGCGCATCGCGCGCCGCCGCGGCGCGGTTCAGGGGAAGAACGCCCTTCAGCACGCTGGCGCGCGCCGTGATATTCGCCAGAAATTCTCGCATACGCGATACTGCCCTAATCCAGGTTATCGCGCATCGTGCCGCGACTCGGCACTCAAAGGCAAGACTTGTAGCGAGATCGGCTCAAGAAAAGAGAACACCGCATCACGCGCCCCTATGGCGCTGCGGAAAATCACCCACTTACAGATTCAACGCTTGAATTGCCCCGTCACCGGATCCACGTGCCGCGCGAAACCAACCAACGCGGCGATGCAGATCGGGCAGGCAATGAAGAAGACGGCCAACATCTCGCACCCCGTAACATATTGTTACCGCCAAGTTTAAGCGATCACCATGCGAATTGAATGCTGGAAAACAGCAAATCAGTGTGTCGGCAGCTACAACAATCTCGCGTGAGCCCGCGATCGTCCGCATCGGGATATCAGCAGAAAATGCGGCGCAAACGGTAGCGAAGCGTATGTTCGAGGGCGCGTGCGATACGCAAACGGTTGCGAGCTCATTCACCCGTCGCGATCAAAAAGTCGGCTTTCCTT
Source organism: Paraburkholderia sp. NPDC080076 (assembly GCF_050281145.1). NCBI lineage: Bacteria > Pseudomonadati > Pseudomonadota > Betaproteobacteria > Burkholderiales > Burkholderiaceae > Paraburkholderia > Paraburkholderia sp. NPDC080076. The sequence continues at coordinate 220,491 of NZ_JBNNWQ010000009.1, read as the reverse complement.
TTCACCGTCCAGCAATTAGACGAACGCTTCTAGCGGTTCGCGCGCGCATTGGAATCATCAGGCGAGAAGCGATCGACTCGCAACCCCGGTCATGGCTCTTTTCCATGCTCCGCGCGGTCTCCCCGTATAATCCGGCATGACCCGAATCCCGCATCGTCTGCCCTCGCAACCGGCCGCTTGTCGCCGCCGTGCCGCCCACCGCCCTTCGGCGGTCGCATGAAAACTCCGAAACGTCTGCTCCCGCTGGTCGAAGAAGGCCTGATCGACGAAGTCATCTGCCAGTTGATGAGCGGCAAGGAAGCCACCGTCTACGTGGTGCGCAGCGGCGACGCCACGCGCTGCGCGAAAGTCTACAAAGACGCCAAGCAGCGCAGCTTCCGACAGGCCGCGTCCTACCGCGAAGGCCGCAAGGTCAAGAACAGCCGCCAGCAGCGCGCGATGGAAAAAGGCAGCCGCTATGGCCGCGAAGTGCAGGAACAGGCCTGGCAGAACGCCGAAGTCGACGCGCTGTTCCAGCTCGCCAACGCGGGCGTCCGCGTGCCGCAGCCGTTCATCTGCACCGACGGCGTCTTGCTGATGGAGTTGGTGACCGACGCCGACGGCAATGTCGCGCCGCGTCTGAACGACGTCGAGCTGACGGAAGAACGCGCGCTCGACTTGCATGCGCTGCTGGTGAACCAGGTGGTGCGCATGCTGTGCGCCGGCATGATTCACGGCGACCTGTCCGAGTACAACATCCTGCTTGCCGCCGACGGCCCGGTCATCATCGACCTGCCGCAAGCGGTGGACGCCGCCGGCAATCTCGAAGCGCCCGCCATGCTCGAGCGCGACGTCAACAACCTCGCCACGTATTTCGGCCGCTTCGCGCCCGCGTTGCTGGACACCACCTACGGCAAGGAAATCTGGTCGCTCTACGAAGCGGGCGCGCTGCATGTCGACGCCGCGTTGACCGGCCGCGTCGAACTGGACACCACGCCGATCGATCTCGAAGCCGTGCTCCAGGAACTGGAAGATACACGGCTCGACGAAGAAGCGCGCCTGCGCTACGAGCAGTCGCTGCGCAGCGGCACCTGAGCGTTAGCCGCGGGGCGGCACTTCGCCGCCACGCGAGACGCCGCTACGTCGTGCGGCTCAAACGCGCCGCCTCGATCGCGGCGGCCGTCACACCCGGCGCCGGCCCCACCGACTCACGCATCGTCACGCTCACTGGAAACTCACGGAAAATCTCCCACGTGGTCCGGTAGCACTGATTGAGCAGCCAGCGCACGGCGTTCTGCGTCAGTTCCGCAGTCGGAATATGCACCGACGTGAGTCCTGGCGCGGCATAAGCGGCCGAGTAATCGTCGTCATAGCCGATCACCGAGACCTCGTCGGGAATGGCAATGCCCGCCTGGTGAAAACGCGCCAACGCGCTCACGGCCATCGTATCGTTCGCGCAGAACACGCCGGTGAAGGGACGCTTCGCGTCGAGCAGCTTTTGCGCGGCGGCGTAGCCGCCTTCCGGTGAGAAGTCCGATTCGATCAGCGTGACGTCGTCGCGCGCAATGCCCTCGCGCGCCAGTTCGGCAAAGAAGCCTTCCAGACGCGTCTGGTTGTCCGAGGCGCTGAACGGCCCGGAAATCACCGCGATGTCGCGGTGCCCGTGATCGAGCAGCGTGCGCGCCGCCAGTTCGCCGCCACGATGATGGTCGGCGCAAAACGACGCTTCCGGCAACTGATCGAACGCGCGGTTCAGAAACACCATTTTCGGGTGCATGCGGTGCAGCATGATCAGATCCTCGTCGTGCAGATCGTGGCTGATCACCACCACGCCGTCGCAATCGCGGCCGATCAGAAAGCGCACCGCCTCGATGGCCTGCTCGCGCGGCGACACTTCTCCGCAGCCCGTCGCCACCACCACGTGACGGTGCACCGCGCGCAGTTCGGTATCCGTCTGCTTGAGAATCGTGCCGTAATAGGAGCCGAAGAAAGTCGGCACGAAAATGCCGACCATGCCGAGCGACTGCGTTGCCATGGCCCGGCCGATGGAAGACGGACGAAAGTTCAACTGTTCGATGGCGGCCTTCACACGGGCGGCGGCATCGGCTGAGATGGGTCCTTTACCGGAAATGGCACGCGAGGCGGTCGACATACCCACGCCGGCCAGTGCCGCGACATCTTTGAGTGTTGCCACGCGGATCTCCGTCAAGCATGTTGTATTTTCAGTGACGCCGCGTGCCGGCGCTACAAACGCGCGCCGCCCGCTTCGTCGAACAGAGAGACATGGGTACTGTCGAATGAGAACGCCGCGGTGTCCCCTATCGCCAACGGCGTCTTCGTCTGGTCGATCGATGCGACCTGCACTCCATGATAGTCGAGCCAGATGACGCGGTGGTTGCCCATCGGCTCCACCAGCGAAACTTTTGCGTGTTCGCTCGCGCCCTCGGCCAGGCGCACGTCTTCGGCCCGCACGCCGAGCACGCACGGCAACCCGTTGGCCGGCGTGTTCTTGAACGGGTACGCCGACACGTCGAGCCGCCAATGGCCGGTGCTGAAGTGGACCCTGCCCTCGCGTGTTTCGAGCGTGCCCTTGAGCAGGTTCATCGCGGGCGTGCCCAGAAACGTCGCGACGAACAGGTTGTCGGGGCGCGCGTAGACTTCGGCGGGCGTGCCGAACTGCTGGATCACGCCGCCGCGCATCACCGCCATGCGCGTGGCGAGCGTCATCGCCTCGACCTGATCGTGCGTGACGTAGATCATCGTCGCGCCCAAACGCTGGTGCAGTTGCTTGAGTTCGCGGCGCAGTTCGGTGCGCAGTTTGGCGTCGAGATTCGAGAGCGGCTCGTCGAACAGGAACACGTCGGCTTCGCGCACGATTGCCCGGCCGATCGCCACCCGCTGCCGTTGGCCGCCTGAAAGCTGCGCCGGTTTGCGCTTGAGCAGCGGCCCGAGTTGCAACATCTCGGAGGCGCGCGCCACGCGCCGCGCGATCTCCGCTTTCGGCGTGCCGTTGATGCGCAAGGCAAACGACAGGTTGCGCTCCACGCTCATGGTCGGATAGAGCGCGTACGACTGGAACACCAGCGCGATGCGCCGGTCCTTCGGATCGGCCCAGGTCATGTCCTCGCCGGCAATTTCGATGGCGCCGTCGGTCACGTCGATCAATCCGGCAATACTGTGCAGCAAGGTGGATTTGCCGCAGCCGGACGGGCCGAGCAGCACGACGAATTCGCCGGCTCGCACGTCGAGATCGAGGTTCTCGATCACCGTGTTCGCGCCCAGCCGAATGGTCAGATTGCGCACGGCGACGTTGGCCGGATTCGTGAGACCCGCCGCGTCCGCCGCATCGGAACTGCCGGCCACGCCCGCCATGTCCACGGCGTTTGCCATATTAGCCACGTTTGTCATCGCCCTATCCCTTGACGGCGCCGGATGCAATGCCGCGCACGAACCAGCGGCCCGAAACGAAGTACACCGCGAGCGGCACCATGGAGGTCAGAATGGTCGCCGCCATATTGACGTTATAGAGGCGCTCGCCGGTCGTCGTATTGATGATGTTGTTCAGTTGCACCGTCATCGGCAGGTTTTTGGTGCCGGCGAACACGAGGCCGAGAATGAAGTCGTTCCAGATGCCCGTCACCTGCATGATGATCGCCACCACGATGATCGGCGTGGACATGGGCAGCATCAGTTGCACGAAGATACGCCAGAAGCCGCCGCCGTCGATGCGCGCCGCCTTGAACAGCTCCTGCGGAATCGACACGTAGTAGTTGCGAAACAGCAGCGTCATCACCGGCATGCCGAAGATGGTGTGAATCACCACGATACCCGGCAGCGAACTGAACAGATGCACGCTCGCCAGCACGCGCACGAGCGGATAGACCATCACCTGGACGGGAATGAACGCGCCCATCAGCAGCACGCCGAACAGCAGGCCGGCGCCGCGCGGTCGCCAGAACGACAGCGCATAGCCGTTCACCGCGCCGATCGCGATCGACAGAATCGTGCTCGGCACGACGATGCGCACCGAGTTCCAGAAGCCGACCTGAATGCCATTGCAATCGAGTCCGGTGCACGCGGACTGCCACGCGGCGCTCCACGCGCTGAGCGTGAAATGCGCGGGGAACGCCAGCAGATTGCCGAGGCGGATCTCGCTCATCGGCTTGACCGAGGTGACGAGCATCACGTAGAGCGGCAGCAGAAAGAACAGCGCGGCCGTCAGCAAAAATGCATAGACGCCGAGGCGCGCCGGTGTGAATGCAGTGCGGCGGCGACGCGGCCGCGCGCGGCCCGGCGTGCCGCCTTTCAGCGGCGGACTGAGCGTGTTCATCACACCTCCTTACGCAAGGCCGCGCGGCTGCGGGCGTAGAAGAACGGCGCGAGAATCGCCAGCACGGTGGCCAGCAACACGATCGACGCCGCCGACGCGAGCCCGATGTTGGCGCGGCCGAACAGATAGTCCATGATGAACTTCGCCGGCACTTCGCTCGCCGTGCCGGGGCCGCCTTGCGTCATCGCGACCACGGCGTCGTAGAGCTTCACGACCATCACGAACAGCAGCACGAAAGCGGTGGAGATCGACGGCCCGAGCATCGGCACGACGATGCTGGCATAGACACGCCAGCGCGGAATGCCGTCGATGCGCGCGGCCTTCCACAACTCGTCGTCAATGCCGCGCAAACCCGCGAGCAATAACGCCATCACCAGACCCGAGGCCTGCCACACCGTCGCGATGACGATGGTGTAGATCACCCAGTCCTGATCGACGATCCAGTCGAAGCGCGCGTGCGCGAACCCAAGCTTGTGCAGCACGGCCTGCGCGCCCAGTTGCGGGTTCAGGATCCACTGCCAGACGAGTCCCGTGGCCACGAACGACATCGCGTACGGATAGAGAAACACCGTGCGCAATGCGCCTTCGGCAACCACGCGCTGATCGATGAAGATCGCCAGCAGCAAACCGATCACCATGCACGCCACGATAAAGCACGCGCCGTAGATCACGATGTTTTGCAGCGACAGCAGCCAGCGATCGTTATGGAAGAGCCGCACGTATTGCGTGAAGCCCGCGAAGTCGCCGGAAGGAAACGTGCGCGAATTGCTGAGCGACACGCGCGCGGTCCAGATCATCGTGCCGAGATAGGCGAACACGACGGTCAGGACCATCGGCAGCAGCGCCAGCCACGCCGCGAACGGAAAACGCTTTTTGAGCGGCTTCTTCAGCCGCGCTTGACGTGTCTTCGACCCGGCGGCCGGCAGCTTAAGCGCGTGCATGCTGCGCACCTAGCTCTTCAGCGCACTGGCGAACGCTTTCTGCGCGTCGTCGACCGACTGGTTCTTGTTCCAGAAGTTGGTAATGACGTCGATCAACGCGCCCTGCGTGTCAGGCGAGAGCAGCATTTCCGGATTCGGCAACTGACGCGACTTGTCCTTCATGATCGCAATGCCCTCCTTCGCGCAGATGTCGAGACTGCTGCCGTCCACGTCGGGACGAATCGGAATCGAGCCTTTCTTCGCGCTGAATGCGACTTGCGCGGCCGGCGAGGTCATCACCGTGGCAAGCAGATTCTGCGCCTTGATCGTGGTGGGATTGTCCGTTTTCGGGAACACGAACACGTCGCCCGCGACCAGATACGGCGAATGCGGACCGAAACCCGGAAAGCAGCCGAAGTCCTTGCCGGCGACCTGATTGGCCGCGGAGAATTCGCCCTTGGCCCAGTCGCCCATGATCTGCACGCCCGCCTTGCCGGAAATCACGAGCGCCGTGGCGTCGTTCCAGTTGCGGCCGGGCGAGCCGGCATCGACGAAATCGTGCAGGCGCTTGAACGACGCCAGCACTTTCTTGAAGGCGTCCGACTTCACGGCGTTCATGTCGCGGTCGCGGTACACCTTCATATAGAGATCGGGACCGCCCACATCCGCCAGCACCGCGTCGAAGGTGATTTTCTCCTGCCAGGGCTGGCCGCCGAGCGCGAGCGGAATCACGCCCGCGGCTTTCAGCTTGCCGAGATCGGCGATGAACTCGTCATAGCTTTTCGGCTCTCCGGCAATGCCGGCTTTCTGGAACACCGGCTTCGAGTAGAAGAACCAGGCCGGCATATGGATATCCACGGGCGCGGCGTAGTAATGCCCCTTCACCTTGATGCTGTCGAGAATCGACTGCGGGAACACGCCGTTCCAGTTCTCTTTCGCGGCGACGTCGTCGACGTTGTTCAGCAGGCCCTGATCGATCAGGTCGTGGAACTGCTTGGACGTATTGAACTGCGCGGCAGTGGGTGGATCGCCGCCGACGATCCGGTTGATCGCCGTGGAGCGCGCCTGATCGGCGCCCGCCACCGCATTGTCGACCCACTGGCCGCCGGCCTTGTTATACGCATCGGCAAACTGGCGAATCGCGGCCGACTCGCCGCCCGAGGTCCACCAGTGAATCACGTTGGCCTTCAAGGGCTCCGCCTGCGCGACGACGCCATACAACGCCAGTGCCGCAACCACGCCTCGCAAGACCATTTTTTTGCTGTTCATTCCGTCTCCTCCAGGCTTGGCGCCCGTGTTTCAAGTCGACATACCAACCAGCTCCCGCCTGCTATTCACTGCGTGCTTTGCGCTCCTTCAGAAACTTCGACACCAGCTCCGCGCTGCGTTTGATCGTACGCTTCTGGGTAGCGTAATCGACATGTACGACACCGAAACGACGCTCGTACCCGAAGGCCCACTCGAAGTTGTCCATCAGCGACCAGAGGAAATAGCCGCGAATCTCCACGCCGGCCTTGATCGCCTGGTCGACCGCGGCGAGATGGCGCTTGAGGAACGAGATGCGCTGGCTGTCCTCCACATGGCCGTCGATCACTTTGTCGTCCGACGCCATGCCGTTTTCGGTGATGTAGATCGGCGGCAGATTCGCATACGTGGCCTTGAATCCCGTCAACAGATCACGCAGGCCGTCCGGATACACTTCCCAGCCCATCTGCGTGCGCTCCACGCCTTCGAGCGGCACGTCCCTGAAACCGTGCGCGCCGTCGCTCGCGACGTTCGTGCGGAAATAATAGTTGATGCCGAGGAAGTCCAGCGGCGCGGCAATGGTCTGCATGTCGCCGTCGAGCACCAGCGGCTCGGTGCCCGGCCACAATTCGAACAGATCCCGCGGGTAGCTGCCCTTCAGAAGCGGATCGAGAATCCACGCGTTGTGCTGCACTTCGAACAGATGCGCCGCGCGCTGGTCGGCGGCGCTCTCGCTATTGGCCGTGCCGCGTCCGATGTTGGCGACGATGCCTTTTTGCGAAGCCGGATCGTTGGCGCGCAACACCGGCACCGCGAGGCCGTGCGCCAGCAGCAGATGATGCATGGCCTGGGTGGCGTAGCGCGTGTCGGCGAGCCCCGGCGCGTGGTGGCCGTTGCCGTAGCCCAGAAACGCCGAGCACCACGGCTCGTTGAGCGTCGCCCACGCATCGACGCTGCCAGCCAGTTCGCGGCTCATCAGGTCGGCGTAATCGGCGAAACGGTACGCGGTATCGCGATTGAGCCAGCCGCCGCGATCTTCCAGATGCTGCGGCAAGTCCCAGTGATACAGCGTCACGGAGGTCGTGATGCCCTTCTCTTTCAGCCGCGCCAGCAGACGCTTGTAGAAGTCGATGCCTGTGCGGTTCGGCGCGCCGGCCGCATCCATCACGCGCGGCCACGCAATCGAAAGCCGGTAGCCTTCGAAGCCGAGTCCGGCCAGCAGGTCGACGTCGGCTTCCCAGCGATGATAGTGATCGCAGGCCACCTCGCCGGTGTCGCCGGCCAGCACTTTGCCGGGCGTCGCCGAGAAGGTGTCCCAGATGGACGGCAGGCGGCCGTCTTCGTTTACCGCGCCTTCGATCTGATACGAAGCGGTGGCCGCGCCGAGCAGAAAGTTCTTGCGCCACAGCGACGAGTCCGCGGGCGGGGTGAAAGGGTCGGCGACTGACTGGGAATGGGGGGAGAGAGCGTCGGATACAGCGGATGTGTCGTTTGCCACGGATTCTCCTGCGCTGAGGTCGTTGAACCGGGTACGGTGGAAGCTCCGGCGTACCCGCGTCCGAAACTGAGTGGAAGCGCTTCCACATGACCTGCGAACGATAGCAGCGGCGGATTCGACGCAGCAATCAGGGTTTGTCTGGAGACGTACCGGCAGGCGCGGCACCGCGATGCGTTGGGCATCCCGAGAGCCTCTGCCGGCGGCGAATCGAAGACGTTGTAAGCGCGGCGGTCACGATGTCATACGCCGCCAGCGCGACGCAATCTCAAGGTTTCGGTGTCAGGTCGAACACGCCGCTGTCGTAGGCTTCACAGTACGTTTTCCAATCCGCCGCGACCTGGGCCTCGCATTGCGTCGCGATATTGACCAACGGCAACTGCCAGTCTTTACGATTGCCGAACGCAATCAACTCGTCTGCAATCGACGACTTCTGCCGGCCGCCGCTGCGCAGATGCGCCCATGCGCTCAACTCGGCCATGCTGTTGACCACCTCTTCGAGACGCGGCAGCTTGCCGTCCCAGTCGCTCAAGGCCACGCGATCTTCGGAAGGCTGCAGGCTGCGCAGCACATACGAGCGCTGATTGAATTCGACCGCATGCAGGAACGCCTGCGAGACCGCCTGATTGCGCCGCTGAATCTCGACGACGCGCTGCGCTTCCGTCTGCCACGCCGGCTGCGGCGTACTCAAGTGCGGCGTCACGGAAGAAGGCAGCGCCTCTTTCAGATCGATCAGATAGTTGCCGTCCGGCGAGCCTTTACCTTCGACGAGGATCACGTAACGATCCACGCCAAGGCTCCCGGTGCCGGCAATCCGCCGCGCCACGTCGAGAATGCGAAAGAAGTCGGGATTGGGCTCGCCCGCGGCGAACTTCTGCATGAACTGCGTGACGGCGGCACGTTGCGTGTCGCTGACCGCCAGCGCTTTCTTGCCGTCCACTTTCAGTGTGCGGGTTTTGCCTTTGAGCGTGGTGCGCCGGTCCAGATGCGCAACCCGCGTGCGGCTCGCGAGCGCGACGAACAGATCGCGCACCATGCCGGTCGCGGTTTCCCCTTCGATCCAGCGCGACTTGCCGTACGCGAGCGCCGCGCCATACGCTTCCAGGGCGGTGTGGCACAGCGCCAGCGCCTGCGCGCGGCTCAGCTTGAGATCGCTCGCGCCGACCAGCACGCTCGTCAACAGCCGCACCAGTTCGTAGAGATTCGGCGCGAGACAGGCTTCGTCGAAGTCGTTGTTGTCGAAGTAGACGAGGCGATTGTCGGCCTTGTAGCTGCCGAAATTTTCCAGATGCATGTCGCCGCAGATCCACACCGGCGGCGCGTCGTCGAACACCTTGTCGCGCGGCAGGCGTTCGTAAAACAGGTGACATGTGCCGCGCAAAAACACGAACGGTGAAGTGCGCATGGCCTTGTATTTCATCGCGAGCCGTTCGGGATCTCGACCGGCGTTGAAACTGGCGATCGTCCTGGCGATATCGAGCATGGGTTTCCTTTGAATGTGAGGCTCAGCGCGAGCCTCGACCATCGTTCAATGCGGGCGCATGGACTCCGCAAGCGCATGCAGATTGAGCGGCTTCACGCGAATCACGCCACCGCGCGCACTGTCGATATCGGCGATCATGAGCGCCCACGCCGCATAAGGAATGCGGTTCCACCACGGGGCTTGCGTATAGCCCTGCGTGTCGAGCACACCGTTCATTCCCGCGACGGCGAGCGCGACCACCGGCGTGGGCTGCGCGGCGCGCCGACTGCTTCACAGTAGACCACATCGCGTCGTCCTCGATTTTTGTGAAGCGCAGCGGAAGCGCCGCGCCGATCCGCGCCGGCAGCCACAGCAACGCGAAAGACACGATGAAACGAGCGGCGGGTGATCGAGACTAGTTTGCATGGTTAGCGTTTTTCTCGGTGCGGGTGTTGCTCACCACACAGGCAAGCGTCTAAGCCGTTTCCCGCGCGCCGAACTTCTTGCGATACGCACCCGGACTCGTCAATGCGATGCGCCGGAAATGCCGCCGCAATGATTCTTCGGAACCGAATCCCGCCAGTTCCGCGACGCGCGCCATTGGCAGCGGCGCCTGCGCTTCGAGCAGCTCGCGCGCGATGGCCACGCGCTCGCGCACGAGCCACTCATAAGGCGCCATGCCGGTGGCATCGTGAAACTGCCGCTGCAGTGTGCGCGGGCTCATCGCCGCCCGCTCGGCGAGCGAGCGCAACGTGTGCGGCAAAGCGGGATGACTGCGCACCCAGTCCATCAGTTTGGACAGACGGCCGCTGTCGTCCTGCGGCATGGGGCGCGGCACGAACTGCGCCTGGCCGCCCTCGCGATGCGGCGGCACCACGAGCCGCTGCGCGACCCGGTTTGCCACCGCGCTGCCGTGATCGCGCCGCACCAGATGCAGCAGCATGTCGAGCCCGGCCGCCGAACCTGCCGAGGTGATGATCTGCCCTTCGTCGACATAGAGCGCGTCCGGCTGCACGCGCAATTGCGGATAGCGCAGCTGCAATTTTTCGGCATAGCGCCAGTGCGTCGTGACGGTCTTGCCGTCGAGCACGCCCGCCGCCGCGAGCACGAACACGCCCGAGCAGATTGAACAGAGGCGCGCGCCGCGCGCATAGGCGGCGCGGATTTTCTTCAGGAGCGGTTCGGGGGGCACTTCGTCGGCATCGCGCCAGCCGGGAATGACGATGGTGTCGGCGCGCTCCAGCAACTTGAGCGTATAAGGCGCGGCAAGCGTGATGCCGCCCGCCGCCCGGATCGGGCCCGGCTCGCTTGCGCAGACCGCGAAGCGATACCAGTCCACGCCGAGCTCAGGACGCTCGAGCGCGAACAGTTCGGTCACGCAGCCGAATTCGAAGGTGCAGAGCCGGTCGTAGGCGAGCGCGACGACGAGATGATTGTGCATGGCGTGATGTTACCGGAGATTGACGATTCCGCCACTTATCCCGCGTGGCGCGCAACGCCACAATGAAGGCGTCCGAATCGCGATCGCCGGACAACCACACACCCACCGCTCCCACCGGAATCTCACTTCATCATGCCGATCTTGAACGCCGTTACCGCCATTCCCGCCGCCGACAGCCCCGCCGCGCAAGCCCATTTCCTGGCCTCGCTGCGGTTCGAAACCGATTGCGCCGATGTCCACGAAGCGCTCGCGAGCGGCGCGCCCGGCTTCGTGCTGCTCGACGTGCGCGGCCCCGCGCTGTTCGCGCAGGGTCACGTGCCGGGCGCGCTCAATCTGCCGCACGGCAAGATCGTGGCGTCGAAGCTCGCCGGCTATCCGCAGGAGACGCTCTTCGTCACGTACTGCGCGGGTCCGCATTGCAACGGCGCCGCGCGCGGCGCACTGCGTCTCGCCGAGTTGGGGCGGCCCGTCAAGCTGATGAGCGGCGGCATCACCGGCTGGCTCGACGAAGGCTTCGCCCTCGCCCAAGCGGCGCGCGCCGGCGAGACGGCCGACGCCAATGGCTAACATATTGAAAATGAATTAAATAAAAGCCCCGAACTGTCGATAACATGTTCAGCCGCTTCCCTCCTGGCGGTTGGACTGAACATGCAGAGCTCATACAACCTTTGGCTGGTCACCATCTCATTCGTCGTGGCGACGCTCGCGTCGTACACGGCGCTCGATCTGACCGGCCGCATTTTCCTGCTGGCATCGGCGCGGCTGCGGCACGCCTGGCGGCTGGGCGGCGCCGCTGCGCTCGGCGTCGGCATCTGGTCGATGCACTTCATCGCGATGCTCGCCTTTTCGCTGCCGATTCCGCTCGGCTACGACTTCGCGACGACCGCCGCGTCGCTCGGGCTCGCGATCGGCGCCTCCTATCTGGCCCTGTACGTCACGACGCGTGTGCGGCTCACCGCCGGCCGCCTGCTGGCGGGCGGCGTGGTGATGGGCTTCGGCATTGCCGGCATGCACTACACCGGCATGGCCGCGATGCAGATGGCGCCGGGCATCCACTATCGGCCGGCGTGGTTCGCGGCATCGCTCGCGATCGCGATCGGCGCGTCGACCGCCGCGCTGTGGATGGCCCGCGCGCTCAGCAACGACGACGCGCGCCACGTGGTGCGCAAGCGTCTGGCCGCGGCGCTGGTGATGGGCGTTGCGATCACCGGCATGCATTACGCCGCCATGGCCGCCGCGGAGTTTCCGCTCGGCGCCGTCTGCGGCGCGGCCAAAGGCGTGAACGCCACGTGGCTCGCGACCTCGGTGATCCTGCTTACCTTTGCCATTCTGATCGTCACGCTGATGCTGTCGCGTTTCGATGCGCGCACAGCCTTTCTGGTCGGCGCGGTGTCGAAGCTGAACGGCCAGATCGTGCGGCTCGCCACGCTCGACACGCTGACCGGATTGCCGAACCGCAGCACGCTGACCGACCGCATCGAACGCGCGATCCTCAGCGCGCGCCGGCAACGCACGCTGTTCGCCATCCTCTTCATGGACCTCGACGGCTTCAAGACCATCAACGATTCGCTCGGCCACTCGGCCGGCGACCAGGTCCTGACCGCGTTCGCGCAGCGCCTGCTGCTGTGCGTGCGCTCGAGCGACACCGTGGCGCGGCTGGGCGGCGACGAATTCGTGGTGTTGTCCGAAAACCTCGGCTCGCGCGAAGACGCCGGCGCGCTAGCTGAAGGCGTGCTCGAGCGCATGCGCCTCGGCGTGTGGACCGACTCGCAACCGCTGCAGGTGATGCCGAGCATCGGCATCGCCCTCTATCCGCACGACGGCGACACCGTCGAAACGCTGTTGAAGCACGCCGACGCCGCCATGTACGAGGCTAAGCGCGCGGGCCGCAGCACCTATCGCTTCTTCGAACGCAGCATGAACGAAGCCGCCACGCGCACGCTGCAGATTCAGAACGCGTTGCACGACGCGCTCGCCGCCGGTCATTTTTCGCTGCACTTCCAGCCGAAGTTTCATGGCAGCGGCAACTCGCTGGCCGGCGCCGAAGCGCTGATCCGTCTGCATCATCCGCAACTCGGCACGTTGACGCCGCTCGAGTTCATTCCGATCGCCGAGCGCTCGGGGCAGATCGTGCAGATCGGCTATTGGGTCGTGCGCGAAACCTGCCGGCAGATTCGCCAATGGGTCTCGCAAGGCCTGCCGTCGATGAAAGTGGCGATCAACCTGTCGCCGCGCCAGTTGTTGCAGCCGAACCTGGTGGCGAGCATGCTCGAGATCGTCGAGGCCGAAGGCGTGGCCTGCGAGCAGATCATGTTCGAGATCACCGAAACCGTGGCCATGCAGGACGCGCCCAAAACCATCGAAATGATCCGCGAATTCCAGGCGAGCGGCTTCGAGATCGCGATCGACGACTTCGGCACCGGCTATTCGAGCCTCGCCTATCTGCAGCGTTTTCGCGTCAAGCAACTGAAGATCGACCGCTTCTTCACCAACGGCCTCGACGCGCACGGCCCGGAAGGCAGCGCGATCGTGTCGGCGATCATCGCGCTCGCGCACTCGCTGGAAATGGACGTGGTGGCCGAGGGCGTCGAAACCGAATCGCAACTCGACATGCTCAAGACGATGATGTGCGATGAGATGCAGGGGTTCCTGCTCGGCAAGCCGCTCAGCGCCGACGACTTCGGCAACCTGCTGCGGGAAAGAATGGTGGCCGCGTGAGCCTGACGATCGTCTGAAGCGCGCGGCGCGGCACGGCCATGCGGCCGGCCGCACCGCGCCGGCGCTGGATCTCGTTTCCACTATGAGCGCTTGAATGGGACCGCTCGCCTTCTCAGGCGCCATGCTTGACGATCCCGCATCGAGCGCCTGGACCTTCAGCCGGCTACATCGACGAATCGATGCGTCCATAGACACCCGTCGTCGCCGTCGGACCTGCCGCGAAAAACAGCGTGTTGGAAGGCTGGTTGTCGGCGTTGTTGCCGAACGCCAGGCCCCAGAGCCCTGGCTGCGTCACCTTCGAACCATCGGCCTGTGTGAGCGGCCCTTTCGAGTCGCCAGTCGCGGGATCGAACGCATTGATGGTGCCGTCGCCGAAGTTGCCGATCAGCAGATCGTTGCTGAACGCGCCGAAATTGGCCGGCGCCATGGCGATCCCCCACGGCGAATTGAGCGGCCCGTTTGAGGTGATGCGCTTGAGCAGGTGGCCGGCGGTATCGAACGCATCCACCACGCCGTTGCCCGCACCGCTCTGATCTCTGTGACCATCGGGCCCGAGCTTCGCATACGCCACATAAATCGTAGTGCCGACGGCCTGGATGCCGAACGGATTAAAACCCGCAGGTACGTTCGGATCGCTGAAGGCGCCGGCAACCGTGACCTTCGTGAAAGTCTTGTCGAACATATCGACTTTGCCGTTATGGAAATCGGCGGCGTACAGCATGCTTGCGCCGGCGTTGCTGGCAATCGCAAGGCCTGTGTATTCGGCTGCGCCCGCGCCGTCATCGTGAACGGTGACAGCCTGCGTCGGCAGGACCTTGGGCGACCAGGCCGCGATCGTGCCGGCGAGGGTGGCAAAAATGAATGCCGCGTTACCGGTTGCGCCATTCGCCGTGACGGCGAAGTCCGTGGTGCCGTTGAAAACGATACCGGTCGGACTCGCGGGTTGACCGCTTGCGGCCGGCGGTAGCGTGACGACGAGCGACTGCACCACGCCATTACCGTCATACAGCGACGACTTCTGTGTATTGTTATCCGATACCCAGACGGGGGTGGTCGGACCGAACGCAATGCCCCAGGCGTTTTGCAGATTGGGGTCGACGTGCGGCGCGGCGACGCTGCCGTCGGACACGAGAATGGTCGACTTGAATGTACCGGCCGTCGGCGTGGGCATATTGTTGTCCGAATTGCCGCCGCACGCAGCCAGTGCGAGCGTGGCCGCTCCAGCAAGCGAGAAAACAGTTGCAAGCTTATGCATGTCACCTCCTGATCTTTGGATGATTTGCCTATGGTCGCCGCGCGGCATAACCATTGGCGACGCGCGTCGACCCCTTTCTGTTCTGAACGAGCGCACCAACCCGCGAGCGGCGTGGATGGCATCCTTGCCCCTCGACCTTCGCGTCGGCGGTTCGTCGTCATTGCGCATTGAACGATCAAGCACGCGTGTTTATTCCGTGCGATCCGTATTTGAGCTGCCTGAGGTTCGCATTGCGAGGCGGTGGTGCGCACGGAAGTTGATATTCACTCGCGGCGCTCAGATGGCAATTGACTTTCAACGGCAATTACAAATCACCTTCACGCCGTGGCGTGTCGCATCCTGCACGAGCTGCGACGGCGAATAGAAAACCATCGGCTGACTGTTGAGCATTGCGAAGGGAAACGCGACGAATGAAACGCTACTCGGACCGGCACTGTCACGTTGATGAGGTGGTAACGAGACTGGGCAAATGTGGGCGGTTGCTCGGTCATGTATTGCGACTACCCGGTCAGAAGATCCGCTTCGATGTGCCCTCGCGCGAGTCGCTTTCGGCTTGCATACGCGTCCGTTGTTGTGGAATGTTAGATATACGAAACTCACACGTATGTGGCGCGAGTTCGCGTGATGCAGACTGTGACAGGCTACTATCGGGGAATCGTGCATCCGCGGCGAGTGGGAGCTGAACCTGAGTCGGACGATCCGCACGAAACTGAACAGGAATTCGCGCGTGAGGATCGGGCACGAGATGCAGCGCTCGCTCTTGCCAGCAAGTTGCTTAAAGAGCATAAGTTATGAATTACCGCCTCGCCTCTGCGAACCTCGATAACCGGCGAAGCGTCGAACACGGCGATGGAGACAGCTATGTGGACTTGCCGAAACTGCAATGCGCGGTTCGCCGTCGATGAGGTCGAGCCCCAAATCGATGAGGAAGGATTTTTTTTCATTTGTCTTGGCTGCGACTACCGGAACAAGCTCGCGGACATAGGTCGAGACCCGGCAGGACGCCCGCAACTGGTCCAGCGCGACGACGAGTAGCGCGCCCTTGCGGAGACGGCCACGAAGTTCGACGATAGAGAGTTCCGCGTCGACGCGTCGCCTCCCGATGCGCGCATCGAAGAGGACTGCACCTGCGGTTACTGCTGCGGCGTATTTGCGCACACTCCCCGGTTCCGCCGGCGCGACAATTCTGGATGCTCCTGAACGCCGGGCAGCACTGATTCACCTGCGCCGGGGAGCCGGCTTACACATAGTTCCTTCATGCTAGGATTTCTCAAAGACTCCGAGAGAAACCTTCATGGCCAGCCACAATTTCTCGTACCACGAGGTCAACTACAGCGTTTACGTGACCCAACAGAAGGACGGCAGGTGGGACTGGGCATACACGTTGACCAAACCGCCCATCTACTGGAAAAACCCGGAGACGCCTGCGGGAACGCCAGAGCAGGCAATCGAACAGGCTCGCGTCGACGCGGAGCGCCGCATCGACGCGATGAAATAGGCCGTCGAAAATGGCCCTTACCGTCGGGCATGGCTTCAATCCGGCCGCTTGCGCGGCTCGTATCGTGTTGTCGATTCGTCGACGTCGGGGAGGCGTGTCGAGCCGCACTCATAAGGAGAGCGGCGACGTCCGTCCGGGAATCATTCAGCGGAGCCGATGTCGATCATCATCATGAAGCTCCTGAATGGCGATCCGACACAGGTTCCGCGGACGGGCAGGCAGGATCGCGTGAATAGATCGACAAAAGGGTGGGCGTCGCACCGCTTTTTCCGCACAGGCTCAAACGCACGCCACCGGCTCTGTCCAGGCGGTACGACAAGTGCGGCAGTCGTTCAACTGATCCGGGCGACGGCCTGAAGAATGGAATCCCCATCGCAGGTGATGGAAAAACGCTCTCCTCCGGAAGCAAGTTTTTCCAGCGCGACGAGTTGGTGCTCCACCAGGGCGTCCAACTCCGCGCGATCCAGTCCGGCTGGATCGGAGGTGTCCTTGACGAGCATCAAGGTCGCAAATTCATGGGGGCTCAGCATATGCGTCTCCCAGGTGAGCAGGATCAACGTCGCCGGACGGGATGAACGACCACTGTCACGCAAACCGCGTGAGCCGCATTCGGCAAATCAAACAGTTTCAGGTGCGAGTCTGCCTGATGACTACGCGTACGCCGCCATCCCCGAATTCTCATCTTCGTAAGTTTTTTTACTTTTTGTCAGATGATTGTGCGTCAGCACGCAAATCAGCTCCGGGCCGTCAATGGCTCCTTCGGAAGAGGGGGGCTCAGACCCGGGGCGCGTCGGTCAAGCTGAATAGGTCATCACCGCGCCCTAGCCCGAGAGGACTGGATGTCGTACTACGCACGCATCGCGCAGTCATTTCGGGCGGCTTCTAGAGGTGTCTTCGCCATACGCCACGAACTGCAACGGTTTGAAGTTCTGCCAGTGGAGTCGCGGCCGGTCCGGCTATGGCGGTCACTCCATCGGCGGAGGTTCCATCGGTCCGGCAAACAGTGCGCGGTCGAAGAACGAATCGTCCAGTTCCAATATTTCATCGTCGCCCAGAAGGATCACGACTAACTGCTGTGAACCGTTCCCGGGCACTTCCGCGACTTCCGCGATGGTCTGCTTCGGCGTCCGGTCGTCCGTAAATCGCACCCAGTAGTAGCCCGGCACTACGGGTCGCGCGTCCATCCACTCCATAACCAATACCCCCTTGATCTGGCGAAATCGATCGCTGCCACATCGCCGATTTTATCGCTGCGGCCTGGACGGCGTTTCACGTCAGTATGAAACTGGACCGCTGCGTCGGGCGAATCCCTGAGTCCCACCGCGTGGCCAACCCGTACCGACGATCATGCTGCTCATCGAGCAAATTATGTTACCGCGTCGGCATCGCCGAACAGATGACGTTCTCGTCACCCTTGGGGTCGGTCATATCCGTTTCCAGCAGTTCGAATTCACCTTCTGGTCGCCAGGAAAGCCTGGCGTTCATCAGGTTCGATCAGTTGCATCTTCCGCCCTTCCGTCTGTTCGACACCGATATTCGTGCTCCCCTTCACGACGTCGCCATAATTCCAGAACGTGACGCAGTGTCCGAGTCTGTCGCAGTTGCGCCTGGGGGGTTGTGAAAACCGAATGTCGTGTCCTTATCTGGGTCCGATCAGGTCGCAGTCGGGAACCACCAGCGTACAGCTTTCGTGCACGCGCTCAATGGAAAACTGTCCGGACAGTTTTGTCATAGCTCCCGCCACGCTTCATGACCCGTCGCAATTTGCATTGATGCGCGCATCGCCATGAGCGGTCGAAACCGCCTGCAGGTGCCGCAAAAAGACGCTAAGCCACGCTTGAGATATGTCACTTCTGCGCAAGGCCCCTGCGCTGAACCATGTCATCGAGTGACATTGTCCCGCCCGGGGCTTGTTTCCAAGGTGCCCTATCAGCAGCAATTGCGCAAATCGCCGAGCTCGTATCTGTGCCAACAGCAATGTCTGCTCGCTGGACGGGCCGATGCGAATGGACGGATCAGTCCATACGCAGACCGATAGTTGAGGCTCGCTGGCCACAACAGGGCTACACTCAAAATGGGACAAATTCCGGAGCAATACCATGACCGACGCTACCCCTCAAAGCACATTTCGCGGTCTTCCCCTGACGCCGGAACAGGACGCGGAAGTCAGGCACTACATAAAGAAGAAAGAGCAGCATGGCGCACCGTGGAACACGCCGGAGTTGGCAGCCATGCTTCGAGACATGCTGGAGCCCCCGAGCGACGACGACGGAGGACTCGGTTCCGCCGTCGACGAAACGAAGGCGGCCACAGAACGCGCGACAGCTTCGATCGACGAGACCATGGAACCCATTGAAGCCAGCGAAGAGCGGCATGCCGCGATGGAAAACGAGGGTATGAGGGGACCGAGGCGTTGAATCCCGGAGAGCGCACTCGCAACCAGCACAACAAAGCAATCAGGCTCACGAGGCCCGGCTACCGCACGGGACCATGGCAGGTCGGCCACAACCTCTCAGTTAGATGGGACGTCCGGTGGCTTTCCATCTAATGAACCTCGGTCGTGGACCTGCACGGCTAGCGTCGTGCCACCCTTTTCGTGGAACTGTGCGAAAGCGCAAAGAGCCGCGCAGCAAGCCACACCCGGCATGATTGCGGACCTTGTACCCGCGGCGCCGTTTCGAGGTATGTCCTATCTGCGACAGGAGGGGATCGTGAAGCGCGATATGAATCTGGCATTCGCAATACTGAAGACTCTCGAGGAAAACAAATCCCCGCACCTCAGCGAATTTGACATTGAAAGCGCGCTCAAGGATGCGTTCGATGTTTCGAACCGGGGTGTGTGGTATCAGTTGAGCCTGCTTGCCGACGCAAATCTCGTCCGCTCGACGGGTAGCGACTGGCGGCTAAGCTGGGATGGTCACGAGTTTTTGAAGTCGGCGGTCCCGAAAACCTTCAAAGACACCTGAAGGGTGAACCATGCGCCGAAAACATCCCCTGCTTTCGTGAAGACAACCCGATAGCCGAGGCATCGCACAGGAGGCGCCGAACGCAATAGCAGTTTGCCGAAGCGCGTTCCATTCCACGACTTGATGACGACCGCGCCCGAACGTCGAGCCAGCCGGCTTTGTACAGTCGCATGTGCGGATATTCCTGGTCTGAGGAGGAACATGGACCGGTTACAGCATGCGACGCTTGAATATCACGAGCGCAGCAAGCACCGCGTCAGCGGCTATGCCCCTGGCCCCGGGAAACTCGACTGGGCAACCCAACCGGATCCGTTCCGGGTGTTTCACGGCGCACCGCGCATTGGTCTGCCGTTGGCCGCGGATAGCCTGACCACACGCTACAACGAACTACGCTGCGGAGCTTTGCCGCCCGCGCGCAGATTCGATCTTGCCAGTCTGGCAATTCTGTTCGAAGTTTCGCTCGGCCTGTCGGCGTGGAAATCGTACGGCACCCAGCGGTGGGCACTGCGCTGCAACCCTTCGAGCGGAAATCTGCATCCGACCGAGGGCTATCTTCTGTGCCCGACGCTGCCCGGCTTGTCCGCGGGGATCTACCATTACCAGAGCCGTGACCACTCCCTTGAATGTCGCGCTGCCGTGGATGACGAACGATGGAGCGAGGCGTTCCCGCCAGGCGGCGTCCTGGTCGGCATAAGCTCGATTTTCTGGCGCGAGGCGTGGAAATACGGCATGCGCGCCTGGCGCTACTGCCAGCACGATTGCGGCCATGTCATCGCCGCGATGAGTTATGCAGCGGCAGCGCTTGGCTGGCAGACGCGGCTGATGGAGGCGGCTGCGGACGACGCAGTGGCCAACCTGCTTGGATTGAACCGCGGAGAAGATTTCGGGCAGGCAGAGACAGAGGCGCCGGATGCCTTGCTCTGGATCGGCAACCCTGAATTGCGGCCTGATCTTGAGCGCATGCTGATCGTCCTGGATAGCGCGCAGTGGCACGGACACGCGAATCAGCTGAGTCCGGGACATGTGAAGTGGCCGGATATCGATTCGATCCATCGCGCCACGCATAAGCCCAATACTCGCGAAGCGACCTTGCCGAATCCGGAAGAGCACCCGTCGCCCACGTTGCCCGCCCTTGATCTCAGCTTTGCCCGGATCGCGCGGCAGCGCCGCAGCGCGGTGAATTTCGACGGTGCGACGCGCATCGCCGAGGCGGCGTTTTTCAGCATGCTGGCGTGCCTGTTGCCACGTCATGACACGCCGCCGTGGAATGCGCTGATGTCTCCCGCAGCAGTGCATGCAGCGCTAATGGTGCATCGCGTGGGCGAGCTGGAGCCGGGTCTGTATATGTTCGTGAGAAATCCGGGCGCGCTGCCGGATCTCAAGCGGTCCCTACGTCCAGAGTGGCTGTGGCAAAAGACCGGCCCCGATCATCTGCCGCTCTATCTTCTGTTGCCTTACGATTTGCGCGCCACGGCAAAGTTGATCTGCTGTCACCAGGATATCGGCGCCGATTCCTGCTTTGCGTTGGGGATGATCGCGGAATTCGGAACCGCGTTGAAGCAGCCGTGGCGTTATCGCCATCTGTTCTGGGAATGCGGCATTCTTGGCCAGGCGCTCTATCTCGAAGCCGAAGCCGCCGGCGTGCGCGCGACAGGGATTGGCTGCTTCTTCGACGATGAAATGCACGCACTGCTCGGCGTGAAGGA
This sequence comes from Paraburkholderia sp. NPDC080076, assembly GCF_050281145.1. NCBI lineage: Bacteria > Pseudomonadati > Pseudomonadota > Betaproteobacteria > Burkholderiales > Burkholderiaceae > Paraburkholderia > Paraburkholderia sp. NPDC080076. The sequence continues at coordinate 199,476 of NZ_JBNNWQ010000009.1, read as the reverse complement.
TCACACCTGGCAAAGCCTGTATCACTTCACCGTCGGCGGTGCGGTAGACGATCAGCGCCTGTCCACATGTCCACCGTATGAGGTTCAACCTTGAAGCGAGAGCCTCACATCGCGATCGTGGCGAGGCGGTATTTCCCACGAGCGCCCGGCGATTGAACGTCACAAATAGTCTTCGTTTTCTTTATCGATGCGCGGCGAGATCGTCGGGTCTGGCGAATTTCCTGGCCACGCGGCGCGCAGGGTCGTCCTCACGTTCGCTGCCGTCGAGGACGCCGACCCGGATCTGCCGGTCCATGAAGTTGACGTCCGCGCTGGTCCAGGCCGTCATCTCGTCGCCGTCGCATGCTGATGTAGGCGTGACCGCAGCCGTTGCGCCTGATCACTGCCAGCTTGGGGACGCCGCACAGTTGCACGGCGTGGCTCATGTTAATGATGTGGGCGGGCGCCACTCGACCCATCGTCCTCGAAGCCGGCCAGAAATCCCAGTGCGTCGACCGGGAAAACGACCGGAATATTGGATGAATCGCCTCGCTCAAACCGATACTTCGGTCTCCCGCGACTCGCTCTGCTCCCGTTCAGCCAGCGCTTCGAGCCGCTCGATCAGCGCACCGCTGGCGCGCGTCATCGGCATGCGCAGTTCGTCGCGTATCAAGCCTTGCGCGGCCAGCAAGGCCTTGACGGGGGCGGGATTCGGTTCGGCGAACAGCGCCTGGATCAGCGCCGCGAGCGAATGGAAAATGCGCCGGCCTTCGGCGAGCCGCCCCGCCGCGAGCGCGCGATACATCTCGACGAAGCGCTCGGGCCGCACATGCGCGGACGCCGCGATCGCCCCGCTGCCGCCCAGACACAAAGTATTGAAGATATTGATGTCCTCGCCGGTGAGCACCTGCAGGCGGCCGTCGCGAATCAGCGCGAGCGTGGTGTCGAGCGAACCGGCGCAGTCCTTCACCGCCTGAATCCGCGGATGCGCCGCGAGCGTGAGCAGCGTGTCGAGTTCGAGCCGCACGCCGGTTCGATACGGAATGTCGTACAGGACGACCGGCTTCTCGCTGGCATCGGCAAGTGCCATGAAATGGCCGACGATCCCCGCCTGCGAAGGCCGGATGTAATACGGCGCGGCCATCAGCACGCCGGCAACCGGCAGCGCGTTCAATTGTTCGATGCGCTCGCGCATGCTCGCCGTGTGATTGCCCGACACGCCGGCCAGCACCGGCAGCGCTCGCCCATCCTGCGCGAGATGGCCGGCGGCCTGCGCTTCGTCGAGAATCGTCGCCAGCACGGCGTCCTGTTCGGCGGCGTAGAGCGCGGCAGGTTCGCCGGTCGTGCCGAGCGCGACCAGCCCGGCGATGCCCGCGCCGGTATAGCGGCGCACCAGCGCGCGCAAGGCGGCGTGATCGACGGCGCCGTCGGCGAACGGCGTGATGAGCGGAACCCAGATACCCGAAAAAATAGACATGTCTTTACCTCGATGTCGACCGTATCGATTCCGTCAGGCAGTGCGAGGGAGGAAAGACAGGAAAGTGCCCAGGCGGGCGTTGACCGGCTGTTCCGTCGCACATCTGACGGAACAGCGAGCTCCGGTCAGATGAGCGGCTGTTTTTTGGCTTTGGCGCCGGCGTTCGAACCCCACGCGCGTGCGACGGCGACGCTCGCGTGAGCGAGACGTGCGGAAGTCGACGGGCGGAGTCTGAGCGTTGGGCCGGAATGCATGAGACGCAGTGTAACCGCGACCGGCGCGGCTTGGCAAAGTCCATCGCGAAATTGCTTGACTTCTGCCGCAGGAAAACTAATATACGCACCGCGTACATCAGCCCGCCATCCCCTCTTCCGACAGGTGCCCCATGAGCGTCCCGCAACAAGCCTTCCTACGCGATGCGATGCGTCGCCTGAACATGACGCGCGACACGTTCGCGAGCCGCATCGGCGTGTCGCGCCGGGCGCTCGATACGTGGCTCCTGCCGGACGACTCGCAGGAATCGCGGGCCATGCCGGAGATCGTCGAGCGCTTCGTGTCGGAAATCGTGGTGAACGGCGAGCCGGGCGACAAGTATACGCAAAGCGTAGACTCACAGTCGCTCGCCAGCCAGATGCTGTTCGAGGGCAAGCCGCAGTTGCTCTCGGTGGATCAATTCTCGCGCGACTCGGTGGAGGCGCTGTTTCGCGTGGCCGACATCATGCAGCCGATCGCCCGGCGCCGCAAAATCTCCCGTGTGCTGGAAGGCGCGGTGCTCGGCAATCTGTTCTTCGAAGCCAGCACGCGCACCCGTGTGAGCTTCGGCGCGGCGTTCTGCCGGCTGGGCGGCTCGGTGTGCGACACCACCGGCTTCACGTTTTCGTCGATGGCCAAGGGCGAGTCGATCTACGACACCAGCCGCGTGATGAGCGGCTACGTGGACGCGCTGGTGATCCGCCATCCGGAGCAAGGCTCGGTGGCTGAATTCGCGCGCGCCACCAACGTGCCGGTGATCAACGGCGGCGACGGCCCGGGCGAACACCCAAGCCAGGCGCTGCTCGATCTGTACACGATTCAGCGCGAGTTCTCGCGCCTCGGCAAGATCGTCGACGGCGCGCATATCGCGCTGGTCGGCGACCTCAAATACGGGCGCACCGTGCACTCGCTGGTCAAGCTGCTGGCGCTTTACCGCGGCATCAAGTTCACGCTGATCTCGCCGCCCATGCTCGAAATGCCGAGCTATATCATCGAGCAGATTTCGCGCAACGACCACGTGATCGAGCAGACCCACGATCTGACCGCCGGACTGCGCGGCGCCGACGTGGTGTACGCCACGCGCATCCAGAAAGAACGCTTCACCGACGAATCGTTCGAAGGCTACACGCCGGACTTCCAGATCAATCAGGCGCTGGTGGATGGCGTGTGCGGCGCCGATACGCTGATCATGCACCCGCTGCCGCGCGACAGCCGGCCAGGCGCCAACGATCTTAGCGTGGACCTGAATCACGATTCACGGCTGGCGATTTTCCGGCAAACCGATAACGGCATTCCAGTGCGGATGGCGATTTTCGCGGTGCTCTTGGGCGTCGAGAAACTGGTCCAGCACTCCATGCGCGATGCGGCGTGGCGCCCGCCCGCCTATCTCGGTCCGGACGATGCGGTGTTTCACGGCATCGATTGATGGAAAAGTGGGCGGCTTGAAACCGCCCCACAATGCACGGGCACAGCCTCAAGCTGCGGCGCTTGCCGGAGTAGTGGTCCCGTTGCGCTTGAACGTCCCGGCGAAAAACAGCACCTGATACTGCACCGCGTTGGCCCAGTACTTCCAGGTGTGGCCGCCGGGCCGCTCCGCGTAGTCGTGCGGCACGCCGAGTTCGACCAGCCGCTCGTGCAGCGTGCGGTTCGATTGCACCAGCGAGTCGTTCACCCCGCAGTCGATCGTGAGCGCGATATGCGCGTTGCCGAAACTGCGCGCATTCTCGACGATCGCCTCGTTGTTCCAGAAGTCGGCATGCCGCATCGGATCGCCGAATACCTGGTCGATGCCCGGCTCGTCCTCGCAGCCACGCGGATCCACCGCACCGCTGATGCTGCCCGCGGCGCCGAATTCGTCCGGCCGGTCCAGCGCGATATGCAAGGCGCCGAAGCCGCCCATGCTCAAGCCGGTAATGGCGCGCGCCTGACGCGTCGCGATCGTGCGGAAATGCGCGTCGACGTAACCCACCACCTCAGTGCCCACATAGGTCTCGTAGCGGCTGTGCGGATCGACCGGACTGTCGATGTACCAGCTTTCGTGGCCGCCATCGGGCATCACGAGTATCACGTGATAGCGGTCGGCCAGCTTGCCGATCTGCGAATTCGAGGTCCAGTCGGTGTAGTCGCCGCCCGAGCCGTGCAGCAGATAGACGACCGGAAAGCGGTCGGCCGCTTTGCCGCGCGCATATTGATCGGGCAGCACGACCGTCGCTTCGAGCGACTTATGCATGGCCGCACTCGGAATGGTGACGACGCGCGACTGAAACGCCCAGGCGGGCGTCGTAAAAAGCAGCGTCAGAATGAGCCAGAACGCACGAGCTTTATTCATGGTTTGTCGCTCTTCCCTTTCCAGGTGTCCACTGTCCGGCATACGGCGGCACAATTCCGTCGACGACTCTAGCAACGGCGACTTACAACCAAATTTCAGCGAAACATACGATCCCGTCAGCTTGGGGTCGCGACAAGAGGCGCGCCTCCTTGTATGAAGAACCGACTACGCGCGCCCCGTCAGGATCCTATTCGACGTGCGCACCGAACCCGACCTTTTCGGGCTCGATATCGGCCCGCAGCGTCAGTTCCGGAATCGAGTAGGCGCCGCTGTTCTGCGGCCGGAACGGAATCGGCGCTGTGGTCCAAAGATCGTCGAGCCGTTGCCCGAGCGCATCACGCACCTCCGGATAGTTCGTTTCGTCGATGCGGCTTGTCTGGTAGATCACGAACGGCGGCAACACGTCGAAGCCGGGGTAATACAGAATGCCGTGCTGAATCGGGAACAGCACGTCGTCCATCGGACCGTTGATGCCGCGCGGACTGTAGTGCGATTCCCAACCACCCGTCGTGACCATCAGCATCGCGCGCTTGCCGGCGAGTTTGCCCTCGCCGTAGCGCTCGCCCCAGCGCGCATCGGAATGCTCGCCGACGCCGTATGCAAAGCCGTACGCATACACACGCTCCACCCAGCCTTTAAGAATGGCCGGCATGGTGAACCACCAGAGCGGAAACTGCAGGATCACGGCATCCGCCCACATCAGCTTTTCCTGTTCGAGTTCGATGTCTTTACTCTGCAGCCCGTTCTCGAACGCATGCTTCGAGTCGAGCGCCGGATCAAAGCGCTCGCCGGGTTGTTTCGCGAGGCTGTCGTGCGCATCGAGCGATGCTTTCCACTGCATTGCGTACAGGTCGGATACCTGAACGGTGTGTCCGGCATCTTCAAGACGTTTGACCGCAAAGTCCCTGAGCGCCCCATTCAACGACTTGGGTTCCGGGTGCGCATAAACAAGAAGAACGTTCATCACATGGCCTTCATGGCTAAAAGAAACCAAAGATAGACCTCGCTCCGGTATATTGGAAATGAATTGCCAATATGTCAGGTATAGCCATGAATAATCTCAGGAGGCTCGACCTCAACCTGCTCGTCACGCTCGACGTGCTGCTGTCGGAGCACAATGTCACGCGCGCGGCGGAGCGGCTGAACTTCTCGCAGCCGTCGGTCAGCGTGCATCTGGCCAAACTGCGCGATGTCCTCGGCGACCCGCTGTTGCTGCCCGGACCCCGCGGCATGCGGCCCACCGCGCGCGCCGAGGCGTTGCGCGAACCCTTGCGCGAAGCGCTCGAAGCACTCGAACGCGCGGTGGCGCCGGCGCGCCCTTTCGATCCAGCCGAAGCAACGCAAAGCTGGCGCATTGCCGCGACCGACTACGTCGAATTGACGATCATCCTGCCCGCGCTGGCCGGCTTGCGCGCGGCGGCGCCGGGCACGCGCCTCGCCGTCGTCGAATTGGCTCCGCCACGTATTGCGCGGCAAGCGGAACAAGGGGAGATCGATCTGGGATTTCATACCAGCGAAGGCGCGCCCGAAGGATTGCGCCACCGGGTGCTGTTCGCCGAGCGCTATGTTCTGGTGGGCCGCGCCGGCCATCCGCGTCTGAAGCGCCGGCCGACGCTCGCGCAGTTCTGCAAACTGGAGCACGTGATCGTATCGCCGGACGGCGGCGGGTTTGCCGGCGCGACGGACGAAGCGCTCGCGAAGGCCGGCATGACGCGTCGGGTCGTGCTGTCCGTGCCGCACTTTTTGTTCATGTTGTCGGCTCTGGCAAGCACTGACCTGGTGGGCATGCTTCCGGAACGGCTGGTACGCGACAACAGCGCGCTGCGGGTGGTCGAGCCGCCACTGGACGTGCCGGGCTACGAGATCGCGATGCTCTGGCATGAGCGCTCGCACCGTGATCCGGCACATCAGTGGCTGCGGGAGACCATCGCGAATTCGGTGTGAAATCGCAGTGCTTTGCGATCACGCTTCGCCGTTGGCGAGACCGATCGCATCCAGTTCCGCGCACACCTCGGCGGACAATTTCAATTGCGACGCCTGCAGATTTTCACGCAGATGCCCGACGCTCGACGTGCCGGGGATCAGCAGAATGTTCGGTGCCCGCTGCAACAGCCAAGCGAGCGCGACTTGCATCGGCGTGGCGCCGAGTGTTTGTGCAATGTTCGACAGCGCTGACGACTGAATCGGCGTGAACCCGCCAAGCGGGAAGAACGGCACATACGCGATCCCCTTCCCCGCGAGTTCCTCGATCAGTGCGTCGTCCTCCCGGTGCACCAGGTTGTAGTGATTCTGCACACAAACGATCTCGGCAATGCGCTGCGCCTCCGTTATCTGCGTCGCCGTCACGTTGCTCAAGCCGATATGACGCACGAGTCCACGTCGCTGAAGTTCGGCCAGCGCCGTAACCTGCTTTTCGATCGAACCCTCGGCGGGCGCATGCACGCTGCCCATGATCCGCATGTTCACGACCTCGAGCACATCGAGGCCGAGATTGCGCAGGTTGTCGTGCACGCCGCGCTCGATATCGTCCGGTTCGAATGCCGGCAGCCACGCGCCGTCGCTGCCGCGCACCGCGCCCACCTTGGTGACGATCACGAGGTCGCCGGGATAAGGATGCAGCGCTTCGCGGATCAACTGGTTGGTGACGTGCGGCCCGTAAAAGTCGCTCGTATCGATGTGGTTGACGCCGGACGCCACCGCTTCGCGCAACACGGCGAGCGCTGCATCGCGATCCTTCGGCGGCCCGAATACGCCGGGGCCGGCCAGTTGCATGGCGCCGTAGCCCATGCGGCGTACCGAGCGGCCGGCGAGCGGAAAGGTGTCCGTGGTGTTGAGATTCGACATGACGCGCTCCTTGGTGAGTGATTGAACGCCAGTATGGACGTGGTTGCGTTGTTAAATAAAGCCGTCTAACGTGTACGGGTTGTTTAAAATTTTGCACAATCGCCATGGAATTGAACGATCTGGCCGCCTTCGTCTCGGTCACCCGCGCGGGCGGCTTTCGCGACGCGGCACGCATCAGCGGCGTGTCGGCGTCGAGTCTGAGCATCGCCGTGCGCCGCCTCGAGGCCAAGCTCGGTCTGCGCCTGCTCAACCGCACCACGCGCAGCGTGGCGCCGACCGAGGCCGGCTTGCGTCTCATCGAGAAGCTGACGCCGCTCTTCAGCGAGATGGAAGCGGCGCTAGACGTGCTGAACGTGTTCAGGGACAAGCCGGCCGGCACGCTCAAACTGAACGTACCGTCGAGCGCCGCCCGGATCGTTTTACCAAGCATCATCGCCGCCTTCCTGAAGACGTATCCGGACATCCGCGTCGAGGTCGTGGTCGAGGATGGTTTCGTCGACGTGCTGTCGATCGGCTGCGACGCCGGCATTCGCTATGACGAGCGGCTCGAACAGGACATGATCGCGATACCGATCGGACCGCGCGTGCAACGCTTCGCCACGGCGGCAGCGCCAGGCTATCTCGACGCGTACGGCCGTCCCGATCATCCCAGCGAGTTGCTCTCGCATGCGTGCCTGCGCGGACAGTTCGCCGGTGGCGCCATGCCGATCTGGTATTTCGAGCGCGATGGCGAAGTGTTGCAGTTGAATCCATCGGGACCGCTGCTGGTGCGGCCCGGCGCGGCAATCGATCTCGCGGTCAGCGCGGCCGTCGCGGGCGTGGGTGTCATTCATCTGTTCGAAGACATGCTTCGCCCGCATCTCGACAGCGGCGCATTGGAGCCGATTCTGGAGCCGTGGTGGCAGCGTTTTTCGGGGCCGTTTCTCTACTATCCGGGGCATCGTCATTTGCCTGCGCCGTTGCGCGCATTCGTCGATTTTTTGAAGGTGCTCAATTCGGATTGATGCGAGGCGCAGAGAAATGCGCGAGACAATATTGCCGGTCATCAAAGATGCGGCACGCGAGAATCGGAAGAAACCGCCCGTTGTGCGCTCAAACGATCAACAGCTAATACCGCTGCTTGCACAGTTGCGCGACCGTCGTCAGAAAAAGCTCCGCGCCTACCGGCTTTCTCAGGCAGACATCCCAGTTCTTGACCGCGCCCTCGGGCGGCGGAACAGCGGTATGCACGAGAATCGGCACGTTGGCGAGTTCCGGTATCGCCTTCAGCCGACGGCACAATTCAGCGCCGTCCACCAGGGGCATCATCCAGTCGGTGATGATCAGGGCGGGAACGCTGGTTGCCGCACGCGCGACCGCCTCCGCGCCGTTGCTCGCGCAACCGACTTCGTAACCTTCGTTCTCGAGTATCAGGCGCCACGCCGCCAGGATTTCCGGCTCGTCGTCTACCAGCAAGATTGAGTGCATCAGTGGCCGCCGGGTTAAACGTTCGAGTTAGCGTTATTGTCATCCGACTACAGCGCCGCAAGAGGTGTTCCACAATCCGCGATTGCGGCGATAATGGTGCGAATAATCGGCTGCGGCGGCGCTTTCGGGACACGCGAGGGCAGAGAACTTGCCGGCCAGGCCTTTAATTGACTCCAGCCGAGCGTATCTGTCCTGTGAGGCACGCCATGCGCCTCCGGTCCAACGCGCGTGGGTGGTTCGAGCCTTTGTACGTTGTAGAAACTTCAAAACTTCACCCCAATGCGCCATCATGACCGACACACGTGTTAGCCCGCTGCGCAATTTTGCTGACTTCGTTCGCGCGGAACGGATCCGACTCACCGAGCAATGGATGAATGCCGTATTCGGCGACACCGATCTCGTCGAAGCGGACAAACTCACTTATCAGCAACTGGCGGATCATCTGCCGGAGATTCTCGAAGGACTGTGCGCGGCCCTCGATGTCGAAGATCTCGAACGGGTCGAGACGACCATCGAGCGCAATGCGAGAAAACACGGCAAGATCCGCTGGCGCCAGGGCTATCGTATCGAGGAACTGGTGCGCGAACTCGATCTCTTCGATCAGGTGCTGGCCGAAGCGCTCGAGGAATTCGCCAGTCTCGACAGCACCTTCACGCGCCGCCATGAGAGCCGGGCACGGCGCCTGATCGCCGAAACCTTCAGCATGGTCACGCTCACGTCGATCAAGGAAGTGGTCAGCGAACGGGACCGTAAGATCGACGAGTACACCGGCCGGCTCGAGCGCGCCAATCACGAGTTGATGCTGAAGCAGCGGCTGGTGAGCGACCTGTACGAGTCGCGCATGCAGATCACACGCAGCGTGGTCCACGATCTGCGCAATTTTTTGAACACCTTTTCCATCGCGCTGCAACTGATCTCGCGCGCCCCTGCCAGGGCCGAAACGGCGTTGACGCTGGCGAACCGCCAGGCTGCCGATATGAAACAGCTCGTCGAGCAGATGGTCGAGTATTCCATGGTGCTCGGCGACGGCGCCCCGTTCGCATTCGAACAGGTTGACTTGCGCGAGCTGTACGACGAGCTCGTCGCCTCGTCGCGTCCTTCGATCGAGGCAAAAGGACTCACGTTGCGCGCGGCATTCGATCCTGCGTTGACGGCGGTCACATCCAATCGTCTCAAGCTCAAACAGATCGCCGTCAATCTGCTCTCCAACGCGACCAAGTACACGAAGTCGGGGGAAATCGAATTGAACTTCGCGATGGCCGACGCGGAGCACTGGTCGATTCGCGTCGCGGATACCGGCGTGGGCATCGCGCCTTCGGATGCGGACCGCGTGTTCGACGAATTCGAGCGCGCCGCGGGTGAAGATATTCCCGGCACGGGCCTCGGTCTCGCTATCGTCAAGGAACTGTGCCGCGTGTTGAACGGACACATCCATTTCGTCTCGCGCGAAGGGGTGGGGACGACGTTCGAGATCCGTTTCCCGTTGGTGCTGGTGGAACCGCAATAGGACCGCACGACCCACGAATACCCATGATCCAGATCACGACCGCCCAATTCCCACAGCAACTGGAAGCGGTCCGGGCCATCTTCCGCGAATACGCCGAGAGCCTGGGCATCGATCTCGGCTTCCAGAATTTCGAGTCCGAACTCGCCGACTTGCCCGGCAAATTCGCGGCACCGCAAGGCCGGGTGCTTCTCGCGCACAACGATGAAGAACTCGTTGGCTGCGTCGCCATGCGGCCTCTCGACGACACGACCTGCGAAATGAAGCGGCTCTATGTTCGTCCAGCGGGACGCGGTCTGCAGGCCGGCAGGCAATTGGCGACGCGCATTTGCGATATCGCGAGAGACACGGGATATCACCGCATTCGCCTCGACTCGCTGCCGACCATGCGAGCCGCGCTCGAGCTTTATGCATCGCTGGGTTTCGAACGGATTCCGGCTTATGTCTTCAATCCGATTGCCGGCGCGGTATTTCTGGAACTCAATCTGATTCACCCGGAAAATCAATTGGCATAACCGGGCAATCCACACAAATTAATCATTACGTTTAGCAAACAACAACTTCCATTTTGTAATAAATAATCAGCGAATTAATTGCGCCGTAAAGCCCGTACGCACTTAGTTCCGCACGAATCCACGCGCAGCATTCCGAAGCCGTCATTACGGAAATTCGTCGCGTCCTTGACAAAGGGCTACGGCGTCACCTATTTTTTATCTGCCGCCAATATACGAATATTCGATTGCGGAAAAACGGAAAAACATGCCGAGATAACCGGAATATTCAATCACAATATTTAGTTATTCTACGCATCCCGCATAGCAGGGAAATGGCTATGTATTTTTAAGAAAATTGGTCTCCACCGCTGTATTGCGGCAATGCATCCAGAATATTTCGAACTCCGATGCATCTTCATCCGCTACAGCGGCCTTTGTGAAAAGGTATCTGAATCCACCACCGAGGATAGAGATGAAACGAGACGAGCGTCTTCGAGGCAATGGCCCTTTTCGTCAGCGCAAGCTGCCGGCTCCAGGAACCCTGACAATGGCAATGGCAGCAACGGTCATGCTGCTCGGCGGATGCGGCGGCGGGGACGGCAGTTCGTCCTCCGGCACGGCCGTGAGCATGCAGCAGACCGCTGCGAATCAGCAACTCAGCGCCCAGGCCGCGTCGCAGCCGCAGGCGCCGACCGCCAATCAAACCTATATCGACCTGGTCGCCTATTCGGCCAAAGCCAACGACGGTCTCGCGCCCGCCCAGGCCGCGGAGAAGGCGGCGGTCATGCACTACCAGTGGACGCTCGGCAAGACGCCGATCAACTACACCACCACCACCGGCCATCTGACGGCGGCCGATGCGAACGGCAACCCGGAAGCCACCATGTCGTATGTGGCGTACACCGCACCGGGCGCGAACGGCGCGGCGCGCCCCGTCACATTCGTCTATAACGGCGGCCCGGGCTCTTCCTCGATCTGGCTGCGGCTCGGCTCATTCGCGCCGACGCGCGTGGCCACGCCCGACCCAGTGTTCGGCAACTGGCCGAACTATCCGCTCGTGGACAACAAGGAGAGCCTGATCGACACCACGGACATGGTCTTCATCGACCCGCCCGGAACCGGGCTTTCCGAAGCGATTCTGCCGAACACGAACAAGAAGTACTGGACGACCGACGCCGACGTCAACATCATGCGCGACTTCATCCAGCGCTATCTGGCCGTGAACAATCGCAGCGGCTCGCCGATCTATCTGTATGGCGAGTCGTACGGCACGCCGCGTACCGACATGCTGGCGCTGGCGCTCGAATCCGCCGGCGTGCATCTGACCGGCATCGTGCTGCAATCGGCAATCCTGAACTATTTCGCCGATGCGATCGAAGCCGTCGCCATCACGGCGTCGTCGGAAGAGCTGGCGCTCGACACGGATACGCTGGCGGGCTATTTCCCCGGCTATGCGGAGGTCGCGGCGTACTACAACCAGGCGTCGCCCGCGCCGCTCAATCAGGATCTTTACGCGTTGCAGACCAGCCTGTTCGTCACGGCGGAATATAAGAAGTTCAGGCGTTACTCGCAATCATGGGTGCTCAGCCAGCTCGGCATACCCGACGCGTTGGGCAAGCCCGTCTTCCCCAATGCGAAAACGCTCGACTCCTGGACCCTGCCGTCGGGTTTGACCGCGCAGGCATTGCAGGGCTATTTCAACCGCGATCCGTTCTCGACGAGCCTGCTGCCCGGCACGACGATCGGCCGCTATGACGGGCGCGTGTCGTTGCCGAATTCGGATCCACGTCTGCAGAGCGATTCCGATCCGTCCGACATCCTGATCTCGCAGCCCTTCACCACGGCGCTCGCCACCCAGATGCCGGACTATCTCGGGTACACGGCGCCGAACGCGACCTATATGCCGCTGAACGACAACATCATCGAGCTGTGGGATTTCTCGCACGACGGACAGGCGCTGCCCGATACGATCCCCGACCTGCTCGGTGCGCTGACGCTCAATCCGCAACTCAGGGTGCTCTCGGAAAACGGCTTCCACGATCTCGCTACGCCGTTCCTCAATACCGAGAAGCAGTTGGCGCGGTTGCAGACCGTGCCCGGCCTGAATCCTGACTTGCAGGTCAATTTCTTCCAGGGTGGCCACATGATCTATCTGGACGACGTCGCCCGTCCGCTGATGAAGCGCGACCTCGTGCGCTTCTATCGCGGCACGCCGCTGCCCGATGCGCTCGCCCTCTGGACGCTGCCGGCGCCGTGGCGCGACGAAAGTCCCGCCAGCGAGCCGACCGCCACGGCGCAAGCGACGGCGCCCTGACCGCGCACTCATGGAACGTTCAAGGAACCGATCGGATGAACCTCGTTCGCGATACCCTATTCACTCAATCCATGCGAGTCATCATGTCTCTTATCGATAAGTTACGGCGCGTCTCCCCGTTGATTGCTCTCGGCTGCCTGGTCGGCAGTGCATATGCGTTGCCGCCGCAAGCGGTGGCGCCCGCGACGCCGCCCAACGGCGCACGCGGCGTCGACGGTCCGTTCTTCCCGCAAAACCGGGCGGCACCGATTGCGCCATCGACCGGCACGGCATTGCAGCAGCAAGCGCAACAACGGCTCGAGGCGCGTCTCGGGGCGAACTCGGCGCTCAGCAATGGCGCGTCGGTCACCAAAGCGCAGGCGCAAACCCAGGGTCTCGGCTTTGTGGCGAAGCACTTCGATCAGATCGACACGAGCCATAAAGGCAGCGTGACGCTGAGCGATGTCAGGCAGTTTTTGCAGCAGCAAGGGCGGTAGCGCGAAAGCGCCACTACGCCGCGCATGGCAAAAAGCGCTCCCGGTTATGGAACCGGGAGCGCTTTTTTTGTGGCGTGAGTGGCGCGAGCAGCAATCAGAACGCTAGTCCGCATTAGCCCTGCCGCCCACCGACAAACATCCGCTCATCACACCGCCTCTGTCGCTCAGCCCGCGCACGACCACCTCGGATGATTTGCCGTCGCGTCTCGCCAGTTCCGCAAGATCGAGCAACGCGGCGTAGCGAGTGGAACATTCCTGCGACGATCCACTCGCCCCGCGCGTATCCGCTGCTGCCACGAAGCGGCTCATTGCAATCGCCACGCCCGCGGCTACCACCATCGCTGCCAACGCGCCTGCTAGATAAAACCGCCGTGTCGATGAAGCATCGAAAGACGATCGGCGCACTTGCACAACTGTCACGCGGGATTTGACTCGCATGGCCGCGTCCATCAGGACCAATGCGCCGGCACCCAGACACGCCCAATCCAGTGACCCGGCACCCACACGACCGGACGCGGCGCCGGCGCGACATACACGACCCGCGGTGCGACATACACGGCAGGCGGCGGGGGCGGAGGTGCGTAGACAACCGGCGGCGCGACCACGACAGGCTTAGGCGCAACCACCACCGGAGCAGGCGTCACGACAACTGGCGCAGGTGTCACCACCACCGGAGGCGGCGGCACGTACACAACCGGCGGCGCAACCACAACCGGCTTCGGCGCGACCACCACCGTCGTGCCGCCCGTCGCGACGACACCCGTGGTCGCCACGACCGTCCCGCTGGACGTCACCGTATTGCCATGCGTGCCCGTCACGCTCGTCGAAGTCGTCACGACACCCGGTGCCACACGCGTGGCCGAACCGGAGTGGTTGACGGTTCCACCATCCGAACCCGTCACGGTGCCCGAACGCGAGCACGTCGAGCCGGCGCAATTCGTCGACGCCGAATGGTTGACCGTGTTGCCGTTCGAACCCGTTACCGATCCCGACGACGAATACTGCCCCGTGCCGGTCTTCGTGACCTCGCCGGAAGTGGTGGCCGTCTTGCCATCCGGGCCCGTCAACGTCCCGGTGTGCGAGCACGTGCCACCGGCGCAACTGGTGTCGCCTGCATGCTGGACGGAGTTGCCGTAGCGCCCCGTCGCGGTGCCCGAATTCGAGAACTGGCCCGGCGCATTGCGCGTCACCGTGCCGGTGTTGGTCGCGAGGCCACCGTAAGGGCCGGCGACGCCGCCCGCATGCGAACAGCTGCTGCCGCCGCACGAGCCGTAACGCGCGCCGTTATAGGTGCCGCGCGAGGTGTACGCCGTGCCGTGTTGCGACCAGGCGAACGCCGATGCGCTACCGAGCGCGAGCACGGCGACCGTGGCGGAGAGGACGAGCTTGCGCAGCGCGCCGCGTGCCGATGAGGCGCTCGACACTGAGTCGGTTGCAGAGGCAAAGGCAGAGGCGGCGGCCGGGACGACGAACGAATGATTTTTCACGGTATGTCCTTCTTGGATTCGGGCCACTTCTGTCACTGCTGCGTGGCGACAGAACGGACTATAGAAGGACGCACCGACATAATCGACAGGGAAGATATGTCACCCTGTTTCACCACGAGGAAAGCCCGCGCGACAAGGTTTTGCGGGCGTTTTTCGCGCTGCGTGACATATTCCGACATAGATTGTTGCAAGCGAAATGACGAGCCGCGTCTGCTTTTGAACGGCAACGGTGCCGCTCCTCGCTGTCGTCTCTAACGACAAGCGAGGGCGGCAACCGTTCTTCATATCATTGCGTTGCGCGTGCCATGGCAATATCGGCAATTTGGTCCGCCTGATACGACGAGCGCACCAGCGGCCCCGCCACCACTTCGCGAAAGCCCATCTCCAAGCCGGCCTCGCGCCAGGCGTCGAACTGTCGTGGCGTCACATACCGCCGCACCGGCATATGAAAACGCGATGGCGCGAGATACTGCCCGATCGTCAGGATGTCCACGCGATGCGCGCGCAGATCGCGCATCGCGCCGAGCAGTTCTTCGTCGGATTCCCCCAATCCGGCCATCAATCCTGATTTGGTCAGCATCGCCTCGTTCGCCTCCTTGACGCGCGCGAGCAGTTGCAGCGAGCCCTGATAGTCCGAGCCCGCACGCGCGGCACGATAGAGAGCGGGCACCGTTTCGAGGTTGTGATTGAACACATCCGGCCACGCGCCCGAGAGCGCCTGCAACGCCCGCTCGATACGTCCACGAAAATCCGGCGTCAGCACTTCGACCCGAATGCCCGGCACGCGCTCGCGCAGCAAGGTCACGCAGCGCGCAAAATGCGCCGCGCCGCCGTCGCGCAGATCATCGCGATCCACCGACGTCACGACGACATAGCGCAACCCGAGCGCCGCCACGGCATCGGCAAGCCGAGCGGGCTCTGCCTCGTCGAGCGGCGCCGGGCGGCCATGCGCGACGTCGCAGAACGCACAGCGCCGCGTACAGATGCCGCCCATGATCATGAACGTCGCGGTGCGCCGCGCAAAACATTCGCCGATGTTCGGGCACATTGCCTCCTCGCAGACCGAATGCAAACGGTGCTCGCGCAGGATCGCCGCAATTCCGGCGACGGTCTCGCTCATCATCGGCTTCGCGCGCAGCCACGGCGGCTTCGGCAAGACCTCGCCGTCCGTGGCCGGCACGATCTTCACCGGAATCCGCGCGAGCTTGTCAGCGCTGCGCTTACCGTGCTGACCGAGCGCGGTGACGCTGTCGGCATGCAATGCGGCGTCCATCTCAGCTCCCCAGAAAATCGTTGAGCAGACGATTCACTTCGGAGGCCGCCTCCATCTGCACCATATGCCCGTTGCCGTCGAGCACATGAACGCGGATGTCGCCTGGCAGACCCTGCGCATGCCCGGCCGGGATGATCTGATCACCTGCGCCCCAGATCACCAGACTGCGCGGCGCGAGTTCCGCCAGCCGGTCCCGATAGCTCGCGCGTTGCACGTTGCCGTCGAAGGCCGACGCCGCGATCTTGCGCAGCGCCTCGGGCACGCCTTCGAGCCGCTTGTACTTGACGATGTCCTCCACCAGTTGACGCGTCACGAGACTCGGGTCGGCGAAGAGTTTCGCCAACTGCGGCTTGAGCGCATTGCGATTGCTGCCTTCAGTAAAGCCCTGGATGTAGTCGCCGTTGATCTCCTTGCCCAGACCCGCGCCCGAGATCAACGCCAGCGACGCTACCCGCCCCGGCGCTTGCGCCGCCACGGTCATCGCGATCAGTGCGCCCATGGAGTGTCCGATCAGATGCACTTTGTCGATGCCGCGATCGTCCATGAAGGCGATCACGCTGTCCGCGAGTTCGTCGGCACTGCCGGTGTCGAGCGTCTTGCCCGATTCGCCGTGACCCGGCAGATCCAGCGCCCACACGGCACGATGCGCGGCAAGGTCGGCGTGATTGAACAACCAGTTGTTCAGATCGCCACCGAAGCCGTGAATCAGCAGCGCGGGCGTGCCGCCTTCGCCGAGTTTCAGATAGCGCACGGTGCGCCCACCGATCTGCGCCTTCTCCGGTTGCGGCCCACTGTCGCCATCCGCCGACGTGGCCGGCACGAAGTCGCGCTGGAACGCTTCGACCTCGGCGTCGATCTGCGCGTCCGGCGTCTCCGCGTCCGCCACCACTGCCAGCAATGCGCCGATCGGCAACGTGTCGCCCTCCTGGGCGATCTGCCGGCGCAGGATGCCCTCGAACGCACACTCGACGCCTGACGAGATCTTGTCCGTTTCCACGTCGAGAATCTCGTCGCCCTTCACTACCTTGTCGCCGATGGCCTTGAGCCACCCGTTGACCTGCCCCTGCTCCATCGACAAGCCCCATTTGGGCATCGTGATCATATGGATCGGCATCGTTCAAGCCCTCACTTTCATCACAGCGTCGGCGATCTGCGCGGCCGACGGGATATACATGTCTTCGAGCACACCGGCAAACGGCGCGGGCGTATGCGGCGCGGTCACCATCTCGATCGGCGCCTTGAGCGAGTGGAACGCGCGCTGCGCGATCAGCGCGGAAATGTCGGTGGCGATCGAGCAGCGCGGATTCGCTTCGTCGACCACGACCACGCGCCCGGTGCGGTTCGCGCTCTCGAGGATCGTTTCCTCGTCGAGCGGCGAAGTCGTCCGCAAGTCGATCACATCGACCTGGATGCCGTCCTTGGCGAGTTTTTCGGCGGCTTCGGTGGCGTAATGCACCATGCGTCCGTAGGTGATGATGGTGGCGTCGTCGCCGTCGCGCACCACGTTCGCCTCGCCGAACGGAATCGCGTACGACTCTTCGGGCACGTCGCCCTCGCGGCTATAGAGCAATTTGTGCTCGCAGAAAATCACCGGATCGTTGTCGCGGATCGCCTGGATCAGCAGTCCCTTGGCGTCGTATGGCGTCGACGGGCAGACCACTTTCAGTCCGGGGATGTGCGTGAACAACGAAGTCAGCATCTGCGAATGCTGGGCCGCCGCGCGCAAGCCCGCACCCTGCATCGCGCGAATCACGACCGGCGTGACCGCCTTGCCGCCGAACATGTAGCGGAACTTGGCGGCCTGGTTGAAGATCTGGTCGAAACACACGCCCATGAAGTCGATGAACATCAGCTCCGCGACCGGCCGCATGCCGCAGGCCGCCGCGCCGACTGCCGCGCCGATATAGCCGCCTTCGGAGAGCGGCGTGTCCAGCACACGTCCTGGATACTTGTGAAACAGTCCCTTCGTAACACCGAGAACGCCGCCCCACGCGTCCTGTTCACCGGGCGATCCCGCGCCGCCCGCGTTGTCCTCGCCCATCACGATGACGGTTTCATCGCGGGCCATTTCCTGACTCAGTGCTTCGTTGATTGCCTGAGAGAATGTGATCTTGCGTGCCATGTCTGTCTCCAATCGTTTAGGTATGCAACGCGTGCGTTACGGATAGGACACGTAGACGTCGCTCAGCAGGTCTTCAGCAGTCGGCAACGGCGCAGCCTTGGCCTCCGTCACCGCACTCTCGATCAAACTCTTCACCTCGGCATCCACACCACGCAACTGATCCGCGCTCAGCATTTCGGCACGCACCACGCGCTCTTCGAAACGCTTCAGGCAATCCTTCTCGTCGCGCAGTTTCTGCACTTCGCCGGGCGCGCGATAGGTTTGCGCGTCGCCTTCGAAGTGGCCGAAATAGCGCGAGAACTTCACTTCGACGAGCGTCGGACCGCCGCCTTTGCGCGCCCGTTCGATCGCTTCGCCGAGCGCTTCATGCACGGCGAAGAAGTCGAACCCGTCCACGATCACGCCCGGCATGCCGAAGCCGCTCGCGCGATCCGCGATGTTGTCGGTCGCCACCGACCATGTCGAAGATGTCGCCTCTGCGTAGCCGTTGTTCTCCGCCACGAAAATCGCCGGCAGCCGCCATACCGAGGCCAGGTTCAACGATTCGAAAATCACGCCCTGATTCGACGCGCCGTCGCCGAAGAAGCACACGCCGACGCCGCCCGACTTCTTGTACTTCGCCGCCAGCGCCGCGCCGCAAATCAATGGGCCGCCCGCGCCGACGATGCCGTTCGCACCTAACATCCCTTTCGACAGGTCGGCGATGTGCATCGAACCGCCCTTGCCGTGGCACACGCCGGTCTTGCGTCCGTAGATCTCGGCCATCATGCCGCGCACATCCACGCCCTTGGCGATGCAATGACCGTGGCCGCGGTGCGTGGTCGCCACATAGTCGGCGTCGTTCAGATGCAGCATCGTGCCGACGGCCGACGCTTCTTCGCCCGCGTACAGATGCACGAAGCCGGGAATTTCGCCGGTCGCGAATTCGACGTGCAGACGCTCCTCGAACTCGCGGATCGTGCGCATCATGCGATACGCCTTCAATAGATCTTCCTTGCTCAACTCAGTTGAAACCGACATGGTGTGTCTCCTTGGAATGAATGCACTGCCTGCCCACTACCTACTTTTGATGCGCAACCACGTTCGCCACTTCCCGCACCAGTTGACGCGACGCCGCGAAACGCAGGGTGCGTTCGACGTCGACGGTCAGCGGCCCTTCCCAATCCAGCGCGATCTCATAGCGGTCGCCGCGCTCCAGTTCGATTTCGCGCTCGCCGTCGAAGGCGAGCGTGCCGTGCTCGGTTTCCAGCGTCCTCCACACGCCGACTTCGAAGCGTTCGCACGTGCGCATCAGCACGCGCTCGACGCGGCCCGGCGCAATGGGCGCCACTAGCGGCACGCCGGATTCGCCGGGTGCTGCAAAGCGCAGATGCAAACCGTGGGACGCAGTGCGCTCCACAGGCGCCCACGCTCCGCCGATCGACGAAAGGCCGATGCCGTCGGGCGCGGCGAACGTGAGAAAGAGTTCTTCGATATCGGCCGGATCGGAGACGGCCCGCGCGCCGACGAAGCGCTGGCGGCTCACGCAGACATCGACCAGCGCGATCTCCTCGCGGCCGCGATTCGGCCCGGCCGTGCAGCGCACCACGAGCCGCTTGTTGCGCATCAGCGCGACATCCGGCGGCACCGCGCCCGACGCGACGAGCGCGCCGGCGAGGCCGGCCACGGTGGCTTCGCGCAAATCCGGAAAGGCGTTGTTGGTGCCGGTGGACAAAGTCAGCAGCGGCACTCTTGCGCAATGCGCGGCGACGGCGCGGTGCGTGCCGTCGCCGCCGAGCACGGCGATCAACTCGACGCCTGCCTTCAACATCGCGGCGACCCCCGCGTGGGTATCGGCGACGCTGTCGGTGATCGGCTGTTCGATGAACTCGACTTCCGGCCAGCGCTGTTGCGCGGCGACGGCGTCGTGCGTGTCGAGCGCGCGCAGCAGCAGCGCCGCCACGCCGGTCCGGTCGCGCAGACACAGCACGCGCGTTACGCCGAGCATGCCGAGCCCGGCCAGCAAGCGCACCACCATGTTGGCTTTTTCGGAGGTCGGAAACACCGACGCATAGGAAGTGAGACGGCGAATGTCGCGACCCGACGCAGGGTTCGCGATCACGCCGACGGTGATGGGCGATGGCACTGTGCATGTCTCCTGTGTCGCCGTCGTCAAACGATGGCGCTTTGTCATGCGTAGGACACTGCAAAGGGTGTGCCAATCTGCTGAAAAATCACGCCGCCGCGCGAAAGTGCCTTGTTTAAAGGGCTTTTCGCATCGAGATGCAAATCGGAATGGTGAGCCGGCACCGCGCGACGCAGCGTTCCAGGCGTCTCACGCCCGGCGCGTGCAACGTTCGCAGCGTGGCCGAGCAATGCGAAGACACGTCGCAAACCCTTTACCCACCTCGATCTGCGTAACAAGACCAACCGTCTCACCTGAGACTGAGACAATCGTCTCACGCGTCTCGCGTGCTGCATTGCAATGTGATTCATCAAGCGGGATGTGATACAAGAACACCCTGATCTCACTGTGTGTCGCTCGCCTGGAGCCGACCATGCCTTACGTCTCGCAGACCCAGCACATCGACCGCGTGCGTGGCGCCATTGAAGGGCGCCTGCCCGCGCCCGCCGATTCTCCACGGCTCGTCTCGTCGTGGCAGCGTTCGTTCGAACAGTACCGGCTCGATCCGGGTGCCGTGATCGGACCGCGCGTGCTGACGTCGGCGGAATTGCGCGAAGTGCAAGGCAAGGAAGAAGCCTTTCTGCGTGCATCGGGCCAATGCCTGACACGTCTGCACGACATGATTCGCGTCGCCGACTATTGCGTGATGCTCACCGACGCGCACGGCGTCACCATCGACTACCGGATCGATCGCGAACGCCGCAGCGATTTCAAGCATGCGGGCCTGTATATCGGTTCGTGCTGGTCCGAGCGCGAAGAAGGCACGTGCGGCGTGGCGAACGTGCTGACCGATCTCGCGCCGATCATCGTGCACAAGACCGATCATTTCCGCGCGGCGTTCACCACGCTCACCTGCAGCGCGGCGCCGATCTTCGCGCCGACCGGCGAGATGATCGGCGTGCTCGATGCCTCCGCCGTGCAGTCGCCGGATAACCGCGACAGTCAGCGGCTCGTGTTTCAACTGGTGCGGCAAAGCGCTGGCCTGATCGAAGACGGCTACTTCCTCAATCAAACGACCCAGCACTGGATTCTGTTCGGCCATTCGAGCCGCAACTTTGTCGAGGCGCAGCCCGAAGTGCTGATCGCCTTCGACGAATGCGGCAATCTCGTTGCCGCCAATCGCAAGGCGCGCGAGTGCATTCCGGCGCTGAACGGCCCGCGTCACATCGACGACGTATTCGACACGTCGGGCTCGCACCTGCACGACGTCGCGCGCACGGATGCGATTGTCGGCTTGCGCCTGCGCGCGACCGGGACGACGTTGTATGCGCGTATTCGCGCGCCGCTCAGACGCATGTCGCGCTCGGCGTCCACGATGCACGATGGCGCCGCAAGATCGGCGCAAACCGCGTCGCAAAACGATCTGCAACTCGGTGCGCTCGGACGTTTTCTACACAGCGCGGATCCGCAGATCGCGCATAACGCGGCCGTTGCTTTGCGCGTGATGGGCAAACGTCTGCCAATTCTGATTCTCGGCGAGACCGGCGTCGGCAAGGAAGTGTTCGCGCACGCGGTGCATGATTCGGGCGCGCGGCGCGCGAGGCCGTTTATCGCGGTGAATTGCGGCGCGATCCCGGAATCGCTGATCGAAAGCGAATTGTTCGGCTACGCACCCGGTGCCTTCACCGGCGCACGCAGCCGCGGCGCACGCGGCAAGATTGCGCAGGCGCATACAGGTACGCTGTTTCTCGATGAAATCGGCGACATGCCGCTCGATCTGCAAACGCGGCTGCTGCGCGTGCTGGCCGAAGGCGAAGTGACGCCGCTCGGCGGCGATGCGCCCGTGCGCGTGGATATCGACGTGATTTGCGCCACGCACCGCGATCTCGCGCAGATGGTCGCGGCCGGCACGTTCCGCGAAGACCTCTATTACCGGCTGAGCGGCGCGTCTTTACCGATGCCGCCGCTGCGCGAGCGCGCGGATATCCGCGACGTGATCTGCGCGGTCTTCGACGAAGAAGCCCAAATGGCCGGCCACGTGCTCACGCTCGACCCACACCTTGCCGAGCGCCTGGCGGGGTTCGCATGGCCGGGCAACATTCGCCAGTTGCGCAATGTGCTGCGCTACGCGTGCGCGATCTGTGACGGCGCACGGGTGGAATTGCGCCATGTCGCGCCGGATATAGCGGCGTTGCTCGCGCCTGAAGCCGCGCACAAACCGGCGTTATTGCGGATTGAACCACATGACGGCCGGCAACGGGACGCGCGGCAGGACCCGCGTGAAGAGCGCGCACGCATTATCGATGCGCTCACACGCCATCAATGGCGACCGAACGCGGCGGCGCAAGCGCTCGGCATATCGCGCGCCACCTTGTATCGACGCATTGCGTCGCTGGGTATCGTCGCACCGCATCGACGCTGAAGCGCCGGCTGTCGGCGTGATCCGTAGCGTCGACGCGTGGTCGACGTCTTCACTACGTGATCTCGTAACCCACCGCGAACGCAGGCATGGGATGTCGCCTCATAGGCTGGCGACGCAAGCACTACGCATTGCGAAGGATCCCGAGCGGTTCGCACACCCGTTCAAATGAATGGCGATTTTTTGATTGACAAGACCTGCGGCAAAACGGCACACTCGATCTCATGTTGACGCACATCTCCATCGCAAATGCGATTACACACCCGAAGCGAGCCATCATCGGCTGGCCATTGGGAGTGCGTGCGCGTTAGCAGTCTGAATCTGCGTAACATATCCCCAAGGCCCCGCCGGTAACGGAAGGGGCCTTTTGTTTTTGTGGGCGCCTCCGTCAGCCGGCTTGATGACGGAGAACGAGATGGATCAGGCAAGCCCGCAGTGCATGGATGACGAATCGAGTCTGGTGGCGTATCGGCACGACGAGCGTCTGCCGAAGCTGGTGCTGCATTTTTCAGTCATGCCAGGCGCGACGCTGACCTGGCGTGTCGAAGCCGATGGCACGCTCGCCGTGCAAGGCGCGCGCCTCTGGCTCACACGCGTCAGTTCACCTTACGATCATTGGCTCGATCCGGGCCACACATTCCAGCTGCAACGCGGCGAGCGTGTGTGGCTCAGTACGGATGGCAAATGCGCCGCGCGCGTGTCGTTGAGCTACGCGCTACCGGCGCGAGGCGGCCTGCTCAGACGCTGGCTGGGACGGCTCGCGTGGTTGAGTCTGGGGCCGCCTGCTCCGCGTTAGCCGCGCGCGTGAAGGCGAACTGTGTTCGTGGCAAAAAAACAAAACACCCCTTAAAACAAGGGGTGTTTTTGTGGCTGCCGATTGCCCGACGTTATTTCGGCGTCACCTGCACGGCCGCCGCCGACACGAATACCGCGTGGATCGTATCGCCGACCTTCACGTCCATCAGGTCGACGTCGGGACCGGCTTCGAGCGTTTGCGTCTGATACGCGCCGCGCAGCGTGACCAGACGCTTCTTGCGGTCGATCTTCTGCACGGTGGCGAGCACTTCGATCTGGCGCGCCGATTCGAAGCCGCCCGAGGCCGGGGCGTACACCTGCGTGTCGACACGCGCGCGAATGCCCTTGTCCTTGCCGGTGACCTTCTCGGCCTTCACAAGGAGCGCATTCTTGTAGAGCACGTCCACCTGGTCACCCACCGTCAGCTTGTCGAATCCCTCCACCTGCTGGCCCACGAGCACGACCACCACGTTGCCGCCCTGCCCCTTGAGCGTGAGCGTGCGGGTGCCCGGATCGATACCGACGATCTGCGCCTTCATATGCACCGGCTCCACCGCGCCGACGATGCCTTGCGCGGCACTGGCCATGGCATCTTGCGCCCATGCCGGTTGGGCTGCGGCAAACGCCGCGACCATCAACGCTGCTCCAATCGTCGCTGCCTTCATTTGCATGCTCCTTGAGAGTTTGTTCGATCCGGCGTAACGGCGAGCTGAAACCGCGGAATGCGGACTCTTAACGCCATGAGTGCCTGTGTATCTTCAGGATGGTAGTTTTCAAACGGTACGACGCAAACGATTTTACATGCCTGACAACAACCCGCAATTGATTGAATTGTGATTTTCAAATGAATGCGCGCGGCCATCAAAGCGCCGCGGCATGGCGTCACAGCGGCATCCTGTCAGCCGGCCAAGCAAGGATATTCTCACGCCCATTCAGAATGAACGGCGCGTTTTAAATGCAGATAGCATTAAATGCATACTGTGTGGCGGCCGAATCGGCAATCGATGTTTTCCGGTATTCCGCTGTAATCAAAAGCGACTTTAGACCGAATTAGACACGCATTCGATATGCTCGCGGCACAAAAAGAAACAGCCTCGTCGCGTGAGCGACGAGGCTGTTTCTGTTCATCCAGCTTCAACCGTAGCGCGGACCAAGCCGCTAAACCATCACACCCGTTCGATCGCGATCGCAATGCCCTGGCCGACGCCGATACACATCGTGCACAGCGCAAACCGGCCTTGCGTGCGATGCAGTTGATACATCGCGGTGGTCACCAGACGCGCGCCGCTCATGCCGAGCGGGTGGCCCAACGCGATCGCGCCGCCGTTCGGATTGACGCGGGCGTCGTCGTCGGCCACGCCGAGTGCGCGCAGCACCGCGAGACCTTGCGACGCGAACGCTTCGTTCAGTTCGATCACGTCGAATTGATCGATGGTCATGTTCAGACGCGCCAGCAGTTTTTGCGTGGCGGGCGCCGGGCCGATGCCCATCACGCGCGGCGCGACGCCGGCGGTGGCGATACCCAGCACGCGGGCGCGCGGCGTGAGGCCGAAGCGCTTCGCCGTTTCTTCATTCGCGAGCAACAGTGCCGCCGCGCCGTCGTTCACGCCCGACGCGTTGCCTGCCGTAACGGTGCCGTCCGGACGCACCACGCCCTTGAGCTTGGCGAGCGTTTCGAGGCTGGTCTCACGCGGATGCTCGTCTTGCAGCACCGTGATCGGATCGCCCTTCTTCTGCGCGATCGTCACGCCGACGATTTCCTGTGCGAGCGTGCCGTCGCGTTGCGCGCGCGCCGCTTTCAGCTGGCTGCGCACGGCAAAAGCGTCCTGATCGGCGCGGCTGATGTTGTAGTCGGTCGCAACGTTCTCGCCCGTTTCCGGCATCGAATCGACACCGTACATTTTCTTCATCAGCGGGTTCACGAAGCGCCAGCCGATGGTCGTGTCGTAGATATCCGCCTGGCGCGAAAACGCCGTGGGCGCCTTGCCCATCACGAACGGCGCGCGGCTCATGCTTTCCACGCCGCCGGCCACCATCAATGCGGCCTCGCCCGATTTGATGGCGCGCGCCGCAATTCCGACCGCGTCCATGCCCGAACCGCACAGGCGGTTCACCGTCGAGCCCGGCACGCCTTGCGGCAAACCGGCCAGCAACAGCGACATGCGCGCGACATTGCGGTTGTCCTCGCCGGCCTGATTCGCGCAGCCGTAGATCACGTCGTCGATTGCGTTCCAGTCGACGTCCTTGTTGCGCTCCATCAGCGCCTTGAGCGGCACGGCGCCCAGATCGTCGGCGCGCACCGACGACAGCGAACCCGCATAGCGGCCGATGGGGGTGCGAATCGCGTCGCACAGGAATGCTTCGGTCATGTGATGTCTCCAGTTGATGTGCTGCATGCGCTGCGCCGCGGCCGGATTGCCGGCGTGGCGCGCACCGGACGCACCGGCAAGCGCGACGGGAAGCGGCTGCAAGGCAGCCGTCGCATCGATTCAGCTTAGCGCAGGACGATGAACGATGGGCTCGAGAATTCCGCAATTTGTTCTTGATACGAACATACGGTCATATATCGAACAACTAGACACGATAATAGGCGTGTGGCCGAAACCATGTCAAGCGCGGCCAGGCCCGCACCAGGGAATACGTGCAGGCCGCAGCCGTTCTTGCCAAGGATCAGACGAATGACGCGCCCGTGCCCGCAGCCCTGTTTTCAAGGCGCCGGCACGGGGCTGGAGACTGCGTGAGGGTGTTTCTAGCGGAGCTGGATGTGCTCGTCCTCGATATAGCTGCGGATCACGTCGGCAAAATTGCGCTCGCCGCTCAACCCCAGCCCTTCGGCGCGCGACGTATCCCACCGTCCCGGCCAGCTACCCACGATCTTTTCGACGCGCGCATCCGGTTCCCACACGATCCGCCCGGCAACCGCGTCGCCCGCCACCTCGCGCAGCGCGGCGACCATTTCGTCGACGCTCACCGAAATACCCGGCAAGTTCAGCACACGCTGGTTACCGAGCGCGGCGGAATCGAGTTCGAGTCCGGCGATCAGGCTCTCGATCGCCTTGCGCGGCGACAGCAGCCACAGGCGCGTCGAGCCCGCGACCGGGCACACCGCCGCTTCGCCGTTCAACGGCTCGCGAATGATGCCGCTCGCGAACGACGACGCCGCCGCGTTCGGCTTGCCCGGCCGCACGCTGATGGTGGGCAGGCGCAACACACGGCCGTCGACGAAACCGCGCCGTGCGTAATCGTTCAGCAGCAACTCGGCGATCGCCTTCTGCGCGCCATACGAGGACTGCGGATTCAACGCGGTATCGTTCTGCACGACCGCGGGCAGCTCGCCGCCATAGACCGCCACGGAACTTGTGAAGAGTACGCGCGGCCGGTGGCCACGCTGCCGGCAGGTTTCCAGCAGCAGCCGCGACGCATCCAGATTGATACGCATGCCGAGATCGAAATCCGCTTCGGCCTGACCGCTCACGATCGCGGCCAGATGGAAGATCGCCGAAGTCTTGTCGTCGATCACGCGCTCGAGCACGCTGCGCTCGGCGATGTCGCCCACTTCCGTGCGTACGCGGCTGTCGCCGAAATCGTTGGCTTGCACCACATCGAGCAACACCAGTTCGGCGATCGCTTGCGGCGTGCCTTGCGTGTCCTTCAGGGAGCCGCGCGCGAGCAGTTCACGCGCGAGACGCTGGCCGAGAAAACCCGCGCCGCCGGTAATCAGTACTTTCATGATGAGTTTCGTCCTTGTTAGCGGGTCGCGTTCAGATACGGTTTGAACCAGCCGAGGCCGGCCGAAGTACCCGCGCGCGGCCGGTATTCGCAGCCGATGTAGCCGTCATAGCCGAGCGAGTCGATCAGTTCGAGCAGATACGGGTAGTTCAACTCACCCGTATCGGGTTCATGCCGTTCCGGCACGCCCGCGATCTGAATGTGGCCGATGCCGGCCATATCGCGTTTGAGTTTCACTGCGAGATCGCCTTCGACGATCTGGCAGTGGTAGCAGTCGAACTGCACCTTGAGATTCGGCGCGCCGACTTCCGCGCAGATCGCTTGCGCCTCGTCCTGACGGGTCAGAAAGAAGCCTGGCATGTCGCGCGTATTGATCGGCTCGATCACGACCGTGATGCCTTCGGCTTGCGCGGCCTTGGCGGCATACGCGAGATTGCTCAGATACACCTCGCGATGTTTCGCGCGCGGCTGATCCGCGCCGATCAGGCCAGCCATCACATGCAGCTTGCGATTGCCGATCACGCGCGCGTAGTCGAGCGCGGTCTGGACGCCGCGCCGGAATTCGTCTTCGCGGCCCGGCAGCGAGGCAATGCCGCGCTCGCCGCCGGCCCAGTCGCCGGGCGGCGCATTAAAGAGTGCTTGTGTGAGACCGCTCGCGTCCAGGCGCGCCTTGATCTCGTCGGCGCGGAAATCGTAGGGGAACAGAAACTCGACCGCTTCGAAACCGTCTTGCGCCGCGGCGGCGAAACGGTCGAGGAAAGCGTGCTCGTTGTACATCATCGAGAGGTTGGCGGCGAAGCGAGGCATGGCGGCGACTCCTTGAAAACGGTTTGATGCGGCGCGCGGCAGCGACCCATGCCGCGCGTGAATGTCGATTTATCGGTTGACCAGTTTGGCCGGCGTGAGCCACGTGGCGATCGCGCCGATCACCAGCATGCCGGCCAGCACGTACATACCGGTCTGCGTGCTATGCGTGAGGTCCTTCAGATAGCCGATCATGTACGGGCTCGCGAAACCCGCGAGATTGCCGATCGAATTGATGATCGCGATGCCAGCCGCGGCGGTCGCGCCCGACATGAACGCGGTGGGCAGCGACCAGAAGAGCGGCGCGCAGGTCAGCACACCGGCGGCGGCGAGCGAGAGAAACGCGATCGACACCACCGTGTTATCCGCAAACGACGCCGCCACCGTGAAGCCGACCGCGCCGAACAACGCCGGCACGATCAGATGCCAGCGGCGCTCACGGCGCTTGTCGGCGCTGTGCCCCATCAGATTCATCACGACGATCGCGCACAGAAACGGAATCGCGCTCAGCAGGCCGATATTGAACGCGCCCGTCACACCCGTCGATTTGACGAGCGTCGGCATCCAGAACGTCAGGCCGTATTGCCCGGTGACGAACGCGAAATAGATCAGCGACATCCACCACGTGCGCGGATCGCGGAACACCGCGCCGAGCGAATGCTTCTGGGTTTGCTCCTTCGGCTGCGCGGCGGCGATTTCATCGGTGAGCAGGCGCTTTTCGCGTTCGCTCAGCCACTTCGCGGCGGAGATGCCGTTGTCGAGATACAGGATCGTAGCGATGCCGATCACGATGGCGGGGATCGCTTCGATCAGGAACATCCATTGCCAGCCCGCGAAACCCGAGTTGTTGTGGAACGTCTGCATGATCCAGCCGGACAGCGGATTGCCGAAGATGCCCGACACCGGAATCGCCGACATGAACACCGCGATGATCTTCGCGCGCCGATGCGACGGGAACCAGTAGGTCAGGTACAGGATCACGCCGGGATAGAACCCGGCTTCGGCGAGGCCAAGAAAGAAGCGCAAGATGTAGAACTGCATCGGCGTCTTCACGAACACGAACACTGCCGAGAGCAAGCCCCACGTGATCATGATCCGTGCGATCCAGATCCGCGCGCCGAGCTTGTGCATCAGAATGTTGCTCGGCAACTCGAACAGGAAATAGCCGATGAAGAACACACCGGCACCGAGGCCGAACACCGTTTCGCTGAACGCCAGGTCCTGCGACATCTGCAGTTTCGCGAAACCGACATTCACGCGGTCCAGATAGGCGACCACATAGCACAGCATCAGAAACGGCACGATGCGCCAGAACACTTTCTTATACGTGCGCTCGACTTCGGCGGCGCCGGGTTGTCCGGCGGCGTCGGCTGCAATCGGTTGGCTGGGTGTGGCCTGATACGAACTCATGCATTGTCTCCTTGATGAATGGCCCGACGCGGCGCAACGAGCGCAGCCGGGCTTTGTTATGTCGGTTTCCCTACCAGCGCGCGCCGAACACGGTGCGCAGTTCTTCGAGTGCGGCTTCGTCGAGCGGTGCGGGCCGCGGGGTCGTCATCAACCATAAACGCGCGGTCTCTTCGAGTTCTTCGAGCGCATACGCGGCTTGCGCCACTGACCGCTCCCACACCACCGGACCGAGACGTTCGAGCAGCACGGCGCGAACGCTGTCGGCGAGCGCGGCGATCTGTTCCGCGACCTGCGGATCGCCGGGCCGCTTGTAGCGAATCAGGGGGACGTGGCCCACTTTCATCACGTAGTACGGCGTGATAGGCGGCAGCACGTCTGTCTCGCGCCAGACGCCCGCGAGCGTCAGCGCGACCAGATGCGTCGAATGGGTGTGGACGATTCCGCGTGCCTCGCCGTTGCGCGCATAGATGCCGCGATGCAGCGCCAGCGTTTTCGACGGCCGGCCGCCGGACACCGCGTTGCCGTCGAGATCGACCTTGGCGATATCGGCGGGATCGAGCCGGCCGAGACAGGCATCGGTCGGCGTGATCAGCCAGCCGTCGTCGAGCCGCGCGCTGATGTTGCCGGCGGTGCCCACCGTGTAGCCGCGTTGATAAAGACTCGCGCCGGTCACGCAGATTTCTTCGCGAACGCGCGCTTCGTCGGTCGTATGGAGTGCGGGCGTGCCGGTCATTGCGCGGCTCCGCTCAGATGACGCAGCGCTTTTTCGAAGAAGTCGGTCGTGCCGAAGTTGCCGGATTTCAGTGCGAGCGCCAGCGGCTCGGCGCCGGTCGTGGCGGTGGCGGGCACGCCGGGATCGATCTGCGCGCCGATCCGCAGCGTGTGCACGTCGAGCGCTTGCACGACTGCGCCCGAGGTCTCGCCGCCCGCCACCACGAACTTGCGCACGCCGCGCTCGCGCAGACCGCGAGCAATCGCGGCCAACGTGAATTCGACCAGATGTCCTGCTTCATTCACACCGAGTTCGCGTTGCACCGCCTTGACTTCGTCGGGCGTGGCAGTGGCATAGATCAGCATGGGCTCGGCTTTGTCGAGGTACGGCTGCGCAAAAGCCAGTGCCTGTTCGACGACGTTCTCACCGCGCGCCGCGGCAAGCGGATCGATGCGAAATGCGGGCCGTGTGGCGCGCCACTCCGCGACCTGGGCGTTGGTCGCTTTCGATGCGCTGCCGGCCAGCACCGCCGACAGTCCGTCCACCGGCGGCAACTCGGCGGCGTCGCGCTGTTCTTCGAGCAAACCCGCGCGGCGAAAGTTGGCCGGCAAACCCAACGCGACGCCGGAACCTCCGGTAATCAGCGTGAGGTCGGCGCAAGCTTCGCCGAGTACGTAGAGGTCGGCGTCGGACACCGCATCGGCAATCGCCATGCGCACGCTTTCATCGCGCAACGTATCGAACGATTCGCGCACGGCCGACACGCCTCGCGCTACAGCGTCATAACGCACGAGACCGACTTTCGATCGGGTCTGCCGTTGCAGCACGCTCACGAGGTTGGCATCGCGCATCGGTGTGAGCGGATGGTTTTCCATGCCCGACGCGTTGAGCAACGTGTCGCCGACAAACAGATGGCCGCGAAAGATCGTGCGGCCGTTCTCGGGAAATGCCGGACAGGCGATCGTGAACGCATTGACGTTGCCGTTCGCGGATAACGCGTCGAGCAGCGCATCCGTGACCGGGCCGATGTTGCCCGCGTCGGTCGAATCGAATGTCGAGCAGTATTTGAAGAAGAACTGCCGGCAGCCTTGCGCACGCAGCCAGTCGAGCGCGGCGAGCGATTGCGCGACCGCATCGGCGGCGGGAATGGTGCGCGATTTCAGCGCGACCACCAGTGCGTCGGCTTCGAGCGTTTCGCTCGATGCGGGCACGCCGATGGTTTGCACGGTGCGCATGCCGCCGCGCACCAGCATGTTGGCGAGATCGGTGGCGCCGGTGAAGTCGTCGGCGATGCAGCCGAGTAGCGCGCGTTTCGTGTTTGCCGTCATGACGGTCTCCTGCTCACTTCGCCGCCGGCACGTCGATGCCGGGGAAAATCTTGATCACCGCGGAATCGTCTTCACCACCGTGACCGGCCGTGGACGCCATCATGAACATCTGATGCGCCGCCGCCGACAGCGGCAGCGGAAATTTGGAGCGACGCGCGGTATCGAGCACGAGGCCGAGATCCTTGACGAAAATATCGACGGCCGACAGCGGCGTGTAGTCGCCGTTCAGAATGTGCGGCACGCGGTTCTCGAACATCCACGAATTGCCCGCGCTGTGCGTGATGACCTCGTACAACGCATCCGGATCGACACCTTCGCGCAGGCCGAGCGCCATCGCCTCGGCGGCCACCGCGATATGCACGCCGGCCAGCAACTGATTGATGATCTTCACCTTCGACCCGGCGCCGTGCTCGGAGCCGAGGCGGTACACCTTGCCGGCCATCGCGGCCAGCACGTCCTCGCACGCGGCATAGGCCGCAGCAGGACCGGACGTCATCATGGTCATCTCGCCGGAGGCCGCGCGCGCCGCGCCGCCCGAGACCGGCGCGTCGAGCATCTGCAAACCGGCCGCCTCGATCCGCTTGCCGAGTTCGATCGCGAAGTCCGGCGCCACGGTTGCGCTGGCGATCACCACGCCGCCCTTTTTCATCGCTGGGACCGCGCCCTGCTCGCCGAACAGCACGGCCTCGGTTTGCGCGGCATTAACCACCAGCGTGACGACCACCTCGCACTGCGCGCCGAGTTCGGCGGGCGTCGCACAACCCACGCCGCCTTGCGCGACGAACGCATTCAGGATCTCGCTCCGCAGATCGCACGCATGGACCCGCAGACCCGCGCGCAGCAGCGAGCGCGCGACACCCAGGCCCATTGCACCAAGACCGATGACACCGACATTTCTGGACATGCTTGACCTCTATGAATTCGTTGGGCGCTCGCGCCTGAAACTGAGCACTGAATCTGAGCAATGAAGCTCAGCAAATCCCCGCTTCCGCGAGACGCCGTGCCGCGTTGTACATATGAGTTCGCGCCGCATTGCGCGCCTCCATCGGATCGCCTGCGCGAATCGCGGCAGCGATTGCCGCATGCTCTTCGCGCACCTGACGCGAAAAGTCCTCGCGCAGCGCCTCGTTGCGGCGCGTGACGACCGTGCCGGCTTCGAGGTACTGATTCAGGAAGGTGAGGGTTTTGAGGAAATACGGATTGCCGGTGGCCGCCGCGATCGCGCGATGGAATGCGACATCTTCAGCCACGCCGTCCTCGCCTTCGGCCACCGCCGCGTCGATCTTCGCGAGCGCCGCGTCGATCGACATCATGTCGGCGTCGCTGCGACGCATGGCGGCTTCCGACGCGACTTCCGCTTCGATCGCGCGCCGCAACGCGAGAATCTGCACCACCGAGCCGGGTTCGACCGCTTCCGCGTAGTCGATCCGCAGCGGCCGCACCGTGCCGTGCGCGGCGACGAACACGCCGCTGCCCTGGCGCGGCTCGACCACGCCTTCGTTCTTCAGCCGCGAGATCGCCTCGCGGATCACCGTGCGGCTCACCCCGAACTGCTGGGCGAGCACGGCCTCGGTCGGCAGCTTGCCGCCGCGCTCGAAGGTGCCTTTGTCGATCTGCTTGAGAAGCTGCTGCGCGACGGTGTCGCTCAACGCCCTCGCAGGAATCTTGTCGAACATCGATGCCTCGATTGATCATGTTATCGGGTCATCATACAAATTTTAGATGCCGGTTGCATCCATGCAAACCCTGGGATTTTTGTGCATCGGGCCGCAAAGTTGGCGAAACAGAAGGCTTAAGCTATCGTCACGCCTTTAGCGCGCCGCGCGGGGGATTCAAGCGTGGCGCGGGTCCGCACTTCCTCGAATGCATCCTCCAAGGCCCATGAGCAAAGCCCTGCCGCCGTCTTCCGCCGTTCCCGTCAGCGCCGAACCGGCCCCGGACAAACCGGGCGACTCATATGTGCAGTCGTTCGCGCGCGGCCTCGCGGTGATCCGCGCGTTCGACGCCACGCGCCCCGAACAGACGCTCACAGACGTCGCCGCCGCCACCGGCCTCACACGCGCCGGCGCACGCCGCATTTTGCTGACCCTGCAAACGCTCGGCTATGTGGAGGCCGAAGGGCGCCTGTTCCGCCTCACGCCGAAGATTCTCGACCTCGGCTTCGCGTATCTGACCTCCATGCCGTTCTGGAACCTCGCCGAGCCGGTGATGGAACAACTGTCGGCGCAGGTCCACGAGAGCTGCTCGGCGGCCGTGCTCGACCGCACCGAGATCGTCTACGTGCTGCGCGTGCCGACTCACAAGATCATGACGATCAACCTGTCGATCGGCAGCCGGCTGCCAGCCTATTGCACGTCGATGGGCCGCGTGCTGCTCGCCGCGCTCGACGAGGAAACGCTCGAGACGACCCTGAATTCGGCGCCGCTCTACGCGCACACGCCGCGCACGGTCACCGACAAGGAAGAGTTGAAGAAGCTGATCGCGCAGGTGCGCCGCCAGGGCTGGGCGATCGTCGATCAGGAACTGGAAGGCGGACTGATTTCGCTGTCCGCGCCGATCCGCAATCGCCAGGGACGCGTGATTGCCGCGATGAATATCAGCGGCAATGCGCAGCGCAATTCGGCCAAGCAGATGGTGAAGGCGTTTCTGGAGCCGCTGCAGCACGCCGCGCAAACCGTCTCGGAGATGGTGGCACGACGCGGGTAATTCCGTTGGCGGGCGCCGCGTCATGACGGCGCCCTGTTCGAGCAATCAATCGATCGGTTTATCCGCCGTCTCCTTCAGCATCGAGACCGCGATCAACGACACCACGACGCACGCGGCGACATAACCGGCCGGCGCGAGCTTGCTGCCGGTCAGCTTGATCAGCCACGTCGCGACGAGCTGCGCGGTCCCGCCGAACACGCACACGCTCAACGCATACGCGATCGAAATGCCGGTGGCGCGCACGCGCCGCGGAAACGACTCGCACATCAAGGCGAATTCCGACGCCGAGCCCATCGAGTAGAACAGCAGCATCAGCGCGGTCAGCGACATGATGACGGGCAACTGCGGGAAGCGGTTGATCAGCATAAAGGCCGGAAACAGCAGCAGCACCAGCACGCCGCGTCCGAACAGGATAGGCCGCTTACGGCTGCCAATGCGATCCGACAGCATGCCGAAGAGCGGACACGTGATCAGCATCACGAAGCCCGAGGCGACGCCCACCAGCATCGACAGCGACATCGGCAGGCCGAGCGTGTGGATCGCGTAGGTCGGCATGTAGAAGGTCAGGATGTAGGTCGAGACCGTGCCGCCCATCACCGTCAGCGTGATCAGGATGAGCGGACGCAAATGGCTAGTGAAGAGTTCATGCAGCACGCCGCGCTCGATGGCGTGGCTGTGCGCGCTGGCGGCGTCGTCGGCCAAGCGGCGGCGCAGGTACATGCCGACCGGCGCTATCAGCATGCCGAGCAGGAACGGAATGCGCCAACCCCAGCTTTCCAGCGACTCTTTCGGCAACGCGCCGGACAATGCCGCCGCGATGCCCGAGCCCATCAACGCGGCGCCGCCTTGCGTGGCCAGTTGCCAGCTCGCGCGAAAGCCGCGCCGCGTGCCGCCGCCCTGTTCGAGCAGCGTGGACGTGGCCGCGCCGAACTCGCCGCCTTGCGAGAAGCCTTGCACGAGACGCGCCAGCACGATCAGCAAAGGCGCGGCGAGACCGATCTGCGCATAGGTCGGCGCGATCGCGATCAGGCCGGTGCTTACCGCCATCAGCATGATGGTCAGATTGAGCGCGGCTTTGCGGCCCTTGCGGTCCGCGTATACGCCGAGCATGACGCTGCCGAGCGGCCGCGTGATGAAGCCCGCCGCGAAGGTCGCCACCGACAGCAGCAACGACGTAGTCGGATCCGCCGAAGGGAAATACAGCTTGCCGATGATCACGGCAAAAAACCCGTACACGGTGAAGTCGAAGAACTCGAGCCAGTTGCCGATCACCGCGGCGGCGATCGCGCCGCGGCTGGCGGGCCGGCTCGCCTGAACGGCGTGGCTCGCATTGGTCGTGGTACTCATCGCGTGGTCTTCCTCGTCGTTATGGTTGTGGGACTCGACTCAGGCGCGGCTCGCCGCACCGGATCACTGGCCGAGATAGCGCTCCACCAGCCGCGTCCAGAACGCCGCGCCGACCGGCAAATTGCGGTCGTTGAAGTCGTAGTGCGGGTTGTGCACCATGCAGCCGTCTTCGCCCGCGCCGTTGCCGATGCGCAGGAACGTGCCCGGCCGCTTCTGCAGCATGAAGGCGAAGTCTTCGCTGCCCATCAGGATGTCGGTCTGCGCGACCACCTTGTCGTCGCCGACCAGTTCGCGCGCCACCTCCACCGCGAAGTCCGTTTCGGCATCCGAATTGACCACCACCGGATAGCCTTCGATGTACTCCACCACCGCCTTGCCGCCGTAGCTCGCGGCCTGGCTTTCGGCGAGCTCGGTAATGCGCTTCTTCAACAACGCGCGTACTTCCGGGCTGAACGAACGCACGCTCAACTCCAGCTTCGCGCTGCTCGAAATCACGTTGTTCGCGGTGCCCGCATGCATCGAGCCGACTGTCACCACCGCCGGTTGCGACGGATCGACGTTGCGCGCGACGATGGTCTGCAACGCCATCACGATGCTCGCCGCCACCACGACCGGATCGACCGTAAGATGCGGACGCGCCGCGTGGCCGCCGACGCCTTCGATCGTGATGATCGCCTTGTCGCCCGCCGACATGAACGGCCCTTTGCGGAACAGCAGCACGCCCGGCTCTTCGCCCGGATGGTTGTGCACGCCGAACACGGCATCACAGGGGAAGCGCTCGAACAGGCCGTCGTTGATCATCTTCAACGCGCCGCTGTCGATGCCGCTCTCCTCGGCCGGCTGGAAGTACAGATGCACCGTGCCGGAAAAATTGCGCGTGGCCGCGAGCCGTTGCGCGGCGCCGAGCAGCATCGTCGTATGACCGTCGTGGCCGCATGCGTGCATCTTGCCGTGCGTGCCGCTCGCATACGGCAGGCCGGTTTGCTCGACGATCGGCAGCGCGTCCATGTCGGCGCGAATGCCGATGCTGCGCTTGCCGTCGCCCACCTTCAGCGTGCCCACCACACCCGTCTGGCCGACGCCGCGCGTGACCTGCCAGCCCCATTGCTCGAGCTTCTCGGCGACCAGCGCGCTCGTCTGGTGTTCCTCGTAGGCCAGTTCCGGGTGGTGGTGAATGTGATGGCGAATCTCGCGCAGGCTGTCGGCGGCGGGCGCCAGGTCGGACACTTCGGTAAAACGCGCGGCTTCGCTCATCTCTAGGGCTCCATGGATTCATGGCCGCATCAAAACGCGGCCAACAGGCCAGCACTATAGCCACGCCGTTTTGTTCGAATAAGATGCTGTTTTTTTCACCCCGATTAACAAGCGTTATATACGGGATTACCCCAATGAAACCGCAGCAGTTGCAGGCGTTCGTCGCCGCCGCCCATCACCGCAGTCTGCGCGCCGCCGCGCGCGAGCTCGGCGTGACGCAACCGGCCGTCACGCATACGATCCGCGAGCTCGAAAGCGCGCTGAATGCCGAACTGATGGTGCGCAGCGTGCGCGGCATCGAATTGACGGCATGCGGGCTCGCGCTGCTGCCGCGCGCCGAGCAGTTGCTGGGCGACATGCGGCGCACGGTCGAAGCCGTCGAACAGGTGAAGGGAGAACTGGCCGGCAAGGTCAGCGTGGGCACCATGCCGTCGATCGCGCTCACGGCGCTGCCCCATGCGGTCTCGAAGTTTCGCCGCGCGATGCCGCTGGTCAATCTGCATCTGGAAGAAGTGACGATCCCGGACGCCGTCGCGCGTTTGCGCAACGGCGCGCTGGATATCGCGGCGATCCATCACGTGCAGGCGCTCGACAGCGATCTGGTGCAAGCGCCGCTCTATTCGACGCAGTTCGTCGTCGCCATGCGCGCGGGGCATCCGCTGGCCAACGTGACGCGCCTGCATGAACTGCTCGACGCGGAGTGGATCGTGACCGTGGGCGCCGATCACTTCCCGCACAGCGTGATGATGGCGATGTTCAACGCGCACGGCCTGCCGGTGCCGAAGCGGCTGGTGCGCGCGCCGTCGTCGTTCGCGGTGACGCTCGGACTGGTGTCGCAAACCGATGTGATCGGCTGCTTCACGCGGCCGCTCGCGCAGATGGTCGCGCCGCTCGGCATCCGCGTCGCGCAGATCGAAGAGGCGCTGCCGAACTACGATCTCAGCATCATTTCGCGGCGCGGCCTGCTGCCGACGCCGGCCGTCCTGCAGTTCGTGTCCTGCCTGCAGGACGCCACGCGGGAACGCATGGCGATGGCCGAATAATACGGCTTACTGAACGTCGGCTTCCGCCTTGAGGAACGCAATCAACGCATGCCCGGCTTCGTTCAGCTCGCCGGAATTGTCGATCGTGGTGCAGCGCACGCCATCCGGCAACGAGAACGGCGCGCGGCGCGCGAGCCGCGCCGCCACCTGTTCCGCCGATTCGCGTGCCCGCGCGCCGAGCCGGGCTTCGAGAATATGCGGCGCGGCGTCCACATGCACCACTTCCGTATTCGGATAACGCGCCAGCACATGCTGCAAATGCTGACGCGAGCCGTTGACGACCACCGTGCAGCCGCGTGCCAGCCACACATCGAGTTCGATACCGATGCCGTAGCGTAGCGAGTGGCTCGACCATTCGAGCGCGAACAGGCCGAGCACGGAACGCGCCGCGAACTCTTCGACGCTCAACGCCACGTGTGCCTCGCCATTGCCGCTCGGCCGCGTGATGTAGCGATGCGCGAACAGAATCGGCTCGCCCATCAAGTGCTTGCGTGCGAACTCCAGCAACGAATCCTTGCCCGCGCCGGACGGCCCCATTACATAGATCAAACGACCTGTCATTGTTATTTCACCTCGTCGGTCCGGAACGGCATACGTTGCCACAGCACGAACGGCTCGCCGGGAGCCGGTTCGACGAAGAGCGCGGCGTGATCGACAAGCAGCGGCCCGAGCGCGGCCGTTCGCGCCTGCCACCATGCGACCAGCGTGGCGCGCTCCTGCGCGTCGGCGAGCGAACTGGAAAGCGTCATGTGAAATCGGAATTCGTCGAACACGTACGGATAACCCCATTCGATCAGCAACGCGCGTTGCAGTTCGCTGAGCGGGGCCGCCAAACGGCGCGCCAGATCGGCCGCGGACTGCCGCGCGCGCAAAGCATCGAGCGTTTGCAGCGCGCTCGTGGCCACGTCACGGATGCTGGCTTCGCCTTGCGCATCGGCGGGCCGCAATGCCACGAAATCGCCGAGCGTCGCGGCTTCCACCGGCAACGCGAATGCGCTTCGGGTCCGCGCCCACTCACGTGTAGCTTGCAATACGTGTGCCTGCGTCACACCGTCGGCGAGTCGAAACGGCGCGACCAATGTGCCGTGCCAACCGTAGCGGCGCGGCGCTTCGGTGAGTTCTGCGAGTGGACGCGTCAACTCGGGAGGTTGAGGAGATTCGCAGCGCTCGCCGCTTTCCGCGTCGCGCGCGAGCCACGCCGAGCCGGCCTGCCACCACGCCGATTCACGCGACGGCGCGTAATACACAGCGAAACGAGCGTCGGCACCCCATACGGCGCCGCTCATAAGTCGTGCTCCACCAGCAGTTGCACACGGTCCGCGGCAAAGTGCGTGAAGCCGTATTTGACCGGCGTGCCTTGCAGATCGACATCGACGTTTTCGACCCACAGCACCGGTTGCTGACGGTTGATGTTCAAACGCCGCGCCACCTCCGGCTCGGGCAGCACGCTGCCGATACGGCTCCACTTGCGCAGATAGTCGTGCACGCCGAATTCCGCCATGGCCTTGGTGATGCCGCCGGTGCGCTCCAGCACCTCCGGCAGGTCCGCGAAACGCGCCGCGGGATACCAGTTGCGCGCGAACGTGAGCGGCACGCCGTCGGATTCATGCAGCGATTCGATCCGGTAGACCGACGCGCCGGCGCGCAGACTCAGCGCCTTCGCGACACTCGGCTCGGCCTTCACGCGCGCGGCCGACAACATCGTGCCCGCCGCGGCGTGATGCTGCTGGCGCAAGTTTTCTGTAAACCGCGTGCGGCGGCCAATCGTATAGTCGATGGCGCCGGGCTGCACGAAGGTGCCGCGCCCCTGCTCGACGCTGACGAGGCCCAACGCCGCGAGACCCAGCATGGCCCGGCGCACGGTATGCCGGTTCACGTCGAAGCGTTTCGCGAGTTCGCCCTCGCTCGGCAGGCGCCCTTCTTCGCCGAAACCGCTGGCGGCGATCTCCGCCGCCAGGATCTGCTCGATCTGCCGCCACACGGCAACGCCCGCGCCGCGTTCGAGCATCGTGCCCGGCGTCGCGTTGTCGTTCGATGTCATGGTGCTGTCATTCCCTTGGGTTCAAATATTCTCTATGACGTGCATTGTAGTGCGCAAGCCGTGATGGAAATGTGAAACGGCCGGCATGCGCTACACGGCTCGACAAGCATACTCCTAAACGTCTAGACGTTTAGATGAATAGATGGTCAAATGTCTACTCGCTGGATCAACAGGAAATTCGATGAGTGCCACTTCCGCCTCGCCTTCCTCCGCTCCGCCACCGGCTGTCCGGCGCGCATGGATGGCCGTCCTGGCCCGCACGCCGCGCGCCGATCTCGAAGCCGCGCTCGAGCGCGCACTGCGGGACATCCCCACTCCGACGTATGACTGGCTGCGCCCACCCGAGATCGGCCTTGCGATGGTGCGCGGGCGCGTCGGCGGCAGCGGCGATCCGTTCAATCTCGGCGAAGCCACGGTAACGCGCGCCACCTTGCGTCTGCGCGCGTCGGGCGACGCCGCCGCTGCTGTCGGCGTGGCGTGCCATCTGGGCCGCGACCGCCGCCGCGCCGAATTGGCTGCGTTCGCAGACGCGCTCCTGCAAATGCCTGAACATCACGCCGTCTTGCATAAGCAAGTGATCGAGCCGTTTGCCGCGCAGCAGGCCGCGAAACGCGCCGGGCGGCAACAGGACGCCGCGGCCACGCGCGTCGAATTCTTTACGATGGTCCGGGGCGACTGATGGAAAACTCACAGATTGCATTGTCCACCGCGTTATCCACCTTAGCGCCGGGTTTCGCAGACCCGGTACACGACACCCAGGCGGTGTTTCGCACCCTGCTCGACGCGCTGTCGCGGCCGGGCACGGTCGGCGTGATCGAGAACGTGCTGCCCGAAGGGCGGGCCACACGCGCCGAGCTCGCCGCCTTCGCCGCGCTGCTCGCGCTCTGCGACTACGCGACGCCCGTGTGGCTCGCGCAACCCGATACGGCGCTGGGTTCGGCATTGCGCTTTCACACCGGCGCGCCGCTCGTCGACGAACCGGGCCAAGCCGCGTTTGCCTATATCCACGACGCAAGCGCGTTGCCGCCGCTGGAACGCTTCGCGCTCGGCGCGGCGGAATCGCCCGAGCAATCGGTCACGCTGCTGATCCGCGTCGACGCGCTGACGGGCGGCGCGCCGATCGTGCTGAGCGGCCCCGGCATCCAGCACACGGCGACGATTGCGCCGGTCGGCCTGCCCGAGCATTTCTGGCGCGAACGCGCCGCGCTCGCGCCGCTCTTTCCTTGCGGCGTCGATTGTTATCTCGTCTGCGGCGCGCGCCTGATCGGCCTGCCGCGCACAACTCAAGCGAAGGTGAACTGATGTACGTTGCCGTCAAGGGTGGAGAACGCGCGATCGAAGCGTCGTGGCGTCTGCTCGACAAGGCACGCCGCGGTGACACGCGGCTGGCCGAACTCAGCGTCGCGCAGATTCGCGAACAATTGCGCCTCGCAGTGGCGCGCGTGATGACCGAAGGCTCGGTCTACGATGAAGAACTCGCCGCGCTTGCGATCAAGCAAGCCGCAGGCGATCTGGTGGAAGCGATCTTCTTGCTGCGCGCCTATCGCACCACGCTTCCGCGTTTCGGCTACACGCAGCCGATCGATACCGAAGCGATGCATGTGGAGCGCCGCATTTCGGCGACCTTCAAGGACGTGCCCGGCGGGCAGTTGCTGGGCGCGACGTACGATTACACGCAACGTCTGCTGGATTTCGCGTTGCTCGCTGAAGGCGATGGGGCTGTTAGCGTAGCGCCGTCGCCTTCGAATCAAGTCGCCGCAGTGGAAACGGAAGCGATGCCGCGCGTCGTCAGTCTGCTCGACAAGGAAGGGTTGATCGAACAGGAACGTCCCACGCCGAACGCGCCTGAACCCGGCGATCTGTCGCGCGAGCCGCTCGCCTTTCCCGCGAGCCGCGCTACACGCCTGCAAAATCTCGCGCGCGGCGACGAAGGCTTTCTACTCGCGATGGGCTACGCGACGCAGCGCGGCTATGCGCACTCGCATCCGTTCGCGGGCGAGATCCGCTTCGGCACGATCGCCGTGGAAATGGAACTCGACGAGCTAGGCGAAACAGTCGAAATCGGCGACATCGACATTACCGAATGCCAGATGATCAACCAGTTCGCCGGCAGCGGCGCGGTGCCGCCAACCTTCACGCAAGGCTACGGTCTCGCGTTCGGCCACTCGGAGCGCAAGGCGATGGCGATGGCGCTGGTCGACCGCGCTTTGCGCGCCGAAGAGCTCGGTGAAACGCTTGCCTCGCCGACACAGGACATCGAATTCATGCTCTCGCATAGCGATAACGTCGAAGCGTCCGGTTTCGTACAGCATCTGAAGCTGCCGCACTATGTCGACTTCCAATCGGAGCTGGAACTCGTGCGCCGTTTGCGTGCGCAGCACGCCATGCAGAATGAGGATCAACCCAACGGCCAGCAGGAGCAGGCAGCATGAACGCGCCCGACACATCTCTCGCCACCGCGTCCACCGCGTCATACGACAGCGCTGCCGACGGCTACAACTTCGCGTACCTCGACGAACAGACCAAGCGCATGCTGCGGCGCGCCTTGCTCAAGGCCGTCGCCGTGCCGGGTTATCAGGTGCCGTTCGCCTCGCGTGAAATGCCGCTGCCGTTCGGCTGGGGCACCGGCGGCATTCAGGTCACCGCGGCGATCATCGGCAAACACGACACGCTGAAGGTGATCGATCAGGGCTCCGACGAAACCACCAACGCGGTCAACATCCGCCGCTTCTTCGCGCGCACCACCGGCGTGGCGACCACGCGCCGCACGGTCGACGCGACGATCATCCAGACCCGTCACCGCATTCCCGAAGCGCCGCTCACCGACAAGCAGATTCTCGTCTATCAGGTGCCTATGCCCGAGCCGCTCTTTCGACTCGAACCGCGCGTCGCCGAATGCAAGAAGCTGCATGCGCTCGCCGATTACGGTCTGATCAGCGTGAAGCTTTACGAGGATATCGTGCATCACGGCAGTATCGCGACCACCTACGACTACCCGGTGATCGTCAACCATCGCTACCTCGCTTCGCCCTCGCCGATTCCGAAGTTCGACAATCCGAAGATGCATATGAACCCCGCGCTGCAATTGTTCGGCGCCGGCCGCGAACGGCGCATTCACGCAATTCCGCCGTACACGCCGGTGCGCAGCCTCGACTTCGACGATCACCCGTTCGAAGTGCAGAAGTGGCAGCACGCGTGCGCGCTGTGCGGATCGACGGAGAGCTTTCTCGACGAAATGATCGTGGACGACGCCGGCAAACGCATGTTCGTCTGCTCCGATAGCGACTACTGCCACGAACGCCGCGGCGACGCGGATCTCGATCTGCCGGCACGCGAAGCACGCAAAGGAGAGCCCGCATGACGCCGCTTCTGAGCGCCCGCGCGCTCACCAAACAATACGGCGGCCGCAACGGCTGCAGAAACGTCAGCTTCGATCTGTATCCGGGCGAAGTGTTGTGCATTGTCGGTGAATCCGGCTCGGGCAAGACCACACTGCTCAACACGCTCGCGCTCAAAACCGCGGCCGACAGCGGCTCGCTTCACTACACGGCCACGCATGGCGACCAGCTCGATCTGCTCGCATTGTCCGAACCGCGCCGCCGCTTGCTGATGCGCACCGAGTGGGGCTTCGTCCAGCAGAATCCGCGCGACGGACTGCGCAGCGGCGTCTCGGCCGGCGCGAATATCGGCGAGCCGTTGATGGCCGTCGGCGCGCGTCACTATGGCGATATCCGTTACGCGGCCACGCAGTGGATGGAGCGCGTCGAACTCGACGCTTCGCGTATCGACGAATTTCCCGCTGCGTTTTCGGGCGGCATGCAGCAGCGCTTGCAGATCGCGCGCAATCTCGTCACCAGTCCGCGGCTCGTCTTCATGGACGAACCCACCGCCGGTCTCGACGTGTCGGTGCAGGCGCGTCTGCTCGATCTGCTGCGCACGCTGACATCCACGCTGCATCTGTCGGTGCTGATCGTCACGCACGATATCGGCGTCGCGCGTTTGCTCGCGCATCGGTTGATGGTCATGCAGGGTGGCGAAGTCGTCGAAGCGGGCCTGACGGATCAGGTGCTCGACGATCCGCAGCACCCGTACACGCAAACGCTGGTTTCCTCGGTTCTGCCGGTTTGAGGCTCACAATGCGATCCATTGAAACAAGCAGTGAAGCGCGCGCCGGCGAGCGCGCGTTCATCGACAACGCGGCGCTGATGCTGCGCGCGGTCGGCATCGGCAAGACGTTTATCTTGCATGGCCAGGGCGGCGTGCAGATCGAAGCGCTCGCGGGCGTCTCGCTCGAAGTCGAGCGCCGCGAGTGCGTGGTGTTGGTCGGACCGTCGGGCGCGGGCAAGAGCACGCTGCTGCGCTGCCTGTACGGCAATTACCTGGCAAGCCGCGGCTCGATTGCGATTCGCGATGCGGCGAATGACGGCCGGCCCGTGTCGATCACCGGCGCCGAACCGCACGACGTGCTGCGCCTGCGCCGTGGCGTGGTCGGTTACGTGAGCCAGTTTTTGCGCGTGATTCCGCGCGTGCCGACGCTCACGCTCGTCGCCGAACCGCTGCTCTCGCGCGGCGTCCCTGAAGACGAAGCGCGCTCGCGCGCCGCCGCGCTGCTGGCCAGATTGAATGTGCCGGAACGTCTGTGGTCGCTCGCGCCCGCCACATTCTCCGGCGGCGAACAGCAGCGCGTGAATATCGCGCGTGGTCTGATCGCGGAGCATCCGCTACTGTTGCTCGATGAACCGACGGCCTCGCTCGACGCGGAAAACCGCGACGTGGTCGCCGATCTGATCGTCGAAGCGCGCGAGCGCGGCGCGGCGATCGTCGGGATCTTTCACGATGAGGATACGCGCGGCAAGGTGGCCACGCGCCGCCTGGAACTGCAGCCGCCGCTGCGTCACTAAGTGACACCAAACGGCACTACACTGACGCATGCGGCGTCAACACAGCAACCACACAGCCACACTCAAGTCTGACTGACTACGGAGCAAGTCGATGTTGATCAGGAACGCTCGCATCGTGACGCGAGACGAAGTATTCACCGGCGTGCTACGCGTCGAAGACGGCGTGATTCGCGACGTCGAGCGCGGCACGACCAGCGCGCGCGAAGCCGAAGATTGGGACGGCGACTATCTGTTGCCCGGTCTGATCGAACTGCACACGGACAATCTGGAGAAGCATCTCGCGCCGCGTCCGGGCGTGCAATGGAATACGGATGCCGCCTTCGTGATCCACGACGCGCAAGTGGCCGCGGCCGGCATCACCACGGTGTTCGAT
Source organism: Paraburkholderia sp. NPDC080076 (assembly GCF_050281145.1). Taxonomy (NCBI): domain Bacteria; kingdom Pseudomonadati; phylum Pseudomonadota; class Betaproteobacteria; order Burkholderiales; family Burkholderiaceae; genus Paraburkholderia; species Paraburkholderia sp. NPDC080076. Next base: position 154,492 of record NZ_JBNNWQ010000009.1, on the reverse strand, counting down.
GCGCTCGCCATCGGCTCGCGCACGAACGTGGGGCTGCGGGGCCGCGACTTGCAGACGCAATGCGCGGCATCGCTCACACGGTTTTCCGAGCGCAAGCTGCTGCGCGCCGAACACTTCCTGCATCTGCGCTGTGAAATCGCCACCGCCGACGTCGTGGAAGTGTTCGACTCGCTGTGCGCGCATCCGCTGCTGCGGCTCGCCTCGGTGATGGATCACACGCCGGGTCAGCGTCAGTGGCACGACCGCGAGCAATGGCGCCGCTTCCAGGAACGCAACGGCAAGCTGAGCGACGAACACGTCGCGACCGCGCTCGCCGAACTGTCGGTCGAACAGGCGCGTTACGCCGATGCGCACCGCCGCGAGATCGTCGCACGCTGCAACCGCCTCGGCATTCCGGTGGCGAGCCACGACGACACGCTGATCGAACACGTCGAGCAGGCCAAGGAGGAAGGCATCGTGCTCGCCGAATTCCCGACCACCCGCATCGCCGCCGAGGCCGCGCGCGCACACGGCATTTCGACCATCATGGGCGCGCCGAACATCGTGCGTGGCGGCTCGCATTCGGGCAACGTATCGGCGCTCGAACTGGCGCGAGCCGGCTTGCTCGATATCCTGTCGTCGGATTACGTGCCGTCGAGCCTGATGACCGCCGTCTTCGAACTGGTCGACAAAGCCGGCTGGACCTTGCCGCGCGCGATGGCGACGGTCTCCGCCGAACCGGCGCGCACCGCCGGTTTGCACGACCGCGGCGCGATCGAAGCGGGTTTGCGCGGGGACTTCGTGCGCGTGACGATGCTCGATAAGCTGCCGGTGCCGCGCGCGACGTATCGCGGCGGGGCACGGATCGTTTGAAGGCTTTTTTATAGGGCTTTTATTGCTCGCCGGGCTCGCGATGCGCGGCTCGCGAGCATCTTCATGGCGTGGACGGCAACTGCCCCCACGCCACCAGCACCTTCTGAATCCCACGCGCATAGGCATCGCGCTGCTTTGGCGTTTCCGAGTGGTAAGCGCCGATCGCGCGCCACGTATTGCCGTGCTTGACCATCTTCTGTTTCAGCAGCCAGGCGGCCACGTACACGTTCACGCACGGATCGATCAGCGCGCGATGCGGCACGCCTTCGCGCGCCAGGTCGTCGAAGTGAATCGAGTTGATCTGCAGCTGACCCACGTCGATCGAACCATTTGCGTTCTGGCGTATCGCGCTCGCGTCACCCTTCGATTCGTACCACGCAAGCGCTCGCAGCACCCACGGGTTGACGCCCTGATACGCCGCGGCTTCGTTGAAGCAATCGTCGGCCGCTTGCGCGACGCCGCACACCGACAGGCAGGCGAGCGCAATAAGGAAGATCTTCAAGGACATGACGCATCCTTCCGCTAGTTAGTGATAAAGAGTGGCGAGCGTCGGGTCGCCGCCCGATTTACTGGCCAACGCCTGATCGATCTGTCGTTGCACGGAGTCGAGATAGGCACGCGAGGCGTCGGACACGACAATGCGCACGACCGGGCCCGGCGGACTTCTGCGCTCCTGCGTCTGAACCGCCCCATGCGGCTTCTTTCGACGCGTAGCCGGTTTGAGCGGCAAGTCGTCATCGGTTGCGGGCGGAGGCGGAAGCATGGCGAGCGACGGCAACGGCGGATAAACCTTGTCCGCCGCGGCGGGAAATGCTGCGGGAAATGCGCCGGCGGATTGCAGGTCCGCGCCCGGCTGGCCGGCAAAGGCCGGCGCGCTCAGAAGCGCGGCCAGCGCCAGCAAAATGATGCGAACCGTCACGGTACCCTCCATCATTGAACCGTCCTGATCGACACGCTATACGGCTGACCCACTCCGGCGGTGCGGTTCTCGAAGTTCACGCGGGCCGTGCGCTGTGCGGGCACGCCCTTCCATACCGCCTGGTTCAGGTACGCAAAATCCTGCCCCAGCGCGGTCACGAGAACGACGGTGGACTGCGGCTGCGCGGCGGCCAGCGCGCCCGCTTTGGCGAGCACGGCGCTGAGTTGCGGATCGCGCGCGCCGAGCGCGTCGGGCGGAATGTCGAAACTGATCACCTCGTTCGGCGCCTTGTCCGTATGGGCCGCAGTCGGCGGAGGCATCTGGGCGCACCCGGCGAACGCGAAAACGGCAGCCAACAACCCTATCTGTCGCTTCACGGCAATCTCCCGTCAAATCCGTTGCTATATCGGAGTTTTCGGCAGGCCCGCGGCAAAGTTGATATGGCGGAAACGCTTCGCCGAAAATCAAAAAGACTTGCCTCAAGATCGGCGCAAACGATTGCTTCGACGCTCGGCAAAGCGAGGATCGAGGCAAAGTTGTCTCGCGGTTTTGCCGGGGAGAGAGCAGCAGGCGGCGCGATCGGAAAGCAATTAGAAAGCAACCGGCAAGCAACCGGCAAAGCTGGGCGCGCAGCTCAAGCGTAACAGCCGCATCAGGCCATTGGCTTGGCCTCGCGCCCTTCCGTTACGCCTACGTCTGCCTGCGCGTGCGCCTGCTCGAGCTGTTCGCGGCGGCGCATTTCGAGCACGACGTGATAGCGCATATAGGCGCAGCGTCCGCCGGATTTGGCCGCGTACATCGCGGCGTCGGCGTTGAGCAGCAACTCCTCGGCCGTGCCGCTGTCGTCGGGGAACTGGCTGATGCCGATGCTCGCGCCCACCGTCATGCCCTGCCCGTCCACGCGGAGTTCCTCGTTCAACGTCGCCATGATCCGCGAGGCAATCGCGGGCGCTGCCTCCGCCGAGCGCGGCCCCTCGATCAGCACGATGAACTCGTCGCCGCCCAGACGCGCCACCACATCCGCGGAACAGAGCACCTGCTTCAAGCGGCGCGCCACCGCGACGAGCACCTTGTCGCCGACGGCATGGCCAAACTGGTCGTTGATCTGCTTGAAGCGGTCCAGGTCGACGAACAGCACGGCCAGCCCTTCCTCGCGCCGCGTCGCTTCGTCGATTGCGCTTTCGAGCTTCTCCATGAACAGCACACGGTTCGGCAGTCCGGTCAGCACGTCGTGCGTGGCGAGATGCACGAGCTCGCGTTGCTTGGTGTGCAACACGTCCATCTGCGATTTGATTTCGCGGCGCAGCCGGTCGAAGCAGCGCGCCAGCACGCCGATCTCGTCGGTCCGTTTGAGCGGCAGCGTTTCCATGGCGTGCTCGGCGAACAGATGCGTCGCCGCGTACGCGAGAATGTGCAGCGGCTTGGTCAGCGCGCGCGCGAACAGAACCGCAAGGAACAGCGCCAGCACGCTGAAAATCAGCACCATGCGCACGATTCTGTTGCCAAGCAGATTCGCGCCGGACAGGACGTCCTCGAGCGGCTTGGCGAGGCCGAGCACGATGAAGCGGTTGCCCTCCAGATCGCCGAACGGCCTGCGCACGAAAGCGAGCACCTGGCCGGCGGCCTGCCGTGGCCGCCCAAGGCCGTTGACCAGCACCTCGCTTTGCGTCTGCTCGAACAGCGGCTTGGTGACGGAGAAACTGTCCTGCATCAGCACGCGCCGGCCGCGATCGAAGCCGAAGGTTTTCGACACATCCGGATTAACGAGGAAATCGCCCCACTCGTTAGCCAGATAGACCTGATAGTCGCTCGGCAAATCGCTTTGCAGGCGCTTGAACAAACCCGCCAGATCGATGTCGATCACGATCACGCCCACCACCGCGCCATTGGCGTTCGACACCGGCGTGCCGACCCGCAAGGTCGGCTTGCCCTCCGCGGCATGCGTGCCGTACTCGTGGTTGACCGAGATCGGTGAGGTGTAGATGCGGCCCGGCGAAAACGCCAGCGTGTCGAACACGTACGCGAACTGGCCTTTCTCCTGCAGCTTGTTGCCTTCGACGCGCACGAGACCGTCGGCGTCGCGGTCGAAGCGCACCAGTTCGAGTCCATAGTGCTCGCGCGTGATCAGACGGACTTGCAGGTACTCGGGGTGATGCACCATGAAACTGGAATACACCTGCGCCAGCCGTTCGCGCGCCACGTTCGGGCCGATACCGTCGTCGGTCTGCGCGACCTCCGCCGTGGACGGCATGCTCGCGAGCACGAGCGCGTCGGCGGCGACGTCGTCGATCGAGGTGGAAAAGCGCTGGCCGAGCAATTCCGTCGACGTAAGCAGGCTGCGCTCGGCTTCGTTCACGAGCATCGTGCGGTTGGCGCGATACGCGTAATAGCCGGTCGCGCCGGACGCGAGCACGCCGATGCACGCAAGCAGCACGGATAGTTTGAAGGTCAGCCCCGGGCGTATCATCAAAAACGCTCCGACCGGTCCCCGGACACGATTCTGGCCCACAGGTCCTCGCGCCGCTGAATATCTTCGACCGGGCCGATCCACACGATGCGCGCGTTATCGCTGTTTTCCGCGGGCGCCGTCAACGTGTTGGCGAGTCCCTGGCGTTGCGTCAGCAAGGCGCTCACGTCCGGTTCGAGCATGTAATTGATCCACGCGAGCGCCAGCGGCTGATCGGCCGCCGCGCGCGTCATCGACCAGCAATCCAGCCACGCGAGCGCGCCTTCGTCGGGAATCACGTAGCCGACGTCGGCTCCCGCGCGGCGCAGCAATTCGACCTGCTGGGTGCCGTAGTTGCCGAACATCAGCGCAACCTTGTGCTGGATGAAAAACGCGGTCGCCTCCTCGGGCAACGTGTAATAGGTCAACAGATTGCGGCGCAGATCGACGAGCTTGTGCGCGATCGCGCGCATCTGCGCGGCATCGAGCTGAAAAGGATGGGGATAGCCGAGCGCCAGCGCCGTGAACGAGAAATTGTGCTGCGCGCTATTGAAGTCGAGCACCTTGCCGCGGTAGCGCGGATTCCACAATTCGCGCATGGAGCGCGGCGCCACGGCGACCTGCTTGCGGTCGTAGATCAGGCCCATCGACGAATACGTGAACGGAATGGCGTACGCCTTGCCGCCCGACGTGATGCCGCCGATCGACGCGAGCGCCTGAAAGCGCGGCAATTGTTTTTTGGTGTTCGGCAAGCTGGCGAGATCGAGCGGCGCGAGCAGATTCGCCTGCGTGTAGCGCTGGATTTCCGCGGTATTGGCGGCGAGCACGTCGAAAGGCGGCGCATGTTTGGCGTGCATCTGCGCCCACAGCGCCTCATCGGAATCGACCAGCGTCACTTCCACTTTGGCTTGATAACGCGCCTCGAAATTCTTGACGACGTCGGCGTCCGCGTAGCCGGGCCATGCCAGCACGCGCAGAATCTTTTCTTCGGCTTTAACCGGCGACGCCAAACAAACGCCCAGGCAGATAACCGCGCCAATCAGAAATGTTAAATATCCCGAACAAACGCCGCGACACGACAAACGCGCGCGCGCCAAGGCGGCAGCGATTCGTGGATGGAAGAATCGTTTACAAAAGCGCTTTTCATCTGCCGTCAACATCATGTGCATACCCAACACCGTTTAGCAGAAGGCCTTTCCGACGAGCGCAAACACGCGGACTCGATCCGCGGACGGGGTGCTCGGTGACTTTCTTCAGACAGATGCGCTCGATGCTGCGTGTAGCGGAGCGCGAGGAGCATCGATGATAGCGCTAAGGAAACCATTTTTGGTTTTTGGCTTAGCCAGAGTCGAAAAAATATCCGGTCGGACGTGATGCATCAAAGCCGCTCAACTGCATTTAACGGCACTTTATGCGGAAACTTTAACTCGCCGCCTATCGATTGAAACGCGCGCAAGCGCTGTAATAGCGCGCGATTGTCCGCGCTCAATAACGCCATTCGGAGATAGAGGGCCGCCTCTAAAGAACCCCGCGCCGGTGCCGATAAACTCTCTTGCCCAGTCCGCCGCCGGCGGTCGACGGCAGCGTCGCCGGATGTCGCGCGGCCTGTCTTGCGGGCAGTCGAAGAGTCGGACAAGAAACAGACAATGCGCTTGAGCAAAACAGAGTGGATGTGGGTGGCCGTCGCGGCCGGGTCGATCGGGTGCTTCGGCAGTTGGCTTCAGGGCGAAATGAACCGGGCCGCGCTCGCGCGCACTGAGCGCGAGACGCCGGACATGCGCGGCACCTGCGCGGGCATGTCCGCGCAGGAGGCGCAGATGATGGACAAAGGCGAACTGTGGTGCGGCGAGGTCGGCGCCGGGCGCGCGGATTCGCTGGGTAAGCAGTAAATAAGGAGTAAATGGCCGGTTTTTAGTCCGCCGCGCCCGAGTGGCTTGAATCGCGCGTCATTCGGCCGAACTGCAATACGGACGCAATTAGCCAACTTCATTACTACGCGATTACATGCGCAAGGCGAGCGGCCATTCCATCCAATACGCATCACGGCCGCTTTTGAATCTCCACCACACTTGGACCTTAAAAGCTATCCTCCCGCGCCATCCGGTGTTTCACTAGCTACCCAATCTTTTTGAACTGATAAGCTTGGCGCGCGCTGCTGGCCGCCCCGGCTGGCAGCTTCAACCCAAGCCCGGTCGTGAGTCGCGCCGGGTGACTCGCAGCGGTACAACCGCATGCGGGCGTATTTGAACTACACGAGGAGTTAAACAGTGAAAAAACTGCTAGCGGCTTTGACGGTTGCTCTGCTTGCTACCGTCTCGATTGGCGCACACGCTAAAGAGTGGTCGACCATCCGTTTCGGCGTTGACGCCAGCTATCCTCCGTTTGAGTCGAAGGGCTCGGACGGCAAGCTCGTTGGCTTCGACATCGACCTCGGCAATGAAATCTGCGCGCGCCTGAAGGCCAAGTGCGTGTGGGTCGAAAACGACTTCGACGGCATGATCCCGGCCCTGAAGGCGAAGAAGTTCGACGGCGTGCTGTCGTCGATGTCCATGACGCCGCAACGCGCCGAGCAGATCGCCTTCTCGAACAAGCTGTTCAACACGCCGACGCGCCTCGTCGCGAAGAAGGGTTCGGGCATCCTGCCGACGGCCGACTCGCTCAAGGGCAAGACGGTTGGCGTGGAACAAGGCACGATCCAGGAAACCTACGCGAAGACGTACTGGGAAGCGAAGGGCGCGAAGGTCGTGCCGTATCAGAACCAGGACCAGGTTTACGCCGACTTGCTGTCGGGCCGTCTGGACGCAGCGCTGCAAGATGCGGTGCAAGCTGAAATCGGCTTCCTGAAGACGCCGCGCGGCGCCGGCTTCGACTTCGTCGGCAAGAACCTCGACGATCCGAAGATCCTCGGCAACGGCGCGGGCATCGGCATGCGCAAGGAAGACACCGATCTGAAGGCGAAGATCGACAAGGCGATCGCCGACATCATCAAGGACGGTACGTACAAGAAGCTCGAGAAGAAGTACTTCGACTTCGACGTGTACGGCAGCTAAGTTGCCAACTCAACCAGCCATGCGCGTCTGACGGCGCGCCGGCCGGTTTGCCGAAACGGGCTCCGCCACATGCGGAGCCCGTTTCATTTGCGGCGCCGCATAAAACCACACACTGCGTCATATCGGCTAAGATCGTGCGATCGAGGCGCCCGCAAGGCGCCACCCGCCGGCCCCGAGACTGACCGGCCGCCAAGCAAGTTTCCCCACTGTTATCAACGAGATAGCGCGGCACGCCCCACCTGGCCGCGGATTTGAAAACTATGCAAACCCAAACCCATCCGCTGATTGCCCCGACGCTCGGCACCGCCCGCAACCTCATGAGTTTCCACTACGGTCCCGGCGGCGGGCAGAAGATCTACATCCAGTCGTCGCTGCATGCCGACGAGTTGCCCGGCATGCTGGTGTCGTGGGCGCTGCGCCGCAAGCTGGCCGCGCTGGAAGCGGCCGGCAAGCTTCGCGGCGAAGTCGTGATCGTGCCGGTGGCCAATCCGATCGGCCTGAACCAGCACTTTCTCGGCCATCTGACGGGACGCTTCGAAACCAACACCGCGCAGAACTTCAACCGCAATTTCCATGATCTGTCGGCGCTGGTGCAGCCGGTGATCGAGTCGCGCCTGACCGACAACGTCGACGCCAACCGCACCGCCATCCGTACGGCCATGCGCGAGGCGCTCGACGCGCAACAGCCGGCAACCGAACTCGAATCGCAGCGCCTCGCACTGCAAAAACTTTCGTACGACGCCGACATCGTGCTCGATCTGCACTGCGACTGGGAAGCCGCGATGCACCTCTACACGAATCCGGATCTGTGGCCGGAAGTCGAGCCGCTCGCCTGCTACCTGGATGCCAAGGCCTCGCTGCTCGCGCTCAATTCGGTGGGCAACCCGTTCGATGAAATCCACAGCTTCTGCTGGTCGGATCTGCGTGGCCGCTACGGCGACCGCTTCCCGATTCCGAACGGCTCGATCTCGGTCACGATCGAACTGCGCGGCCAGCGCGAAGTGTCGTACGAGTACGCCGAGCACGATGCCCAGGCGATCATCGAATACCTGACCTCGCGTGGCGTGATCGACGGTACGGCCGCTCCGCTGCCGCCGCTCGAATTCGCCGCCACGCCGCTCGCCGGCGCCGAGCCGATCGTCGCGCCGATGAGCGGCGTGCTGGTGTATCGCTGCGAAGTGGGCACCTGGGTCGACGTGGGCCATGAGATCGCCGATATTGTCGATCCGCTGACGGAGCAAGTCGTCACGCTGAAGAGCAGCGTGGCCGGCGTGCTGTACGCACGGCATTTGACGCGCTTTGCGACGGCCGGCCTGGAGTTCGCGCGCATCGCCGGCGCGAAGGCGTTCCGCAGCGGCTCGCTGTTGAGCAACTAAAGCGCAACCGTGGACGGTGCCGCGTTGCCGCGCATTGCACCGGTAAAAGCTTGAGCCGAAAGACAAATCGCCCGCTGTTTCAGCGGGCGATCTGCTTTTGCACTCCGTGTGTCGACGCCGCGCTCAGAAGGCCGGAATGATCGCGCCTTTGAATTGCGTATCGATGTACTTGCGCACTTCGTCCGACTCGTACGCCGCCACCAGCTTCTTCACCCACGGCTGATTGCGGTCCTGCTCGCGCACCGCGATCAGATTCGCGTACGGGCCTTTGAGGTCCTCGATCGCGATCGCGTCTTTGGTCGGCTGCAGGCCGGCCTTGACCGCGTAGTCGGTATTGATCGACGCCGCGTCGAGATCGCCGAGCGCACGCGGCAATTGCGCGGCGTCGAGTTCGACCAGCTTGATCTTCTTCGGATTCTCGGCGACGTCGAGCGGCGTCGCGTTCACCCCGTTCGTGCCGACGCCCGGCTTGAGTTTGATCACGCCGTACTTCTGCAGAAGCAGCAGCGCACGGTTGCCGTTCGACGGATCGTTCTGGATGCCGACCTTCGCGCCTTCCGGCAAGTCTTTGAGCGACTTGAGTTTCTTCGAATAGAAGCCCATCGGCGACACATAGGTCAGGCCGACGTTGACGATCTTGTAGCCGCGCTGCTTGATCTGGCTGTCGAGAAACGGCTGGTGCTGAAAACCATTGGCGTCGAGATCGCCCGCGTCGAGCGCCGCGTTCGGCTGCACGTAATCGTTGAATTCGATGACCTTGACGTTCAGACCTTCGCGCGCCGCCACTTTCGTCACGACCGTCCAGATTTGCGCATCGGGACCGCTCATCGTGCCGATCTTGAGTTGTTTGTCGTCCGCGTGCGCGAACGTGGCCGTCAGCGAAATGGCCGCAATAGCGAGTAGGTTCTGGATGATTCTCCGGCGTTGCATGCGTTGCCCCACGTGTGATTTGTTGATAGGCGCGCATCGTCGCATGCGGCCGGGGCGCCCGAAACCAATCGTTTTTCACACGCTTATATGCACGATCCGGAAAAAGCTTATACGCGCATGGCCTGCGTGATTTGAGCGGGCGGCGCCATGTGAGTGTCGCGCCGGCGCGACAGATTTCAAAAATAACCCATGCTGTCACATACCTTACTCTGCGTTCCCTTAAATTTCGGGCCATCGCACGACCTGACCAAAGAGTTCGGCGCCGCGATCGCTTAATTTTTAATCGGAGAAAGTCTTGAACAAGAAAGTATTGACCGCCGCTACTCTCGCCGTCTTCGCCACCGCCGCCCACGCGCAAAGCAGCGTTACGCTGTATGGCTTGATCGATGCCGGTATCAGCTACGTGAACAACTCGAAGACCGCAACGGGTCACGACAACCTCTTCAAGTACGACGACGGCGTTTCGCAAGGCAGCCGTTGGGGCCTGCGCGGCACGGAAGATCTGGGTGGTGGCCTGAAGGCGCTGTTCGTCCTGGAAAGCGGCTTTAACAGCGGCAACGGCACGCTCGGCCAGGGTGGCGCGCTGTTCGGCCGTCAAGCTTATGTCGGTCTGTCGAAGGACGGCATCGGCTCGCTGACGTTCGGTCGCCAGTACTCGTTTTCGACGGACTATCTGGGCGGCAACTACTCGACCGGCGGCCAGACCGTCGCGGGTAACTACGCTTACCACATCAACGACGTCGACCAGTTGACGTCGAGCCGTATCAACAACGCAGTCAAGTTCAGCAGCGCGAATTTCGCGGGCCTGACCTTCGGCGCGATGTACGGCTTCTCGAACCAGGCAGGCGCATTTGCCGGCGCACCGACGGTCGGCACGACCGCCGGTTCGTCGCGTGCTTATAGCTTCGGCGTGAACTACGCCAACGGTCCGTTCGGCGTCGGCGCGGCTTACACGGACATCCGCTTCCCGGGTCAGGCAACGCCGGCCTTCTCGACGGCGATGGCCAACGTGACGACCGGCACGGTGCGCGATCTGCGCACGTTCGGCGTCGGCGGCCGTTACTCGATCGGCGCAGCGACGCTGTGGGCGTTGTACACGAACACGCGCTTCGAGCCGATCACGGGTGGTTCGACGACGTTCGCCGCCTATGAAGCAGGCGCGAAGTACGCGTTCACGCCGGCTCTGACGGCAGGCGCAGGCTACACGTACATGCACCTGAGCAACGCGAACACGGGCCACTGGAATCAGGTGGACCTGAGCGTCGACTACGCGCTGAGCAAGCGTACGGACGTGTATGCACTGGGTATCTACCAGATCGCTTCGGGCCACAATGCGGCAACGGGCGATGTGCAGGCGCAGATCGGTTCGAGCACGAGCTACTTCAATACGTCGGGCACGGGTTCGGACAACCAGTTGGCGTTCCGCGTCGGTATCCGTCACAAGTTCTAAGCGGGTCTCTCTCGGTGGGGAACGCGAGTTTCCTGCTGGATCGAAGTTCTTGAAAAACGCCCTGCGGGGCGTTTTTCTTTTTGGGCGAGTTCTTTTTTTATCGGAGATTGCTTTTGGCTTTCGATAAAGGCACGAGACCATGCGCGAGCATGGTACGGTCCGACGGACTGGTCCTCGCCGACGATAACGGCGTATTGTTTACCGAAGCCGCGACGCTTGCCAACCCGCCTCGCCGCCAGCGAACATTACGCACGCGACAGCAAGTGCGAACCTCGGAGCCTTCTCAAATGCAAACGACCCAATTATCCGACCCTGCGCTGGAATCGCGCGCAGCACGCAGCACGCAATCCGATAGCGAGCAGCATGTGCGGGAAGAACTGGCCGCGCTTTACCGGCTCGTCGCGCATTTCCGCATGACGGACATGATCGACACGCACATTACCGCGCGTCTGCCGAGCGCGCCGGGTGAGCCAGCCGCCTTCCTGATCAATCGCTATGGTGTCCTGTTCCACGAGATGCGCGCTTCGGATCTGGTGAAGATCGATCATCAGGGCAAGGTCGTCGACGAGCGAGCGCAAACCGAGCCCGCATCGTTCCGCGTGAACGCCGCGGGTTTCACGATCCACTCGGCGATTCACGCCGCGCGGGACGACCTGCATTTCGTGATCCACACGCACACGGCCGCCGGAACCGCTGTATCCGCTCAGGAACAAGGGCTGCTGCCGATCAGCCAGCATGCGTTGAAGTTCTACGGCAAGCTCGGCTACCACGATTACGAAGGCATCGCGCTGGAACTCGGCGAACGCGAACGTCTGGTCCGCGATCTCGGCACCTGCAAGGCGATGATCCTGCGCAATCACGGATTGCTGGCCGCAGGCGCCACGGCCGCCGAAGCATTCCATGAGATCTACTTCCTCGAACGTGCCTGCCAGGCGCAGATTCAGGCATTGGCCGGCGGCAGCGCCTTGCGCATCCCGTCGCGTGAAGTCTGTGAACTGACCGCGAGCCAGTTCGCTCGCGAGGATTCGGCGGAAATCGCGGAACTGGCGTGGCAAGCCGCGCTCCGTCTGATCGACGACCCGAAATCCGATTACCGCAGCTAGCGTTATTCTCCCTTGCCGTTGCCGTTGCCTTTGTGCTCAGCGCCGGTGCCCGGTCTGAGGGCCGCAACTCGCGCGCAGCATGGGTGAAGCCGGCTATCAGTGAGACGCGACAAAATCGTCGATCTTCGCGGCGGGCGAAAGCGCGAAAGACGCTCGCATGTCCCGAGCCTCGTCCACCGGCGAGCGTCCAAAAAACCGCTTGAATTCGCGGCTGAACTGCGACGGGCTCTCATAGCCGACTCGCGCCGACGCGGACGCGGCAGTCAAGCCGTCGCGGATCATCATGAGGCGCGCTTGATGAAGCCGCGTCGACTTGATGTACTGGATCGGAGAGGTCTGCGTGACGGCCCGAAAATTGGCGTGAAAAGCCGGCACGCTCATGCCGGCTTCGTCGGCGAGACGGCTGACATCGAGTGGCTCGGCAAAGTCCGTGTGGATCCGCCGCAGCGCCTTGGCCACCCTGCCGAAGCGGCCTTGATGGGCGAGCGCCGCTCGCATCGCCGCACCGCGCTCCCCCACCAGGACCCGATAGCAGATTTCGCGCACGATTGCCGGCCCGAGCACCTGCGCATCGAGCGGCGAGCTCAGCGCCCGTAGCAGGCGTAACGTAGCGTCGGCAAGATCGCCCTCCAGCGGCGTGGAGACGATCCCAAGCGGCGTGCCTTGCTGCTGGCACGTCGATTGATCGATCGCCAGAATCAGGTCGGTCAGATCGGTGAGATCGAGCCGCAGCGACACGGCCAGCATCGGCTCGGACTCGCTCGCCTCGGTTTCCGTGGAAAACGGCAGCGGTACCGACAGAACCAGGTAGTGCTGCGCATCGTAGACGTACACCTCTTCGCCCAGAAAGCCCAGCTTGCGCCCCTGGCACACGATCACGATGCTGGGTTCGTACAGCACGGGCGTGCGCCCCAACGGCCGGTTCGAGCGCATGAACCGCACCGATTCCAGTGCGGACTGGGTGTACCCCTCATTCGGCGCCAGGCGCCCAAGCAGGCTCACCATTCTTGTGGAAACCGGGGTGTCGGCAACGGTCACGAGAACTCCTTTTTTTGCGAGGTCAGGTTAAGCGATTCCGCCGGACTCGATCAACGGGCAACAACCCACGTCGATAGGAATAGGCAATACCGCCATTGTCGCGTGTATTCGCACGCAGGTGGCCGGCTCATAAGATGGGTCATCGGTTGCACAGTGCTGCCGAAGGTCTCGAGAGAGACGCCGCCGCGATTGCCCTGCTTCCTGATGTACGGCCTTCGCGGCGCCCCTCGGACAAGACCTGCACGAACTATCGGAACGGAGAACGCACCATGACAACGCAAACCAACCAACCCAAGGTCATCCTCATCACCGGGGCAAGCAGCGGTATCGGTGAAGCAACGGTTCGGCTGCTCGCTGCCCAGGGGCATCAGCTCGTGATCGGCGCACGGCGCACCGAACGACTCGCGGCGCTGGCCGAAACAATCCAGGCGAGCGGCGGCTCGGTTCATTATCGGGCACTCGACGTCACGTCCGCCGCCGACGTGAACGCTTTCGCCCAGTTCGCGCTGGACACCTTCGGCCGTATCGACGTGATCGTCAACAACGCCGGCGTGATGCCTTTGTCGCCTTTGAGCTCGCTCAAAGTGGACGAGTGGAATCGCATGATCGACGTGAACGTGCGCGGCGTGTTGCACGGCATCGCCGCGGTACTGCCGACCATGGAGCGCCAGGGGTTCGGCCAGATCATCAATATGTCCTCGATCGGCGGGCTGGCCGTCACGCCGACGGCCGCTGTCTACTGCGCCACCAAATTCGCCGTGCGCGCCATCTCGGATGGCTTGCGGCAGGAAACCGACAAGATTCGCGTGACCGTGATCTGCCCGGGCGTCGTGGAGTCGGAGTTGGCCGATTCGATCTCCGACGAAACGGCGCGGGCCGCAATGCGTGACTTCCGCCGGATCGCGTTGACCTCCGACGCCATTGCGCGCGCAGTCGCCTACGCGATCGAGCAGCCGGCGGATGTCGACGTGAGCGAACTCGTCGTGCGTCCGACGGCAAGTTCCTTCTAACCATCCCCTTCCCCCAAGAGAAATTCATCATGACCTCATCTGCATCCACAGACCAAATGTTCGCCGGCAAGGTCGCCATCGTCACTGGCGCGGCTAGCGGCATCGGACTCGCCACCACCGAGCTACTGCACGGCCAAGGCGCCACCGTGATCGCCGTCGATCGTGGCGCCAATGTCGAAGCGTTGGCCCGGCCGGGGATCGTGCCGCTCATCGCCGACGTCGCGCATGAAGAAAGCGCGGTGCGTGCGGTGTCGACAGCGACAGAACGCTTTGGGCGGCTGGACATTCTGGTCAACAACGCGGCCATCATCATCAACAAGCCGGTCATTGACATGACGCTCGACGACTGGAACGGCATTCAGGCAGTCAATTCCACCGGCGCGTTCCTTTTCTCGCGCGAGGCAATGCGCGCGATGATGCCGGCGAAGACGGGCGCGATCGTCAACGTGGGCTCATATGCGTGTTATCAGGCGTTTCCGCTGATCGCCGCTTATGCGGCGTCGAAAGGCGCGCTCGCCCAGTTGACGCGCGCCATGTCGCTCGAAGCGATCGATCACGGCATTCGCGTCAATGCGGTCGGATCGGGCGATGCGGTGACGAACATCACGAACCACATCCACGAAGACGGGCCGGCTTTTCTCGCCGCGCATGGCAAGAGCGCGCCGATCAAACGGGCGGCCGATCCGCGGGAAATCGCCGAAGTGATCGCCTTCCTGGCTTCCGATAAAGCCAGCTATATCGTCGGCGCGGTGGTGATGGCCGATGGCGGAATGAGCGTGGCGCTCAAGTAATTCATGGCCGTGTTCCTTTAAACAATTGGCCTCCATTAATTTCGCATGACTGATCTATCAAAGGACATCATCATGAGCAAATCTGCAAAAATCTGGTTTGTCACCGGCGCGTCGAAAGGCGTCGGCCAACGACTCGTACGGCAACTCCTCGCGCGCGGCGATCGTGTCGCGGCGACCTCGCGAACCGTAGCGTCGCTGACCGAAGCGATCGGCCCGGCTTCCGGGCAGTTTCTTCCTCTGCAAGTGGATCTCACCAACGACCAGAGCGTGCGATCCGCTATCGCCAGGACGATTGAAACCTTCGGCAAGATCGATGTGGTCGTCAACAACGCCGGCTATGCGCAACAGGGCACCGTTGAAGGGCTTTCCGACGAGGAGCTTCGGCAAAACTTCGACATCAACCTGTTCGCCCCGCTGACGGTGCTGCGGCATGCGCTTCCGCACCTGCGTGCCGAGCGCGGCGGGCATGTGATCAATATCGCTTCGATCGTGGGTTTCCAGGGCGGCTACGCCGGCTGGGGCAGCTATGTGGCGAGCAAGTTCGCCATCGCCGGCCTGACGGAGTCGCTGGCCGCCGAGGTGGCCGAGTTCGGCATCAAGGCAACGGTGGTGTATCCGGGGCCGGTGCGCACGGAGTTTTTGTCGAGTGGCGCGCTAGCGGTGGCCAAACGGCAGATCGACGAATATACCGAGGCCAAGGCATCGCTCGATCTGCATCTCGGCACGCTGCACGGTCGTCAGGCAGGCGACCCGGACAAGCTGGCCCTGCTGATCATGCAGGCGGTGGACGTAACAGAACCCCCGTTGCACCTGTTCGCCGGCAAGATTGCGAACGAACTGGCGGCGCAAAAGACCGCAGCGGTCCAGCACGATGTCGACGCCTGGAAAGGCTCTTCCGAAGCGACGGATTTCGTCGAGTAACTTCAAGCCTGAACACCTGCCGAAAAGTTGAAACCGGTGAACGTCGGTGAACGCGTATGACAGTTCACCGGACAGCTGAGTTGGCGATCCGCAGTTGGAAGGCGGTGCGACAGAGACGATTCCAGTCGCGCCGCCCTACATCGCGAAGCTCACCCGATCACAAGCGTGGGTTTCAAGGAGACGGCATTCGCCAGATTGTAGAAGTTGGGAGAAGTGGCCATGACAGCGTCGTGGATTTCGGCGAACTGTTCCCTGGTACCGCTGCCCTTGATACGAACGGTATAACGCAGGCTCTCGTAACCGTTTGCCACCTTCGGGTCGAGCCCAAGAAAGCCTCTAAGGTCGATGTCGCCCTCCGTTTCAATCTCGAGAGATTGGAGCGTGATTCCGCGAACAGCGCACTGCGCCACGTAACCCACCGTCATGCAAGCGTTCAGCGCCGCGATCAGATGCTCCTGAGGATTGGCGAACTGGTTCGAGCCGCCGAGTTCGAGAGGTTCATCGATATCGATCGTGAATCGACGCGACACGTCCTGCCCTCCGATCGCGAACCCCTTTACCTCGGAGCGGCTCCGGGCCTGGCCCTTCCAGGTCGTGGCAACGCGCCAACTGGTGTTGGCTTTCGACGCATCGCCCTTGACGCCTTCGATCAGGGAGAACAGGTCGTCGACGTCGAGGCCGTTGACGATGTTAGTTTCATGGGTCTGTGCATTGGCATTCATGTTCCATCTCCTCTACAAACGTGGGTTGTTCAGCTTCAGAAAGTCTTATTGCAGGGTGGCGAGCGCAGTCTGGATGCGCATGGCCTGGTCTTCGGAAATAAGGCTATAAAGCACCTCCCTGAAATGAGGGTGACGTACACCCGAGTGGATGTATTGCCACCGGTAGGCCTCGAGGAAATTCGCTTCGATCGACAGCGTTTCCGCTTCATAGACCGCGCGGCCGCAGTTGGCCACGAAGTAACGCGCGTCGGCTACGGCCTGCGCCTGCAGAATGCCGTCGATCGCGACGACCAGTTCGATGAACTCGTCAACAGCCTTGTCGCGATCGTTAGCCGTGACAGTGGCGTCATGACGTTCCCATTCGAGCTCGTCGAGAATGGCGTGTTGACTCTCCTCCTTCCAGTGGTAAAGGAATACATTCTTGAATAGTTCGGAAAGCTGACCGTCTGGATCAATGCTATGGCGATAGTGAAGCTGCGTGAACAGTTCGATATGCAGCGTCAGCGCCAGCACGGCCCAGGTGCTCTTGCCGAGGACCACGGCGGCAATGGCATCAGGGTCGACGTTGAAGCGATAGCCGGCGGGCAGCGTTTCACCGACCAGCATGTCGATGCGGCGAAACAGCGCCTGATGCTTAAGCTCCTCGTCGCTAAAGCGGACCAGCGCCTCGAGCGCCACCTGGTCGCCGAGCCAATAGTCGCGGCTGACTTCCAGCACCTTGGCGTTGATGAAGCGCTCCACCAGTCCGAACACGTTGGCATACGTGCGTCCCTGAATCTGGCTGACAAAACGCTTCTCGCTATCGGAGAGCGTGATGAAATTCGGAGCCAGTGAGAGCCCGTCTGGCAGATACTTCTGCGACGTGTCAAACGTGCGGCCTCGAATCACGTCACGGTCGATGTCCCAGCTGACCATCTTTGAAGCGCGAATGCACCGCGCGTAACGATCGCGGTCGGTGAGTCGCGATACTGCATTCATAGCATTTCTCCCAATATAAATCGTCATGCGGCGGGGCCGTGAGCGTTCATCTACCGGCCTGAAGGCAGGCGGCTGACCTGGCATTCCGGTGGCTCAAATGTACGATTGGGAGACGCGAGGTTCTATGATCAGGTCGCCGTAAGATATGACTGAAACGCCTGATCAGATTCGACGCATGTGAAGGAACATTGCGTCGGGCATGGCACGGGGCACGCTGGCAATCTGGCCAATGGGCGCAATGAGCCACCGATCAGGTCGTGCGCCCGCGGATGTTGTCGAGGCATGTAGGACCAGGGGTAGCGGGAATTAGCGTGGTGGGAATGAAGACAGGCACTGCGAACCCGGCCCGGCCCGGCCCGCTCTGACCGCGGCCTATTGATGGAAGCCGCGGCAAGCCGACTAATCATGCGGCTGGAGTGGCGTGCCCGCTATCGCCCATCGTCCGCGCATCGTCGTATTCCTGCGAGATGTCTTTGTTCGTGTAGTCACCTAGCCGCGAAGCGGCGATCAGGCTGAGCGCCGAGCACACCAGCACATAGCCGGCGATCGCATAGCCCGAATGGTAGTAAGCGAAGAGCGCGGTCGCAATCAGCGGCGCGGGGCCGCCCGCAATGACCGAAGCCAGTTGGTAGCCCATGGACGCCCCGCTGTAACGCAGCCGCCCCGTGAACGATTCGGCGATCAATGCAGCTTGCGGACCATACATCATCGAATGCGGTACCAGCGAGAGCACGATGGCCGCAAAGATCCACATTGGATTCCTGGTGTCCACCATGCCGAAATAGAGGAAGCCGAATACACCGACAGCGGCGGCACCGATCATGTACATCCGCCGCCGCCCGATCAGATCGGACACATGGCCAAACAGCGGGATGGTGACGAATTCCAGCACGGAAGCCGCCAGTACCGCCGTCAGCAGCAGGTCGCGTGTCACGCCCAGCGTCGTGACGCCATAGGTGAAGACGAAGGCCGTGAAAATGTAGAACGGGGCCTGTTCCGCCATGCGCGCAAAGGCCGAGAGAAGGATGTCTTTCGGCTGGCGGCGCAATACCTCGAGCATCGGCGTCTTCTCGATCTTGTGTTCGGCGAGGAGCCGCGCGAAGATCGGCGTCTCGAGAATATTCAGGCGGATGTAGAGGCCGATCGCGACGAGTACGATGCTGAGAAAGAAGGGAACGCGCCAGCCCCACGTCAGGAAAGCACTGCCGGAGATCTCGCTCATGGCCAGCACGGCGAGATTGGCCAGGAACAGTCCCGCCGGCACCCCGAACTGCGGCCAGGAGGCGACGAAGCCGCGGTGCGCGTTGGTGCGCGCCCATTCCATCGACATCAGGACCGAGCCACCCCATTCGCCGCCGACGCCCACGCCCTGGATGAAACGCAGCACCGTGAGCGCGACGGCGCCCCAGATGCCGATCGTCGCATAGGTCGGAACAAAGGCCACGGCAAACGTGGCGAATCCCATCAGCAACAGCGTGACGATGAGCGTGGCCTTACGTCCGATGCGATCGCCGTAGTGGCCGAAAATAGCCGCGCCAACCGGCCTCGCTATAAAGCCGACGGCGTAAATCAGGAAAGCTTGCAGTGTGCCGACGAGTGGGTCTGATCCGGGAAAATACAGCTTCGCGAAAACCAGGCCGGTGACCGTACTGTAGAGGAAGAAGTCATACCATTCGATCGTAGTGCCAATCGTGCTGGCGATGACCGCGCGGCGTAACTGCCGCCGAGCGTCCTGGTCGGAGAGGGGCGTCGCCCCTGATTGCGTGGCAGCCATTTGATCCCCCGAAAAAAAAGGGCGATATTCCAGTATAGACCGTTTGCGCGATGGGAGATTCCGGTGGAGGCAGGTCGAGCGCACCGCCTACGTGATCTCGTGTGCGAGCGCAGCAATCGACCGTGCTAGGCTACGCGTAGCTATCGTCCCGCATGGTAAATTCCCGCGTCAGGCAGGAAAAGAAACACCGAACGTTCACGTTGCCCGAATATCCGCGTCCGCTCGCTCGTTTAGTCAGAACGCAGGCGATACAAGGTGGATCGATGACCGACGTTAACCCGCGTATTGTCCGGCAGCGGCGCCTGTGCGTCGCCCTATGCGGCTGTGCCGCAGTGGCCGGCTGCATGGTCGGTCCTGACTACCGCTCTCCCCCCGCGCCCGCTACCGACACCTACACCGCCTCGCCGCTGCCCGAGCAGACGGCCTCTTCCCCGGGAGCCGCCGGCTTGCCGCAGCGCTTCGTGCCGGGACAGGACATTCCCGCCGCCTGGTGGGCGCTCTTTCATTGCGAGCCGCTCGACACGCTGATCCGTCAGGCGCTCGTCAACAGTCCGAACATCGCGGCGGCGCAAGCGGCCCTGCGGCAGGCGCGCGAAAACTTCTCGGCGCAAGCGGGCGGCACCCTTCTGCCCAGCGTCGACGCGCAACTCGGCGCCACGCGCCAAAAATTCAACGGCGTCACATTCGGCGAGCCCGGACTCGTCGAGGAGTTCAATCTCTACAACGCATCGGTGAACGTGTCGTACAAACTCGACGTGTTCGGCGGCACCCGGCGCGCACTCGAAGCGGTGCACGCGCAAGTCGATTACCAGCGCTTCCAGTTGCAGGCGGCCTATCTCGCGATGTCGGCGAACATCGTGACCGCGGCCGTCAAGGAGGCGTCGCTGCGCGCCCAGATCGAGGCAACCGAGCAGATCGCCGCGCAAGAAGACGAGCAACTCGGCGTACTCGGCAAGCAGTTCGAACTTGGGGGCGTGGGCCGTACGACGGTGCTCGCGCAGCAGACCCTGTTGGCGCAGACCCGCGCCACGCTGCCGCCGCTGCAACAACAACTCGACCAGGTGCGTCACCAGCTCGCCGTGCTGGCCGGCAAACTGCCCAGCGACACCGCGTTGCCCGAATTCAGGCTCGAGATGTTTTCGTTACCCGAAACGCTGCCTGTCAGTCTGCCGTCGGCCCTGGTGCAACAGCGGCCCGACATTCTCGCCGCCGATGCCGTGCTGCATCAGGCCAGCGCACAAATCGGCGTGGCCACCGCGGCGATGTATCCGCAGATCACGCTGTCGGCCAGCTACGGCGCCGAGGCCCTCACGCCGGCACAGGTGTTCAAGGCCGGCAGCACGATCTGGAGCATCGGCGCCGGCCTGCTGCAACCGGTCTTCCACGGCGGGCAACTGAGCGCGCAGAAGCGCGCGGCCGAGGCGGCGTACGAGCAGGCCGACGCGCAATATCGTGAGACGGTGCTGCTGGCGTTTCAGAACGTCGCGGACTCGCTGCGCGCGCTCGATCACGACGCGACCGGCCTGAAAGCGCAGACGGATGCCTGGCATGCCGCCAACGACTCGCTGGAACTCACGCGTGGGCAGTACCGCGTCGGCGGCGTGAGCTATCTATCGCTTCTCGATGCCCAACGCCAGTACCAGCAAACAGTGGTGAGCCTCGCTCAGGCTCAGGCAGCCCGCTACGCCGACACCGCGGCCCTCTTCCAGGCGCTCGGTGGCGGCTGGTGGAACGCCGCCGCGCCGGCCACCGCCGCGACCACGCATTGACGCATTGCCATAGCCCGACAGGACACTCGCTTCACCGCTCTTTGCAACACGCGCCGTCAGAAACGAAGGAACGAATGGACGAACCGTCCGGCGCTTTCGCCCAATGCCGTGCAAGGACATCACGATGACCGAAAGAAAACCGCTGACAAAACGGATGGTGATCATGCTGATCTGTGTCGGCCTGCTGCTGGCCGCGCTCGTCGGCTTCAACGTGTTTCGCACGCATATGTTCGCCAGGTTCATGGCGGGCAACTCGGCGCCGCCCGCCACCGTCTCGGCAGTCGTCGCCGGTTATCAGCAATGGCAGCCGCAGCTTGCTGCGGTCGGCAGCCTGCGCGCCGTGCGCGGCGTCGATGTCACCACCGAAGTCGCGGGCCTCGTGCGCGAGGTGGCATTCAGTTCGGGACAGGAAGCGAAAGCCGGACAAGTGCTCGTCAGGCTCAACGCGGACAGCGACGTGGCGCTGCTCCAGTCGCTCCAGGCAGCCGCAGAACTCGCGCAGACGGTCTACACGCGCGACAAGGCGCAGTACGACATCAAGGCGATCGCCAAGGCGCAGCTCGACGCCGACGCCGCCGACCTCAAGGGCAAGAAGGCGCAAGTCGCGCAACAGGCCGCGCTTGTCGACAAGAAGATCATTCGCGCGCCGTTTGCGGGACGTCTCGGCATCACCACGATCAATCCGGGGCAGTACATCAATCCGGGCGATGCGATCGTCACGCTGCAGGCAATCGACCCGATCTACGCCGATTTCTACGTGCCGCAGCAGCAGCTCGGCCAGCTCGCGATCGGCCAGACCATCGTGGTCGACACCAATGCCTACAGCGGGCAAACGTTCAAGGGCAAGATCCAGTCGGTCAGCCCGAAGGTCGACAGCACCACGCGCAACGTGCAGATCGAAGCCAGCGTGGACAACCACGAGCGCAAGCTGCTGCCGGGCATGTACGCGAACGTGAAGATCGACGCGGGCGCCGGACAGCGCTACCTGACGCTGCCGCAAACCGCGATCACTTACAACCCTTATGGCGCGACCGTGTTCATCGTCAAGCCGGGCACCCAGCCCAACGCGCAGGGCAAGGCGCTGCCCGTCGCGCAGCAGGTGTTCGTCACGCCTGGCCCGACGCGCGGCGATCAGGTCGCGATCCTCAAAGGCGTCGACGCCGGCACGCAGGTCGTGA
Source organism: Paraburkholderia sp. NPDC080076 (assembly GCF_050281145.1). NCBI lineage: Bacteria > Pseudomonadati > Pseudomonadota > Betaproteobacteria > Burkholderiales > Burkholderiaceae > Paraburkholderia > Paraburkholderia sp. NPDC080076. Next base: position 132,185 of record NZ_JBNNWQ010000009.1, on the reverse strand, counting down.
CGAGCGGTCAGCTCAAGCTGAAGAACGGCACGCCGCTCGTCATCAACAACAGCGTGCAGCCGTCGGACAATCCGAACCCGGCGCCCCAGGAACAATAGAGAGACCGCGCGATGACCTTCACCGATCTCTTTATCCGCCGGCCCGTGCTTGCCTCGGTCGTCAGCCTGCTGATCCTCGTGCTCGGGTTGCGCTCGCTGGCCGCGCTGAAAGTCAGCCAGTATCCGCAGACCCAAAACGCCATCGTGACGATCACCACGGCCTACTACGGGGCGAGCGCCGACACCATCGCCGGCTTCATCACACAGCCGCTCGAGTCGGCGATTGCCCAGGCGCAAGGCATCGACTACATGTCGTCGACGAGCAGCACCGGCGTGTCGACCATTATCGCAACGCTGCGCCTGAACTACGACGCGAACCGCGCGCTGACCGAGATCAATACGCAGATCGGCTCGGTGCGCAACCAGTTGCCGCCGCAGGCGCAGCAGCCGGTGCTGACGATACAGACCGGGCAGACCACCGACGCGATGTACATGGGCTTTTACAGCGACGTGCTGCCGAGCAACAACGTCACGGACTACCTGTTACGCGTCATCAAGCCCAAGCTCGATTCGATCGAAGGCGTGCAGACGGCTGAAATCCTCGGCGGCCGGCAGTTCGCGTTGCGCGCGTGGCTCGACGCGACGCGGCTCGCCGCCCACGGCGTGACGGCAGCCGACGTCTTCACGGCGCTCGGCAACAACAACTATCTCGCGACGCTCGGCACGACCAAGGGGCAAATGGTCAGCGTCGATCTGAACGCGGGCACAGACCTGCATACCGTCGACGACTTCAAGCAACTCGTCGTCAAACAGAAGAACGGCGCGATCGTGCGCCTCGAAGACGTCGCGAACGTCGTGCTCGGCGCCGACAGCTACGACTTCAATGTCGCGTTCAGCGGCAAGCGTTCGGTGTTCATCGGCATCAAGGTCGCGCCGGACGCGAACATTCTCGATGTCGCCAAGCGCGTGAAAGCCATCTTTCCGGGGCTGCAGAAGCAGTTCCCGACCGGCATGACGGGCGAGATCGTTTATGACGCAACCGATTTCATCAACACCGCGATCGTCGAAGTCATCAAGACGCTGGTCGAGGCGCTGCTGATCGTCACCGCGGTGATTTTCCTGTTCCTCGGCAGCTTGCGCGCGGTCGTCGTGCCGCTGATCGCAATGCCGTTGTCGCTCATCGGCACGTTCTTCGTGATGCAGTTTCTCGGCTATTCGATCAATCTGCTGACACTGCTCGCGCTCGTGCTCGCGATCGGGCTCGTGGTGGACGACGCGATCATCGTGGTCGAGAACGTCGATCGCCACATGAAGGAGGAAGGCAAGGCGCCATTCGAGGCCGCCCTGATCGCCGCGCGCGAACTCGGCGGCCCGATCCTCGCGATGACCGTCGTGCTGATCGCCGTGTATGCGCCGATCGGTTTTCAGGGCGGCCTGACCGGCGCCCTCTTCACCGAGTTCGCGTTCTCGCTGGCCGGCGCGGTGACGGTGTCCGGCGTGATCGCGCTCACGTTGTCGCCGATGATGTGCTCGCGCTTCTTTCGCGCGGACCAGGAGTCGGGACGCTTCGCGCGCTTCGTCGACCGCCAGTTCGAACGCCTTCATCGTGGCTACGGCCGTCTGTTGCACGCGACGCTCGACACTTGGCCCGTATTCACCGTGATGGGCGCGCTGCTGCTCGGCGGCACGGTCTACCTGTTCATGACGTCGAAATCGGAACTCGCGCCGCAGGAGGATCAGGGCATCGTACTGTCGCAGATCCAGGGGCCGCCGAACGCGACCATCCAGCAGATGCAGACGTACGCGGACCAGGTATTCGACATATCCAAGGCCTTGCCTGAATACGCGCAGATGTTCCAGCTCACGGGCTCACCGACACTCAACCAGGGGATCGGCGGGGTGCTGTTCAAGACATGGGATCAGCGCAGCAAGGGCGCGACCGCGTTGCAGCAGGAATTGCAGCAGAAATGGAATGAGATTGCCGGGGCGCGTGTCGCGGCATTCCAGTTTCCGCCGCTGCCGGGCTCGCAGGGCTTGCCGGTGCAGTTCGTCATCAGCACGACCGAGCCTTTCGAGAACCTCAACGAGGTATCGCAGGCAGTTCTGCAACAAGCCCGCGCGAGCGGGATGTTTTTCTTCGTCGACAGCGATCTCAAGCTCGACAAGCCGGAAGCCACGCTCGTCGTCGACCGCGACAAGGTCGCCTCGCTCGGCCTCTCGCAGAGCGACGTCGGGCAAGCCCTCGGGTCGGCGCTCGGCGGCGGCTATGTCAACTACTTCTCGATCGCCGGGCGCTCGTACAAGGTGATTCCGCAGGTATTGCAGACCGACCGCCTGAATCCTTCACAGGTGCTCGATTACTACCTGCGCACGCCGGACGGCAGTGTCATGCCGGCTTCGACGATTGCGCATCTCGAACACAACGTTGTGCCGGAATCGATCAACCACTTCCAGCAACTCAACTCGGCGACGATCTCCGGCGTGATCGTGCCGGGCGTGTCACAAGGCGAGGTACTCGACTTTCTGCGCAAGGCGACCGCACAGGCGGCACCCGCAGGCTATTCGGCGGATTACTCGGGGCAATCGCGACAGTTCGTGCAGGAGTCCGGCGGTTTTGTCATCACGCTGATGTTCGCGACGATCATCGTGTTCCTTGCGCTCGCGGCCCAGTTCGAAAGTTTCCGCGACCCGATCGTGATTCTGATTTCGGTGCCGATGGCGCTCTTCGGCGCACTGATCTTCATCAACATCGGCTTGACGACGCTGAACATCTACACGCAGGTCGGGCTCGTCACGCTGATGGGGCTCGTCAGCAAGCACGGCATTCTGATCGTCCAGTTCGCCAACGAACTGCAACATGCCGGCAGATCGAAGCGCGAAGCCCTGGAAGAGGCGGCCGGCGTGCGGCTGCGCCCGATTCTGATGACCACGGCGGCGATGGTGCTCGGCGTCCTGCCGCTCGTGGTCGCCTCGGGGGCAGGCGCCGCGGGCCGCAATGCGATGGGCCTCGTGATCTTCACGGGGCTGTCGATCGGCACGCTCTTCACGTTGTTCGTGGTGCCCGCGATGTATATGTTTCTCGCCGCCGATCATCATCAGGACGCCGGAGCGCCGAAGGCGGGTCAAGGCAATCCAGCGGATCGCGCTTGACGCCAGGTTACTTCGGACTCGGAAAGCCAAGAGCGTCCGCCTTCGTTCTCAGCTCCGCGAAACGGCCGCCCACCGGGCTCACTGACGTATCGGGGACGGTGCTTCCCGGCGTGGCCTGGCTCTTGTCCAGTTCGCCGATGCCGGTCACGACCGAAGCGCCGGTGGACGCCGACGCCGCGCACGCCGCGCCGAAAACACCCTGCGTGACGGCGATGGCAGGCGCGTCGGTGCGTGGCGCGTCCGCCAGATCCAATGCGTACGCCAGGTTGACCGTTCCCGGATCGCTTCCCCGCACGCCGAGCGGGTCGAGCCCGAAGCGCCAGGCCAGCAGTTGATGGATCGAACTAGGATCGAACGGATAGCGCGACACGCTGTTCGCCCGCACACGCGGTCCGAGCAGCACGCAAGGCACGCGAAACCCGAGCCGCCCGTCGTTGCCCAACGCGCTTTCGGCGGCCGACACCGTCCTTATCGGCGGCGCGACATGTTCCATGAAGCCGCCCCACTCGTCGTAGACGATGATCACGAGCGTCTTGCTCCAGTTCGGGCTGGTGCGCAGCGCATCGTAGATCTGCCCCAACAGCACCTGGCCGTTGCGGACGTCGGCATGCGGATGGTCGTCGTTCGACGTCCCCTGTGCTTCGCCGCCGAAACTCGGATCGACCATACAGAACGACGGCAAGGTGCCCGCGGCGGCATCGGTCAGGAAATCGGCAAACAGCTTCGAACGGCCGACATAGCGGGTTCCGTAGAGCGCCGTGAACGGCACGTCGTGGAAGTAGTACGTCGACGAGATGTTCTTCGCGTCGAGACGGTCCCAGATGGTCGGCAATGACGAGGTGTCGAGCGTGTCGGAAAGGCGGTCCGTTTCACCACTATGCAGGTAGACGCGATTCGGGTAGGTGTCGGCAAGAATGCCGCTCATGTAATAGTCGCAGACGGTGTATTGCGCGACAGCCCCCTGGTAGAACTCCAGATCCGTGGCCTGGAAATAGCCGATCGGCAGCAAGTCGCCAGGCGTGAGGCTGGTGGCCGGCGTCAGCAGGAAGCCGTTCATTGCACCGTTTGCAAGGTGGGTGCGCCCGGCGTCGTACGCGTGATCCGGGTCCGCGTATGCGCAGCCCTGGAAGCCATAGGCCGCATTTGCCGTGAGCGCGAACGACGCGCGGGCCGTGCCGAACGCATCAGTCAACGTGCGCCCAGCCTGCGCGCTTTCGGCGTTCGGCACCCAGCCGAGCAGATGATCGAAGGAACGGTTTTCCATCGTGACGAGGACGATATGGTCGATGCCGGAAGTCGACGGATCGGGCAATGGAGGACGCGGAAGATTGGCGCGATCTGGCGGGATCGCTCCGATCGCAGGATTGGTCGACCCGCCTGACCCGGAGTTGCCGCCGCCACCTCCGCCGCAAGCCGACAACGCAATAGAACTTGCCAGCGCAGCGAGAATTTTCCGGCGTGCAGGATCAGGCGGATTGGTGGGCCGAGTGCTCATTTTGTTTGTCTCCAGGGTCGATGTGTAATTCGCGCGGCTGTATTCGTTCGTGCCGCCGCGCGACTCCGTCGACCGAAGTAGCATTTAACGTTCCCCTCCCCCGAGCGGATTCCGGCCGCGATGCCGACAGGCGAAATCACACGCATTCGCAGACGTGGATTGCAGCGCAGCGTGACCGGCCCTTGTGAGGCACCCGTCGATCCCTTGTGCCGCTCGTGCAACCAAAGCGGCCAAATGTTTGGCGTATCAGTGGTTAACATATGTTGCATTAAATATTTTTCTGGCAACATATGTATCAAATCGGCCGCGCACACGCGCAGAGACGGGTTCTTACCACGATGGGGAAATTGTTATGAAACACAGGCTGTTGATGGCCCTCGCGACTTTTGCCGTTGTTTCGACCGCCGCCTCGGCGCAGGAGACGCAGTCGACCCTGGCAAAAATCCAGAACGGAAATTCGATTTCGATCGGCCACCGCGAAACATCCGTGCCGTTTTCGTACGTTGATACGAATAATCAGGTGATCGGATTTTCCCAGGATATTTGCAACAGGATCATCGACGCGGTGAAGGCCAAGACTGGCCACCCTGATCTGCGCGTCCGCTTCATACCGGTTACTTCGCAGAACCGCATTCCACTCGTGCAGAACGGCACCGTCGACCTCGAATGCGGGGTGACGACAAACCTGACGGCCCGGCAAAACCAGGTCGCGTTTTCCAACACGTTCTTCGTTGCCACGACGCGTCTCCTGACGCGCAAAGACTCCGGCATCAAGGATTTCGCCGATCTTGCCGGCAAGACCGTCGTGACCAACCAGGGAACCACATCAGAACGTCTCCTCAGGAAAATGAACGAGGAGAAAAAGATGAACATGCAGATCATCAGCGCGAAAGATTACGGTGAAGGCCGTGTCACGCTCGAAACCGGCCGGGCCGTGGCCTACATGATGGACGACGTCCTGCTTGCCGGCGCGCGCTCGCTGACGGCCAAGCCCGCCGACTGGGTCATTGTGGGAACGCCCCAATCGTCCGAAGCGTATGGCTTCATGCTCCGCAAGGACGACCCGGAGTTCAGGAAGCTGGTCGACGACGTCATGATTCACGAGATGAAAAGCGGCGATATCAAAACCATGTACGACAAGTGGTTCATGAAGCCGGTACCGCCGAAAGGCATCAACTTTGACTTTCCCATGAGCGAGGGACTGGAAAAAATGTACGCAGCGCCGAACGACAAGGCGTTTGATTGAGACTGGGCAAAAAATCGACCACACTGCTTCCGGGAACACCTAAACTGAGCTGGTGCGCTCGTCTGGACTACGTCGAACGCGTACCGTCCGCATTGGAGACACCATGACCACCAACTCAACTACTGAGAGTGCCGATAACGGCATCGTCACCTTTGCAAGCGCGCGCTCCGGTGCCGCAACAACCGAGCGCCTCCAACAGTTGATCCGGGAACGGGGGCTGATGCTTTTCAGCTGCATCGATTTCAGTGGCGACGCCGAGCGAGCCGGGCTCGCGCTAAGCTTCAGTCAACTCGTGATCTTCGGCAACCCCAAGGCTGGTACGCCATTGATGCAATGCGCGCCTACTGCTGCGCTGGATCTTCCGCTTAAGGTACTCGTCTGGGAGGATGCCGATGGCCGTACATGGTTGTCGTTCAACTCGATCGAGCATCTCCGCCAACGTCATCGTCTCCCGGATGATTTGATGAAGCCGCTCAGTGGCGTGGTCGCTCTGGTCGAGGCAGCCGCTGCGCATTGACTAGGCGGAGAAAGACAATCCATCGCCCGCAGAACAGGCCTCCCACCAGCAGTAACCATCGCGGCAGGCCCGGTCCGGGCGAGCCGATCGCAGCCCTGCGACAGAGCCTCTCCTGGCGGGTGCAATGACGAGATAGTCACCGCGAAGACTCTCATGCCTCCATCATATTGGTTCAATAAAGATACCAGATATGATATGCTAGGGCATAGTCAAGCAGGATCAGCCATGAAACGCAAAAGTCTCGAAGGGAATCTCTGTGCGATCGCCCGGGCGCTCGATGAAATTGGCGACTGGTGGTCGTTGCTCATCATCCGCGACGCGACGGCCGGCATAGGCCGCTTCAGCGAGTTCCAGCGCAGCCTCGGAATCCCCAAAAATATCCTGTCGGCCCGTCTGAAATCAATGGTCGAACAGGGGGTGATGGAAATTGTCCCCGCCTCGGATGGCAGCGCATACCAGGAGTATGCACTGACCAGCAAAGGGGAGGCTTTGCTCCCCGTGCTTGTCGCGCTCGGTCAGTGGGGCGCCGAATATCTGTTCGAACCCGGGGAGCGCGGCTCCATCCCTTTGGATGCCAAGAAAAAGCGGCCTCTCAAGCGGCTCGCGATGGTGTCGGAAGACGGGCGCCATCTCCATCCGAAGGATGTCCTGGTGCCCCGCATCGTCTTCATGAACTAGCCGGCGGCGAGGACTGCATCGGTTTAAAGAATGGACTCATCCAGACGCGTCAGAACGATTCCTTGAACGGCCGCAGGTCGATCTCGTGAGTCCACGCAGTGGGATGTTGCAGATACAGTTGCCAGTAAGTCTCGGCAATAGCATCGATGTTCAACAGACCACCCGTTCCTCGCTGGGCAACGGCGTCTGGACGCAGGTTCTTCAGCCTGGCTCCGTTGATGCCACCATCGATCACCACATGAGCGACATGCAGACCTTGTGGTCCGAATTCCCTCGCCATGCTCTGGCTTACCATGCGAAGTCCCGCCTTCGCCGCTGCAAAATGCGCGTAGCCGGGCTTTCCTCTCAAGCTACCTGACGCTCCGGTGAAGATGATCGTACCCCGGCGTTGAGGCAACATAAGGTTCGCCGCCTCTTTGCCGACCAGAAAACCGGCAAGACAGCCCACACGCCAAAAGTCCTCGAATTGAGCGCTGGACACCTCCTGAAACGGGATGTGCTGGTTGTTTCCGGCGTTGAAGACCACGACACTGGCTGGTGAACGCCCGACACCAGGAGACGACGCCAGTTCGAATAGCCGCCGGACATCCTCTTCGTTCGTAGCATCCACCTGAACCGGCGTTCCATTTCCGTCAGCGAGGCCCGCCACTACCTGTTCGAGCTTACTCATAGTGCGGCCGCCCACTAGCACATGAAAGCCACCACGCGCGAATCGGCGCGCAACTGCGGCGCCAAGGCCTTCCTCCGAGCCAACGCCCACCACTACTGCGGTTGGTTGCATCTTCATCTCCTGTCAAGTCAACACATCGAGCACAGCACGATCGAAAAGAGTTCGGCGTTCGTTACTAGCGTGAGAAGGGTATCCATCTCACGCGACGGCAGCCTGCGGATTCTTACGGCCGACGATGTAGACCATCACGACCGCAAGGGCCAGGATCAGGACACCGAGCCACATCGAACCGCGCAATCCAACGTTATTGACTACGATGCCTCCGGCCAGCGAGCCCAATCCTATCGACAGCTGGAACACGCTCGTGTTCATCGCCTGCGCGGCTTCAGGCGCATGCAAGGTCGCGTTATATAGCCACAGCTGAGTTCCCACGGGAGCCATTCCCCACGAAAGAGCCCATATCAGCAACGCCGCGCCAGCGAAGATGGGGCTGGTTGCGAAGACTGCCATCGCAGCGAGAGACAACACGAAGATCCACACCGTGGCGACCACCGTGCTATGCAGGTTCCGCCCGGCGAAGGCACCGCCGGCAAAATTCCCGACGACAGTAGACACGCCGTACGCGAACAGCAGGCCACTGACGATGGCGGCATCGAGATGCGTAACCTGTTCCAGGTAAGGCGTGACGAAAGTGTAGCCCGCGTACTGCCCGGCAACGATGAAGATCACAGTCAAAAAGATCGCCCGGATCTTGGGGTCCTTCAGCAAGCCAAAGAAGTCACTGACGCTTACCCCTTCTTTCATCTTGAGCGTCGGAAGAAAAACGAGCTGCAAGATGAAGCAGACAGCGGCCAGGATGCTGGCGCCAAGAAATCCGTCACGCCAATCGGCATGAGCGCCGATGTAGGAGCCGGCCGGAACTGCGATCACAGAACCGATCGATATGCCGGCGAACACGAGCGACGACGCCGCATGCACCTTTTCCGGCGCAACAAGCTTCGCTGCCGCGGTAATGGAAATGGCCCAGAACCCACCGACCCCAATGCCAAGGATGATGCGGGCGATCAGTAGCGTCGCGAAGTTTCCGGCTGTCCACGACAATACGCTGGAAATGATGAGCAAGACCGTGAGACCAAGCAGGACCAGCTTGCGGTCGGCTTTGCCGATTGCAATCGCCGTTACCGGCGCGGCGATAAAGCCGAGTACCGCGGTGGCAGTGACCGCTAGCCCGGCTGTTCCTTCGGCCACGCCCAGATCGCGGGAGATTCCCGACAGCAACCCAACCGGCAGAAACTCGGTGACAACCAGCGAGAGCGCGCCAAGCGCAATGGCCAACACGCCAGGCCATGAATACTCCTGGGTGTCGTCGTCTGAAACTTGTTGTTGAAGTGACATTGCTCTCTTCCTCTAAGCTAAAAAATCACTGAAGCCAATCCAGCGTCGGATCGATTGCCTCTCGGTACACAATCGATCAATTCGGTTTGATTTTATTGTATCTAGTCTTATTATACAACCACAACAAGATGATTTTCGTGCATGACCATCATGCACGAAATAGATCGAATGTCCTTTAATTACCCCATTTTCCCACGGTTACCACCCTCTTAATCGACAACACACCATTCCAAAATTTCTCCCACTAACTGGTTGCGTTACTAAACCATTGTTGTTACGCTTCGCCACATGGTTTCATAACGAAACCAGATAACGGACCTCTGGCCGACGTGGCTCGGCCGCTAAATCACCTGGAGAAACACATGACTTCCAACCAGAACAGACTGTCGATCGACGCTGTGACCCCCAGCTATTGGCGCGTGATCATCGAGAATCCGCCAATCAATCTCTACGATCCGGAGATGTTCGCGGAACTCAATGTCCTGATGGACAAGATCGACGCCGACCGCGATCTGAAGGTTGTTGTCTTTGAAAGTGCCAACCCCGATTACTTCGTTGCGCATTACGATCTCGATCGTGGCGAGGTCATCCCGGAACAACCGGGCGCCGCTGAATTTAGCGCGTGGCCGAAATTCGTCACCCGGCTGGCGCAATCGCGGGTCGTCAGCGTGGCCAAGCTTCGTGGGCGCGCCCGCGGCCACGGCTCGGAACTCGCCCTGGCATGCGACATGCGTTTCGCGTCGAAGGAAAAGGCTGTGCTCGCACAGGTCGAAGTCGGCGTGGCGGTGGTCCCCGGCGGCGGCGCAACCGAATGGCTCTCCGCTCTGGCCGGTCGCTCACGCGCGCTGGAAATCATCTGCGGCGCGGACGATTTCGACGCCGACACCGCGGAGAAATATGGTTGGGTGAATCGCTCGATTCCTGACGCCGAGCTGGACGCTTTCGTCGATAACTTTGCCCGGCGTGTCGCGAGCTTCGAAAAGCGCGCGCTGGAACTCGCGAAGAAGCTCGTCAATGCCCGCGCCGGCATTCCGTCAGAAGCGGAGCGCTGGTCCTCGAATCAGGCCTTCATCGGCACGACCTCCTGGCCGGAAACGCAGGCTCTGATCGGCAAAATGTACGAGAAAGGTCTGCAGAAGGAAGGCGACTTCGAGCTTCGGCTGGGTCATCACGTCGGGCACGTGGCGCGATAAGCAAGCCTACGACTTCACGCCCGCAAGTGGCGCCATCGGTGGAATGGCGCCGCTTTGCATATGGGAATCCGGGATGTGCGCCCGATCGTCTACGCAGCCCGTGACTAATGGCCGCCCAGGGAGCCTTACCTCCGAAGCGTGAAACGACAACGACTAGTTGCGACTAATTGCCGGCAGCGCTCGGAGATCGCCCGCACCATGTGGGCAGAAAATCCAGTGATTGCAGGGTTGAGCCGACTGCGCACGCTTCCCTTGCGCAGTCGGCCTGTGAGCCGGCGAAAGGCCCCGTAACTTTCGACATTCGAAGTCTGGTACGCTGCGGCCTTTGCTACCGCTTGCATTCGACTCGATGGAAACCCCTTTCAATGATCGTGGCGTGTCGGTCACGCGCAACGCACTCTCGTCCGCCGGCCAGGTCTTTCCGCTGCGCGATATCGTGGACGTGCGGGTCGTCACCGTGCCGAAGAACAAGGTCTTGCCGCTCACGATTTCGCTGCTTGGACTCGCCGGCGCTATTGTCGGCGCGATATTGCGCTCGCCGGTCGGCATGGTGTGCGGCACGATGCTGGTCGTGGTCGGCTGGCTCACCTGGCTGACCCAGGACATCACGCATCGTCTGATGGTGCGAACGGCGAACGGCGATCGCGAAGCGCTGTCGAGCACCGATCGCGATTTCGTCGAACGCGTCGGTGTGGCCGTGAACGAGGCGAAGGCCACGGCTGCGGCGCCGAAGGTTTGATGCCGCGGTTCGCCGCTGTTTGCCGCGTTACCACGCCACACGCGGTCCGCGCGTTAACACAATTTTAATTCGCCGCGCGGCAGCTTTTGCGCTTCCTTGAGACGCGCGCCGTTATTGTGGGCGGGTGCCAACAACGCGCGCCGCCCGCCGGGTCGGCGCAACCCTATGCCCCCCTCCGTCGCCACGTCCGATCTCCCCATCACGCGCACCTCCTCGCGCACCCAGCGCGCGCCGCAAGCGCCGCACATGGCTCGCCGCACGCATATCGTCGTGCCACTCGTCATCATCGACGTCACCGTGCCCGGCAGGTCGTCGGCCGACGGACGGCGCGCGTTGCACGCCGCGCTCGGCGACGACCTGCGTCTTTATGTCGTCACCATCGACCAGCAACGCGAGCGCGTGACCTTCCGCGTTGAAGTCACCTCGCGCACCCTCGAGGACGTGATCGGCCTGCTGACCGTCAAACTCGATCGCGCCACGCTCGGCCGCGCGCAATCAACCGTGATCCGGCGTCCGCGCGACTATTGATGTAGATCGACACTTGCACGGGCCGGTTGCCTGCCGCGCCCGCGCCGTCACACATCTTTGCAATTGCACTCGAGCGGCCATGTAGAGTCGCCGCTCCTGTTATCGCGTGTTCCCTTCCGCAGGTTCGCAAGCGTCCCGGTTTCACCGCCCACGCCACGGCCAATCCAGCGAGATTGCCGCTCGTGCTGTCCGCCTCACAGCGTGCGATGCCTCGCCTTCGTCAGGGACCCGCCTTTTTGCAAAGCGTGTGATCTATGTTCCTGTCGTCTCTCGATACCGCGCGCCGGCATTTACGCCTCGCCCTGCGTCATTCCAGCGCGGCCGCGCTTGTCGTGACCGGGGCACTCGCGGCACTCAGCGGCTGCGCCGTCACCTTCCCCACGCCCACGCCGCCCGCGCCAACCGCCTCCCTGATCAACGGCGGCCAGGACGGCCTGCTGATTCCGCTGCAAGTGGAGCGCGTCGACGCAGGTCACGCGCGCCTCGGCCTGCCGATCCAGCTCGATGGCAAGCCGGTGTATGTCGCATTGGACACGGGCACGCAGGGCGTGCGCGTGCTGAAGTCGGTCTTGCCGGCCACGAATTATCCGAACGCCGGGCCATCGAGTTCGCTGCCGTTGGCGAACGGCGCGCAAGTTTCCGGCGCAGCCGTGAAATTGCCAATGAGTCTCGCAGGCACGAAGCCGGCGCAGATCGACGTACAAGCCGTCGAAATGGTGAACTGTCAGCCCAACGCCCGGCGCTGCGTAGGCATGGACGGCTACACCGGTGAATTCGGCTGGGCGTTCTCGGGTCTGTTCGGCGTCGGCGCGGCGCAATCCGATGACACGTGCTGCACGCAACCACTGCGCGCGTTGCCCGGCAATATCGGCCAGCGCTATCTGGTGCACTCGAACTTTGCGAAACCTTACCTGGTGCTGAGTCCGTCGAGCGCGATCACGAAGGACTACACGATGGTGCCGTTGACTGTCCCGCAAGACGGCACCGCGCAATGGCCGAGAGGTTGCGTGAACGTCGGCGACAAGATGACCTTTTGCGCGCCGCTGGTGTTCGCCACGGCGAGCACCGACATGATCCGCGTCGAAATGGACAAGGCGCCGAACTGGACCGGCGACGACGAAGCGGGCAAGGTGCTCAATCAGGGCAACTACAACGCGGCGGTCGGCACGGGCAAATGGGTACACCGCTATGAAGGCGCGCAAGTGACGATCGTCAAGGCGAAACCGGGTGCCGACCGCATCGTGATCGGCCTGATGGGCATGCAGAATATCGACGTGCTGTTCGACTTCCCGCATGGCCAGATGGGCCTGCGTGCCGCGAACGGAGTCGAGCAGTTCGCGCAATAACCACACTCGCAGCAGACAGTAAAAAAGGCCGTGCGATTCATCAACGATCGCACGGCCTTTCCACTCCGAGACTGAAACGAGGCAAGCGTCCGCTATTCGATATTCAGCGGATTCACATGCCAGATATTGCGTGCATATTCGCCGATCGTGCGATCCGACGAAAACTGCCCCATGCCCGACACATTCTCGATCGCGCTTTCGGCCCACGCGCGCTTGTCGACGAAGCGCGCGTCCACCTCGTCCTGCGCCTTGGCGAACGCGGCGAAATCGGCGAGCACCATGTAGTGATCGCCCCAATCGACCAGCGTGTGGAAAATATCCGAGAAGCGCAGCGGATCATCCGGTGAGAAGAAGCCCGTGCGGATCTGGTCGAGCGCCGTGCGCAGTTCCGCGTTTTCTTCGTAGATTTGCCGCGGCCGGTAGCCGGTGGCGCGCAGGTTGTCCACTTCGTCGGCGGTGTGGCCGAAGATGAAGATGTTCTCGCGGCCCACCGCATCGCAGATTTCGATATTCGCGCCGTCCATCGTGCCGATCGTCAACGCGCCGTTGAGCGCGAGCTTCATGTTGCCGGTGCCCGATGCCTCCGTGCCGGCCATCGAAATCTGTTCCGACAGATCGGCGGCCGGAATGATCAACTCCGCCACGCTCACGCCGTAGTTCGGCACGAACACCACTTTCAGGCGGTCGCCCACTAGCGGATCGTGATTGACCTTCTCGCTGACGTCGCCGATCAGCTTGATGATCGTCTTCGCCATCCGGTACGCGGACGCGGCCTTGCCGGCGAACATCACCACGCGCGGCACCCAGTCGCGCTCGGGATTCGCGCGAATCTGGTTGTAGCGCACGATCACGTGCAGCACGTTGAGCAGTTGCCGCTTGTATTCGTGAATGCGCTTGACCTGCAGATCGAACAGCGCATCCGGATCGAAATGCAGTTTCGTGTGATGCGCGAGACGGTGCACGAGCCGCAATTTGTTTTGCCGCTTCGCTTCGCGGAAAGCCTCGATAAAGCCACTGTCCGTGCGCAGGTTGCGCAGTTGCTCCAGCTCGAACAGATTGCTGCGCCAATGCTTGCCGATCTGCTGATCGATCAGCGATGACAGCGACGGGCTCGCCTGCGCGAGCCACCGGCGCGGCGTGATGCCGTTGGTCACATTGGTGAAGCGGTCCGGATAGATGCGCGCGAAGTCGGCGAAGATATCGCGCGTCATGAGTTGCGAATGCAGCTTCGAGACGCCGTTCACCTTGTGGCTCGCAACGATCGCCAGGTACGCCATACGCACGCGCCGCTGCCCGTATTCGTCGACGAGCGAAATGCGCCGGATCATCTCGGCGTCATGACCCGACTGCTCGCTGACGTGCTTGAGAAATTGCGCGTTGATCTCGAAGATAATCTCGAGGTGCCGCGGCAACAGGCGCGCGAGCATCTCCACGTCCCACGTTTCAAGCGCTTCGGGCATCAGCGTGTGATTCGTGTACGAGAAGATCTGCGTGACATGCTTCCACGCCTTGTCCCACTGCAGATGGTGGACATCCACCAGCAAACGCATCAATTCGGGAATCGCCAGCACGGGGTGCGTATCGTTCAGATGCACCGCCACTTTTTCGGAGAAGCGCCCAAACGTGCTGTGCGTGCGCTGATAGCGGCGAATCAGATCCTGCATGGTCGCCGAGACGAAAAAGTATTCCTGCCGCAAACGCAGCTCGCGGCCAGCCGGAGTCGAGTCGTCCGGATACAGCAGGCGCGACACGTTCTCCGACATGTTCTTCGTGTCGACCGCGTTGCGGTAGTCACCACGATTGAACGCGCCGAGATCGAGTTCTTCCGTCGCGCGCGCGGACCACAGGCGCAGCGTGTTGGTCGCGTCGGTTGCGTAACCTGGAATGACGGTGTCGTACGCGGTGGCGTTCACGTGCTCCGTGTCGATCCATTCGACATGTTCGCCACGCTGCACCGTGCGGCCGCCGAAGTGCACCATGTACTTGATCTCGGGCCGCGGAAACTCCCACGGATTACCCGCGCGCAACCAGTAGTCCGGCGCTTCGACCTGCTCGCCGTTGACGATCTGCTGACGGAACATGCCGTATTCGTAACGAATGCCATAGCCGAAACCCGGAATGCCGAGTGTCGCCATCGAATCGAGAAAGCAGGCCGCCAGCCGGCCGAGGCCGCCGTTGCCGAGCGCGGCGTCCGGCTCGATATCGGTCAGCGCATCCATGTCGACGCCGAGACTCGCCAGCGCTTCCTTCATCTGGTCATGAATGCCGAGAGCGAGCAAGGCATTCGTAAACGTCCGGCCGATCAGGAATTCCATCGACAGGTAGTAGACGCGTTTCACGTCCTGTTCGTATTGCAGGCGCGTGGTCTTCATCCAGCGCGCGACCAGCCGGTCGCGCACGGCAAGCGCCGCGGCGTGCAGCCAGTCATGCGGATGCGCGGTGACGGCGTCCTTGCCGACGCCGTACATCATGCGATTGGAAATTGAGCGCCGTAGCGCGTCGACGGTACTGTTGAGCTGGTCGAATTCCAGATCGACGGCTGTCATCGAAGCCTCCGGGAAAAAAGACGCGACATACGCGAACCGCACAGATGACGGGCGGGAGGCGCGTGCCGGTCAGGCGGGTTAAGAAACAGAGTACGACATTTTACGACCACCGGACACTGGCGAGCGCGAGCGCTTGGTTACGCACATGCCATGCCTACCGACATCAGCCGGCGCGGCGTTTTTTCGCACGCGCGAGGTGCAAGCCACGTGTGCGTGGCACTGCGCGCGTGCATCGGTTGCGCAAAACAGGCAAACGATTGCGAAGCGTCCAATGCGTATTGAATGGAAGGCAACGCCATTATTTTTTCGCCGCGTGACGCGCGGATGAATGAGCCGATGGGCCGGTGCGTGGTCAAATCGAAGCGCCTCGTCTGTCAAGCGATTGTGCCGGAGTGGCGTGTGACAACGCGAGGGCGCAGCAGTTCGCGGATGGCGTGCGGGCTCGACCGTTAGTTGCATTAGTGACCTGTGTGATCAGCGCCCTCTCCGCCCAGGTCCCAGCACGATTTCCGCGTCTCTGTAACAATCACTACATTCGTCGCGCGCCCCGCCTGAAACGCGTCAAACGCTGGACTCAGGCCAACGCGCCACACGCCACGCAACTCCTGCCACTCGCGCGCCGAGCGCCTCGACTCGTCCGGCTGCGCGCGGGCATGCTCAACCCGACGAACCACCGCCTTGTCCGACAAACCCAGCGCCGCCGCCGCCCAACCCTTCCCCGCGGACGTTCCGATGTCCGCCGCCAACCGCCGCGCGATGGCCGCGATCATGCTCGCCGTCGCGCTCGCCACGCTCGATACCGCCATCGCCAACACCGCGCTGCCCGCCATTGCCGCGGACCTGCATGCGGCACCGGCGGCGTCGGTGTGGATCATCAATGCGTATCAGCTCGCGATGGTCGCGACGCTACTGCCGCTCGCCGCGCTCGGCGATATCGTCGGGCATCGGCGGATCTATATCGGCGGCATTGCGCTCTTCACACTGGCGTCGCTGGCGTGCTCGCTAGCGACGACGCTGCCGCTGCTGGCCGCCGCGCGCGTCCTGCAAGGCCTCGGCGCGAGCGCGATCATGAGCGTGAACACCGCGCTGATCCGCTATCTGTTTCCGCCGCACCGGCTCGGACGCGGTCTGGGCACCAACGCGCTGATCGTCGGCGTGTCGTTCGCAGTCGGGCCGACGGTGGCGTCGCTGATTCTGTCCGTGGCCGCGTGGCCGTGGCTGTTCGCGGTCAACGTGCCGCTCGGTCTGCTGGCGTTGGGATTCGCGTGCCCGGCGTTGCCGCACACCGAGCGCGGCAAACACAACTTCGATCCGGTCGCGGCGCTGCTGAACGTCATCACCTTCGCCGCATTGATCTTCGCGCTCGGCGAGGCGGCCCAGCGCGCCTCGACGCAACTGGTGCTGGGCGCGGCGGCGATTGCCGTGGTGTTCGGTCTGCTGCTGATTCGCCGCGAAGCGGGCCATCCGGCGCCGATGCTGCCCGTCGATCTGTTCAAGCGGCCGGTGTTCGCGCTGTCGGCGGTGACGGCGGTTTGCTCGTTCGCCGCGCAAGGGCTGGCGTTCGTCTCGCTGCCGTTCTACTTCGAGGACGTGCTGCATCGCAGCCAGGTCGAAACCGGCTTTCTGATGACGCCGTGGCCCGTGGTGGTCGCGCTGGCCGCGCCGCTGGCGGGCAGCCTGTCCGACCGCTATCCGCCGGGACTGCTCGGCGCGATCGGTCTCGCGGTGATGTCGGCGGGGATGGCGTCGCTGGCGCTCCTGCCGGTGCATCCGCACGTTCTCGACATCGGCATCCGCATGGCGATTTGCGGCGCGGGCTTCGGTTTCTTCCAGTCGCCGAACCTGAAGGCGTTGATGGCGAGCGCGCCGCCCGAGCGCAGCGGCGGCGCAAGCGGCATTGTCGCGACCGCGCGGCTGCTTGGGCAGACCACCGGCGCGGCGCTCGTCGCGTTGAGCTTCGGGATTGCCGGCCGGCATGGGCCGACGCTGGCGCTGAGCACCGGCGCTTTCTTTGCGGGCGCGGCGAGCCTCGCGAGCGGCCTGCGTTTGCTGGCGCCGTCGCATCGGTCGGGGGCGCATGCGAAAGCGTCGATGAAATGAAAAAGCGGGCGCGCTGGGGTGACAGTGCGTCCGCTTTGTTTTGCTGATTTTCGTTGCTGCTTTTGTTCGGCGCCTCGCCTTGCGATCCGGCTTTGCGGCTGTTGCCAGCGGCATTGATACGCGGCGTTCCCGTGCCTCAGTCTTCGCCGCGCATTGCCGGCCAACTTTGCGCCCAGACTTTTGCGAGCGCGGCCGCTTAAAAACTCAAGTTCGACCGCGCTCCGCCCAAACATCACCGCGCCGCGAAATACCCCTTCACCGCGGCGATAAACGTATCGATATCCCCACGCGACACGTCCTTATGCGTCACGAATCGCGACGCATACAGCATCTGCGTGAGAATGCCGCGCTCCTTGAGCCATGCTTCGAGCTGCGCGCAGTGCTGCTGCGGAAACTGCGCAAACACCATATTAGTGGCGACCGACTGCACTTTGACCTGGTCGATGGCCTCCAGACCTGCGGCCAGATGCGCGGCGTGTGCGTGGTCGTCGGCGAGGCGCTCGACGTTGTGATCCAGCGCGTACAAGCAAGCCGCCGCCAATACGCCGGCCTGACGCATGCCGCCGCCCAGCACCTTGCGCCAGCGGTGCGCAACGTCGATCAGCGCGCGGCTGCCGACCAGCACCGAGCCGACCGGCGCGCCCAATCCCTTCGAAAAACAGACCGAGACCGAATCGAACGGCTCGCACAACGCCGCAACCGGCTTGCCCGACGCGACCGCCGCGTTGTAGACACGCGCGCCGTCGAGGTGAGCGGACAGGCCGTGCTGACGCGCAAGCTGCACCGCCTCGGCAACGTACCCCGCCGGCAACACCTTGCCGCCGATGGTGTTTTCCAGCGCCAGCAGTCGCGTACGCGCGAAGTGGTTGTCGATGGGTTTGATCGCGGCAGCGATCTTCTCCAGCGGGATCGAGCCGTCCGCGGCATTTTCGAGCGGCTGCGGCTGGATGCTGCCGAGGACCGCCGCGCCGCCGCCTTCATACTTATAGGTGTGCGCCAACTGGCCGACGATGTATTCGTCCCCGCGCGCGCAGTGCGCCATCAAGGCCGCCAGGTTGCTTTGCGTGCCGCTCGGGAAGAACAGGCCGGCCTCCTTGCCGGTGCGTTCGGCGAGCGTGGCCTGCAAACGCAATACGGTGGGGTCGTCGCCCCAGACGTCGTCGCCGACTTCGGCGGCCGTCATGGCCGCGAGCATCGCCGGCGTTGGACGGGTTACGGTATCGCTGCGTAAATCGATCATTGTGTGTTCCTGTGCGCCTGTGAATGACAGCCTATGACAGCCGGTCGACGCACCGCGCCGTCGGTATCGACGGGCGGACACGGCGCCGGCAGTTTAGCCACACAGTATATTCAATTAACGCGGCGCTGAAATCGCGCTAAAAAGAAGCTTCAGCCGCCCGACTTGGGCAGCCACGCGAGCGGATCGACCGGCTGGCCGTTCTGGCGGACCTCGAACTGGATCGACGCGACACCGCGGCTATCCACTCCGACTTCACCGATGGTTTGCCCCTGCGCGACCGCGTCGCCTTCCTTGACGAGCAGCGTGCTGTTCTGCCCGTAGGCGGTGATCAGCGAGTCGTCGTGCTTGATGATGATGAGCGGGCCGTACGCCTCGATACCCGAGCCGGCATAGACGACGCGGCCGGTAGCGGCTGCCTTGACCGGATCGCCCGCACGCCCGCCGATTACGATGCCGTTCGATTTACCCGGCGCGAAGGCTCTCAGCACCGGGCCGCGGACCGGCCATTGCAACACGCCTTGCTGCGGTCCGGCGGATGCCGGGGGCGCGCCGGGCGTAGCGGGACCGGTCGGCCCGACGGCGACCGGCGGCGTCACGACACTGCCCGAGGCCATTGGCGGAGAGACTCGCAGCACTTGGCCCGGCGTAACGGCGGCATTGGCCGCAAGGCCGTTCCACGCCGCGACCTCCTGCGGTTTGCGGCCATATGCCGAAGCAATCCCGCCGATCGTGTCGCCCGGATTGACCCGGTAGAAACCGGCGGGAACCGGAACCGTACTGAGCGTGGTCGGGCCGGAAGGCGTGCTGCTGTAAAACGGCGTGCTCTCCCACGGCATCGTCGTACAGCCGCTGAACATCACGCTGAGTGCGGCCGCTGCCAGCAACCGGGTCCCCGTCAATTGCCATGGTCTTGTCATGTGATTTTCCTCGACACTTTGTTCAATCAATCGGATGCAATCGATGCCCAAGCATTTGCCGTGCCGCTCGTCTCGAGGGCGCGGCGACGGTTATCCATTATGCCGCCGTGCGCGGCGACAACCGCGCCGGCATGGCATCGGCCGTCCGCCAACATTCAGACGCTGCCTTGCGCCTCGACCACCAGAATGCGCGCCGCGCCGATCGGATGCGCCACATGTTCGGTGCCAACCGATGCGTAGAACACGTCGCCCGTCTCCAGAATGGCCGACTGTTCGACGCCGCCTTCGCGATAGCGCATCTCGACGCGGCCATCGAGCACGGCGAACACTTCCTCGCCGTCGTTGACGTGCCATTTATAAGGCTGATCGGTCCAATGCAGGCGCGTCGTGATGCCGCCCATGTTGGCGATATCGAGCGCGCCCCAGGCGCGCGTCGCGGTGAAATTCTTGCTGCGAATGATCTTCATGGTCACGAGGCAGTTGAGAAAAACGACACCGGCCAGTCATGCGATCCATTGTGCATAGCGGGCCGCCAGGCCTTGGGCGAACCACCTCCCGGCTGGCCCCATTATAGGTGCGCTGGCCCGCTCGCCCGTCGTCAGCAGGCCGCGCGGCCGATTTGTGTGAGCATTGAATCCTTTGAGCCCTCGCCTATACTCAGTCATGCTGCCGCGACGCGCCGTAAGCAAAACGATTGATTCCGCGAGGGGGTTGAGAATGAACAAAGCCACTTTTCTGGCCGTGCAACTCCACGTCGACGATGTCGCGGCGTCGCCTGGTCTGGTCGAGTTGCTGAACACGCACCTGGTCTTCGCCGCCGACGTGGCCGAAGCCGCCGACGCCCTCGTCCAACTGGCCAGCATTGCGGGATTGTCGAGCGGCGTGGAGGCGAGCGTCGAGATTCCTGCTTTGGCGATCGAGCGGCTGCGCGAGGCGCTCGACAATCTGAGCGGCTACGACGAATCCTGGCTGCTCGCCCTCGAACCGAGCCGCGCATTATTCGATGAAATAGGCCGCCGGCATCGCACGCTGCATTAGAGCCACGCACGCGGATTGCATCCGGGCTGCATCCGTATTGCCGCGCACCCCCGGCGTCCGTTCACCGACGCCGCCGGTCCGCCATGTTTCGCTCACCGCTCGCCTGCCAGACTAACCGGCACGCTTCACTGTCGGCGCCGTTTGCGGATTTCGGGCGACTCAACCGGAGGACCGCCGTGAAAAGTCTCCTGAACCGCCGCCACGTGCTGGCAGGCCCGTCGCATCTCGTGCATGACGTGCGCGCGAGCGCCTCCGATCCCGCCTCGTCCGACGACGAACCGGCAGCGGCCGACGACTCGTCCGCCGGCTCCGCGGCGCTGGACGCGGCACCGAGGCCGGTTCGTCCGGTGAGCACCTTGCGGCCGGTGCCGGTGGTGCCGGCACAGGTCGGCGTGCGCGGCGTGCAGATTGCCGACATCGCCGAAGTCGAATGGCTCGCCGAAGAGGAAGCGTTGACGCCGTTTCGCGTATTCCGCAGCTTCGACTATTCGGTCAGCCTGCTCTTCCATGCCAAGGAACTGACCTACTACGTCGCCCTGTATGAGGACGGCTCGCTGTGGCGCGCACTGAAAGCCACCGATCTCGAAGCCGCCCAAACCGCCTTCCATCATTTCGAGGAGCAGGCGACGCGGCTCGCGGACGGCGAAACCCGCCGCGCCCAACTCGAGGCGCAGAACGAACAGCTCGCGCGCATGATCGCGCGCTCCGAGGCGCAGGCCGAGCGGCTGCGCAGCGATCTGCAAAGGCGCGGCACGCACGAGCAGGCGGTGTCGAACCGGCAACATCAGGTGCGCAAAGAGGTGTCGCAACTGGAAGCGCAGCGCGTGGCCGCCCAAGCGCATCTGAACAAGGCGCATCGGCAGATTCATCAGCTCAATCTGACGAGCAACGAAGCGATCCCGCATTTGCCCAATCGTTGAGGACCGCGGGTCGACGAGCGCGCACCGACATCGTGTCGGATGCCGGCGCCCGCGCCGCGCCGTAAACGACAAACGCCGCCCGGCAATCCGGACGGCGTTTTTATTTGCTTGCCGCCTATGAGCCAGGCGGCATTTCCATCAGCTTCGGCGCAAATTAGTTGCCGAAGTAAACCGAGTTACGGTCGTTGCTGCTCACCGGACGGCCAGCTTGCGAGCTGCCGGCGATCGGTGCGCCGTAGCCGCTGTTCACAGCCTGGGCGGTGCCGTTTTGCGCATCGACACGTGCCTGGGCGGCCTGGATGTTAGCCGGGTAATCGAAGTGATCGCCAACCGGGTTGTAACCGGCCTTTTCCAGCTGAACCAGTTCAGCGCGGACTTGAGCGCGCGTCACCGGCTGATTCGATTGAGCAAACGAAGCGACAGGAGCGGCCAGAGCGGCGGCGACGACAACTGCAGAGATAAGAGCCTTCATGATGTAAACCTCCAGAACTTGTTTTTTAATTCGCTGTGGGCTTGTTGTGCCGTAGCGCTTAAATAGAAGTTTAGGAGTGTCGACACCTAGGGGAAACCCCTAAAACGACGAAACTCTATTTCGAATTTCGCAACAGTAGCAGACGGACCGAACCGCCGCGCTACCTGTCCGCTGCCTTTCAGCAATAATTCATCAACTGGGTTTGAAGCGCTTTCACAACCCGGCGCGCCTTGCTGCAAGGGCGCGCCGGACTGCGATTCAAACGCTCAGCTCCAGTTCGCGTGGAAGCTGCCCGGCTTGTCGATGCGCTCGAACGTATGCGCGCCGAAGAAATCGCGCTGCGCCTGCACGAGGTTCGCCGGCAGGCGTTCCGAACGATACGCGTCGAAATACGCGATCGCCGACGCGAACGCCGGCACCGGCACGCCCGCGTTGACCGCTGCCACCACGACCTCGCGCAACGCCGCCTGATAATTCCTGGCGATATCTCGGAAATACGGATCGAGCAGCAGATTGGCAATCGCCTTGTCCTTCGTATAAGCGTCCGTGATCTTTTGCAGGAAGCGGGCGCGGATGATACAGCCGGCGCGGAAAATCTTCGCGATCGTGCCGTAGTCCAGATCCCACTTGTACTCTTCCGAGGCGGCGCGCAGTTGCGCGAAGCCTTGCGCGTACGAAATCACCTTGCTGAAATACAGCGCGCGGCGCACCGATTCGATAAAGGCGTCGCGTTCAACGCCGAGCGGCCTGGCCTGTGGCCCCTCCAGCAATTTGCTCGCCGCCACGCGCTGCGTCTTCAGCGACGACAGCACGCGCGCGAACACGGCTTCCGTGATCAGCGGCAGCGGCGCGCCGAGGTCGAGCGCGTTCTGACTGGTCCACTTGCCGGTGCCCTTCTGCGCGGCGCGATCGAGAATCACGTCGACCAGATCCTTGCCGGTCTCGTCATCTTTCTTGCTGAAAATCTTCGAGGTGATTTCGATCAGGTAGCTGTCGAGTTCGCCCTGATTCCACTCGGTATAGACCTTGCCGAGTTCTTCGTTCGACAGCCCGACCACCTGCTTGAGCACCGCGTAGCTTTCCGCGATCAGTTGCATGTCGCCGTATTCGATGCCGTTGTGCACCATCTTCACGAAGTGGCCCGCGCCGTCCGGCCCCATGTAAGCGACGCACGGCTCGCCGTCCGGCGCCTTCGCGGCGATTTCGGTGAGGATCGGGGCCACGAGGTCGTACGCGTCGCGCTGGCCGCCCGGCATGATCGACGGACCTTTCAGCGCGCCTTCTTCGCCGCCCGACACGCCCGTGCCAATGAAGTGCAGACCTGACTTCGCGAGATCCTGGTTGCGGCGGATGGTGTCGGTGAAATGCGTGTTGCCGCCGTCGATCAGAATGTCGCCCTTGTCCAGCAGCGGTTTCAACTGGTTGATCGTGGCGTCGGTGCCTTCGCCTGCCTTGACCATCAGCAGAATGCGGCGCGGCTTTTCCAGCGACTCCACGAATTCTTCCAAAGTGAACGCCGGCACCAGCTTCTTGTCCGGATATTCGGCGATGAGTTCGTCGGTTTTCTCGCGGCTACGGTTGTACACCGATACCGCGTGGCCGCGGCTCTCGATGTTGAGCGCCAGATTCCGGCCCATGACCGCTAGCCCCACCACGCCGATTGCCTGTTTGCCCATGTGAATTCTCCAGAGTCCAAAAAATGTCGTGACGCCGCGCCGGAAAGAACGTCAGTGCGACGTCGAGGGTGAAAGAATAAAAGAAATGCCAGCTTGCCGCTCGTTGGCGGACACCCGGCGGCGCTTTTCAGTGCGTTGAATCCGCGTCCAACCCGCGCTTAACCTGCATTGACGTTCGTCAGACCCGCGCCGCGTCCGCGCGTTTCCTGAACACCAGACTGAAATTGTTGGCCGGCATCGCGATCGGCTCGTCGCACACGAGTCCGACTGAAGCGCCCAACGCCACCACGGCTTCCATGTCGCGCACGCCCCATTCCGGATCGCGGCCGCGCAACTGCTGATCGAATGCATCGTTGCTCGGAGAAGTATGCGCTCCGCCGCGTTTGTAAGGACCGTACAGATACAGTACACCGCCATCGACGAGACGGCGGCTCGCGCCCGCGAACAGCGCCTGCGCCGCGCTCCACGGCGAGATGTGAATCATGTTGATGCACACCACGGCGTCGAGCGTGTCCACGCGCCAGTCCGGCTGATGCACGTCGAGCGCGAGGGGCGGGCGCACGTTCGCGAGCCCCTCGTGCGCGGTCCACGCGGCGATCGAATCACGCGCACTGGCATCGGCGTCGCTCGGTTGCCAGTCGAGTCCGGGCATGGCGCGGGCGAACCAGATTGCGTGCTGGCCGGTGCCGCTCGCGATTTCGAGCACGCGGCCGGTGACCGGCAGCGCCGCACGCAACACCGCGAGGATCGGTTCGCGGTTGCGTTCAGCGGATGGCGAATGTTGCCGCAACGCCGATTGGGAATCTGTCATGTTCAGGTTCGGTTTCAGTTTCAGTACAGGGTCGTGCGCACGCGTTCGTCGAGTTCGCGATCGTAGGTGGCCGCGTCGAACTGCACGCCGTTGATGCGTCGATGAATCTCGCCAGCGCTCGGCAGCCGCGAACGTTCGACGTGCCGCGCCGGGTCCCACAGTTTCGAGCGCACCAACGCTTTCGAGCAGTGGAAATAGACGCTGTCCACGTCGATCAGCAGCACGGTGCGCGGCAGTTTACCTTCGACGGCGAAACTGTCCAGCCAGTGCGGATCGTTGGTAATACGGCCGCGGCCGTTCACGCGCAAACTTTCGCCGACGCCCGGAATGATGAAGAGCAGCGCGAGCCGTGGCTCGACGATGATATTGCGCAAACT
Organism: Paraburkholderia sp. NPDC080076; assembly: GCF_050281145.1. Classification (NCBI taxonomy): domain Bacteria; kingdom Pseudomonadati; phylum Pseudomonadota; class Betaproteobacteria; order Burkholderiales; family Burkholderiaceae; genus Paraburkholderia; species Paraburkholderia sp. NPDC080076. The sequence goes on along the minus strand of NZ_JBNNWQ010000009.1, from coordinate 107,093 downwards.
GTCGAGGCGATTGTTGCCGATCCGGTCCGGCAGCGCGAGCGTGCGTTCGTCGACGATGCGCACGAAGCCCCGCGCGTCGCCGCGCGGCGAACAGTCGAGGCCTTCCGGTCCGGCGGTCGCGAGCACGGCGAACGGCGCGACTTCGATGAACGCCCGATAGTCCTCGTTGATGTATGAAATCTCTTTGCGCACGGCGCGCTCGTGCGGCTGACCGTAGAGGGCTTCGAGCTGCGCGATCGTCGTCAACATCGGCATTCCTTTTTATATCGGTGTGACCGGTTTAATCCAGCGCCAGGCGGCCGGCCAGCGCGGTCAGCGTGGCAGCGCACGGGGCGGCGATTTTCAGCGACAACAGCGGATCGGCGCGCGTGCGCCCCAGATTGATCGCGACGACCGGCTTGCCCTGCTTCTGCGCCCACACGCAAAAGCGATAGCCGGAGTAGACCATCAGCGACGAGCCGACCACCAGCACGGCGTCCGCCGCGTCGAGCGCGTGCGAGGCCGCCTCCACGCGTTCCTTCGGCACGCTTTCGCCGAAGAACACCACCGCCGGCTTCAGCAAGCCGCCGCAGTTCGAGCACGCCGGAATGCGGAAGCCGCCGAGATCGTGCCATTCGAGATGCGCGTCGCCGTCGGCGGCGGTTTCGGCGGTCACGTTCAGGAGCGCGGGATTGTCGGCTTCAAGGGTCTGCTGGATCGACGCGCGCGCGTGTTGCATGCCGCAGTCCAGACACGTCACCCCATCGATGCCGCCATGCAGTTCGATCACCTCACGGCTGCCCGCCCGCTGATGCAGGCCGTCGACGTTCTGCGTCACCAGCGTCGGCACGTGGCCGGCCGCTTCGAGCCGGGCCAGCGCGGTATGCGCGGCGTTGGGCTGCGCGTGCGCGACCACCGGCCAGCCGACCATGCTGCGCGCCCAGTAGCGCTGGCGCATGGCGAGCGTGCCGAGAAACTCCTGCACCGTGATGGGCGGCGAGCGTTTCCACTCGCCATTGTCGTCGCGATAGCCGGGAATGCCGGAGTCGGTGCTGATGCCCGCGCCGGTCAGCACGAACAGCCGCGGATAACGCTGCACGAAGCGATGCAGGTCGTCCAGCGTGTGCGAATCATTCAGGGGTTCGAGCGGCGCGGACTGAAGGTCGGTCATGACGGGGCATGGTGAAGGGCTGCGGCGGTCTCAAGGCTAAATCTCGAGCGCCGTTCAACGGTGCGAACGCAACTTGCTCTGCCGCGTTGCCGTATGTGGCGTCTGCTGCGCTTGCCGCGCCTGCCACTCGGCGAGCGCGGTTCGATAACGTTCGAGCGCGTCGTCGTAGAGATCGAAAACACACGGATTGCAGCCGCTATGACAACAGTCGTCGAGATCGGGCTGCACGGGCGGCACCGGTTGCGGGTCGTCCTTGGGTGTGGCTCGGGGCACGGCGAATCGCTTTCCATCGAGGCGGGAAGCGATCAGTATAAGTTGATCTCGCGCCGCTTGCTCTTTGCGTCCGGCGCGCGCGCGGCCGTCACCCCCGCCCGACGAACGGCATCTTGCTCGCCATAATCGTCATGAACTGCACGTTCGCCGAGAGCGGCAGCTCCGCCATGTGCAGCACGGCGTCCGCCACGTGTTGAACGTCCATCAGCGGCTCGACCGCGATTTCGCCGTTCGCCTGCGGCACGCCGCGCGCCATGCGTTCGGCCATTTCCGTCGCCGCATTGCCGATGTCGATCTGCCCGCACACGATGTCGTATTTGCGGCCGTCGAGCGACACGGCTTTCGTGAGGCCGGTGATGGCGTGCTTGGTTGCGGTATAGGCAATGCTATTGGGCCGCGGCGCATGCGCCGAGATGGAACCGTTGTTGATGATGCGCCCGCCGCGCGGGCTCTGCGTTTTCATCAGACCGAAGGCCGCGCGCGTGCACAGGAACACGCCGGTGAGATTGGTGTCGACCACCGAGCGCCATTCGTCGATATCGAGTTCGTCGATATCGACTGGCGAACCGTTGCGGCCGGCGTTGTTGAACAGCACGTCGAGCCGGCCGCGGCGCGCGCGGATCGTCTCGAACAGCGCGGCGACGCTATCGGCGTTGGTGACGTCGCACGCCACGGCGAGCGCGTCGCCGCCGAGTGGCTGCGCCTCCTGAACGACGGCGTCGAGCGGCGCCTGACGACGGCCAGCCAGTACGACGCTATAACCGTGTTCCAGCAGCTTGAGCGCGCACGCGCGACCGATCCCGCTGCCCGCGCCCGTCACCAGCGCGACCTTCTTGACTCCCGTTTCCGTCACGGCACGTCTCCTCGTTTGTGCAGTTGATGCATGATGCGGACCGCCGCACACGAACTTGCCGGACCGGACGGCGTGGAAAGCGCCACGGGAAACGCTCAGCGGGCGCTCAATCCAGCGCGCGGTCGTTCGGGTTCGCGAACAGCGACTTCATATCCGCCGACAGCGGATAGTTCAGGTTGATGCCCTTCGGCGGAATCGGCTGCGTGAACCACTTCTGGTACATGGTCGCGGCCTCGCCCGAGGTTTGCAGCCGGGCGATCACGCCGTCGGCGAGCTTCTTGAACCCCGGGTCTTCCTTGCGGAACATGCAACCATACACTTCGGACATCGGCGAGGTGCCGGTGATCAGGTAGTCGTCCGCGTCCGCCTCTTTGGCTTTAGCACCATACAACAGCGGATCGTCCATCACAAATGCCACGGCGCGGCCGGTCTTCACATTGAGGAACGATTCCGCGTGGTCTTTCGCGCTGATCAGGCGCATGTTCATGCCCTTCTCGTTGTTCATCTGCCGCAAGAGGCGTTCCTCGGATGTGCCCGCCGTGGTCACCACGGTCTTGCCGGCGAGATCGGGAAAGTCCTTCACGCCCGAGCTTTTCTTCACGATCATGCGCACGCCGTACTGGAAGAAGCTGTTCGAAAACGCCACCTGGTTGTCGCGGTCTTTGGTGTGCGTGGTCGAGCCGCATTCGATATCGACGGTGCCGTTCTGCACCAGCGGAATGCGGTTTTGCGACGTGATCGGCACTTCCTTCACTTTCAGATTCGGCAGGTTCAGTTCCTTTTTCACCTCGTCGACGATCTTCAGCGCGATGGCTTGCGAGTAGCCAATCACCTGCTGCTGTTCATCGTAGTAAGAGAACGGCACCGACGATTCGCGCACGCCGAGCGAAATCACGCCGGTGTCGCGGATTTTTTTCAGCGTGGCGCTAGTCTCTTCGGCCCGCGCGGTGCCGGCAAGCGTCGTGGCGATGGCGATCGTGGTGAGGGCTACAGCGAGTTTCATGAGGTCTCCTTTCGTGGCGCCGAAGCGGCGTGTTGTGGTGGTTCTGTAAAGACGGCGTAATGCAACGCACTGTGCGCTAGCGCTGCCATGCATAGGCGCCGAGGTCGAGCGGCAGCGTGCGGCCCGCGATCGCATCGGCGATCACACGCGCACTGCCGCACGCCAGCGTGAAGCCGAGCGCGCCGTGTCCCGTGTTGAGCCACAGATTGCGATAAGGCGTGGCGCCGATGAGTGGCTTGCTGTCCGGCGTGGCCGGCCGATGGCCGCACCATGTCTGCGCCTTCGCGTAGTCGCCGGCATTCGGGAAAATCTCCTGCGCCTGGCGCTTGAGCAAGGCCAGACGCCGCTCGCGTTGCGCGACATGCATGCCGGCGATTTCGACCATGCCGGCAATCCGCAAACGCTCGCCGAGCGGCGCATACACCACCTTGCGATGCAGATCGGTCACGCTCACGCGCGGCGCCTGGCCGGGCGCGCCCGGAATGGTGAGGCTATAGCCGGTGAGCGGATACATCGGCAACCGCATGCCGAGCTCGCGCAACAACGGCGCGCTGCCGTTGCCCAACGCGACCACGAAGGCATCCGCGCGCCATTCGCCTTGCGGCGTGCGCACGGCCACCGCAGAGCCGCGCTCGGTGACGAACGAGTGAACCGGCGTCACGTAGTGAATCGTCACGCCGTAGCGCGCTTTCAGCACATCGGCGAGCGCGACGCTGAAGCGGTGGCAATCGCCCGCCTCTTCCGACGGCGTATGAATCCCGCCCGCCAGCAACGGCTGCGCGCGCTCGAGCGCGGGTTCGAGCGCCACGCAGGCGGCGGCGTCGAGTGCACGCTGATCGGAGCCGGCCGTTTGCAGATAGGCCATCTTGCGACGTGCCGCATCGAACGCATTCGCGTCACGGTACACGACGAGTTTGCCGTTGCGCACGTAGTTGAAGTCGATCGCTTCGCGTTGCACGAGATCGTGCAGCGTAGCGCGGCTCAACGCGCCCAGTTGCAGCATCTCAATGGCGGTTTGACGCGCGCGTTCGCCGCGGCAGGCGAGCAGAAACGACAGGCACCAGCGCCACTGCTGCGGATCGAGACGCGGCACGAAACGCAACGCGGAATCGCTTCGCAGCAGCCATGCGGGCAGATGCGGCAGAACCGATGGATCGGCGAGCGGCGCGACATAGCTATAGCTCAACTGGCCGCCGTTCGCGAAGCTCGCTTCGAGCGCCGCGCCGTCGCGGCCTTCGAGAATCGTTACCTCGTGGCCGTCTCGCGCGAGTTGATAGGCGCTCGTCAAACCCGCCACGCCCGCACCAAGTACACATACCCGCATAAACATCACGCCTTCGAAGATTCATCCACATGAGTGTGGCGCGACGAAATGCGCGCAGCAAATGAGCAGATGCACGGCTCCATAACCCAGGGTTAAGAGCTCGAAGCCGAGGGACGGCTCAGGCGAAGGGCGCGCGCAACACGTCGAGAAACGCGTTGCCGGCCTGCGAGTCCATGCCGCCGTCGCGCCACAGCGCGAACACGCCCGCCGACAGGGCGGGCGTCACCGGCCGGATCGCGACCGGCTCCGCGCCGCTGCGCGCCGTCAGTTCATCGAGCAGCGCATAGCCGATGCCGCGTGCGGCGAGAGCACGCGCCACATACCAGGTCTGCGCTTCGACGGCGGCGACGCTTTCATCGAGGCCCTGCGCTTCGAGCGCATTGCCGATCAATTCGCCAAGCGGATCGGTATTGCCGATGCTGATCCAGTCGCGCGCGAGGAAGGCCGCGAGATCGATCGGCTGCCGCGCGTCGGGATCGTCGGGCGGACAGACACAGACGATCGCCGTGCGGCCCAGCTCGACCGCGGTGATGCCGGGCCGCGCCGGTGGATTCAACGCGATCGCGAGATCGAGATCGCGCGTGAGCAACGCGTTGAGCAACTCCTCCGTATGCCGCGTCTGAATCTTCAGCGACACGCGCGGAAAGTCGCGGCGAAACGCCTGCACCGCGGGCGGAATCAGACTCAGCCCGAGACTCGGCAGACAGCCGATGCGTAGGTGCCCCTCCGGTTGCAGCGCGAGATTGCGCGCCAGATGGCGAATGCCGTCGAGATTCGCCTGCAGCTTCTGCGATTCGGAGAACAGCAGCTCCGCTTCACGCGTCGGCTGCAAGCGGCCATGCACGCGGTTGAACAAAGCGAAGCCCAAGCTGCGCTCAGCGTGCGCGAGCGCCTTGCTCACGGCGGGCTGCGACACGCACAGCAGTTCCGCCGCTTTCGACAGCGACCCCGTGCGCATGATGGCGTGAAAAATTTCGATGTGACGCAAACGCATGGACGCATGACCGGCACGAACCGGCGAATTAGGCACAGTGAGTTGATCAAGCGGCCGTCCTGAAGGCCCGGCCGTCGCGAAGCATAACGTCTTTCAGCGCGCTTTCATTATTTGCCGTTTCTGTCCGCGGGCGCGTCGCGGCGCGCATCAATGGTATCGTCTGCTGTTGCGCGCCGCGCGCGCGATTCAAGGCCTTCCCAGGAAGGAGGAAGGAGGAAGGAAGACAGGAAGCACGCTTTATGAAAGAACTCCCCACGCCGCCGCATGGCGTCCACGACGTGCCGCCACGCCGCTGGCCGCAAACCGGCTATCCCGCGATGCTCACCACCACCGCCGCATGGCACGTATTCGTGCTGGCAGGATGGCTGGTCGCGCCCGCCGCGTGGCCCTGGTGGCTCGCCGCGATCTTTGTGAATCACGCCATTTTCACGGTGGCCGGTCTGTTGCCGCGCACCTCGCTGCTCGGTCCGAACTGGACCCGCCTGCCCGCGTCCGCGCGCAACGCCGACGCGATCGCGCTGACCATCGACGACGGTCCCGATCCCCTCGTCACGCCGCAAGTGCTCGATCTGCTCGACGCCTTCGGCGTGCGCGCCACGTTCTTCTGCATCGGCGCGAAGGCGCAGCGTTATCCGGAACTCGCACGCGAGATCGTCGCGCGCGGCCATGCGCTCGAAAACCATTCGCAGGTTCACGTCCACACGTTTTCCGTGACGTTGCCGGGCGCCCTCACGCGCGAGATCGACGCCGCGCAACGCACGCTCGAAGCCCTAAGCGGCGAACGGCCGATGTTCTTCCGCGCGCCGGCGGGGCTGCGAAACATTTTTCTCGAACCGGTCTTGCGCAAGCTCGATCTGCGGCTCGCAGCGTGGACACGGCGCGGCTACGACACGCGCGAGCGCGATCCAGGCGTGGTCACGCGGCGGTTGCTCGACGGCCTCGCGCCGCGCGACATTCTGCTACTCCACGACGGTAACGCCGCGCTCACGATCGAGGGCACGCCGTTGATCCTCGCGGTGCTGCCGCGTGTGATCGACGCCGCTCGGCAACGGCGCTTGCGTTTCGTGACGTTGCGCGAGGCGCGCGTAGACAGCAGAGACTGAGACGCGCACACGCGTACGCGCGTAGGCCGCTCTGCCCATGCGCGTTACACGGCTCGCATGCGGTCCAACGCGGAGAGCCGCGCCAACACCGCCGCTACACGCGGAAATCCGCCGCCATGTCTTCGTCCGTGCGCGCCTCGAGTTGTCCGCTGCGGCACGCCTTCAGGAACACGTCGTAATCGCGCTCCACCTGATCCGCGTAGGTCGCGGCATAGCCGGTGAGCGCTTCCGCGAACTGGTCGCCACGGCCGATATACGCGCTGACTTCGATCGCCTGCCCGCTCGCCTTGGCATGCGCGCGCGCCATGATCCAGCCGCATAGCCGCGCATAGCCTTCCAGCAGGTCGATGTCGAACAACTCGATGTTCGCCGAGAGCTTCATGTCGCGCAGCTGGCGGAAATAGAATTGCCGCCCGAGCGGCCCCGTCGCCCAGCCGAGAAAGACGTCGCTCGCGGCCTGCAGCATGCGCTGTCCTTGCACGACGCGTTCACCTTCGTGCTTGATGACCGGCGATTTGTAGAACTGCGCGATCACCGAAGGCCGCGCCTCCTTCAACTGCAGGAACAGCGGCTTGCCCATGTGATCGACCAACAGCAGCACCATGCAGCGCGTGCCGACGCTGCCCACGCCCACCACCTTGAACACCAGATCCTGCACGGTGAAATGACTGAGCAGTTCGCGCCGGTCATGCGACATCGTCTTCAGATACTCGCCCCACATGCGTTCGAGCAACTTGCGCCAGTTCGCGCCTCGGAACGCTTCGGTCTCTTCCGCGGTGAACAGGGTGTTGGCGCCCAGCATATGAAACAGCGCCGGTGGCGCATCGCGGATCGTCCAGTGGTCGCCGTCGTGCTCGGCCATTTTCTCGAGCAGGCTTTCGTGCGTCCGGCTCGCAGCTTTTTCCATGCCGCGCCTTACGGTGCGGCGGCGTTCCGGTGTCAACGCCGTTTCCGCCATACGGTCGAAGGTGATCCGGTCGTACCAGAGTTCGAGCGCGCCGCATTGCGCGTACTGCGCCATGCGGTCGCGGTATTCGGTGACCGCCGTCATCACCAGGTTTTCAGCGGCGCCCCGGCTCAGGCGCATGTGACGCGCCGCGACGACGAAGCTTGCGGTCAGCCGTTTCAGGTCCCACTCGAATGGCCCGATCGACACCTCGTCGAAGTCGTTCAGATCGAAGACGAGTTGCCGCTCGGGCGTAGCGAAGCCGCCGAAATTCATCAAGTGCCCGTCGCCGCAGATCGGCATGGTCAGGCCGGAGTCGCGCACCTGGCTGAGATCGTGCGCCTGCAGGATCGCGGTGCCGCGAAAAAACGTGAAAGGCGAGGCGGCCATGCGCCCATAGCGCAGCGGCACGAGGTTCTGCACCCGGCCCTCGCTGCTTTGCTTGAGCAACTCGATCGGGTTGCGATGCAACTCGCCTACCGCCTTATGGCTCGACCGTTTCGAATGCTCGCGGGCGGCGCGGCCCCGGGCCTCCCGTTCGGCGATGGTGCTGGCTTTCATGCTCTTCTCCGTTTTTCCGGGTCTTGGTTAGCGGCTCGAGAGACTGCTTTTGCTGGCACGGCAACATCCTGCGTGGGTCGAGTAAGCCTTCACCAACGGTAACCCACGCCACCGAATATCACATCCGAATCACGATCATAACGGGTCATGACGCGGTTCCATGCGAGCCGCGCATCCCAGTGCTCGGTGATGCGATACGAGCCCGCAATGGTGATGAGGCCGGAGAACGTCCCGGCGCCCGGACCGGGCGTCTCGCTATGTTCGTTCTCGTCGATCGCATAGTAGGCGCCGAAGCCGACCGCCAACGAAACCTTGTCGTTGAGGAACGCGCGTGTGGCCCACAACTGGCTCGTTAGCCCGTCGCGGCGCGCCACCTTGGTACTGCCTTCGTGAAGATAGCCGACCGTCACGTCGAGATATTTCGCGAGGCCGCGCCGGTACTCGATCGCGCCGCCCACTGCGTTCGGTGAGCTGGGCGAATTGACGATGGTTTTGCCGAGATACACCGCCACTTCGTTATTGGTGACCTTGTGCGTGCTGCCGATCGCCCAGTCGCGCGGACCGGGCGAACCAGGCGCGTCGAGCTGATAGCCGACGCCGAACATCACGCCGGTCGAATCCGGTCCACGCTGAACGTGCACGCGATTCAACTGGAACTGCGTGATCCACCGGTTCGACGCGTAATACGCGGCGCGCACGCTGTACACCACGCCCCAGCCGTGGGTGTTGGAATAACTGCCGCCCTGCTCGGCGGTGGTCGTATCGAAGTAGCGGTATGGGCCGACGCCCGCTTGCACGACGAACTGCGGGCTGCCCACGGGAAGGCGCGCCCACAACTGGATCATCTGCCCGTCGCGATGATGATCGGGAATGTGCCCTTCGTTGAGCCACGTGAAGCTCGCGGCGAAATATTGCCCCAGGCCTTCCTGATAGTTGAAGGCCCACGTATAGGTGTTGATACTGCTCGCGCGCGAGCCGCCGCCGAATAGCGAAAACTCCTGAGCGTGACTGAGAGTGGAAATGAACAGCAGGCCGAGACCCGTCATGCAGGCGGCCGCCTTGCGAACCAGCCAATATCGAGCAGCAGATGTCAGATTCCGCATGCGGCATTGTTCTCCGGGTGAGTCGCTAGCGCTGCCGGTGTTCGTGGTCGACGGGGGCACTGTGGCGAGGTGTCCCCGGGGAATGGCCGTCGATACAAACTGTTCGTCATGCTAGCAGACCGATCGGTAAATAGGTTACGTATCCGTTTTGCGTCAGCGGCAGATTGACACGGGGGTTTTACCGGACTAGGCGAATACAAGTTGCAATTGCAACGATCGCAATGAGCGGACAAATTTACCGGCACCCATTCAATAAACTAACCGATTGGTGAAATTTTTAGTGTTTCACCCAGCCGAGCACTTCAGCAACAACGAATCCAGCCGTTTACCCATACATGCAAAAATTTTATGACGCACAAGAAAAGGCCTTGAAATAGGACCTGCTCTGATCGGCCGTGCGTCGCGCAAGATAATCGGAGAGAGTATGTTTGTCGCAATCGGCTGGGTTGTAGTGATCGGTTCTGTGATCGGGAGTTTTGTCGGCGTGGGTGGGCACCTGCCGGCGCTCGTTCAGCCGTTCGAATTACTCTGTATTTTCGGTGCGGCAATCGGCGCATTTGTCGTGAGCAATCCGACTTCCACGCTGAAGAAAACCATCAAGGCGATTCCGTCATGTTTTAAAGGCGGCGGCTACACCAAGGAAAAATATCTGGAGCTGATCGCGCTGCTTTATGAACTGCTTCAGAAGGCGCGCAAGGAAGGCATGATGTCGCTCGAAACGGACGTCACCGCGCCGGAAGAAAGCGTGATTTTCCAGAAGTACTCACACGTGCTGGAGGACCATCATTTGCTCGACTTCATCGTCGACTATCTGCGCATGATGTCCGGCGGCAATGTGAACGTGCTCGAAGTGCAGGACTTGATGGACGAGGAGCTGGCCACGCATCACGCGGAAGCGTCGGTCGCGGCCAACGCCATTCAGAAAATGGCCGACGGCTTGCCCGCCTTCGGGATCGTCGCGGCGGTCATGGGCGTCGTTCATACCATGGGTTCGGTCGGCGCGCCGCCCGCCGTGCTTGGAGAAATGATTGCCGGCGCGCTGGTCGGCACGTTCCTCGGCATTCTGCTCGCGTATGGCTTTATCGGCCCCGTGGCCGATCTGCTCAACGCGAAGGGCCGCGCTGAGGCCAAGCCGTACCAGTGCGTAAAGGCCGTGCTGCTCGCGTCGCTGTCCGGCTACGCGCCGCCGATCGCCGTCGAGTTCGGCCGCAAGGTGCTGTTCACCGCCGACCGTCCGAGCTTCCAGGAACTCGACGACGCCGTGCGCGCCACCAAGATGCCGAAGTCGGCCTGACGCGGAGCGGCATGATGAGCGAAAGAAGATCGCGCGCCTCGCAGGAGGAACAGGCGCCGGCGCCGGTGATCGTGCGCCGTTCGAGAAAGGGCGATGACCACGGCGGGCATCACGGCGGCGCATGGAAGATCGCCTACGCCGACTTCGTCACGGCGATGATGGCGTTCTTCCTGCTGATGTGGCTGCTCGGCTCCACGTCGAAGTACGACAAGCAGGGTATCGAGGACTATTTCAACACGCCCCTGTCGAGCCTGCTCGGCGGCAACGAAGGCACCGCCGCCGCGCGTCCGAGCGTGGTGCAAGGCGGCGGCCGCGACATCTCCGATACACGGCCCGGCGACGGCAAGAAGAGCCAGACCCAGCCCACTCCGCCCGCCACCGCCGCACCGACCGTGGCGCCGTCCGATGCGGCGCGTCTCGAACAACTGAAGGCGAAGCTCACTACGTTGATCGAGCAAAGCCCCGCATTGAAGGCGTTCAAGGATCAGATCCGCATTTCGATCACGAACGAAGGGCTGCGTATCGAGATCGTCGATTCGCAGAACCGGCCGATGTTCCCTTCCGGCAGTTCGAAGCTGCAGCCCTACGCGGTGACGATCCTCACGCAGATCGGCGCCGCGCTCAACGACGTCGACAACCGCATTTCGATTGCCGGCCATACGGATGCGGTGCCGTACACGGCGGGCCCGGAAGGCTATTCGAACTGGGAGCTGTCGTCCGAACGCGCCAACGCCGCGCGCCGCTCGCTGGTCGCCGGCGGCATGCATGGCGAAAAGCTGCTGCAGGTGCGCGGGCTGGCGGACGTCTTGCCGCTGAACAGCCATGTCGTCGACGAGCCGACCAATCGTCGCATCAGCATCCTGGTGCTGAACAAAGCCGCGGAACTGGCGTTTTTCCACGACGGCGGACGCACCGCGATCGACGAAACCACTCCGGCGAGTTCGACCATTCCCGCCGTGGTCGGGCGCATGCAGCCGGTGACCGGTTCGCGTAGCACGCCGTAGTATTTTTCCGGCCCTCCGCATGATCGATTCAGCGCGTGCGCTCGATAGCGCACACTGCAGAGCCATAGCGCACACTGCAAAGCCCATGCAGTGTGTATAGAATCGAACGCATGCGCCCTGCCCTTTCCGAGCAACGGGAGCCCGAGCTTCCGCTGCATACGCCTAGTGTTCCGTCGGTGACGTTGGCGGCGATCATCGCCGTCATTGCGTGGATCTCCATCGTCGCGCAAGCCGAGGTCACGATCGATCGCACGCTCGCCCGCGGGCTGACCGTGCTCGACGGCTTCGCCCGCATGAGCAGTTACCTCACCAATCTGACGGTGCTCGCCTGCGCGATCTGCTTTACCTGCGTGGCGTTGCGTGGCCACCGGTCAACGCCCGCGCGATTTTTCCGGCAACCTACCGTCGTCACCGCCGTGGTGGTGTACATGGCGTTTGTCGGGATCGCCTACAACCTGCTGTTGCGAGGTTACTGGACACCTACGGCATTCCGGCTGCTGCTCAACGAATCGCTCCACAGTGTCTTGCCTATGCTCGCCGCGCTTTACTGGGTGCTGTTCGTGCCGCGTTTTCACCTGAAGCTGCGGCATTGTCTGTTGTGGCTGGTGTATCCATTGACCTATCTCGGCGTGACCTTCTGGCGCGGAAGGTTGTCGGATTTCTACCCCTATCCGTTCATCAATGTCGAGCGACTCGGGTTTACGCACGCCGTGGTGAATTCGGCGCTGCTGTTCGGCGGCTTCCTTATGCTGATGGCCGTATTCGTGGGGATCAATTCCCGGCGGCGGCACTGACGCTCCAGTCTGACGCCGTCTGTTTTGCTTTTTCCGTCGGGCGCGCTTCTTGCGCCCTGTCTGGTGGACGTAAGCCGCGCTTCTCGGCGCGGCCTGCGCGACACCCTGGTGTGGCCGCGTTGCGATCGCAATGGCTCACACGTAAATATGACAATGGGAGCAAAAACGTATGGACACCAATTCGGCAGCTAACTCAGCGGAAGGCGCAGTGAAGGAAGTCGCGGGCAAGGTTCAGGGCGCGGTCGGCGACGTATTGGGCGATACCGGCACGCAATTGGCCGGCAAGGCGAAGGAACTCAGCGGCAAAGCCCAGCAACTAGCCGCGAGCACCACGAGCCTCGTGCGTGAAACCACGGCGGAAAGCCCCTTCACCGCGATCGCGGTGGTCGCGCTCGCCGGCTTCGTGGCCGGCGCGCTGTGGGCGCATGGTGCCGCGGGACGCGACTATCGCCGTTGATTTTCGACGCGGTTGATCGCCGGGCGATCCGCGATGAGCGATCGCCCGTTTCGCGCTTATGCGCCCGCTATACGCCCGCTTTTACATTCCTATGCGCCGCTTTTCTTGCGGCGCCCCGCACTCATCTCCAGTTCGACCCACGTGGGCGCGTGATCGCTCGCGTGCGGCTCGCCCCGCACCCAGCGGTCGACGCCCGCATCGCGCAAGCGCGGCGCGAGGTCGGCGCTCAGCAGCAGATGGTCGATGCGCAAGCCGGAGTTGGTATCCCAATGCCGGCGGAAATAGTCCCAGAACGTGTAGACCCGTTCGTCGCCGAAATGCGTTCGCAGCGCGTCGGTCCAGCCTTGCGCGAGCAGCCGCTGGTAACGCTCGCGGCTCTCGGGCTGGAGCAGCGCGTCCTTCAGCCAGGAACGCGGGTTATAGATGTCTTCGTCGGTGGGCACCACGTTGAAGTCGCCCGCCAGCACGACCGGATGGGCGCTCTTGTACAGTTTCGCCGCATGCTCGATGAAATGATCGAACCACGCCAGCTTGTAGTCGAACTTGGGGCCCGGTTGCGGATTGCCGTTCGGCAGATAGAGGCACGCCACCAGCACGCCGCCGACTGCCGCTTCGAGGTAGCGGCTATGCGTGTCGTCCTCGAAACCGGGCAGGCCGCGGCGGCTCTCCAGCGGCGCTTCGCCTTTCGACAGAATCGCCACGCCGTTCCAGGCGCTCTGCCCATGCCAGATCGCGCTATAGCCGGCGTCGCCCAGTTGTTCGACGGGAAACGCGCTGTCCACCGCCTTGAGTTCCTGCAAACAGACGATGTCGGGCGCCTCGCGTTCGAGCCATTGCAGCAGCGCCGGCAGGCGCGAGCGGATACCGTTGATGTTGAAAGTCGCGATTCGAAGCCTGGCCACGGCATGTTCTCCCTGCACTCCCTGCAATGCGTTCTATTGCGCTGCCGCGTCGCACCACTCGATCGCCCAGGACCTGGCGCATGAAATGGCATCGGCCTGGCTGGGAAAGGCGTCGATGTCGCCGGAATCGTGCGCCTGCACGTGCTCTTTTTTCCGCGGTACGCGAGTGATCTTCGCTCTCGCATAGTAGAGGCCGTCGTCTGCGTGGCGGGCGCGGCAATCGATATGGAAATGCCTGTAGTCGAACTGCATTCGCTCTCCTTTGAACGCGCTTCACTTCGTCTGCTATAGCATCGTTTATTCCCGATCAGCCATGCTCACCGACGGCGCTTCACGCACGCCGGCTCGCGTGCGTGAAGCGCAGCCGCGAGCCGGTGCTTCCGTTGTGTGCGACTCAGTTCGGCACGTTCACCGCGCCGTTGCTCACAGTGATCGCATTGACGCCCGGATTCGCCGCGATCGCAGGCAGATTGGCCGTGGTCAGCGCGGGCGCGGCGCCGGGCGCGCCGCCACGCGGTATCGTGTGAATCACCTGCGACGGCGGCAGCGGCGTACCGCTCTTCAAATGACTCCACATCAGATTGAGCGCCTGAAGGTTGTAGTAATGCAGCGGCAGGAAGCGCGAATCGAAACCCGCCACGCCGAGGAACGCGTCGAAATGCTGGGCGTTCGTCACTTCATAGAACGATAGCTTGCTCGCGCCGCCTTCGCTCAGTTGATTCAGGCCGAGATACGGCCGCGACGCGTGATTGATCGGCACCAGCGTATCCGCGCGGCCCTGCACGATGATGGTGGGTTTGCCATGCAGATTCGCATTCACGCGAATGGCCTCGACGCTGTTGGTCAGCGTACCGTTCGTCCACAGCGTACGCAGGCAGGAGGCACCCTGGTAACTGGCGTCGGCGGTCGCCAGCCGGTGGTCCGCCGCGCCCCCGACCGAGTTGAAGACGAGGTTGATGCCGTTGGTCGGCGGCACGCCGTTGCCATTGCCGAACACCGTGGGCATCGGCGACACGGCCGGCGTCACACCGGCGGTTCCCGTCGAACTCGTCGTGCCGAAGCTGAAGTCGCAGAGGTTGGCGGTGACGCTCGCTTTCGCGTACGCATCCGCATAGGTCACGGCGACGGCCGGCACCGCTTGCGAGTCCCACATCGGCGCTTGCAGCAGATCGGAGTCGGTCTGATAGCCGTTCTGATGCAGAAGCGCGAGCGCGTTGGTCGCCTGGGTCGTCAAGTTCGCACCCGCGATCACGCCAGCGGCTGCCAGCGACGCGCATCTCGCGGTGCGAATCGCCGTGGTCGTGGCGACCGGCAATGTCGTCAGATACGGCGCGCCGGCCGCGGCGGGCGCGAGCGCCGCACACGGTTGCAGCATGTTGGCAAGCGTCATGTAGTCCGCGAGCGGCTTGCCGAATGCTCCGACCGGCACGCCGCCCTGAGCCACCGACACCTGGGCGGGCAAGCGCAAATTGATCTGCGGTTCGCCCACGACGACCGCGGTGATCCAACCGGACGTATCCTGTTCCGCCGCCGCGAGCGATGCGCCGCCGCCGTTGCTCACCGAGGCCGCGATAGTCGTGATGCTGCCGCTTGCATAACGCACCGTGCGGGTCGAACCGTTCAGCGTGCCGAAAGAATCGTTGAGCGCCCAGTACGCGAACTGGATCGCCTCCAACGTATCCTTGCCCCAATCCTGCTCCGGATTCTGCTGCGAGTGCGCGTGCTTGAACGCATAGCGATTCGGAAACTTGCTGTTGTAAGTCGCGAGATCGGTGTTGCCCAGGTTGGCCGTGAAGAAACTGTTCTTGCCTGCAGCGGTGGCATCCTGCAACGTGCCGTCGATCAGCGTGACCAGGTTGGAAGACAGCTCATGCGCGCCATTGCCGCTGCCTTTATCGGTGTACGCCACCGCGCAACCGCGCTTGAGGCCCCACTCGCCGGCTGCGGAAATCGCGCCGTACACGCCACGCGAACCAGATGACGTTGCCGTGACAATGCACGGCTGATCCGCATTGAAGCTCGCCGGTATTTGCACCAGCATGGTGACGTTCTGTGTGCCGCTGCCGTCGTCGGCGTAAGCGAGGTATTCCTTGCCGGCGATCTTGCCTTCGCCGAGCGTGTCGTTGCCGTTGAGGTCGACGTTTGGCCCCCAGAAGCGTCCATAGCCGCCGGTCGCCGTCATGTCGACGAGCGCGCGATAGTTCGACCAGATGGCGAGGCGCCGGAGCTCGGCGGCAGTAGGCTGCGCAGCGTTGGCAATGGCCGGCGCCGTGGCCGACCCGAGGCCGGTTTTGCCGAGGCCCGCGGTAAGCAGGTCGTCGGTGTTGCCGTCGTAGGCCTGGGTTCTCACCGAGGAAGCGGTAATGAAACCCGGCAGCGTGTTGGCTGGCGGCGGCGGCGAATCACTGTCACCGCCGCCGTGGCAGGCGGTCAGCACGATCGCCACGGCCATCACGATCGCCAGGGTTCGCACCATCGGCACCGGTCGTTGCGCAGGCTGGACTCTGAAAATGGACTTCACGTTTTTTGTCTCCGATATTTGCTAATACCGTTGTGAATGCAACGGCACCGAATTTGCTGCCCGCTGTCCAAGGGATCGCGACGCTTCGGATACCGACGCATCGCCAGCCTGCATTGACCTTTCAATGGAGTCAATAGAACGTCATGTCCAAGCATAACGAAAGTCAGGATCCGGGCGACGTCTCAGCCGCCACCCCACCCAAACCTTCACGCCGCCGCTTTCTTCAATCGGCCGCCGCTGCCGCCACGGTCGGCGCGGCGCCGCATCTGCGCGCGCAGACTCAAACCCCAACCGCGCCACCGGCTCAGGTTCAGCAAGCCGTGCCGCCGCGCCCGGTCACGCTGACGGTGAACGGCCGCGCGTACACGCTGCAACTCGAGCCGCGCGTGACCTTGCTCGATGCGTTGCGGGAATACGCGGGCCTGATGGGCACGAAGAAAGGCTGCGACCGCGGACAGTGCGGCGCCTGCACGGTGCTCGCCGACGGCCGCCGCATCAATTCCTGTTTGACACTCGCCGTGATGCATGAAGGCGAGAACATCACGACGGTTGAAGGGCTTGCCGCCAATGGCGCATTGAGTCCGATGCAGCGCGCATTCATTGAACACGATGCCTTTCAGTGCGGTTACTGTACGCCGGGGCAGTTGTGTTCCGCGACGGCCCTTCTGAATGAATTCCGCAACGGCACCGCCAGCACCGTCACGGCCGATGTGCGCAACCGTCCCGCCCAACTCTCCGACGATGAAATCCGCGAACGCATGAGCGGCAATATCTGCCGCTGCGGCGTCTACGCGAACATCGTGGCCGCCGTACGCGCGGTGTATGAAGGCGGCGGCCAGAACAGCGGCGGCAACAACCCCAACGTCTGACGGAGCGACAGCATGGATGCGATCTCTTATGAACGCGCCGGCGATGTCGCCGGCGCAGTGCGGGCGGCGCAGCAGCCGGGCGCGGTATTCATCGGCGGCGGCACCAATCTTCTCGATCTGATGAAGGGCGGCGTAGCGCGGCCGATGCGGCTGATCGATATCACGCACATCCGCGGACTCGATACGGTCACGACGCTGCCTGACGGCGGCATCCGGCTCGGCGCGCTGGTGCGCAATAGCGATGCCGCCAATCACGCGCTGGTGCGCGAGCAATACCCGTTGCTCTCGCAAGCATTTCTGGCGGGCGCATCGTCGCAACTGCGCAATATGGCGACGGTCGGCGGCAATCTGCTGCAACGCACGCGTTGCGGCTACTTCTACGACACCGCCTTCACTCAGTGCAACAAGCGCATGCCGGGCAGCGGCTGCGCGGCGCTCGGCGGCCACAATCGCACGCATGCGATTCTCGGCGCGAGTCCGCAGTGCATCGCCGTGAATCCATCGGATATGAGCGTGGCGCTTGCCGCGCTCGATGCGGTAGTGCGCGTGAGTGGCCCCGCAGGCGAACGGACTATCGCGTTCGCCGATTTCCACCGGCTGCCCGGTGACCGGCCCGATGTCGATACCACCTTGCAGCCGGGCGAACTGATCACCGCCGTCGATCTTCCGCCGCCGCTCTTCAGCGCGAACTCCCACTATCTGAAAGTGCGTGACCGCGCCAGTTACGCATTCGCGCTGGTCTCGGTTGCCGCCGCATTGCAGATGGATGGCGATCGCGTGAAGACCGCGCGCATCGCATTGGGCGGCGTCGCGCACAAACCGTGGCGCGCAAGCGGCGCGGAACAGATGCTCAACGGCCAGCCGCTCACGCAAGCGACGCTCGCCAACGCCGCCGCGGCCGCTTTACGTGAAGCGCGGCCGCAACACGACAATCGTTTCAAGGTGCAGCTCGCGCAGCGCGCGATCGTGCGCGCAGTGAACCAGGCCGCCGGCCGCGCGGGAGGTGTCGCATGAATCTGATCGGTCAACCCATCGACCGCACCGACGGTCTGCTCAAAGTCACCGGCGAAGCGCGCTATGCCGCCGAATTTCCTGAAGCACGTCTCGCGCATGCGGTGCTCGTCACCAGCACGATCGCGCGTGGGACCATCGCCTCGATCGATGCGAGCCGCTCGCAGTCACTGCCCGGCGTGCTGCTCGTGATGACATATCAGAACGCGCCGCGTCTGCCGAACGGTGGCAAGCCCACGTTGGCGCCGCCGGCCGGACGCCGCCTGTCGCTGCTGCAGGACAACCAGATTCACTACAGCAACGAGCCGGTCGCCGTGGTGGTCGCCGACACACTCGAACACGCCACCGACGCCGCGCGCCAGTTGCGCATCGCGTATCAGAGCGGCGCCGCGACCGTGGACTTCGCGCAAGCCAAGCCGAACGCGCACGCGCCGGACAAACCGCAAGGCCGCCAGACCGACACGCAACGCGGCAGCTTCGACGACGGCTTGCAAAGCGGCCCAGTGCGCGTGGACGCGACCTACACCACGCCGATCGAACATCACAACCCGATGGAGCCACACGCCACGATGGCGCACTGGGACGGTCCGCAACTCACGCTCTACGATTCGACGCAAGGCGTCAGCGGCGCGGCGCAGGCCATCGCGAAAACGTTCGGCATGTCGCCCGGCGACGTGCGCGTGATTTCGCCGTTCGTGGGCGGCGGCTTCGGTTGCAAGGGCTCGTCGTGGTCGCATGTGTCGTTGTGCGCGATGGCGGCGAAGCAGACCGGGCGGCCCGTGCGGCTCGTGCTCGAACGGCCGCAGATGTTCGGGCCGGTCGGCGCGCGTCCGCGCACCGAGCAGCACTTCGTGCTCGCCGCGCGGCGCGACGGCACGCTGACCGCAATGCGCCACGACAGCATCTCGAACACTTCGGTGATCGAAGACTGGACCGAGACCTGCTGCATGGTCACGCGCATGCTGTACGCGGTGCCGAATCAGGTGACCACACACCGCATCGTGCCGCTCAATCTCGGCACGCCGACCTTCATGCGCGCGCCGGGTGAAACAACCGGTTCGTTCGCGCTCGAATCGGCCATGGACGAACTCGCGGCGGCCTTGAAGATGGACCCGCTCGCGCTGCGCATCAAGAATTACGCCGAGGCCGACCCGCAGGAAAACAAACCGTGGTCGGGCAAGTCCTTGCGCGAGTGTTATCAGATCGGCGCCGAGAAATTCGGCTGGTCGCGGCGCACGGCCGCCCCTCGCTCGATGCGCAACGGTGGCACGCTGATCGGCATGGGCATGGCGACCGCGACCTATCCGGCCAATCGCAGCGAAGCCAGCGCCATCGCGCGGATTTTGCCGGATGGCACCGCGATGGTCGCCTCCGGCACCCAGGATCTCGGCACCGGCACCTACACCGTGATGACTCAGGTAGCCGCCGACGCGCTCGGCTTCGCGCCGGAAAACATTCGCTTCGCGCTCGGCGACTCGTCGCTGCCCAGAGCGCCGGGGTCGGGCGGCTCGCAATCGGCCGCCAGCGTGTCGCCGGCCGTACGCGACGCGGCGAGCCAGGCGCGCAGCCAGTTGATCGCGCTGGCGCTCGCCGATCAGGCCTCGCCCGTGCATGGCATCGCGCTCGACGACATCACCGTGGAAAACGGCTGGGTGATGAGCCGCTCGCAACCGGGCAAGCGCGATCCGGCGGCGGCGATCATCGCGCGCTCGGGCGGCAAGCCGATCGAGGCGAGCACGACCGTCAAGCCCGGCGACGAAAAGCAGAAGTACTCGCTTCACTCGTTCGGCGCGGTGTTCGCGGAGGTGCATGTCGATGCCGATCTCGGCACGATCCGCGTGGCGCGTGTGGTCGGCGTGTACGACGTGGGGCGCGTGCTCAACCAGAAGACGGCGCGCAGCCAGTTGATGGGCGGCATCGTGTGGGGCGTCGGGGCGGCGCTGCAGGAAGAGACCTCGCTCGATACGCGCTATGGCCGCTTCACCAATGCGAATCTCGCGGAGTATCACGTGCCGGTGAATGCCGATATCGGGTCGCTCGACATTAGCTTTATCGACCGGCCGGACCCGTATATCAACTCGCTCGGGGTACGCGGAATCGGCGAGATCGGCATTACGGGCGTGCCGGCGGCGATTGCGAACGCGGTGTATCACGCCACCGGCGTGCGCGTGCGCGATCTGCCCATCACGCTCGACAAGGTGCTGCAGACGATGCAGGTTTGACGCACTCGCGTTCGCCAGTGCGTTTCATGGCGACGCGGTCGCGTTCGGGTTTGTGTTCGTTGGCGCGTGCGCTTAGCGCGGATGCGGTGGCCGACGCGCTCACGTCTATCTTCGCCATTGCTTTCAAGGCGGATCGGGCCCGTGCACGCATGGCGTTCTGCTTCGCAGCGAGCGCGACGTGGCCTTGGCAGTCCCGCGCCGTGAATCGACATTGGCGCTTGCCTGTGGCTGCGTTGCATCGCACAATCGATCTCATCCTTTCTACCGGTGCCCGCCCATGGCCTACGCCTCGCTCGCCACTGGCGTGTTGCTCGCCGCCGGCTTCGGTTCGCGCTTCGACCCGGACGGCCTGCACAATAAACTGCTCGCCTGCATGCCGGACGGCACACCGGTCGCGCATGAATCCGCGCATCGGCTGCTGCGGGTCGTGACGCGAGTGCTGGCCGTGGTGCGGCCGGGTTCGGACGCGCTCGCGCGGCTCCTGAACGATGCCGGTTGCGACGTGGTGTTCGCGCTGGACGCCGAACGCGGCATGGGCGCGAGTCTCGCCGCCGGCGTCGAAGCCAGTGAGAGCGCCGAGGGCTGGATCGTCGCGCTCGCGGACATGCCGCGCATCGCCACCAGCACGATCGAAGACGTGGCGCGCGCGCTGGACGGCGGCGCATCGCTGGTCGCGCCGTTTTACCAGGGGCAGCGTGGACATCCGGTCGGCTTCGGCGTCGAGCATCGCGACGCGCTGCTGGCGCTCGACGGCGATACCGGCGCCAGGTCCTTGCTGATGTCGCAGCACGTGACGCGGCTGGACGTCGACGATGCGGGCATCTTGCGCGATGTGGACACGCCGGAGGATTTGCGCAACGTATAGTCGTTGCGCGACCCTGGCCTGGCAGTCGTGACGTGACACGCTTGATCCGGACTGGTGTTCAGGCGCATACTGTACATCCATACAGTATTTTTGTCCGCATGGGTTGGCGCGTTACGTTGCGCATGGCCGCGGCGCGTCCGCATGAAACGCATTTCAATCGAACCGTCTTTTGCCGCCTGGCGCCGCGCGGCGCGGGAACTGCTGCGGCAAGGCGTCGAGCCGGAGCGGATCGAGTGGGTTGAATTCGATTCGGTCGATTCGGGCACCGGCGGTGTCGCCGCTCCCGACAACTCCGCCGCCCCGGTCGTCGCCACGCCCGCCATTCCTCGCGAACTGCTCGCCTGGCTGAAAACGGCGGCCTGCTTTTGCGCGCCGGACCGCTGGTCCCTGCTCTACCGCATCCTGTGGCGTTGGACGCACGGCGAGCGCCACGTCCTCGATCCGCAAGACGCCGACGGCGCGCTGCTCGATCAGCGCATCCAGTCGGTCGAGCACGAAACCAATGATCTGGTGACACTCACCCTGTTCAGGCGGCGCGATCCGTCCATGGGAGCGCCGGAATTCGTCGGCTGGTACGAGCCGCATCATGATCTGCTGGCGCAGGCCGCCGAGCGCTTTGCCGAGCGCATGGGCGATTCCACCTGGATGCTGGCGACACCGCGAGGCGCGGTTTTCTGGAACGGCATGTTGCTGCGAATCAGCCGGCTGGCAGCGGATGACGGCGAGACCTCTTGCCCCGAGCACCAGCAGCAGAATCCGCTAACCACCGAGGCGTTACCACCCGGCGCCATGGCCGGCGAAGCCACGACCAGCGAACCGACCGAGGCGCTCTGGCTCGCGTATTACGCCAGCGCCTTCAATGGAGCGCCGGCGCCCGTGCCGCTGCGTTACTGGAGAACGCCGCCTGTGGGTCCGCCGCTGCCCGCACAGCTTGCGCGCGAGCGTAGCCGTCTCGGCGCGCAGAGTGGCACCGTCACCGTTCCGGAGATGCCGCCGCTCGAATATTCGGCGGTGACGCCACCGCTGCGCGAGCCCACCGGCCCGCTGGCTACCTGCCGGCGCTGCGCGTTGTGGCGCAACGCGAAGCAGGCCGTCGCGGGCGCCGGTCCGGCTCAGGCGGCGCTCATGGTGGTCGGCGAACAACCCGGCGAGCACGAAAACCAGCACGGCGCGCCCTTCACCGGGCCCGCCGGTCTACTGCTCGATACGGTGCTCGCGCGCGCCGGCCTCGACCGCGCGGCGCTCTATCTGACTTATGCCGTCAAGCATTACAAGTGGGAAACGCTGGAGCAGCAGCGCGTCCACCGCACGCCCGCGCGGCGCGAGGTCGAAGCTTGCCAGTACTGGCTGGAACACGAGCTCACGCAAATCGCGCCGCGCGTGGTCGTCACGCTCGGCGCGACGGCGCTGAAGGCGTTGACGGGCGCGCACGTCAATCTGTCCGAATATCTGGGGCAGACCATCGACCACGGCGGGCGGCTGATCGTGCCGACATGGCATCCGTCGTATGCGCTGAAAATGGTGGACGGCCGGCTGCGCGAGGATATCGTCGCGGGCATGGCGGCGGCGTTCAGCCGCGCGGCGGGGTTGACGGCGGAAGGAGCGTAGCTTTTTTGCCTCGAATGGTGAGCCAATTCAGGAAGCCTCCGTCCCACCAGGGTGAGCCTCTACGGGAACCCTCGACCCGATCAGCACGACCATCACGATCAGGCACGCGGATTGCGCACCACAAACCCGCCGCGCAAGCCGCGACGATTCCGCCTAAGCTGATGTGACGCCGCATTTTTCCAAGCACCGGCGCGACGCTCGAGCCTCGAACGGCCTCGCCAACGGTCAGCGCGTTGCGAACCCATCACACGTCCCATGAGCGAAACCAGCCCACGCCTTTTCATTGTCTCGCCACATTTCGACGACGCCGTCTTCAGTTGCGGCGCATTGCTCGCCGCCCATCCCGACGCCGCGGTCTGCACGGTCTTCGCCGCCCCACCCGAGCAGCCAATGCATACCGAATGGGATGAAAAGTCGGGCTTCACGGACGCCCATCAGGCCATCCACGAACGCACGCTGGAAGACAACCGCGCACTCGAAGTACTCGACGCGATTCCGCTGCGCATGCCGTTTCGCGACAGCCAGTATCTGGACTCGCCTTCGATCAGCAAAATGGCGGCGGCGCTTGAGGAAACTATCTACCGCAGCACCGCCAACACGTTGCTGATGCCGCTCGGCCTGTATCACGACGATCACGTGCGAGTCTTCGAAGCCTGCTGTGAAATCCTGCCACGCCTGTCGCATCTGACCTGGTTCGGTTACGAGGAAGCGATTCACCGGCGCACGCCCGGCGTGGTGCAGGCGCGGCTCGCCGATCTCGCGCAGCGCGGCATCGTCGCGACGCCGGCCAGTCCGAGCGCCGGCCACACGATCGATGCGCAGCGCCGCGCGCAACTCAAACGCGAGGCGGTCAACGCTTACCAAAGCCAGTTGCGCGCGTTCGGCGCGGGCAATTACGACGACATCTTCGCGACTGAGCGTTACTGGCAGCTCAGCGTGGGTCGTCGGGTGAAAAAGTAGGAGACGCGGCGCGCCGGAAAGGCCTACGCTTGAAGAGCACGGCCGGCGCGAGTTCGACGCCGTCGCCGCACCGGCCTCTTCTCCACTCAAAGGTGCTGCCATGAGCTACGACATGCATACCAGTCCGATTCCCGACCCCAACGCCGATCCGAATCGCGACCCGGAAGCCGATCCGCTAGTACCGCCGTCGCCCGGCCATCACACCGAGGAACCGCAGCGGCCCGATGGGCCGCCGGACAAAGACCCGGTGTGACCGCGTTGCGCGGCCAGCCACCGGACGCGCGAATCAGCGCATCAGTTCGGTAAAGCCCTGCAACAGGCGGTCGATGTCGGCGGCGTGAATGTTGCCCATCGTCGAAATGCGGAACAGTTCGGCCGACAGACCGCCTTGCCCCGCGTAGATGACGAAGCCGCGCGCCTTCAGCGCGTCGTGCAGTTGCGGATACGCAATGCCTGCCGGCAAGCGGTACGCGCGCAGCACCACC
Organism: Paraburkholderia sp. NPDC080076; assembly: GCF_050281145.1. Taxonomy (NCBI): domain Bacteria; kingdom Pseudomonadati; phylum Pseudomonadota; class Betaproteobacteria; order Burkholderiales; family Burkholderiaceae; genus Paraburkholderia; species Paraburkholderia sp. NPDC080076. The sequence goes on along the minus strand of NZ_JBNNWQ010000009.1, from coordinate 82,791 downwards.
GACGACTCTTCCGGCGGCAGCACGCTGCCGATACCGCGCTCGGCAAGACCCGCCCGCGCCTGTTCAGCCAGCGCCGCGTAGCGCGCGTGACGCGCGCGCCAGCCGCCTTCGTCGGCGAGTTCGCGCAGCGCTTCGACCAGTGCGTAGTACGCATGCACCGACGGCGTGAACGGCGTGTTGCGCTGATCCTGCAACTTCGCGAGACGGCCGAGATCGAGGTAGTACGTGCGGCTCGCCGCCTGCGCGAGCGCCGCGCGGCGCACCAGCACGAACGACGCGCCCGGCACGCCATGCAGACATTTGTTCGCCGTGGCGGCCACCGCGTCGAGACTGGTGTCGGCGAAATCGATCGTTTCCGCGCCGAAGCTGCTCACGCCGTCCACCAGCAGACGCAGTCCCCGTGCGCGGCACAGCGCGCCGAGCGCGGCCAGATCGTTCAGGCGGCCCGTGGTGGTTTCGTGATGAATCACGGCGACGTGCGTGAAGGCCTTATCCGCGTCGAGGCGTTCGGCGATCTTCGCGAGATCGGGCGCCTGCATCCAGTCGTGCTTCAGCGATTCATGCGCGATGCCGTATTGGGTGGCGATCTGCGAAATACGCTCGCCGTACACGCCATTTTCCACCACGAGCAGCTTGCCGTTTTGCGGCACCAGCGCGGCGGTCATGCTTTCGACGGCCGCCGTGCCGGAGCCGGTCATCAGCACCGCTTGCCATTCGCTCGCGTCGAGACCGTACAGATCGACGAGGCGCGTGCGCGCCTCTTCCTGCAAATCGAAAAATTCGCTTTCGCGGTGGCACAGATCCGTCTGCAGCAGGCTATTGCGAACGCGTTCGGTGAGCGTCACCGGGCCGGGATTGAGCAGCAGCATGAGCGCTCCTTGACTTTAAGCGGCGCCGATGTGGCGCATCAGACGCGTCTTCACATCGGGCGGAGTGATGGTGGGACGCGGCAGCCCGTCGGGCGTGCCGCGGCGAATGATGAGCCGCGCGAAGCGCGGGCCGTCGAGCGGCGCCGCTTCGAACAGGGCGTCGATCACGTTCGCGTCGTCGCTTTCGACCGCCGACGCATAACCGCACGCCGCGGCCACGCCCGCAAACGAAACCTGTGACGACACCGTCGCCTGACCGCCGGTGGAATCGTGCGCGCCGTTGTCGAGCAGCACGTGCGTGAGATTCGACGGACCGTACGCGCCGATGGTGGCGAACGCGCCCATGCGCATCAACGCGGCGCCGTCGCCGTCGAGCGCGACGACGTGCAGGTCGGGACGCGCGAGCGCAAGACCCAGCGCGAAGGGCGTCACGCAACCCATCGAGCCGACCATGTACAACTGGTTCGGCCTGTCGTCGATTGCGTAGAGTTCGCGCCCGCAAAAGCCGGTCGACGCGAGCACCACCGTCGAGTCGAGCGGCGTGTGCGCGATCACCTTGTTCAGCGCGTCGTGACGCGAAGCCAGTTCGCTCGCCGCCACGTTCGTGAACTGCGATTGCGGCGTGACGGGTGCGCGGCGCTCGGTCGCGCCGCTGTCTTTCAACTCGTACGGCGCCACGCTGCCCTTCTGCATGACGAGCGCGTACGGGCGGCCGGTTTCATCCATATGCGCGATGGCGCGATCGAGAGCCGGGCCGATTGCGTCGGCTTCGGTCGGGAAGGTTTCCCAGGGGATCTCCATCGTCTCCAGCATCGCGGGTGTGACGGGGCCCATCAGCGCGTGCTGCGGTTCGTCGGCGACGCCGGGTTGGCCGCGCCACGTGACGATCAGCAATTGCGGCAGACGGAAGGTCCACGTGAGCGAGGTCAACGGGCTCACGGCATTGCCGAGCCCGGAGTTCTGCATCATGGTGATGCCGCGCCGGCCGTTTTGCGCGCCGAGCGTGACGCCCGCGATCAACGCGACGGCGTCGCCTTCATTGGCCGCCGACACGTAATGCAGCGACTCGTCCTGCAACACGTAGTTGATGAACGGCGTCAGATACGAGCACGGCACGCCCGCATACCAGTCGAAGCCGCGCTCACGCGCCGCCTCGACGAACTGTGCTGCCTCGATCATTGCGCGGCTCCGCTCGCCGCGTCCGCCGCGCCTTTGCCCGCACGGCCGACCGCGGCCGCGAACGGCGCTTGTGCATGCGCGAAGTCGCCCGCACGGCGGAAGTCCTCGAGGTCGTTCACGCCGCGCCAGTGGCCGTGCACGTATTGCACTTCGATCGACTCGCCTGCTTCGATCAGCGCGTTCAGCAACGCGGGCATGTCGAGCGACGCGAAATCCGGGCGCGCCTGCAATTGGCTCATGACCGCCTGCAAACGCTCACGGCCTTCACCACGCACGTTCAGCAAACCGACCCAACGGCCATGCGGCGTTTGCGACGCGATGGCCGACGTGGCGTCCTGCCCGCTCGACACGTGACGCAGCACGACCTTGTTGCCGAACAAACCGCGGTCGTCGGCCGCCGAGCACCACGCGAAATCGCGCACGCTGGCGTTTTCCGCGTCGGTCAGCGACGAATCGACCACCACGCTGAACGCCGCTTCGCTCTCCACGAGATCGCGCAGGATATAGCTGCGGAACAACAGATCGCCGTACGAGACCACCGTGTCGCCGGCCAGCTTGTCGATCGCGCAGGCGAGCGACGCGAGTTCGCCGGTTTGCGCATGCTGTTCGTTGACGACGAGCTTGATGCCGGCCGTGTCGATCGCATCGGCGCGATAACCGCCGACCACGGTGATGTCGTTCACGCCCTGCTTCTTGAACGCATCGACGAGCCAGCGCAACAGCGGCTTGCCGGCAATCGGCAGCATCACTTTCGGACGGTCTTCGGTGACGGCTTCGAGGCCCTTGCCGCGGCTCGCCGCGAGCACGACCGCTGAACCGGCCGCACGGCCGCTCGACAGATAGCGGTCTTCGGCTTCCGAGTATTCGTCGGCGTCCTGGAGGCGGAAGATTTCGTTGACCGCGGCAATGCTGTCTTCCACGTTGACGAGCGTTTCGCTCGCGTGAATTTCCTTGGCGACGGCCTGCATCGCCGAGGTCGCCGCGCGGATCAGATGGTTCGCCCAGATTACCGTGCTGATGCCGGCTTCGCGGAAGACTTCAGTGGGCGTGCTGTAGTACTTGGTCGGCACGATCACGAGCGGACCGCGGCCGGCCCATTCGCGCGCGAATTCGAGAATTTCGTCGGGACGCGAGAGCTTGCTGTGAATCAGGATCGCATCCGCGCCGGCCTGGCGATAGGCTTCCGCGCGACGCAGCGCCTCGTCCATGCCCCAGCCGGCAATCAACGCTTCAACACGCGCGACGATCGAAAAATTCTCATCGGACTGCGAGTCTTTACCGGCTTTGATCTTGCCGCAGAACTCGTCCATATCGGCGAGCGGCTGCGCTTCGCCGTTGATGAAGCTGTTGGTCTTGGGGAATTGCTTGTCTTCGATACACACGCCGGCAATGCCGCGCTGTTCGAGTTTGCGCACGAGGCGGCGCACGTTGTTGAAGTTGCCGTAGCCGGTATCGCCGTCGAGCAGGATCGGCAGATCGCTGGCGTCGGCCATGAATTCGAGCGTGTCGACGACTTGCGTCCAGCTTGCTTCATTGTTGTCGCGTACGCCGTATTGCGCGGAGATCGCGAGGCCCGAGCCCCAGATCGCCTTGAAGCCGGCTTCGCGGACGATCCGCGCGGACAGGCCGTTATGGGCCTCCATCATGAATTCGAGTTCGTTGCTGACGAGCATCTGGCGCAGGCGCGCGCTGCGGGAAGCGGAGACGAAAGCGGGTTCGCGGGCGTTCATTTTATGTACTCCTGGTGGCGGGCTTATTGGTGCTCTTCTTTTGCCCGACTGACGACTGGAAAATGGCGACTATAGCGGAATTTTTATTTATTCGTCTTTTTCGTGGCAGCGGTTATCTCCATTTGCGGATAAGTGGAAAAATGTGTCGTTTTTTGCGATTCACTAATGCGACCCGTGACTTGGATTTTATTGGCGTTTTGTGGAATCCTGATGCAATCGCATGGCGGCGCTTTGATGGGCGGTGCGTCCCTTCGTTTTGGTCGTCAACAGTTGTGGCGATGTTGAGTTTTTAATATTCGTTTTTTAATTACGGAAAGCCTTACTTATTAATGCCGATTCATCAACACCGACATTTTTAATTGGCAATAGCGAGAAAGCCTGATTGAATAAGCAAAAAATGAATAAATCCACTTGATGAAACATAAAAAATGCCGTTCCAACGGTAAAAGGTCTTTTTAGTCAGACGAATAGAAATGTTTAACAGCGGGTTTCCCCTGCCCTGCGGACCCCATGCCGCCGCGCCGTAAACACAGTCAGCGACAAGCCACTCGCCACAAGCGAATCCAATCCCTGACCGACCACTGTGCGAAAGCAAAAACCGCTATGACTTTGAACAGAAAACTGGCCTCGATGATCGCCGTCCTCTGGATCGGCCTGATCCTGATCGGCGGCTTCGGCGCATGGCAAAACCGTGCCTCGATGATCTCGGACCGCCGCGATCAGCTGAAATCGCTGATCGACCAGGCCAACCACATCGTCGGCCGTTACGACGCGCTCGCGCAGCAGCACACCATTACCGAAGACGAAGCGAAGAAGCAGGCGCTGGAAAGCCTCGCGGCCATGCGCTACGGCAAAGACGGCTACATCTCCGTCAACGATTCGCAGCCCGCCATGCTGATGCATCCGATCAAACCGGAAATGGTCGGCAAGAATCTCGCGCAGTTCACCGATCCGGCGGGCAACCATCTGTTCGTCGATATCGTCAACGCGGGCAATCGCGAGGGCGGCGGCTTTGTCGACTACCTGTGGTCCAAGCCGGGGAGCGACAAACCGGTCGCCAAAACCAGCTACTCGATTCACTTCGCGCCGTGGGACTGGTATCTCGTCACCGGCATGTATATGGACGACGTGCAAAGCGCGTTCTACGCCAATCTGCTGCGCTGGCTCGCCATCACCGTCACGCTCGGCGCGATCGCCACCGCCGTCATGCTGCTGGTGCTGCGCAGTATTCGCCGCACGCTCGGCGGCGATCTCGAAGTAGCCGTGGAACACGCGCAGTTGATGGCGCACGGCAATCTCGCCACGCGCGTGCCGGTTCAGTCGGATTACACCGGCAGCCTGCTGCATGCGCTCCAGACGATGCAGGCCGGTCTCGTCGAGACGGTGTCGCGCGTGCGTCTCGGCACCGAGAACATCAATATCGGCGCGACCGAAATCGCCGCCGGCAACACGGATCTCTCGCAACGCACGGAAGAACAGGCGGCCGCGCTCGTCGAAACGGCGTCGAGCATGGATCAGATGACGGTCAACGTGAAGCAGAACGCGGACAGCGCGCTGCAGGCCGCGCACCTCGCCGGCCAGGCCGCGGATGTCGCCACGCGCGGCAGCCGCGTGGTCGACGACGTGGTCCGCACGATGGGCGAGATCACCGCCAGCTCGCGGCAGATCGGCGACATCATCGGCGTGATCGACGGCATCGCCTTCCAGACCAACATTCTCGCGCTCAACGCGGCGGTCGAAGCGGCCCGCGCCGGCGAACAGGGTCGTGGTTTCGCGGTGGTCGCGGCCGAAGTGCGCAGCCTCGCGCAACGTTCGGCCACGGCGGCGAAGGAAATCAAGGCCTTGATCGAAACCTCGACGAATACGGTAGAAGCCGGCGCGTCGCTGGTCGCCAACGCCGGTTCGACGATGGGCGAAATCGTGCAGTCGGTGCGTCGCGTGAACGAGATTCTCGAAGAGATCAGCAACGCCTCGCGTGAACAGAGCGCGGGCATCGAGCAGGTCAATCGCGCGGTCGGCGAAATGGATCAGGTCACGCAGCAGAACGCGGCACTGGTCGAAGAGGCCGCCGCCGCGGCACATTCGCTGAAGGACCAGGTGGGTGTGTTGCGCGAAGCGATTTCGAGCTTCGCGCTGCCGGCCTGAGCATTTTCAGACCGGCCGAAACCGGAACAAGCAGCACACAAAAAAAGAAGGCGCTCAACAGGCAGGGAGCGCCTCTTTAACACGCCGCGTCGGAGTCGACGCACTAATCGAACGAAAGAGCCGCACGGATTTTTTAAGTCCGCGCGGTTTTTTTACGCCCGCGCGCGCCTCGGTCCACCTTGGACCACCTCTGGCGCACCTGGTGTCGCCTTGCTCAGCAAACGCTTACCACGCGCCGAACCGCAACCAGATTAAGCCAAATTTGGCATCGCCGAATTTTGCTTAAGGCATTTTCATGCTGACGGCACGCTTACGATAATGGCCGCTTTTTTGACGCCCGCCGCGCAGATGCGCTCCACGCCGGAGCCGTCCGCGAGCGCCGTTCATCGAGGCTCGCCGTCATGCTGCTCCATCTCCTCTACCTGCTCGCGATCGTCGCGGAAGCCATGTCCGGCGCGCTCATGGGCATGCGCCGCGGCATGGATCGTTTCGGTCTGTGCCTCGTCGGCACCGTGACCGCGCTCGGCGGCGGCACGGTGCGCGACGTCCTGCTCGGTCACTATCCCCTTGCGTGGATCTCGCATCCAGATTACGTTCTCATTACAATCGGGGCGGCGTCGGTTGCCGCGGCGTGCGCGAAGTGGCTGCGCAACTGGCAGAGGCTCTTCGTCACGGTCGACGCGATCGGCCTGATCGCCTTCACGGTGATCGGCTGCGACGTGGCCGCGACGCTGGACGTGAGCCCCGCCATTGTCGTGCTGGCCGGCGCGGTCACCGGCGTGTGCGGCGGCATGTTGCGCGACGTGCTGTGCAACCAGATGCCGCTGGTGTTGCGTCAGGAGTTGTACGCCAGCATCGCGCTCGGCGCCGGCGCCGTGTATGTGGCCTTGCAAGCCTGCGGCGTGGCACCGGGGCCGGCGTCGGTCGTGGTGCTCGCAGGCGGTTTCGCGGTGCGCATGCTGGCCGTGCGATTCCGCTGGCAACTCAAGGTATTCACCGCCGCCGATTCGGGCGGCGCAAGTTAATCGAGCTGTTCGTTATCCGCACCCAATGATCCAGAAGAAGAAATCGCAGTCGCACGATCCCTACGCGCCCGTCGCGAAGAACCAGTTGCTGGCCGCGCGCCTGCCGATGTGGCGTTCGAAATTCATCGTCCTGCTGGTGTTCGGCGCGTTCGCCTCGCTCGCGGGGCGTGCGTTCTGGGTGCAGGTGGTGAACCAGGACTTCTACGTCGACCAAGGGCAAAAGCGCTATCAGCGCACCATCGAACTCGACGCGACGCGCGGGCGGATCGTCGATCGCAATGGCTCGATGCTCGCCGTCAGTCTCGCAACTTACGAGATCTGGGCTTCGCCCAAACTGATCGACGAAGCCGCGATCGCGCCGCTCTCGAAGCTGCTCGATCTGCCGCTGGCGGAACTGCGCCGGCGTCTGAACGGCGACAAGACCTTCGTCCTGCTCAAGCGCCAGGTGGACGCCGAGACCGCCGGGCATCTGTCCAAGCTTGGCCTCGCGGGCATCACGCAGATCGCCGATTCGAAGCGCTTTTATCCCGAAGGCGAATCGGCGGCGCACGTGGTCGGCTTCACGGATATCGAGGACAACGGCCAGGAAGGCGTCGAACTCGCGGCCAACGAGCAACTGCTCGGCGTGCCCGGCCAGCGCGAAGTGATCCGTGACCGTCTGGGCCGCGTGGTGTCCGAGACCCGGCCGCTCGTGCCCGCGCAGAACGGCGAGACCATCCACCTGACGATCGACCGGCGGATTCAGCAGCTCGCCTATGCGCAGCTGAAGGACGCGATTGCCAAACATCACGCCGAAGCCGGCAGCGTGGTGGTGCTCGACGCGCGCAATGGCGAGATTCTGGCGCTCGCCAACTACCCGAGCTTCGATCCGAATGACCGCGCGCGCCTGACCGGCCGCCAGTTGCGCAATCGCGCGGTGGTCGACACCTTCGAGCCGGGCTCGACGATCAAGCCGGTGGTCGTCGCGCTCTCGATCGACGAGGGCAAGGTGCGGCCGCAAAGTGTCATCGATACCGCGCCTGGCTGGTACAAGATCGGGCCGGCCGTCATCCACGACACCTCGAACCATGGCGTGATGACCGTCGCCGAAGCCGTGCAGAAGTCGAGCAATATCGCGCTCGCCAAGCTCGCGCTGAATCTGCCCGCCGAAAAAATCTGGACCAAGTATCAGGAATACGGGCTCGGCTTGCGGCCCGAGCTGACGTTTCCGGGCGTGGCGTCGGGCAAGGTGCGTCCGTACAAACGCTGGCGGCCGATCGAACAGGCGACCATGGCGTACGGCTACGGGCTGTCCACGTCGCTATTGCAAATGGCGCAGGTGTACACGGCCTATGCCGGCGACGGCACGATGCATCGCGTGAGTCTGTTGCGCAATGGAGCGGGCGCGGTCGCGCAATCCGGCGACAAGGGCCAGGCGGTCACGACGCCGGCCACTGCGCGCGCCATCCGCTCGATGTTGGAAATGGCGACCGGCGTGGGCGGCACAGGACGCGCGGCGACAGTGGAAGGCTACCGGATTGGCGGCAAGACCGGCACGGCGCGCAAACAGGTCGGCGCGACCTACGCGAAAAACCGCTACCGCGCGTTGTTCGTCGGCATGGCGCCGATGAGCGACCCGCGCCTGATCGTCGCCGTGATGATCGACGACCCGGCGGGCAAGGCGTTTTATGGTGGGACGGTGGCCGGTCCGGTGTTCAGCGGAGTGACGGGCGGAGCACTGCAATTGCTGGGTGTGCCGCCGGATGCGCCGGGCACTTGAGAACCTCAAGCGGCATGCGCGCCGAGCAGCCGGTCACGCAAGTTCGATGCGAGCTTCAGCGGCATAGATCAACGAGCCATCTGCTCGCCGCCCGCATTCACCAGCGCCTCGATGCGATTGCGGCCGTTGCGTTTGGCCTGATACATCGCGCGATCGGCTTCTTCCATCATCGCGCCGCCTAGTTTGGCCGCCTCGGTCGGCGTGCCGCTGATCGTACGCGCCGCCACACCGATCGACACCGTCAAGGCGATGCGCTCGCCATGATCGTCCTGCAAAGCGAGTCGCTCGACCGCGAGGCGCACACGCTCGGCGACCGTGAGCGCATCCGCGCGGTCGCCCTGTAGCAGCGCGGCGAATTCTTCGCCGCCATAACGCGCCACGGTATCGCCCAGGCGCACCTGTTGCCGCACGCAAGCCGCCACCGCCGCCAACGCGCGGTCGCCGGTCTGATGGCCGTAGGTGTCGTTGATCCGCTTGAAGCTGTCGATATCGATGAACAGACATGCCACCGGCACGCAATAGCGAACGGCGCGCATGATCTCCTCGCGCAGCCGCTCGTCGAAATAGCGGCGATTGGCGAGGCCCGTCAACGAATCGGTCATGCCCAGTTGTTTGAGCCGCTCGCGATGCGCCACGTTGTCGAGACTCGCTGTCACGATGCTCGCGAAGCGCTCCAGAATGTCGGTGGCCATGCCTTGGCCGAAACGCGCCGGGTCGTCGCTGCCGAGACAGAGATAGCCGCTGACGGTGTCGCCCGCGGCAAGCGGCAACAGGATCGCGCTTGCCGGTGCTTCGGTGTCGCCGAAGAACGCGCGTCGCGCCGCGTCATCCATGTCGTGCGGCTTGCCGAGCCACGGCCGGCCCTCTTCGCACAGACCTTGTGCGGCAAGACCGCCTTCGCGCGAGGTGCGCAGCTTCGACTGATCGAGTGCGCGCAAGGCGACCGGTTCGAGCAGCTCGCGCAGCATCGGCGCGCGGTCGTCGAGCCAGAGCGTCACGCCCGTCAGCGAAAATTCCCGCGGCAACTGAGTGAACAGCGTGTCGAGAAACGATGCGAAGTCCTGAGCGCCGATCAAACGCAACTCGACGTTCTGGAAGCGCCGCAGCGTGCGCTCGTTGTGCTGCACGGTATCGACGAGCGAACGAAGGCGCTCGGAAAGCGGCGTTTGGGCGAGGTTCGTCACTTTATAGGTGCGGGCCCGAAGGCGAAGCGGGGTTGGCGACCCCCAATCGCTGTAATAACGGCGGATTTCGCGAGGTCTTGAGGGCCCGATCGCGGCGACCACGCTGTTACGCGATCCGCTTTTGCGCCTTCTTAAGTCTGGCTTAATTCTTTGCTGTAACCATGAGGCACAACATCCCCTGTTGAAGCCGCCAGAACATCGGCGGCGCTTTTTCCCCGGGGTGTCGACGACGCGCCAGAAGATGGGCTGCAGGCCCGCGAAGAAGGAGTCAAACCATGGTTGAAGACACGGTATTCGAGCATCTGCGCACCATGCCCGGCAACGAATGGGTCAGCCAGATTCACTCATGCAAGGTCTCGGACCCGCTGCAGCATCCTTGGGGGCGCTCATACCGGCTCGTCGAATGGACCATGAAGCACACGCCCGAATCGAGCCGCCGGGTGGTGCCCGCCGAGAGTACGCCGCTTGAAATCGCTCAGGCTGTCGTCTCGCACGTGCCGGGCCGGCGTTTTTGTCAGGACGGCAACGAATAACACGCTTGCGCGCCGATCGCGCGCCGCGCACTCGTCGCCATTCGTCACCATTCGTCACGCTAGCCGCGCGTGGCGAGCGATGCGCAGTAGTCCAACGCATCGTCCAGCCGGTCGTTGCCCCAGAACATTTCATCGCCGACAAAGAACGTCGGCGCGCCGAAAATCCCTCGGTCCGCGGCTGCCGCGGTCTGTTCACGCAAGCGCAGTTTGTTCGCGTCGCTTTGCGCTTCGGCGATGATCTCCCGCGCCGGCAAATCCAGTTCATCGAGCGCTTCGCTCACCACCTCCATCGAACCGATATCGCGGTCATGCGCGAAGTTCAATTGCATGATCTTGCGGCAATAGGCGGCAATCCATTCGCGATCCGCGCCGAGCAGCGCCACGCGCATTGCAAGAAGCGCCGCGCGCGGGAACGTGGTGGGACGCGTCAGGGCGATGCCGTATTTGCGGCATTGCCGTTCCATGTCCTTCCACACATATGCGCCCTTCTCCTTCTGCAGCACGAACGGCGAATTGTCGAAACCGAGGTCGCGAAAGACCGGCCCCAGCAAGAAGGGACGCCAGAGAATCCGCACACCTCGCGCCGCAGCCTCAGCTTCGACGCGCATGACGCTGAGGTAGCTGTAGTTGCTGCCGAAGTCGAACCAGAACTCGATCTCCGGTGCATGCGTAGGCACGCGCGTTGCTGCCTCGTTCATCTTTCCCCTCCAGTCATACGTAGCCGGACAGCGCCTAGGTCTTGCAAAGCTTAACAGTCGTGCCGCGCGCTTATCCCTATGATGGCCCTTCACACCGCTACGTCAGATGCTCATAACATGAACTATCCCTACGACATTCTCACCGCCGCGTGTCTTTTCATCATCGTGGTGTCCACGTCCATCATGCTCGCGCTGTCCTGAGCTATTCACGCCCTCGCCTGCGACGCCGGTGAACCGGCAAACGCGCTCTACGCGATTCCGTAAAAAGACGGGATATACTGTACATATATACAGTACTTTTTCGTCTGAGCAATGCGCCTTCCACCCTTCGAACCTCCCACGCTCGCCGAGCTGCGCGCCTGGTGGCGCACGCGCGACGAGCAGGCCGTCCAGCGGCTCATCCTCGAAATCCAGCGGCAGCGGCTCACGCTGCTGGAACTGCGCAACCTGATCGACTGCGGCGTTCAGCAGGCACGCGCTGCGGACCGCACGCTGGTCGAGCGCGGCGAACCGTTGATGACGTTGCGCATCAGGATAGCGCAGGAAGTGCTGCGTGTCGGCGACATCGACGATACGCGGCAGATGAGCCGCGCCGAGCAGGAAAGGCTCGCGGTCCGCACGGAAGGTCAGATGGAGTACGCGCGCGAAGGCCGTCTCAGGCGCCAGCGCCGCAATATCTAGCGGGAGTGCGGCCTCGCTGACGCTGCGATGAAGCGAGGCCGCGCGAATCGATCAACGCGTCTGCGTGGCCACGCGCAGGCCGAGCGAAATGAACAGCACGCCGATGATCTTGTTCTGCCAGCGCGTCAGCCACGTCAGACGCTTGACGAATTTGCCCAGCGGACGAATCGTCAGCACGATCAGCGTCGTGTAAAGCGCGCTCATGCCGACAAAGATGAGGCCCAGTGTGGTGAACTGCAGAAACGTGGAACCGTGTTCGGGACGAACGAACTGCGGCAGAAACGCGAGGAAAAACAGTGCGGTCTTGGGATTCAGCACTTCGGCGGGAATGGCCTGAAAGAAGGCTTTCGAGGCTGACACCGGGGCGACGGTCGGCATATGCGCGCTCGCCTGCTTCTCGCGCAACGCGCGAATGCCCAGATAAACGAGGTAGGCCGCGCCAACGAACTTGACCGCGTTGAAGGCCAGCGCCGAGGTCATCAGCAGCGCCGAGAGGCCGACCGACGCGCCCAGCGTATGAATGAAATCGCCAACCGCAATGCCTAGGCCGGTGAGAATGCCGGCCTTGCGGCCGCCATGCACGGTGCGCGTCAACACCAGCAGCACCGCCGGACCCGGAATCAGAAAGAGCCCGAGTACAACGGCTACGAAAGTCCCTAACGTGGATAGGTCAAGCATGTCGTCTCCTTTGACGCGCTGGTTCCGGCGGACAGCCGCGCGTGTTCAGCGGAAGATTGTAGACGAACGGGCGATTTCTGACTGGCGCGCGCCGTGCGTGCCGTCCGGCGCATCGCCATGACTTACGCGATAAACGCGCGGCGAGTGGGCCGGCACAACGCACGCCGCAAACCCGCCGCGCAAGCCGTGCATGGCCGTCTCGGAGATTGTCCATTAGCGAGCCGTCGATCCGTTACCATGGCGGGCGTAAGACCGCGCGCGGTCAGCGTTTCCATTCACCGAAGTCTTTGCCTTGCCCACTTACACCCTGCCCGCGCCGTTGAGCGCGGAACTCGAGATTCGCAAGAGCCGATTCATTGCGTACGCGCTACCGGTCGCCGACCGCGACGCCGCGATGGCCGAATTGCGGCGCCTGCGCGACGAGCATCCTGCCGCGACGCATGTCTGCTGGGCGCTGTTGGCAGGTGGCCAGTCCGGCATGTCGGACGACGGCGAGCCCTCCGGCACTGCGGGCCGGCCGATTCTCGAAGTGTTGCGGCATCACGATCTGGACGGCGTGCTGGCCGCCGTCGTGCGTTATTACGGCGGCGTGAAGCTCGGCGCCGGCGGCCTCGTGCGCGCATACACCGATGCGATCGCTTCGGCGCTGCTGGATGCGCCGCGCGTCGAGCGGATTGCACAGGTTTCGCTGATCGTCGAGGTGAGTTACGCCGACGAGGCGAAAGTGCGCCGATGGATCGATGCCGAAGGCTATGCGCTCGTGGACAGCGCCTACGCGATGCTGGTGAAAATGACGATCCGTTTGCCCATCAACGCGGTCGATGATGCCCAGCGAGCGTTGGTGGATATGACTCAAGGAAAAGCCGGGTTCTTCTGACGGCTTGACGTGTTTCTTCCTTGCGAGAGGCAGAGCGCTCCCTGAATAAGAGATGCGCGGGTCCGGGCCGCTGTTACCATGTCGTTTATTCCCCGGCTTGATTCAATCTAAAAGGGCAACTCCTCTGACCTCGACCGCCGCTTTTTCCAGCACAGCGACTGAGTCGCCGCATCGGAGCGCGTCTCTGCCGCAGTCGCTCAATTCCACGCGTTCACCCTTGACATCGACCGTGCTCAAGGGATGCGGGACGATCGCGCTGCCGTTGATGCTCTCCGCCTGCTCGTGGTCCTGGTTCGGCCTGAATAGCTCGCCGCGCGCGGTAGCGCATCCGACCGGCTGGCTCAGCGTTGCCCCTGCCCGTGACTTCGCCTATATGCCCGCTCGCAGCGGACAAGTGTCGCCGAACCGCATCGAAAACACGGCGATGACGGGCATCGTGCTCAAGGACGATATCAATGAAACCGTGCGCAACGGAATTGTGACCAGTCTACGGATCGCCGGCTTTCATCTCGACGCAGGCGAGCGCGTCCTCAGCGGCAGCATCGAGAAATTCACTGTGGACGACACACGCTCGCCGGCGTTGTGGACGCTGAAAATGCGTTATGTGGTGACCGACGCCGCGACCCAGAAGGTCGTGTTTTCGACCACCAAGACGGTCAAGCAAAAGTCGCCGAAGTTCACCAGTAGCACCATCGCTATTGAAGATACCGTCAAGTTGAGCGTCGACGCTTTGATCGGCGATCCGGGGTTTGTCAAAGCGGTGAATTAAGCGCATCGTCGACATCGGGTCGGGCGGGTTCGCTACAATTTGCAATAGCGTGCCGCGCTCCGTGGCAACTGCGTTTTACCTGCGAGCCGTCATGTCCATCACCGCCTGGCTGTTCTTCCTGCCTGCCTGCTTCGCGATCAATCTCGCGCCCGGGCCCAATAATCTGCTGTCGATCAATGTAGCGGCGCGTCACGGTTTCATGACCGCGTTCGTCGGCGGCATGGGGCGCCTGGTCGCATTCGCCGTGATGCTCGTGCTTGCCGCAACCGGTCTTGCGGTTGTGTTGCACGCCTCGGAGTGGTTCTTTCTCGCGATCAAACTGGCCGGCGCGGCTTATCTGATCTGGTTGGCCATTCAGTTGTGGCGCAGTGATGCGCCTACGATCGACACGACGCAGCAGGAAGAGGCGTCGCTTGGGCGGGTCGCGCGAAGGGAGTTTCTCGTGGCCGCCGGCAATCCGAAGGCTATTCTGGTGTTTACCGCGTTCTTGCCGCAGTTCGTTGATATTGCGAAGCCGATGCTGCCGCAGTTTGCGGTGCTTGGGGCGAGCTTTCTCGTGCTGGAGTGGTTTGCTATTGCGTTGTATTCGTGGGCCGGGATGTATCTTGGGAAGTGGCTGGTGCGTGCCAGGGTAAGGCGGTGGTTTAATCGCTGCTGTGGGGGATTTCTGGCGGCGATTGGGGTGGGGTTTTTGATGGTGAGGCGGGGGTGAGGAAGTTGGACATTGAGCACTCGGCGCGGCCAATCACGCCGTTTCGCTCGAGCGCAATTCCGCATCGGCGGGCAATCTTGTCGACCGGGAGGCTGGTTTCAACCAGAAGGCGGCAACTCATGTCGAGCCGTATCCTCCGCAAATAAATAAAGCCACGCCAATGTGTTTAACAGGGCTGATTTGTGGCAACGCGTGCGACCGCCATTCGCCGGTATTTTGAACAGTTGAAAAGTTATCCGCACGGGCGCCACACACAAGAACACGACGGGATAGCTCACATCAACCTTTGACTTTCTGGCGCCACTCTCAACATTCTGCTTGCGATGTCGCCTGCATGCGTAACTTCTCAAAGAAGTCGCGTTCTGCGCCCACGTAGATTTCCCAGGCTTAAGAGATTTCCCAATCAATTGCGGCATTCGTGCGCTTCCCGCCTTGCTTTCCGGTTCAGTACAGTTCCCTTCCCGCGTTCTCGGGCGTCGCGTCATCCATAACCCATCCCTAATGCATTCGTCGACAAACTTTAACTATCTGCAATCGTCCCGCCCCCGTATGCTCGAACAATGACCCGCAAACCGTGCACGGCGAGATACGGCATCGGGCAAGCGACTTTTCATCATCAGAGGAGCGGCATCATGAAGATCTGTGTCTTCGGAGCGGGAGCGATCGGCGGCTTGATGGGTGTGCAACTTGCACGCGCCGGTGCGGATGTGAGTTTCGTCGCGCGCGGTCCGCATCTCGCGGCAATGCGCGAGCACGGCGCGCGTCTGATCATGGACGGCGAGACGTTCAGCGCGCCTGTGCGCTGCACGTCCGATCCGCGCGAGCTCGGCGTACAGGACTTCGTGATCATTACGCTAAAGGCGCATTCGCTGCCCGGCGTGGTCGATGCAATGCAGCCGCTGCTCGGCAAGCACACGGCCATCGTCACGGGCGTCAACGGCATTCCGTACTGGTACTTCTATCAGCACGGCGGCCGATTCGCCGGCACGCGTCTCGCCAGCGTCGACCCGGACGGCAGCCAATGGACGAAGCTCGGGCCCGAACGGGCGATCGGCTGCGTGCTGTACCCCGCCGCCGAAATCGTCGAACCGGGTGTGATCAAACACGTGTACGGCAAGAAATTCCCGATCGGCGAGCCGAGCGGAGAACGCACGCCGCGCATTCAGCAATTGCACGAAATCATGCAGACGGCAGGTTTCGAGGCGCCGATTCGCGACAATATCCGCGACGAAATCTGGCTGAAACTATGGGGCAACCTGTGCTTCAACCCGATCAGCGCATTGACGCATGCCACGCTCGACGTGCTCACCAGCGACCCCGGCACGCGCGCGGTATCGCGCACGATGATGCTCGAAGCCAAGCGCATTGCGGATCAATTCGGCGTGCACTTTCGAGTCGACGTGGAA
Source organism: Paraburkholderia sp. NPDC080076 (assembly GCF_050281145.1). NCBI lineage: Bacteria > Pseudomonadati > Pseudomonadota > Betaproteobacteria > Burkholderiales > Burkholderiaceae > Paraburkholderia > Paraburkholderia sp. NPDC080076. Next base: position 66,546 of record NZ_JBNNWQ010000009.1, on the reverse strand, counting down.
AAGCGTATCGATGGCGCGGGCGCGGTCGGCGCGCACAAGACCTCGACGCTGGTCGACCTGGAGAATCGTCGGCCGATGGAGATCGATCCGCTTCTGACGGTCGTGCAGGAAATGGGCCGCCTCGTCGCGGAGCCCACGCCGACTATCGATGTCGTGCTGGCGCTCATCAAACTGCGTGAACGGATGGCATTGCAGGGGGCTTGAGGCTCAAAAGAGAGAGAGCGATCAGAAACTCGCTCTCTCTCGCATACCGTCAAACGCAAACAAGAAAGGATCGAACGCCGCGCGCGTTCGATCCTTTTTTAACGCTACTGATCGATAGCGAGCCACACCGCCTTGGGTTCAGTGAAGTTCTCAATCGCAACGTCGCCGTGTTCGCGGCCAAATCCCGAGTCGCCCGATCCTCCCCACGGCAGGCGCACATCGGTGTAGCCGTATGTGTTGATCCACACGGTCCCCGCCTTCAGATCGCGCGCAACCCGATGCACCCGGCCGATGTCCGCACTCCACACGCCCGCCGCGAGGCTATACAACGTGCCATTGGCAATCCTTATCGCGTCTGCTTCGTCGTTGAAACGAATCACGCTCGCCACCGGCCCGAAGATCTCCTCCTGCGAAATGCGCATTTCATGCTCGACGTTGGCAAACACAGTCGGCTCGACAAAGAAGCCGCGCTCGCCCACCCGCGCGCCGCCGGCTACGAGCGACGCCCCTTCGGCGCGGCCCGTTTCGACATAGCCCAGCACGGTCTTCATCTGCGCCGCGGAGATGAGCGGCCCCATCGACGTTTCGCGCGACGACGGATCGCCGACCTTGATCGACTTCGCACGCGCGGCGAGACGCTCGACCACTTCGTCGTACACATCGCGATGGGCGAGAATGCGCGAACCCGCCGAACACACCTGGCCGGTATTGAAGAAGATCCCCGACGCCGCGGCGCGCACCGCGTTGTCGAGATTGGCATCCGGGAAAATCAGGTTGGCCGACTTGCCGCCGAGTTCCAGCGTAACGCGTTTGAAATTGCTGGCGGCGCCTTGCAGAATGCCGCGCCCCACGGAGGGCGAGCCCGTGAACGTCACCTTGTCGACGCCGGGATGCGCGACCAGCGCATCGCCGACCACACGTCCCTTGCCGGTGACGATATTCAGCACGCCCGGCGGCACACCCGCTTCGAGTGCGAGTTCGCCGATGCGCAGCGCGGTCAGCGGCGTGATCTCCGCGGGCTTGACGATCAGCGTGCAACCGCACGCGAGCGCCGGCGCGATCTTCCACATGCCGATCATCAGCGGGAAATTCCACGGCACGATCGCGGCGACTACGCCCACGGGTTCACGCAACGTGTAGGTCAATGCATCGGGGCGCACCGGCACGACCTGACCGTTGATCTTGTCGCACCAGCCTGCGTAGTATTCGAGCGTATCGATCGCGGCCGGGATGTCCTGGCGCATCACCGCCGCGATCGGCTTGCCGGCGTCGAGACTTTCGAGCGCGGCGAGTTCCTCGAGATTCGCGCGCATCAGGCCTGCGAGACGCATCAGTATGCGGGCCCGCTCAGCCGTCCGTATGCCGTTCCATACCTTCAATGCGGCGCGCGCCGCGCGCACGGCGGCATCCACGTCGGCGGCGCTGCCTTGCGCAACCAGCGCGATCGGCTCTTCGGTGGCGGGGTTGATATCGACGGAATACTCGCCGGTGCCGGGCGGCAAACGCTTGCCGTCAATCAGCAAATCATGGCGCCTGAGGTCGGTTTCAGTTTCCATCATGAAGCTCCTTGCTTGGATGTTGCGTGGGCTGAGTGCTTGCGAGCCGGCTCAGGTAAAAGACGCTAGGGCTCGTGGAGGACGGCGCCGTCGCGCGCAACGGTCGGCTTCGCGTCTATCTGCGCAGCGGACGGCGACACGCCGGTGGCATGTGAAGTCGCGGAGAACTGTGCCCAGGCCGCCGCGGCGTTGGGTCGGAGGGAACGGTTGCGGCGATGCACGAGCAGTGTCGCCAGATTCATCGCGGGCGCGAGCGGCCGGCTGACCAATGATGCGCCTATTGCGGGCCAATGCGTGTCGATGGGCAATATGCCGATGCCGAGCCCCAGTTCGACCATGCGCAGCACCGCCGCGACATGTCCGAGTTCCTGCACCGGCCGTCGTTTAACGCCGTTCGTGTTGAAGGCGAGTTCGAGCGCCGCGCGCACACCCGTGTCGGCGTTCAGCGTGACGAGCGCCCATTCGTGCAACTCGCTCCATGCAACGCTCGCGTGGCGGGCAAGCGGATGGGCAGGTGGCATCACCGCATGGAGCGGCGTCGTGAAAACCAGTTGCGCGTGCAACAGGTCGCTGGCAAGCGGCTCGGCCATCGAAACCACGCCGAAGTCCACCTCGCCTTGTTCCACGCTGGTTAGCACACTGCTTTGCGGCTGATCCCTGACGGACACGGCGAGCTCAGGAAAAGCCGCCGCGCAGTGCGCGAGTCCCTGCGCCACCCAACTCGACGACAACACAGGATTGCTGGCCAATACCACTACGCCAGTGTGCCCGTCGTAAGCGGCCCGCTCTTCCCGCAGCGTCAGTTCGATTTCATCGAGCAGCCGGCCGATCCTTCGCTCGAGGCTCGCGCCCGCATGAGTCAGTTCGACCTGGCGCGTGGTACGGTCGAACAGCTTCAATTCGACGGCTTCTTCGAGTTCACGCACGCAACGGCTCACCGCCGATTGCGTCAGATCGAACTCACGCGCCGCGCGCGTAAAACTCCGCTCACGCGCAACGGCGACAAACACCTTGAGTTGCTGCAACGAAACATTCATAACGTCACTGCCGGGTGTGGGCCATTTATGCTATTCCCCTGTCTGCTCAGGCCAGTGGCTCAACCGCGACGCCTTGCCGTTGCCGGCAACGGCAAGCACACCCTGCGGCTCATCGTGCGATTCGATCCAACGCGAGCGCATCGGTGCGAGTATGAATTTCGCCGAGATGCCCGCGGCGATCGTCACGACGGCGGAAACGACGAAGACGAGATTCCAGCCGCCCGTCGCCGACAGTACCGAGGCGATCGGCACCAGCAGCGAAGCCGTGCCCTTGGCGGTGTACAACGTGCCTGCGTTGGCCGCGGCATATTTGCTGCCGAAGGTATCGGCACAGATCGCCGGGAAGATCGAGAAGATTTCGCCCCAGAACAGAAAGATCAACGCGGCGAACGTCATGAACGCATACGGGTTGGTGCCGTACTCCATCAAGCCGAGCAGCGCCAGGCCCTCGCCGATGAAGATCACGAACATCGTGTTTTCACGGCCGAGCTTGTCGGAGATAAAGCCGCACAGCGGACGCGTAAAACCGTTACAGACGTTGTCGATGGACAGCGTGGCGGTCAGGAGCGGCAAGGTCATGCCGAAGATCGTCATCGGGATGCGTGCGAGGCCCCAGTCTTTGGCGATCGGACCGATCTGCGCGGTCGCCATCAAGCCGCCCGCGGCCACCGCGACGAACGACACGTAGATCACCCAGAACACTGGCGTCTTGATCATCTGACCGGGCGTGAAGTCGACCTTCGAGACGGCGAACTTCCTCTTCGGTGCGGCTTGCAGGCGCGCGGTCGGCTTCTTCAACAACAGCGCGAGCGCCAGAATGCATCCACCTTGCAGAATGCCGAAGAAGAAGAACGTGTGCTCATAGCCCGAACGCGTGATCATGTTGGCGATCGGAATCACCGTCACCGCAGCGCCCGCGCCGAAGCCCGCAGCAGTGAGACCCGCGGCAAGTCCGCGGCGGTCGGGAAACCATTTCAACGCATTGCCCACGCACGTGCCGTACACGCCACCCGCACCGATCCCGGCGATGACCGCGGAGACGTACAGCATCGGCAAGGTCGTGATATACGAATTCATCACCCAGGCAATGCCCGCGCAAATGGCGCCGCCCGCGACCACGGGCCGGGGTCCGAACCTGTCGACGAGCCAGCCTTCGAGCGGCACGAGCCACGTTTCAGTGAGAATGAAAATAGCGAACGCAAGTTGAATGGACGCTTCGCCCCAGTGATGCCGCGCGTTCATCGGCGTGACGAACAGCGTCCAGGCGTATTGAAGATTGGCCACCAGGGCCATACACACCATGCCGATGACGAGTTGCCACCAACGGTTCGCCCAAAACGCGCGGGTCGTAGTCTGCTGACTGATATCGTCCATGTGCCTTGTCTCCACTATTTATTTGGTGCAGCCGGCCAACGTCCCGAAGGAAATCCCTTCGGGAGACGCCGTGCTGTATTCGTCCCACCTTATGGTTTTGACCCGAAAAGCCGTGCCCTTCGGGAATATTTGATATTTGCGTCTTTAATTCGCTGCTTTAAAAATAGACCAGCTTAAATCATCGCTTTCTGGGAAGCGCTTTATTCCGATCAATTAATGCTTTTTTACACTGCGAGACGCCGGCGCCTCGTCCAACAGGCCTCAAATCCAAGCGTTAACCCCGAGTTTTTCGCCGACTCCGCTGGCGGCAATTCCGCTTTCTTATACAGAGCCATGCTAGGGTCATTGCTGAATTACTAATAATTAAAGTTTGTTATTATGTTGATTCACATTTGCTTATACATCGGTCATGACGATGCGGAATGCGACTCTGCGGCAACTGAAGGTTTTCGAAACGGTGGCGCGCCACCTGAGCTTCTCGCGCGCCGCCGAGGAATTGCACCTCACACAGCCGGCCGTCTCCACCCAGGTCCGGCAACTCGAAGAACACGCCGGGCTGCCGTTGTTCGAACAACTCGGTAAAAAAATCTATCTGACGCCGGCCGGCACCGAAATGCTTCACTACAGCCGCGCGATCATCCAGCAGTTCCACGAAGTCGACGAAGCGATGAGTCAGCTCAAAGGCGTCTCCGGCGGCAAGCTGAATGTCGCGGTGATCAGCGCCGGCGACTACTTCTTTCCGCGGCTGCTCGCTGAATTCACGCGCCGCTACTCGGGCGTCGTGCTCAACCTCGCCGTGCACAATCGCGAGGAACTGCTCCATCAGCTCGCCACCAACCAGACCGACCTCGCGGTGATGGTGCGCCCGCCGCACGAGACCGACGCGACCAACGAGCCGTTCGCGCCGCACCCGTATGTGATCGTGGCGGCGCCCACGCATCCGCTTGCAAACAAGCGCAACATCAAGTTCAGCCAATTGGCGAGCGAAGCGTTCATCGTGCGGGAGCGCGGCTCGGACACGTGGAATTCGATGGAAGAAGGCTTCGCCGGGCGTCTTGCCAACCTCAAGATCGCCATGGAGATCAAGAGCACCGAGACGATCAAGCAGGCCGTGATCGCGGGCATGGGCATCGCCTTCCTGTCCGCGCATACCATCAGCCTCGAATTGCAGCTCGGCCATCTGGTCGTGCTCGACGTCGAGAGCTTTCCGGTCATGCTGAACTGGTACGTGGTGCATCGCAAGAACAAGCGGCTGCCGCCGGTTGCGGTCGCCTTCAAACGCTTCCTGATGGAAGAAGGCGCGAATCTGATCGAGAAGATCACGCGCGTCAAGGAATTGAGCGTGTATAAGCAGTAGGCTATGGAGACCCAATGAAACTTTAACTATTGCAAATTCGTCAGGACTTCTATGCTGCAAGCGAGTTCCATCACTCGTCAGCCCAGGAGGCCGATCATGAATCACGCTTCGGTTGAGTCCCAGCCCAGCGCGCACACCGCTCGTGTTGCCGCGATCCACCCCGACGACGCCCACCTGAGCGCGTACAACGCCGCCTTCAGCGACCTCGGCCTGCGCTTCCGCTGGGATCGCGCCACGCTCGACGTACTCCAGGAATTCAACAGCGAGGCGGCTCGAATTACTGCCTACATCGAGCGGTTTCACGCCCATCTGCACCGTGCCTACGACGCCGACTTTCTCGCTCAAATGATTCTGCACAAAAAGGCTCGGTACTTCAGCGAGTTCGCCGCGACGGGCGACTGAGGACGTCGGCGCGATCACGATCCCGCGACGCGCCGTCGTGCCTACCGTTCGACGCATGTGTGCATTCATGGCGTGCGCCGTGTCGTAGCGCGAGCCGGCCGGTGGCCGGCGCACACACGTTGCCGCCGTTCCGCATTCACGCCATGGCTTCCATTTCGACGATGCGGGTAAGCTGCCGTGCGCACCTTACCTTGCGCTACGTCGCGCAGCGTCCAAGCCTGGTCCTCTCCACCGTGCCATTCGATTCGTGCCAACAGGCCGCGCTTGCCCATCGTCAAGCTATGGCAACGCGCGGCAAAGGCAAGCTCGCTTGAATCGTGGCCATGCTCGTGGCCGCTGGAATACTCGCGGCTGAGCATCCGATGCACACCCATCGCACAAGCGAGCGCGCTCATCGCGAGTAGCGAGGCGAGCCCGAATGGCTGCGCATGTTCCGTGACGAATCCGTAGCCGAGCCACCCGCACAGCAACAGCGCAAGCAGGTTGACGATGCCGTGCCCCGGCCGCACCGCCGCGCCGAGCTGCAACGCACCGCGCAGTTTGCAGAACGCAATAGCCGAGGTGGCAAAGATGAGCGCGCCGATGAACACGGCGACATAGAGTTCGACGCGCTCGACATTCGCCTGTGCCGCCGACGACAGATAACGCGCGAAGCCGCCCGACATGACAGCGAGCCCCATGCTGCTGCCCAACAGCGCAACGAGGCGCGGGCGCCGTGTCAGATTGCGCCGGCGCACCAGCCACGCGCCGAGCACCGCGCCCGCCACCGCCGCTCCGACCACGCCGTTGCTCGCGCCCATGCCGGCCGCGAAAAGGCCCGCGAGCGCGACGGCCAATGCACCGGCGTGCCAGTCAGGCCGGCGCCTCGGTCGCCGTTCGAGCGGCAGTTGCCCGACCGCGGCAAGCGCAACGGCCAGCACGGAAGCCAACACCACAGCCAGCGAACACCACACGGTACTGTCATACGCTAGCGGCATGCGCGCTTCTCCGTGTCGGAATACATGGGCGCGATGCCAACGCATCGCGCAATCGGTCAACCGTTCAGACAGCGCCTGCCACCATCGGCGCCGCGCCCTCCGCGGCGACCGCGCGCGCGGCGCCCAAGGTATTGCTCAGCGTTCCGATCCCGTCGACCGTGATCGACACCGTCGCGCCATCCTTGATTGAGCCGACGCCGACCGACGTCCCGCACGCGATTACGTCGCCCGGCTCGAGCGCGAGATCCTGCGAGATCAGACTCACCTGCTCGGCGGGCGAGAAAACCATGTCGGCGAGCGGATAGTTCTGCCGCTCGACGCCATCGAGCATCGTGACAAGATGCGCTAGCTGCCAGTCGAAACCAGAGACGATCGCCGGTCCGATACAGCAGAACGTATCGAAGCCTTTCGCGCGGCACCATTGCGGAAAGTGCGGATTTTCGTTCAGCAGATCGGCAGCGGTCACGTCGTTGACGAGTGTGTAGCCGAAAATCGCTTCGGCCGCCTCTTCGACACTTGCATCGCGGCAGCGCCGTCCAATCACAATGCCGAGTTCGCCTTCATAGGCGATCTTGCCCGCATAGCTGAGCGGCCGCCTGATCGGCTCGCCCGAGCCGATCACCGAACCCGCCGGCTTCAACAGGAAAAGCGGGTGCGCCGGCACGGGCTTGTCGAGCTTCGCCGCCAGCGCGTGAAAGTTGTTCCATAACGCGACGACCTTGCCGGGCGCGCACGGCGCGAGCGGCGTCAGTGCGCGCGTCGACAGCACGGCGCCAGTCGGCACCGGGTGTTCCAGACCTTCGTATTCGTGCAGATAGCCACCTTCCACACGGCCAAACACGACGCCGCCGTCGCTCGACATGAACCGCATCCATGTATCCATTCGTCGCTCCGTATTTGCCTGGATCAGGCCTAGATCGCGCCGGCAGTGCGCAATGCACTGACCTGCTCAGGCGAATAGCCGAGTTCGGCCATGACTTCGTCGGTATGTTCACCGAGCAACGGTGAGCGCGTGACCTCGGTCGGACTGTCGGACAATTTGATAGGATTACCAACCGTCAGATACTTGCCGCGAGTCGGGTGATCCACTTCGACAATCGTGCCGGTTTTGCGCAACGACGGTTCCTCGGCGATTTCCTTCATCGACAGAATCGGTCCGCACGGAATGTCGTACTTGTTGAGAATCTGCATGGCCTCGAACTTGGTCTTCGTCATGGTCCAGCGCTCGATCTCGGCGAAGATATCCTTCAGGTGCGGCAGACGCGCGGCAGGCGTCGCGTAGTTGGGATCCGTGGCCCACTCCTCCTTGCCGATCACGTTGCAGATCTTGGCCCACACCGGCGCCTGCGTGATGAAGTAGATATACGCGTTGGGGTCCGTCTCCCAGCCCTTGCATTTCAGGATCCAGCCCGGCTGACCGCCGCCCGACGCATTGCCCGCACGCGGCACCGCCTCACCGAACTCTCCGTTCGGATATTGCGGATACTCTTTCATCACGCCGGTGCGTTCGAGCCGCTGCTGATCGCGCAGCTTCACGCGGCACAGATTGAGCACGCCGTCCTGCATCGCGGCGAGTACGCGCTGACCGCGTCCGCTGTGGGTGCGCTGATAAAGCGCCGTGACGATGCCGAGCGCCAGATGCAAGCCGGTCCCGCTGTCGCCGATCTGCGCGCCCGTTACGACCGGCGGGCCGTCGTCGAAGCCGGTGGTCGAAGCCGCACCGCCCGCGCATTGCGCGACGTTCTCGTAGACCTTGCAGTCCTCGTACGGCCCAGGACCGAAGCCCTTCACCGACGCGACGATCATGCGCGGATTCAACTCCTGAATCCGCTCCCACGTGAAGCCCATGCGGTCCAGCGCGCCCGGCGCGAAGTTCTCCACCAGCACGTCGCATTTCTGGATCAGCGCTTCGAGCACCTGCTTGCCTTCAGGATTCTTCGTATCGATCGTGACGGAACGCTTGTTGTGGTTGAGCATCGTGAAGTAGAGGCTGTCCACGTCGGGAATATCGCGCAATTGCTCACGCGTGATGTCGCCCGCGCCCGCCCGCTCCACCTTGATCACATCCGCGCCGAACCATGCAAGCAGCTGCGTGCAGGTGGGCCCGGATTGCACATGCGTGAAGTCGAGAATGCGCACACCGTCGAGTGCTTTGCTCATGTCCTGTCTCCTGAAGGGTGGCTCATTGGTATGTGGTCTGGTTGCGGCTCCCCAGCGCGTACCGGCTCGGGTCAGCGCAGATGCTCACGACCCCCGGGCGGCCGGTGCGATGGGTCGCTTTGAGGGCAGCGCGCGGCAAGGCGCTGGCGCTGCGCACCTCCTGCTCGAGCGTGAGCACGCGCATCGTGTCCGTGGCTGGGTGCAGGGATGACACAACTGCAGACATAGTCGACTCCTAGGTCAATCGGTTACGCAAAAGGGTTATCGGTGAACTCGCCCGCTTCGAACAGTCTCGACCTTGCAATCCACTCAGCTGGACCATACCGTATGTGATATATCAGATTCGATCAATCGGGATTTCCAGATGCTCGTGGCTCGTGTTCTGCTGCTTTTGCTTGTCTGCTAAGGGTTACGAGGACAAGTGCCAATGCCGTCGCTTCGATTCGAGGGAAAACACCGAGGCCGGTTGTTGTCTCGCGTCGTTTGATATATCACATACCATATTTCTAAGACCGTCAAGCGAGGTTTATCCCGCATCGCTCGCGCGGCCCCACGCCACGTTGGTTTGGCGGCAAACAAAAAAGGCCCGCGGTGTCTCCACCGCGGGCCCTTCTTTTCAACTTGCCAATCAGACGCCCCGTGGGCCGCCAGCCATCAGTCCAGAAAATCGCAATTCGCCTCGACGAAAGCGGCCAGATCCAGCGAATGCTGACGCGTGAGACGCTCGGCCAGTTCGGTATCCCGCTGCTCCAGCGCCTCGATAATGCGCAGATGATCGACGATCGAGCGCGACGCGCGGTCGCTCTGCGAAATGGTCATGCGGCGAATCGCGCGCACGTGGATAAAGATGTTCTTGATCGTGTCGAGAATGATCTGCGACTTGGACAACTCGACGATTGCCTGGTGAAACGCGATATTGGCGTCCGAATACTCGGCGATGTGCTCAGCCGGCGTGGCGTCGCGGAAGTTGTCGAACATGTGGCGCAGACGGGCGATTTCCTCGTCCGTGGCATGGAGCGTGGCAAGACGCGCCGCCATGCTTTCGAGCGCGGCCCACATCTGGATCATCTCGACGATTTCGCGCTTGCTCTTGCGCACGATATAGATGCCGCGCCGCGGCACCATGCGCAGAAAACCTTCCTGTTCGAGCAGCGTCATGGCCTCGCGCACCGGCGTGCGGCTGACGCCGAGCGACTCGCTCAGCACCCGCTCGTCGAGACGGATTTCTTCGCGGTTCTGATAGATGTCCGCGTCGGCAATGGCCTGGCGGAGCATCGCATACGCCTGATCGCGCAAGCTCGCGCTCGCGCCGATCGGCTGCAATGACAACGTCAACGGTGTGGCCACTGTTTCAGTTTGAAGTTCTGACGACATTCATCGCCTCTTGTTTAACATGCGCACGATACGGTGTTGCCACTGCCACGCGTTGCTCGCCCAGACCGACAAAGCGGCCATGTTGCGCTGCAAGCTGGGCGACCGGCCGCGGAATCCAGCGGGTCAACAGCACAGTGGCGGCAGAGCCTAAACCAACAACAGCAGCGGCGAACAGCGAAAGAGGAACAAATTCCATTTGTAACTCCGAATGATTGAGTGAAGGAATGACTCAATCATATGCTGCATTGCCGCAAAAATCAATATTCCGTATGTAGTATATCAATAACTGTTGTTTTCAGGATTACATCCTCACGGTAGCACGGGCTGCTTCCCGGTGGTTCATCGCCATGCACGAACGCATGGCGCTCGGTGTAAACGCGCAAAACGCGCGCTATGCGCGCAGTCGCGTCCGATGATCGCGCAATTTCTATCGGATGCGGATTGTGGGATCGACTCCGCATCATTAACCTTCGCACATCCTGCAATCGATCGCGAGCGGCCACAGCCCTGCGTCTGCCGCCCGTCCCCAGCAGCCCGAGAATTTCAAGGAGACATTGTCATGAGTACGACCATCCCGACGGCCGCAACGGTCGACAACCGCAAGGCGCGCAGCCAGGCCCGCCAGGCGGCGCTCGGCAGCTTCGTCGGCGCCGTGGTCGACTGGTACGACTTCCTGCTGTACGGCATCGTCGCCGCGCTCGTTTTCAACTCCGAGTTTTTCCCAAAAGTCAGCCCGGCGATGGGCACGCTGGCCGCGTTCGCCACCTTCGGCGTCGGCTTTCTGTTCCGTCCGCTCGGCGGCTTCGTGTTCGGACACTACGGCGACCGGCTCGGACGCAAGCGCATGCTGGTGCTCACGGTGATGATGATGGGTCTGTCGACCGCCGCGATCGGCCTGCTGCCGTCGTTCGCCACCATCGGCTGGTGGGCGCCGGTGCTGCTCGTGACCCTGCGCGCGATCCAGGGCTTCGCGGTGGGCGGCGAATGGGGCGGCGCGGCATTGATGGCGGTCGAAAGCGCGCCGGAGAAGAAGAAAGCGTTCTACAGCAGCGGCGTGCAAGTCGGCTACGGCGTGGGCCTCGTGCTCTCGACCGGACTGGTCGCGCTGATCAGCCGTTCGATGGACAACGCGTCGTTCCTGAGTTGGGGCTGGCGCCTGCCCTTCCTGTTCAGCGTGGTGCTGGTGCTGATCGCGCTGTGGATCCGCTCGAGCATGGAAGAGTCGAAGGAGTTCGTCGAGAAAGTCGGCAAGCACGGTGAGCGCAGCGTGCGCCTGCCGATCGTCGAAGCCTTGCTGCGCCACCCGAAGGCGTTCCTGCTGATCATCGCACTGCGTCTGGCCGAGTTGTTCACGATGTATATCGTGACCGCATTCGCACTGAACTACTCGACGGCCAATCTGCACATGCCGCGCGAGTTCTTCCTCACCATCGGTCTGCTGGTGGGCGCGCTGAGTTGCGTGACGATTCCGTGCTTCGCGTTGCTGGCAGACCGTTTCGGCCGCCGCCGCGTGTATATCGTCGGCGCGCTGGTCGGCATGCTGAGCGCGGTGCCGTTCTTCCTCGCGCTCGAAGCACGCTCGACGGTGTGGATCGTAGTGTTCGCCGTCATGCTCGCCAACATCGCGCACGACATGGTAGTGAGCGTGCAGCAACCCATGTTCACTGAACTCTTCGGCACCGAGTACCGTTACAGCGGCGCGGGCGTGGGTTATCAGGTGGCGAGCGTGGTCGGCGGCGGCTTCACGCCGTTCATCGCGGTGGCGCTGGTCAGCTTTGCCGGCGGCTCGTGGCATCCGGTGGCGGCGTATCTGGCCGTCGGCTGCCTGATCTCGGTGCTCGTGGCGGCCAAGATGAAGACCGGGCGCACCGTCGACTGAGTTTCCCTCGATCACTGATAAGCGGGCCGGCGTGGCGAAAGATGCCATTGCCGGCCCGCTTTGCTTTGAGCGTTCGGTAGCTTATTTCGGACAGCCTCATTGCCAAGCCGCGATTCGACAAATTACGGTCGTGTTTCACCAGGCAAACACCTTATGTATTTGCATCTCATATTGCCAAGGGCTTGATCGCGCCCTATCGTTCGACGAAGCTGATTTTGGCGCGAATTCGTGCACACCATATGCAGCTTAATTACATATATCGACGGCACCAAAAACCACAATTTTTACGCCGCGAGACCTAAAGCATTGGTGTGAAGCGCCGATAACAACTAATTCGTCACCCCGGAGACCGACCATGAGCAGTATCACCGAGCCTAGCGGGAATTCAGGCTCCGCCCCCTTCTTTTCCAAACAGGCCACCGTTGCGAAGCCAGGTTTTTCGCGCTGGATGGTTCCACCTGCGGCCCTTGCCGTCCACCTCTGTATCGGCCAGGCGTATGCCTTCTCGGTGTTCAACGGCCCGCTGACCAGGGTCATCGGCATTACGCAATCCAGCGCGGATGACTGGTCGCTGACGTCGCTCGGCTGGATCTTTTCGCTGGCGATCGTGTTCCTCGGTTTGTCGGCGGCCTTCGCCGGCAAGTGGCTCGAACGCGTCGGCCCGCGCCGCACGATGTTTACCGCCGCATGCTGCTTCGGCGGCGGCTTCCTGGTTTCCGCGCTCGGCGTGTATCTGCATCAGATCGTGCTGCTCTATCTCGGCTACGGTGTGATCGGCGGAATCGGGCTGGGCCTCGGCTACGTGTCGCCGGTGTCCACGCTGATCCGCTGGTTCCCGGATCGCCGCGGCATGGCGACCGGCATGGCGATCATGGGCTTCGGCGGCGGCGCGATGATCGCTGCGCCGCTGTCGGTGGCGTTGATGAACCACTTCCGCAGCGCAACCAGCATCGGCGTGGCTGAGACGTTCGTCGTGCTCGGCATCGCCTACTTCATCTCGATGACGATTGGCGCACTCGCGATCCGCGTGCCGCCGGCGGACTGGAAGCCGGCCGGCTGGACGCCGGGCGCCACCAGCCAGAGCAAGATGATCTCGCGCAACCATGTGCATATCGATCAGGCGTTGAAGACGCCGCAGTTCTATCTGATCTGGCTCGTGCTGTTCCTGAACGTGACGGCCGGCATCGGCATTCTCGGCCAGGCCTCGGTGATGATTCAGGAGAGCTTCAAGGACACGGTGTCGGCGGCCGCGGCAGCCGGTTTCGTCGGCCTGCTGTCGCTCTTCAACATGGGCGGCCGTTTCGTGTGGGCGTCGGCGTCGGACTGGATCGGCCGCAAGAACACCTACTTCATCTTCTTCGCACTCGGCGCGGTGCTGTATTACCTCGTGCCGGGCTTCGCTGCGTCCGGTCACATCGCTCTCTTCGTGCTCGCCTACTGCGTGATTCTGACGATGTACGGCGGCGGCTTTTCCACCGTGCCGGCCTATCTCGCCGACATGTTCGGCACGGCGTTCGTCGGCGGCATTCACGGCCGTCTGCTGACGGCGTGGGCCGCGGCGGGCGTCGCCGGTCCGGTGCTGGTGAACTACATTCGCGCTTATGAAGTCGCGCAAGGCGTCGCCAAGGCGGACGCCTACACGATGACCGTTCACATCATGGCTGTGCTGCTTGTGGTCGGCTTCGTCTGCAACCTGCTGGTCAAGCGCGTGGACGACAAGCACCACATGACCGACGCACAACTCGCCAAAGGCGCTTAAGGAGACTCGTATGTCGACCGTTCAAGCAGGGAATCAGACCAGCAAGGCCAAACTCGCCGTCTTCTGGCTGTATGTGACGCTGCCGCTGGCATGGGGCGTGGTCAATACGCTCTCGCAGGCGATGAAGCTATTCAAGTAAATGTCGTATGGCAACCCCGCGCGTTCGGCGCGCGGGGTGCTTGCAGCGAGCATGACTCGCCGACTGCCCACCGGCGCATGTCAAACGCGCCGATCTCCCGTCTCCCTGTTGCCATTGGGACGCCGCGCCGGCCGTGAGCGCGGTCGTGGCGGAATTGATGCCCGCTCCGCTCGGGTGCGGCGAATGACCTCCCTTGCGTTACCACTGGTAGGCCGCACCGGCACCCACTGTCGTCGTGGCTGAGCTAATGCCGGCACCCAGCTTCACTTTCAGGTTCTGCGTGACACGCGCCGACACGCCGACCGCTACGGCCTGATAGCCCTTATATCCGGCCGTTCCGACACCGATCGCGAGATTTTTGGTCGCGTCCACTTCCGGCACCATGGTCAATGCAATAGCGGACGCCGTTCCGGTGTAGGCGGCGCGTGCTATGTTGCTCAGGCCGCCCTGGAACTGCTGCATATTCACTGCATCGGTGGGCGTCTGGCCTGCCGCGACGTTGGTGATGCGGCGCTCGCTGCCGGACGAGCCGACAGACACCGTGTTCGTCACATCGGCTACCGAGCCCTCGCCGATCGCCACCGAGTTCGGCGCGGACGCTTTGGCGCCGCCGCCAATCGCCACCGAACCGTTGCCGATCGCCTGAGCCGCGTTACCCGAACTGCTGACGGCGACATAGGGACTGCCGGTAGTCTGACTGTTCTGCACCACGTTGATCTGCTGACTAAGACTGCTGACAGTCTGATTGGTGTTCCAGAGTTGAGCACCGGTCACTGCATCGGTGCTGGTGGCCGACAGCGTGCCGTCCTGCAGATTGGTCAGCTGTACTTTCGGCGCATTGGCCGCCGTGCCGCCTAGCGTGATCCTGTCATGCGCCGAACTGTCGTACTGCACCGCATTCGCGACCGCCCCGCCAAGGTTGCCAACGGTGGTCTGCAGGCCGGCAATGTCGCTGCTGTTCTGCGTGACGCGGCCATCCAGGTTGGTAATCGCGCTGCCGACGTTGTTCACGACCGTGCCGCCCACGCGATACGACGGCGCCGTCACCGAACCGTCCGCGTTGACGGTCGACCCGCCGCCGAGCGCCACCGCCGTGCCCGCCGACTGCGCATACAGTTGCGAACCGTTGACCGCGTCGCTGCTGGCCGGAGCGACCGCGCCGGCTGCCACGCCTGTGACGACGCGGTTGCCTGCCGTACCGGCCAGGTTGATCAGATTGCCGTCCGTGATTGCACCGACATTGATGACACGCGACACCGGATCCTGCGTGATCATGCCGATCCCGCCGGTCGCCATGTTCTGCTGCAAGGTGGTGAGGCCGTTGTCGAGCGAGCCGAGCGCGTCGCCGACGGTGGTTTGCGTGCCGCCCTGCATGTGATAGCTCGGGCCGGTCACAGAACCATCGGCGTTGATCTGGGCGCCGCCGCCCAACGCCGCCACCATCGGTTTGAACTGGCCGAGATTGACCGCGGATGCATCGGTGGTGCCCGCCGCAATCCCGGTCAGCTCGCGTGCGCCGCCGGTGCCGGTGAAATCGACGCGGGCGCCATCCGTGCCTTTCGCCACGGTGAGATTACGCGACGTCTGATCCTGCTGAACGAGCCCGATTTCGCCATTGGTGATCTGGTTGGTGATGTTGCTCACGTCGCCTTCGATCGTCGTGGTGCGCTGATCGAGGTTGCTGATGTTCGTCGTGTTGTCGGTGACGCGCTGATCGAGATTACTGATGTTCGTCGTGTTATCCGTGACGCGCTGGTCGAGATTGCTGATGTTCGTCGTGTTATCCGTAACGCGCTGATCGAGGTTCGTGATGCTGCCCGTGTTCTGCGCGACGGCCTGATTCGTGGTGAACAGCTGCGCGCCGTTGACGGCGTCCGAACTGTTGGCAGCGAGATTCGCGGCGCGCACGTTGGTGAGCCGAACCGGCGCGGCGGTGCCGCCCAACGTGACGGCGCTGTGTGAGCTCGAATCGTACTGGACAGAATCCGCGCTGGCCTGAGTGCTGGTCGTGACGGCGGCCGCGAGCGCGGAGCCGACGTCGTTGTATATCTTCCCGCTGACTTTGTAGACAGGCTTTGCGATCGTTCCGTCAGCGGCGACGTCCGTGCCGCCTCCCAGTACGGCCGCCATGCCCTTCAGCTGTGTGACGTTAGCGGCATCGTTACCCTGGATACCGGCTGCAACATTGGTGATCTGCCGTTGCAGCGTGGCATTGCCGACTGAGACGGTATTCGACCGGTCCGCGACGGAATCCGCACCGAGCGCTACGGAACCCGCTGCGGTAGCCTTCGAGCCGGAACCGAACGCGATCGCTTTCGCTGCGGCCGCCGTGATCCGGGCACCGCTGCCGGCTGCGATCGAGTCTACGGCGTCCGTCTGGACGTTTGTCCCGATAGCCACCGCGTTGACATTCTGAACGGCTGCCATGTAGCCGATTGCAACACCATTCTCGGCGAAATAGTTGGACGTCGCGCCGGCTCCCACCACCGTCGCATAAGGCGCCAACGCTGCTGCGCCCGCGCCGACCGCGGTCGTGTTGCTACGCGCAGCGCCGGAACTCGTACCGACTGCGAGCGCATTGTCGTCGATGGCCATCGCACCGACGCCAATGGCCATTGCGTTTTCTCCCCCCGACGCGGACGTCGTCAAAGCCGGCGTAGTGAACGAACTCACAGCAATGTATTGGGTGACCGGTACTGCGTCCGTCAACGCGGCGGCTCCCAGAGTCAGCGTTTTCGAACGGGCCGCGCCGGATTCTGGCGGCTGGGAGACGGTCGTCAGCGTGTCGGCATCCCATTGGACAGGCGCATTCATGATCGGGTTGGGCGACTCCTCCGCCGCTCTCGCAGGCGAAGCCACCACCAGCACGCCAAACAGACTGGTTCCGGCGGCCATCAGCGCCCCGCGTACCGAAGCCCCTTTCGCACCGCGACTTTTCGCCACCTCGGACGCCGCCGCGTAGGTGCGGGTCGCGTTGTTCCATACGGTCCTATAAGACTTGTTCAACATTCCTCCCAATCTTTTTCTTAAAGCCTCGTACGCCAAGATTTTTCTTATGTCATCCTAACTATTAAAGAGAGATCAGTAAAAACTTGAGATGGCATTGCGCTTTCACTTGGCCGACAAAAGCGAAGCGCACAGTTTGCCGCCATGCCCCGATTACGCGGAATACGGCAAATTCTTAAAAGCTATTTTTTAGCTCGAATTAGCTCAAAGGCGTAGTCCATTTAAGACGCGAAATGCCAAACGTCTCAATGCGCACGGACTGTGCATTAGGCGGGATTAAGTGGAGGTTCAGTTATTCTTAACTAATGGATTGGTCAATTAAGAATTATGGCCAAAACCCTTAAACGGACAAACGCCGAATAACGCTATCACCCATCCACCGCCTGCAGGCGCATCGGAAAACTGATCTCGAAGATCGTCCCTTCGCCTTCCTGCGAGTCGAAACGAATTTCGCCCTCCAGCACCCGGCACAGTTCCTTGACGATCGCGAGGCCCAGGCCGGCGCCCGGAACGTCGTCATCGGCGGCGCGCTCGAACTCCTTGAACACACGTTCCCGGTCCGACGCGCCGATGCCCACACCCGTATCCGACACGCGCAGGCGCCAGCGATCGTCCTCCGCGGCCGTCATGCTCAATTCGACCTGACCGGCCTTCGTGTATTTGGCCGCGTTGGTCAACAGGTTGAGCGCGACCTGCTTGAGTTTGAGTCGATTGGAGACGACCACATCCAACGCCCCGTCGAAGGCAGTCAGAAGGCGCAGCCCTTTCGCTTCGATCGCGCTTTCGCACGAAATCACCAGTTCGTCGAACAGCTCGCGCAGCGCGAAGGTTTCCAGCACGAGGGGACTGTCGTCGCCGAGCACGACCGAGTATTCGACCAGTTCGTCGACCAGCGTTTTCATATCGGCCGCCTGACGGTTCGCGAGCGCGAGCGCGGTCTCGACCTTGGACGGCGCGCGGCTGATCAGTTGCAGCGCCATCGAAAACACGTTGAGAAAGTTGCGCAAATCGTGCACGACGCTACGCGTGATCTGCATGCGCGACTCGTACAGATCGCCGACCAGCCGTTGCTTGAGCGTCAGTTCGTGATTCGCGCGTTCGAGGCGTCCGGTGTAGTCGTCGATCTTCCGGTCGCGCTCGTTGACGACCTCGCGGATCGAGGTCAGCGTGACAAAGCTGACGGCTTCGTCGATGAAATGCCGCGCCCGCTCCTCATGACGCCGCGTGAAATACGGCCGGGCCTCGCTGAATTCGACGATCGCGCCGGTCAGCATCTGCCGGAACAGATCGAGCTCGCGCACCAGTTCGTCGATCCGGTAGCCCTGCTTCCAGCGCAATTTGCCGTGCAGGCGCGCGTCGCGTTCGATCGCGCTCTCGACATGGTCGAGATCCTGGTTCTCCAGCACGCTGCAGATTTCGTCGAGGATGTTCGGGATGTGATCGGCCAGTTGCTCGTAGGTCAGCCGGTCGGATTCGGTCAATTCGGCGTCGTGAAAGACGGCCTTCATCCAGCGTTCGGTCAGATCGACCTGTTGCAGGCGCAACTGTGTGGCGAAAGCGGTAAGCGGCAGTACGTGCGAGTCCGTCATGTGCGAGACCTGGCGCCGCATGGCGGCGAAAATAGGTGTTCCGCGCCGGCTCCAAAGAACTGCTTTCGGAGCGTACCTAACGCGTCCGCATGGACTGCAAACCGCGCTCAGGAGGCAGAAGGTGAGCGCTTCACAAGCCGCCCGGGCGCCTCCAGTATGCGCGATTTATGGAATAAAAATTAACCAGGGTTAGGACGCGTCCGCAGTAGTGCGCCGCAAAGAAAGCCTCCGTGAGGGTCTCACAAAGAAAGTCCCCCTCAAGAGCCGCCCGAACATCTCCCCCTTGCGCGACCCGGCGCCACTGCTTCAGATCTTTTCGAACAACACGTCTTGCGCGCCTTCCCACAACACCTTGGTGCCGAGTTCGCGCAGCTTCTCCTTGCCTTCGACAATGGTCAGGAAGTGATTGCCCGCGAGTTGTCCCAGTTTGCTCGCGAAGCAGCACGAACCGTACGCGAGAATGATCTCGGTTTCGCTGTAGCCGCCGGGGTAGAACAGAATGTCGCCGACCGACGGATGGCTCGTGTGATTTTCGAAGCCGACCGCCGCGCCGTCGTTCTCGAGCTTGAAGTCGCCAAGCGGCACCCAGCAGCCTTCGCCGCTCCAGCGCACATGAATGATCTTCTGCCGGTACGGCAGGAGCTTCAGGAAGGCGGCCACGGTTTGCGGCGCGTCCGGATGGGTTTCGGCGGTAAAGACATGGCCACAGGAGGTGATTCGGAGTCGGGTCATCGCCAGGTTTCCAGTGTGAGGGTGAATGGAGTGGTCGGTCGGAGGTTTGACGCAAGGCGGAGCCAGGCCGTAGGCACATCATTCTGTCGTCCGATGCAAGACTTCGACAGATACAGTTGCCGTTCGACTGGTCAGGCCAGTTGGACCAGTGCTGTTGTCTTGTGCGAATACCGCCCGGCAAGCCACAACGGCACACGCATGCCAGGTCCAACCGCCCGAGCGCCACGAAAGTTCGTAGTTTGCAAGCCGCGCAATGCGCAGCACACTGCGCAAAGTGCGTGATTCCCCCAAGGCGGCTCATCGGACTGTACCTTCCGGCGACCCAACCCTGTCTGCCGTCAGAGACAGGGGCCGCAGCATTGCCCGGCGACGAAAGCGGCGAGGCTCCGAGTCCACTCATCGGACTGCCTCGAACCGTCCGCCGCCGTCCCGCGATTGCCGGGCTGACCAGCCGGCCACTTCCAGCCGCGCAATCCGTACTTCAGCCGCGCAGCCGGTAAGCGAGCGGCGTCACGCCGTAGTCACGCTTGAACTGCACGGAGAAATGACTGGCATTCTCGAAACCAACGGCGATCGCAATCTGCAGCACGGTCTGATCGGTGGCACGCAATAGCCGCGCCGCTTCCTCGAGCCGCAATCGCGATACGTACTGATGCGGCGTCTCGCCGGTCTCGCGGCGAAACACACGCGCAAAATGAAAGCTGCTTAACCCCGCCTGTGCGGCCAGTTCGCTGATCGCCAGATCCTCGGCGAGATTGGCGCGAATGTAATCGGTTACACGGCGGATCCGGCGCGGCACGAGGCGTTCCGGGCGCGCCAGCAATCCGGCCAGCGCGGGGCGGCCGCGCGAATAGTGCTGCAACAGGTGCGCGGCGAGCGCGTGAACCAGCGCATCGACATACAGGCGCGAGTCGGCCGGATCGGCGGCGGCGCGATGCAATGCGGCAAGCATCGCGGCGATCAACGGATCACGAAACCGCATCGCGTCGCCGAGCGACAGCTCGCGGGAGCCGCCGAGCTCCATCTGATCGGCGACGCTGTCGATCAGGCTGCGCTCGATGTGCAAATGGACGGTCGACAGCGGCTCATCGCTGATCGAACGCCAGCGCCACGAGATCGGCGCGGGCGGCACGAACCAGACGTCGCCCATCCGCAGATCGGCGTTTTCCCAGCGCCCGTTCAGGTTGCGCTCGAGGTGCTCGGCGCCGCTCGCAAGGGTCATCAGCGTGAGGTCCTGCAAGCCGGGCGCTTCCAGCAGTTCCTGCTCGGCCGGTTCGAGATAGGAACGCAGCACCAGGTGCCGCCACGGGCGATCCACGCTCGACACCAGTTTCTGGCCCGCCATGTAGCGGTCGTAGGCGAGCGTCGTTGTGAGTTTTGGAATTCGTGCCATCACGTCCATTCCCAGGGAGGTGCCATATGAAGAGTGAACCCTGCCATACCCGCGTTGCCAATCCGCTGTCGGAGCAAGAACTCAAAAATGATAGCAAGGAACCGGCTACCGCAATTTTTGGAAATAGCTAATCATTCAGGTTGTCGTCTTTCACGCGTTTCGAACGCCGGAGCTACCGTTTCATGGAACACGAATGCGATACGCTGCCGCATTGGCTGACCGGCTCGCCGCAAGGTGAAGCCGGGCACGCGTCGGCAGCATACAACTCGGCGGTTACCGCCCAACCGGCTTACCCGGCCGGCACGCGGCAACTCGAGAAATCAGCCCACGCGGCTGAAGCATCCAGGGCATCCAGCCGCACCGCAACAGGCGCGACGCCCACAGGTTTTCTCACACTCTTCACCGAGGAGGAGATCGGCACACCCTCGCCCGCGGCGCGCCGCGCCGCGCCGGTCATCAGTCCGCTGGTGCGTTTTGGCAGCGCGCAGGACCGCATCGAATTCGTGCGGCAGCGCATCAAGCAACTCGGCTTCGACTCGTTCAGCTATTCGGCCACGCGCACGTCGGCGCATCACAAGACGATGTTCGTGCTGACCAGCTACGAGTCGCAAAGCTGGCTCACGCGCTATTTCCGCGAGCGTTATTTCGAGCTCGACCCGCGCGTGGCACTCGCCTCGCCGACCGGTATGCCGTTCCTCTGGAATACGGCCGACATGCGCGCCGACCTGCCGCGTGCGCAGATGCGCAGCGAACGGCTCGGCGGGCTGATCGACTTGCTGGAGGCGACTGGGCGCAAAAGCGGCATTCTCACGCAGATGCCGCTCCCCGAGCCGGAGCTGAGCGCGAGCCTGTGCTTCAATTCGGAGATCGGCAATCCGCGCTGGATGACCGAATCGATCGTGGCCGAGACGCTGATGTTCGCGCACACGATCCATGAGTTCATCTGGACGCACGCGAAGAGCGTGATCGGCATCGCGCCCGCGCAGCAGCAGCGCGTCACGCTGAGCGAGTTGCAGCATGCGGTGCTGAAGGCGGTCGTGCAGGGTCAGCGTGACAAGGAGATTGCCTACTTCCTCGGGCTGTCGCCGCATAACGTCGACTACCACTTGCGCCGTCTGCGGCAGTTGTTCAACGTGCGTAACCGCGTGCAGTTGATCAACGTCGCGCAGGCGTATGTGACGTAAAGGCTGGCGTCGCGGCCGGCATGCCCGTTCGGGTGCCGGCCGCGGTGCGATTTCACCCTCCCCTCACACGCCCCTTCAAACGTTCTCTACGCGCGGCTCACACGCCGCGCATCGTGCGCAGGTTGACGTTCAAAAGACTTGCGGCTTGCCCGTGGCCCACGTGCCGACGATCTCTTCGATTGCGCGCGCCGCCGAGAGCAACGCCGCCTCGCCACGCGGCTTACCGACGATCTGGATACCGACAGGCAGCCCGCTCGCGCTCATCCCGCACGGAATCGCCATGACCGGCATGCCGGTGAGCGTCAGTGCATAAGTGATCGCGAGCCAGTCGATGTAGGTCTCGAAGTGCTGGCCGACCGCGTCACGGATATCGCGTGCTTCGACCGGAAACGGCAGCACGATCGAGGCCGGACAGATCAGCACGTCATGGCGCTGCAGCAGTGCATTCAGCTTGTAGAAGAGTTCCGCACGGGTGCGCTGGGCCGAACGCATCGCACGGTTGTCCAGTTGCAGACCGAACTCGATGTTCCAGATCACGTTGGGATTCAGCACGTCGCGATGCTGCGCCAGCACGTCTTCGTAGTTCGTCGCGTAGGCAATGCCGCGCAGCGTGTGAAACGCCTGAGTCGCCGCGCTCAGGTCGAGATCGCTCTCCTCCACGCCGACGCCCGCCGCCGCGAGCCGATCCATCGTCTTGCGGCAAATCGCCAGGATTTCCGGCTCGACGGTGGCGATGCCGAGCCCTTCGCTGAATGCCACACGCGCCGGCCGTTGCGGCCGGCGCGCATGCTCGAGGAACGAGGTCGCCGGCTCACGCAGCGACAACGGCGCACCGTCGACTTCGCCGCACATCGCGTCGAGCAGCAGCGCCGCGTCGGTCACGTTGCGCGCCATCGGCCCGTGAATGCCGAGCGTGTCGTAGGGATTGGCGACCGGGCCGTACGAGACGCGGCCCGGCGTCGGACGCATGCCGACCACGCCGCAGAATGCAGACGGCGTGCGCAGCGACCCCGCCAGATCGGAGCCCTGCGCGACCCACGCGGTGCCTGACGCCAGCGCGGCCGCCGCGCCGCCGGACGAGCCGCCCGCCGAACGCGACAGGTCCCACGGATTGCGCGTCACGCCGAACACGCTGTTATACGTATGGCCGCCGGAGCCGAACTCCGGCGTGTTGGATTTTGCGTAGACCACGCCGCCGCGCGCTTCGAGCAAGGTCACGCCGGCATCCGACGTTTCCGGCACACGGTCGCGGTAGACCAGCGAACCGCGTGTGGTGCGCACGCCCGCCACGTCGGTCAGATCCTTGATCGGCACCGGCAGGCCGCATAGCAAGCCGCGCTCGGCCACGGGCTTCTTCAGCAGCGCATCGGCATGCGCGTGCGCACGCTCGAAACAGAGCGTGGGCAGCGCGTTGACCTGCGGTTCGACGCGCGCGACCTGCGCGGCGAGCGTGTCGAGCAGGTCGCGCGGACTCACCGCTTCCTCACGCAACAGATCGACGACTTCGCACGCGCTTCGCTCAATCAGACTCAGATCGACGGACATAATGGCTATCGGCTCCGTGTTGGGGGTGTCCGTGAGTTTCGCATGACGCGCGGCCTATCAAGTCTTGAGCCGATAACCGGTCTTGAAGATCCACGCAACGATCAACAAGAACACGGCCAGAAAAAGCGCGGTCATGCCGAGGCTCACCTCGACATTCACATCGGCGAGACCATAGAAGCTCCAGCGAAATCCGCTGACCAGATAGACGATCGGGTTGAACAGCGTCACGACCCTCCAGAACGGCGGCAGCATATTGACCGCATAGAAACTGCCGCCGAGAAAAGTCAGCGGCGTGATGATCAGGAGCGGCACGAGCTGCAGCTTCTCGAAGCTATCCGCCCAGATGCCGATAATAAAACCGAGCAGACTGAACGTGACCGCCGTGAGCACGAGAAACAGGATCATCCACAACGGATGCTGCACTTGCAGCGGCACGAACAAGCCCGCGGTCGCAAGAATGATCAGCCCGAGCAGAATCGATTTGGTGGCCGCCGCGCCCACGTAACTCACGACGATTTCCAGATACGACACCGGCGCCGACAACAACTCGTAGATCGTGCCCGTAAAGCGCGGAAAGTAAATCCCGAACGACGCATTCGAAATGCTTTGCGACAACAGCGACAGCATGATCAATCCCGGCACGATGAACGCGCCGTAACTGATACCGTCCACTTCCTTGATGCGCGAACCGATCGCCGCGCCGAACACGACGAAGTAAAGCGAAGTCGAAATCACCGGCGCGATGATGCTCTGCATCAGCGTGCGCCAGGTGCGCGCCATCTCGAACTTGTAGATCGCGCGAATTGCGTAGATATTCATTGGTCACCTCGGAGCAGACTGACGAAGATGTCTTCGAGCGAACTTTGCGTGGTGTGCAGGTCCTTGAAGCGGATGCCGGCGTCGTCGAGCGCCTTGAGCAGCGCGATGATGTCGGTGCGGCCGCCCTCGCCTTCGTAGGTGTAGATCAGCTCGGTGCCGCCCTTCGCGACGTCGAGCCCATAGCCGGTCAGCGAGACCGGCACTTGCGCGAGCGGGCTCTCCAGTTGCAGCGTCAACTGCTTCTTGCCGAGCTTGCGCATCAGCTCCGTTTTCTCTTCCACCAGCATGATCTCACCGCCGCTGATCACGCCGATGCGGTCGGCCATTTCCTCGGCCTCGTCGATGTAGTGCGTGGTGAGGATGATCGTCACGCCGCTCTCGGCGAGCGAACGCACCAGCTTCCACATGTCGCGGCGCAACTCCACGTCCACGCCGGCGGTCGGTTCATCGAGGAACAGCACACGCGGTTCGTGCGAGAGCGCCTTGGCGATCAGCACACGCCGCTTCATGCCGCCCGAGAGCGTGATGATCTTGCTATCGCGCTTTTCCCACAGCGACAGGTCGCGCAACACCTTTTCGACGTAGGCCGGGTTTTTCGGCTTGCCGAACAGTCCGCGGCTGAACGAGACGGTCGCCCAGACGGTTTCGAACGAGTCGGTGGTCAACTCCTGCGGCACGAGGCCGATCAGCGAGCGCGCGCCGCGATAGTCGGTCGCGATGTCGCGGCCGTCCACCGTCACGCTGCCAACGCTCGCGTTGACGATGCCGCAGATGATGCTGATGAGGGTCGTTTTGCCCGCGCCGTTCGGGCCGAGCAAGGCGAAGATTTCCCCGCGGTTGATGGCCAGATTGATGTTTTTGAGTGCATGAAAACCAGTGGCATAGGTTTTCGACAGGTTCGTGACTGAGACGATTGGCTGCATGGAATCGACGATGGCAGACACCGTTGTTTGATTAGAGGGAGCGATGCTAAAGCGCCACCGCACCCGCAATGTAATGGAAAGTACGAAAGCGTGCAGCGCATCCGGCAGCGCACCGAAACCACGTGGGGTCGAGGTGGACGAAAGGCGGGCGGCAACGGCATGGCAAGACGCGCACGCTGAATCAGCTTCGCTGCACTGCAAAATAGTTCGGTTTCCATATCGGTTTGATCACGCGACGCCGGGAACGCCCCATGCTCGATCACCGGCATGCTGCCGCGGCCCCATGTTCGAGCGGAACACGATCGAGCGAGGCACACCGCTTGCGGCAGTCCATGCATGTGAGCGACAGGCGCTTGCGTGACATCAAACCGACTCTATGGAGGTGAACCATGAAACGCATTACCAAGACAATTTTCGCTTCGGCGCTCGTGATGGCACTGTCGGGCGGCACTTATGCGCAGGCTGGCGGTGGCGCTGGTGGCGGCGGAGGTGCGGGCGGCGGAGGTGCGGGCGGCGGAAGTGCGGGCGGTGGCGGTACCGGCGTGGGCGCGGGCGGCGGCACCACCGGTGGCGCGGGCGGGACCGCTACGCCTGGTGTCGGCGCCGGATCGATGAAGAGCCCGAGCGAGTCGGGCTACGGTTCGCCGGGCGTGACCGGCACCGGCGGCGGCATGGGGACCGGCACCGGCGCGACGCCGAATAGTCCAGCCATGAACCGATCGAACAGCGGCATGGGTAACGGCATGAACAACGGCACGCGCAGCGGCACCGGTAATGGCATGAATAACGGAACCGGCGGCACGATGCAAAACGGCCAGTAAAACACGGCTGCTAATACATTGAGTCACTCGGTTCGAACCGGGGCGGCGGCGCCGATGCAAGGCGCCGCCGCCCTACTGTTTCTGGAACGGACGTTCAAAAGGCCACTGACGCGCATGTGGGTCTTGCCACCTGCGAGGCATTTGTTTCAAGAACTGCCGGTCACGGCTCCGCGCAAACAAAACTGCTGGCGAGATTCACATTGCCCTTGCCGACATAGCGAGGAAACAGCGGATAGCGGCACAGCGGACGTGAGCGTCCATTGGTCGCCGCAGCGATATCCGTTGCCGTCAATGTCTCGGGCGATGCCCCGCGCGTCACCCAATTATCGAGCGCGCCTAGCAGATCGACCGATGGAATGAACGCGCCGCTGCCGTGCTGGAATCCCGGCACCATGTACAAGCGCATGAAACTATTGACCTGGTCGACACCGAACCGCTCGACCAGCGTGTCGTAATACGCGATCGTCTGGTTCGGGCTGATGACTTCATCGGCGAGTCCTTGCAGCGTGATGAGCTTGCCGCCGCGCGCAATGTAGCGCGTGAGGTCGGGGTTCATCGCGCCGATCGTCTGCGACAGCGCGACCAGTTGCGCGCGATATTTGCCGGGGTGTTGCGGGTCGAACCTGAGCGAGTCGAAGCTGGCGTCCCGTGTGACGAAGTAACGGATATAGCCGTCGCCTTGCGCGAACAGGTAGCCGTTGGCGAAGAACGTCGGCACCGGCAGGCGCTCCGGCTCATGCGCGAGGCCGAGCAGGCCGGTCAGACGCGTGCCCTGAAAAATGTTGTAGCCGCTATAGCCGTTGACGTCCCACGCCAGACGGTAAGGCAAGGAAAGCCCGTCGCGCATCACGAGCAAAGTGGAGAGCTGCGGGTTCGTGAGGCATTCATCGTGCGACGGCGTGCGTCCGCTGCAGCGCAACGAGTCGATGATCTCCGTTTCGTGGTCGTGGCACGCGGTGACGTCGCTGACGATACCGTCCGCCGCGCCGTCGAGCCGGTCGCACGTGGCGAGGGTTCGTTGATAGACGTGTTCCAGCAGCAACGGCGGAATGAAGCCGCCGGGCGTGGTGTATTCCGCCTGGCCGAGTTTCACGCCGAGCAGGCGCACGCCGGAAAAATTGAGCGCGGGCGAATTGGCGATCACGCCGTCGTAGTCGTCGGGAAAGCGCTGCATCACCGTGTAGCCTTCGCGGCCGCCGGTCGAGCCGCCGGCGAAATACATCCGTTGCGGCGGCCGTCCATACGCGCGCGCAATCAGGGCAAGCGCGGCATCGTGCGTTTTCTTCAGATGCGCAAAGCCGAAGTTCGTGACCGCCTCGTCGACGAGGCCGAACACCGCGACCGATGAATCGCCGACGTGCCCCGAGTCGTCGCCGAAGGTCGCATAGCCTTGCGCGAGCGGCGCGCGGTTCGGCGAAAACGGCATCACGCCGGTGCCGCTCACCACCACGCCGTTGTAACCGCCCCCGCCGATCTGCAGCGCGCGGCCGTTCCAGCGACGCGGCAAGTTCAGATCGAAACGGATATCCGGTGTGGTGGCGTTGAACCCTTTAATGCGGCCGGTGATGCGGCAATATTCGCCGCCTTGCTGATTGCCGGGCGCGGTGGCGCTCACCATCGCCGCGCTTTCGATCTGTACGCCGGCGGTCGGCAACGCAATGAGTTCGGGCTGCAGAACGGCGCCCGCTAATTCCGCACAGCGCATGGCGAGCGGCGCTTCCTTGAGAGCGGCGAGCGCCGGGTGAGCGGCGAGCCACAACATCGCGCCGACAACGTGGATGACCGCGCGCGAGTCTCGCGCGACACGCGCACGGTGCCGGCGCGACCTCATCCGTAACCCGCGCCATTGGCAGCCGCCGCCGACTGCTGCCCTCTCCAGCCGCGCCAGCCGCGCGCGATCATCAGCACGGCGCCGATGGCGACGAGATCGCCGCCGAGTCCGATCAGCACGCCGCGAAAGCCATGAAACATATGCGGCGTCGCCGTATCGACGATCAGCGAAACCAGTGTGCCCGCAACGAAACACACGAGCCCCGTGCGGCCGACCGTGACCACGGCAGGCAAGCGCCGCGCGAGCCACGCGATACTGCCCATGCGCACGAACTGCGCGGCGAGCCAGGCAATGACAATAAAGTTGATCACGCGGTCGGGAGACAGATTCTGTTTAAACGTGCCGGGCAACGGTTGCGTCAGCACGAAAAGTTTGACGATAGCGAACGCCAGCACCGCGACCACCGCGATCCGCGTGAGCCAGCGCGCGGTACGGGTTGCGTGAAAGCGCTCGCTGATGGGCTGCACCCGGCAGAGAATCCCGAGCACGAACATCAGTTGCCATGCAAACGGATTAAAAGCCCAGTCGGCCACGTCGTCAATGCTGAATAATGCGGCCAGCGGCCGGGCCAACGCCCAGATCAGCAAGCTCAAGCCGAGCGCCATGAGCGACGACCGCCGCGCCAGCGGCACCGCGAACGGCACGCACAGCGCGAAGATCACGTACATGGGCAACACGCTCGACAGATAAGGCTGGCGCCGCAGCAGCATGATATCGAAGGCTTCGCGCAGCGGCTGAACCGCGAAAGGCGGCCAGCCGGTGAGATCGACCATGGGACGGTTCAGATTGAGCGACGCGAGGATCGCGCCGGACAGCAGCGTCAATACCGCCGTCAACAGATAGGCGCGGTAGATTTCCCAGCAGCGCCTGACAAAGCGCATTTTCGCCGCGTTCTCACCGCGGCCCGCGAGCACCGCCGTGTACGCCGCCGCCGACGCATATCCGCCCAGAAACACGAACACTTCCGCCGAATCGCACAACGCATACGCATGCAGCATCAGATGCGAAAGCGTGCTGCCGGGAATGTGATCCAGCACGATGACAATCAGCACGACGCCGCGGAAGAAGTCCACTTCGATCGAGCGCCCACCAAGGGGACTTCCTCCGGGGCGGCCGCGACGGGTTTCCATTCAGGTTCTCGCAGGATAAGCGCGCGTCTGCCGCGCGTCGTTTTTCGTAGGAACACCACGACAATAAAACGTTCCCAGCGAGGCTGCGCGGTCCATCGGCGCGCGCTGACAACCTGCCTCTAATTTCAAATTACGTCGCGGCGATTTGAAATTCCATTGTCGGCATGCGGTAATACTGAGTCGTCATGCATTCGGTTCGCGGCAAGATTTGCGGCTTTAATTCGCCGGGCGCGAATGCAATCGGTAATCAGCGCAAAAAATAAATCGCAGAGAGCGATGCGCGATTTTTTTTGCTTTTTTTCATCGTAGGATGGTTTCATGCACGCCCGTCGGAACTCGCGCGTTTCGCGCGATGCCACCTTTCGACGGCGTCCACTCATGTGGACCGGACACGCGGCCGGCCGATCCGCGATCGGCCGGCACGCCGAGCGTCATTGCGACGCCTTTCCAACCGCCACGGCCGACCTGAGCGTCACCGATGCGC
Organism: Paraburkholderia sp. NPDC080076; assembly: GCF_050281145.1. Taxonomy (NCBI): domain Bacteria; kingdom Pseudomonadati; phylum Pseudomonadota; class Betaproteobacteria; order Burkholderiales; family Burkholderiaceae; genus Paraburkholderia; species Paraburkholderia sp. NPDC080076. Next base: position 36,871 of record NZ_JBNNWQ010000009.1, on the reverse strand, counting down.
GCCGGTCCTTCCATTACCGCCCAGAACGGCTGCGCCGCACGCGCCACCTTCGCACTGGAAGACGACCACATGAACAACAGAATTGCCGGCTTCGACGGATTGCGCGCGATCGCAGTCCTGATGGTATTTTTTCAGCATCGCCTGTTCGGCGACATTGGCGAGATCGGCCATCTCGGCGTATGGATCTTCTTCGCGCTGAGCGGTTTTCTGATCATCGGCATTCTGTCCGCGCAACGCACGCGCATTGAAAGCGGCGCCAGTCGATTCGGCGCTGAATTGAAGCGCTTTCTATTTCGCCGAACCCTGCGCATCTTTCCGATTTACTACCTGATGCTGGTGGTGATGTGCGTACTGATGGCGTTCGGCATGGCAAGTCCCGAACTGGCAAGCGGCATGCCGTTTCATTTTGCCTATTTGTCGAACATCTGGATCGGCTCCGTGCTGCACTACTGGCCGGGGCGCTACTCGCATTTGTGGAGCCTCGCGATCGAGGAGCAGTTTTATCTCGTGTTCGCGCCACTCCTCTTGCTGCTTGCCGCGCGCCGGCATCGCGCGGCGTGTCTCGCGATCGTCGCGGTCGGGCTCGCGTCGCTGCTGGCCATGCGCGCGGCGCATTGGCCGGACATCACCATCTACACGCACCCGCTGACGAACTTCTGGCTGCTCGCGTTGGGCGGCATGGGCGGCCTGATGATTGCGGGCAAAGCGGGCCGCTTGCGGGCGCGGCTAGGACACGGCGTGACGCTCTTCGTGCTGAGTCTCGGGCTCGTGGGCTTTTGCGCGACTGAGCCGATCTGGAGCCAAGTGGACAATCCATTGCTGTTCACCGTGGTGAGCGCCTCGTATGGCGTGTGCATCGCTGCGCTGGTGTGTTCGATTGCCTGCTGCCGCAACGCCGTCGTGATCGGCCTGCTCGAAACGAAATGGCTGGTGAGCTTCGGGCGAATCAGCTACGGCTTCTACCTCTATCACAACCTGATCCCCGACCTGACCCGCAACCATCACGCGGCGGCGCTCTTCGGCGGCACGGTGCCCATGTGGGCGCACGTTGCGGGCATCGCCGGGTCGTTTGCGATTTCGCTCGTGATGGCGATGCTATCCTGGCGGCTGATCGAAGAACCGATCCTTCGTTTGAAGACACGGCGCGCGCCGGCAACGGCCGCGACGTCCGCTGCTGCGTACACGCCGGCTGCGTTGCGCTCGCGTCGTGAGCGAGCGGAGCATTCGTCGAGGAACGAGAGCGCCGCGTCGGACGCGGTCTAACCCACGCACGACTTACGTTTCACTTGCAAGCAGCGCAAGTGAGGGCACGGTATCATGCGGCCTCACTTAGCCGGCTGCTTCCGATCTTGCGTGACACGCGGGCACCGAACTGGCCGAACGATAACAACAAGCCACCGCCCGCGCGCTGTCCGGTCGCTCCGATCCGCGCGGCCGGCTCGCGGATTCCGACACGCGCTTTCCAGTCATGTCTCATCTCACTTTCGCCGGCGGCGTTCTGGGCGCAGGCCTGCAGGCACTAAACCTCTACGCGTTGCTCGGCATCGTTGCCGCACTTCTGCTGGGCGGAATGGTCAAGGGCGTGGTCAGCATCGGCGTACCGCTCGTGGCGATGCCGATCCTCAGCCATTTCCTGCCGATCAAGGAAGCGGTTCTCCTGCTGTCGATGCCGATCATCCTCGGCAATATCCCGCAGGCACTCGAAGGCGGCGAACTGCTGCCCACCGTCCGGCGCATCGCCGCGCCGCTGATCGGCACGGTGATCGGCAATATCGTCGGCGTGAGCGTATTGATTTCGCTCGCGCCGCATCGCGCGCAAGCGGCTGCCGGCCTCTTGCTGATGGTCGCGGCGTTGCTGTTGCTGGCGTCGCCACGGCTGACGCTGTCGCCGACGTGGGCCAAGCCGGCCGGGTTCGTACTGGGATTCGGCGCGGCGCTCATGGAGAGCATTGCTTCAGTGCCAGGGCCCTTGCTCGCGATGTATCTGATCGCCACGGGCGCGACGGGCAAAGCGTTCACGAAGCAGATCGCCATCATTCTGGTGGTGTCGATCATCACGCTCGTCGCGACATTCAGCGGCGGCGCGCATGCCAGTTGGACGGATCTCGCCATCTCGGCCTGCGCGAGCGTGCCGGTGATCGCGGGAATGCTGCTGGTGCGGCCCTTGCGAGACCGCTTGCCGCCTGCCGCGTTCCGGGTTCTCGTGCTGGTGTTCGTTGCGGCCGCCGCAGCGCAGATGATCTGGAAATCCGGCGTTTTATAGGGTTTGCGCCGTTAGCGCTTACGCAAAACGGGCCGTGGTACGCGCATTGCTGCACAACGGTGTACCCCTAATTCAACCGGAGAGCCCGTCGTGGCAACCATGGCCAATTCCCCGAATGAGCAAGAGCACGAGCCCGAGCGCCAGCCCGAAGAAGACCCGGGCGGCCCGCCTACCAAGGTGTCCAAGCCGATCGGCGACGCAATTCCCACGCCGGTCGAGCCGGGGCTCGATCAACCGCTGCCGAAAAAAGGCGAAACACCGCCGCCCGCTGACGACGCCAACATCGATGGTGAGGCGCTGGGCGACACCGAAACGCCTCCGGGCGTTCCTGAGCCCGGTCCGTCCGATTTCGCGTAACTAGCGCCGGGCAATAAAAAAGCGGCGTCATTTACTGGCGCCGCCCGTCGTTTGCCGTCGAGGCAGTCAGTCGATTATCGGTTCACGCCGCTTCCGGCTCGTGAACGATCTTCAGCGTGCTCTTGTGTTCCCTGATCAGGCGGTAGACGGTTTCTCCGGGCACGGTCTCCTGCTCGAGCAATTCGTCCGCGATTGCGCGCAGCACCGGCTCGTACGCGTGCAGCAAGCCGTAGCACAGTTCATTCAACTCCTTGAGCAGCACATTCGCATGCTCGATGGCGCTCTTCATTTGCAAACCCGCGTACTGCGACGGCAGCGCCGCGAGGCTGAACAGATCGCCGTCGCTGTTGAAGCCGAATTTCGACACCATGTCGAGGCTGATGCGCGACGCTTCCTGCAAATCCGAAGCCGCACCGCTCGATGCTTCGGAGAACGTGAGAATTTCCGCGTTGCGGCCGCCGAGCAAAACCTGGATTTCGTTGCGAATCTCGGTCTCGCGATACAAATGCTTGTCCTGCGCTTTCGTGATGAGCGCAACACCCAGCGCACCGCCGCGCGGCAGGATCGTGACCTCTTCCAGCACGCCCGTGCCCAGCAGCGCGGCGACGAGACCATGCCCCGCTTCGTGCACGGCGATGCGCGTGCGTTCGTCCTCGCTGAGCGCGCGCTCGGCGCCACTCACGTCGCCGATGCGCGCAATCTTGATCGCTTCCATGAAATGCTTCGAGGTGATTTCGGTGTCGCCGGATTTGCGCGCGACAAGTCCCGCCTGATTCACCACCATCGCGACCGTTGCCGGCGACAGGCCCGTGGTCAGGCGCGCCAACTGATCGTAGTCGATGTCGGCGGCTTTCGACTTCAGCTTCTCCGCGTAGAAACGGAAAATCTTCGCGCGGTCTTCGCGATCGGGCAAACGGACCTGCACGGTGCGATCGAAGCGGCCCGGCCGGCGCAACGCCTCGTCCAGATTGTCAGGGTGATTGGTCGCCGCGACGATGATGACGCCTTCGTTCGAAGCGAAGCCATCCATTTCCGCCAGCAACTGATTGATGATGCGGTTGCTCTCCGCTTCGACCGGGCCGCTGCCCGTATCGGTGCGCTTGGCGAGTCCGTCGGCTTCGTCGATGAAGATCACCGTGGGCGCATTCTTGCGCGCCAGTTCGAACAGATGCTTGACCTTCTGAATGCCGACGCCGTAATACTTCGCGCTGAAATAGCTGCCCGTGATCGAGATGAAGTTCGCGCCGCACTCGCCGGCCAGTGCCTGGGCAAGCCGCGTCTTGCCGACGCCGGGGCCGCCCACCATCAGAATGCCGCACGGCGCGCGCACGCCCATCGACGTGAATTGCTTCGGGTCGGACAGATAGCCGCGAATGTCCGCGAGCGCCGCCTTCGCTTCGCCCGCGCCGATCACGTCGTCGAAACGCAAGGCGGGCGCCCTGGCGAGCAGCGTGGCGCCGCCGCGCATTTCGCGGCGCATGAACCACACCATGCCGCCGATCAACAACAGCGGCAACAACAGGCTGATGGCGTCGCGCGTCTGGTCGAAGACCTGCACCCAGCGCGAGCCGCCGGTTTGAATATCCGCATCGGGAAGCCAGACGAGTTGATACGCCGCGGCCTCGTCGGCCTTCGGTTCGCCGAGCAGCAGCGCATGCGAGAACGTCGCGTTGTGGTCGGTGACGAAGTATTTCGTGCCGTCGCGCTTCGAAATCAGAATCGCGTTGGGGCTCACGCCGATCGCGGCAACCTTGGCGTCGTGAATATCGCGCAACATTTGCGAGGCGTCTTTCTCTTCATGCGTCCATGCCGAGGAATCGTGGCGCATCTGGCTCGCGACGCCGGTCAGCGCCGGCGAGACCTGCGCTGCGCGCTGCTGGTAATGCCACACGCCAAAGGCGAGCAACACTGCGATAAGTGCCGCCGTCACCGACATGGCGAACTTGCGTGAGCGTCTTTTACCAAGCGAGTTATTTCCCGGCTTCATGAGTCAGTTCCAAAAACGGGCCCAAAGCGAGCCCCGATACTTGTCAAAGTTCAGATGGGCAGAGGTTGGCGGAGGGGGATCGACTGATGCGACACCATGCATGACCGGAAGAAAGGACATCCAACCATACGTCCCTTTTAACAACGTGCACACGGCCAGTATGCCGTGCCGCCGCTTCTTCCAAATCGCAGAAAAGGCCTAGTTCTACCGTCTATCCAGCGTTTTCGGCCGCCGGATTTTGGGGAGCGAGCGCTGCGTGCATTGCGGTAACAGACTGCTCCGGCGCACAGTTTATCAGCGCTAAATTCATTGCGTATTCTGCATATCTACTATTAACCGCTCCCTATTTAAAAGCGGTCAGAATTACTGAATATCACCTTGCCGCGCTCGCCTATCTTCTGACGAAAAATACCCGCTGCCGCCGCGCTCGTCTGCATCTACTCTAAAGAGACTGCCGTGGATGCAGGTTCGATGCGGCGAGCCGCACAATCCTGTGCATTACCGCCGCGCGACACGATGAGAGGACCGCCATGCACGACGACACCCCGCTGTTCGATACTGCGCTGACGCGTTTGCTCGGTTGCCGACACCCGGTGATTTCGGCCGGAATGGGCGGCCCGGCGCGCGCCGAGTTGGCGGTCGCCGTTTCCGACGCCGGCGGATTCGGCCTGCTCGGCATGGTTGGGGAAGCGCCGGAAGTGATCGAGTGTGAGATCGCCGCCGTGCGCGCAACGACGAACCGGCCGTTCGGCGTCAATCTGATTCCTTTCCGCACGGAGCCCGCGCTGCTCGATGCGCAACTCGCCGTGTGCCGCGCGGCGCGGGTGCCGGCCATGTGCTTCTTCTGGGATGTCATGCCCGACGTCGTGAAACGGGCCAAAGATGCCGGCGCGCTCGTCCTCTGGCAGGTCGGCTCGCTCGAAGAGGCGCTTGCCGCGCAGCAGGCCGGCGTGGACGCGGTCATCGCGCAAGGCGTCGAAGCGGGCGGCCACGTGCGTGGGCGCATCGGCATCATGGCGCTGCTGCCGGAAGTCGCGCGGCGTCTGCACGTGCCGGTGGTGGCCTCCGGCGGCTTCGCGACCGGCGCCGGGCTGATTGCCGCGCTAGCGCTCGGCGCGGCGGGCATTCAGTGCGGCACGCTATTCGTCGCGACGCATGAGTCTTTCGCGCACGACTATCACAAGCAGCGAATCGTCGATGCCCAGGCGGGCGACACCGTGCACACCGACCTTTTCACGATCAACTGGCCACCCGGCTCGCCGGTGCGCGTGCTGGCGAACAGCGTGACGCGCGAGGCTGGCGAACGTCTGTTCGGCCATCATCCACATGTGTTGCCGCGGGAGGAAATCGCCCACGACGATCAAGGGCCGATCTACAAGTTCAGCACGATTTCGCCGCTCCGCGATACGGTGGGCGATCTCGAGAAAATGGCGTTGTTCGCGGGGGAATCGTCGGCGCTAGTCGAACGATGCGCGCCGGTGGCGGAAGTCATCGACCGGCTCATGAGCGAGGCGGTGGACGCTGCGGCACGGATTCGCGCCGCAGGTGTTCATTGACACTCAAGCACTGGGGATGTGCGACGGGCCTCTTCGGGCCCGTTCGCACCATCGCCATTTGCTCTCAGGTTCTGCTGCTTTTAATAGCGATGCCGGCATGCATCGATCTGGTTCTCCCCGACTGAAATCCGGTTCTCGCGTTCCTATGCTTCGACCGACTCAAGCGGCCGTGCGCGGCTTCAGCGCATTCCGCGCCATCTGCGCCATCTGAGCTTCGCTCGCGAGTCTGTCGAGAAGTCTCGTCAGGCGGTGCCGCTGACTGGCAATCAGCTCGTAACTCTCTTCGAGCGCCCGGATCCGTTTTTCCCAATACTCGTGGTCGAGCGGATACAGCCCGCCGGACGCGTCCCCACGCGTCAGGTACTCCACCACGTTCTCGAAATGTTGCAACTGGCTGTCTACCAGACTAGCCGGACGCCGAGCGCCGCGTTGCACGGTCGGTTGCATGTTCGTGCCGCTCATCTTTGATACCCCGTGAATTGCCTGTCGGCAAAGCGTGAACCTCGCACCCTTGCACCGCGCGAAATGGCTCGACGCTGTTTCTGCGCGCAGTTGCGATTCCGATAACGGGGTGGCGGTCGACTGCCTGCCGCGCCGTCAGCGAAAACGATCTGCATCTAATCACGCAACATTAATGCCGCTTTTTTGTTAGGCTTGACCGTACGTCTCAAAATTGGACGACGGCGCGTGAAATAGCCGCGTAGACACGCCGCGGCCCCGCCGGCACGCCCTTCTCGCTTGTAACAACCGATTCAATGAACCAGCGCACCCTGCCGCAACATCTGGCCGCGGCCGCCGCGGCCGATTCGCGCTCCGCCATTTCGACGAGCCGTTTCAGTACGCACGGACTGGCACCCGCCGAACAATTCCTCGCCTGGCGCCAGCGCGTGGGCCATGTGGTCGACGCGCCGCCGTCGAAAGCCCAGGTTGCCGGAGGATTTCGCGGTGAAATCGATTTGTACGCGGTCGGCGGCATGATTTTTACGGACTGCCGCACCGATTCGATGCTGCTGGAACGCTCGGTGGCCCGCGTATCCACCGACTCGCGGCGCGATTACGTGTTTCAGCTCTTCGTGGAAGGGGAAGTCGGCCACGTCACCGGCATGCACAAGAAACGCAGCGCGCCGGGTTCGGTGGCAGGCATCGTCGCATTCGATCTGAACCAGCCGTTCCGCGCCGAACGCCCCGAATGCCGCCTTCTGAGCCTGTTCGTACCGGCAGCGGTAGTGGACGAAGCGTTACGCGACGGCGCGGCGATTCACGGTCGCATCGTCCAGCAAGGCTCGCCGCTGACCGGCGTCGTGCTGGATCACATGACAGCGCTCGCCCGCGACATTGCGCGGCTCGATCCGGCCAGCGCCATCGATGCCCTGCAGGCAGGGACGCAGTTGCTGGTGGCCACGTTTCGCAAGGAGGCGCGCCTAAGCGGCGCGGGCCGCGCCGCGCTGCAGGCCGCGGTGATGGGCCGGGTACGCCGCTATATCGAAGCCAATCTGCACCAGGGCGACCTCACGCCAACCAGCGTGGTTCAGGCGCTGCAACTGAAGCGCGCGACGATCTATCGCTGGTTCGAGCACGAAGGCGGTCTCGGCGCCTATATTCGCAACCGCCGGCTGCGCGAGGCGGCGGACGAACTAGTCCGTTATCCGCATGTGCAGGTGGCGGAAATCGCTTTTGGACTCGGCTTTCAGAGCGCGTCTGACTTCACCCGCGCGTTTCGCCGCGCCTTCGACATGAGCCCGCAAGACATGCGCGCCCGCGCCCTCGACCTGCAGCACTTGCGCAACGCGGCCTAGCGTTTCAGGCAGCCGGCTGCGACGCGCTTGCAGCGCGAGCGCCCGCCTCCGGTTCCGCTTCCGGGAACGCCTTTAGCGCGATCAACGTGAGCGCGGTGGCGCCCATCAGATACCACGCCGGGATCATCGGATCGTCCGTCCGGTTGATGAGCCACGTCACCAGAAACGGCGAAAATCCACCGAACAGGACCACGCCCAAGCTGTAAATCACCGATAGTCCGCCCGCGCGCCGGTGCGCCGGAAACGCTTCCATCATCAGCACCGAAGCGGCGCCGGCGTTGTTCACCGCGAGCGCCACGTAAGCCGTGATGATGACGAGCGCCGCGAGATCGCCGGCGCCGTGAGTCAGCGCCCAGAAAGCGGGCCATGCCGCCGCCAGCGACGCCACGAGCGACGCGTATTGCAGCGTTTTGCGGCTCGCGAGCCGGTCGGCCGCGCGCGCGATCAGCGGCGTCACCACGAGAATCACCACGCCTGAGAGACACGCCGTCAAAAGGCTGATCGCCGGCGGCCGGTGCAATGTACGCACCAGATAGGCCGGCATGTAGAACACGGTAATGTAGATGCTCACGGAAGGCGCCGCCATCATCAGAATGCCGTAGACGAGCGGGCGCGTGTGCTCCGCAAACAGCCGCCGCGGGCTGAGCCGCGTGCGCTCTTGCGGCGCGGCCGCCGGCATGCGGCGGCGCAGGTACCAGCCGACCGGGCCGATCAATCCGCCCAGCACGAACGGAATGCGCCAGCCCCAGTCGTGCATGGCGGCGGGCGACAGAAATGCCGTGGTGCCCGCCCCGACCAGTGCGGCGGCGAAAGCGGCCGCGCCCTGGCTGGCGCCGCGCCAGCTCACCATGAAACAGCGGTGCCGGTAGCCGGCCGACTCCATCAGCGACGCCGACGCCGGGCCGATCTCGCCGCCCGCCGCGAGCCCCTGCATCAGGCGCGCGAGCACCATCAGCACGGTCGCCGCCGGACCGATCGATGCGTAGCTCGGCAGACATGCGATCAGCCACGTGCCGAGCGTCATCAATGTGAGCGATACGGTGAGTCCGGCTTTGCGGCCGCGGCTGTCGGCAATGTGACCGATCATGATCGCGCCGAGCGGACGCATCACGAAGCCCGCGCCGAAGGTGGCAAGCGAGAGCAATAGCGACGACGCCGGATTGTGCGACGGAAAGAACAGATTGCCGATCACGACGGCGGAAAAGCTGTAGACGGTGAAGTCGTAAGCAACAAAACCATTGCCGATCACAATGGCGGCGACGATACGCCTGAGTTCGGCGCGGGACAGCGGGGCCGCTTTGCCGGCAGCAGTGTGCATGAGTGGCCGTCGACGAATTCGTGGAGATTTTCAGGAAAGAAACAGAAGAAACGCGAGCGGGTTATTCAGCTCAACGGCCCGGTGCGATGCAATTTGACGCGGCGCGGGCACGTGGCAACCCGCTCGGGGCTCAAGCGGCACGCGGCCGTCCTTTGCGCTTCGGCTCGACCGGCTGCACCACGGCCGCCACCGGCGCCACGCGCAGACTGCGCTTGAAATACGGCGAACTCATGGTGGCCGCGCCCATATCCGACGCGGCTTCGAGCAAGGCCGGCGCCAGCTCTTTCAGGCGCGCTTCCGGCAAACGGCTGGTCGGGCCCGCGAGACTGACGATCCCCACCACCAGCCCCGTCAACGGATGACGGATCGCCGCCGCCATCGAAGTCATGCCCGCCTCGTAGGTTTCGCTGGCGACGCCGTAGCCGCGCTTGCGCGCGCCCGCCAGGTCCTGCAGGAACTGCTGGATCGTTTTCGGCGCCTTCGGGCCGCGCGGGCCCGCCTTGCCGATGCCGCCCTGACGCGACACGAGTTCGAGCGCTTCCTCGTCGCTCATGGTGGCGAGCCACGCCTGGCCGCTCGCCGTGCAATGCAGCGGCGGCTGGCTGCCCATGTCCGGGTCGTAGCGCAAGCCGGATTTGGCGCCCTGCGCCTTACCGACGAACGTGATGTGATCGTCCTCCACCACTCCCAACCGCGCCAGTTCGCCCGACGCGGCCGCCAGCCGGTCGAGGACCGGCTGCGAAATATCCAGCACGCCGCCGGTGGACAGCCACATCAGCGCGAGCGACACCAGTTTGAGCGCCAGCACGTATTCGCCGTGCTCGTCCTGCCGCACGTAGCCCTCCTCGCTCAATTCGGCCAGCAGGCGATGGGTGCCGCTGCGCGGAATATTCAGCGTGTCGGCGATGGCGGCCAACTGCATGCTGCCGCCCTGCTTCGCCAGCAATTCGATGATGGCCAGCGCCCGCTCCAGATTCCCCGCCATGTTGCACTCTCGGTTCGATTTCGATACCGAATGAGAACACGATTCCATATCGGAACTCAAGAGCGCCCGCACGATGCGCCAATGAATTTCGCTGATCTCAGTGTCCGATGCCCGCGCTGACCTGCAGCACCGGCCCGCGATGGCGTGCGCCCTTGAGCAGTACCGCCGCCGCGCCGACCGCGGCCGGCAGCGCGAGCGACGTGAACACCTGGCCGAAGCCCCAGTTCGCGTGCAGCATGCCGGCGCCCAGCATCGCCCCCGCAATCCCGCCGAAGCGGCCGATGCCCAGCATCCAGCTCGTGCCGGTGGCGCGCATGCGGGTCGGATAGGAGCCCGCCGCCAACGCGCAGAATCCCGTGTTGGAGCCATTCATGCAGTAGCCCATGCCGAACGCCAGCACGCTGATCGCGGTGATGCCGTGGCCGGGCAAGCCCATGTACCAGGCCAGCACGCCGCCCATGAACACGGTTGCGCCCAGCGCCCGATGCGGATTGAAACGGTCCATCTGCCAGCCGATCGCCAGTGAGCCGATCGTGCCGCCCGCCTGAAACAGCGCGCCGACCACCGCCGCTTCGGCGAGCGTGAAGCCCGCGCCGCGAATCAGCGTCGGCAGCCAGCTGCCGAGCAGATACACGGTCAGCAAGCCGGCGAAGTAGCAGACCCACAGCATCACCGTGCCGAATGCGTAGTCGCGCGACAGAATCAAACGGACCGGGCTGTGTTCGCGCCGCGGCGTGTCGTGCGCGACGAAGCGCGTGGACTGATCGGCGCTGCCGGGTTCGAGGCGGTTCATCACCGTCACGAGCCGCGCGCGGCGCGTTTCCTTGAGCGCCAGGAAGCGCGCGGATTCGGGCAGCCATTTGATCATCAGCGGCACGTAGAGAATCGGCAGGACGCCACCGAGAATCAGCACCGAATGCCAGCCGTGCGACGCGATCAGCCATGCGCTCACGAACCCGCCACCGGCCGCGCCGAGCGTGAAGCCGCAAAACACCGTCGTCACCATCAGCGCGCGGCAGCGTTGCGGCGCGTATTCGGCCATCAGCGTGGCGGCGTTGGGCATGGATGCGCCGAGACCGAGGCCTGTGAGAAAGCGCAGCACCGTGAGTTCGCTGATGTTGCTCGCGAAGGCGGAGCCGAGACTCCAGACGCCGAAGAACAGCACCGCGCCCGTCATCACTGTCTTGCGGCCGAAGCGGTCCGCGAGCGGCCCCGCGCACAGCGCGCCAAACGCGAGACCGAGCAGGCCGCCGCTCATCACCGGACCGAGCGCGTCACGCGGAATCGCCCACGCGCTCGACAAAGCCGGCGCGATGAAACCGACCATCACGGTATCGAGTCCGTCGAGCGTGACGATGAACATGCACATCAACAACACGAGAATCTGAAAGCGCCCGACGGGTTGTTCGTCGAGCAACTGCTGCACGTCGATGACGCGCGAAGCGGACGCGGGTTTCCGCGGCGCCTTGAGTAAAGGTTCCATCAGGTGTCTCCAGACTGTTGTTATCGTTATCGCTATCGATTGAGGTTGCCGGTCTCATGCCGCGCGACATCTTTGGCGTGCGCTTCGGCGGACCGGCTCGAACGAAGATGAAACCGACTACGTCATCGCATAGGTCCGTTCGAGTACGGCGAGCGTCGCCTCGCGCAGCTTGCGGGCGCGCTCCACCGCGGGCGCGGTTTGAGCCCACCGTCGGGTCGGCACTTCGATACTGATCGGCAAATGATCCGGCAGCGCGCGCAGAATGCCGCCAAGGTCGAGGCCGCCCTCGCCCGGAATCAGACGCTCGCAACGCGCCTGGTAGAGCAGCGTGTCGAGGTCGGCAGGACGCTCGGCCGGTGCGTCGCAAAACTGCACGTAGCCGAAGTACTCGCGTGGCAACGCGCGCAATGCGTCGGTCGATGAACCCGCGCGGTCGAAGTGAATCGGGTCGACGATCAGGCCGGTATTGCGCCGTGCCGCCGCCTTGACGATGCGCGCGCCCTGCGTGATGTCCTTCACTTCGGTCCATGGCATCGGTTCGAGCGAAGGCGATAGGCCGAGCGGCGCAGCCAGATCGCAGAGTTGCGCGAGATGCTCCGCGGTGCGCGCTTCGTCAGGATCGTTGCCCGCAACGAGTACGTAGCGCGCGCCAAGTTCGGCGGCGGTATCGAGCATCGGCTTGTATGCGGCCACATCGGTATCGGGCTTGAGCCGCAGAATCTCGACGTCGAGCACCTTGACGCCGGTGTCGCGCAAACACGCAAGCGTCTCGCGCTTCAACGGCGTCGTGCCGATGATGTCGTGGCGTACTTCGTGATCCGTGGCGGGCAACAGGCGCAGCCCGACGAAGCCGTAGCCTGCCTCGGCCGCGCACTCCACCATTTGCGACGGGCTTAGTTCGAGCACGGTCAACGCCGATAGCGAGAGCGCCCGTGAGTTGTGCTGGGTCATGTCCTTTCCTGAGTTCGATTTCATCTCCGCGAGTCCGCGCTCAGCGCAACGGCGAGAACGGCGCCGGCATGCAGATCGTCGACTCCATCGTGGTCAGGTGCGCGGGGCCGCCCTTGGGTGGCCAGATGCCGTCCTTCACCGCTTCGGCGCGAATCCGCGAACGTTCGTCGACGCTCGCATACGGCCAGATGTTCAGAAAACGCGGCACGTTGCCGTCGAGCGAATACATCGCGCCGACCAGCGGCGAACGCTGCGTCCGCTCGGGCACCGCTTTCTCCCACGCGTCGATGGTGTGCTGCAGGCTCGCGAGCTTCGTGCCATAAACACGCATCTCGTAGATGCCGCCGTATACGGCCGGTTCGATCGGCGGCAGAAACGGAAAGAGCGAATAGCTGTCAATCTTCACGTCCGTGACGAATTCACCGCAGCCGAACGGGTTGCCTTCGAGCAGCATGCGTTTGCGCTCCGTGATCAACGCGGCTTCCGAATCGAAGCCGCGCAGCACCAGCACCTGGCCGAGCGCGCCGATATCGGAATGCCAGCAGCCGAGCAGCTTCGAGCCCGGTTGATCGCCGCTTGCCTGAATGCTTTCGAAGACCTGCGCGTTCGCGCCGATCTTCACCGTCAGTGTCACTACGTCGTAGAGCGTCATTACATGTGTCCTTGTGGCTGAATGATGGTGTTCGTGGTGTTCAAGGCGGCCGGGTTTGATGCGTCTTGCGCTACGTGCGCCGCGCGAGCTTCTCCGGCGATGGAAAGGCCCGCGAGATAACCGAAGGTCATCGCCGGGCCGAGCGTGATGCCGCCGCTCGGGTAGCAGCCGCCCATCATGCTGGCGCTGTCGTTGCCGACCGCGTAGAGGCCTGCGACGGCCTGGCCCGCGTGATCGAGCACGCGAGCGGTGGCATCGGTGGCGAGGCCCGCAAACGTGCCGAGGCTGCCGGGCAGCAGCTTGACCGCATAGAACGGCCCGTCTTCGAGCGGCGCGAGACACGGACTCGGCGCGTGCCGCGCGTCGCCCTGCACGCGGTTGTACGGCGTCGAGCCCTTGTGGAACTGCGGGTCGAAGCCATCCTTCGCGTAGCTGTTATAGGCCGCCACGGTGCTCTCCAATCCATAACGATCGATGCCGCATTGCGCGGCGAGTTCGGCAAGACTGTCGGCGCATTTCAGATAACCCGAGCGGCGATACGGCGCGGTGGGAAACGGAAACGGCTTCGAGAAACCCAGCCCGTAGCGCCGCTGGAAACGATGATCGCAAACCAGCCACGCGCAGACCTCCTCACCGGCAGGGGTGGTACCGATCAGCGCGCTGACGAAATCGTGATACGACGAGGCTTCATTGACGAAGCGCTGGCCCGCGCGCGTCACCGCGATCACGCCCGGCTTCGCGCGCTCGATCAGGTGCGGAAACGCGACGTCCGCGCGCCCCTTGCCTTGCGGCACGAGCGAGACCGGCGCCCACGCTGCGGGCGTTTCGAGCGAAGCATCGAAGCGCGCACCGATCGATTCGCCGAGGCGAATGCCGTCGCCGGTATTGGTGAGCGGCGCGGCGGACCAGTGCTCGCGCCCCGACGGCGTATAGGCAAAAGTTTGCGCACGGCGCGCGAGGTCGTGGGGATAACCGCCGCAAGCCAGCACCACGCCACGCGCGGCGCGCACCTCATGCGGCACGCCGTCGATCTCGACACGTGCGCCCACCACGCGGCCCGCCTCGCGCAGCAACGCGACGGCCTCGGCGTTGGTGCGCAGATCGACGCCGAGATCGGCTGCGGATTTGAGCAGCCGCGCGACCAGCGCATTCCCGTTCACCAGATGCATGGATCGGCCGTAACGCAGCTTGTGGCCCGCGAACACCGCGAGCCTGCGCAGCACGTGCCATGCGGCGCGCACTGAACGCGTGGCGTTGAAGAAATGCGCGAGGTCCTGCCCTGAACCGATCGCCATGCCTTTGAGCGTCACCACGCCGAGCGGCTCACGCAACCGCTCGATCAGCGGCCCGAGTTCGCGGCCGTCGAACGGCATTGCGCACACCGAGCGGCCGCCGCTCACGGCACCGGGCGTGGTATGAAAATCGGGAATGCGGTTGCCGTCGACGAAACGCATGGACGTATTGCGTTCGAAGAACTCGATCATCTCGGGACCGTAGTCGAGCAACGCGTCGACCTTGTCCGCATCGAAGTGCGCGCCGAGTTCGTTGCGCAGATACGTGCGCGATGCTTCGGGTTCCTCGACAATGCCTGCGCGCGTTGCGAGCGGGTTGCCGGGAAGCCACATCCAGCCGCCCGACCATGCGGTCGTACCGCCGAACACCGCGGCTTTTTCCGCCACCATCACACGCAGCCCGCGCGTCGCGGCGGTGACCGCGGTGGAGAGGCCGCCCGCGCCGGAACCCAGCACCAGCACATCACATTCGAGTATCGGATCGCGCTTCATTACCAGTTCGTTTCGTCGGTTGGGAAGAGATCGTCTCCGATCTATTTGTTGAATACTATTCCATTCTATAACTTCATTCAAACCAGGCTCAGCCCTGGTTCATCAGAAGATTTTCTCTTTGGCCCGCTGTGGGCTTACGTCAGCAGGTTCCGACCACGCCGCCGACGAAGTCCGCGCGGCCGAAGCGGTTTGGGCGCGCGCAGCCGCGTCGCGGCTGGCGAGATAGGCAAACGCGAGTCCAGGTCCCAACGTGATGCCGGGTCCGGGATACACGCCGCCCATCACCGATTGCATGTCGTTGCCGCATGCGTACAAGCCGCCGATAGGTTGATCGTCGCGACCCAGCACGCGGGCGTGCTGATCGCTGGCCAGTCCGGTCGCCGCGCCGATGTCGCCGGGATAGAGCCGCACCGCGTAGAACGGCGCGCGGCCGATCGGCCCGAGGCAAGGATTCGGTCCCGGCCAGTTTGCGTCGCCGTTGGCGCGCTGATAGTCGGTCGTGCCGCGCTGAAAATCCGCATCCACGCCGCTCCGCGCGTATTCGTCGATGCGCGCGACGCTATCGGTCAATCCACGTGGATCGATACCCAGCTTGCCCGCGAGTTCGTCGAGCGTATCGGCGCGTGTCAGATAGCCGTCGGCGAGAAATGGGGCGACGCCTTTGCCACCGGGACGCACCATGCCGAGACCGTATTTGCGCAAGCCTTCGGCATCCGTGACGAGATACGCGGGCACGCACGGCGACTGGCGATGCGCCTCCTGCATCGCGATACCGAACAGGTGATACGAAGTGTTTTCGTTGAGGAAGCGCTTGCCCGCCTGATTGACGACCACCATGCCGGGCTTGCCGCGATCCATCAGAAAGTGAGGGAACACCGCGGTCGTGCCATCCTTGCGCTTGCGTACGGAGACCGGCGCCCAGAACGCGTTGCTCAACGCGCCTTCGCCATAACGTGCGCCGATGCCGAGCGCGAGATCGTGCGCGCTGCCGGTGTGTCCTGGCGCGCCGGGACACCAGTTTGAATCCACGCCCGGCAGCATCGCGCTGCGCCGTTGCGGATGCCGGTTGAAGCCGCCGCTTGCGAGAATCACGCCACCCGTCACCGCGATTTGACGCCGCTGGCCGTTCTGGCTCAACGTGATTCCGTCGACACTGCCATTTGCGCCGGTGCGCAGCGCTTCGAGTTTCGTGCTCACCAGCACGGTGACGTTGCGAGCCAGCAGCGAATAAAGCAAACGGCCGATCAGCGCATTGCCCATTACGAGACGCGTGCCGCGCGGCCAACTCATGCGGTCGCAAGCGTGGCGCGCGAGCAGCTTCACGGCGTGGCGCAGGGACTTGAGCGACTTCGTCATGCCGAGCAAATGACCGACGTCGTCGCGATCCACCATCATGCCGCCGAGCACCGTGAACTCGGGAATCGGCGGACGGATCAGCGCGAAGTGCTTGCGGAGCTTGCGGCCGTCGAAAGCGAGCGGCTCCAGCGCCCGGCCTCGTAAAGTCGAGCCTTCGAGTTCGGACAGATAGTCTGGATGAAACGGCCTCGCCCGATATCTCACATCCGAATTCGCCTCGATATGCGCGACGGCCTGCGGGCCGGCGGCCAGAAACGCGCGACGCAACGCCTCGCTGCTGCGCTCTCCCACCGCGCGGCGCAGAAAAGCCTCGGCGTTGGCGCTGCTGTCGTCCGGATTGACGGAAGGGCCGTGCATCGAGTCGGGAATCCACGTTGTGCCGGCCGAATAGGCTGTCGTGCCGCCCACGTATTCGGTGCTTTCCACCAGCAAAACGCGGGCGCCTTCGATGGCAGCGAACAGCGCCGCCGACATCCCTGCCCCGCCGGCGCCGATCACCACGACGTCGAACGTTTCGTTCTGCTGCAATCCGCTGAGTGTCTCCACCATGTCCTGCTCCTTTGCTCCTTGTCTAGGCCGCGACGAGTAGTTCGTCGCAGCTCGTAGACATCTGTAGAATTTGCTTTGATTTCGGAATACTATTCCACAAATGCAAAAATGCAAAATACTTCTGCACTCACGGAGGAAAGACGATGCGCGTATTGGTGACGGGAGGAAGCGGGTTTCTGGGGGCGTGGATCATGCGGCGCCTGCTCCGCAAAGGCATCAGCGTGCGGGCGTTCGATCTGCGCGCCGACACGCGCCTGCTGGAAGCGCTCGCGCCTGAGCAGGCCGCAACAGCGCAATGGGCGAGCGGCGACATTGCGAATCCAGCCGATGTGTCGCGCGCACTGAACGGCTGCGACGCGGTGATTCATCTCGCGGGCGTGCTCACGCCGGCTTGCGTGCTCGATCCGGTGCGCGGCGCGCAAATCAATCTGATCGGCACGCTCAATGTTTTCGAAGCCGCGCGCGCGGCCGGCTTGAAGAATGTGCTGTACGCGAGCAGCGCGGGCGTCTTCGGACCCGATGACGGCGCCGTGCCTTTTCCGCAGACCTTTTACGGCGCGTTCAAGCTCGCCTGCGAAGGCGCGGCGCGCGCGTACTGGCACGACCACGGCATTGCCAGCGTCGGCTTCCGGCCTCTCGTCGTGTATGGCGCAGGGCGCGAAACGGGTTCGAGTGCTGGACCGAGCCTCGCGTGCCGCGCAGCGGCGCGTGGCGAGCCGTACACGATTCCGTTCACCGGCTCGACAGGCCTCGTTTTCGCGGACGATGTCGCCGCCGCCTATGAAGCCGCTCTCGTACGAGCGCCGCGCAGCGCGCATGTGTTCACCCTGGCGGGCGACATCGTTTCGGTGGATCAGGTCATCGAACGTATCGGCGTGATCGTGCCGGGCGCATGTATCGATACAACCGGCGCGCCGTTACCGATCGCCACGTCGTTCCCCGTAGATCCAACTCTTGAGGAGTTGCTGCCCGATCTGCCGCACACGTCGCTTGACGAAGGACTGCGTCAGACCGTGGATTTCTATCGACAACCTGCTTCATTTCACATCTATACGAAATGATTTTATTATTGAATACTATTCCACAAAGCGTTAGAGTTCGCAGGAACCGACCCACCGGTCAAGGATCCGTTCGCGCCGAACCCAACCAAGCAAAATCGCCCGGCATCGCGCAAGATGAAAACCGGGCAACACTCTGGAGACATACAACATGACGCAACCCGACGCCCCTTCTTTTTCCACCTCGCTGGATGAAGGCCTCAGCGGCGCCACGCGGGTGATTTTCATCGTCGGCGATCCGATCGCGCAGGTACGCTCGCCGTCCGGTGTGACCGCCGCTTTGCGCGCCGCCGGACGCGATGCGCTGGTGGTCCCCGCGCACGTCGCGCCCGCCGACCTGCCCGCGTTTTTTGCAGGCGTCACACCCATGCGCAATGTCGACGGCGTGATCATTACCGTGCCGCACAAGTTCAGCGCCACCGGTTATTGCGGCACGCTCACCGAACAGGCGAGCTTTCTCGGCGCGGTGAACACGTTGCGCCGCACGGCGGACGGCAGTTGGCATGGCGGCATGTTCGACGGCACCGGCTTCGTCGCCGCGCTCATCGATACCGGTTGCGATCTGCGCGATAAACGCGCGCTGCTGGTCGGCGCGGGCGGCGCGGGTTCCGCGATCGGACATGCGCTGGTTCAAGGCGGCGTGGCGTCGCTCGACGTGCGCGATAACGATGCCGAACGCACGGCGTCGCTGATCCGCCGGTTGAATGCGCTCGGACAAGGCGAGGTGCATAGTGTGGCCGCTTCCGTGGATGCGAATGCGTACGACGTGGTCGTCAACGCGTCGCCGCTCGGCATGCGAGCGGACGACCCGCTGCCTATCGACGTATCGCGTCTGCCGGCCACGACGTTCGTCGGCGACGTGGTGACGAAGCCGCCGCTCACGCCGTTGATCGAAGCCGCCCGCGCGCGCGGATGCCCGACTGTGACGGGCACGCAAATGTTCGGCCGTGTGTGCGACCGGATGGTCGAGTTTTTGCTGGATGCGGATCGGTGAATGAAGCTTCGGACGCGACAGCGGCTGCGGCTTGCGCTGCTACACTTGCGCAACGCCAACCTGTAGAAGACATCTGCCGCGCGACCCGATGCGGCGAGTCTTCTCCTGAATCACGCTCCAATCCATGCTTCGATTCGAAAACCTCAGCAAGCGCTACGGCGAACGCCTCATCTTTCAGGGATTGCATTACGACACGGCATCAGGATGCGTCGCGTTAAACGATGAGTCCGGCAGCGGCAAGTCGACATTGCTCGGCATCCTCGCGGGCACGATCGAGCCCGATGCGGGCGAGGTGTGGCTCGGCGGCCATTCGCTGCGCAGTGCACCGCTCGCCGCGCAATCCGTACTCACCTACGTGCCCGAAGACTGCATGCCTTATTCGGATCAGACCGGACGCGCGTATCTGAGCAATGTGGCATCGGCGAGAAACACCACTGTAACCGCTGACACGCTGTCGCTTGCGGACCGCTTCGGCCTCACGCCGCATCTCGACAAACGCTTCGAACAGATGTCGTTCGGTACGCGCAAGAAGTTTTTCCTGACGGCTGCCGTGCTTGGCGAAAACCAGGTGCTGATCGCGGATGAACCCGTCGGCGGACTCGACGCCGCCGCACGCGCCGTGCTGGTCGATCTGTTCAAGACACTGGCGCAAACGCGCACGGTGTTTTTCTCGAGCTACGACGAGGTCTTTACGGACGCGTGCGAGGCGCGCAGCATCAACTTCACCGACTTGGGTTAGGCACGACTAACGCGCCCTTGCATGCCACTTGGCAGCGCCACAAACAGCGCGAGCGAAACGGGCAACCCGGCTTTCACTCGCGCATACGAAGCGCTTATACCGCCACGCAAATCTTCCCGAAGTGAGCGCCGGATTCCTCGTGCGAAAACGCCTCGCCGAGTTTCTCCAGTTCGAACGTGCTGTCGATCACCGGCTTGATGCCCATCACTTCGAGCGCCCGGATCATATCGCGCTGATCCTGACGGCTACCGACGATCAAACCCTGCAAACGCTGCTGCCGCGCCATCAGCGCCGCGGTCGGCACCGGCCCTGCCCGTCCGGTCAACACGCCGATCAGCGCGATATGCCCGCCGATCCGGCAGGCGGTGATCGACTGCGGCAAAGTCCCCGGACCGCCCACTTCGATCACATGATCGACACCGCGGCCATCAGTCAGCGAGCGGACCTGCTTGCCCCATTCGGGAGTGTCGCGATAGTTGATCGTGTGATCGGCTCCGAGCTCGCGAAGTCTGGCGAGCTTCGCGTCCGATGAAGACGTGGCAATCACCGAAGCGCCCATCGCTTTGGCCATCTGCAAGGCGAAAATAGACACGCCGCCGGTACCGAGCACGAGCACCGTATTGCCGGCCTTCAACTGGCCGTCCACGACGAGCGCGCGCCATGCGGTGAGCCCGGCTGTGGTCAACGTTGCGGACTCGGCGTGGCTATAGCCGCGCGGAGCGTGCGTGAAGTAGTGGCTCGGCAGCACGACGGCTTCGCGTGCGTAGCCGTCGATGCCGTCGCCGGGTGTGGTCTTGAAATCGGCGATGGCGGGCGGCCCGTTTTCCCAGAACGGGAAGAAGCACGACACCACGTGATCGCCCGCTTTGAATTCCGACACGCCCGCGCCGACTGCCTCGACGACGCCAGCGCCGTCCGCCATCGGAATCCGCCCTGCGTCCGCCGGCAGATTGCCGCTCACCACGCCGTAGTCGTGAAAATTCAAGGAGTTCGCGTGAATGCGCACGCGAATCTGGCCCGCCGCGGGCTGACCGGGATCGGCGATGTCGACGACCTGGAGATTGGCGACAGTGGCGGGCGAACCGATTTTGACGGCTTTCATGTTTCAGTTCCTCTGTGAGTTGCGCCGGCGCGTTAGGCATCGCGGCGAAATGCTCGCAAAAGAATACCGCAAGCTTGCTCAGCGCGTCGTCGGACGCGCACAGGCTAGCGCGGGCGAAACGCGCGCTGAAAGCTCATCATGAATGGGGGAAGTCCCTTAACGGCGCCCGTGAATGGCACGGGGCGCTCGCGAGGATCATGTATTCATTTGACGGTCTGAATGACTTCGAAGCCTTCGAATTCCGGATGCCCGAGATAGAGCACCCGGTTGTCGCCACCTGCGCTGCGATGCGCGGCGCGAAAGGCGTCGGATTTCGTCCACGCCTCGAACGACGCGTAGTCCTTCCAGATCGTATGGCTGGAATAGAGAACGTGATCGTCCTTCTGTGGACCCTTCAGCAGATGAAATTCCACGAAACCCGGCACTTCTTTCAGGTGCGTATCGCGCGTGGTCCACAGATGTTCGAAGGCGGCTTCGGATCCGGGCGTCACTTTGAAACGGTTCATGGCAATGTACATGCTGAAGGCCTCTTTGCAGTCACGATGTATCTGACGGCTTGCCGGACTCGAACGACACGTTCCCGCAAACCCGTCAGGCGGCCTTTCATTATATGCGCGCCATTCTTCCTACCGATGTCACGACTGCGAGCCACCCAGGCGATCCGATCGCATCCGCGTTCAGGCCGCTTTGTCCTGCGCCACCTGTTCGAGCCAGAGACGGCTGTCGGGAAACCAGAATGCGTCCGGCCGCGGCGGCGACACGAGTTTTACCGGCAGCGACGGGTTGAATATCCTGGACCATGCCGACAGATACGACGGCGTCTTCACCAGATAACCGCAACGGGACAACAGCAGACTGGAGACGAGCGCTTCACGGCCGATTTCGAGTCCCGGATAGCCGCTGAAATGAACCGGCGTATTGCCATACGCGAGCAATTTAGCGGGGGCGACTTTAACCGGCTTGCTAAACGGCCAGGCGACGAAGAAGTCCAGAAACGCCTGTTCGTCGCTTGAAACGAAGACGTTGTCGAGGTGCGGATTCTCCGCAAGCGTCGTTTCTACGTGGCGGCAGAAATCGCCCCATGAAACCGGGATGGCCTCAAGCGATTTATCCGTGCCTCTGAAATGCGCACCGAGCGTGGACGCGCCGATCTCGAGCTTCTGGCAGATCGCTTCGACTTCATTGCCGATATGGCCGGCTGGCCGGTAATGTGCGAAGAATAGTTCGCTGGCGCTGTTGAGTTGAAGCTGAGTCTCGTAGCGTTGACGAAACCCAAGCTGGACCAGATCGCGAACCGTCGACTTTCTCACCTTGTGCGTGAACGGCGCCGCCGCCTTGCCATTCACGGACTCGAAGAAGGACGAGAACCAGTCGATCGCTCCCGCAGCGTCTCCGTAGAGGCCGCCGCGCGCGCTGATGCACGGCGTCAGACACTTCTCGTCGCAATACATCAGAATAAACAGGACCATCTGCATCACGGAGAAAAAACCAGAGTTCTCCTGAATTTCGATGGCGAAGATTCCCCTGTTTAATCGCTGCGTGGCATGAAGTGAAATGCGACGTGGTGTGGCGACCGAATGCTTGAACCCCTCGCTGCGTCGGATCTTTTTCGCCCGATCGACTACTTTTCTTAGCATGCCCGGCTCCTAATGAAATCTAGGTATTTTTAAATTCGCACGCGTCTATGCATGAAGAAGTTCACGACGTCCGAGCATAACATCTCAAACGCCTGGGGCGAGTAAGTTCCGCGTGTCTTAGTGAGCTAGCGCACAAAGGAATCGGTAAGACTTCCCCGTGAGTTGCGGCGGTTGCATGACGTGGGCAAAGCCATGCAACGTCGGACGATAAGACGGTGTGCGGGAGGCATCCAGACGGCAACGCGCGAACGGTAATGGTTTATCCGTATGACACGTTCAGCAAGAATGCGATAGGCAGACAACCCGCGTGTGGTGACTACTCTCGCTTCTCCAGTTTCACCACCGTCAGCGCCCCGTCCATCTCGTCCGCGATGAAGTCGATCCTGTCGCCGGACTTGACCTGCGAGAGCATTGCCGCGTCCTTCACCTTGAACACCATCGTCATCGCATCCATGCCGAGGTTTTCCAGAGGACCATGTTTTATGGTCAGTTTACCGGCGGTTTTATCCACCTTCCTGATTTCACCATGAGACATCGCGGCTTGCGCACTGGCGTGCGCGCTCGCCGACACGTCAGTGGCTTCACCCGCCGCGTACGCCGACGTGAAAACCATGATCACGCAACCAATCGCCATCGAAGCCAACCCATTCTTCATCCCATACACTCCCACGTTAATTACGATCCACACGGCCAACCTGCTGCTGCCGCTGCCGCCGCCGACGTCAACCGTCCGGCAGCTCACCGGTATATTCATAAGCCACCGTTCCCCTCGGATGCCTGAACCAGCCCGGATCACGGTAGTCGTTGCGGCCCAGCCCTTCACGCACTTTCACCACCGTAAACATGCCGCCCATTTCCAGCGCGCCGAATGGGCCGGTGCCGGTCATCATCGGAAGTGTGTTATCGGGCAGTGGCATCTCCATTGCGCCCATCGACCCGCCGGTACTGCCCATCGCCATGTAGTCGGGCACCAGCCGGTTGATGCGTTTGGCGAGGTCTTGCTGCGGCACGCCGATCATGCTCGGGACCTGATGCCCCATCGCGTTCATCGTGTGATGAGACTTGTGGCAATGAAATGCCCAATCGCCGGGACGATTCGCGGTGAACTCGATGGCGCGCATCTGCCCGACCGCGACATCGGCGGTCACCTCGGGCCAGCGTGCGGACGGCGGAATCCAACCGCCGTCCGTGCCCACCACTTCGAAGTGGTAGCCGTGCAGATGAATCGGGTGATTCGTCATGGTCAGGTTGCCGACGCGAATCCGCACACGATCGCCCGCGCGCACCGGCAATGAATCGATGCCCGGAAACACGCGCGCATTCCATGTCCACATGTTGAAGTCGGTCATCTCGTTGACGCGCGGCGTGAAGCTGCCGGGGTCGATGTCGTAAGCGGACATGATGAACACGAAGTCGCGGTCCACCTGCATCACGCCGTGATCTTTCGGATGGACGATGAACGTCCCCATCATGCCCATCGCCATCTGCACCATCTCGTCGGCGTGCGGGTGATACATGAAGGTGCCGTGCTTCTCCAACTGAAACTCGTAGACGAAGGTCTTGCCCGGTGGGATGTGCGGCTGCGTGAGACCGCCCACGCCGTCCATGCCGCACGGCAGCAGCATGCCGTGCCAGTGGACCGTGGTGTGCTCCGGCAACCGGTTAGTCACGAAGATGCGCACCTTGTCGCCTTCGACCGCCTCGATGGTCGGCCCCGGCGCCTGGCCGTTGTAGCCCCACAGATTCGAGCTCATGCCGGGCGCGAGTTCGCGCACCACCGGTTCGGCGATCAGATGAAACTCCTTCCAGCCGTTCTTCATGCGCCACGGCAACGACCATCCGTTGAGCGTGGCGACCGGCGTGTACGGCCGGCCATTCGACGGCGCGCGTGGCGGCTGCATCGAGGCTGTGGTCATCGTGGGTGCTTCGGGCAGCGACGCGGCGCCGGCCTTGCTCACCAGTGCGGCTCCCAGCAAAGCGGCGCCCGAGCCGCTCATAAAATGTCGACGTGACACCATGCTATTTACCTTCGGATTCAGTGGGCGACGCCGTTTGCGTCGTGGAGGCGAGCGGCGTCGCGTTAGTGGCAACCGGCAAACGGCCGCCGAGTGCCTGTTGCAAATCGGTCTGCGCGAGCCAGTAGTCCTTCAGCGCGTCGATAGCGCTATTCACCGCGCCGATCTGGTCACGTGAATCGGCGAGCAGTTCGAACACGCTTGCGAGCATGCCGTTGTAGCGAAGCAGCAACTCGTCGGAGATGGTCTTGCGCAGCGGCACGACTTCGTCTCGATAGTGCTTCGCGAGGTCGTAGTCGGACACGTAGGCGGAATACGCTTCGCGCACCTCGGAACGCGCGTTGATCGCGGTCTGCGCGACGCGATTCGCCGACTGCATGTAGATCGCTTCGGCACGCGCGACTTTGGCGCTGCCCCAATCGAAAACCGGAATCTCGACGCTGATCTCGTAGCCCTGCTCGCGTCCGTCGGAAGTCGTGAAATTGTTCTGATAGCCGACGTCCAGCACGTTGATGAAACGCGTCGCTTTGCTTAAGCCCAGTGAACTGGCCACGCTTTGCGTTTGCAGTTTCGAGGCCTGGATGTCGAGCCTGTTTTGCATCGCAAAGGTTTCCAGATCGCGCAACTCCGGGCGTGTGGCAGGCAGATCCGGCAGACGCTCGGGCAGTGCGTAGTGCGCTTGCGAACCCCAGAGGCCCATCACGCGAGTGAGCTTTTCTCGCGCGGACACCGACTGCTGTTGTGCTCTTGCCACTTGCGCGATGGCTTCCGCGTAGAAGGCCTGCTCGCGCGCGTAATCGAGCTTGCTGAAGTTGCCGGCCTGCTGCATGCGCCATGCGAGTTCGGCACTGGCCTCTGCCGCGTCCTTCACCTGCTCCGCGTAGGCGGCCGATTGCGTGGCAGCGACTGCGCGGAGGTAAGCGCGCCGCGCATCGGCGGCGACCTCGAGCATGGCGTTGGCGGCCAGTAAGCGGGTCTGTTCGAAACGGCGGCTTTCGATGCGCGTCGTCAACGGCATCGTCAATACGCGCAACATGCCGAGCGTGAACGTGCGGCTGATACTCAGGTCATCGCCACCATGCGTGCGGCTGAACGAGAAGCCGGGATTCGGCAAGCGTCCGACCTGAACGAGGTCCGCTTCGGCGATGCCCAGTTCGCCGTACGAGGCCTGCAAACCGCGGTTGTTCAGCAGCGCGATCTGGACGGCGGCGTCCATGTTGAGCGGCGCGGAAAGCAGTTCTCGCGTGCGGTTGGCGACGGCACTTCGATCCTCGTCGGTTTTGATCACCACGGCGTCTGTGCCGAGCCGCTCGGACGCGGCGGTCGACACCGTGCCGAAGCCGCCGTCGTTCGAAAACGTCGTGCAGCCGGCGAGTAGTGTCACCGCGATGGCAATTGCCACAATGCGGGTGGCTGGAAACAGGCATGGCCTCATTTTTCCGCCCCTTCGCGGTGAGAACCGTGGCCGTCTTCTTTAGCGTCGGCGCTGCTCGACTGCATCGAACCGTGGCTCGCTCCAGCGTGCCCCGCTGGATTCGTCACCTCGCGATTGAGCGCTTGCCAGCTCGGCGCTTGCTGCTCACGGTATGGGCGATAGTCGGCCAGCGCGGAGGGCGCATCGATCGCCGGCACGGATGCCGCCGGGTCCGTCGGGTCCGGAAATATGGGTGTGGCGTGCGCGAGCGCCGGCAGACATGCCGTCGCGCCGAGCAGCGCCGCAATGAACGTTCGCATGATTCGTCCTCGTCAAGTACGGCCATGACGGACGACGCACAGCCGTCCATCAAGGCGAAAAGGAACAACGCAGCGTGAGGCTGCGAAAGAACTAGACGAGAGAGATGCGGGGAGGCCGTTCGACGCCGCCGGTCAGAAACGACGCGACGCGGACAGTGGGAGGCAGGGGAACAGCGAAGTGAGCCACGTTGGCGGACAGGGACGCAACGGGCGTGATCGGCAGCGCGCCGCCGAAACAGCAGGACGCACAAGTGGAGCACGCATGCGCATGATGCTCGCCGCCCACGGAACCATGATGCTGAAGATGGGTACCGGCGAGAGTGTCGGCTTGCTCGGCCATCGTCGCGGCATGGTCGTGATGCCGGGCCATTGCACCGGCTGCCTCATGGCGCGCGGGCGTCGCATCGCCCACGGAATGCGAGGACTCGCATTTCATGGAGACGGCCGCAAACGACTGAACCGGGAGGCTCAGCACAAGCAGCACGACAATGAAGAGTTTGCGCCAGTAAGACATGGGTACGAAGTCTAGCACGCAGGTTTGCAAAATCGTAAGGCTGGGACGATGCCGCGCGTGATGGCTTCGCGTACGCGGCTACGGTTTTCAGCCAATCGCGAAAACCTGCTTGACCTTACCGCCGTGGGAAGGTCCACGCTTGAGTCATGACTTTTCATTGGAGGTAGGAAATGGAATTTGCCATCCCGGATATGTCGTGCGGCGGTTGCGCCAACGCCATCACGCGTGCAGTCACGAGTCTCGACCCTGCAGCGAAGCTCGAAGTCGATGTCCCCGTTAAAATCGTCAAGGTCACGTCGACGCTGGCAGCTGAACAACTCATCGAGGCCATCGAGGCGGCGGGCTTTCATCCGTCGCTGAGAGCCTGATAGTCAACCTTTCCCAACGGACAATCACAATGAAAAAACTTCGCGCCTTTCGTGCCCTTTGCCTCTTCAGCGGCTTTGCGTTTGCTGTCGTGGCCGTGCCCGTCCACGCCCAGCAACCGGCCGCCATGCCCGGCATGGACATGTCCAAGTCAGCGGATGCAGGCTCCGGCGATGCGACGCAAGCTTTCAAGGCCGCCGACGACAAGATGATGCAGGACATGAGCGCCGACTATACGGGCAACGCCGACAAGGACTTTGTCGCTCACATGATTCCGCATCATCAAGGGGCGATCGAAATGGCGCAGGTCGAGTTGAAGTACGGCAAGGATCCGGAACTGAAGCGGCTGGCCAGAAACATCATCAAGGCGCAGCATGACGAGATCGCATTCATGAAGAGTTGGCAGGCGAAGCATGGGGTGAAGTGAGGGCCCGGCGCGATTCGAAGGAGACGATCATGACCGACACTCAGCGGCTCAATTACCTACGCGTCGCGCTGGTCTTGACGGGCATCACGTCCATTGGACTTTACCCGCTGATGATCGTCTGGCCCGACGGTTGGGTCTGGCATACGGGACATTCGGAATATCCCCTGATGATTGTCGGCATGTACGCCACGCTGGGTGTGTTCCTGATTTTCGCGGCCCTGAATCCACTCGCTCATCTGAGCCTCATCTGGTTCGCGGTGTGGTCGAGCGTGGTGCATGGCGGGATCATGGCGATCCAGGCCCTGATGAATGCCCCGTACCGCGGCCATCTTCTCGGAGACGTGCCGGCGCTTTTACTCGCGGCGCTCGTTTTAGGGCTGCTCACTCCCCGCAGCGACAAAGCCAGATTTCTACGGGAGTGACGCTAATTTCAGATTCATGCCGCTTCGCCTACACGGCCGTGGCGTCTAAGCACCTCTTTCATCGAACGCACCGTCCACGCCGCCTGCCGCGGCGACGGCAGCAGCAGAAACACCAGCCATCTCACCCCGGCTCCGCCGCCACCCCGCCGGCGGCATCCCGAACTCCCGCTTGAAAGCCCGATTGAACGCCGCCTCCGACTCGTACCCTACCTGATCCGCCACCGCCGCCAGCGACTTCGTCCCGCCACGCAACTCCTGCGCGGCGATCTGCAAACGCCAATGCGCGAGATACTGCATAGGCGGCTGACCGAGCAGCTGCGTAAATCGCTGCGCCAGCGCGGACCGGGACAAGCCCGCTTTGCGCGCCAGCTCATCGACTGTCCAACCATGCGCCGGCTGCGCATGCATCAGCGCGAGCGCACGACCGACAAACCGATCCCCCACGCCCGCCAGCCAGCCTTTCCGGTCGGACGGCAGCGCATCGATGCAACGCCGCACCGCCTCCACGAAAAGCAGTTCCGATAGGCGCGCGAGAACGATCGCGCTGCCTACGCGCCATTCCGCCGCCTCGGCCGCCGCGAACCGTAACGACGATTCGAGCCACGCGGACTGCGGGTCGTTGCGCATGTCGACCTTGAAGATGCGCGGCAGCGCGGACAGCACCGGGTTGCTCAACGTGTCGTCGCACGCGAGAAAGCCGCACACCAGACGCGTGCGCTCTCCACCACCGCCGTAGCGAAGCGCCATCAACTGTCCCGGTGAATTCCGCAACTGACTCTCGAGCAGTTCGCCGGTGGGTCCGGGCGTGATGTCGAGCGAACTGCCGAGCAGATGCGCTTCGCCTTGCGGCACGACGAGCAGTTCGCCGGCAGCGACGTAAATAGCGGATTCAGGGTCGTCCGGGAGCGCAGCCCAGCAGCCGCCCTCGGTGATCAGGTGGTAGGAGACGATACGTTCCGCGGGAGGAAGGAAACTGCCGCACAACGCTGCGTTCGCCTGGCCGTACAAACACCAGGGTGCAGTGAAGTCGCCGTTTAGATACACCGCACCACCAAGGCGAACCAGGCGGAGGACGTCGGAGAGCGCATCCATCATTGTTTCCAGGAACTTCGGCGTCCTGCACAAAAGATCTGGACGCCTGGTCATTCATCGATTCAACAGCCGCACTGATACTAGCATCCATGCGAATCCCTTACAACAATGCTAAGGAATCTTGAATGAATCGAATACTTAACGTCAATTAAGGAGGCACCACATGAATTCATAAGTCCTGGCGCAATAACACTAACGTGCATCGCACAAATTTTTCTCTGGAGCATCCCCATGTCTGAAGTTCATTCTTCTTCATCACACACCTCCGAATTCGCTGACGTCAAAGCGCGCCAGCACGCCGCGTGGGAAACGGGCAATTACGCCGTCGTCGGCACGACGTTGCAGATCGTCGGAGAAAATTTGTGCGAGGCACTCGATCTACGCGCCGGCAGCCGCGTGCTCGATGTCGCGGCCGGCAACGGCAACGGCACGCTCGCCGCCGCGCGCCGCTGGTGCGATGTCGATTCGACCGACTACGTGGCCTCGCTGCTCGACGCGGGTCAGGCTCGCGCGCGAGCGGAAGGTCTGACAACGGTGCAGTTCCGCGAAGCCGACGCCGAAGCGCTGCCCTACGCGGACGCCACCTTCGATGTCGTCATGTCGACCTTCGGCGTCATGTTCACGCCCAATCAGGAGAAGGCGGCAAGCGAGCTGGCGCGCGTGTGCAAACCCGGCGGCAAGATCGGTCTCGCGAACTGGACGCCCGATAGCTTCATCGGCCAGGTGTTCAAGACGATCGGCAAATACCTGCCTCCGCCGCCCGGCCTCAAGTCGCCGGCATTGTGGGGCACCAGGGCGCGGCTCGACGAACTCTTTCACGGGAATGTGCGGAGTGTCGCCGTAACGAGCCGCGAATTCATGTTCCGTTACCGCTCGCCCGCGCATTGGCTCGAGGTATTCCGGACTTACTACGGCCCCATCAACAAGGCATTCGCCGCGATGGACGACGAACGGCAAGCGGCCTTCCAGCGCGATCTCATGACGCTGATGGAAAGCCGCAACCGTTCCGGCGACGGGACACTCGTGCTGCCCAGCGAGTATCTCGAGATCGTGATGGTGCGGCAATGAACGGGGTCGGCCGCGTACTGGCCGGCGCGGCTGTCTACTTTTTCAATCGATGGCCAAAGGCCAGCGTCGTCGGCTTGCGGTGTATGTCGCTAGCTTTCGGCCTGCCGCTGTTTTCGTCCGTTTGCTTTTTCGGTCTTCGGTTCGTGCTCGCCAGCTTCGGGCTGATGTCTTAGGCGTCGCCGTTGCATCAAACCCGATTTTTCCCGGCTTCGTCCTTTCCGGACGAAGCCGGATGTCCGCAAGATCGCGTGACCGTTTGCGTTCGCGCCGCTCGTCAAACCGTCACGACGATCTTGCCCAATTGTTCGTTCGACTCCAGAAAGCGATGCGCGTCGACGATGCGCTCAAACGGAAATGTGGCGGCGATGACCGGCTTCAGCAACCCCGCCGCGAGTCCATCGAGAATGAACGCCTTGGCGGCGGCAAGGCGCGCCGGATCGGTCAGGATCTCGTGCACAAGGTAGCCGCGCAGCGTGAGTGACTTGCTCAGCACGGTGAACAACGGGAACGGCGTCGGCTCGGCGCTCAGTCCGCCGAATTCGATGAGCATGCCTCCGCGAGACATCGCTGCCGTGAGCGGCTCGAATATCGGACCGCCGATCGGATCGAGCACCACCCTCACGCCGTCCGGCCCGGCAACGTCTCTCATCGACGCAATCGCCGACGCCGCGACCGCGGGCATGGGTCTGGCGTGGCTCCCCTCCTGGCTGGTGCGCGAGCGCATCCAGGCGGGCGAGCTCGTGCAGGTGCTGCCGGATCAGCCGGCTTTTCTCTACGACGCGTACGCGCTCTGGCTGCAAACACCTCACTTGCCGCGCAAGGTGCGTCTGGCGGTCGACGCATTGGTCGATGCGTTACCCCGGCTCATGACGTGAACGGCCCGCTTCGTCTTACTGGACACGCCTGCGCAAGCGCGACAAAGCACCCGTGACGTTGCGCGCATGATGGCTCCCGGATAGATGGGAGAACCACATGTTCACGCGCACACACGAAACGCAGTCGACAACGAACCTCGCCGGCACGAGCAATCAGGCCACCACCCCCAAAGAGGAAAAGAAAGAGAGTGCTGCGCAGCCCTCGGTGTCGTCGACGATCGCGGCGTTCGAAGCACTGAAGCAGCCGCCGACGCGCTCGCCGGCAGCCGTCACGCCGCACACGCCATCGGCCAGCTTCGCGCTCACGTCCGGCGCGAGCAACAAACAGCCGCTGGGACAATCCACGGCCACGAGCGCGAGCACGACCACGGGTGCGAAGGCCGGGCCGCCGCCAATCAAACCGAAGCCGCAGGGACTGACCGTGAAGACATCGAGTCTGGTCGGCCACTCCGGCAATGCTCGAACATCCAGCACGAACGAGGGCGAGGCGCCGGCGGGCAACGAAGAAGAATCGAACGCGACGGTGAGCGGTCCCTCCGTGTCGAATCGCAACGACCCGCCGGCCTCTTTCCGCCTGGCCAAAACATCTACTGCAAACGTGCAATCCGCCTCGACGTCCAGTTCGAGCACCTCAGCGCCTAGCGAGGTCTCCAGCGTCGCGCCCACGCACGCGATTGGACCGACCTCGGCCACGAGCAACGTCGGCGCGGCTGCAAACGTCGCCTCCGCTCACCACGACGACCGGACGCCCGCGGAAATACAGCACGCATTCAAGACAAGCGGCCTGTTGATCCGTACGCTGCAAATGAAGAACGCGCACCACGAGTTCCACAACTGCAACGTCTCGATCGACGCTGCCCGCGAACAGGCAAAAACGGGCGGACACGGCGGCCTGCGCAAATGGTCATTGGCCCACGCGGAACTCGAGCCGCAGTACTACAAGATGGGCGCTAACGTGTCCACCATGGCCCGTCCGTGTGCGGTTCTCGCGATGCCCGACCTGGTCGGCAATCACGTGGTCGGCGTGTATGACAAAGACCATTCCTCGGGCGGCATCACAGATACGATGAAACCCCTCACGCCGGACGACAGGAAGAAGCAGATAGGCGGCCTTCTCGGCACGCTGAAATCCAATCAGGCGCAGCACGGCTCGCTGGAAAATTCGGAGATTCAGACGGTCGGCATCGCGCCGGGCAGTATCGCCGCCTTGATGTTCGATCCCATGTCGGGGCAGGCAGGCAGGACGACATGGCAGAACAGCAAGCCGAAGTTCGAAGAGATGCTGTCAAAAGCGGGACCGGAATTTCACGGCCGCAACTTCCCTGTCTTCACCTTTGCCAGCAAGGGCGGACGGACGGAGTTGACGCATATCGACACGCTGAGAGCGTCACCTCCACCGGCGGCGAGCGGGCCTTCGACAGACTAACAAGCGAATCGGCGCGTTCGCGCCGGCCGCCTCATCTTTCCTGCGGTACCCGCACCCAGCCTTCCATCAGCACCCGCGCGCTGCGGCTCATGATGGCCTTCGTCACGGTCCACTCGCCGCCGCTTTCGCTCGCCTCGGCGCCGACCCGCAGCGTTCCCGAAGGATGTCCGAAGCGCACCGACTCCTTCGCGCCGCCGCCCGCCGCGAGATTCACGAGGGTCCCCGAAATCGCCGCCGCCGTGCCGATCGCGACCGCCGCCGTGCCCATCATCGCGTGATGCAGCTTGCCCATCGACATCGCCCGCACCAGCAGATCGACGTCGCCCGTGCCGATGCGCTTGCCGCTCGACGCCACGTAGTCAGCCGGCTTCGCGACGAACGCGACCTTCGGCGTATGCTGGCGCGTCGCGATCTCGTCGAGATGCTTGATCAGCCCCATGCGCAGCGCGCCGTGCGCGCGGATCGTCTCGAACATCGCGAGCGCCTTGTCGTCGCTATTGATCGCGTCCTGCAACTCCGTGCCCTTGTAGCCAATCGACTCGGCGTCGACGAAGATGGTCGGAATGCCCGCGTTGATCATCGTCGCCTTCAGCGTGCCGACGCCGGGCACTTCCAGATCGTCCACCAGGTTACCGGTCGGGAACATCGAGCCGCCCGCGCCCTCTTCTTCCGCTGCGGGGTCCATGAATTCGAGCTGCACTTCCGCCGCCGGGAACGTCACGCCGTCGAGTTCGAAGTCGCCGGTTTCCTGCACGGCGCCATCGGTCATCGGCACGTGTCCGATGATCGTCTTGCCGATGTTCGCCTGCCAGATGCGCACGGTCGCCACGCCGTCACGCGGAATCCGGCTCGGATCGACAAGCCCCGCGCTGATCGCGAACGGCCCGACGGCGGCGGAGAGATTGCCGCAATTGCCTGTCCAGTCGACGAAGGCCCTATCGATCGACACCTGGCCGAACAGATAATCCACATCGTGATCGGGCCGGCTGCTTTTGGCGACGATCACCGTCTTGCTGGTGCTCGACGTCGCGCCGCCCATGCCGTCGATCTGCTTGCCGTACGGATCGGGGCTGCCGATCACGCGCATCAGCAGCGCGTCGCGTGCGGCGCCGGGCACCTGGGCCGCTTCGGGCAAGTCTTGCAGGCGGAAGAACACGCCTTTACTGGTGCCGCCACGCATGTAGGTGGCCGGAATCTTGATCTGGGGTTGGTGGGCCATGAAAGTCCTGTCCTGATGAGAGCGGGTGTCATGGCCTATCGCGCCATATCACCCGTCCCGCGTTAAAACGTTCGTCGCATCGAGCGAAGCGATCTAAAAACCAGCCAGCCTCAAGCCGCCTTCTTCGACGACTCGAGAAAGTCCTGCGCAAAGCGTTGCAGCACACCGCCGGCTTCGTAGATGGAAACCTCTTCGGCGGTATCGAGCCGGCACGTCACCGGCACCTCGACCCGCTCGCCGTTCTTGCGCTGGATCACCAGTGTGAGGTCCGCGCGCGGCTTGCGCTCGCCGACCACGTCGAAGGTTTCC
Source organism: Paraburkholderia sp. NPDC080076 (assembly GCF_050281145.1). NCBI lineage: Bacteria > Pseudomonadati > Pseudomonadota > Betaproteobacteria > Burkholderiales > Burkholderiaceae > Paraburkholderia > Paraburkholderia sp. NPDC080076. The sequence goes on along the minus strand of NZ_JBNNWQ010000009.1, from coordinate 2,837 downwards.
GTGCCGTCGATTGCCAGCGTGAGCCGGTTCACACCCGGCTTGAACTCCAGCGGCAGCACGCCCATGCCCACCAGATTCGTGCGGTGAATCCGCTCGAACCCTTCGGCGACGATCGCTTCCGCGCCGGCAAGACGCACGCCCTTCGCCGCCCAATCACGCGACGAACCCTGCCCATAGTCGGCGCCGGCAATCACGATCAGCGGCTGCTTGCGCTCCATGTAGGTTTCGATGGCTTCCCACATGCGCGTGACCTTGCCTTCGGGCTCGATACGCGCCAGCGAACCCGCCTTCACCTTGCCGTCTTCGAGCACCATCTCGTTCTTCAGAGTCGGGTTCGCGAAGGTGGCGCGCTGCGCTGTCAGGTGATCGCCACGGTGCGTCGCGTAGGAATTGAAGTCCTCTTCCGGCAAGCCCATCTTCGCCAGATATTCGCCCGAGGCGCTGTCCGCCAGAATCGCGTTGGACGGCGACAGGTGATCGGTCGTGATGTTGTCGCCGAGCACGGCGAGCGGACGCATGCCCTTGAGCGAGCGCTCGCCCGCGAGCGCACCTTCCCAATACGGCGGACGGCGAATGTACGTGCTCATCGGGCGCCAGTCGTAGAGCGGATTGGCTTTCTCGCCCGTGTCGACGGAAACGGCGAACATCGGCTCGTACACCTTGCGGAATTGCTCCGGCTTCACGCTCGACGCGACGATCGCATCGATCTCCGCATCCGATGGCCAGATATCTTTCAGCGTGACCGCATGGCCGTCGGCATCGATACCGAGCACGTCCTTCTCGATGTCGAAACGGATCGTGCCCGCAATCGCATACGCCACCACCAGCGGCGGCGACGCGAGGAAAGCCTGCTTCGCGTACGGATGGATACGGCCGTCGAAGTTGCGGTTGCCCGACAGCACGGCGGTCGCATACAGATCACGCTCGACGATCTCTTTCTGGATCACCGGATCCAGCGCACCAGACATGCCGTTACACGACGTGCACGCATACGCGACCACGCCGAAACCCAGTTGCTCCAGCTCGGGCAGCAACCCGGCTTCTTCCAGATACAGCGTAACCGCCTTCGAGCCCGGCGCGAGCGAGGTCTTCGCCCACGGCTTGCGAGTCAGCCCGCGCCGGTTCGCGTTACGCGCGAGCAAACCCGCGGCGATCATGTTGCGCGGATTGTTGGTGTTCGTGCAGCTCGTGATCGCGGCGATGATCACCGCGCCATCCGGCATCAGGCCCGGCTCGTTCTCCACCTTGCCGCTGATGCCGCGCGCCGCCAGTTCCGACACCGGCAACCGGCGATGCGGGTTCGACGGGCCGGCGAGCGTGCGCACCACCGTCGACAGATCGAACTTCAGCACGCGTTCGTATTCGGCCTGCGCGAGGCTGTCGGCCCACAGGCCGGTTTCCTTCGCGTAAGTTTCCACCAGCTTGACGAGTTCGTCGTCGCGGCCGGTGAGCTTCAGATACTTGATGGTCTGTTCGTCGATGTAGAACATCGCGGCCGTGGCGCCGAATTCGGGCGCCATGTTGGCGATGGTCGCGCGGTCGCCGAGCGTCAGCTTGGCCGTGCCCGCGCCGAAAAACTCGAGGTACGCGCCGACCACTTTTTCCTTGCGCAGGAATTCGGTCAGCGAGAGCACGACGTCGGTCGCCGTGATGCCTTCTGCCGGCTTGCCCGTCAGTTCCACGCCGACGATATCCGGCAGGCGCATATACGACGCGCGGCCCAGCATCACGCTTTCCGCTTCGAGCCCGCCCACGCCGATCGCGATCACGCCGAGCGCGTCCACCATCGGCGTATGCGAGTCGGTGCCGACCAGCGTATCGGGAAACGCGACGCCGTCTTTCACCTGCACGACCGGGCTCATGCGCTCCAGGTTGATCTGGTGCAGGATGCCGTTGCCCGGCGGAATCACGTCGACGTTCTTGAACGCGCGCTTGGTCCAGTTGATGAAGTCGAAGCGGTCTTCGTTACGGCGGTCTTCGATCGCGCGGTTCTTCGCAAACGCGTCCGGATCGAAACCACCGCACTCGACGGCGAGCGAATGGTCCACCACGAGTTGTGTCGGCACCACCGGATTGACCATCGCCGGATCGCCGCCTTGCGCGGCAATCGCGTCGCGCAGGCCGGCAAGGTCGACCAGAGCGGTCTGGCCGAGAATGTCATGACACACCACGCGCGCCGGGAACCACGGAAAATCCAGTTCGCGCTTGCGTTCGATGATCTGCCTGAGCGACGCGTTCAACGTGACCGGATCGCAACGGCGCACGAGGTTTTCGGCCAGCACGCGCGACGTGTACGGCAGTTTGTCGTAAGCGCCGGGCTGGATCGCGTCGACCGCGGCGCGCGTGTCGAAGAAATCGAGCTGGGTGCCGGGAAGGCGTTTGCGGTTTGCAGTATTCATGGCGTAGGGGACAAAACAGTAATGATCCGGGGACGATGGCGGCGGCCGATCACGTCGGCGGCCCCTTTTTTAATCGCGTCTCCCTGGCGGGCCAGTCAGGCAGTACGTGTAGTTTAGCTTGCGGCGGCGTGCCGGTCGGGTTTGCGCGCGGCCACGTGAATGCGCCGCAAAAAACGGCCTCGGCCCGGGGTTTCAGCGAGCCAAGGCCCAACTTCATTGCGCCGCGCTCTTAAGACGCAATGGAGGAGAAACGCTTGCATTCGCGCGGCTACGCGCTCACGCACCCGACTTCGATAAAAGGCACCCTCAAACGCGTTTCGCGAGCGGCACGAACGGCAGGTCGTCAGGTCCGGTGTAATTCGCGCTCGGACGGATGATCTTGTTGTCGACGCGCTGCTCGATGATGTGCGCGCTCCAGCCGGCCGTGCGCGAGATCAC
>NZ_JBNNWQ010000008.1:0-426433 GCF_050281145.1 Paraburkholderia sp. NPDC080076 | reverse complement strand
TGATCGGCGCGGGCTTCGTGCCGCTGCACCTGAACGTCAGCCCGTCGCTGTGGGGCGCCAACTACGCCAACGTGTGACGGCTTGCCGTCGCGAGGACCGGGGGGCCTCATTCCGGCCGGCAGATCATCGCCGGCCAGCGAGCGGCAGACAGATTTCCTATACTGATAGTGCGAGGAGACCTCAGCACATTTCACGACACACCCGAGCGGCGGCCGGCGCATTGCACCGGCGCGCCGCTCGATTTCTTTCCTGGAGCCAACATGACCAAGCTGATCATCAGGGACCTCACCGATAGCGTCGAACTCGATCGTCAGGCGATGGCGGCCATCGTCGGCGGCGCACGTATCGGCGCGCGGCTGAACGCGGCCGTGCCACTCGTGCCGGCTTCGGCACGCGTGGTCGAATATCCGCCGGGATTCCCCGCAGCGCATCAGACCATTGCCCGCGCCGCCGTGCAGCGCAAACCGTAGCGCGCCTCGCCCAAGCGTCGCACAGTCACAGCAACGGCACGCGTCACCCACGCGTGCCGTTTGCTTTTGTTGCCGGCGCCCCGCAATAGTTAACGTGAACAACCCACGAGATATTCCCAGCTGGCAACAGCCCTCTTCGCTTTTTCGCCACGAAAGAGCGCTTGTTCAATTAGCCTGGTGAATGTCCGCACGCGGCGACGCCGGCCGCCCTCCGCTCACCTATGATGCTTAGGATGCCACGTGGTTTTCTGATCGCTGTCCGCCAATAGCACGTACTATTCGGACAGCTTGCGGGCGCAGAGTGAACACGGCGCACCGCAACCGCGACGCGCCGTACCCATAAGCGACGATGGCAGCGCGCCACGAGCCGGCATCGCCAATTCGGATTGGAGACGCGCAATGAAATTTATCGTCCTATGGAATGGTCTGCCAACCGCCGAGAGTTCCGTCATCGAACGTTTCATGAAGACCGGCGGCCGGGTGCCGGAGGGAGTCAAATTGCTGGGACGCTGGCACGCTATCGGCGGCTTGCATGGCGTTGCTATCGTCGAGTCTGACGACACGGGCGCGATGGCGGCGCTGGCGCTCGAATGGGGCGACCTGCTCACGATGAACATCTCCCCAGCCTTGACCGACGAAGAACTGGGCGGCGCCCTCGGCAAATATGCCGCAGCGGGTAACAAGTAAGCACGCCATGAGCGCCGGGCTCGCCGCGCCGCTTCCGAGCGGGCAACTGCTGCCGTTTCGCGAGTCGCTGCTTGCGATGCTCGGCATCGCCTTCGTCGCGATGCTGGTGGCGCTGGATCAAACCATCGTCGGTACGGCGCTGCCGCGTATCGTCGCCGAACTGAAGGGCTTCGACCTGTACGCATGGGTCGCGACGTCGTACATGCTGGCCTCGGTCATCACGATTCCCATCTTCGGGCGGCTGGGCGATCTATTCGGCCGCAAGCGGTTTTTGATCGCCGCGATCCTGTTGTTCACCGGCGCCTCGGTATTGTGCGGGCTCGCCAACAGCATGTTGTTGCTGGTGATTTCGCGCGGCCTGCAAGGGATCGGTGGCGGCATCCTGATCGGCACGGTGTTCGCCACCGTCGCTGATCTGTTTCCCAATCCGAAACTGCGGCTGCGCTGGCTGGTGTTCGTCACCTCCGCCTTCGGCGTGTCGAACATGATCGGACCGACCCTCGGCGGAATGCTGACGCAGTACGGCGGCTGGCGGCTGGTGTTTTTCGTCAACGTGCCGGTCGGGATCTTATCGCTGCTGTTCGTGCAACGCTTTCTGCCGCCGCTGCTTCACCTGCGGCACAAGGGGCCCGTGCGGCTCGACTGGCTCGGCGCGTTCGTGCTCGCGGTGACGTTCGGCTCACTGCAAGTGCTAATCGAACTGTTTCCGAGGCGCGGTTTCGACACCACGACAGTCGTGCTGACCATCGTAGCGGCGACTTGCGGGCTGATTCTCTGGCTATGGGAACGGCGCATCGGCTATCCGATCGTGCCCGTTGACATGCTCATGGACCGCAAGCTCTCCGCGCTCTTCGCGATGTCGGTGCTCGGCGGCTTCGCGCTCTTTTCGCTGGTGTTCTACGTACCGCTGCTGTTTCAGGGCGGCTACGCGATGTCCGCGCATGACTCCGGCATGCTGATCACGCCGCTGCTGCTCGGCACGACCGTAGGCAGCGTGCTCAACAATCGTATCGTCACACGGATCCGCCGCGCGAACGGCATCATGTATGCCGGTTTTGCGCTGTCCGCGCTCGCCTGTCTCAGCGTAGTCGTACTGCGAGGCACGGAACCGCATCTGGTGTGGGCGTCGTGCATGGGGATCAGCGGGCTCGGCCTCGGTCTGGTGGCAACCAGCCTGACAGTCTGTTCGCAGCAGATCGTCGCGCGAGATCATGTCGGCGCAGCCACCGCGCTGCTTCAATCACTGCGGACGTTCGGCGGCATGCTCGGCACGGTGATGACCGGCGCGTTGCTCGGGCATCTCTATTCGCGCGGCGTGCATCGCTCACTCGATTCCTATCAGGCGACGCAGTGGTTCAAATCCTTCGCCAGTCCTGAACTGTTGGTGGATCGCGCGGAGCAGGCCGCGCTGATCAATCGTCTGGTGAGTGCCGGCCAGTCGGGCGACGCCATGATGAGATCCGCGCGCGAAGCGCTGGTGCAATCCATTCACATCGGCATTCTGGTGGCGGGCGCCGCCGCGTTGATCGGCCTGTGCCTCGCGTGGTTCGTGCCCCCCGTGCGGATCAGCTATCCGGAAACCGAACTCGCACCGGACGGGCAACCACCCGCCGACGCCCTGCCCCCAAACCGCAGCGCACTGTAAACGCGCCGCCGGACGCCCTCAAATCTTCTTCTTGCGTTCTGTATCAGTCGATATATAATCGCCTTCTATATCGAATGATACAGAACTAGTCGTCAGTGACGCTGGAAGGACATTCACCATGGCAAGACCCCGCGAATTCGATGAACACGAGGTGCTCGAAGCCGCCAGCGCGGCCTTCTGGACGAAGGGCTACGAGGCGACCTCCACGCGCGATCTGGTCAAATCGACCGGCCTGACGCAGCCGAGCCTCTACAACGCGTTCGGCGACAAGCGCACGCTGTATCTGCGAGCGCTCGAGCATTATCTCGAGCACACCTTGCGCGAACGGATCCGGCGATTGGAACGCACCGTATCGCCGGCTCTAGGCATCACGAAGTTTTTCCAGGAGATCCTTGAGCGTACGCTCGCCGATCCCGCCCAGCGCGGCTGCATGCTGGTGAACTCGGCGCTGGAAACCACATCGGAGGACGAAATATTCCGTGACATCGTCGCCACGGAATTCGCCGAAATCCGCGCGTTTTTTTACCGCTGCGTGGTTGCGGCCGGCGAGAGCGGCGAAATCACCACCGTCGTTTCCGCCGATGACGCCGCCACTCATCTGCTCGCCACATTGATCGGCGTTCGCGTTCTCGCGCGCGTCAATCCGCAACAGGCGCTGCTCATCGGCGCGATCGCGCCGGTGTTGCTGCTGCTCGGTTTGCCTGCCCTACCAGCAACCGACAACGGCGTCTGAGCCCGGCGCCTGACAAGGCGCGTCCCTTCGCTTCGCTTTCCCCACCGACATCCGGCAGCGCCGCTACCAGCGCGCACCGGTAAAGGAACCGTCATGTCCGCTGCACCCATAGCGTCCGATAGTCCAGTCTCACTCGATGCCCGCGCGCTCTTCGCAACGCTCGCGGGGCTGTGCGGCAGTCTCGTCGCCATCGGCCTCGCCCGCTTCGCGTACACGCCGTTGATTCCCTCGCTGATCCAGGCGCACTGGTTCACGTCGTCGCAAGCGGTCACGCTCGGCGCGGCGAACTTCGCCGGCTATCTGGTCGGCGCGTTGATCGGCCGTCCGCTCGCAGCAGCACTATCGAACCGCAGCGCGTTGCGCATGCTGATGGCGGTGGTGACGGGCGCCTTCTTCGCCTGCGCGTATCCGCTTTCGGTGAGCTGGTTTTTCACGTGGCGTTTGTTGTCGGGCATTTCCGGCGGAGCGATCATGGTGCTGGTAGCGACATCGATTCTTCCGCACATTCCGGCGCCGCGCCGTGGCTTCGTGAGCGGCATGATCTTTCTTGGACTCGGCTTGGGTATCGCGGCATCCGGCACATTGATTCCGCAGTTGCTTCACTATGGTTTGCAAACCACGTGGATCGGTCTCGGCGCGGTGGCACTGGTGCTGACCGTAGTGAGCTGGTTCGGCTGGCCTTCGACGAATCCACCCGCACCGGTCGTGCCGTCCGGCGCGCATCACGCGGCGCGCCCTCACGGCTTGACCCTGCGCGTGTTGTACGCGCAATACGCGGCGAACGCCCTCGGTCTCGTGCCGGCGATGGTACTGCTCGTCGACTATGTCGCTCGCGGGCTGGGACGCGGCGCGGCAATCGGCGCGAACTACTGGGTGCTGTACGGCCTCGCTGCGATCGCCGGACCGGTGATCTGCGGCAACGTGGCCGATCGCATCGGCTTCGGCAAGGCGTATCGCGTCGGACTGCTTCTGCAAGCGGCCGCTGTCGCCATGCTCGCGTTTTCGGGCAGCTCGTTCGTGCTGGCCGCATCGACCGTGATTCTCGGCATCTTCACGCCAGGCATCGTGCCGCTCGTGCTCGGCCGCATTCATGAACTGGTGCCGCACGATCACACCGAACAACGAGCCGCATGGAGTCGCGCGACCACAGCCTTCGCGCTCTTCCAGGCGCTCGGCGGCTATGGGTACTCGTACCTCTTCTCGCATACGCATAACGACTACGCGTTGATCTTCACCTGTGGAGCAGTCGCGCTAAGTATTGCCTTCGTCGCTGATCTCCTTGCGTCGCGTATCGGCGCCGCACGCCACACCGCGATGTAACTGGTTTCGAACGTTGCCCGCTCGACTTTTAGCCGTGGGCATGCGGCTTGCTCAACCATGACACCGATACTGCCTTTCGCAGGAACGCCCGCAGGGCGTGCCTTGCGCGGCTGTCGTGAAGGCAGGTCCAATCAACCAGGCGGAGGTCATTCATATGTTGGGAACTATTCTTCTAGTCGTGCTGATTCTTCTGCTCATCGGTGCGCTCCCCACGTGGCCGCACAGTCGTGCGTGGGGTTACGGTCCTACGGGCGGTCTAGGCCTCGTTGTGATCGTGGTAATCGTATTGCTGGTCGTCGGCGTCATATAGCCGCAACTTGCTTAAGCATTTCGTAGTGCCCGTGTTCTTCCGAATCGGGTCGGCCGCCGGATATCGGTGCAGTTCGCTGCATGGATATCCGGCGGCCTTGCTATATGGATGGTCGATGCACATTCCCACCTTGTCACGCCGGGAGCAGCGATGGAAAAGTTACTCGCGAATCAGGTCGCTCTGATCACGGGAGTAAGTTCGGGCATTGATTCCGGCGTCGCCAAGCGCTCGCGGATGCGGGCGCGGTCGTTAGCCGTTGCCTTCGAGCAGTTGCTCGAACAGATCCGCGTCGCCCATTTGCCCGCCTTTGAGCATGATCTCCATGCCGTCGAGTTCCGCGCGATCGGCGTGGAGACGGCACACTGTGACGCCCGCCGATAACGGCGCGAGATACGAGAGTCCCCATGCGCCGAGCGCGCGTACGGCAAAACTCGACGTGTCGCCGCCCGCAATGCCGATGCGGTGCAAGCGCACGGCGCCGAGTACCTGTTGCAAGAGTGACGCACAGGCATGCGCGAGTTGCGGCAGCGCGCCGCCTTCGCTCGACGCGCGGCGCGTCGTGAAAGCCAGCACGTTGCGTCCGTCGCGCAAGGGCCCGGCTATTGCGGCCACGCGCTCCGCCAGATAATCGGAGCTTGCGTCACCGGTCATTTTCAGCGGATCCAGTTCCACACGCAGGTAGGATGGCGCGGCGCTAATCTGCGCCTCGGTCAATGGCGAGAGACTGCCCGCCAGCACGAATACGGGGCCGCGTGCGGGAGCCAGCGGCGGCGTGGTTCGAGTTTCCGCCGTGGCATCTTTAACGCGGTTGTCATGCGCCAACGCATAAGCCTGCGCGACGCTGCTCGCACCGACCGCGAGCAATGGCGCCGACGCCGCGGCATGACGCGCGATCATGCGGCCAATCGCCAGCAGATGCGAATCGTCGAGCACGTCGAACAGCACGGCGTCGGGTTTCGAATCGAGCCGGTGCTGCACTTGCGCCTGAAGTTCGGCGTCGCCGTGCGCATAGCAGCGCCAGTCAATCGATTGCACATTCTTCACACCTTGGCGCTGAAGATGCACGCGCAAGTCCGCTTCGTTCATCGGCGTAACGGGATGGCGGCTCATCGTCGGATGACGGTCGATGCGGTAGATCGACTGCGCGCTATCATCCGCGCCGGCTGCCGCGAAGAGTTCGCCGAACACGCAATAGCGCCGCAGATTCGGCTGACCGCCAACCACCGCGACGAGTTCGTTCGCGCAGTACTCGCGCAACGTGCGGATCGCCACGCCGATACTGCCGGTTTCCGGCGCGCTATCGAACGTCGAGCACACCTTGTAGTGCATCACCCGCACGCCGAGCGCGGCGAAGGCAGCGCCGACACGCTCGAGTTCCTGCCGCTGCGTGGCGGGCGGCATGGTCCGCGCGGCGCCCGCTACGCCGAGTGCGTCGAGCCGGCCGAGCATCGAAAGACGCGCGCCATCCGGCGGGGCGAAGAACAGCATGGTGCGCAAACCGGCGCGGGCGAGATGGGCCAGCGTGTCGGTTGCGCCGGTGAAGTCGTCGCCGTAGAAGGCGTAGGCCGGACCGTTGCTATGTGCTTCGTCGCTCATCTTTTGTTCCGTGCCGCCGGTGATGTTCACGTGCGGCTGCCGAAAAACGCCAAGGCGCGCCGCAACTCCGGCATGTGCTCGGCGTACACCGGCAGCGGCGTGCCCGCCTGCACCGCAGCCCACGCCTGGCGCACGCTCGTGACGCCCGCCGCGGGACCGTCCGGATGCGCGAGAATGCCGCCGCCCGACATGAACAGCAGGTCGGCGGAGCGCACGGCGTCATATGTCGCTTGCACGGTGCCGGCCCATTGCCCTGATGAAAACGCCGGCAGCACGGTATCGTCGCAACCGGTGGCGAGCGGCGTCGCGCAATCGCGTGCCGACTCGATCACTTCGGCGTCGCTCTGCGCGAATTTGCCGGCAAGGCCATGCACGTGCATATGATCGACGCCGCTCAGTCGCCACAACGTCTGATACGCCTGAAACGACATGCCCAACGCCGGGTCACGCGACATCATGCCGTAGCCGTTGCGGTGCGCGTGAAGCACGAGCGGCGTCGCGCGGCGCAGCGTCTGGATCGCGGAAAAGCCGCACCAGTTGATGCTCGCCATCACGCAACTGCCGCCCTCGCGTTCGACCAGTTCCGCGTGACGGCGCATGGCGTCGAGGTCGTCGGTGATATTGAACGCGACCATTACAGGACGGCCACTGCGCTCACGGTAACGGCGCACTTCGGCCATCACCGTCCGCACGCGCTCCGCCAGCGGCGCATGGGCGGGATTCGCGCATACTTCGTCATCCTTGATGAAATCGACACCCGCTTCGCACAGATCGCGCACCAGCGCCGCCGTTTCCGCCGCGCTCAGGCCGACGTTCGGCTTGATGATGGTGCCGATCATCGGCCTGTCTTTCACGTCCGTCAGCGCGCGCGTGCCGGCCACGCCATGACGCGGTAACTCGAACCGCGCACGGTACGAAGCCGGCAAGCGCAACGACAGCAGCCGCATGCCGGTCACTTCGCCGAGATCGTACAGATTGCCGGCGACGGTCGCGGCCAGCGTGGGCAGATTCGCGTCGATGTTGGCGAGCGGAAACGACAGCCTGATGCGCGCACGCCGCCATGGTCCCGGTGTGCCTTGACGCTCGAGCCATGCGTTCGGCAAACTGGGCTGCGCCGCTGCCTCCAGTTCCTCGATGCGCAGCACGCTCGCGCGGCTGCGCGCGCGCAGCGCATCGGATTCGTTGGCGACGCGCACGAACGTGCCGCTCGATTGCTCGCCGGCCATGACATCGGCGACACGTGCGGGATCGAGCGGCGTCTCGATCAGATAGTCGGCCTCGATCGTATCGTCGTCGACGGCGCGCGGTTGCAGCGTCTCGCTCATAGCGTGCCCAGATCGGGAAAGCGGCGCACCGGCTCGCGGCCGTCCCAGTCGCGCGACGCCGCGTAGATCATGTCGAAGAGCTTGCCCTTCGGCCCGGCGATCTCGGACAACTCGATTACCGTGCCGGGATGATTCTCCGTATCGAAGTAGACGAAGCGCCCGTTGCGCCCCACTTCGCCGCTCATCGCGACTTCGAAACCCTGCTCCTGCAGACGCGCGAGATCCGCGTCGAACGACGTGGTCCAGTACGCGTTGTGCTGCAAGCCGGTATGGCCCGCGGCGAGAAAGTCGCGATACATCGAGGGCGCGTCGTTGCGTGTCTGGATCAGTTCGACCTGCAACGGTCCCGAGTTCGCCAGCGCCACCGAGTTGTGCACCTCGTACGATTGCCCACGGTAGGTGTAGTTCTCGATCGGTACGCGTTCGTTGTAAAACCACGGACCTACGCCGAGCACGCGGCTCCAGTAGTCCATCGCGGCCTCGATGTCCCGCACCACATAGCCTGCCTGCCGGATTTCGCCAAAGAAACGACTCATGAAACTCTCCCGATGCTGCGGGTTGAAAGACGAGCGACGCCCCGGCGCGGCGAAAACGCGGCGCCCGAAGGTCGAACCTGTTAATAAACTTGAGAGACCTGCTTAGAGAAAGCCGATCGAAATCCAGGGAATCGCCGCGACCAGGATCAGGCCGACGATCAACGCGCCCATATACCCGACAATCGGTCGAATGCCCGCATCGGGATTGACCTTGCTGATCGCGCACGCCGAGTAGTAGCCGACACCGAACGGCGGTGAAAAAAGACCCACGCCCATCGAAAGAATCACGACGATCGCGTAATGCACTTCATGCACGCCCGCGAGCCGCGCGATGGGAAACAGCAGCGGCCCGAACAGCACAATGGCGGGAATCCCTTCGAGCACGCTGCCGAGCATCACGAACACGACAATCGACACCGCGAGAAAACCGTACGCGCCGCCGGGCATCGAGCCCATGAGTTGCGCGAGGTCCTGCGAAAAGCCGGATTGCGTGAGCGCCCAAGCCATTGCCGTGGCGCAGCCGATGATGAAAAGAATCGCGCCGGACAAAGTCGCCGCATCCACTAGCATGCGGCCAAGCCGCCGCCATTCGAAGCGGCGATACACCAGCAGGCCGATCAGCATCGAATACGCGATGCCGATGGTCGACACCTCTGTCGCCGTCGCCACGCCTTCGACCACCGCCATGCGAATCACGAACGGCAACGCCAGCGCCGGCAGCGACACGATGAACAGACGCCCGATCTGCCGCTTGCTGAAACGCTGCGCGCCGCTCAGGTCTTCCTTGCGATAGCGCCACCACACCACCACGCACAGAATCAGCGCGAGCACCGCGCCCGGCAACATGCCCGCGGTGAAGAGCGCGGATATCGACAGCCCGGTCACTGAACCGATCGTGATCAACACGATGCTCGGCGGAATCGTTTCGCTTTGTGCCCCGGTCGTGGCGAGCAGCGCGACCAGATCGCCTTCGGAAGCACCGCGTTTTTTCATCTCCGGAAACAGCACCGGCGCGATGGCCGCCATGTCGGCCACTTTCGAACCGGAGATGCCCGACACCAGATACATCGCGCCGATCAATACGAACGACAACCCGCCATGCACGTGACCGACGAGACTTGCGAGAAACTCGATCATTGCGCGCGCCATGCCGGTCATTTCGATCAGCAAACCGAGAAACACGAAGAGCGGCACAGCGAGCAGCACGAGATGCGACATGCCTTCGTCCATGCGGCCGACCACGACTTCGAGCGGCGTGAAGGTCGAGAGTCCCAGATAACCGAACGTGGCAAGCGCAAACGAAAAGCCGATGGGCACGCCCGAGAAAATCCCGATCGCCACCACGCCGACGAAAAAGATCACCAGACTGGTTTTGCCGAGCGTCTGAAACCACGGACCGGCGAACACGGCCACCGCGGCCAGCACAGCCGTGATTGCGAGCACGATCACGACGTCGCGCACGCGGCTCACCTGGGCGAGACGGATCAGACCGACCAGCAGCATGAGCGCCGCGCCGATCGGCAAGGCGAGCGCGCGCCATGCATTGCTGATCTGCAAGGCGGGCGTCACGATCGCTGCCTCGCCGGACGCATAGTCGTAGGCGGGAGCGATCAGCAGCGCAAGCAACGCGATCGATGCGGCGATCGCCAGCGTGTCGACGAACGCGCGCCGCTGCGGCGAGAGTCGGCTGACCAGCGCCGTCATCCGCATATGTTCGCCGCGCCGCAACGCAAGCACGGCGCCGAGCATGGCGAGCCACAGGAACAGAATCCCGGCCAGTTCATCCGACCACACGAGCGGCTGATGCAGCACGTAGCGGCACACCACGCCCGCGAGCATCACGACGATTTCCACGACGAGCAGCGCCGCCGCGCACACTTCGACGAGCGCGATCAAGCCGCGATCGAAACTCCTCAGCCAGCGGCGCGGCATGCTCGCCGCGTGCAACGGCACGCCCGCGTCCGCCGGATTCAATGCGTGATTCGACATCCTGCTGTCTCCTCGCGGCGGCTCGCCGCGCTTCGTCTCAGGCTCACCCGTATGCAGCACGCTCAAGCCAGCTTGCCGACCGATTGTTCGAGCAGGTCCCACGCCTGATTGCCGAACTTGCTCTTCCACTCGGCGTAGAAACCCGCCTGGCGCAGCGCCGCGCGGAACGTGTCGGGCGCGGGACGGTTGATCGAGAGACCCTTGCTTTGCAGATCCGCGACCGCCGCGTCGTTCAGCTTGCGCACGTCTTCACGCTGCTTGAGCGCCGACTGGTTGAACGCGTCGCTGGCAATGCCCTGCAGATCCTTCGGCAAGCGCTGCCACGCGCGCGGGTTCAGCACGAACCAGTAGCCGTCCCACATGTGATTGGTAAGCGAACAGAACTTCTGCACTTCGTAGAGCTTCGCGACCTGCACGATAGGCAGCGGGTTTTCCTGCGCATCGACGATATGCGTTTGCAGCGACGAATAGACCTCGCTGAATTGCAGGCTGGTCGGCGCAGCGCCGAGTCCCTTGAACATGTCGATGCTGAGCGGACTCACCGGTACGCGAATCTTCAAACCGCGCATGTTCTGCGCGCTGGTGATCGCACCGGTGCTGGTGGTCGTCTGACGAAAGCCGTTGTCCCACATCTTTTCAAACGATTCGAGTCCGGCCTTCTGCATCGCGGCGCGCACGTACGCGCCGAGCTTGCCGTCCATGGCGCTCCACACCTGGTTGTAGTCGCTGAACGCAAAGCCCACCGCGTTGATCGCGACCGATGGCGCGAGCGTCGATACCACCAGCGCGGACGGCGTGAACATCTCGATGCCGCCGCTACGCACCTGCGCGAGCATGTCGGTATCGCCGCCCAACTGGTTGTTGGGGAATATCCGGATCTCCATGCGCCCTTTCGACGCCTCTTTGATCTGATTGGCCGCTTCCTGCGAGCGCACGTTCAGCGGATGCGTGAGCGGCAGGTTGTTGCCGTACTTGAACACGAACTCCGGGCCGGACGCCGCGCGCACGATGGCCGGAAAGCCCAGCGCGCTGGCTACCGGCACGGCGGCTGCGGCACGCAGCAGGGTGCGTCTCGCGAGGTTGGTCATTTGAGCGTCTCCTTGCTTATAATTGATGTGACTGTCGAATCCATCAAAAACCATCATCGCCTGCTCGCTACGCCGTGATTTCCGGTCTCCGGTGTTGAGTCGTCGCGTGATAGCTGCAAGACTAGGCGTGCGCGGCAACTGCTGTCAAACCGCGAACTTGATGTTTTTTGATGGAATTCCCTTCTGCGAAGGACCGCTATGTCCGAAACGGTTCACCTCACCGCCGCCGCGCGCGCCCGCATTCCCGACATTGCACGCGCCGCCGGTGTTTCGACCGCCACAGTGGATCGTGTGCTCAACGGCCGCGAAGGCGTGCGCGCCGTGACGGCGCAACGCGTGCTGCAAGCGGCCGCCCAACTCGGCTATCTGCTCACGCCAGAGGCGCCCGTCGTGCCCGCCTCGAAGCCGATGCGCATCGCGTTTCTGCTGCCCGCCGGCACCAACCGCTATTTGCACATGCTCGGCGACTACATCGACTTCGCACACGATCAGTGGAACGCGTTGGACATGAAGTGCCGCGTGCACTACGTCGAGAGTTTCAACCCGAAGGAACTGGCCGACCGTCTGTTGCACTACGGACAGCGTGCGGATGGCGTCGTGTTTATGGCGCTCGAACATCCGGTGGTGCGCGACGCCGTGAATGCATTGGCGGACCAGGGCGTGCCGGCCATCACGCTGATTTCGGATTTATCGAATGCGCGGCGGCTGGCTTACGTGGGCATCGACAATCGTGCGGCGGGACGTACCGCCGCGTTGCTGCTCGGGCGCTTCATGGGCCCTCGACCGAGCGGGAAGATCGCCATGCTCGCGGGCAGCCTCAACTATCGCGGGCATGAGGAACGCGAGATCGGTTTTCTGCATTTGATCGAATCGACGTTTCCACAAGTGCGCGTGATCGGATTGCGTGAGGGACACGACGACAGCGAACGCAACTATATGCAGACGCGCAAGCTGTTGGAGCAGCATCCCGATCTCGCCGGCATTTACAACAGCGGCGGCGGATCGGATGGCGTGGCGCGCGCGATTGTCGAGGCGCGCTCAGAGCAGAAGATTCTGTTTGTCGGTCATGGCTTGACGCCTGACACGCGAGCGTTGCTGATCGACGGCACCATGGATGCGTTGATCACGCAAACGCCGCAAGCGATGGTGGGAAATTGTCTGCGCATTTTTCGCAACGTGCGCGAGAAGCGTGACGCGATGAGCGACGTGAAGCCGGTGCAATTTAGCATCGTCCTGCGGGAGAATTTGCCTTGACGTTAGCGTGGCGGCGTCGATCCAAACTTGCATGCGGTGAGGTTCGACGCCGTACTCGGCAGCATCGAGCAGCCACCGGTGGCTTGAGATGACACGTCAGGCACGCCGGATGCTCAATCACCTTCGTATTCAAACCTCGATACGAAAGGAGATCACATCATGCCTTACCTTCTCGGCTGGTTGCTTGGCGTCCCGTTGATCGTACTGGTCATCCTGTACCTCATCTTCCACTAATCCATAGAACCTGCTTGTTTGCGCAGTTGATCCGAGGTTCGTTCCACTGCGCCGCAGCCCCACCCGGCTGCGGCGAGAAAGGCGGCGCCGGCGTCCGGGCGTCGCCTTTCGCGCGTCCGCGCGATGCATGCGCGCCGACGCATCGAGGCACCTATCTTTCCGCTTGCGCTGCGCGGAATGGCGCGTAAAACTAACCTTCCCTAGTCCGCGCAAAATGCCATATCTGCACACGTGCGCTCAGAATGCGTGCGAGGCAAGGAGGGACCGATGGCCAGCAACGAGTACACGCTGTCACACCAGGACGTGGTGAAAGCCGTCATTATTCATCAGGATATTCACGAGGGTTTCTGGACCCTGAACATCAATTTCGACGTCGCCGCCAGCCACGGTCCACAACTGCCCGACCCGTGCCTTGCCGTGACGATCAAAGGCATCGGCATCATGCGCGCGTCGCCTGCCGATCCGTTCGCGATCGACGCCGCACTCGTCAATCCGCCGGCTCAGCATGTCGAGGGAACGGTACGCATCACGGCGGCTGTCAACGGTGCGCATCAAAGCGGCATGCAATTCTGCCGCGACGTCTATCGCAATGTCGCGGTACAGAGCGCGGTCAAAGCGCCTACCAAACCAAGTTGATCGAGCAGCCACGCGTCGCTTTTAATTCAAGGCGACGCGTGGAGTGGTGTTCGCCGCGCGATCCAGTGACGCGCTCAGCGCACCGCCGCCATCAGCGCGCCCATGACGACCAGCACACTACCCATCAAACGATTCACGGCGCGCAGCCGCTTCGGCCGTTGTAAAACGGTGCGCAAGCGGTGCGAGAAAATTGCCGCCGACGCCACGCCCAACGCAAACACGCATGCAAATGTCGCGGCCAGCAAAAGATATTGCTGATTCGCGGACCAGTGCGCCTCATTCGAAGGAGCGCTAATGAACTGCGGAAAGAACGACGGAAAAAACAGCAGCGTCTTCGGTTGAATCCCGAGGTGGCGACGCCGCGCCAGAACAGGCTTCGTTGCTGAGCGTCGGCGGCCGGCTCGACATCGGAAGGCGTGTGGTTGCGGCATGCCAGTACGTCCCGCCGCTATCCGCGCGGGTCGAGAAACCCGGTCGTGCGGACGATCATGCTGGCAGGCATTCGGTTAGGAACATGCGTCCATGCCCGGCGAGCGCGTCTTGCGGCGCTGGTAACGCCGCAATTCGCCCGCGTGCTGTCTCCTGTGAAAGACAGCGAGACACCGGATGGCAGCTTGTGGCCGCGCAAGGCCGCAGGCGCGAGGCCCGCAGCCCGGGCGGTTGTCCCGGGCATGAATGCACCCTGAAAATATACCGGGACGCTGGCTGGATAGGCTTCTTAAAGCAATGAGCTTCCCGCGCGATGTCGGGACAATCTTCCTTTAGAATGCGATTTTCCAGAACAAGCTTCCAGTACCGCCTATGACCACCCGAAATCGCCCGCTCGACAACCAGGATCGCAAGATCATGCGCGAGTTGCAAAAGAACGCGCGCCTCAGCAATGCCGAGCTGGCGGAACTGGTCGGCATGTCGACCACGGCGTGCTGGAATCGCACGCGTCAGTTGGAAACGGAGGGGTATATCCGCGGCTACGTCGCGCTGCTCGATCAGCAGAAGCTCGGCTTCGCGGACATCGTCCTGCTCGAAGTGACGCTGGACCGTCACGACGACGACGCCCTCGCCCGCTTCGGCGCCGAATTGGCGACGCTGACCGAAGTGCTGGAGGCGTATCTCGTGTCGGGCGACTACGACTATCTGGTGAAGGTGGCGGTCGATGGCACGGCGGGCTACGAGCGGTTTCTGCGCGAGAAGCTCTACAAGATCGCCGGCATCCGGCATAGCCGCTCGATGTTCGCCTTGCGTTGCATGAAGAGCATCCCGTCCGTGCAGGTGTGAAAAACGTGAAGCGCACTTGCCTGAATGCGCGGACTCACGTTCAGCGCAACGCTTTCTGACACGCCGCCAGCACCGCGCCCGCCGCGAGCAGCAGTGCGGAATACACGAGCCCGCGCGCGAGACCCGCGCCGTCCGAGACCCAGCCGATCACCATCGGTCCGACGATCTGCCCGAACGCGAACACGATCGTGAACGCGCTGATGCCTTTGGCCCAATGACTCGCGGGCAGATTGTGGCGCACGAAGGCCGTGGTCGACGCCACGGCGGAGAGAAACGTCGCGCCGAACAGCACGCCGGACACGAACGCCACCCACGGTTGCGTGAACAGAGCAGGCAGCAGCGTCGCGACCGCGAGCAAAGCGTTGAGCACCGCGAGCGCCTGGCCACCGCGCATGCGATCGAGCAACCCCGACCACACGCGCGCCGAGGCCACCGTCGCCACGCCTAGCAGCAGATAAAAACCCGTAACGACAGCCGCGCTCATGCCCGCATTGCGCAGGAGTGCGACGATAAACGTCATGTAGCCGATATAGCCGACGCCGAATAAGCCGTAGCCCGCCAGCGCGAGACTGAATCGCGGCCAACGGGGCGCATCGGCGGCGGCGTGTGATTGCGTGGCCGACGACGCCGTCGCGTGCACGCTCTCGATTTTTCGCGCGGCGCCGATGGCCACTGCGGCGAGTACCGCACACGCGAGCGCGAGTGCGAACCACGCAAACTGCCAGCCGTGCGCGACGTTGAAGATAGTCAGCGGCACCAGCACCGACGACGCCACGATGCCCCATCCCGTGCCGCCGTAATACAGGCCGAGGACGAGCCCTGCGTCGTGCGGCCTCGCCGATGCGAGCCGCGCAGCCAACACGCCGCCGCTGATAAAAACCGCCGCACTGCTTACGCCGGTGATCACGCGCAACACGAGCAACGAGTCCGTGTCGGCAAGCAGGCCGCTGACTGCCATCAGTAACGCAGTCGCGACGCAACCGCCGCCGAACAATGCGCCGGCCGACCATCTGCGCGCAAGGCGCGGAAAAGCCAGCGCACCGAGCAGATAACCCAGCGCGTTGGCCGTATTCATCGCGCCGGCTTGCGCGAAGCTCCAGCCGAGGTCGAGTTTCATCGACGGCAACAGCAGTGCGTATGCGAAGCGTGCGAGCCCGAGCGCGATCGCGCTACCCAGCGACAGCGCCGCGGCGAGCATCAGCGTGGGGAGGCGTTGCGCCGCTTCGGTGGCTTGGGAAGTCGATGCGGTCTCGAATGTTTTTGTCGGCATGGGCAAGCGAAAGTGGGCAAGGAGGCTGCAGGCCGCTTTTGCCAAAAAGGCTGAATTCGGCACTTCGTCATCATATCCGGGGGCGCCGGGAGCGGTTGACCGTTAGTTGCGTTAGCAATTTACCGCTCGGCGGCTCGGGCTGCCCTGCGTTTCGCGCCGCGCGCCGAACAGGCTCGAAACCAATTCACCAACATTTCTTCTAAATGCGAATGATTTGCATTTACGAGCAAATTGGCTCATTATTCAGCCCATACCATTCGCCGAACCCGAGATCATGACGACGCTAGACATCAGCCGCCCCGAAACCGACAACCAGCGCCCGGCGGCAGCAAAGCCTGCCGCCAGTGCCGGGCCGAAAGCTTCGGCGGCGCTCGAAGTCCTGCTGTCGCGTCAATCGCAATGGCCGCTGGCCGAGCCCGGTCCGGCGGACGCCGAACTCGACCTGATCTTCGACGCCGCCTTGCGCGCACCGGATCACGGCAATCTACGTCCCTGGCGCTTTGTGACGATTCGCGGCGACGCACGCGGACCGCTCGGCGACGTGCTGGTCGACCTCGCCTGCGCCCGCTCGCCGAACGAACCGCGTTCGGCGCATGCGCATCGCCGGCAGAAGGCATTTGCCGCGCCGCTGCTGATCGCGCTCGGCGCGGCAATCTCGGCGCATCCCAAGGTGCCCGAGATCGAGCAATTGCTGGCCGCCGGCGCGGCGGCGATGAACATGCTCAACGCGATCCATGCGCTCGGCTTTGGCGGCTTCTGGTCCACCGGTCCGGACAGTTATGAACCGCGCTTGCATGACGCATTGGGCTTCGCGCCGAACGAGCGACTGCTCGGCTTCCTGTTTGTCGGCACGCCGAAAACGCCGGGGCAAGCACCGGCACGTCCGGCGCGCAGCGCGCACGTGCGCGAGTGGCAGCCGACGCAGCCCGCTCAAACCTGAAGCAAGCGCCGGTAACGGCATCAAACGTGAGCATCTGACGCAGGCTCTGCGTCATCGCCCTTCCGTCGCACGCGACAAGCGCTGGCCTGCGACGCGGCACCCGTCCCATCCGGCCGGCGCGATTCATTGGACCGTGTCCATTCAGGAGCATCGATGAACTTTCGCTCTCAACATAGCAGCCGCCCGGAACTGATCGACGATCATCCGACCGATACCGCCGACGCGCCCGACCGCACCGTCCTGAGCGCCGTTCGCACATGGCTGCGGCCCGCCTGCGAAACGGCGCGCGGCGGCGTGCACTGGCGCGACATTCTCAGCGGCATCGGTCTGCGACCGGACGGCATCGAACACTTCGATCTACTGATGCGTTCGCTGATGCACGTGTCGTATCGGCCACTCGATATGCGCTGCCGCTGTGCCAGCGATCTCGGCAAGGACGAAGCGGTGATCCTGCAGACCATCGCGCTGCTGCAAAAAACGCATAGCGGTGCAGCGTTGCGCATGTTGAACGAATGGCTGCCCGCGCCCGCGGTGAGTGGCGTCCTGAAGCTGATTCGCTGGTTCGCCATCGATCTGCTCGACGCCGGTGTGGAACTCGACGTGCAAGCCCGGCGCGTCACGTACATGCATTGAGGAAGCAGGCCTATGCCATTGGAACTGGATCTGGCTTGCCCAGCGGCTTCGCGCCCGCGCGATAGCGGCGAGTCACGCGAAGTCGCCGCTAAACGCAGTGCTGGCGAACATGCCGTGCAGCCCGCCCGCCTCGCACCCACTATTGCCGCCGCGGCCACACCCGTATTCCTGTCCCATCCGCTGACACGCAGCTATCCGTACAACGTTGCCGCGCCGCGCGCAGGCGAGTTGCATCTTTGGCGGTTCCGCTGCGAATGGCTGCCGGTGCCTGTGCAACAAGGCGATAGCTGGCTGTCGAGGAGTGAACGCGAGCGTGCGCGGTTGCATCCGAACGCCGCGTTGCGAAAACGCTTTATCAGCGCGCGAGTGGTCGTGCGCTGGATCGTCGGAAATCTGTTCGACTGCGAACCGCAGGCCGTCGATTTACAGGATGACGGCAACGAGAAACTGCGTGCGCGTCATCCTCGCGACGGCCGCGGCATCACAATCGATATCGCGTACGGCGGCATCTGGATCGTGATCGGCGTTGCGTCGGCGACGCTAGGATTGAGCGTCGTCGTGCCCTCGCCAGGCGCGGCGCCCGAGGAACAGCCGGAAGCCTCGCAACGCCGCGCTCGCTACGGCAGTCTTTGCAATGCGCTGCGCTATGCGCCCGTCGATATCGATGTCGAACTGCTGTTCAGCCACTCCGCAAACGGTGCGTTCGATCTCGCGGAACACGGCCGCTGGCATGTGCTGGATGTGCCGATGGCCGGCAAGATTCGCGCTGCGGTCGCGCTTGCGCAGCCGGCCATGCAGCGACTCACACAGGTCCACGCGTTCGGCTGGCCGAAGGCTTTGGCGTTCGGACAGGTCAACGCTTAGCGCGCCGTGTTTGTTTGCGATTACCGAAGCGCGGTCACTGACCACGCGACGCACGCAGCGTAGCTGTCCGGTGCCACAAGCCAGTGCGCGGCGACATCGCGCATATCGTCTGGAATCTGCTTGCGCAACGTCACGCGCTTGCTCTCACGCGGTAGCACGGTCAGATGTTGCAATCCGCGTGTGATGCCCACGCCCGTTGTTTTGACGAGCGCTTCCTTGGCGACCCACGCATCGTAAAACGCAGCGCTCTGCTGACCTACGTCGAGGCGTTCGATCCACGCGACTTCTTCCGGATCGAGCGTCAAGGCCGCAATCGAATGCCAATCGAATTTGTCGCTGTGCTGCTCGATATCGACGCCCACGCGCCGAACCGGCGACATCGCGATCAGTCCATGCGCACCCGCATGCGATACATTGAAATCGAAGCGATTCGAATCCGCGAGATGGGGTCGGTGATTGACGTCGAGCGCAAAACGCACGGCGTGTGCCGCCATGTCGAGCCGCCGCGCGAGCTCTTCACGCAGCGCGGCGCGCACGGTCGCGAAGCGCAGCGCGTCATCATGGCAGCGAAAGGTGCGGGCTCGCGTGCGTTCGTCCTCGCTGAGGGATGCAAAGGCCGGCGCGTCGAGCGACGCAGTGAAGTCGATGTCGATCCTCCACAACGCAATGTCGGACGGGCCATCGTGCGGCAGCGGAACGGGGTCGATCGAATACATGCAAAGGTTCGGACGTAATGGGCGCAATCGCGGACGCATAACCGCGACTCTACCCGATATGACGTACGAAGCCATCGATCTCGAGCGACGCTCAAACCTTCGGCGTGTCGCCGATGTGGCACATCAACTGACAGAGGGCGGGATGACATCCGAGAGACGGCGGCACGTTCTTCGCACAGGCAGCGAACTGCCGCGACCAGATCGCATCGTCAGATGCTCCTGCCTGAGCGCCACGGGAAATTTTTTCACGGCACGCTGTCAGCGTCGCGGCCAACGCTTTCGCGCTCAAAGGATGCGCGTAATTCACCGTTGGATAGTCGCTAAACAACTGCCCCAACGGCAAATCTTCGACCGACGCCAATTCTCCGACGGCCAGTTGCGTGGCGATTTGCAACACTTCGCACTCGACTTCGAAAAAAAACAATTCAGACGCTGCACGGCCAGGCGCGTAATGGTTAATCCAGAGCGACGCCGATTCGGCAAACTGCGCAGGAGAAAGCCACTTTCCGTCGACTTTCATCGACGCCAACTCTTGAACGACAAGGTCGCTTATCAAAAACAATTTCATCTCGTGTCTCTTTCTGGCCGAACGTGGGGAAATTCCCACCGGCAACGCACGAGGACATGGTGCGCCGGCACGAAGCAATCTGGCCTACCGGAACGACACATCCTATGCGATCTGATCATCCTTCCCTCAACAAGCCGACTAGTATGAGGCAGCGCTTGTGCCGCTTTGCTAAGAAGAATCTGATAGTCAGAAAGAAAAAATTGAGATGAATCGCGGATTGTCTTCCGCGAATTTGAGAGGAAGCGCGCAACAAATCACTACTATTGACGTCTTCCGAAATCTGGCTTGCGCAAACTCAATCTTTGCTCGCGCTATGCGGTTATGCAGCCAGCGGACGCGCTTTACCATTTTGCGCCGACACGTCGGCCACGCCGTCGCGAGCATGCCGCATCGCTTCGAGCAGCGTGGCGTGATCGCCGATATGGTTGGCGAGCAGCAGGATCAGTTGCGCATTGGCCGACTGGCTCTGCGCATCGTCCAGATCGCGATGCATGTCGATCAACGCCTCGTAGAAATCGTCGGGGCGGGCGAGATTCGGTTGCGTGTTCAGTGTCATGTCTGTCTCCTGTCGACCAGAGTTGGCGCTTTAACGCTTACTCCGATCCCATGCAAATTGCTTGCGGCTATTGTTTTCCTGACGCCGCACGTTCAAGCCGTGCCTTCGACGCACAGTGCGCGTTTCAATGCATGCGCGACATCACCCGCATCGAGTTGCCGCCAGCGCGCGCAAACATGCTGGTCCGGACGAATCAGATAGAACGTGCCGGGTTTTGCGTCGTAGCGTGCGTGGGCCAGCCCTTCGATATCGTGCGCGACTTGCGCGTTCGCAGACACAAAGGCCTGCGGATCGCCACGGGTCACAACGACGAGCTTCAACGGAATCGGCCCAGCGCGCAACGTGTCCAACGCGGCCCGAGTCGCCTGGTCGACACCTTGATCGCCGCACAACAGCACGCCGGTGAATTGCTGGCCGAGTTGCTGCAGCAGCCATGCCGGTTGTCCCGCCACCTGCACCGGTGCATCGACGCAAGACGCGCCCGGCACCATCGCCCCTTCAAACGAGTCACGGTCCGCTGTATTCAGCGGAGAATCACGCAACACCGCCGGCACTGACAGCCGGCCGCTATTGGCCAATTGCCGTGCAAACGGATGATGACGCGAGAGCTTAAGCACGGCATCGCGGAACACACGGCTCACGGGACTCTTCGGCGTGATGAAATCGGTGGAGCGCGTGGAGTTGCGGATGTTTTCGTCGGCGGCGAATTCGCGTTCGCTTGCATAGGTATCGAGCAAAGCATCGGAGGCCTTGCCTTCGAGCACCATCGCCAGTTTCCACGCGAGGTTTTCCGCGTCCTGCACACCGCTATTCGCACCGCGCGCGCCGAACGGCGACACGCCATGCGCGGAGTCGCCGGCGAACAACACGTTGCCGTGCCGGAAACGGTCCATGCGCAAACACGAGAACGTATAGACGCTGACCCATTCCAACTCGAACTTTGCGTCCGGCCCGAGCAGCGCACGCACGCGCGGAATGACGCGCTCCGGCGTCTTTTCCAGCACCGGGTCGGCGTCCCACCCTAGCTGGAAATCGATCCGCCACACATTATCCGGCTGACGATGCAGCAGCACCGATTGATTCGGATGAAACGGCGGGTCGAACCAGAACCAGCGCTCAGTGGGAAACTCCGCTTCCATCTTGACGTCGGCGATCAGGAAACGATCCTTGAATGTCACGCCTTTACTGTCGAGTCCCATCAGATTGCGGATCGGACTGCGCGAGCCGTCGGCGGCGACCACATAGCGAGCGCGCAACGCGTACTGACCATTCGGCGTGTCGACGGTCAGCGTCACGCTGGCGTCGTGAGTGCCGGGCGTACCGCTTTGCTGCACGCCGACCACTTTGCTTTTCCAGCGGATCTCGAGATTCGGCATCTCCTGCGCGCGTTCGAGTAGAAAACCTTCGACGTAGTACTGCTGGAGGTTGATGAACGCGGGCCGGTTGTGGCCCGCTTCAGGTTGCAGATTGAACGTGTACACCAACTCGTCTTTCAGAAACACCTTGCCGACATTCCAGCTAATGCCCTTGTCCACCATTCGCTGGCCGCATCCCAAACGGTCGAAAATATCGAGCGAGCGTTTCGAAAAGCAGATCGCGCGCGATCCCGTGGACAATGAACAATCATCGTCGACCAGCACGACCGGCACGCCCTGCTGCGCGAGATCAATCGCGGTGGCGAGGCCCACCGGGCCCGCGCCGACCACGATCACGGGATAGGCCGCATGGTCCGCACCGCTCTGCGCGCTCTGTTCACGACACGGCTGATATTCGAACGACAGCGTCTGGTAGTTGATGCTCATCTTGTGTCTCCGTCCTTCTCGGCTCTGCGGCGTCTTGCTGTGCGTCTGTTCTTATCAGGCTTGCAGCGCGTCCCACATTTCCTTGTCGCGCTGCGCGGTCCAGATACGCGGATGCGCGATGCCGCTGGCTTCGTCGAAAGCGCGCGAGACGTCGAACGGCAGACAGTGCTCGTAGATGAAGACGTGGCCGAACTTCGGGTCCATGGCCTTGCGCGTGTGCGCCATCGCGGCCTTCAGATCGAGTTTCTGTTCGACGGCTTCACGGCCCTGTTGCAGCAACGTGGTGACGAAGTCTTTCGTGTAATCCAGACCCTTGTTGACGTCTTCGGGCGTGGTCAGCGCGGGGCCGCGGCCCGGCACGAGCTTGTCGGCCTTCAGCGCGCGCAATGCCTCGAGCGTGGCCGGCCATTGTTCGAGCTGCGCGTCGCCGCAATAACAGGCCGCGTCGTACTCGACCAGGTCGCCGGAGAACAGCACCTTCTGCGATGGCAGCCACACCACCGTATCGCCCTTCGTATGGCCCGCGCCGAGATGCGCGATGCGCACTTCGAGCTTGCCGAGGAACAGCGTCATTTCCTTTTCGAATACGAGCGTTGGCCACGTCAGGCCCGGCACCGTTTCGACGCCGGCGAACAGGCGCGGGAAGCGTTCAATTTCCGACTTCATGTCCGCTTCGCCGCGCTCGACGATCATCTCGTACGTGCCGCGGCTCGCGATCACTTCCTGCGCGCCTTCTCCGAAATACGCCGATGCACCGAGCACGCGCACCGCGTGATAGTGCGACAGCACGACGTATTTGATCGGCTTGTCCGTGACGCTGCGAATCTTCGCGATGAGGTCTTGCGCCATGGCCGGCGTGGCGGTGGTGTCGACGATCAGCACGCCGTCGTCGCCGATGATCACGCCCGAGTTCGGATCGCCCTCGGCGGTGTACGCGTAGGCGTTCTCGGATAGCTTGGTCCACGTGACTTTCTTGACTTCCAGATCGGCCTGGGATGCGAATGCCTTTGCCATGCTTGTCTCCCTCAAAAGTTGGACGTGAGGCGAGACGGCAGGCTGCGCGAATGCCGCGCGGGCTGACAGTATTGGAGGATTGTCTCGCCCCGTTTTTGACTCTGTGACTGCGCCGGTGTGTCGGGGTGAATGCATCTTAGGACGGCGCCAGTTTATTTGTCAATAGCGAAATGTATCGCTATACACAAATTGCCAGAGGCCTAAGATGAGGATAGAAAGGCACAGGCCATCGGTTAACATGGACCCTTTTTTACGGACGAGCGCGGGTGTGAGCAAAGCAGCGAAATCGCCCACGGGCAAAGGCACAGGCGGCAGCGAGACGACGGACGGCGGCAAGACGCAGCGCGGCATTCAGAGCGTCGAAGTGGGCGGCCGCGTGTTGCTGGCGCTCGCGCAGGCGCGCACGCCGCTCGCCTTGTCCGACCTCGCCAGCGCCGCGCAGATCGCGCCCGGGCAGGCGCACGCCTATCTGGTGAGCTTGAGCCGGCTGGGTCTGATCAAGCGCGACGAGCTTTCTGGCCGCTACGAACCCGGCCCGCTGTCGTTGCGGCTCGGTTTGCTGCATCTGGAAAACCAGCCGGCGTTTCGCGCCGCCGTGCCGCGCGTGGCCGCGCTGGCCGAAGCGATCGGTTTCAGCGTCGCGATCTGTATTGCCGGGCCGCAAGGGCCGACCATCGTTCGCTATGAGCACGCGGGCTTTCCGTTGCACGTCAATTTGCATGTGGGCACGGTGATGTCGTTGCCGGCTACGTCGACGGGACGGGTGTTTTGCGCTTATTCGCGGCGCGAGGTGCTTGACGCAATGTGGGCGAATCAATCGGACGCGATTGGCAACGCCATGACACCGCCTGACCAAAGCACCGCCTTCGAAGCCACACTGGACGCGATCCGCGCGCGCGGCCTGGAGTGCAGCGTGGATGCGCCGAGTCCGGGCATCAGCAGTCTGAGCGCGCCCGTGCTGGATGCCGACGGCCGCTTGTCGCTCGCGCTGACGGTGATCGGCTCGACCGGCGCGATCGACGCCGCCGCCGACGGTCCGATCGCGCGCACACTGCTTGCCGCGGCGCGCGACATCGGCGCCGAACTGGCAACCGCACCTTCCCTGCTGGCTTCTTCCGCATCGTGACCGATTCTCTCGACACATCTTCCCGCACTTCCGGCGATGCCAAACCTCAGCGCGGCATCCAGTCGCTCGATAGCACGGGAGAGTTGTTGGTGGCGCTGGTCGCGGCGGCGCGGCCGCTGAATCTGCGCGATCTCGCGGCGGCCGCCGGCATGCCGCCGGCGAAAGCGTTTCCGCACCTGGTGAGCCTGCTCAAAATCGGCTTGCTCAATCGCGATGCGGCGGGCTGTTTCGAAGCCGGGCCGCTCGCGCTGGAACTGGGTTTGATCGGTTTGCAGCGCTTGTCGCCGACGCGTGAAGCGGAGCCCGAGGTGGTCGAACTGGCGGCGTCGACGGGCATGAGCGTCGCGATGGCGGTGCTCGGGCCGCTTGGGCCGACCGTCGTGCGCCTGGAGGAATCGGCGCGGCCGCTGCATGTGAGCCTGCGGGTCGGCACGGTGATGTCGCTGGCGAATACGGCGATCGGCCGCGTGTTCGCCGCCTATGTGGCGGACGACGTGCGCGCGGGCTTGCTGGCGCAGGATCATCTGCGGTTGGCGGGCGCGGATGCGGCCGATGTTTTTGCGGGGAAGGCGAAGTCGGCAGCCGCCACGGACGCAGCGTCTGCTTTGCCGCCGCTGACGAAAGCCTATGCGCAGCGTCTTGCGCAAATCCGCGCGGACGGCATCGATACGGCACTCAGCCGGCCTGTGCCGGGCATCAATACGTTAGCCGCGCCGGTGCTGGATCATACAGGCAGCATCTGCCTGGTCCTGGCGTTGATGGGCCCGAGCGGCAGCTTCGATAGTGAATTGACGGGCGGCCCGGCGCAGACTTTGCGCGCCGCGACGTCACGCTTGTCGCGACGTTTTGGGTGGATGGCGGCGGCTGCCGAGTAATCAAAACTGCGCGGAAATCGACAAGCGACTTTCGCGGCCGCTCAATCCCCCGCCGCCTCCGGCTCATGCGACGCCAACCTCGCCTTCGCATGCCGCATCTTCTCGAGCGTCTTCGGCCCGGCTTTGAGCGCGACGCCAATCGCCAGCGCGTCCATGATGCACAGATGCACGAGCCGCGACACGCCCGGCGTATTCGGATCGATCGGGCTCGGCACGCGCAGCAGCAGCGCAATATCCACCAGCCACGCCAGCCGCGAGCCGACATTCGTCAGCGCAATCGTGGTCGCGCCACGCTCCTTGGCAATCTGAATGCTTTCGTTGACTTCGACACTGCGGCCCGAATGTGAAATCGCAAAGGCGACATCGCCCGGTTCCATGAGGCCCGCGTAAAGACGCTGAAGATGCCCATCCGTAAACGCAGTGGATGCAATATCGAGCCGCAGAAACCGCAGCGCCGCATCTTGCGCGACCAATCCCGAACCCGAACCGACGCCAAAGAAAAACACCCGCCGCGCGCTCGACAACGCAGCAATCGCACTCTCGACTACCGCCGGATCCAGCGCGCCACGCGCATGCGTGATGCCGTCGACCGCCGCCTCGCCCACCTTGTCCATGAGCGTCTGCACGTCGTCGTCGCGCGCCACCGCCGTGGATGCATACGGCAGCCCGCCCGCCACGCTCTGCGCCAACTGCATCTTGAAGTCGCGCAGACCATGCGCACCGATCGCGCGGCAAAAGCGCGTGACGGAAGGCTCGGACACGTCCGCGCGCTGCGCGAGTTCGGTGATGCTCGCGCGCATCGCGAAGTCGACGTCGCTCAACACCATGTCGGCGACCTTACGCTCGGCGGGCCGCAAACTGGCGAGTGCGCTGCGGATGTGGGGAATCAAGTTCGGTGCGGACACCCGGTGTTCCTTAAAAGCGCCCCCAGACCTCTGTCGCTTCGCGCGAGGCCCCCCGAGGGGATGAGAAAACTTGGGGCGGCCCGGCGTCTTCTCACGGGTTAAATGAATCCGCGTCGCAGCTTCAGCGAGCCCGAGGCAAGCTCGTATCGACCTCAAAACAGCAACACGCGGTTCAGACCAGCCTGCGTCCACTCTCCGTATCGAACAGATGAATATGTTCGGCCGGCAACCGCAGCGTCACGCGCTGGCCGGGCTCGATTTTCGAGCGCTGACGAGTCGTCACGCACCACGTGCTGCCGCCTATTTTCCCGTACAAGTGAGTCTCCGCACCAGTCGGCTCGACCACTTCGACTTCCATCGTCGCGTCGGGTGTCGGCGTCATGGTTTCGATGTGTTCCGGCCGCACGCCGAGCGTGACCTTCGCGCCGACCACAGCCGACGCGGGCGCGCCTTCCAGCACGATCTCGCCACCGTCCGTCAGATTCAGCGCGAGGCCCTGACCTTGCGCGCGGCTCGCGATCACACCTTCGGCGAAGTTCATCGACGGCGAGCCGAGAAAGCTCGCCACGAACAGATTCGCCGGATGATCGTACAGTTCCAGCGGACGGCCGATCTGCTCGATCCGTCCCGCGTTCATGACGACGATGCGGTCCGCCATTGTCATGGCTTCGATCTGATCATGCGTGACGTAGATCACCGTATTTTTCAGCCGCTGATGCAGCGCCTTGATTTCGGTGCGCATCTGGACGCGCAGTTTGGCGTCGAGATTGGACAGCGGCTCATCGAACAGGAACAGCGACGGCTCGCGCACCACCGCGCGGCCCATTGCCACGCGTTGCCGCTGGCCGCCCGACAGCGCGCGCGGCAAACGGTCCAGATAGCCGCCGAGGTTCAGCATCTTCGCGGCGGCTTCGATCCGCGGCTTGAAACTCGCCGACGACTCCTTGCGAATCCGCGGCCCGAACGCGATGTTTTCGTAGACGGACAGATGCGGATACAGCGCGTAGCTCTGGAACACCATCGAGATATTGCGCTGCTGCGGCGCGAGACTGTTCGCGCGCGTGCCGCCGATCATCAGGTCGCCGCCGCTGATTTCCTCGAGCCCCGCCACCATGCGCATCAACGTGCTTTTGCCGCAGCCCGACGGCCCGACCAGCACGACGAACTCGCCGTCGTCGATGTCGAGATCGATGCCGTGCACCACTTGCGTGTCGCCATAGCGTTTGAAGATGCCGCTCAGTTGCACTGCTGCCATGCTGTCCTCATCGTCTTGCTTCGTTGACTCGATCTCGTGCTACTTGCAATGTTGCCGAGCGCGGTTCAGAGCGATTCGAGCGTCAGTTCTTCCGCCATCAGACGGTTGCCGGCCATCAGGCCGCCGTCGACCGGTAATGCAACGCCGGTAATTACGCGCGCCATCGGTGAGGCGAGAAACAGCACGGCGTCGGCGATGTCGTCAGGTGTCGCGAAGTCGCGCAACGGGTACCACTTTTTCAGATCCTCGAAGACCCGCGGATTCTTGTCGACGCGCGCCTGCCACGCCTGCGTCTTCACCGTGCCGGGACACACGATGTTCGCGCGAATCCCGTAGCGGCCGAGTTCGAGCGCGAGCGCCTTCGTATAACTGATGAGCCCGGCCTTCGCCGCGCTGTACGCCGGATGACCGAGCGCGGCCATGCCGTTCACCGAACCGATCAGCACCAGCGCGCCCCGTTGCCGCTCGATCATCGACGCGCGCACGGCCTCGACCGTGTGAAACGTGCCGTTCAGATTCAGATGAATGTCGCGCTGCCAGCTCGCGACATCCGTCGTGGCAAGCGTCAGACCTTGTGCCGCGCCCGCGTTGGCGACCAGCACATCCACCGGAGCGCGCACCTTGACCGCGGCGGCCACGGCTTGCTGCACTGCGGCGGCGTCGCCGAGATCGACCGCGATCGGCGTGACGTGCGCCTCGCCGAGTTGCGCGGTCAAAGCCTTCAGCGCGGCGGCGTCGATGTCGAGCGCCAGCACTGTATCGCCCTGTTCCACGAAGCGCCTGCACAACACGCTGCCGATGCCGCCGCACGCGCCCGTTACCAACACCACACGATTCATGTCCGCCTCGCTCTTCAACCGCGCCGCCAGCACCGGATTAGCGTGTAAATTTCTTACAAACCAAGCTTGGCGCAGTTGTCTAGTCATCCCGAAGATTGGGTATCCGTGACATCACGCTATGCAGAATACCCCTGCTTTACAGCATCTTATGCACAAAACTGACCGGGAAGAAATATGGCAGACCCTACGTGACAAGCTATTTTGCGTCATGTAGGATTTTTTCAAACAATTCAACCCGAAGCGGCCGGCGACGGCAGCAAACCACCCCAGGAGAGAGAAATGTCGTTGCATGCCCGTGCTTCCCTCGCGCTAGGCAAAATTGCCGTGGCGCTCGCGTTTGCAGGTATCGCCGTCGCGGCTCACGCCGACACGGTCCGCGTGACCGTCGCCCACTACAGCGACGCGACGGCACCGTACTTCGAAAAGATGGCCCGTAACTTCGAGAAGGCCAATCCCGGCACGACCATCAAGATCGAAGATGTGAACTGGGACACGCTGCAACAGAAACTGCAAACAGACATTTCAGGCAACGCCAACGCCGACCTCGCTATCGTCGGCACACGGTGGCTGCTCGACTTCGTGAAGGACGACGTCGCCGAGCCGCTCGACGGCTATATGGACGCCAGCTTCAAGAGCCGCTTCATCGGCCCGTTCCTCGCGCCGGGTGAAATCAACGGCAAGGTGTACGGCCTGCCGATCGCCGCTTCCGCACGCGCGCTGTACTACAACAAAGACCTGCTCGCGAAAGTCGGCTATCCCGACGGCCCGAAGACCTGGAACGACGTGATCGAAGCGTCGAAGAAACTGAAGGCGCAGGGCATTGCCGGCTTCGGTCTGCAAGGCAAGGAAATCGAAACGGACGTCTACTATTATTACGCCCTGTGGACCAATGGCGGCGACGTGGTCGGCAAGGACGGCAAGGCGGCGTTCAATTCGCCGGCCGGCATCAAGGCCGCCACGCTCTACAAGACGATGATCGACCAGGGCCTGACGCAGCCGGGCGTAACCGGCTACAGCCGTGAAGACGTGCAGAATCTGTTCAAGCAAGGCCGCGTCGCGATGATGATCTCCGCGCCGTTCCTCGCCAAGCAGATCAAGAAAGAAGCGCCAAACCTGAAGTACGGCATCGATCCGATTCCGATGGGCACGGCACACGCCACCTACGCCGTCACGGACTCGATCGTGATGTTCAAGAACTCGAAGGTGAAGAAGTCGGCGTGGAAGTTCCTCGACTATCTGTTCACGAAGGAACCGCGCGTGGAGTTCACCACGACTGAAGGCTTCCTGCCGACCACCAAGGCTGAGGCAACCGACCCGGCGTTCAACGATCCGGACACCAAGGCCTTCGTCGCGCTGCTGCCGACCGCCCACTTCGCACCGACCGTGACCGGCTGGGAAGACACCGCCAAGGCCGTGACCGATGCAATGCAGTCGATCTACCTGGGCAAGGCGAAGCCGGCTGACGCATTGAACGCGGCGGCCACGCAAGCGAACAAGTCGCTCGGTAAGTGATCACGCAGCACAGTCGTACTGATCTCGTAGTGATCTGCTGAACCCGGAACGCGCGCCGCCACTACGAAGGCGGTGCGCGTTTCGCTCGTAATGCACTATCCGGCCCATCCCGACGCGCCTGCTCATCAATGCGGACGCGCCTTACGATCGAGCACGCATGAGCCGTTCCGCTTCTTCGCGCCTGCAAGCGCCCTGGTTGCTGATCGCGCCGAGTCTGGTACTGGCGCTCTTCATCATCAGCTATCCGATTTTCAACATCGTGTGGCAATCGCTGCACGAGGTCTCGCGCTTCGGCGCGATTCGCGATTTCACCGGTCTGCGGAATTTCTACACGATCTTCAGCGACCCCGCGTTTCTTGCCGCCGCCAAGCGGACCATTGTCTGGACCGTGTGCGTGGTGGGCGGCACGGTGCTGATCTCGGTGCCCGTCGCGCTGGTGCTGAATCAGGATTTCTACGGGCGCGGCGTGGCGCGCACGATCGTGATGCTGCCGTGGTCCGTCTCGCTGACCATGACCGCCGTGGTCTGGCGCTGGGCCTTCAACGACGACTACGGCATGGTCAACGTCACGTTGCAGCGGCTCGGCTTGATCAGCGGTCCGATTCATTGGCTGGCCACGCCGGAACTCGCGTTTCCGGTCGAAATCGCAGTCGGCATTCTGGTGTCGATTCCGTTTACGGTGACGATTCTGCTGGGCGGTTTGTCCTCGGTGCCCGGCGATATTTACGAAGCCGCTCGCATGGACGGCGCGAGCGCCTGGCAGCAGTTTCGCAAACTCACCATGCCGCTGTTGCGGCCGTTCATCAACATGACGATTCTGTTGAACGTGATCTACGTGTTCAACTCGTTTCCGATCATCTGGGTGATGACGCAGGGCGGCCCCGACAACAGCACGCACATTCTCGTCACGTATCTCTACGAGCTCGGTTTCCGGCTCGGGCGCCCCGGCGAAGCTGCAGCGGTGTCACTGATCATGCTCGTCATGCTGTTCGTTTTCTCGATCGCCTATCTGCGCCTGCAGCCCGCGAAAGAAGGAGATCCGTCATGAGTCTCAGCGTCAAGATGAAGCGCTCGCTGTGGTGCTGGCTCGCGCTGTCGCCGCTAATCGTGGTGGTGCTGTTTCCGTTCGCCGTCATGCTATTTACGGCGTTGAAGCCGGCGTCCGAGATTTTTGTCTATCCGGCGCGCTGGTTGCCGGTGCATTGGCAGTGGAGCAATTTCTCCGACATGTGGGTCGCCGCCAATTTCGGCGTGGCGCTACGCAATAGCACGGTGATCAGTTTGCTCTCGACCGCGCTTGCGCTGGCAGTCAGCTTGCCGGCGGCGTATGCGTTGGCCAGGTTTCCCTTTCGAGGACGCGGGCTCTACCGTCAGTTTCTGCTCGTCACGCAGATGTTGTCGCCTATCCTGCTCGTAGTCGGCTTGTTCCGGCTGGCAGCGATGATTCCTTATGGCGACGGCAACCTGGTTGACTCCAAGATCGGCGTGATCGTCTCTTATGCGGCCTTCAACATCGCGTTTGCCGTGTGGATGCTGTCTTCGTACTTTCAGACGGTGCCGCGCGATCTGGAAGAGTCGGCGTGGCTCGAAGGATGCGGACGGACCAAGGCCGTCTTCAAAGTGTTCCTGCCGCTCGCGGTGCCGGCGATCGTCGTCACTGCGATCTTCACGTTCATCAACGCGTGGAACGAGTTTGCCGTCGTGTACACCTTGATCCGCTCACCGGAGAATAAAACGCTGACCGTGCAGGTCACCGACATGGTCGCCGGGAAATACGTGGTCGAGTGGCATCTGGTGATGGCCGCTACGCTTTGCGCGACGTTGCCGGTTTCGGTGGTGTTCGCGTGGTTGCAGCGGTATCTGGTGAAGGGGCTCGCGCTGGGCGCGGTGAAATAGATTCGGTGGCAAGCGCGGCAGGCGGTGGCCTGCCGTTGCATTGCATCACGCTGGATTGCCGCCGTTGGGCGCGAACCTGCCTAAGCAGGTCGCGCTCGCCGCATCTTTTGCGTTACTCCGTGCCGCGCACAATCCGCAGATCGCGCTCGACGCCATCGCCCAATGCCGCCAGCGCCTTCTTGTAGAGTTCGCTTTCGTAAGCCGCGACGGCTGCTTCGTAGGTCGGAAACTCGATCACGACCGTCCGCTCCTTCAAGCCCTGCTCACGAGCCTCGTCCGCCACGCCACGTACGATGAACTTGCCACCGGCAGCCGCCACGGCGGGCACGGCAAGCTGCGCATATGCGCCAAGCTTGGCCGCGTCTTTCGTCGCGCGATATGACGTCACCCAATATCCCTTGCTCATTTGAAGCTCCTATCAACGTTGGAAAAGCAGTCGTTGTCGTGCCCGACGGCGAAGAGGGATTATGACGCCTGCCGGCATCCCTGTTGCTCGCATGGTCAACGGCTCCAACTGCGGTTGGTGAATTGTAAGGCGCCGGCTCGCGTTCCGTCACGAGGGCGGTCCTGCAAATACTCGCAATTCAGGTTACGCTGTTTGCGGCCCTCGCTCTGGCACCAAGCCGGCCACGCAACAGATTCTTCCCATTAGGACCACCGCAATGACACAACCGCTCACAATCGATTTTGTCTCCGATATCGCCTGCCCATGGTGCGCGATCGGCCTCTCCTCGCTGCAACGCGCGCTCTCGCGCCTTGGCGACACGGTCGACGCGCAAATCGTCCTGCATCCGTTCGAGTTGAATCCGGACATGGGACCGGACGGCGAGACCATTGTCGACTATCTCGGCAAAAAATATGGGCGCACGGCGGAGCAAATCGCTGAAACGCAGGCGGCGATTCGCGAGCGTGGTGCGAGCGTTGGCTTTGCCTTCGGCCCGCGCACGCACGTCTACAACACCTTCGACGCGCATCGCCTGCTGCATTGGGCCGGCATCAAGGGTGCGCAGTTGCCGCTCAACCTGGCACTGTTGCGGGCCTATCACGGCGAAGGCAAGGACACCAGCAACCACGAAGTGTTGATCGAAGCGGCGCAATCCGTTGGGCTCGACGCCGCGGAGGCACGTGACGTACTGCAAAACGGAACCTATGCCGCGGAGGTTCGTGCGGAGGAGCGGAATAACGAGGCAATGGGGATTCAATCGGTGCCGGCCACTATCCTCAACCGTCGCTATCTGGTGAGCGGCGGACAGCCTGTCGAAACTTTCGAGCAAGTCATCCAGCAGATTCTTGCTGAAGCGAAGGACGAAGGTTCACAAGCCGCGTCGCGCTGAACGTTCTCCATGCACCGGCAACATCATGCGTGCCGGAAACCGGCGGCATGTGGCGAGGGAGTCACTTTGGCGTGGAGTGCAGTACGTGCCCAGACGCTCAACCCGCACGTGCTACCGTGACGATCGCGTTTCGGAGACCTGAGTCCCGCTTACGGCGACACCATCCCGTTGAGTCGCGTCTGATCCTGCTCGTTGTTATAGAGCTGGTTGTTGTACCGGCGGTTTTCATACTGCCGGTTTTCATACTGCCGGTTTTCATACTGCCGGTTTTCATACTGCCGGTTTTCATACTGCCGGTTCTCGTATTGCCGATCGAAATACTGACGATTGTTGTACTGACGGTCCTCGTACGCACGATTATTCGCCGCGCGATCTGAATACGAGTCGACTCGCAACATGAATAGCGCCTGCGCCGCAGGAGTTTGAGCGTGCACCTGCTCGTTCATATGGACACACGCAACAAGCGCCACGATCACAGATAGCGAACGACGCGTAGTCGCTTTCGGCAAGTTCATCAATCCTCCTGGTGATCGATTCCCGGACTCCGCCCATGCTAGCCGGATCCTGCGATGTCCCAACTGGCGCATCGCGAAGGCCCGTCACGTCTTCCGAAGATCGGACGGCAAAAGGCCGGTCCGCCGTCGACGGGTGGCCTTGCATCAAACACGTCATAATCGAAGCGCGCGCCCACCACAGAACCTTTTCAGAAAGATGCCGCTCAACCCCGAATCTCCGCTCGCGCGCCTCATGCTCGCGCCCGTTCGCCCAGGTAGCGTCGTCTGGCTCGGCGTACGATCAATGCGCCGCGAACCGATGCGAGTCGTCGAAACCGTGGAGGCGCGCGTTGGCCACGGACTTGCCGATGATCACTACAGCCGCGCCGGTGGCAACAGGCAGGTCACTCTGATCGAGACAGAAAGCCTGGCTGCTATTGCGAGTCATTTGGGGCAAAGCGCGGTGTCGCCCCTGAATCTGCGACGCAACATCGTAACGTCAGGTATCAATCTCTATGCGCTGAAGGCACGCCGCTTCCGGATCGGCGACGCGATTCTCGAAGCCACGGGCGAATGCCACCCTTGTTCCCGCATGGAAGAAGTGCTTGGAACAGGCGGATATAACGCGGTCAGAGGATTCGGCGGGATCACCGCGCGCGTGGTGGAAGATGGGACGATCGGGCTTTTGAGCCAGATCGTTCCGATCGACTGAAGACCGCGAGCATAGCGCTCGCGGAATGACGCATGCCCGGCAGCAGCCAGGCATGCATCTTCGCAGACTACTCGACACGAACCTGCTTAGAACGCGTGACGCACCCCCACGGTGACTGCCACTTGCGTGTTGGTCGAAGACGGCGACAACGTGTTGATCATGGCATGCGAGAGTACGGAGTCCGCCGGCGCACCATGCACGTTCTGATAGACGCCTTCGAGATAGAAGTCCGTACGCTTGCTGATCGAGTAATCGGTCTGCAGCATGGCCGTGTTCCATCCCGGCGACGAACCGTTATAGGCGCCATGCGTGTACGTGTACTCGCCGGATACGCTCAACGCCGGCGTAAGCGCGTACTTTGCGTTCACCTCGTAGTTGTCGAGACGCAGTGAACCGGCCAGCGATCCGGCAGACGGGTCGCCCGAACCGAGATAGCTGCCCGTGCCGAACGAGAACACGCCCGACGCGTTGTCGATCTGCGTGTGGCTCCAGACCAGCCCGACAGTGGCCGGCCCGAACGTGTAGTTGCCGCCCAGCGACCAGATACGCTGGCGTTGTGCGAGGAAGTTCGCGCTTGTATCGCTCGAAGTCACCGCGCCGCTGCCGTTGCCCGCGTTGTTCAATTGCAGATAGCCGGCGGCAAGATTCACCGGACCTTGCGCATACGAAACGCCAAAACCGTATGACCGGTTATTCCCGAAGTCGCCGGCCTTGTTGCTGAACGAATACATCGTTTCGAACGTAACGCCGCGGTAGGTCGGGCTCGCGTACTTGACCGAGTTGTTGATCACGACCGAATTCGCAGCAAGATTGTCGTTCTCGAACGGATGCGCGGCCATGCTGCCGCCCCACGTGTTGAACTCCGCCGTGAGCGGTCCGACGAGGTCGTTCATCACGTCGAACTGGCGGCCGAACGTCAAGGTGCCGTACGGATCGCTTTGCAGGCCGACCCACGCCTGAGAGCCGAAACCATCACCGGAGAATGCCTGAGCGCCGTTGTTCAGCAGGAAACCTTGCTCGAGTTTGAAGACCGCGTGCAAGCCGCCACCCAAATCCTCCGAGCCCTTGAGACCGAAGACCGTGTTCTGGGTCGAACTGCTCACTTCCTGCCAATTGCTGTGCCCAAACTGATTGTTCGTGTAAACCAATCCGGTATCGATGAGGCCATAGAGCGTCACGCTACTTTGCGCATGCGCCGACATCGTAAATGCGCCGAAGAGCGCGGCCGCGAGTAAAGATTTTTTCATACTTTGTTGGCTCCGAGATCAAGCGGTAATTGAGGGTATCAATTGCTCTTTCCACCAGCGCCATGCACACGCATGCAATACATTTCCAACCGTTGTTGCGCAAACCGCGAGAAGCATAAGTAATTATTGGATGTTTATTGCGCGACACATCATTTCAATGGCTTTGCCATGGTGCGCGCTTATCTATTGCATGGTTTTCATATCGGCTGTGGACGCGTACTAGCCAGCGCGGCGGTAAACGAGCCCCCCAATCATAGGGCGATGAAAATAAATGAGGTGTCAAAAAAAATAAGCCGCGTGGCGTCAAAAGAACAATGAGGGGGCGAAGCTTAACGCGTTGCGGGATCCGCCAGGAGTCAGTGTGGCGCGATTTTGACGGCAACGCCGAGCGAAAGGAATACGTAATTTAGCCAAAAACAGGCCGTTTGAGTTCATCGGTTTGCGACTGTCCAATGCTTCCCGAAACTGGCGCTTAAGGTTCTCTTAAGGAGCCGGCTTACATAGTTCGGCCACTCGCGGTTCGTCTTGCCGAAATAGCGCGACGTCATTCCCACCGACTTCTTCATCGCGGCGACCTTGAATCCAACAGGTCGGCCGCCGCTTCTCGAATGCCACGACGTCCATGAAAATTCATAGAATTCTGGAGCAAGCCCGCCTGCGGCCCACGTTCCCACGAGTCCTGGTGCTGGAGTTTTTTCATGAGCACGCTCGTGACCACTTCAGCGCTGAACAGGTCTATAAGCTTCTCAATGAAGACATGCGCAACATGAGCCTCGCCACGGTCTATCGTGTGCTCGGTCAACTCGTGGATGCGGATTTATTGTCCGGCGTGGCCTTTGGCGAAAGCCGCATGGTCTACGAACTGAATGACGGAACCCGGCACGATCACCTCGTCTGCACGGTCTGCGGTCGAATCTATGAGTTCTTCGATGCGGAAATCGAGGCGCGACAGCAGTCCGTCGCGAACAGTCTCGACTTCACGGTGACGGGACGTCAGTTGGTTCTGTTCGGCATTTGCGCCGGGTGTAGAAAGAGCGGCGCGCAGACGCGAGCGATGACGAGATAGAGACGCGCGACGCCGCTCATCGATTCATACTTGCGCCGCAGCCGCTGCCGCCGCAAGTGCGCGGAAGTTTGCGGGCGTGGCAAAGGCGAGATACTGCTTCTGCATCTCTTCCGTCAACACCTCGATCAGCAGAACGTTTTCGATCCACAATTCGATCACATCGAAAAAGTTGCGCCCGCGCGTGCAGCGCACCGCGCGCCAGCCTTCTCGCTCGCCGATCGCGAAGACTTCCTCGGGGGACAGTTTGCTCGCAATGGCAATGTGAAATGCGCTGTATCGCGGAGCAGTGCTCGAGCCTGGCACAGACGAAACCTGTTCGCCGTCGGGGCTGAGCACGCGATCGTTGGGATAAGTCTCGATGATCGAGCCACGGTCGTCGCCAGCTATCGCCATCCACGAATCGGGAAAGGAAAGGAACGGTGCGTGAAATCCGCCCCACAGTTCGGCGATGACACGTGCGACGTTTTCCGGATTGCGAGCCGGGATGGAAGCATGAAACAGCATGAGTGACCTCCGTCGAAAATCTACATGAAGGTTCGGTCCTTGTATTGCGTTCTAAAGGCGGCCTTTGAGCCATTCTCTTTTTGTTGTCGTATGCGTCGGCGCGTGTCGCGCATAGCACGCGCACTCGTGGCGTTCAGGAGCTGCGTTGCCACGCACGGAGCATTCCGCGAATCTGCAATACATGCGCATCGGGCGGCGATACTCCCACTTGGCGGATGCACCGTCAAGTGGGAGTATCACCGCCACTTTCGTGTGATGAATAGCACTGCGATTCGCGACCTTTTTTCTTTCTGGTGGTCGCGGATCGTCTTAACTAAAGCGGAGGAATCGGCATCGAAACAAGGAGGCCGCCATGGGCGTGCGCGTTCGGCCAAAAGGATTGCATGATCAGGAAGCCAACGTCGCCAGACAGGCGGAGCAAAACGCGAGTTCGGCCGCGGCCGACAAGCATAAGGCCGCGGAACTGGCCCGGCAGCAAGGCGCATTGGCG
Organism: Paraburkholderia sp. NPDC080076; assembly: GCF_050281145.1. Lineage (NCBI taxonomy): Bacteria > Pseudomonadati > Pseudomonadota > Betaproteobacteria > Burkholderiales > Burkholderiaceae > Paraburkholderia > Paraburkholderia sp. NPDC080076. The sequence continues at coordinate 388,717 of NZ_JBNNWQ010000008.1, read as the reverse complement.
TTCTTTACCGACACCGAGGGCGCGCTCAAGGCTTATCAGCGCGCCGCCAGATACGAACCGGACGATCCGGACACGCTGATTTTCATCGGCGACTTGCAAGACCGCCTCGGCCAGACACAGCAGGCGCTGACGACATTCGATCAGGCGCGTGCGCTGCTCGAACGAAAGCGGGCAGCGTCGCCCGACAACGCTACTCTGCTAAGCGACCTTGCGGTAGCGCATGACCGGATGGGCGTCGAGATCCAGAAGCAAGGCGACCTCGAGAGCGCGCTTGCGCACTTCAGACAGGCGCTTGCCATATTGCAGGAGCTGGTTCAACAGGATCCGGGCAACCAGGAGTGGCAACGCGATCTTGCCGTCACGCGTGACTCGATTGGCGCCGTTCTTCAATCGGCGGGAAAGATCGCAGAGTCTCTCGCGGAGTTTCGGCAAAGCATGGCGATCATCGAATCGCTTGCTCGTAACAAGCCCGACGATGTCGATCTCCAGCTCGATCTCGCACTGGCGGGCTCGCGCATCGGCGACAGCCTTCTCGAACAAGGTGACTTGACCGGTGCATTGGCTTCGTATCGCCAGGCAGTGACGGTGGCCGACGCACTCGATCGACGCGGTCTGGCTGATCCGGCTAAACCGCACAATTCTTCGCCCAGAATCATGACCGTAGCCGAGGCGCGATTTTCCGCTCATCAAAGGCTGGGCATTGCGTTGGAATCGAAGGGAGACTATGAGGGCGCGCTGGCGGAGTATCAGACCGCGCTGAACATCGCCCAAGCGCAGTCGCAGAAGGACCCGAACAATGTCGATGGGCAGAAAGAGATTCTGTCCGCACATTTGCGTCATGCGGACGCACTCATTGCACGCGGTGACAACGACCATCGAGCCTATCGCGATAGAGTGATCCAGACAATGCGATGACCCAATCGACATTAGCGGAGGCGTATTTTCTGCTGAGTAAATTGAGCGCCACACCAGACGAGCAGCGCGATTTCCGCAACCGGACGATCGAAATTCTCACGAAGCTGAAAGACCAAGGGAAGCTCATGGGCACTTTTACCCCCATGCTGCAAACGGTACGAGCCGATGCAAGCGCGGACTCCGCCGCACTTTCGCAATCTTCCAAATAGAGCGCCCGCCCCGCAGGCATCATGCCTTATGGCTTCTTGAAAGTGCTGTACAGCGTCCTCGCAAGCGCAGTCAACTCGCCACCACCCTCGCGAAGCGACGCGATCTCCGCACCGTTCTCCAACGTTTGCTCCACGCCGCGACTCCGATCGCGCGCGACGGCTTTCACAATGGCCTGCGGCAGAGCCGACAGTTGATCGACCACGTCGAAATCGCCTAAGCCCGTGAGCATCGGATTGTCGGAGCCACTGAGCATGGAGCGTGCATCAGCCTTGAAGAGAACAAGCGGCTTGCCCGCATGCCACGCAAGCGACGCCTCGACAACCGTGCCTTCATCGGCAACGCGGCCGTTGAGATTGGCGACCACCGCATCGCAACGCCTGAGCAGTTGATAGGTATCCAGGCTGAAGATCGCGCGGTCGAGCATGTGCGCGGCCTCTTCAACCGACGCGCCGAGCTTCTCGAGTTCCGGCTTGAGCTTCGCGAACTCGAGACCGTCGCGATGCGGAAGAAATGTCGTCAAACCCGCAGCCTCCAGCGTGGCTGCAATTGACTCCATTTCGGCCCGTTCGGCTGCGTTGAAGAGCGGCCCTGCGCAATACACTCGTGGCATCTTTCTTCGTCTCCTGAGGATGGAGGAAATCGTAAAGTACCCTCGCAGCGCGTGTCGGCATGCGACTGCGGGGACCGTTTACGATAACCATCGACGAAGCAATGTCAATGCAGCGTGTCGGTCACGCCTTGCCCGGCGCAATTGGCGCGCGGGCAAGTCCCTGTGCTATGAACCAGGTCGCCCTCTCGCTCTTCCGCTCAGTCGTAATGTCGATGCTTGTGATGACGCTTGCCCGACCGGTTGCCGCGGGAATAGTCGTCGGCGTACGAGTTGGAGCGCGAGATGTTGCCGCCGAGCGCCGAACCCGCGCCGCCGCCCAATGCAGCGCCGACGAGACCGCCGCCGCGACCGCCCATCGCATTGCCAGCCGCCGTGCCCGCGCCGCCACCAAGCGCGCCGCCGATAATGGCGCCCGTGCGTTCCCTGCGATTCGACGTGACCGCGCCGCCGGCGCCGCCGCCCACTGCCCCGCCGAGTACGGCGCCCGTGCTGCCGCCGACCGCGCCGCCCAGCGCAGCGCCGGCGACACCTCCGAGCGCGCCGCCAAGCGCGTTGTTCATATCGCCGGCCATTGCCGACAAGGACGCCGAAGCCGTGAGCGCTGCAACGGCAACAATCTTGAGGATTTTCTTCGACATAACAAGCTCTTTCATTGTTGTTGACGGCGCCGAGTATAACCGCGCTTTTGAAAGGCCTTTGTAACCACGTCACTTCGCATCGGTAAGACGTGTAACAAAATGATCGAAGGGTTGAGAGCAGAGGTTTTTACAGCCTCAAGCCAAACAGGATGAGAATCCGGCCAGTTGCTTTTTCATATCCTACGGATAGCTAATCATATTGACGATCGTGCCGACGATACTGGCGAACCGCCGTAGACCGGCAGCCCGCCAACCGCTGATTTGAATCTTATCCGCGACGCTTCTTTTTCAACTCGATGGTCTCGAACAATTCGTAGTTCTGCGTCGGCGTTTGATCCGCGCCTGGCGCGTGATAGTAGTTCATCGTGACCGTGGTCTCGCCGCCCGGATGCCCCGGATCATGATCGAACACCGCGATGCCATAACCGGTGCCGGTATCGCGTTGCGCCGACCAGATCGCATCTTCCACAGCGTCCGCATTCGCGCGCACGAAAGTCCCGGCTGTCGTGCCGGCCACCGGGCGATTAGGGCGCGTGAAAATACGCGCCTGCGGCAGTCCCGTGCCGGCATCCAAGCCATAGACATCCAGCGGCGCGCTCGTGCCGCCGCCGCCGAGAATCAGGTGAATCGTGCCGTGGCTCGTATCGAACGTGGATGCGCCCGACGACACCGCCGACATCACCGGTTTCGGCTGCAATGTATCTACCGGCCGGCCCGTCGCGATGTCGGTGCCCTTGTTGTGGTTGCAGCCGCGCACGGGATAACTGCGCTCGTAGTCGTGATCGTGGCCGCACAGCACCAGGTCCACGCCGTAGCGATCGAACAGCGGCAACCAGGCCTCGCGGATACCTTTATCGGAACCGTTGCCCGTCTTCGACGAACTCAGGGCGTCCTGATGCATCTGAACGATGATCCAGTCGACCTCGTCGTCTTCGGAGGCACGGTGCAACGTCTTCTCCAGCCAACGCGTCTGCTCGCCGGCGCTATAGCCGCGCACATAGAGCGACGTACCGGGTTGTATAGGCGGATTGCCGGTGCTGGCCACCGGCACCAGCGGATCCGGGCCGGCAACGAACGCGGCCGCGTCCTGATACACGACGTCGTCCGCATCGAGCGAAATGAACAGCACGGAACTCACGCGAAAGCTGTACCAGCGGCCCTGAAAGCGCGTGTGATTATCCGGCAGCGTATAGCGCGCGAGATACGAGGCGAGGCCTTGTTCGCCGTTATGGAACTCGAGCTCGTGATTGCCAGGACACGGCATCCACGGCCGGTTCGACGCGGACGTCTGGCAGTTGTTGCCGAAGTCGCGCCACACATCAGGCTGGTGCGTCGGATTTAGATTGGCATAGCACAGGTCGCCATTGAGCAGGTGGAACAGCGGCTGAAAGCGCTCGACCGCCTGCACCGCGAAGCGGCTTTGCGGCGACGACAGAACCCAGCCGGTATTCGGCGTCGCGAGATCGCCATAACTTGTCCAGCGAAACGGCGCGCGTCCACGCGGCGCAGTACGGAAGTTCGCGGTGAAGGGCTGAGCCGCGTTGCTGTCGTTCTCGGCGGTCACCTCGTATTCGTAACTCGTATCGGGTTTCAGATCTCGCAGACGCGCGTGATATGTGAACACGACCTCGCCGTTGAGGCCGTCCGTATAGGTGCTTTGGACGCCATGCACCGTATGTTTCCCCTCGCGCGCGCCGCTGACGCGCACCTGCGGGTTCACTGCCGGCGCAAGCGACGCCCACGACACCGTGACCTCGTGGGTCGGATCATTGCCCCAAGTGAGGTGGACTTGCTCCGGTGTACCGTCAGGTGCGCTGTTCGCCGCGCGCGCCGCCGATGAAAGCGTGCCCGCCGCCGTAGCGAGACTGGACGCACCGGCAAACTTCAGAAACCCACGACGCGAGACGATGGAAGCGCCTTGATCGGTCGGCGAAGCCTTAGCGATTTTTCTGTTCGACATGTCTGGAGTTGTTGTACGGGGGTGGAAGGACGCCGACGCATAGGACGGACGCACCGCGTTCTGCGTGAACCGCGAGTGCGCTGAAGACCGGCGCGCAACGGGGGACGACCAGCCATCGTAGTCGCCAGGCTATGACACTCGGATGAAACCGCCCGATGCGGACAGTTTCATACTCCCACATCTGCATTGCAAATCAGATGATTGACAGCTTGGTAGACCGATATATATCATTTGAAAAAGACCAAACGCATCTCATAAAATCATTCATTCAAAAGTCATTTTTGATATGCATTTCGACATGCAGCGCAGCTAGAAATAATTACCGAGTGGCGTGTGCGGTGAACTTCGTGCGCGTTCAAATAATTGATTTTTATAACTTTTATCGACCAAAAACCAGAGTACGGGCAGATTCCAGGCTTTCCGCCTTTAAACACATTTCAATTTCACAACCAGACCGCCAGCATTAACAGCAGGCGGCGGGGATTCGCGCGCCCCTAGCTGCGCTTCGGACTGAGTTATATTGCCATGAATACAAAAATGAAATACACGGCGGCAACGTTATTGATCGCGGCACTGCTAGGCGGTTGCACGTCAATGGACGGCGCGATGTCCTCGACCTCGGATTTCCTCGACACCACTGGCGATGTCCTGAGCGGAGATTTCCGCGGATTGACGGCCGCACAGCGGACCACGATGACCGAGATGGCCGTCGACTGGAAGCAGAATGAAAATAACGCAAAGAAGAAATGGGACGAGCGCCGGTTGGTCGTGACCGGTATCGTCACGCGCGTCACGCATTCCGACGGGTTTGTCGGAAAGCCGGGCAAGTATGTGATCGTGTTCAAGGAGCCGTCCAATCCGAAGTGCATCGGCGTGGCGACGACCCGCGATGATCTGATGGTGAACGACAAGCGGACCTCGGTGTACAAAACCGGGGACCGCATCGACGTAACCGGCGTGCTGCAGACACGCGCGGACGTCGATTCCGATGGCGCCGCTTGCCATTTCGCATTTGAACATGCGAGTTTCGCGTTGAATACCGCCCCGCGCTAGGGCAACCACCAGCGACGGCAAGCGCGCCGAAGCGTTGCCGGCGCATGTATTCCATCATGGATCATGCGGCCAGCGGCGAACCACCACTCACGTCTGCGGATTCGTGTCGTCCGTGGGCTGGGTGTTGTCGGCGACGTCCTGCTTGTCGTCGTCTTTCTTTTCCATCATTGATTCCAGCTTGCCGGCGCCTTCAAAACCGGCGATAGCGGCGATGCCTTTCGTCAGCAAGCCCGCTTCCGGATCCACTTTTTCTGCCGCTTCAACGGCGGCGATCGCCCCCGCGATCTTTCCTGCTTCGTCCAAGAGTCCCATGTCGCTCTCCTCGAGAAAAAGTGAGCTTGCATCGTCTCATGAACTCGACGCCCTGTCGTCAAATGTAAAACCGAAATGACGATTAGCTGACGCCGCGCAGAGACGCGACGAACTTTACGCTTAGTAAGCGTGACGGCTATCGTTTGGGCGGTTGCGGATTATTCGCCGGATTGGTATCGAATCTGGAGACGCGTTGTATTCCGTCTTCACGGACCAACTGCAATAGTTCGTTCTCCATGTTATCGGCGACATCTTTGCCGTAGACCTCGTCGCCATTCACATAAACGGTAAACGATTGCAGGTACTTCGCCTTCTTCTCCGGGTTTTCGATCGTCTCGCGGGTCCATTGATAGAGCGGATAGTTTTCCGTACCTCGCTGCTCTGCTTCGCTCACGTAGTCGGCGAAGGCATCGAACTGGCATTTCAACGTTGCGTCGTGCCTGCGCAGAACATCACGAAGCACGCTATGCGAAGCACACGTTGGGTCGGCACGCAACGCGTCGGCAAATTCGGGCGAGACGGTGATCCGTAGCTGGAATTGCAACGCGGGTTCCATATTCGCCTCGGTGTCGGCATTCATGAACGCTCAGTCCTTATCCGCGGAATGCGCGGCAACCTTTTCTTCGATGCGCGCAATCTCGTGCCCCTGCACTGGCTTGCCGAGCAGAAAGCCTTGAGCATGCGTGCATCCGCATACGCGCACGAAATCCAGTTGCTCTTGCGTCTCGATGCCTTCCGCCGTAGTCGGCATGCCGATTTCGCGCGCCAACGCCACGATGCCACGCACCACTGCCGCCGATTCCCGACGATGCACGGACTCCTTGACGAACGAGCTATCGATCTTGAGCTTGTCGAACGAAAAGCGCACGAGCGTCGACATGGTCGAGAAGCCGGTGCCGAAATCGTCGAGCGCGAGACCGATGCCCAACGCGCGCAGCCTTCCGACGTTGCGCCGGGTCACGACATCGTCGTTCAGCAGCACCGTTTCCGTGACCTCGATATTCAGGCGCTGCGGCGGAAGCTTCGTCTTGCGAAGAATTCCCGCAACCACCGACGCAAACAACTCCTCCCGCAATTGCACCGGCGATACATTCACGGCGACGGTCACCCTGTCTCGCCAGGTCACCGCCTCCTGGCACGATTGCAGCAAAGCCCATTCGCCCAATAACAGAATGAGGCCCGTACGTTCGGCGGTAGGAATGAAGGCGGAAGGGGAAAGCTCGCCGCGCGTGGGATGGGTCCAGCGCATCAGCGCCTCGCGGCCGGACACGGCACCGCTGCTGAGATCGATGATGGGCTGGTACTCCATGCGCAAACCGCTGAACGAGTGCAGTGCGCCTTCGAGGTCGCTGCGCAGAAGGCTCAGGCTTTCATCCGACGCGTGTTTCGCAGCATCGAAAATAGCGTATGCGCTTTTGCCGCTGCGTTTCACGGCATACAAGGCGCGATCGGCACAAATCAGCAGTTGCGGGCCGGTCCTCGCGTGTTCGGGATAGAGCGAGACGCCCACGCTCGCGCCGATATGCACCAGCGCCTCGCGCAGCGCGAATGGGCGCGCCAGCGTCTTTACGATGCGGTCCGCCAGATTGCGGACCTCGCGCGCCTGCCCCGTACCATCGGAAAGCGCCACGAATTCATCGCCGGCCAGACGTCCGACGAGATCGCCGCTCGGCAACACCTCACGCAAGCGAATTGCCGCTTCCTGAAGAATCTGATCTCCGGCGGCATGGCCCAGGCTGTCATTGATGGCCTTGAAACCGTCCAGGTCGATCAGTAGAACAGCGAACGATTGATCGTTGCGTAGCGCGCCCATCTCCGTGCGCTCGAGCAGCAGTTCACTGATTCGCGCGCGATTGGGCAAACCGGTGAGGCTGTCGTGATGCGCGAGCCGGTGGCTGTTTTCCCGCGCCAGAAGCAACGCGACTGTGTCGCGATTGCTGCGCAGCGCAACCGTAAAGAAGCCGGCAGCGCAGAACGGCGCCTGAAAAAGCAACACAAGTTTGCCGGAGCCGGGAGACAGCGCCGCACCGAGAGCCAATAGCCCAAGAATGAAGGTGATTTGCAGCAATACGAGCCGTGGCGTGCCCGCATTACGTCCGGCCAGTCCGCCGATCACGCCCACTGCGCAGACGTTGCCGAGCAGGAAAAGTGTTTGGTCTCCGCTAATGTTGCACAGCAAAGTGCCATAGCCGAACAGTGCGCTCCAGAGCAGGCTTGCGAACAGAAACGCGGAGGTCGGTGTCGGCTGACCGTTGGCGCTGCGCGAGCAGCACAACCAGATTAACGCGAGCCGCGCGATCAGCAATGCAACAACGGCGCAGCCCCAACTCGCGTAAAGTGCCTTGGGATAAAGGTAATAAGCGGTGGCGCAGACGCTGATTTCGCAAATCGACGCGAATACGATCGACGCGGTTCGCGTGAACAGATTGGCAAGCAATATCTGCCGATTGTCCGCGCTCAGATCCTGAGAGGAAGAGACGACCCACTTAAAAAATGGAGACCTTGGTTCGCTGAAAGCCATGACCTACGCATTTTTGATGGTTGATGAATCGAAACCCGCGCGTATGGCGATTATTACGTAAACATTGAGGATCGGGTTAATTCGACTGAGGAAACACGCCGTCTCCGTCAATGAGGAAAAAATTACGTATGGCATGGTCGTCTGTGCGCGCGTTTAACAGCGCATGTGCCAAGGTCAGGCACTTTCGACGTATTCACGCAGAACGGCGATGGCGGCCGAACTCGATGAGATTTACCGTGCGCCACGCGGCCTGCGCTTGGTCCGCGCCTCTTCGCGCTGAACATCGGCGTGCTCGCGGATCATATCGATCAGCGCCCGTAACCCGGCAGGCACGTGACGACGGCCGGGATAGTACAAACACAGGCCGTCCAGCGGCGGAGTCCAGTCTTCCAGCACGCGCACCAGCGTGCCCGCCTGCAGATCCGCGGCGACATTCCATTCGGTCAGATAGGTCACGCCGAGGCCGGCGCGCGCCGCTTCCAGCATCAGACCCGGTTCGTCGAGCGTCAGCGCGCCTTTTCCGTCGATACGCACCGTCTCGCCGCGGCGCTCGAATTCCCAATGGTAGATCGCGCCGCTCGGCATGCGCGTGCGGATGCAGCGGTGCGCGAGCAGGTCGGCGGGCACGCGCGGCGCTTTGTGCTGCGCGAAATAAACGGGACTGCCAACGACGGCGAAGCGTTGCTTAGCGCCGAACGGCACCGCGATCATGTCCTGCGGCACCGTTTCGGCCAGACGGATACCCGCATCGAAACCTTCGACGACGATGTCGATCAGCCTGCCCTCGGTCACGAGATCGAGTTTCATGTCGGGATAGCGCGCCAGAAACGCGATGAACAGCGGCATGGCTTGCCTCGCCGCGCCCACCGACGCATTGATGCGCAGCGTGCCCGACAACGTGTCGCGAAAGCTGCCGGCCTGTTCGATCGCAACGCGGATCGTCGAGAGCGCGGGCGCCACGCTGTCGACGAATTGCGCGCCCGCTTCCGACAGCGACACGCTGCGCGTCGTGCGATTGAAGAGCCGTACGCCGATACGCGCTTCGAGCGCCGCAACCGAGTGACTGAGCGCGGAGGTCGACACGCCGAGCTCGGTCGCCGCCGCCCGAAAGCTGCGATGGCGCGCGACGGCCAGAATGGCCTCCAGCTCACCCAAACCCGAAGTTTTCATTGTCTCAAATCGCTCAACGTGACGTGCTTGATTGTACGGCTAGTCAACGCAATGCCGGCGGTCTATCGTGATTCGTTCGAAGCCTTCTTTGGAGCAAGCATGCAAATCATCGACAAGATTTATATCGACGGCGCGTTCGTCACGCCGCACGGCAGCGAAATGTTCGATCTCTTCAATCCGGCGACGGAGCAGGTGATCGGCCAGGTGCGCCTCGCCGACGCGCAAGATGCACGCGACGCCATCGCCGCCGCGAAACGCGCGTTTCCCGCCTTCTCGCGCACCAGCCCGCGTGAACGCATCGACATGCTAAAGCGCATGCATGAAGCCGTCGTGGCAAAAGAAGACGAGCTTTACGAGGCGATCACCGAAGAATATGGCGCGCCGGTGTCGCGTGGCCGCTGGATGGCGCAGCATGCGAGCAGCGTCCTGCTCGAAGCGGCGAAGGTCTTGCAGGACTACGCATTCAGGCGCCGCGCGGGCAGCGCGGAAGTCGTGATGCAACCGTTGGGCGTCGCGGGTCTGATCACGCCGTGGAATAGCGATGCGGGCTTCATCTGCGGCAAGCTCGCCGCCGCTCTCGCTGCGGGCTGCACGGCCGTTATCAAGCCGAGCGAGATGAGCGCGATCCAGACGCGCATCGTGACCGAGGCGCTGCACGAAGCGGGCCTGCCTGCGGGCGTGTTCAACATCGTGACGGGGCGCGGCGACGTCGTAGGCGCGGAGATCAGTTCGCACCCCGATGTCGCGAAGCTGTCGTTCACCGGTTCCACGGCGGTCGGCAAAACGATTCTGCGCACGGCATCCGACACGTTCAAGCGCGTGACGCTCGAACTCGGCGGCAAGTCGCCCGTGATCGTGCTCGACGACGCGGACTTCGACGAAGCGGTGCCGCTCGCCATTCAGGCCGGCTTCATGAATAGCGGTCAGGCGTGCATCGCGGGCACTCGCATTCTGGTGCCGCGACAACGGCTCGCGGAGTTCGAAACGCGCGTGCAGGAAGAGGTCGCGCGCAGCCAGTCAGGCGATCCGCGCGATCCGCAAACGACGGTCGGCCCGATGGTCAGCCAGAAGCAGTGGGAACGCGTGCAGCGTTATATCGGCATCGGCATAGAGGAAGGCGCGCGCCTGATCGCGGGCGGCCAGGGACGGCCGGATGGCGTCAACGCGGGTTGGTTCGTGCGCCCGACCGTTTTCAGCGATGTCACGAACGACATGACGATTGCGCGCGAGGAGATTTTCGGCCCGGTGCTGTCGATCATCGGCTATCGCGACACCGAAGAGGCAATCGCGATCGCTAACGATACCAGCTACGGCTTGCAGGCCTATGTGTTGTCGCGGGACAGGCAACGCGCGCATGAGGTCGCGTCGCGGATCGATGCGGGACGCGTCCTTGTCAACACACTGGCCCATGAGCCGGCTGCGCCGTTCGGCGGCTTCAAGCAATCCGGGATTGGACGTGAATACGGTACGTTCGGTCTGGAAGCGTTTCTGGAGCCGAAGTCGGTGCTGGGTGTTCTCTGATTGGCCACCGCCGCCCCCAGGAGCCTCGCGAGTCGAGTATCGATGTACGATGCCGTATAGTGGAGGCACCGCTGATCTCCAGCGGCCTACCCGCAGATCGGCGCGATGGGGGACTCCAGAATGACAGTCGCAAATACATCGATGAACGGCTCTCACGGGCCCGTGCCAGAGTCGCTGCAGACATTGGTCGAGTATCTCGAACTCTCGCTCGACAAGGCGTCGAGCGTGGTCATGACGCGCCACACGACCGACGTTTGCACCGTCTACCTGGGCGACCCGGCCGGTCTGATCGAGGAAATGAAGAAGCTCGGCACGATTGCCATCCCGCTCGCCAATGAAATGCTGGAACTGACCCGCTCGGGCGTCAACGAGATGGAGATCGGCGGCCAGGCCTATCGCTTTGTACGCACTTTCACGCAGGTCGAGGACGCCGCAGCGGTCGTTTTTTCGGCGGCGTAGGCGGCGGTGTGTCATGGTTGCATGGCGGTTAGCACGGCGCGTCGGCGTGACTGGTCCGCAACAACGGAAGCGGCCGTCGCGGCGCCCTGTCAGGGGCGCCGTTGACGACCTGGCGATCCGCCGCGTTATACTCCGCTAATGGATACGAAGCCGATCACGCTGAATTGTTGGTGGCGCGCCTGACTTAGGCGGCCCGTTTCCACTCGACCATCGAAACGTGATGCCGCCAGTCCTGGCGGCATTTTTGTTTGTGCGCGCTGACGGCTGGTGGTATCGACAAACGCACAACCCCAGACCATGACAGACGCAAAACCGCTCTCGAACCAGCCTATTATCCTCACCGGCGACCGCACGACCGGCCCGCTGCACCTCGGCCACTACATCGGCTCGTTGCGCTCGCGCGTGCAGCTTCAGCACGAAGCACAGCAGTTCCTCCTGCTTGCCGACGCGCAGGCCATGACCGACAACGTCGGCCGGCACCAGAAAGTCACGGAAAACGTCATCGAGGTGGCGCTCGACTATCTCGCGGTCGGCATCGACCCGGCGAAGTCGACCATCGTCATCCAGTCGCAGGTGCCCGAGCTGGCGGAACTGTCCCAGTACCTGCTTAATCTCGTGACGGTCGCGCGCCTCGAGCGCAATCCGACCATCAAGGCGGAAATCGTGCTGCGCGGTTTCGAGCGGGATATCCCCGCCGGCTTTCTGACGTACCCGGTCAGCCAGGCCGCCGACATCACCGCGTTCAAGGCGACGCGCGTACCTGTCGGTGACGACCAGTTGCCGATGATCGAACAAACCAACGAACTGGTGCGCCGTTTCAACAACACGGTCGATCAACAGGTGCTGGTCGAATGCGAAGCCGTGCTCTCGCACGTCGCACGGCTGCCGGGCATCGACGGCAAAGCCAAGATGAGCAAGTCGCTGGGGAACGCCATCACACTGGGCGCGACGCCGGACGAAATCACCAAGGCCGTGAACAACATGTACACCGACCCTAACCATCTGCGCGTCAATGATCCGGGCCAGGTGGAAGGCAATGTTGTGTTCGCGTTCCTCGACGCGTTCGAGCCGGACGTCCCGATGGTCGACGAACTCAAAGCGCACTACCGCCGCGGCGGCCTTGGCGACAGCGTGGTCAAGCGTGTGCTCAACGAACGATTGCAGTCAATGATCGCCCCCATCCGGGAGCGCCGCCGCGAGTTCGAAGCCGACCGCGCGGAGGTGCTGAACGTCCTGCTCCGCGGGACGATGCGCGCGCGGGAAGTGGCGGGTGCCACCGTATCCGAGGTGAAAGGTGCGCTTGGCCTGAATTACTTTCAGAACTGAGCGACTGGCGACGGGGCGGCGTTTAGTCCCCGCGCGCCGGCCGAACCGCGCTGCAGCGTGTATTTCGACAGAACGGGTTCTATGATAGGACGCAGTTACTGTTGATAGCGGAGCGACGCGTCCGTCCGTGTCTGCGTGCTTCTCTACGTTCACGCTGGCTGTCGCCCGGGAGATTGACATGAGCAACGCGATGCAGGTCGTCAAAGACGCATACGCCGCCTTTGGCCGGGGCGATATTGACGCGCTGCTGGCGCTGATTCCCGCTGACATTGACTGGCGAGTGGTGGGGCCCGCCAGTCTCCCGTATGCCACCCAATGTCGCACGCGCGCGGACGTGCAGCAATATTTCGATGACCTCTTTTCGGCTGAGGAAATTACCCGCCTCGAGCCTCGTGAATTCATCGATGCGGGCGAGCACATTATCGTGCTCGGCTTTGTCGCGTCGACCATCAAGGCGACAGGCAAATCGTTCGAATCAGAATGGGTGCATATCTTCACAGTCAAAGACGGTCAGGTGACCCGTTGGCTGGAGTTCTTCGATACAGCCGCGCGCCCTTAGCCTTGAACGTCCCGGCTCGGGTCGATCAGCCTTCACGCTAGCGAACCACGTTTGTTTGATGACGTGGTTCGCCCTGTGGTTAGGAGCCTTCCTTGCCCGGCCTATGATTTGCCCTTGAGCGTGAATGGCGCCAGCAGAGACTGCACATCGATCTGCTGCCCCTGAAGCAGAAGCAGCCTGGCGTGAAGCACCGTGTTTTCGAGAACCAGCTTGGCGGTGCTCAGGAGGTACAGCGCATGGATGTCCGACACCGACATGTTGCCGGCCTCGACCTGGTGGTGGCGCTCGACCAGAGAGGTCATCACCAGACGCCTGAGTTCCTGCTCTCCGAAAGGAATGTCGGCGTAGTCGATCGGGTCGTCGGCTTCGACCTCTCGCAGCATGTCAACAAGCGCTTCTGTGCTCACTTCCATGTTTCGGCTCCCACGTTATCGGTTAGGAACAGCATCGCCAGACTGCGTCGTGCAATGTTCTTAGACTAACGGGTCTATTTGGGGGAGTCCAGTGTGAAGGGGCCACTTTATGCGATCTATGCAACGCTGAATGCTGAAGGTGGCCACAGCAGTCACGCCCGCACAGACCTGCGCTATGTCTTTCCACTCCAGGTAACCGACGGCCTTACCGTCACGTCGCTTTACTCCTGGTTACTTTCGCCCGCGTACTCGCGGGTGCCTTGTTCTTCTTCAAATGAGTCTGGTTGTACTCAATAGCGGCGCGGACGAGATTTTTTAGCGCGCGCGCATTGACCTTATCGCCTTCCAAAAAATCGATCGCTCGTCGCGCGTTGCCTTCGAGACCCGCATTGAAGAGCTTGTCAGGATCCGCGATGCCCGCCCCGTGCGCAAAGGTAACCTTCACCTTCCCTTTGTGCGCATTGGCGACCGCGATCATGCCGTCGCGAGACCACACCGGGCTTCCCATCCACTTCCATTCCTCGATTATCTCCGGGTCGGACTCAAGGATGACCTTGCGGACACTCGCGAACGTTTTGCCACGCCAGTCCGTTAGTCCGGCGATCAGCTCGTCAATACGTTCCGATGCGTCTATTGGATCTTTATTCATCGATTCTGGTCTCCTTTTATACGGCCACAATGGGAGGTAGCGACTGCACCGCTTAATGAGCGCTCAGAAAAGCACGCCGTGACCGTACGGCATTGGCATTCGATCACCTACGGCAATCGTCTGGAATATAAGCACTGAGGTCGTGTGTGAGTCAAGCGGGACCAACGATCCGCCGTAACGAACGCGGACAACACGTGGTTCGCCCTCTATGACTCGAGATACGGCGTGCCGTCCTTATGCACGAACCGGCCGTCGGTGTTGGCGCTCATCATGTCGATATCGGAGCAGGTGGTGAGGTCATCCGGATTACGCGAGCCCACCTCCAGATAAACCGCCATCGCGGAGGAATGGTTGATCAGGTGATGGCCGTTGCCGGTCCCTCGCGCAAACGTCGCACAATCACCCGCGCGCAGTAGCGTCTCGCCGTCGTCTTCGATAAGCGTCACTTCGCCCTCGAGCACATAAACGAACTCGTCCTCGTGGCTGTGCCAGTGACGCTGGCTGGACCAACCGCCGGGCGGCAAGGTCATGAGATTGACGCCGAAATCGCGAAGCCCACCCGCCTCGCCCAGACGCTTGCGCGTACGTCCAGCACAAGGCGCGTCGAATGGCGGCGGATAACCCGAGCCATTCAGTGCGGGCACAGTGGCGAGATCGACCTTGGGCATGCCGGCTCCTTGTGTCGTTTGAAGACGCGTGGAAGGAAAGTCGCAAGTGCGCCAATCCGCAGCGGGATATGCCAACCGATTCTCTACGATTTCCCGCGACATGTCGAATGAGGGAAATCAGCGCGTGTGTCTCGCCGACAATTGGTATCCTGTCAGACTGAACCAACGGACCATGCGATGAAAAAACCAACGAAAC
The DNA here is from genome assembly GCF_050281145.1 of Paraburkholderia sp. NPDC080076. Classification (NCBI taxonomy): domain Bacteria; kingdom Pseudomonadati; phylum Pseudomonadota; class Betaproteobacteria; order Burkholderiales; family Burkholderiaceae; genus Paraburkholderia; species Paraburkholderia sp. NPDC080076. Next base: position 373,537 of record NZ_JBNNWQ010000008.1, on the reverse strand, counting down.
TGGCGCTTCTTGCGCTGGCATTCACGATGTTCGGTCTGTATAAATTATTTGTCGTTTTCCAGTATGCTCAAACCGGCTGTATCCAGTTTCGAACTCATCGAACATGCAGCTACGAAAACGCGGAGAATTTCCAAAGCCTGTTCGACCTCGAACTGATGTTCGCATGCGGTTGGGCCGCAGGTGCGGTGGTCTGCTGGATGGTCGCAGCACAGGCGCAAAAGAAGGAGCGGTGAGTTCTTCAGGTTTTAAGCAGGCTCCATTCCCTGACTCAGCTTGGCTTGATCGCATTGTGACGAAGCCAGAAAAGAAAGGAACGCCTTCGCGACATCTTTCTTCGCGGATGCCGTACATATGCCGGCTGAAAAGACGGTCACGATCTGAGCTTCCGCAGGCATAGGGCCAATCACATCGATTCCCGGCAAGTGCATTAATTCGCTCAACTGCTGGAAACCCAACTCGACTTCCCCGCGTGCGACGAGCGTACCCACCGGCACGCCGGGCGGGGCCTGCACGACGCGTGGGGCGATGGTTTCCGCAATGCCCCAGCGCTCGAACAAACGGCTCAGGTGCGAACCGCTGGGTCCCGTCGAATACCCGATACTGCGCGCGGCGAGAACGGCGTCGCGAAGCGCCGCCTCAGTGCCGACATCGGGCCGCGGCGCCCCGGCTGCCTTCGCGATTGCCACCCCCGAACGGGCCACGTCTACCCGGCTGCCCGAAACGACATGGCCGGCGGCCTCCAGCCGGTCAATCACATCGGCAGCGAGTACGACAAAGTCGAACCCCTCGCCGTTCTCGACGCGACGTGCGGCATCGACACCGCCAACAGACCTGACGACCACAGGCTGCCCCGTTAGTCGCTCATAGTCCTGGACCGCCTCGGCGAGCACCTGGCGCGTGGCCATCGACGAGATGCCAGTGATCTGCTCACTCATGGTTTCTCTGCCTCTCAATCGATGTAGCGCAGCCCAGCCTGTTTTAGCGGCTCGCGCATGCTGTACATATCGAGGCCGAGCACACCCGAAGCCAGCTTCGCACGCTTCTCGCCTTCGTTGGCTTCGCGCGCCGCGGCCTTGTCGAGCACCTTCCGCGCCGACACAGCGGGGACCACCACCACGCCGTCTTCATCCGCGACGACGACATCGCCCGGATTCACCAGCGCCCCGGCGCACACCACCGGAATGTTCACCGAACCAAGCGTCGCCTTGACCGTCCCTTTGGCCGAGATCGCCTTGCTCCACACCGGGAATTTCATCTCCGTCAGCACGCTCACGTCGCGTACACCGGCGTCGATGATCAAACCCCGCGCGCCGCGCGCCTTGAAGCTAGTCGCCAGCAGGTCGCCGAAATAACCGTCGGTGCAGTCCGCCGTGACACCGGCAATGACGATATCGCCCGGCTGGATCTGTTCCGCCGCGACGTGCAGCATCCAGTTGTCGCCCGGCTGCAGCAGCACCGTGACGGCCGTGCCGTGGGCGCGCGCGCTGGCATAGATCGGGCGCATATATGGCTTCAGCAGACCGACACGACCCATTGCCTCGTGCACGGTGGCGGTTCCGAGCGCCCCGAGTTTTGCGGCGACGTCGCCATCTGCCCGCTGGATGTTGCGATACACCACACCTAGTTCATACATGATCAATGTCCCTTCGTCTTCAATGCCGCATCGAGGCGCGGATAGACGCGGCGTGCGTTACCTTCGTAGATCCTGTAGCGCTCGTCCGCATCGATATGCGCGGCCTCGATGTAGCGTTTCGTGTCGTCGAAATAGTTACCGGTCTCCGGATCGATACCGCGCACGGCGCCGATCATCTCGCTTGCAAACAGGATGTTGTCCACCGGAATCACGCGCGTGAGCAGATCGATGCCCGGCTGGTGATACACACACGTGTCGAAGAACACGTTGTTGAGCAGATGGTCTTTCAGCAAGGGCTTCTTCAGTTCCTGCGCGAGTCCGCGAAAACGTCCCCAGTGATAGGGCACCGCGCCGCCGCCGTGCGGAATCACGAAACGCAGCGTGGGGAAATCGCGGAACAGGTCAGACGTGAGGCACTGCATGAACGCGGTGGTATCGGCGTTCAGGTAATGCGCGCCGGTCGTGTGGAAGCACGCATTGCAGCTCGTGCTCACGTGGACCATCGCGGGAATGTCGTACTCGACCATCTTCTCGTAGATCGGGTACCAGTAGCGATCGGACAGCGGCGGGCTGGTCCAGTGACCGCCCGACGGATCCGGGTTGAGATTGATCGCCACGTTGCCGTACTGCTCGACGCATTTGACGAGTTCGGGAATGCAGGTGGCGACATCCACGCCCGGACTCTGCGGAAGCATCGCGGCCGGAATGAAATGATCGGGGAACAGCTGGCTCACACGGAAGCACAACTCGTTGCAGATCGCCGCCCACGTACTGGAAACCTGAAAATCGCCGATGTGATGCGCCATGAAACTCGCGCGCGGACTGAAGATGGTGAGGTCGAGCCCGCGCTCGCGCATCAACCGCAACTGGTTGCTCTCGATCGTTTCGCGCAACTCATCGTCGCTGATCTGCAACTCGGAGACCCTGGGCATTTCGGAAGGACTGTTGATGCCCGCGATCTGGCGGTTGCGCCACTGCTCCAGCGCCTTGGGCGCCGTCGTGTAGTGGCCGTGAATATCGATGATCATCCTTACTCCAACAGTTGATTCGTTTATCGGGCGATGCCACGCATGGCACCGCCCGATGGTTTCTCAGTGCGCCACGGTCGGCTGCACAGCCGGGTCGCCTGTCCTCGCCCGTTGAGCGACCATGATGGCGAGCGCAGCCAATGTCGCGGGTACGGCCAGCATCGCGAGAATTGCGCCGAACTGCCAACCGAGTCCGAGCAGCGCGCCGCCGATGGCGGAGCCGAAGATGCTGCCGAAGCGCCCCATGCCAAGCATCCAGCTCACGCCAGTGGCACGCGCAACTGTCGGGTAACGGCCCGGCGCGAACGCATTCAACCCCGTCTGCGCGCCGCTCATGCAGAAGCCCGCCGCGAATACCAGCAAGGCCAGCGACGACGACAATGCGCCGATCCATGCGAGTGCGAGAACGCACAGCGCGCCGCCGAGGTAAGCGGCGCTGATCACCCGTGCAGGCCGCACCTTGTCCATCACCCATCCCACAAGAATGGCGCCGATCGTTCCGCCGATCTGGAACATCGCCGTGACGTTAGCGGCCGAAGTGACGGTCAAGCCTGCGTCTTTCATGAGCGTCGGCAGCCAGCCCGTCAGCAGATAGATGACGAGCAGACCCATGAAATAGGTCACCCAAAGCGCCGCCGTCATGAAGCCATAGCCTTGCGAGAAGAGCACGCCGATCGGCTTGCGCGTGGGCAACGGCGGTTCGTTGGACACGAACACCTCGCCGCCGGTAAAGCGCGCACCGCATACCCGGCCGAGAACAGCGCCGATACGCGCCGGCGATGCGCCGCGCACCGCGAGCAGGCGGGCGGATTCCGGCAGCAGCCAGACTTGCAACGGAATCAGCGCCAACGGCAGAGCACCACCGAAAATCAGAACCGAACGCCAGCCGTGGACGGGAATCAGCCAGCCCGCCGCAAAGCCGATCAATGCCGAGCCGAGATTAAAGCCGGTGAACATGATCGTGATCATCAGCGAACGCTTGCGCTGAGGCGCGTATTCGGACAGAAGCGTCGTCGTGTTCGGCATCGCGGCGCCGAGGCCGATACCGGTCAGCAATCGCAGCGCCGCCATTTCCATGGGCGAGTGAGTGAAAGCCGTCGCGATGGTGAAAATGCCGAAGAGGAAAACCGAGGTAATCAGAACCCACTTACGTCCGATACGATCCGAAGCCGGGCCCGCCGCCAACGCACCGATGACAAGTCCCAGCGGCGCCGCGCTCATCACGAGACCAAATGCGGGGCGTGAAATCCCCCAATCGTGGATGATCGAGGGCGCCACAAAGCCCATGATCGCCACGTCCATGCCGTCGGCCGTCACGATGAGAAAGCACAGCGTCACCAGTAACCACTGGTAGGGCGAGATGGCTCGCTGGTCGATAAACGCCTTAATGTCAATCGCTTTTCCGTTTGTCATCGATTTACTCCTGTCTCCTTGCTTTGGCTAATGACGTAATTGCTCGTGTTGTTTGCCGTCATGCCATGCTTCTTTTGAGTCCGACACTCCGCCTGGTGGCGAAAGCATCGGCGCGGTACTTTCACCCTTCAGCTCTTGCCTTTTTCTGCGTTGTCCCAATCGAGTTTTCCAGCGGTTTTTCCCGCCACCGAATACAGTGCGCCGGGCGCATTGCGGGTGCGTTGGAAAGCCTCCAGCGTTTCGCCGCGCATGGCGGCGTAGATGTGCAGATTCGACACGCCCGTTACAGCGCCGAGCTTTTCGAGCATGAAGAAGATCACGCCGTAGTGCAGCAACGCGCGCCAGTCACGGCGGCGAATCAGGTCGCGCTCTTCTTCACTCAACCCGGCCGCTTCGAAACTCGCTTCCGGATCGTTCAGAAACGCTTCGCGATGAGCGGGTTCGACCATCCGGTGAAGGTAATCGTTGATCCGATAGGCGCGAACGGCGACTTCGATCGAGAACGGATAGGTGCCCTCGAGTTTCTCGACATCGGCGAGTTGAACCGCCATCCGCTGGCGGTGACGTTCGACGACGGAAGGCTTCGTCTCACCCTCTTCGCCTTCGTAGATCGCAGTCGCGATGCCTGCCATCGACGGCAGGTAGTAGCTGCGATGCTTGCAAACGACGCTGGACGACAGGGCGCCTCGCATCGTCAGCCACATGATCACTTCCGCGCCTTCGAAGCCGCCCATTTCCGCGTATTCGGCAATCGTCATCTCGGCCAGTTGCTCGGGATCGTTTTCGAAGAGATCGAGAAAGCGCTGGTCCCATTCGGGATTGTTGAAACCCGCACGCTCTCCATGCACTTGATGCGACAGGCCACCCGTTGCGACGATCGCGACTTTGAGATCTTCGGGGTAGCTCTCGATTGCACGTCGCAACGCTTGTCCGAGCTTGTAAAAGCGTCGAGCGCTCGGCACCGGCAGTTGCAGCACGCCCATCTGCAGCGGCACGAGTTTCACTGGCCATTCGGGCTTGTGCGGGCAAAGCATCGATAGCGGCGAAAAGCAGCCGTGATCGAGCGCCTTGTTCTGAAAGAACGACATGTCGAACTCGTCGGTCATCAGCGAAGTGCCGATGTGCGCGGCCAACTCAGGATGACCTTTGATCGGCGGCAGATCGCGTGCGCCGCCCCCTTCGTCGGCGACGTTCCACTCGGGTCCCACGCCTAGCGTGAACGCGGAATAGTGGTCGAAGAAGAACGAAGTGACATGGTCGTTGTAGATGACCAGCAGCACGTCAGGGCGCTTGTCGGCGAGCCAGTCGGCCAACGGCGCGAAGTTTTCGAAGATGGGCGCCCACACGGGATCGTCACGCTTGTTCTTATCGAAAGCAAAACCGATGGTTGGTGTGTGCGAGGCAGCGATGCCTCCGATGATCCGTGCCATACCTGTACTCCTTCAAAAACTCATTTGGACCGCCGACGCAACAAACTCAGGCAGCGGATGCAGAAGCGCAGCGCAAGCGCTGAGCCTAAGGCGCTTCTTGCTGGCCGATAGAACGTGCGGGCGTCTCGGGATACAAAGGTATGAATTGCAGGGATTTACAGAAAGTAAGGGTAAACCATGAGTTAGCGGCTTGAAAGTGCCGTCGCACTTCCTATCCCTTGATCTGACGATATCGGCAAGCCGCGCCCCGTAAAGCGTTTTCGGGATCCCATGGCCGCACTGCTCCGCGAACAGGTTTGCACAGCATTTCAGATCGCGATAAACAAAACAGATGGGGCTAAATTGAAATCGCAAACTGCCGAATGCATGGCGCCAGCGCAAAGGGATCGCAGAGGCTGTAGTAAACGGGGAACAGGCGCGTGGATGACTTGATAAAAAGATACGTCCAGCGCGATGGGATGGGTGAACCACACCGATGGAGTAAGCTTGCCGTCGATTTGCGATATTGGACCGCGCGGCGCACCCGGGTTTTTCCTGGTCTTAACTTGTGTCGATACCGGCGTCGTCGGATCGTCGTTGCAGTATGTCCAACTTCTCTAATGAAAGGAGAACACACCATGGCTACCGGAACCATCCATCTGCACCGCGTCTTGCGCGCTACACCTGAACGCATCTATCGTGCCTTCCTCGAACCGGATGCGATAGTGAGGTGGCTTCCTCCGTATGGGTTCACCTGTCAGGTCCACCACATGGATGCCAAAGTCGGCGGCACCCACAAGATGTCCTTCCGTAACTTCGGCACCGGCAACAGCCACTCGTTCGGCGGCGAGTATCTCGAACTGGTGCCGTTCGAGAAGATCCGCTACTCGGACCGATTCGACGACCCGAACCTGCCGGGCGAGATGCAGGCCACCATTTCATTGCGGCAGGTATCGTGCGGAACCGAACTCACCATTTTGCAGGAGGGCGTACCCGAGGTCATTCCTGTGGAGATGTGCTACCTCGGTTGGCAGGAGTCGCTTGTTCAGTTGGCGAAGCTGGTCGAGCCCGAGATTCCCGACTGACGATGCGTGCAGACCGTCACTCGAGTTCGATCGGCTGTCCATGCGGCGTGCGGCGCGCTGCCGCATCCCACGCGCCGCGGCGACGCAGAAGCGAGTCGTCGGTCACGAGTCCTTTGATCGTGCTGATGCGCTCCAGCGCTGTCAGCCAATGCGAGTAGTAAGTGTCGCCGTGGTCTGCGTCGCCGGCGGCCTGTGCGTCGCGGATTGCCTCGTTCAAGCACGTTGCCCACTCGGCCCAGGTGAACATGCCGCGCTCGTGCAACGCCAGGGTCATGGCAAACGCCTGGGCTTCCCACGGCGCGTTGAAAATCGGCCCTGCGTCGTCGCAAGGCAGTGCTGGCAACACGGCTCGCAGTTCAGGTAGTTTCGTTAGAGCATCAGTCATGGTGCCGGCGGCGGTTCGAGATACGGTTCCCAGCAATCGACGCATACCGACGCCGCAGTCGTATCTCGCCCCCAAAGCTCCGCACTGTCGAAGCGCACGGTATAGAGCCATTGCGGTTGCTCGCCCAGGCCGATCGCGTTGGTATCGGGAAAGACATGCGTGCCGTGCACAGTAACAATGCGCCCGCGTTTGCCACGACAATAACGCGGCAAGCGAGTATGCGACGAAGGATTGATTTGACGAGCCCGCACCCAATCGCCAACGGCAAACTTTGCTTCCATGGCCGCGGGTCGCTCGACGGGACTGCCTCGTAGCAGCGTCGCGGATACGTCTTTGGCCATCAACACGCGCGGAACCGGCGCCGCTTGACTCATCGACTTGCCTGACTCGATTTCGTCGGCCGTAGCCAGACCGGTGCTCAGGATGAGTTTCTTCAAACCCTCGAACCAGATCTGGTAGTAGCCGCTGGAAAGGTATTGCGCCGGCGGCAAACTCTCCCGCGCCGCACGCGACATGTCGATGTTCCACTTACCGATTGCGCCCATGGCGATCGTGGTCGCGTGCACCCTGCGCTCCCAGTCGGCGTGAAAGGGCGAGACTTCGTTATCGGGACATATCGGACCGAAAGTCTGCATACCACCGAGATCCTGCGCGCCGTTCATGGTGTCCCCCGTGTCGACTCGGGAGTCGTCGGCAATCCCGTGCCGATCATCGAATCACGCGTTACCAGTTCAGCTAGCGCCTCTTCGGGGAAATCGGCGGTGCCGGGCGGCTGCATGGGCAACACGAGGTATCGAACTTCCGCGGTGGAATCCCACACGCGAAACTCGACTTCCGCCGGTAATTCGAAGCCGAACTCCTTCAATACTCCGCGAGGATCGATGACGGCGCGCGACCGATAAGGCGCCGATTTGTACCATACGGGTGGAAGTCCGAGCACAGGCCACGGGTAGCACGAGCACAATGTGCAGACCACCATGTTGTGCACGGCGGGCGTGTTTTCCAGCACGATCATGTGCTCGCCCTGTCGGCCCGTGTAGCCGAGCGACGCGATCGCTGCAGTGGCGTCGTCGAGTAGCCATTGTTTGTACGCCGGATCACACCAAGCCTTTGCGATCACGCGGGCGCCATTGCGCGGCCCGACTTTGTGCTCATAGGTTTCGATGAGGATGTCCAACGCGTGCGGATCGACATACCCTTTCTCGACCAGCAGGGATTCCAGAGCACGGACACGCAGATCCATCTCCGACAAAGCACTACCGTGGTGGTCGTGAGTGTCGGTGTGCGGGTGCGCGTGGTGATCGCCATCGGGATCGTTACCGTTCATCGCCATTCACCGCGAACAAGGCTGGAGAGAACAAGTATGGTTCGTGCTGGGCGCAAATGCAATCTTGGGCGAGTGTGATGCTCTGGGCGTAGGTCGCCCTCAGATTGATGCTTCCTGCGGCAGCGATTGAGGTTTCAGTAATGCGTAAGCACAATAAGCCCTGTCTAAACGTCAGCGTCGCGCTGGCGCACATAGTGACGGTGGGCTTTTGCACGGTTCCCGCAGTCGCCCATCGAACACCACCGTCTGTTCTGCGCACGACTTTCATCCACGAAAAGCCATCCGCAGCCCCGGTCGTCCTGACACTGCTTCACCTTATGCGAATGGGGACCGGTTAGCAGCGCCAAAGCGGATATGACCACAGGCATGAGCAGAACACACACGCCATTCGCGTGCGCATCGGCGTTCCACAGATAGCGCCCTCGCTGGACGGATAGCTGCATGCCAGGAGGGCCCGCATTGAGCAACTGGGACAGAAGCGAAAGGTCGGTTTTCGCTGGGGCCTTGTCCGACGCCGCGCTCTGAAGCGCCCGGTAAATCGTCTCGCGCAACGATAAAGCTGTCTGGTATCCGTTTTCGGCGAGGACAGGATCGCCCTTCCATTCAAGCGACAACGCGCGCAAAAAACCCGCATCGAACAGTCGGGCCTCGGCAAACCACCGAAGCAGCGCCTCAGCGGATGGCAAACGCTCTTCCTGCTCGTCAGCCCGGCGCCACGCAACCGTGTTCACGAACCGAATGGCCAACTCCTCGTCGACATGCGACGCCCTGCGCGGCCGAGCTTCTTCATTCTGGACGGTCATGCTAAATGCCTCTTGTAAATCCGCTTCGAAAGTATAACCTGTTAACCGGTTATACAGATCAACGAACGGACCCGTTATGTCGACTCGACCGCTACTCGCGTTCTCTGCCATTTATCTCGTTTGGGGGTCGACCTATCTTGCCGTTGCGATCGGCTTGCGCTCGTTCCCACCGATGATTCTGATGGGAACACGCTGCGTGATTGGCGGTTTGATCCTGCTGGGGTGGAGCCTGCTGCACAATCAGCGCCTCCCGTCCGCTCAGTTATTGATTCATGGCGTCGCATGCGGCCTGCTTTTCTTCGTCGGCTGCCACGGCGTTCTGGCAATTGCGCAGCAGCATGTGCCGTCAGGAATCGCCGCCGTCATTCTGGCGACCATTCCGTTCTGGATTGCCATGCTGCGCTTTTTGCTTCCGGGAGAACGTCGTCCTGTGCCGGCCACCATCTGCGCACTGGGTGTGGGTTTTGCCGGCGTCGCCGTCATCGCGTGGGCAGCACCCTCGTCGGGCTCGCACGGAATGGAGTTGCCCTGGCTTGCCGCGTTGCTCGGCGCAAGCCTTTCGTGGGCACTAGGAACGGTCCTGACTCAGCGACATAAGGGCAAGACTCCCGCGCTTACGCTTGCGGGGGTCGAACTGTTAGCGGGTGGCGCAACGCTCGCTGTGTTGTGCGCGATAACGGGAGAACTACGCGGCTTCCGGGTCCAGGCAGTCTCAGCAGACTCGCTTTTTGCGCTTGGCTACCTGATTCTCGCAGGTACCGTTCTGTCATTCGCCGCGTATGTCTGGTTGCTCGACCGCGTCGATCCGACACTGGTCGCAACATACACGTTCGTCAATCCAGTGATTGCCGTGATGCTGGGGTGGGCTTTTCTCGAGGAACGCCCCACAGTTGGGATGCTAGTGGGCGCACCGTTGATTGTGGGAGCCGTGGCTACCGCCTGGCTAGTCGATCGGAAACAGCAAATCGTAGGCGGAGGCAGCCCAAGGCGTTATTGACCCGACGCATGTGCCCTGAGGAACGCCACATAGCCGTTCTGTGTCTTGAGGATCTTCTCGGCGCACTCGTCATAGTCGGAACCTTTGGCGTTGTCCGGCCCATACATGCCGCGGCACTGCGCAAAGAGAGTCAAGGTTGCGCCCGAGCCTTTTGCCGCGCGAGTCGCCGAAAAGGCAACCTTGCCCGAACCACTCGGCACGTCGGTGTCGATTGCGACCGCGTCCGCGCGCGTCACGGTGGTATCGGAATGCTGCTCGATATAGCGTTTCGTCATCGCCCAAGCCGCGTCGCAGTTCGCCGGGTCGCAGTTGACCGCCGCATTGCGTTGGGCGGCGGCAAGATTCGTTTCGTTGTGGAGGAACTTCTGCTCTTGCTGCTCCTGCTTTTCGGCAGACGAGCAACCAGTCAGTACAAGCGCAACGAGCGCAAAGGCAGCGATCTTTTTCACGAGTAACTTCCCCTAGCCATGTTCGAGCGCGATTATAGCTGCGCGCCAGAAGTGCTCGCAGATTCTCCCGAACTACTTGCGTGAATATCGCCGCTTCTCACTTCTCAAAGCCCACCGCGGCGTGATGTAATTTGTTTGGCCGTTGCGGCGATTCGCGTTCTGTCGTTTTCATCATTCGGCGAATGGCCGCTTCCGGGCAGCCTGCTCCAGGAATCAGCGCTGCATGGACGCGCCGGCGCCGCCATCGAATAGCGTTGGCAATCCGTCAAGACCTTGCAGTTGCCAGTCGGGTGTCTGGCCCATTTCTTCGAAGACATTGCCGCTACGATTGATCCAGCATGTCGGAAAGCCGAAATAGCGAGCCCCCGTTGCATCCCACGCATTCGACGACACGAACAGAATCGATGTTCGAGCGAGCCCGAATGCCTGCTCCGCCAGCAGGTAAGCGCGGTCGTCCGGTTTGTACACACGGACCGGGTCGACGCTCAGCAGATGGTCGAACTCGGCGCGAAGTCCCGAGTTCCCCACCACGGCGCCGATCGAATGAGGCGAACCGTTCGACAGTACGGCGAGCTTCAGTCCTCGCCGACGCAATTCGCGCAGCGTACCGGACACTTCGGGGAACGGCTGCAGGCGCAGGTATGCATCGCAGAGCGTCCTGCAGGCTTCATCGCCCAGATCGAGCCGAAGGTGCCGGCAGGTAAAGCGCAATGCGTCTTCCGTCGCCTCCTCGAAAGTGACGTAGCGGTTCATCAGACTCCGCAGCCACGTGTATTCGAGTTGCTTCTGTCGCCAGAGCGTGCTGATTTCACGTCCGCGCCCCGGAAATTGTTGATCGCACCGCGCCACCACCGAGTGGACATCGAAAAGGGTGCCGTACAAATCGAATGCAATCGCCTTGATGTGATCCATATCACGCCTCCAAAACAGACCTCAGTACAACGCCGAATCGCTCACCACGCCACGTCACTCGCCTTGTTGCTCTTTGAGCCGCTTTCGGTGAGCGGCAACCTTCGCGCGGTTCCCACAAATTGCCATGCTGCACCAGCGGCGCGCGTGGCCCCGCGTGTGATCCGCAAACATCAACGTGCAGCGCGGACCTTCACATGCCTTCACGTGTGTGAAGTCCTCGTCACACACCAGGTTCGCCAGCGCTTCGGCGATGGGCATCAGCAATGACTCCGGCGACTTCCAACGCCGATTCGTCCGGAGTTCAAAGGGCGACGCCTCGCCCGTCGCATTGGCGGCGATTTCTGCATATCGGTCATCCCGCTCGAGCAGTTGATTCAGCGGCGCGAGCTCGCGCAAATCTCTCGCTGTCAACGGCCGCCCCTTCCTTTTCTGCGCAAATACCCTGAACCATTCGCGCAGCGCCCGAGCCTGCGCCGCAACGGCGTCGAGTTCGGCCGGCGTGGCCTGCGACCGCAGTGCAGTGAGGGCGGCGCGCGGGGCCATTCCGGCCTGCTCCAGCCAGGCCAGCAATCCGGCTCCATCGCTGATCCAGTCGACATCTTCATCCACGGGGGTCGCGACCGAGTTCAGGAAATCGAGGCCCGGCGCGTCGGCAACGAATATCGCGGGAATCTGACGGTAGTCCATTTTCTTGTAATCAATCTGCAATGACGATGTCAGTATCGTAACCACTAAAAACGTACTTGACAAGTTACATCTCAAGTCAGTAACCTTTAAAACAACATCAAACAGGTTACACAAACGCGGCGAACCTGGCTGCATTTCGCAAGCAGCATTCACTATCTTCAAAGGAGCGGGACATGTCTTCTGGCAATGTGAGCGCAGTGCTGGTGCACGGCGCATGGGCGGACGGATCGAGCTGGAGCAAGGTGATCGAGGGTCTGAAGGAACACGGGATCGATGCGGTTGCGGCTCCGCTGCCGCTCACGTCGCTGAGTGAGGATGTGGCCGCGCTCGACCGGACGCTGGAGCGGATCGAAGGTCCGGTGGTGCTGGCCGGTCATGCGTATGCCGGCGCGGTGATCGGGTCGAGCCGGTCCGAAAAAATCGGGGCATTGGCCTACGTCGCCGCGCTGGCCCCGGATGAAGGAGAAACGGTCGGCGACGTGTTCTATCGCGGCGAAGCGCATTCGCTGGCGCCGAAACTCGCGCCGGATCGACACGGATTGATATGGCTGCCGCAAGAGGCGTTCGCTCAGGCGTTCGCGCAGCATGCGACGCATCAAGAGTCGGCGGTGCTCGCCGCCGTGCAGCGTCCGATTTCGGTGTCGTGCATCGGCGAAGCGGTCGGGCGTCCGCTGTGGAAAAACCGTCCAAGCTGGTTCCTGATCGCCGAACAGGACCGGATGATCAACCCGGACACCCAGCATTTCATGGCAGCTCGCATGAATGCTCACGTGCGGTCCTATCAGGCCGACCACACGCCGATCGTGACGGCTCCCGACGCGGTGACGCATGTCATCGCCGAAGCGGTCCAGTCGATTTCCGCTCGCTAACGTTATCCGCGAGTTCTGTGCGACCTGCGATACCGAACATCGCACGGCGCCTTTCGTCACCCGTTTAACTCTGTTTCCCTCAGGAGAGAGACCATGACTTCAATTGCCTATCGTCACGCCGACGTCGACGGCTTCAAGGTGTTCTACCGTGAAGCCGGCCGCCCCGGCGCCCCAAAGCTGCTGCTCCTGCACGGCTTTCCGAGTTCGAGCCATATGTTTCGGGACCTGATTCCGGAGCTCGCCGACCGTTTCCATATCGTCGCGCCGGATCTGCCCGGCTTCGGTCAGTCCGACATGCCCAGTCGCGACCATTTTGCTTACACGTTCGACAACATCGCCAACGTCATCGAGCATTTCACCGAGGTGATCGGCTTCGACCGTTTTGCGGTCTACGTATTCGACTACGGCGCGCCGACCGGTTTCCGCCTTGCGATCCGACATCCCGAGCGGATCACCGCGATCATTTCGCAGAACGGCAACGCCTACGAAGAAGGATTGAGCGAAGGCTGGAATCCTATCCGCGCGTATTGGCAAGACGCTTCGCCGTCGAATCGGGACGCACTTCGCGCACTGCTCACGCACGAAACGACCGCCTGGCAGTACACGCACGGGGTGCCCGACACGGCGTCCGTGTCGCCTGATGGTTACTCGCTCGACGACTTCTATCTGAGCCGGCCAGGTGCGCACGAAGTACAACTCGACCTGTTCCGCGACTATCAAAGCAACGTCGCGCTGTACCCCGCGTTCCAGCAATATTTCCGTACGCATCAGCCACCCTTGCTCGCCGTGTGGGGCAAAAACGATCCCTTCTTTCTGCCCGCCGGCGCCGACGCATTCCGGCGCGACATCCCGGGCGCCGTAGTGCGCTTCTTCGATACCGGCCACTTCGCGCTGGAGACGCACGCCACGGAAATCGCCGCGGCCATTTCGGACTTCCTTACCCACTGAGATATCCGAAGCACTGAACCACGCTTCATTCAACCAATCAGGAGAAGCAACATGTCCAGCAAAGTCGCAATCGTGACGGGCGCAAGCCAGGGTATCGGCCGTTCCACCGCCATCAGACTGGCGCGGGATTTCGATTCGATCGTGCTCGTGGCGCGCAACCGCGCGAACCTCGACGAGACCGCCGTCGAGGTGAAGAAGGCCGGTGCCGAAACGCTCGTTATCGACATCGATCTCTCTGAACCCGACGCCGCGCAGCAAGTCGTCGACCAGACACTCGCGACGTTCGGGCGCATCGACGCCCTGCTCAACATTGCAGGCGCAGTCCCGCAGATCGACGTGCTCGAAATGACCGACGAGCAATGGGAGCATGGTCTCGCGCTCAAGCTGCACGGCGCGCGACGGTTGACGATCGCGGCGTGGCCGGCGCTGAAGGAAAGCTCAGGATCGGTCGTGCTGATGTCCGGCAATTCGGCACTGTTTCCCAAGGCCCCCTATGCGGCGGTGGGCACGATCAACGCGGCGATCGTGGCGCTCGCGAAAGCGTTCTCGGATCGCGGCATCGCCGACGGCGTGCAGGTCAATAGCGTGCTGCCAGGGCCCGTGATGACCGGCCGGCGACGCTCATACCTGGAGCATTGGGCGCCGCTGCACAACATGTCCGTCGAAGAAGCGACGGCAAAGTTTCCCGTTGAAGCCGGTATTGCGCGTTACGGCACGCCGGAGGAAATTGCCGCGTTGATGGCGTTCGTCGTGTCGCCTGAGGCACGCTGGATGACGGGATCGACCTTACGGATGGACGGTGGAGAAGTGAAGTCGATTTGAGTCGCGGGCCGCGATGCTCGCGTGTCGCGGTTTATCTTTCAAGCTGGGCGTAGAACATTGCGTGTGCCGATTCAGTGTCGAATGTGTCGAGAGCGCTTTCGACTTTTCGTCATGACTTCTCGCCCGCCCTTCGATGTCCGCTGACATGCGCGCCGGCATCGGGTGACAGCGAAAAGACATCGGCTATCGCGATCACGCTCAATACCGCCATCATCAGAAACGCGATGGTGAAATCGGCCGGCGCCAATGTTTGCGCATCGTGTCCGTGCCACCACGCCGCGATCCGTAACGCAATCGCGCCGGCTGCAACGCCCATGCCCATCGTCATCTGGCCCAAGGTGCTCGACAAGGTGGACGCGCCGCTCATCTGCTGCTTGGGCACATCCGCGAAGCCGAGCGTGTTGATCGCAGTGAATTGCAACGACCGCGCGACGCCGCTCACGAATAGCGCAAAGAGGATCCATCCGTACGGTGTGGAGGCCGTTAGCAGACTCATGCTCGCCAGCGTCACCGCGGCGAACGCGCCGTTGTACAGAAGCACCGTGCGAAAGCCGAAGCGCCGCAAGATCTGCGTCGTGACGAGTTTCGTCGACAGATTGCCGGCGAATACCCCGAGCGTGAGCAAGCCCGACTGAAACGGATTCATGCCGAAGCCGACCTGAAACATCAACGGCAGCAGAAACGGCACCGAGCCGATCGCGATCCGGAACAGCGACCCGCCACCGATCGCCACCATAAACGTCTTGATCCGGAACGCCGACAGATCGACCATCGGATGCGCGCTGCGTCGCAGATGAAACCACGCCGCCGCGCAAGCCGCGAGACCGATCGCCAGAAACAGCAGCGCCGTGCGCCATGACGTGTCGGCGCGGCCGATCGCCTCCATCGCGTACATCACCGACGTGCCCGCGACGCCGGTCAACACGAAACCCAACATGTCGAACGGACGACGATCCGTGTCGCGTTCCGCGCTGATGAAGCGCCACGCCAGCGCCACGCCCACGAGTCCGAGCGGCACGTTCAGATAGAAGATCCAGCGCCACGACGAATACGTGGTGATGAACCCGCCCAGCGGCGGTCCGAGGACTGGCGCGACCAGCCCCGGCCAGGTGATGATCGAGATCGCGCGCATCAGGCCTTCTTTCGGCGTGGCGCGCAGCACGGCGAGCCGTCCGACCGGCACCATC
This sequence comes from Paraburkholderia sp. NPDC080076, assembly GCF_050281145.1. Taxonomy (NCBI): domain Bacteria; kingdom Pseudomonadati; phylum Pseudomonadota; class Betaproteobacteria; order Burkholderiales; family Burkholderiaceae; genus Paraburkholderia; species Paraburkholderia sp. NPDC080076. The sequence goes on along the minus strand of NZ_JBNNWQ010000008.1, from coordinate 357,583 downwards.
ATCGCGCCGCCAATGCCTTGCACAATCCGCGCGCCGGTGAATTCGACGAGGTTGTCGGTCAGTCCGCACAGCACTGATGCGGCGGTGAAGATCGCAAGCGCAGCCGTGAACACCGTGCGCACACCAACCCTGTCGGCAATCCAGCCGCTGATCGGGATGAAGACCGCGAGCGTCAACAGATACGACGTGATGCCGATGCTCAGTTCGACCGGCGTGATGTGAAACGAATGCGCCATCTGCGGTAGCGCGGTTGCGATGATCGAGCCGTCGAGGTTTTCCATGAACAACGCGGCCGCGACCAGCGACGTGATCAGAGAGGAAGCGCCGGGGCGTGTGGTGGCGGATGACGAAACCGACATCGACTGACACTCCTGAATTGCGGGTGAGGCTGGGGGAAGGCTCGTTGACTCTAGTCTTCGTACTCGGAGTACTTGCGTGAGTCGCCGCGTACTTTGTCGGCGGGATATTTTTCCCGATTGAGCGCCATCTTTTCCACCACAGCCTGAAAGAGGTCGACATCCATCTTGTCTGCAAGGCGAACGAGGTACACCAGAACGTCGGCCATCTCATGCCGGATAGCTGTCTGCTTCGCTTCGTCGAGTTCGCTTTTGTCACCCGAAACAAGCCACTGAAAAGGCTCCAGTAGCTCGCTTGCCTCGACACTCAACGCTGTCGCCAGATTCTTCGGCGTGTGGAATTGGTCCCAGTCACGCTCGTCGACAAACTCGCGGATGAGTTCGCGCAGTTCCAATAGGTCGTTTCGCAACTCCGTCTTTTTCACGTTGCTCCCGTGCTGTATGCGTGGATCGATCGTCGAGTCCGATAGCATACTTGCAGGAGCCCGTCTCTGCCAGGTTGACGGGGTTGCTTGCGGCAGGTGGTGAGCGCAGGGAATCTCACTCACTTATCCCACGTTGAGTCAGGCGAAGCAGTTAAGGCGCAGCGTCGAAACGCTCCGAATCCTCGCACGCCTGCGATACTGTGTCATTCGCCATCCCGTCCGCCGCAGCCAATTGCAGACTGACCGCCCGCAGCGCCGCGCCGAAGCCGTTAGGCGCGCGCGAATCAAGACGGGCGCTGGTCACCACTCGCGTTGCGGCGCTCCATGCGACGGATGCCTTTGCGGCAATCAGCGCTTCGACGAATGCCACGTCCTCATTGGATGCGAATGGTCTGAATCCGCCAGCCGCCACGTACGCCGCCGCGGACACGCCCAGATTCGCGCCGTGGACATGGCGGTGCCCGTCACGGTCCCGATAAGTCGTGGTGAAGTCCCTACGGACCGCGGCACCGTGTCCGGCCCAATTCTCGATACTGATGACTCCGCACACCGCGTCGGTTCGACAGTTAAGTTGCTGCACGAGCCAGTCTTCCGCAACCGTTGTGTCAGCGTCGCTGAAAGCCAACCACCGGGCGCCCTGCGCCAGCGCTGCCTGTGCACCCATCGCGCGCGCCGCGCCGACGTTGCGCATCTCCACCGATAAGATCTGCGCGCCCAGCGACGCGGCGATCAGCCCCGTGCCGTCAGTGCAACTGTCCATCACCACAAAAATACGGACTTCCTCGCCCTCGAGATTGGAATGACGGGACGCGCGAATAATCGACCGGATGCACTGACCGATTAGATGAGCCTCGTTATGGGCTGGAATGACGACGGCAAGCATGGTTTCTCCATTTTCTCTTCTTGGACCGTCTTTTCCAGGGGACCGTCACGGGTTACACATCGGATGGGCATCACTTCGTAAAGACCGCTCAGCACGCGCTGTGCCCGTTCGCCGGTACGTTGCGTTTCGCCCCGCCAGTCCCGTCGAACGGTTCCTGCAGGAGCTTCGTAACTATCGACACTGACCCATCGCGTCGACAAAACAGCGCAAAGTGGATTCCTCTTTCCAGCGACATGTGCCCGGCGAAATTCATCCCGCTGACACCTACAAAGAGTTCCCTTGCATCGCAAATCGGCAACTGATCGAGTTCAAGGAATGCCGGGAACAGCCGTTGCGCGGTGCAAATGCATGAACACGAGCCATCTTGCGTTCATTCCTTTTAATCCTTCATGTCACAGGCTAACTATGAAACTCCTCACTACCCAGAGCGGACTACCTCGCGTTTCGTGGGGTTCTGTGATCGCAGGCGTCATCCTCTCGCTGATCGCCTACCTCATCCTCAGTGTGCTCGGCACGGCAATCGGCACGTCCGCGCTCTCGCCCCTTTCCCGTCCCAATCCTCTGCAAGGATTCGGCTTTGGTTCAGGCGTCTATCTGATCGTCATGACCGTCATCGCCGTGTTCATCGGTTCCTATTTCGCGGGACGCTGTGCCCCCGTACTCGGTTGGCTTCACGGCCTGCTCGCGTGGGCAGTGATGATTCTCATGGTTGTCTACGGAGCAACGTCGCTGCTCGGAAGCGCGGTGAGCGCCGCCGGAAGCGTCGCGGCGACCGGCGCAACGGTCGGTGCGGCAGCCGGTCCGTCAGGAACCACTGGCACGATGGCGGGCGCCTTGACACAACGCGTTCAAGGCGCGGTTGCCTCCGCGACCGCTGAAGCCTCGAGTCCGCAAGCCGAAGCCGATGCACGCCAGGCAGCAGACACCGCAGCACGCGGCGTAGCACGCGCCTCGTGGTTTTCGTTTGCGGCACTCGTTGTCGGCGCAATCATCTCCATCGTCTCGGGGCACGCCGGATTTCGTCATCAGCCGCCGTTCGAAGAAGCCGGCGGCGCGTCGACCGATGACGACGCTCTCCTGCGCCGCAACCCGACCCGTGCAATGCCAGGCCGCCCGGTCGCCTGATTGATCCGGTCGAGCCTCCTGACCGCGACGCGCAACGAAGCGACAACTTGCCGGATGCGCGCCGCGTTCTCCTTAGAAATGCCTGTTGATCCGCTTGGCCCGACGCATGCCGCTCAATCCATCGGCGCTGGAATGACGGTTGCTGATTGGCTCAATGCCGGCATGTGCCTGCCCCTTCACTTTCACCCTCACCGAGCCTTCGTCTTATGCACGCTACTACTTTGAACTACGCTCCCCTCTTTCGCCGCGACACCGATCTTCCAGGCGCCTTCGACTGGATGGCCTGCGCCGTGGACGGCCTGGAGAAACTTGTCGAATTGAATGTGCAAACTGTAAAGACATCTCTCCGCGAACAGGAGGTGTTAGCCGGAGCGGCACTTTCTTCACGATCATTGAATGAAGTGATCGAACTTCAGTCGCAGCAACTGCCTGCCGCGCTGAAAAAGACGTTTGCGTACTGGCGCCACGTTCAGGAGATCGCCGTAGAAACTGGAGGAGGACTCGCTTCTGTTATGCAAGCAAGTTTCCAAAGTCTTGTGACGACGCTGCAAGCGCCAGTCGACATCGCGACATCGGCCGCTAGTGAGCCGGGCCGTACATCGCGGCTGCTTTCGACGTATCCGGCGAGAACCACGGCCGGCACGCCAGTTGCGATCGTAGACAGTTCCGGAAGAAAGATTTCTGACAACGAGTCAGGCGGCAGCTTCCACTAGGACGTGCTTTGCAGGCATCGGTCGATGCATGGCCGATGCGCAGGCACCGAGAGTTCAAGCATGCGTCCCGCCAGAGATACTTGCTGCGCGAACAGCAAGCCACCGTATGCGTGCACACGCCCGTGAGCGCTGGCACTCACTTACTCTCGGGTTCGCAATTGAGCCAGTAATCGCTCTATTAGATTGGCAGCACCATTCGGGGTAGAAGAGTCCCTACCTCGCGCGCGGAAGGCTCGCCCGAACGTGTTCATCTCGTCCCGTCCGGCCTTCGCCGATGGTGCGCCGCGCCCGTCTCACTCCATCGTCACGCTAATCTTCATCTTGTCAGCCCCTGGCGTGCCCGATACGGCGATCGTCACACCGCTCCATTTGCCATCGGGCAAATGGAGCGCGGGCTTGGTTGCCTTGCCGATCGAGCGTTTGGTGCCGTTCGGATACAGGTCCGTCGAGTCACCACGATTGCCCTGTCCGAAAATCTTCGCGAGATCGCGCCGATTGTCGGCCTGCATCAGTTCGATCGCGAGATGCTCTTCGTCGTTGACGTTGTCGATCCGCTCGTCCACCACGTAAATCGCCACGCCCTCATCCGGCGAAAACGCGTCCTGTCCGCGCCGCCGCCGGTACTCGACGATGATGTACTGCTCCTCGACCATCCGCGCAGCGTTGTTGATATAGACGATGCTACCGCCCTCAGCCGCGGGTTCGAGGTCAATGTTCTTCGTCGTCTTCGTGACGAGCCTCGGTTCGATCCAGCTATGAAACATGCGCAGCATGCCGTTCGGAAGCACCGGCGTCAGTCCGTTGTTGCCCCACGAGCCCGCCGCCATCAGACAGTAGTTGCCGAGCCCGTTCGACTGCATCTGCTGAACGCGGCCCGTATCGTAGTAGTCGGCCCAGCGCGCGGCGAGATGTCCCCATTCGTGCGCGCATACGCCCATGTTGCAGTCTTCCGGCACCGTCAGATAGGTTTGCACGGTAAGGTTGGGGCCAACCTTCACGCCGTCTGGAATAACCCATTTGTGGCTCCATACATCGTCGCGCGACAAGGTCTGCTCCGCTCCACCGCCCGCATGGATGATGAAGAGCGCCGTGACCAGATGCTCGCCGAGCATGTCGTACGGAGAGAAATCGACGCCGGCCTGCTGCGCCGCCAGCACGGCATCGCGCGCGATGCCCTGGGCGTTGCGCGGAAACGTGCCGTCCATGCCCGAACTGCCGTCCGTGTAAAAGCTCAACGGCTGAGGCAGGCGAAACCAGCCGAACACCTTGCCCTGCACGTCGATGCCCTTTCCCGCCGCGCCGTCGAAGTTGCTGACCGTGCGGTAGTAATCACGCATGCTGCCGGTGGGAAAGACATGGTCGGCGCTGAACAGCATCTGCTCGAAGAACGCAGGGCTGCGGTTGACGTCATGGGGGCGATCGGGAAAATCGACCAGCAATACCAGCGTCTGAATGACACCCTTGAGCAGTCGCGGAGGACGGTCGATCAGTTGCTTGCTGGTGCTCGATGAATGCTGGAGCGCGCCGTCGTCGAGGCCCACGAAATTCTCGCCGCGCCTGCTGCTGCGCCAGACCGAATAGTACTGATCGAACGTCATGCTCTTGGGCAGCCTGCGCTTTTCCTTGAGCTCCATGAAACGCGCATAGAGCTGGGCGATTGCATCCGGCGACAGCGGCACGCGACAAAACGCGTGGGTGCAAACATGATTGCGGATAGGCTTTACAGAGCGGCGCATGGCAATCACCTCCGTTCATCAGGGTCGAAGACAGGCTCTCAGGGATTCACGTCCCGAAGCGTTTTTGCATTTCGGTGTCGATCTTCTTGACCGAATGCAGCTTCCCCGGATTGATCTCCAGCCGGTCTGGATCGCTCGTCGGCGCACCAGTTTTCTTTTTGCTTTCACACGGCTTTCATACGCCTAGCGCGCCTGATTGAATGTTGACTGCCGCACGTTGCAGCGAAATTGATCTCCTGTCTGGTGGGCCGGAAAACCCTCATTACAAATTGTCAGGTCAATTTCTATGCTGTGTTGAGAGAATTCCATCTCGATCGAGTGGGCCATCGAGTCCCGTGTCCGTCCGCGCAACTTCGATTGCGCCGGACAGGTATTGCCCGTTCGAAACACAAAGAACGAATCATTCTTCTGGATCATCGAAATGATCGTGTCTCTTGTGAATCACGTCGCCGATAACGCCACGACGTTGCGCGTATGGGCGGGTGTTCTCGCGGCTACCAATGGCACCGCGTCGGCGCTGGTCTGGACACTCGGCGGCAAACCGGTTGTGCCTTCGACAGTACGCCCGCTGCAGTGCTGGAAGGTTCAGGGAAAGCTCCCCTTCTGCTCCACGGTTGTCGAATTCGGTGGCCTTGCGCCGGCTTCCGAGCATGAAGTCGGATTGAGCGTCGACGCCGTCGCACCCGTCGTGCGCTCATTTCGCACCCTGCCTCAAGCGATCCCGCAGGAATTCGGCGAGCGATTCAATCTGCTGCTCCTGTCATGTTTTCACGGCGCCCAGGACCGGCATGGCGAAGCGGGCAGATGGATCTCTTCCTATAAGCCGCGTCCAGACCTCGTGCTGTTCGCGGGCGATCAGGTTTATCTGGATCTGCCCACGGAACTCAACTTTTCGAATGACCAGGCCTGGCTTGAAGCGAAGTTTCAGGAAGACTACGTGAGCAACTGGTATGCGCCTGGTGCGTCGCCAGCGAACGGAAGCGGCATTCCAGAAGGGTTTCCACAACTGCTATCGCTGGCGCCCGTCGCGTCGATTCCTGACGATCACGAGTACTGGAACAACGCGCCCTTCAAGAGTCCGCTGATTCAGAACAGTTGGACGGAAGCGGGCAGGGACCGCTGGCGCACCGCAGCCGAAATCGGCTTCAGCATGTTTCAGCAAGGCTACCCGGGCCCGATGGGACAGCCGCGCGTGATCGACATAGAGCCTCTCACGATCCTGCTGCTGGATACGCGCAGTCAGCGCGAAAGAGGCGTCGGCAATGCGCCGGATCACGAGACGATGCTCGACCCGCCAGGGGCGCTGCTTGGCAACGCGGGCCGCAACGCGCTCGCTGCATGGGTGAACACGCTCGTTGCCTCCGCGAACACGCCGAAGCCCCGTTACGGTTTTCTATTGACGGGACAATCGCTCTTTGCCGATCCGGCGAGCGCGTTCGATGGTCATGTTGCCGACTACGAACTGGCGAACTACGAAGCCGACTATCGCTTCATGGTGGAACAGATAGAACGCGTCTCGACGGCGGGCTTGCCCCTGACCTGCCTGACCGGCGATGTTCACTGGGGCAGGATACTGCGCGCCGATACGTTGAACCGTGGCCCCGTCTATGAAGTGATTTCATCGCCCACGTCGCTGGTCAAGTCGATCGGGATCGACGAATTCAAGACAATCAAGTCGGCGATTACCGGCTGGTTCGGGCCACGCGACCCTTGGCCCACGCACCCTAACCCCGGCGACCCACCGTCGAGATTCGGCAGCCTGGGCGACTATCAGTCGCTCCTGCTGCCGACGACGCTCAACCCTCGCCCCTCTTCATCGATGAGAGGCAATCTTGCGTTGATGCTCTGCATTCAGCGTGTGGGCGGCTCTCTCGATGTTCAGGTCGACTACGTGCCTCTTCATCGAGATCAGGAAGTGAATGCGAAAACGCGTTGGAGCGCGCATTTCAAACTGACGGCTGCTCACTGAAACGCTCAAAGGGAGTCCACCATCATGTCAGTCATCGCACGCCGGTCAAGAGCGGCAGCACGCAATAAGAATCTACTCGCGCTGACACGGCAGAAGAAGGAGGGCAACGTCGTGTGGATCAATCGGGCGCTCAAGAGTGTCCCGTTGAAAGGCATCAAGGAGCACAGTTTCGTTCTGTTGATCGGCGGCGCCGATCCGTTGTCGTTTCGCTTGAGACTCGCGCAGGCGCACGTGCGCAGTGACATGTCGCCGAGTTCGTGGTCGCAGGCGATGTTCGTTGGCGTGAAAAGCAAAGCCGCGACAAAGGACACGGAAGTGACCAGCGTGTCGCTTTCGCCCGACGCATGGTATCCGCCGGACGGATTTGCGCCCATCTGCAATGCGATCCAGACAAGCACACTCGCACATATCGATTCGCCCGAACAGTATCCGAACCTGGCGCTCATCGTGTGGCCGGTCGCGGGCGAAGCGATTCAAGCGAGTCTCACGCAACTGCGCCGTGAGCGCATGTCGATTGATCTGTCGAGCCTGCTGCTGCGTTGGATAGGCTATGCGTGGGGTTGCGGTGTGCCGTCGAATCCACTGGGCGAAGGCTTCGGCATGCCTTCGGCTGCGATGCTGGAGACGGCGTATGCGGCCAACGGATTCGATCTCACGCCGGGACTCGAGAGCCGGTCCAGTTGCCCCGAGGCAATCTGGCAGTCGGCAAGCTGGTGGCACGAGTACTACAACAAGGATGTCGAGAACCCGCAATACATCTACGGCGCATTCACCCGCGAGCACTATCTCGTCGACGCATCGTATTTTCCGAGCGGCGGGTGATGCCTTCTTGCGCTTACGCCGCTCTCACTAGCCGTGTCTACCAAACACGATTGACCTGCTAGCCGCTCGCGTACGCGGCAAGAAAGCAGGTCCACGGGCTCTCGAACCGAACGAACGACCTGCGTTCTCCCCCAAATCGGTCCGCGTGCCCGCCCTCCCCGCTTTTCACCAGTCTGTTACACACCCCCGCCGGCCCTGCGCAGCGTCAAGCTAATTCAACGCTAACTGTGCGCGCTCAAGATGGTGTCATCGAATCAGGGGACGTGACATCATGAAACTCTTAAGAACCACTCGTATCGCCTTGCCCGCATGCTTGATCGCCGTCGCGCTTACCGGCTGCGCCGTCATGCCGCCGACTGGCCCGTCAGTCGTCGCATTGCCGCCAAGTGGCAAGCCGATTAGCGTGTTCCAGCAGGAAGACTATGCATGCCGGGACTACGCATTCCGCTCTGACAATGCCGCCGGGCAAACACGCGGCGCAATACCAGCCGGCGTCGGCAGCAGTGCGATCGGAACCGTGGGCGGAGCGGCCGCCGGCGCGCTGCTCGGCGCCGCGGCAGGCGACGCCGGCGTCGGCGCAGCGATCGGTGCGGGCGCGGGCCTGCTGCTCGGCAGTGCTGTAGGTGCAAACGGCGCACAAGCCACTTCGGTCAATCTGCAGGCGCGATACAACGCCGCCTACGCGCAATGCATGGCCTCGAAAGGCAACACTATTTCCCAGCCGGCCGTCTATACCACGAGCCCCGTCTACGCTCCGCCTCCGGTTGCGTACGCCCCGCCTCCTGTCGTTTACGGCTATCCGCAACGCTTCGGCTACTGGTCTTATTGATTGCTTCAGCTAATTTTCCGCTCACTCTACCGAGTGATGATGCGGTCATGGATCACGAACAGCCCAAGTCTGCTGTCGTGTCTGACTTAACCGCTACATGAGGGCGCTCAACATGTTTTCGAAAATCCTCGTCGCAATCAGTGCAAGTTCGGCCGATACCGTCCTGGCGTCGGCCATTGAAACCGCACGCAAGTACGACGCACAAATTGTCGCGCTGCATGTGGTCGACCCGACGCCCTCTTATCTGGGAGCCGCTGACGACAATTTCGGCTTGATCGTCGAGGCAATGAGCGCGCACGGACGCAAAGTCGTCGCGCATGTCAGGAATGTACTGGACGATCAAGCGCCTGAAGCGGAAGTCCGCATGGTTATGTTGCCGATGTGCGGCATGACGGTCGGCCGCGCGATCGCCGCTGTTGCCGAGGAGACGGGTGCTGACCTGATTCTTCTCGGCGAACGAAGCACGTCCCGGTGGCGCTGGTTGAGTGAAGACGTTGCATCGGAGGTAGTGCGCCGCTCCGGCAGGCCAGTCCAGATCGCGGCCGATGCAATCGCATTGAGTTCGGCGCGTCATGCCGGCGCACGTTGGGCTGATGTATTTACCGCCCGACGCCGACCGGCTAAGACGCGCGTACGTGCTAGCGTTTGACCGCCGTTTTTGGAGGTTTCGCCGCGACGGCGCGCGTTAGTGGCCAACGTGAATCGAGCGAATAGTGGCGAGCGAGCTGTCGCTTCGACGGATGCGGCTGGTCGTTCGAGCGTCATCAAATGGCGACCGACGACGGCCATCGCCGAAATCGGCCGATCGAGTTTCGACGGCGCTTGCATACGCTCCTCCGACCGCATTCAGACGTCAGTCAAAAAATTCGGGTGCCTCGTGCGGATCTCATCGACCTGGTTCAGCGTACCCGAGAGATGCTTGCGCAGCGCCGCCTGCGCGGCCTCGGCATCGCCCCTTTCGATGGCATCGACGATCTCGGTGTGATCGCGCACCACCGCCATCGTCTTGCCCTCGACCGGCAGGTGCAGGCGACGCAGCCGGTCGATGTGGCCGCTCAGTCTGCGCACCAGATCCCAGAGTTGCGGCACGCCCGCCGCCTCGTACATCTGGCGATGAAAGGCCTGGTCGAGCAGCGAGAACTGCTCGATGTTCTTCAGGTCGCGCACTTCCATCTGCCCGGCAATCGTGGCGCGCAACTGAGCGATCAGTGCGGCGTCGCGCTGCTCCGCAAGCGTGCGCACGATTTCCAGTTCGATCGAGCGGCGCAGGAAGTGCGCCTGCAACGCGGAAGTCACATTGATCTGGCTGACCACGGTGGCGTGCTGCGGAAAAATGTCGACGAGGCCTTCCTCGCCGAGCTTCATCAGCGCATCGCGCACGGGCGTCTGACTCAGACCGTATTGAGTCGCCAGATCGGCGCGCGACAGCACCGTGCCGGGCGCCAGTTCGAGGGACAGGATCATTTCGCGCAGGCGCTCGAAGACCTGCGGCGCGGCATGGCGAGACCGGTCGAGCCGGGTCGCCCTCGTCGGGGAAACGTTGATTTTCATGGCAGGACCAGAAGCGTGGGCACAGGCGGACACTGCTGTTTCCACCTGCTGAAATATTAATACTATAGCCGACGCTCACGCGCTTCCGGCAGGGGTGCAGCCGTTTTCAGCGCGCCGGGCGTATGGGTTTTCCCCACTGACGCACTAATACATTAGTGCTTTACCATGCGTCATCCACTTCCAATCCTCTATTTCCGGACTGCCGCCATGACTCGCGACATCACCGTCACTCAGGTGCGAATTACGCCGATCGCCTTCCGCGACGGCCCTCTGCTCAACGCTGCCGGTATCCACGAACCGTGGGCATTGCGCGCCATCGTCGAGTTGGAGACGAGCGACGGCCGCGTCGGCATCTCGGAGACATATGGTGACGAGCCGATGCTGCGTGTGCTCGAGCAGGCCAAGGCGCTGGTGATCGGCCTGTCGCCGTTCGACCTGAACCGGATGGAAGAACGCGTGCGTGCGGCGATCAAGCCGAGCTCGGGCGCGGTCGAATTCGAACTCGCCCCCGGCTCGCACTCGGCCAAGAACGCGCCGAAAGTCATCAGCACGCTCGAAGTCGCGATGCTCGACTTGCAGGGGCAAATCGTCGGCGCGCCGATCGTCGATCTGCTCGGTGGCAAGGTTCGCGACGCAGTGCCCTACAGCGCCTACCTCTTCTTCAAGTACGCGGAGCACTTCGACAAGCCCTATGCGCCCGATGCCTGGGGCGAAGGCCTTAGCGCGGAGCAGATCGTCGCGCAGGCGCGTCGCATGATCGACCTGTACGGCTTCCAGAGCATCAAGCTCAAGGGTGGCGTGTTCGAGCCGGCGCACGAGATCGCGTGCATGCGTGCGCTGCATCAGGCTTTCCCCGGCGTGCCGCTGCGCCTCGATCCGAACGCCAACTGGACGCTCGAAACGAGCATCGCGGCCGCGCCCGAACTCGACGAACTGCTCGAGTACTATGAAGACCCCTGTCCGGGGCTCGCAGGCATGGCCGAACTGGCGAAGCACACGCGCCTGCCGCTCGCGACCAATATGGTGATCACGACCATGGAAGATTTTCGCCGTGGCGCCGAGATGGGTTCGGTGAAGGTGTTGCTGTCGGATCATCACTACTGGGGTGGTCTGCGTGCGACCCAGACGCTCGCGCGCATGTGCAAGCTGTGGGATCTGGGCATGTCGATGCACTCCAACTCGCACCTCGGCATCAGCCTGATGGCGATGACGCACGTCGCGGCGAGCATCCCCAACCTGACCTACGCGTGCGACACCCATTACCCGTGGCAGGAAGAAGAAGTCATCAAGGGTGGGCGCGTGAGCTTCGACAATGGCGCGCTACGCGTGCCCACCATACCAGGCCTCGGCGTCGAACTCGACCGTGACCGCCTGGCGGAACTGCATGCCCAGTATCTGTCGTGCGGCGTGCGCAATCGCGACGACCTGAAGCAAATGCAGAAGTACGACCCGAGTTTCAGCGGTAAGAATCCGCGCTTCTGACCCGGCCAGATGTGCCGCGCGCGATGTGCATTGCCACTTCGCAACTATGTTGCATGGGATCTGAGTAAGTGCTGAAGCGCCGACTCTGGTCCACAACGGAGACAAGCCGATGAGCAGATCCACCCCGGCCGCAACCGGTCCCGACCGAGCGGACGCGCTGGCAAGCGCCGTACGCAAGATCAAGTGGCATGTGCTGCCGCTCTTCGTCGTGATGTTCGTCGTCAACTACATCGACCGGGTGAACATCGGCTTCGTCCGCCAGCATCTGAGCGCCGATCTGGGCATCGGTGCCGCGGCCTATGGACTCGGCGCAGGGCTCTTCTTCGTCAGCTACGCCGTCTTCGAAGTACCGTCGAACATGCTGCTGCAGCGCTTCGGTGCGAAGGCGTGGCTCACGCGCATCATGTTTACGTGGGGTCTGGCCGCGGTCGGCATGGCGTTCGTTCGGGGCGAGACGTCGTTCTATGCGATGCGGTTGCTGCTCGGCGCGGCCGAGGCGGGCTTCTTTCCGGGCGTCATCTTCTATTTCACTCAATGGCTGCCGCGCGACGAGCGAGGCAAGGCGATGGCGATCTTTCTCAGCGGCTCGGCGCTCGCCTCGATACTCTCCGGGCCAATCTCCGGCGCGCTGATGCTGATCAGCGGCTGGGGCCTGCACGGCTGGCAGTGGATGTTCGTGATCGAAGGCATGGCCTCGGTAGTACTGGCCGGCTTCATCTGGTTCTGGCTCGACTCGAAGCCGCGCGACGCCAGATGGCTGAGCCGCGCCGAACAGGACGCGGTCGTCGCCGAGATAGAGGAAGAACAGCGCGAGCGCAATGCGGCGCATGCGGTCAAGCCGTCCGTCTGGACTCTGCTACGCGACCCGCAGATCGTGATCTTCTGCGTGATCTATTTCTCGGTTTCGCTGACGATCTACGGCGCAACGTTCTGGCTGCCCAGCATCATTCGCAAGATGGGCCATTTCAACGATTTCCAGGTCGGGCTCTTCAATTCGATCCCGTGGCTGATCTCGATCGTGGCGATGTACTTCTTCGCGATGCTCGCGGGGCGTTTCAAGTTTCAGCAGGCATGGGTTGCGTGTGTGCTGTTGATCGCCGCGCTCGGCATGTATGCCGCCGGCCAGGGCAGTCCGATGTTCTCGTTCGTCGCGATCTGTTTTGCGGCGATCGGTTTTAAAGCCGCGTCGGCGTTGTTCTGGCCGATTCCGCAGGGCTACCTGGATGCGCGGATTTCCGCGGCGGTGCTGGCGTTGATCAATTCGATCGGCAATCTCGGCGGTTTCGTTGCGCCGGCGGCTTTCGGTTTGCTCGAGCAGAAAACCGGATCAATCGAAGGAGGGCTCACGGGGCTGGCCTTGATGTCGGTGGTGGCAGCCGGGGTCGTCTTCTTTTCCCGAATGAAGCCTCGCGAGGGGCGGTCCGCCCTCGCGTTGTAAGCGGTGCGCGAACCAGTTTTTGCCTGATTGCAAACGTCCCGGAGACACGATGAAAATTTTAGAAGTCCGTTCCGTCGCCGATCAAACGGCCGTCGGACGATACAGATGGACCATCTGCGCGCTCATCTTTTTTGCAACGACGATCAACTACATGGATCGCCAGATGCTTGGGCTGCTCGCGCCGCTGCTGCAAAAAGACATAGGGTGGAATCAGGTCCAGTACGCGCAGACTGTGATGGTGTTCACGGTCGCCTATGCAGTGGGTCTCGCGACGTTTGGTCGAATCGCGGATCGGATCAGCACCAAAGTGGTCTACGGCAGTGCCATGGCGATGTGGAGCCTGGCCGCGATGCTGCACGCGATGGCGGCGACCGTCCCCGGCTTCGCGGCCGTGCGCGGATTGCTCGGGTTCGGCGAGGCGGCCAATTTCCCTGTCGCCATCCGCACCACAGCCGTATGGTTTCCGAAGAAAGAGCGGGCGTTGGCCACGGGCCTGTGGAACATGGGCGCAACCGTCGGCGGGATCGTTGCGCCTGCATTCGTACCGATCGCCGCTGTCATGTGGGGTTGGCGTGCGACGTTCATTGTGGGAGGGGCGGCCGGTTTCGTGTGGTTGGCAGTGTGGCTGCTTGTGTACCGTCCTCCGGCGGAGCATTCGTCGGTATCAAAGCGCGAGCTGGATTACATCAATTCGGATCGGGACGAAAGCGTTGAGCAACCCGTGGGCTGGCTTTCAGTGCTGAAGTACCGCGAAACGTGGGCGTTCATTTTCGGCAAACTGCTGACCGATCCGGTGTGGTGGTTTTATTTGTTCTGGCTGCCCAAATGGCTCAATGAGTCGAGGCACATCGACATCGGCAATCTTGGACTGCCGTTGATTGTCATCTACACGATGGCATCCGTCGGCAGTGTCGCTGGAGGTTGGCTGTCGTCCCGGCTGATGCAACGTTCCCACAAACCTAACGTCGCACGCAAGATCGCGATGGGTGTCTGCGCGCTGTGCGTCCTCCCGATTGCGACACTTTCGCTCTTTCAAAGCCTCTGGTACGCAGTCTTCGCCGTCGGACTTGCCGCAGCGGCTCACCAGGGGTGGTCGGCAAATCTTGTCACGACCGTCGGCGACGTGTTTCCGCGCCGGATGGTTGGCACGGTGGTCGGTATCGGCGGCGTGGCAGGGATGATCGGCTCGTTCTTCTACTCGGGAATCATCGGCGAGACGTTGCAGCGCACCGGTCAGTATTGGGTGCTCTTCGCTGTCGGTGCATCGGCTTATCTGGTCGCGCTCGGCATCATTCATCTGCTGATGCCACGCATGACGCCTGTGAATCTGGAGCAATAGACTGCTCTCTGCTGAGGGTCTTCGGCAACCCCGAGACTGGCAGGCCATTGATGCAACGCGCGTCAACTGCTCGACCGCTGCGAGATATCGCGTAACGCTCAAAACAACCCTGGTTTGTCTGCTATACGTGCTTATTGGTTTCCTCAGGAGATCGCTTCAAGCCGTCGCATCCGCCTCGGCAATATGCCGCACGATCATCGCGTTGACGCTGTCGGCGTGTGTAAGCGGCCCCATGTGTCCCGCACCCTCGACGATTGCAAGACGCGCCGCGGGCAGCAGCATCGGCAGCCGCTCGGCGATCGCGCGCGTCGGCACGGGCGCGTGCTGGCCGCGCATGATCAGCGCCGGAACACGCAGGCCGGTGTATGCGCTTGCGGGCGTGCGTTCGTCGAGCAGCGCGCGAAAGTCGAGCGGCGCCTTTGGCGCCCAGCGTGTGAGTGCCGCCTGCACCGAGGGCCGCAACGCTTCCCATGCGCCCCGGCCGCCCCAGTAATCGACGAATGAAGCCGCCGCGCCCCGATAGTCGCCACAGGTCACGCCATCGGCGGTGCGCTTCGAGATGGCGATGATTTCCGCGAGCGCGTACGCTCCGTGCGCGCCCATCACCTTCAGCAGATGAAACGCCGAGGGCTCGTAGAGCGTGATGCTCGCGATGCGCTCCGGCCGTTCGACGGCCGCGCGCAACGCCACGCCACCGCCATACGAGTGGCCGACGAGATGCACCTTGCCGCGCGAGGCGTCGATGATGCCGATGGTCCTCGCGGCCTCGTCGGCGAGCGTGAACGCGCGCTCGCCGCTCCACGGGCCCGTGCTATCGCAGCCGTAGTGCTCGGGCGCGACGAACGCGTGGCGCGAGCCCAGCGCTTCGCCGAGCTTGCGCCATTGCGCCGCTCCCGAGCCGGAGCAGTGCAGTGCGATCACCGACGTTGCGGATGAGAAGGCTTGCGAAACGATAGTGCTATTCATGTCGTTCATGGAACTCAGGAGTTGGGCGCACGGATGCCGGATCGCGGAAGTCTCTACTATCGGCGCGGTGCGGGCGGCTGGCTATGATCGAGACGCCGGCGCGCATGTCCAGGCGTCCAAACTGATTGAGAGAGGGCGCGTTGGTTTGTCGCGTCAGCGGTCAATCTCCGTTAAATGCATGCGGCGTTCGAGTTCGCCCATGTCGGCGGCGGACGCGAGATATTCGTCACGACGACTGTGTTCAGCACGGTCAAGTGCCTTTTTCAGCAACGGGTAAAGATAGATGAGCAAGATAAGCAAGACGTCCTCCAGTTGGCGACCTGGTTGATTGCGTATCGCGCACGAACGGGCACGACACGTGGGTTCCAGGCGTGCATCCGGTGGGGACATCCGAGTTGGATGGATGGGCGGGTCGTGCTACGGCTGGACGCAGCGTAATGCAGAGTCCATGCCAAATTGCAGCGAGCCTTGTCTGGCGGACGTTTGGCGATATTTGAGGGGCGCGGACGGGGCCAAGTGTCGTCGCGCGGCCGACGAATATTCGAGTGGAAGTCGGGCCGCGACAGACACGTGCTCAGTAGTTGGCACGCTATACCGAGCGCCACGCTTCGGAAAGGGGCAAGAACTCAGTCACGAGTTCCAGTGTGAACACCCGACTGCTGCGCGATGACATCGAGCATTCACTATCCATTTAGAACTGGTGGCGAACACCCACCATCGCACCCGTTTGATCCACCCCGGGCAATGGCGTAGAAGCGGGTGGAATCACGCCGCCATCAATCGTGAACGCAGCGTTGCGCTGGTTGAACATACGCCCTGCTGTGACGTACACGGAAGTGCGCTTGGACAATAAGTACGACACACGCGCTGCGATCACGGAAGCTCCCGCGGAACTCCCACCGTTGACCGATATATGACCGAACTGGGCGTCAAGCGCGATTTGTGGAACGGGAAAATAGGTCCCGCCAAGCCACCAATAGTTGCTGACCGCGTCGACAACAGTCGGCGTCTGCACCCCGTGATTAATTCGATGGAGGTACCCCGCACCGATCGTCGAGGTACCCAGTTTCACGTAGCCGTCGATGACGGCACGTGTATCAGTTTGCGAGGTATTGGGCTGGGGCGAGCCAGGGCCTCCACCGCCGTAATTGCGGTCGATCGCCGTCGCCACGCCCCATGTCGCCGCTTCATATTTCACCATGGCAGACATTGACTTGCAGGCCCGCCAGTCCGTCGGCGACTGGCCCGCGCAACCGCCGGCCGGCGCGGAAGCCACCGCGTCGCGCCCGAACGAATAAGTCACGCCCACTGTCAGCCCCGATGACGTGAACGTGTAGGCGACCGCGTTGTCGAGCCGCGCTTGAGACAAGTACGGGTCCAGATCACCGGCAGCATAGACATTCGGCCCCATCGTGTCACCCGGCAAGGCCCAATAGATCTGAGAATATTGCCGGCCTAGAGATAATGTCCCCCACCGCCCCGAAAGTCCGACATATGCCTGCCTGCCAAACAGGCGGCCACCCTGATTCAGCGTCCCCTGTGACGGGGCGAAGCCCGACTCCAATACGAACACCGCGCTGAGACCGCCACCCAGATCCTCCTTGCCACGCAAACCCCACCTCGAGGGTATCGATGCCGTGAGCGACGGCATACGCACGACGCTGGACTGGTGAGCACCGACATTTGTCACGTACTCGATACCGGTATCGATAATCCCATACAGAGTGACAGAGCTCTGTGCCTGCGATGCTCCCGGTGCACATGCCGCAAGAGACGCGAGTCCCCACCAAATTGTCTGACGCCACGAGAAGGCACGTCCCGTCCGACCCAGCCTCGAACTCATCATCTGTCTCCCTTTGGTTAAATGCTTCCACGGAAGATAATTTTTTGTCGTCTTCCCTGTCAAACGATTTGCCGTCAGGAGATACCCGCATCTGGAACGTCTGAGGCTTGTCATCGTCAGCAATGACGAGCCTTATCCTAGAAACTCACTGTGTTTGTGGAAATTTTCACATATTGGCGTTTGCCCTACCTCGACACTCATCGCCCAGAATAGTATCTTCCGTGGAAGATGTAATAGATTGACGTGATCAATTGAGCAGGAGTTCGTTGAAAAATGAAGCAATTGAAAGATCACCAGACAAACCACGGTCGCGGTGCCGCACCGTCACCGAACCCAGTGTGGGAGAAGGATCGCGTGCTCTCCGGCTTCGCGTGGCATGACGACTACGCCCTTGGCCATCAGGCGATGGACGAGACCCATCACGAGTTTGTCGCGTGTGTACACACGCTGCTGACAACGGACGACGAAAATCTCGAGAACGCGCTCGAAGCGTTTGCCGAGCATGCGCGCCGCCACTTTGACGACGAGGACGCCTCGATGCGCGAGACAGCCTACGGTTCAGCGGGCTGCCATATCGACGAGCACGCCGCCGTGCTCCGATCCCTCGACGAGGTACGCACCATGTTGGCTGATGGACGGACCGAGGTCGTCCGCTCTTTTGCCAGAGCGCTGGTGGATTGGTTTCCGGAGCATGTGCGCGTGATGGACCAAGGTCTGGCGCGCTGGCTGGTTCAGCGAAAGTTGGGCGCCTCGCCAGTAGTCATCCGGCGTCGACTTCACATCGCCGCCTGACACGCTCTCCTCTCTTTACGGCTATATCCGTCATGGAACACAAATCGACCCCTATGAACACTTTGCTGCAAGTCAAAGTCTCTGCCAAAACCTGGCTGGCGGACGACATTGCCGGCTATGACCTCTCGCCATTGGCGGATAGTGCACTGCCTGCCTTCGAAGCGGGCGCGCACATCGACCTACACGTGCCTGGTGGCCCCGTACGTCAGTACTCCTTGTATGAACTGCCGGGCGAATATCCCCGCTACCGGATTGGCGTGTTGCGCGATCCCCAGTCCCGCGGCGGCTCGGTGCAGCTTCTCGATAACGTGCATGCGGGAGATACGCTCACGATCAGCGCCCCGCGCAATCACTTCAGCCTGCACAACGGTCAAAACAACCGTTCGATCCTGTTCGCGGGTGGCATCGGTATCACGCCGATCCTCTGCATGGCGCAGCAGTTGGCGCGCGAGCACCGCCCATTCGCGATGCACTACTGTGGGCGCACGCTGTCGCGCATGGCTTTCGTCGATCGCCTGCAACAAGCGCAATTTGGCGACGATTCGCAGATGCACGTGTACGTCGATGATGGCGCTCCCGACCAGCAACTCGATGCCTGCTCCGCGATAGGCTCGCCCTCTTCCGACAAGCATCTTTACGTGTGTGGACCCAACGGCTTCATGGACCACATCCTGCAGACCGCGCGCGAACTCGGTTGGGACGAGGGACACCTGCACCGCGAATATTTCGCGGCAACGCCAATCGATTCTTCAGAGGACGGGCGGTTCGAAATCGAGATCGGCAGCAGTGGCCAGGTCATCGAGGTTCACGCGGATCAAAGTGCCGCGCACGCCTTGCTCGACGCCGGTTTCAACTTGCCATTGTCTTGCGAGCAAGGAGTTTGCGGCACCTGCATGACGAAGGTGCTGGCCGGCGCACCCGACCATCGAGATCTTTATCTGACGGACGAGGAGCGGGTACGCAACGACAGCTTCATGCCGTGCTGCTCGCGCGCCAAAACTTCCCGGCTGGTGCTCGATCTTTGAGGCCACCTGTTACTCACTGCCTGACACTGTAGCGAGGGGATCAACATGTTGACCAAGCAAGATAACGAATTGATGTGCCGTATTGGAGTAGGCACTGCCATGGGCGAGGCAATGCGCCGCTTCTGGCTGCCCGTCATGCAGTCGTCGGACATGCCGCAGGCGAATGGAGAGCCACAGACGATAGAGCTGCTGGGTGAGCGGTTTGTCGTGTGGCGCGACCAGGATGGTCGCCCCGGCCTCTATGCAGAGGGTTGTCTGCACCGGGGTGCTTCAATGCAGTTGGCCCGTTCGGAGGGCGATGGCCTGCGCTGCATCTATCACGGCTGGAAGTTTGCGGTGGATGGGACTGTCCTCGAGACCCCGAACATCGAGGACCCGAAATTCAAGGAGCGCATCAAGGGACGAACCTATCCAGTGCGGGAAGCGGGCGGCATCGTCTGGGGTTATCTGGGTCCCAAGGGTGGAGAGCCGCCCTTCCCGCACACGGCCTTCATGGACCAGTCGGACTCGCACCGCATCAACGCCTGCGCGGTCATCAACGCCAATTTCGTTCAGGTGATGGAAGGTCTCGTCGACTCATCGCATTTGACCGTCCTCCATAGTTCCGCCCTCGCGAGGACCAACGACTCCGATCTCGACTATGCGAAGAAGACTTCGCACATGCAGTTCGACGCAACCCCGAAGATCGAAGCAGACGAGACGGACTTCGGTTTCCACTATGTCGCAATCCGCCAAAACGGGGACAAACGTATCGCTCGAGTAACCGCATTCATCGCACCTTGCTTCATCGCCAACGCGAACGGGGATGTCTGGCTTGCGATCGTCCCGGTTAGCGACGAGCGCTGCAACCTGTATCACGTGTGGTGGGACGCCGAAAAGCGCATTGGCGTAGAACCGTTGCGCAGTGAGCAACTCACGTTCGTGGGCCTGGATGAGCCGACGCTGCGCAAGTACGGGATGACGACCGACACCTGTGATTCGTCGGCCGCGATGTCCGTCGCCAATGGCTATCGCCAGGACCGCGTGCAGCAGCGCAATGGCCACTTCACCGGTTTTGACGGCATCACGCAGGAAGACGCCGCGTGCAGCGTGTCGAGCGGCGCGATTCGCGACCGCTCGCAGGAAATGCTATCCACGGCCGACATCGCAATCAGCCGTCTTCAGCGCTGCTTGCTGGCGTACGCCCGGGCGGCCCGTGACCAGCAGGAGATAGCCGCGTTGCGAGCGGACGCTGGCAGCGCAATAGGCGTGTCCGGTGAGATCGGTATCGACGAGAACTGGCGCACCCTGGTTCCGCACCATCGAATCGTTTCGTCCCATGGTGCACGTGCAGAGCGCAGTTAATAACGGAAGTCAGGAAAGGAGCATTAAATGTTGAGCCACGCAGACAACGAGATTCTTTGCCGTATCGGTCCGGGTACCCCTGGAGGAAACCTGATGCGACGCTTCTGGCACCCGGTGTGCACCTCGGCCCAATTGCCGCATCCGGACTGCGCGCCACTGCGCGTCCGACTGCTCGGCGAGAACTATGTCGCGTTCCGGGACACCGAGGGCAAGGTCGGCTTTCTGGAAGAGCTGTGCATGCACCGGGGCGCATCGCTCGCACTTGGAAGGGTCGAGGAAGGCGGCATCCGCTGCCTCTATCACGGTTGGAAGTTCAGCGCGTCCGGCACCGTCATGGAAACGCCGAACCACGCCGATCCGAAATACGCTACAAGGATGAAGGCGCCGGCCTTTCCAGTGCGCGAGGAAGGCGGCATCGTCTGGGCGTATGTGGGCCCAGACGAGTTGCTCCCGGCGTTTTCCCGCTATGCCTTCATGGACGCGGAACCGAACCACCGCGTCGTGCTGCGCGTCAACGTCGCCTGCAACTATCTGCAACTGGTGGAGGGTGGAGAGGACAGCTCTCATGTCGGCGTGCTGCATACCAACATGGCACGCCCCGGCTGGAAAGACAACGAGTTCACACGCAACCCTGACGTAATCAATCCTGCTGCGCTTGCATCCAATGACCTTGAACCGGCTCTGAAAATCGAAGAGACGGCCTTCGGTTTCCACTATGTCGCGCTGCGCAAGACCGATGCGCCGGGAGTCCGTAATGCACGCGTAGTCCCATTTATCGTCCCGTACGGCCGCATCATTCCTGCCCCGGCGTTTCAGTTCACCGTCCTCGAAGTCCCCGAAGACGACACGCACACCAGCACCTACATCGTCGTTCATGGCGACGCCCCGGTGAGCGAAGAAAAGATCATCGAGTTGCTCGGGCTGAACGACCCTAAGTACTATGACCGCAAGAATTGCGCATTCACGGCTAGCTGGACCGACACCTTCGGCCAGAATCGCGAGCTGATGAAGGAAAGCTGGACCGGATTGCGCGGCGTCGAGGTGGAGGACGCCACGATCGGATTGTCTCAAGGGCCGCTCTACGACCGTTCGCGCGAGCATCTGGTGCCTGCCGACCAGGCTGTCGTGCGGGTGCGCCGCGTGCTGCTGGATTCGATCAAGCGTGTGACGCAGAACCAGCAGCCGCCCGCGCTCGGCCTCGACCTTCGGGGCGTGAGCGCCTGTGACCGACAACTCGAAGACGGTGTAGCCTGGCAAGAGCTGCTGCCTTCACATCGCCAGGTAGTGGCAGCCTGAGGAGGAGACTCGCATGAGCAACAACATCCATAACGACGTTCCGGACTACTTGTCCTTGTTACGACTCGACGGTCGCGGTTTTGTAGTGCTTGGCGCCGGCCAGGGTATCGGCGCGCAGACCGTTCATGCACTGGCTCAGGCCGGTGCTCGCGTGCTCTGCGTCGACCGCGACGAGACGCTCGCCCGGAACATTGCGGACGCCGTGGCCGGGATACCGTGCGTGGCGGACGCAACATCGCGCGTCGACATGCAGCGCGTGTTCGACACCGCGCGGCAGCATTTCGGCCGCGTCCATGGCGTCGTCGATATCATCGGTGTCGCGGGAATCAAGCCGCTATCCGCCGTCGACGATGCGTCGTGGGACCAGCAATTCGATATCGTCGTACGCCACGCGTACCTCGCGATTCAAATTGCCGGTGAAATGATGAAGGCGGATGGTGGCGGCACCTTTGCGTTTGTCGGCTCGCTCGCCGGCGATCGCGCGGTGCCGAACGAGGTTGCCTACGCGGCCTCGAAGGCGGCATTGCATCACCTCGTGCGCTGCGCGGGTGTTGAGTATGCCCCCCACAACGTGCGCATCAATGCAGTGTCTCCGGGTTTCGTCCGCACGCCGCGACTGAATCAGCGTCTGGACGAATCGACGTGGACGACAGTCGGTCGTGCGATTCCGATTGGCCGGGCTGCCACGCCGGCGGAAATCGCGGGCCACCTGCTATTCCTTGCCTCCGACCTGAGCGCCCATATGGCCGGTGAGATCATCACTGTGGATGGCGGCCTCAGCGTCGTTGCCGCCATTCCCGCCATTACGTTCGCTCCCTCCACGACCCCGACCCCCTGAAATCAACGATGTCTTCTTCCTCTCAAAACCATATCCACCCGTCGCTTCGCGCTCTCGCTGCAAATGCCGCAGCGAAACCGAGCATGGCGGAGGTGAGCCCCGAGGAGGCGCGTGCAGGCATCGCCGCACGCACTGCCGCACGGGAGCCCGGCCCCCGTATCGGCAAGGTTTTCGATTTCATGATTCCGGGCCTCGACGCCGAAATCCCCGTACGCATCTACCATCCAAAGGGCGCCACAGGGGTCACGATGGCCTTTCACGGCGGCGGATGGCTGATGGGCAATCGGGACAGCTTCGACGCGGTATGCCGGCATCTGGCCCACGACTCCGGACTGGCGGTGGTCAGTGTCGACTATCGGCTCGCGCCTGAGCATCCCTTCCCTGCAGCGTTGGACGACGTGTGGGCCGCGACCTGCTGGGTCGCCGAGTACGGGCACACGCTGGGCCTTCCGTCCGAACGCTTGACCGTCTTCGGCGAGTCGGCCGGCGGCAATCTCGCGGCAGTGGTCTGCCTACTAGCGCGGGACCACGCCAAGCCGCGCATTCTCGCCCAGGCACTCGTCTATCCTGCAACAGATGCTCGTCAGCAGATGGCCTCGCTATCCACCTATGCCGAAGGCTTCATGCAGCGCAAGGCCGACGTCGAGTACGCATTTCGCACGTACGCACTGGATCATGGTGTGACGCCCACAACCTGGAAGCTCTCGCCGCTCCTTGCCGACAACCATGCGGGACTACCGCCGGCCATCGTTATCACCGCCGAGTGTGATGCCGTGCGCGACGATGGCGAAGCCTACGCGCGGAGATTGGTCGAAGCGGGCGTCCCGGCGACGTGCGTGCGATACCTCGGCATGCTGCATACCTTTTACAGCATGCGCGGCCAAGTCGACGCGGCGGCGCTGGCCCAGCGCCAGATAGCCGACATGTTGCGCAATGCGGTGCAAGCGGTATAAGGACGACTATCCTCCAAGCGGAACTACTCGGCCGGGCGCCTGATCTTTGACGCGTCGTCGGAAAATTTACGTACAATTGTGCGCGGCCATATTGAGCCAGTCCCGCTAAAATTTGCCGGGAGTGAACATCCTTCCAGGGAAGTCATCGAGATGAGCATCGCAGCACCAAAGCGACCCGCGCCTACCCGAACCCGCAAGAATGCGGCATCGGAACAGTCGAAGGCCCCTAGGAAAGCGAATCTTCCTGGTAGCAGCCTGATCGAATTCATCACGCTACAGTGGCAACGCGAACACAGCGAGCTCGATCTCTCCAACTTCCTGCTCGCGATCTATTTCATGCGGCTCGGCACGCTCGTAGAACAGGCGTTTGACAAAATGTGCCAGAGCCTGTGTGGCATTAGCGGGTCGGACATGCGTGTGCTGCTGGCGCTGCGCCGCAGCGGTCATCCATACGCGAAGCGCCCCACGGATTTGTATCGGGCACTACTCGTTACCTCGGGCGCAATTACCAAAAAGATCGACCGTCTCGCGAGCCTTGGCTTGGTGGAGCGTCAGCAAGACCCAAGTCACGGCGGCGGATTCATCGTCCATTTGACCAGGAAAGGCCTTGATGTCGTTGAGAAGGCGATAGTGAAGCTGGCGGAAGAGTCGTCGATCGCGCCCGCGATGGCACACTTTTCGGAGGCGGAGCGCGCTGCGGGCAACGAGTTCTGCCTGCGGACACTGGCGTTAATGGAAGAATTGGTCCTTCCGGGTCTTGAAGAACCCGACAACGCATTGTCGAAGCCTCGGGCCAAGGGCACGCGCTCGCCACGCAGTCGTTGAAGATCCCACTCATCTTCACATACTGAGACTCTCCATTCGCCGGTGCTGGTGGCCCACGCGGGCATCGCCCTGGTCGTGCGGTGCCCGAATGTGCTCGATATAGTCGTTCGCGCTACGGCTCAATTGATCCGCCGGAATAACGTGATTCGCGCCCTGCAACGCGAAAAGAGGCAAATAACGCGCGCCGACAAAACGCGCCGTTTGTTCGAGCGGACGAAGCAGTTCGACCAGCGTGTGTCCCACACGGCCATCTGTCTGATAAGCGCCTTCAGGACTACCGGTCGATACGACCAGCCCTATTTCTTTGTGCGCCAGCCGGTTGCCACCCGGACCGTACGCCCAGCCATAAGCGAGGACGTCGTCGAGCCATTTTTTCAGCAGCGGCGGAGTGCTGTACCAGTACAGCGGAAACTGCAGAAAGATTCTCTCGTGACTTTCGAGCAGCGCCTGCTCCGCGGCGACGTCGATATTCCAGTCCGGGTATAGCCCATAAATATTCCGAATGGTGACCGGACCCGGAGCTTCCTCGAGCCTGGATCGCCACGCCGCATTGATCTGCGACTCGGCAAGGTTCGGATGAGCGAGTATGACCAGCGTTTTCTTGCTCATGATTTCCTCGCTCCATGACGGGAATCGATGCGCGTTCATAATGCCTTTCATGTCAGGCTCCTTGACGGATAAGAGGGACCCAACGACCCGGTGTCTGCGCAAGATCTGCCTTCGCGCTCCGGTGCGTCGACCCGTTGCAGCCATTCTTGCCCGCCTGAGCGGCGCCGCCAATTCCCCAAACATGCGGGCAACGGGTGCAGCAATGCACAAGTCCGCGCACATCCGCAGCCTTGCAATTAAAGTCAATCGTAGGCGCAAAAATAGTTGATTGAGATCGGTCCAGTCCGCTTCTAATATCTCTGTCCAGCTACGTCACCTCGAGACTCGGGCGATCAAGAGAGAAATGGAGAGCATCCATGTTCGACTGGGAGGATTTACGCTATTTCGTTGCATTAAGTCAGGAAGAATCCCTCGCAAAAGCGGCGCCGCAATTGAAGGTCGACCACGCGACCGTCGCGCGAAGAATTGCTTCACTCGAACAGGCCCTTGAACTCAAGCTAGTCGACCGCCCCCGCGCGCCTATGTTCTGACCACGGACGGCGAGCGCATCGCCGAACGCGGCAAGGAAGTATGGCTCTCCATCCACGACGATCTGCGGCACGCGCCGGCCATCCGTAGCGTCATGCAGTTCATTGCCAACTGCTTCCCCGGCGACGGTTGACGCCAGCAGCACGTCACCAAAGATTGTGCATTTCTTCACGGACCATCCGCACATTTCGGGAATTGGCAGATAGAAGACCGGTAGCAATAATGAATTCACCGATCGACGAACAACACGAGATGGATCGTAGATTTTCCGCCTCGTCGTTGAACGTCTTCTCTTCGATCTCTCAAGGAGCATGAAATGAAACGCGTACTGATCCCGACTGTTGTTCTTGCAAGTGTCATCGCATCATCCACTGTGTTCGCCGCACCTGCCGACTACGGCAAGACTCGCGCACAAGTGCGGGCGGAACTGATCCAGGCTCGTGAAGCGGGTTTACTCGACGCGCCCGATACCACGTACCCCACCGCTCAGTTGCGCGCAGCAGCCGCACTGCAGGCCGCCGACACGGCCGCCACGAACGCCAGCGCATCGGCCGTGGGTGGCAGCGTCGCGGGCCACTCTCAAAGCGGACGCCGCACTGTAACCGCGCCCGAAGCACGGGACAGCATCTATTTCGGTCAATGAACGTCGCGTAAAGAATGCATGCGCATCGCCAGAACCCGATGCGCATTTCTTCACATGCGGCGTGCAGTAGTGAGGAGTTCCGTGACGCCGGTCAGGCAACTACGATGAACTCACCGTAACCAGTCAAGGAGTAACGTGATGGAACAGTTCAAGATGCGCATCGGCAGCGAGTGGCGCGGTGCGAGCGATGGTCGGACGTTCGAAAGCCTCAACCCCTACAACGGCGAGATCTGGGCCGAGGTGCCGCGCGGCACAGCCGAAGATGTCGACGCCGCGGTGCGCGCGGCTCATGCAGCGTTCAAGCGCGGCCCCTGGGCGACGATGACAGCGAGCCAGCGCGGCATGGTCCTGCACAAGATCGGCGATGCGATCGCCGCGCACGCGGAGGAGCTGGCCGACATGGAAGTGAAGGATAACGGCAAGCTGAAAGCCGAAATGCTCAAGCAGATGGAATATCTGCCGCAATGGTTCTACTACTACGGCGGCCTCGCCGACAAGGTTCAGGGCGACGTCACACCGTTCGACAAACCCGGCATTTTCCACTACAGCACGTTCGAGCCGCTCGGCGTAGTGGCAACGATCGCGCCGTGGAATTCTCCGCTGCTGCTCGCGGTTTGGAAAATAGCGCCGGCGCTTGCAGCAGGTAACACGGTCGTCATCAAGCCATCCGAGTTCTCGTCGGCATCCTCCATTCTGTTCGCGAAACTGTGTGAAGAGGCCGGCGTGCCGGATGGCGTCGTCAATATCGTGACCGGCTTCGGCAAAGAAGTGGGTGAACCGCTCGTCGCTCATCCATTGGTCGCACGCGTCGCCTTCACCGGCAGCGAGGGCGGTGGTCGCCATGTGTACGAGAACGCGGCACGCTCCTTCAAGCGCGTTTCACTGGAACTGGGCGGCAAGTCGGCCAATATCGTCTTCGAGGATGCGAACCTCGACGACGCGGTGAAGGGCGCCGTAACCGCCATCTTCTCGGCAACGGGCCAGAGCTGCATGGCCGGATCACGCCTGCTCGTGCATTCGAGCATCCATGACGAATTCGTCGAGCGGCTGGTGAAGTTCATGCAGGACGTGCGACTGGGCGATCCGATGTCGCCGGAGACGAACATGGGCCCTGTCTCGACCCAGCCGCAACTCGAAAAAACCTTGTACTACATCGACGTGGCGAAACAGGAAGGCGCACGCCTCGTTCTGGGTGGCGGACGTTCGACGCGGCCTGGCACCGAGAACGGCCTCTTTGTCGAGCCGACCATTTTTGTCGATGTTCGCAACGACATGCGCATCGCGCAGGAAGAGGTATTCGGACCGGTCGTGGCGGTCATCAAGTTCGACACGGAAGAGGAAGCGATCGCGATTGCCAACGACAGCAACTATGGTCTGGCGGCCGGCGTCTGGACACGCGATCTTCGCCGCGCCATGACGGTGCCGAAACAACTCGAAGCAGGCAGTGTGTGGGTCAATGCGTATCGCCTCGTCAGCTATCTCGCGCCGTTTGGCGGTGTGAAAGCATCGGGAATCGGCCGCGAGAATGGCATTCGTGCGATTTACGAATACCTCGAAGCCAAGAGTGTCTTCATCAACCCCACGCCGGGTGTCGAAAATCCGTTCGTGCTGGGCTGAGCGGCTGTGTCTCCAGGACGATCGCCGACGTAGTCACACGCCGGCGATCGTCCTTATGCAAGGACACCGACTGCACACATTCTTCAACCAACGTCGACAGCAAGCAAAAGGGTTGGCAAGCCAATGCGTTCGAAGTGGATACCCTCTTATAGCCTCGTGATGTTCGCGGGCCGTGCGGCTCTCGCCGCGACGCTCGCGCTAGTCTGTTCGCTGCTTCTTGGCCTGCACGAGCCGCATTGGGCCGCATGGACCGCGGTTTCCGTCGGGCTTCCAGCACGCGGGGACGGTCTGCTGAAATCGCTCAACCGGGCGATCGGAACGGCAATTGGCGCGCCAACCGGCGTTCTGCTTGCTTTCGCGGCGCACGGCAGCGAGCCGCTGCTCGTCGGCTTGCTGGCGGCATGGCTCGCCGTGTCTGTCTATGCAGGTCTCTCGTTGCGTCATTATCGCGCCTACGCGGCGGTACTGGCTGGCTACAGCGCGGTCATCATTGCCATGTCTCTCACGGACCAAACGGGTCAACTGTTCGAGGTGGGGCGAGATCGTTGCGCCGGTATTTTCATCGGCATCGCCAGCACTTTGCTCGTGCTTCTTTTGTCGCGCGACGTACAAAGCGGACATGCCAGCCGACGTATTCGTCGCGCGATTGCGACGGCATGCACCTGGAGCGCGGACCGGCTTGTCGGCTTGCCGCGCGCCTGGGCCGCCGACGGCACCGGCCCGCAACGGCTGCGCAGCCAGTTGAGCGACATCCTGGCGCTTGACGGCGCCGTTCACAGTGCAGTCGCCGAGTCGCCGGCGCTGTGGGCTCGCGCGGGCCGTTTGCACAAGATCGTGCCGGCACTACTCGATCTGCTCGTCGTGTCGAGAAGCGTCGAGCGGAACTTCGAAGAGGCTGCCGCCACAAATAACCCAATAAGCGAAGAGGTCGAAGTCGTCGTCGTCAAAGCATCCGTATTGCTCACGTCCATCGCTGTCGCACTAACCGACGATCCGGCACACGACATCGAAAAGCTGCCAGGCTTTCGGCTTCAGGCGCAGGCATTGCGTGGCATGCTCGTATCCATTCAGGCACGAAATGCGATTGAACGTCGGCGCATCGATCTCGTATCGGCACTCCTCGGCGCAACGGAAACCGCACTGAGAACTTATGCCGCGTTGACAGGGGAACAAGGAGGTGTCGATACAGAAAGCTATCCGCCCCCGGTCTACGCACTTGATCACAGCTACGCGATCGCTGCGGCGTTGCGCGCCGGGTTCGCGTTACTGTTAGCCGGTGCTATCTGGATTGCCACCGGTTGGCAAGGCGGACCGCTGTTCGTCGCGTTTACGGCGATTGCAATTGCCCTCTTCGCCATCCGGCCCGACCCGCGAGATACGGGTCGTCATTTTCTCGCGTCGGGCGCGGTTGGGGCCGGCGCAGCGTTCCTGTTCTATGCGACGGTCTCGCCGCATCTTCCTCACGCGATAGGCGTTTCGCTCGCCGAGGGCGGCATTGTTTTTCTTGGGATCGTTGTCGCGTCCGCGCTTTCGAACGCGTTCTGGGCGTCGGGTTTTTGCCTCGTGTTCCTCGTCGTGTCGGATCCCGAGTCCATTGCTCATACGACCACGGCCGCGATAAGCGCGCATGCGTTGGGTGTGCTGGCCGGCTCCGCACTGGCCGCGCTAGCCTTCCATCTTGTTCCGTCGCGCAGGCTTGAACAACAGTGGCGCAAACAGCGCCTCAAACGGATAGCCGACGCGATCAGGGCCTTGATCGCTTCACCCGTCGCGCAGCAAACGGTCGAAATGCGCCATGCGTGGCAATGCCGTAGCATCGATACGCTGGTGCGACTCGCGTTGCCCGCCGCCTCCGTCAAGGAGGTGGACGAGTGCATGGCGTGGATAGAGATTGGAGGTGAACTTCTCAAGCTGAAGGAAGCTTCGCGCGTCGAGCCGCTTCCGTTGAGCGCCAGAAAGTCGATCGACGACTTGCTGACGGACCTTCAGAGTCTCGAACTGCAATCGTGGCACGTGCGGTTGATCGTAGCCGATGCCGAACTGCGCGACGAGAAGCTCGCCGGCAACCAGCATGTACTGGGGACTCGCGCGGTGGTTCTTGAACTTGCCTCGCTTATACAGCGCATCGCGGCGGCGGAGAGTTGCGCCAACGGCGCAGAGTATCAACTGAAATCCAGGAGCAATACTGTATGGCAATGAATACCGATACCCGCTTCTTCCAGCTTATGGCCGGGTCTTATGAGCGACTCCTTGGGAAACCGCTTGTTCCCAAGGGATTAAGCGTCGTTCAGGGTGTTGAATGGCTTTATGCCGAAGCCCCGTTTGGCATTCTCGCGCACGACACCGCGGCTGATCCCGTGTTCATCTACGGCAACAAGCGCGCACAGTTCCTGTTCGAATACGACTGGGATGAGCTCACCTCGCTGCATTCGCGGCTGTCGGCTGAAGCACCGGAGCGCAGCGAGCGCCAGGCGTTCCTCGATCAGGTAGGACGCGACGGATTCGTTACCGGATATCGTGGCATTCGGGTCGCGAAATCGGGCAGGCGCTTCTGGATTGAACGGGCCACCGTGTGGCAACTCTTCGACGAAGATGGGACGTATCGAGGTCAAACCGCGATGATCCCTGAGACGACCGATATTTGACGCATCGTTCAAATGCTTCCGCAGGCCAGTTGCGACGCGCATGCATCGGCACTGGCCTCGGACACTGCTTCCCACCGCCCTGGTTTCATCGACCCTTGAACTGCGGCTTGCGCTTTTCCGCGAAAGCCCGGCGCCCTTCGATACGATCTTCCGATTCTCGCATTGCGCCCCACGCCAACTCCGTGAATTCAAGCGCCTGGGTCAGTGGCACATTGCTGCTGGTTTCGGCAACCTTCTTGATCATCTGGACGGCCAGTGGTCCGTTACCCGCGATGATCCTTGCCAGCTCCAACGCTTTATTCATCAGAGATTCGGGCTCAACCACGTCCGACACCAGCCCAACACGTTCTGCGTATCCTGCGTCGACCTTGCCACCTGTCAGCAGCATTTTCATTGCAACGGCGGACGGCACCGCTTTCTGAAGCGCCTGAATGCCGCAGACGGCCGGAATGCTGCCCACGACAGCTTCAGGCAGGCCGAGCACAGCGTTGGTGGCGGCAATGCGCAGGTCGCACTGAAGGGCCAGCTCAAGACCTCCGCCCAGGCAGTAGCCATTAATCGCGGCAATCATCGGCTTGAAGATTCGAAGCGAACTGAGTTCGATCAGACGAACGTAGACACCTTCAGCAGCGGCACGATCGATGGATTTGACGAACGACGAACCGAAGTTGGTCGAAGGCGGCAGCGTGTTCTTCAGGTCCGCCCCGACACAGAACGACTTACGCCCGGCGCCGGTCAGAACGATGACGCGAACTTCCTCGTCGTCCCGAGCCTCCGCCAAAACGGCGCGGAGCTCCTTCAGGCTCTCCAGATCGAGTGCGTTCAGTGCTTCCGGACGATCCAGGGTAACCGTTGCGATTCGATCCGAAACTGAGTAATGGATGGTCATGGCCTTGCTCCTCAAACACTCGGCGAGGACAGTGATCGCCCACCACAGACATATAGCGTCTGCCCCGTGATATAGGACGACTCCCTTTGCGCGAAGAACAGAACCGCCTGGGCGATATCGTCGGGCGTTCCAATGCGCTGGACCGGAACCGATTTCTTCAGACGTTCCTGCAGTTCGACGTCGAATTTGCGAAAGAGCGGCGTGTCCACGATTCCCGGAGCAACGGCGTTCACCGTAATGCCAGCACTCGCCCATTCAAGCGCGAGACTCCGCGTGAGGCTTACCACGCCACCCTTGGCCGCCGAGTAGTTCGATTGCCCCACGCCACCCAGCCATGCCCGCGAAGAGATATTGACGATGCGGCCATAATTGGCCGGAACCATATGTTTCAATGCCGCCCGGCAGCACAGAAACTGCGATTTCAAATTGACGTTGATGACCGAATCCCACTCATCATCGCTCATCTTGGTGATGCGTTTGTCTTTCACGATGCCGGCGTTGTTCACCAGAACGTCCAGCCGGCCCAGTCGCTCGGCGACCGCATCCACTGCCTGGTTCACGGATTCACTGCTCGTCACGTCCACTGGCATGCCTACAACATCGGCCCCCGCGCGCGAAAGGCTTGTCGTGGCTTCATCGAGGCTGTCTAGGTCCATGTCAAACAGGACGATCCGTCGACCTTTCTGCGCCAAAGCCGATGCAATACCGAAGCCAATGCCTTTGGCACCGCCCGTGATGATTGCGACTTCGGCGTCGCGACCAGTTTCAGATGAGTTCATGATGTTTACGCACGCGAAGAGATGGATGAACACGGCCGCCATGAATACCGGCGAGCGCTCGGGCCACCCAGTTGAAGAGTGGACCGATTGCGATAGATGCTATTGCGCCGCTGTTTGGCGGGCAAATCACTTTTTCGCCGAGTTCGATTGACTTTCACTGTAGCTAGTCCAGGCGTTGTCACCACTCGTCGTTCAGTTCATCAAATGTCAACCCAAACAGCAGGAAATGTCGGTTGTACCGCCCAGTTCGTTGCCATATCGTTGAATCAAGATGCGGCGTGTGTTGCTACCACGCGATCAATCTGTCATCGGTCAATGGATAGACACCGGACGTTTGGGAGACTGGAATGTTGGACGGAATGCGAATTCTCGCGTGGGGCTCACGCAGTGCAGTTGAATTGAGTGCGAGTCTGCTTGGACACGCGGGCGCGCAAGTGCATGTTGCAGACCCTGACTCATCTCAGTCGTTCTCAGGGTACGACGTGGTGATCGTCTCGTCTGATACGGCCAGTTTTGCAGCGTGGGCGGAGATATCGAGTTTGAAGGCGTCTGGCAAGCTCATCGTCTGCGACATATGCGCTACGGGCCCCCAGAGTGCGAGGTTTGCAGGCCGTTGGACAGATGGGCAAATCCAGGCGATCACTGGCCTGATGGACACGACGGGCTTTGAAAGCGGAGAACCGGTGAGTATCGGTATCCCGTTCACCGAAATCTCCGCAGCGTTATACGCTGCGGCGGCCATAGCGGCGGCATCGCGAGTCCTTCGTGTGCAAGGATTCGCGCAGAACATCGACGTTTCCCTATTCGCCTGCGCGAGCAGCGCACTGACCACCTTTCTGCCGAAAGCGTTCACCCGCAGCAGCGTTGAACGTGTCGGGAACCGGCACCCGGCGTGCGCCCCGTGGAACGCGTATCGGACACTCGACGGTTGGATCCTGATTTGTACCAGCACCGAAGACCAGTGGCGAAAACTGAAGATCGCAATCAATCAACCGGCACTCGACGACATTCGCTTCGCGACCCTGAATGAAAGGGTCCGCAACGTAGATTCACTTGATCCGTTTATCGAGGCCTGGTCTTCCGAGTTGACTACCGATCAGTGCTGCGCTCTGTGCGAGAAAATCGGCGTGGCAGCGGGGCCCATCGTACCCATTTCGTTGCTCCATGAAGAGCCGAATTTCAAGCTGCGGCATCCAGTGGCCGCCGCACAGATTTTGGCGGGTGAAATCGGGAAGCACACGTATGCGGCGGTTACGCCGTTCCGGACATTCCCTCTGATGAACGACAGCGAGTTTCACGGCAATGCGCCTGAAAGTCCGCGACGGTTGACTGCGAAATCTGCCGGTTACGTCGCAGGATTAGAGGCGCGACAAGGTCCAAATCCAGCCGGCGCGTTGACGGGTGTCCGGGTGATCGAGATCGGGCAATACACAACCGCGCCTCTCGTCGGAAAACATCTTGCGGCGCTCGGTGCCGAGGTGATCAAGGTTGAGCCGCTGGAGGGAGAAGTTGCGAGAAACTGGTCTCCGGGACAAGACGGGTTGAGCTATTTCTTTGCCCTCAACAACACCGACAAGAAGAGCATCTCGCTGGATCTGAAGCAGGCATCTCACCTGCGTTACCTCGAAGCGTTGCTCGCCACAAGTGATGTCCTCGTCGAAAACCTTCGTCCGGGAGCGCTAGCCAAACTTGGCCTGGACCGATCCTCTTTGAAAGAGATCAATCCGGCGCTGATCTACTGTTCGATCTCGGGATTTGGAATTGAGTCCGCTTATCCGACGCGACCTGCGTTTGATACGGTCATCCAGGCGATGAGCGGCCTCATGGACCTCACACGCGATGGTAACGGCGCTCCTGTGAAAGCGGGCGCATCGGCAGCCGACATTTTCGGCGGCCAGGCGGCCTTGTTTGCGATAGTTGCCGAACTCGTTGGACCGTCGGAAGGAAGCGGGAGGTTCGTAGAGATATCCATGCAGGACGTGGCAGCGTGGAGTTGTCTATTCGCTGCCGGCAATCCTGTTTCGAAAAGCATGACCATTGCCTGTTCGGACGGATACGTCTTGGCCGAGGCAACGAATTCCGTGGAAATCGAAGTGGTTCATAGCCAGGCACCAGGCGCTCACTGTGAGGCGACGACTCGTGACCTCCTGATAGCAAAGCTTGAGTCACTGGGCATTGCAGCCGTGCCTGTAGTCCGCATGGACGAGCTAATGGACGACCCAGATTTTCTGGCGGATATATTGAGTGTCGGCCGGGACAATGAGGGGGCATTCTGGCCGCTCATAAAAATGCCTTATAGGCTGTCCCGCACGCCAGCAAAAGTTCGTACCGTTCCTAGCCGCCTCGAACCCGTGATGGTGCAGTTCACTGAAAAGCATGAGTCAACAAACGAAATACCTATCACCAATACGCACGAGAGTTGAAATGGCAAAGCGAGATTCAGTGCAGATCGCCGAGAAATTCTGGCGTGAAGTATGGCAGTTGCGTAATCCGAACGCTGCGGACCATCTGGTTTCGGAAGACTTCACCGTGACGTCCGGCGGTGTGGATATCAGATCGCGCGAAGCGTTCAAAAAGTGGGTGGCAGCATTCCTGTCGAGCATTGACGACTTTGAATTCAATGTCATCGAAACATTCCAGAACGAGACAGGCGACCGAGTGGTGACCCGCTGGCGTGTCACGGGCAAAAACAAGGGTTTCATGGGTTCTGAATCGTGCGGGTCGCCGATCGATATGACGGGGACTGCTGTCTTGCATGTTGGTGAAGACGGTCTGCTAAGACACAACTGGGTGGAGCGCAGCGCGTTAGAAGTGCTTCGGAGTCTGTCCGCGAAAAAATCGATCGTTTGAGGCCGGATCGGCGTCGACCTGTCGACATTCGAGTCGTTCTCTGATTCAACGAACGAATCGCCCAGTCCTCGCGCCGCGCCGGCGAATGAAGTCAACAACGGGTGGCCGGCCCGCAAATCCACGCGACACAGCCGGAATTCGCGGTGCCAATCTCGGCTTTCTTCTAAGCTCGGGCGGAGAAGTCTGTCGCACCGTTCGCAACTCCTTCCATACTTCCATCTCCTGCGTCATGTAGGCGCTTTTTTGCTGCGACAGCGACCAGCGTGTCGATGCCGCGCAGCCGTCGCAACGGAGAGTTCGGCGAATCGGCCACCGTAGGTACGTGGTAACATTTCGTCATGCGAACGCTTCCGTCTCTCAACGCTCTGCGAGCTTTCGAAGCCGCGGGTCGGCTCCTCAGCGTCCAACTGGCCGCGGAGGAATTGCATGTCACGCCCGCCGCCGTTAGCCGCCACATCAAGCTGCTCGAAGATCAGCTCGGCGTGACGCTGTTTGACCGGGGACATCGGTCGATAACGCTAACGCCGATGGGCGAGCGCTATCTCGTGGACATCGCGCGCGCCTTCGAGGCGATGCGCACTGCGACCGTCAATCTGACCGAGAGTCGCCGCAGGCGGCACCTCAAGATCCGCGCATACACGACATTTTCGAGGAATTGGCTCATTCCTCGCCTTTCGTCGTTTCATCTTCAGCACCCGGATATTGAAGTGATTCTCACAACGTCGCTTCACGCGGTCGATTTCAACACCGACGATGTGGACGCTGCGATACGGTTGTCCCACGCGCCGTCATCCGATATCGGCTTTGATCGGCTTGTGCCGAACGAGCTCGTCCCTGTCTGCAGCCCGGAATTCCTGCATGCTCATCCGGACCTGACGGACGCGACGCCGGAGGCGCTACGCACAGTACCTTTGCTTCACTCGCTCGCGCGCCGGGAAGATTGGGCAAAGTGGCTCGATGCCGCGGGCGTGAAAGGCGTCAATCCGCTCGGCGGTCTGAGTTATGAGAGTTCGATCCTCGCGTATTTCGCGGCCACGCAGGGGCATGGCGTCGCAATAGCGCAGCGTGTTCTGATAACAGAAGAACTGGATTCCGGCCGTCTCGTGATGCCGTTCTCCTTCGTTCTCGATGAAGGCGCGTTCACGTACTATCTTGTCTATCCCAAGAGTCGCATCTCGTCGCCCGAATTTACGGCTTTCCGCGAGTGGCTTCTCTCGGTGGGTGGCGGGCAGACCTGATCTGTCCGCCACTCTGACTGCCCGCACCGCCATCCTATTGGAGCGACGACGTGCGGTGCAGCAAGTCTCGAGATCAAGTCGAGAGGATGGTTACGAGAGCGACAGCCGAATCACCCGCCAGTTGACCACCATTGTTCTCGGCGAGTGCCACTTTGGCACCCGGACGTTGACGAGCGCCCGCCGTTCCCCGCAGTTGCTGGGTCAGTTCGACAATTTGCGCGACACCTGTCGCCCCGACCGGATGACCACGGGAAAGAAGGCCGCCGCTCGGGTTGACGGAGATGCGACCACCGATGTCGGTGTCACCCGAACGGATTAGTTTGGCTGAATCGCCCGGAGGACAGAGGCCGAGATTTTCGTAGTGGATCAGTTCGGCCGGCGCGGAGGCGTCGTGAAGTTCGACCAAGTGAACATCGGACGGCCCGATTCCCGCTTCTTCGTATGCCGCTCTCGCCGCTCGTACCGCAACGAGATCACCCGACCCGTCGGCTTTCGCGGATACGATCGAACTTGCGCGAATGTAGACAGGACGAATATCGTGCTTCTTCGCGTAATCTTCCGAACAAATGAAGAGCGCGGCTGCGCCATCGCCAATCGAAGAGCACATGAACAGAGTGAGCGGATTGCTGACCATCCGGCTCTCCAGGACTTCTTCGATTGTCGTTTCCTTGCGGAATTGCGCAACCGGGTTAAGGGAACCGGCGCGACGGCTCTTCACCACGACCCGCGCGAAGTCGCTCGCCTCTGCACCAGTCTTTTCCATCCATTTGCGAGCCTTGGCGGCATAAAGATCCATGAAGAGCGAGCCGGTACCGGCTGTCACGCCTTCAGGCAGCGGTTCCTCGAGATCGACGGCCTTCGCGAATGCACCGAACGAGACGGCCTTATCTTCGTGAGTGAGTTTCTCCGTACCGACCACCAGCGCCGTTTCGGATTGTCCGGAAGCGACCGAGAGCCACGCCAGATTAAGGGCTGAACTGCCGGAGGCACAGGCATTCTCGACGTTATACATCGGCTTGCCATCGAGCCCGGTATTGCGAAGCGACGATTGCGCGCGAATCATCTCCTGACCGGTAACAACGCCTGCTGCCGCGTTGCCGAAATAAATCCGGTCTACGTCGTTGACCGTAACGCGAGCGTCCTTGAGCGCGAGGCCGACTGCTTCCTCCGACAGTGACTTCAGATTCCGCTCGATAAATTTACCAAAGTGCGTCATACCGATACCGCCAATAACGACCTTACGCATTTCTTTCTCCATCAATTCCAAGAATGTTCCGGGAGGCACTCACTCCGAGGCACCCGCATTACCTACATCAATCCAGCACCTTTCCTTTCGTCTCGGGCATCACGGCGTATACGCAGAATCCGACTGCGCAAACCACCGCAATGTAGACCCATATGTAGTCCGAGAAACCCGCGTTCGACATGGCTGTCACGATGTACGGAAGCGTTCCGCCAAACAGCGTCGCTGAGATCGCGTAAGGCAAGGCGACGCCTGTCGCGCGGATCTCCGCCGGAAACTGCTCGGCCATCACCGCTGCGCAGGTAGCGGTAAAGCCTGACGAGAGCAACATGCCAATCGTCACAATGACCGTGTCCGTCCAGAAATCATTCGCGAGAAAATGGAGACTCGGCCACGCGAAGACTGCGGAACCGCCGGCAAACGCGAGCAGAACAGGCCTGCGGCCAATTCGGTCAGAGAGCTTTCCAAAAAATGGAATCGCAACGAGTGAAACCACGATTGAGATGACACTGGCGCTGAAGCCGTCACGCAGCGGCAGACCCGTCCGCATGTGGGCGAACGTTGGGAACAGGACGAGCCAGAGATAAACAGACAGGTTCCCTGCCATGGCGATACCAATCACGCGCAACGCGGCGCGGCGATGTTCGCCCACCAGGACCAGAAACGGATGTCGGCGATGTTGATGGCTACCGGCCGTTTTCTTGAAAGCTTCGGTTTCTGAAACAGATAGACGCACCCACAGAGCCACGAAACCCATCAGACCGGCAATCGCGAATGCAAGCCGCCAGCCCCAACTTGCCATGCTTTGTTCGCTGATACAGGATGTCAGCACGTAGCCGATCATCGCCGCGACAAGGACGCCAGCGTTCACCGCAAAGTGTTGCCACGAGCCGGTAAATCCGCGTCGCGAGGGCGCGGAGGACTCTATGAGAAAAGTGGACGCGGAGCCGAATTCCCCACCGGCTGCGAATCCCTGCACCAGCCGTGCGACAACAAGAATAATCGGCGCCACCATTCCGATTGCCGCGTATCCCGGACACACTGCAATCACGAGGGAACTCCCGGCCATCAATGCGACTGAGAGAGCAAGACCATTCTTTCGTCCGTGACGATCTGCATAAGCGCCTAGAACAGCACCACCGATTGGCCGCATGACGAATCCGACTGCAAATACGGCGAAGGCAGAGAGCAGCGATATCTTTTCATTGTGGGCCGGGAAGAAATGGCGGGAAAACAGCGAGGCGAATGTTGCATAGATGATCCAGTCGGCAAACTCGACGATAGTGCCCAGAGTCGCGGCAGCAATCGCTTTTTTCTGTTCACGCGTGAACGGGATCGAAGCTTCCACGGTAGCGTTGGACAAGGCGGTATTCATATCTGTCTCCATCAATCCTTATGGGTAAAGCGCATGGCTAGTCGCGGTGTCATGGACGTGGCTGCCCCATTCGCCAGGCCTGGGTTCGTGGAGAGGATATTCAGCAGATCAAGCCATCATTGCCGGAGTTCTTGCCAGTGCCGCCCTGGCGACTTAGCACATGTACGCATCGTAGGTTTGCGTGTGATTTCGACGCAAACTACTTTTTTTGCTGGTTGGATTGACTTTTTTCTGGTGCAGCGAGGACAGCAGGAATCGAGCGGTGCCATGTCTGACATTGCGCTCGGTGATGAGCATTCTGGCCTGTCTTCAAGGACGGAGCGATCTTCTTTCGCTTACGCCGAACGCGTCTATGAACTCCGCTGCCAGCCACGCGAGTCCCGGATCCTGATCCCTGGACGCAGCCCACATCAGCGCGACTTCATAGCCGGGCACGTCGAATGGCAACGGACTCATCGCCAGATCCAATGTGTCGCGCCAGACGCGGCCGATGAAATCCGGCACCGTGGCGATCGCGGGCGTGTGCCGCACGATAAACGGGCTAGTCGCGAAATTCGAGCTGGAGAACACCACGTCACGCTTGAGACCCTGCATGGCCAGCTGCTCGTCTATAAAGCCTTGCAGGCCGGCGCTGAACGAGGTGAGCACATGCCGGTGCCGCAGGAACTCATCCATTGACAGGCGCTTGCGGCGCGTCTTGACGAGCCGCGGATTGTAGACGCTCACGAAGCGCCACTGAAACAGTGGCCGGCGCCGCTGCCACTGCACGCTTTCCGGGAACACGCCGACCGCCAGTTCGATCGCGCCCTCGTCGAGCATCGCCGCCGCGCGCGTCGAGTCTGTAGAGCGGGCGATCAGTTTCACGCCGGGCGCCTTGGTGGCCAGGCGGCCCATGATCTCCGGCATCAGCAGGACCTCGAGCGAATCGCTCAAGCCAATGCGAAACACACGCTGAGCCTGTGCCGGATCGAACGCCGGCGGTTGCGTGAGCGCCTGGTGCAGCGATTGGAGGAAGGGCTCGACCTGCCGCGCCAGTTCGAGCGCGCGGGGCGTCGGCGTAATGCCGTGCGGAGTACGCACGAACAGTTCGTCGCCGAACGCCTCCCGAAGACGCTTCAGCGCGCCACTCATCGCCGGCTGGCCAAGGAAGAGTCGCTGAGCGGCACGCGTGACGCTGCGTTCCTCCAACAGCGCGCGAAAGGCCAGCAGCAAGTTCAGGTCGAAACGCCTGAAATCATTCTCAATGATGTCGGTCATCGTCACAAACGATTTGAATGATATGAGCCTGACACGCATTCTAGCGCCAAGGAGGTGCGCTGCAAGGCGATGTGAGGGCACATCGGCCCGTGCCTCCTATCATCGACAGGAACAGCGACATGGATTGGCAGAATCAGAAAGTCGTCGTGTTGGGTGGTTCGTCCGGCATTGGGCTAGCGACGGTGTCTCGGCTGAAGGAAGTCGGTGCGCATGTCGTGGCAGTTGGCCGCGGCCAGGCCAAACTGGATGAGGCGCTCGCTGGCCTCGAAGGACGTGGGACTGTCACCGGCAATGCACTCGACTGCACCGACCGCGCCGCGCTCGACGGTTTCTTCAGCCGCCTGGGTGGCATCGATCATCTGGTGCTGACGCTCTCCGGCGGCGAGGGCGCTGGCCCGTTCAAGGAACTCGATTTGACATCCTTGCGCCGCGGCTTCGAGGCCAAGTTCTGGCCGCAGCTGGAAGCGGCACAAGCTGGTCTTGCGGCCTTGCGCGGCGACGGCAGTTTGACGTTCGTGACTGCGATTTCCGCGCGCATCGCCAATCCGGGCACTGCCGGATTGGGCGCGATCAACGGCGCGCTCGAAAGCATGATCGGGACGCTCGCGCGCGAACTGGCGCCGTTGCGCGTCAATGCCGTGTCGCCCGGCGTGGTCGATACCGCCTGGTGGGACAGATTTCCCGGCGACGTCAAAGAGGACCTTTTTCGTCAGCAGGCCGAAACCCTGCCGGTGCGACGTGTCGGCGATGCGCAAGACGTCGCGCACGCGCTGCAGTTTCTGATGGAGAACACCTTCATGACGGGCGCGGTCATCGAATGCGACGGCGGCTTGCGGCTGCTATGACGGTGCCTCCATCGATCACCCGCAACGCCGCGCCAATGCGGAGGCACCTCAACGGTTATGACTGTCCCGCCGGGTGACGCGCGACACTGGCACCCGCTTGTCTGCGCCGATAGTGGGTGTCCCGCGACGCGAGCCAGTAATATAGCGGCGACGTCAGAAGCAGTCCGATAACCCACGAGAGATCCGCGCCATCGAGATACTTCGGCACGGGACCCGCGTACATCGGCGTGTTCATGAACGGAATCTGCACGACGATGCCGATTCCATAGGCAATCAGCGCCTGTGGATTGAAGCGGCCGTAGATGCCCCCGTCCACCTGGAAGATCGACTGGATGTCGTATTTGCCTTTGTGGATCACATAGAAGTCGATCAGATTGATCGCGGTCCACGGCACCAGCACGACAAGCAGCGCGAGCACGAGATCGACCAGATTGCCGACGAAATTCGTCGACGCGCCGATCGCGCCATAGCAGCATGCGAGGAGAATCGCGATCGACAGCACGGCCCGCGCTTTCGCCGTGGGAATCCAGCGATAGGCGAAGGTCTGCAAGGACGTGATGGCTGCGAGCACCGCGCCGTAAAGGTTCAGCGCGTTGTGGCTGATCACGCTCAGTAGGAAGAGGACGAGCATCGGCAGTCCGAGCGGTCCGGTAGCCAGCTTGACGGCGTCCATCGCGTCGGCGCCGGGCGGCACCGCGAGCACGGCTACCGCGCCGAAGGCAAACGCGAGCGTCGAGCCGATCGTGCAGCCGAGGTAAGTCGCCCAGAACGTCGATGCGACGCGCACGTTCTCCGGCAGATAGCGCGAATAGTCGGAGACGTACGGGGCAAAAGCGATCTGCCAGAGCGCCGATAGCGAAACGGTGGCGAGCCAGCCCGCGATGTTGAATCCGCCGCGCGTCAGAACATCGTCCGTGGCGATATGCGTGAGGATATAGCCGAATCCGATGAAAATGCCGATTCCGAGCACCCAGGTTCCGATGCGGTTCAGGATATGGATGATCCGGTAACCGATGATTCCAATCAGCCCTGATCCCAACGCGCCGATCACGATGCCGACAGGAACCGGGATGCCGTTTTCAATGCCATGAAGAGACTTCCCGGCGAGCACGATATTGGACGCGAAGAAGCCCACGTACATTACGCCTGCGATCACGGTGACCAGCAGCGCGCCCCATGAACCGAACTGCGCGCGGCTCTGAATCATCTGCGGGATGCCCATTTGCGGGCCCTGCGCCGAATGCAACGCCATCAGCACGCCGCCGACGGCCTGACCGACGACGATCGCCACGATGCCCCACAGCAAATTCAAGTGGAAGATCTGCACGCCGAGCGCGCCCGTGACGATGGGCAACGGCGCGATGTTGCCGCCGAACCAAAGCGTGAACAGATCGCGCACCTTGCCGTGGCGATCCTCGGGCGGCACATAACCGATGGTGTGTTTTTCGATCAACGCCGAGGCATTGCTTTCCGAAGTATTCAAGTTCGTCTCCTGTGTCGACCGGAGTTAGCGTTTTAGCGCTTATTCCCGTCCCTTACGTGATCAGGCGTGTTCGGTCTACCGAATCGCCATGCCTGGCATTCGAAAGTACTTGAGAGTCGCCTCTCTATTTGAGCGACGTGCCGTCACGGCAGCGTCCGCGATGTCTACGTCTCAGGCCGCGGCCGAAGCGTAGTCCGCCAGCCGAGCCAGCATCGCATCGCAATCGCGCAATTGCTCGACAGTGACGAATTCGTCCGGCTTATGCCCTTGGTCCATGCTGCCGGGTCCGCAGACCACTGTTGGAATGCCCGCCTGATCGAAGAGCCCGCCCTCGGTGCCGAATGCGACCGTGCCGAACTCCATGGAGCCGCTGAGCAGCGCCAAAAGACGCGCCGCTTCGCTATCCGGAGATGTGGCCAACCCCGGATATGCGGAGAGCGGCTGAAGCCGGATGTCGGTGTCGGACTTCACGGCGCGCATCTTCGGCAATAGCTCTGCCTCGGCGTAAGTCTGCAACTGGTCGGCTACCTGGTTTGCGTCGAAGCCAGGCAGCGCACGCACTTCGAAGTCGAATTCGCATTCGGCCGGCACGATGTTGAGCGCACGGCCGCCTTTGATCACGCCCGTCTGCACGGTCGAGAACGGCGGATCGAATCGCTCGTCGTGATGCTCGGGCTGCGCCAGTTGCTCGCCGATCTCTTCCAGACGGCCGATCATCCGCACCGCGTATTGAATGGCGTTGACTCCATACGGCGCATAAGCTGAATGGCAAGGCGCGCCTTTCACCTGACAGCGCATCGCCAGCTTGCCCTTATGGCCCAGCACCGGCTTGAGCTCGGTCGGCTCGCCGATCAGGCACAAGCTCGGCTTATGCGTACGCCGCTCCAATTCCGCCAGCATCGGCCGCACCCCGAGGCATCCGACTTCCTCGTCGTACGAAAAAGCGAGGTGCACCGGCAACTTCAACTCGCGCTCGATAAACCCGGGCACCGCCGCCAGCACCGAAGCGATAAAGCCCTTCATATCGGCCGTGCCACGGCCATACAGCCGCCCGTCGCGCTCGGTGAGACGGAATGGATCGACGGTCCAAGCCTGGCCATCGACGGGCACCACGTCGGTATGGCCGGACAGCACGATTCCGCCGCGCTCACGCGGACCGATAGTGGCGAACAGATTCGCCTTGGTTCGCTCGGCGTTGTAGAACAGCTCGCTCTCGACGCCGAGTTCCTCCAGGTACAGCCGAATGAATTCGATCATGTCCAGATTGGAATCCCGGCTGACCGTGGCGAAGCCGATCAGCCGTTCGAGCAGCGCGCGGCTGGATCTGTCATTCATTGCCGGGCACTCCGTAGCTGGGCGCGGCGGTTGGATTCAACGCCCGCGTCAAGTAGTCCTGCATCTGCGGGCGATACGCCTGCCACAAACCGTCGAGCAGGCCGATGGGGTCGTCGTCCGCCAAATCGACCCGCAAATCGACGATCGGCCAGCTCACGTCGCCCACGATCTTGAGCGCCGCCGAATGCACGGGCCCCGCTTCGCCGCCTGCAGCTATCGCAGCATGCATGGCCGCGAGCAGGCGATCGGCAAGCGTGCCGGATGCCTGCTCGAACGCCGGAAGCATGGCCTCGATCACTTCGATGCCGGCGAGCATGTTGCCTGCGGCTACGCACTGCTTGCCGGCGACAGCGTGATACGTGCCCAGCGCTTCCTTGCCGCTGAAGAACGCCGTGCGACCCTCTCCATCGATCACCGTCACCTGGCGGTACTCGCTCCACTCGCTCGCGCCGAGCACGCGGTCCAATGCCGCGGCGGGATCGAGTTGCCCGTTTTCCAGAAGGTCGAGAATCTGCGGCCCTAGCGCGGGCAGCGTGACGTTCTGCGTCGCCACCGCGCCCACGCCTGCGCGCAGCCACGGGCAGCGAGCGCCCACCGCGATGCTGGACGAACTGATCGCGATTCCAAGCTGCCCGGATTCCGGGCAACGTCCGACGATAGAGAATGTCATGTCCCGCTCCTTAGGCCTTCGGTGACGTCCATCCATCTGGAATGACCGCGATAACGTCGATCTCCATCAACCACTGCGGCTGACCCAACGCGACCACCACCAGACCGGTCGAAATGGGAAACACGCCCTTCAGCCACTTGCCGACTTCCTGATAGACCGGCTCGCGGTAACGGATGTCGGTCAGGAATGTCGTCGTCTTGACGATGTGCGACAGGTCGCTGCCCGCTTCTTCCAGCAATTGCTT
Source organism: Paraburkholderia sp. NPDC080076 (assembly GCF_050281145.1). Taxonomy (NCBI): domain Bacteria; kingdom Pseudomonadati; phylum Pseudomonadota; class Betaproteobacteria; order Burkholderiales; family Burkholderiaceae; genus Paraburkholderia; species Paraburkholderia sp. NPDC080076. Next base: position 312,783 of record NZ_JBNNWQ010000008.1, on the reverse strand, counting down.
GACGTTCTTCATCGCTTGCTCGGCCTGGGCACGCGGATCGCCGATGCCGACCAGGCGGCCTTCGAAATCCGTGCCCACCTGACCGCGCACGTAGACCGTGTTGCCGGCGCGCACGGCCTGGCACAAATCGTTGTCGAGCGTCTGGTTCGGATACGTATCTTTCGTATTGAACATACGGATACGGGTATGCGTAGGTTGGCTCATCAATGCACCTTAATGTTAGGAAGAAATGGATCGCGGATCAGAGAGGCTTATGTATCAATTCACACCCATCTCGCTGACTTTGTGGACGCGTGAATCGGCGGATGTGTTTTCAACGCTTGCAACGCTGTTCTCGCGGCGGCCGTGCGCCTCGCGTTGCTCATCATCGTAATAAGCCAGGTATTTACGCTGTGTGACGATGTGATCGGCGATGTGCTTCGCGTCGTGCCACACGCCCCAGATGAATGCGGAGCCGCGGCGCGATAGCCAGGGCAGACCGAGGAAATAGATGCCAGGCTCCTTCGATACGCCGCGCTGATGTTTCGGCTTACCCGTTTCATCGAAAGCGTTGACGTTCAACCAGCTGAAATCGACTGCATACCCGGTCGCCCAGACAATCGACGTCACACCCGCTTTCGCCAGATCGAGATCGTGCAACGGGTGGGTCACGCATTCCGGATCCGCGGGAATGACGCGAGCTTCGGGCTCTTCGGGAAGCTCGAGACCGTTGCGCTCGGCATACGCATCAGCCGCGTCCAGCAGCGACAGATAGTTCTCGTCGCCGCGCGCGATGTTCGCCGCGAGATCCGCTTCGAAGGTCACCACGCCGCCATCGAATGATTTCGTCAGACCCACGAGCGTGATGCCCTGATTCGCAAGACGCCGGAAGTCCACCGTATGGCCGCCACGCGAACCGCTCACCGCAATCGTGACGTGCTCCCTGCCCGGCTTCATGACCTCCGCATCCCATTCGCCGAGCACGCCGAGCCACCAGCAGAAGTCGCGGCCGCGATAGGCGCGTGGCGGACGATCGTGCGCGCCGACCGACAGATAGACGCGCTTGCCCGCCCGCTGCAACTCGTCCGCGATTTGCACGCCCGACGATCCCGCACCCACCACCAACACGCCCCCTTCGGGCAATTGATTCGGATTGCGATAGTCGGCGGAATGAATCTGCGTAAGTTTCGGATCTTGCGGCGCGATCGGCGGAATGACGGGCCGCTGGAAAGGCCCGGTTGCGACCACCACGCGATTGGCCTCGATCGTGCCTTCCGACGTTTCGATGGTGAAGCCCTGCCGCCCCGCATTGCGCACGACCTTCTTCACGTCCACGCCGGTGCGGATCGGTGCTTCAAACTTTTTCGCGTAAGCGACGAAATAGTCCGCGACCTGCTCCTTCGAAGCGAACGCGTCGGGGTCGAAGTCCGCGAACTCGAGATTGGGGAAACGATCGTGCCACGCGGGGCCATTGGCAACCAGCGAATCCCAGCGTCCCGTGCGCCAGCGCTCCGCGATACGAGCGCGTTCCAGCACGAGATGCGGCACGCCAAGCTTGCTCAAATGTTCGCTCATGGCGACGCCGGCTTGACCGGCGCCGACTACGAGCGTGTCGATTGACGTTGTTTCCACTGTCATGGCTGTGTCCTTCTGAAAAGGCGGAATGTTTCGATTCGATCGCGGCGTCGCGGCCTCTCAGCGCTTGCGATCGTTGCGGACCCGGTAGTGTTTTCCGACGGCGCGTTGCCGCCTGGTCCGTTCGTCTGCGTGAAAATCTACGCGCCCCTTCAGAATTTGAAAAATATATTTAAAAAATGCATGGCATCGGATTTACCTATGCAGGCCTTTTTGACCGCTTCACAATGCCGCCCATTGGAGACCTTGAACACGGAGCCTCGTCGATGGAGAGTCAACCGTTGCGCTACTCGTTGCGCCAGTTGCGTTATTTCGTGGTCACGGCAGAAGCCTTGTCCTTCACCGCCGCCGCCAAGCGTCTGCACATCTCACAGCCGTCCATCTCGACGGCGCTCGCGGATCTCGAAGTGTCGTTCGGCGTGCAACTCTTCATACGGCATCACGCGAGCGGCCTCTCGCTCACGCAAGCCGGCCGCGATCTGCTGGGGCAAGCGCGCAATCTTCTGAAGTTCGCGGAGGAATTGCAGACCACCGCGAAGGAAATGGACGGCGGCATGACAGGCGCCATCACGCTCGGCTGCCTCGTCTCGCTTGCGCCGCCGCTCATGCCGGGCCTGATCAGCCGATTCACGGGCGAGAACGCCGGCATCTCGTTTCGCACGGTCGAGGCGCATCAGGATGGCCTCTTGCGCGGCCTGCACGATGGCTCGCTCGACATTGCCCTCACCTACAGCCTCGACTTGACCGAGGAAATCGCCTTCACGCCGCTGCTCTCGTTGCCGCCTTATGCGATCCTGCCGAGGACGCATCGTCTGGCACGCGCGCGCAAGATATCGCTCGCAGACCTCCTGCCCGAGCCGTACGTGATGCTCGACCTGCCGCACAGCCGCGAGTACTTCGCCGCACTCTTCGACGCGGTGGGCAGCCGTCCTGTGCCCGCGTTCCGTTCGTCGCAGCCGGAGGTCGTGCGCGGCATGGTGGCCAACGGTCTCGGCTATAGCCTCCTGAACTTTCCGCTCAAATCGAATCGCACTGTCGATGGGGAAGAGTTCGTCATTAAGCGCTTCAAAGACAACGTCAACGCAACGACACTCGGCATCGCGCAATCGCGCACAATGAAGCCGCGCCAGGTGGTGCATCGCTTCGCGTCGTTCTGCGAAACCTATATTCGGCGGTTGCATATCGATGCATGATAGGAAAGCGCGTTTGTTTGCTTTAAACGTGCACGCACTGCATAGGCAAAAGCTTTGCTTTGTATCTGAAAACAATATTTTGGCTTGCAATTTGGCTTGATAGATTGGTGTCCATGTTGAGCGCCACGCCGCAAAGCCTTACGTCGCCGCGCTTTTACCGTGACGAATCGAGGGGGAGACCATGAGCAACCCGGCAAGGACGATCGCAGTGCAAGCGCTTGTCGACGAGTTGCAGACGGGTTGCGAACGGCCGTTCAGCGATGCGCACGCGATGCCGCCCGGCGTCTATACGTCGCCCGAATTCCTCACGCTGGAAGAGCGCGCTATCTTCGAGCGTGAATGGCAATGCGTCGGCCGCGCGAGTGCCCTCAAAGTGCCCGGCGATTACATGACGGCGCGGATCGGAGCGCAACCGATCGTCGTATTGCGCGACGAACAGATGCAGCTCAAGGCGATGTCGAACGTGTGCCTGCACCGCATGTCGGTACTGCTCGAAGGACGCGGCAACGTGCGTCGCATCGTCTGCCCATATCACGCCTGGAACTATTCTCTGGACGGCGCACTGCAAGGCGCACCGCTCATGGATCGGCAAGAGGGCTTCTGCAAGGAAAGCTACAAACTGCCCGCCGTGCGCTGCGAAGAATGGCAAGGCTGGATCTACGTGACCCTCGACGAAAACGCGCCGCCCGTTCATGCGCAGCTCGCCGAACTGAGCGAGCTCGTCGGTGCGTACGGCATGGCGGACTACATCGAAACTTTCTATGAAGAGCACGTGTGGGACACGAACTGGAAGATCCTCGCGGAAAACTTCATGGAAAGCTACCACCTGCCGATGCTGCATCGCGCGACGGTAGGACCGCATTCTCGTCTCGAGGAGATGGAATGCCCGCCCGGCTATCCGGCCTTCAACTATCACTGGATCACGAAGGAAGCGTCCTTGCCCATCGGCAACGCGCATCCGGACAACGCGCGCCTCACGGGACATTGGCGCAAAACCACGGCGCTGCTCGCGATCTATCCGACGCATCTCGTCACGCTTACGCCGGGTTACTTCTGGTATCTCGTGCTGCAGCCTCAAGGCGTGGAGCGCGTGCATATCCGCTTCGGCGGCGGACTTGCGCCGGAGTTCATCGCCGATCCCGAAGCCAACGCGCACATGACGACGCTAAAGAAGCTGCTCGACGAAGTGAACGCGGAAGACAAACGCGGCGTGGAAGCCGTCTTTCGCGGCGTGCACGCGCCACTCGCGAAGCCCGGTCACTTGAGCCCTCTCGAACGCCCCAACTATGACTTCGCGCGCTATGTCGCCAGCAAAATCGCCGCGACGCAGCCCGGCACGCATTGATTACGACGCATCATCGACAGGACGCGATCACGATGTCAAACCCTTCCTTCATTTCGTTCTCGGGCGTGAGCAAATCGTACGACGGCGCTCAATACGTCGTCGATGACTTGAACCTCGACGTGCGCAAGGGAGAATTCCTGTCGCTGCTGGGTCCGTCCGGTTCGGGCAAGACGACGACGCTCATGATGCTGGCGGGATTCGAATCGCCCACGCGCGGCGAGATACGTCTTGACGGACGGCGGCTCGACGACAAGCCGCCGCATCAGCGTGACATCGGCATGGTGTTTCAGAACTACGCGCTCTTTCCACATCTGACGATTGCGGAGAACGTCGCATTTCCACTCTCCGTGCGTCGCGTGAGCCGTGCCGAGCAGAAAACGCGCGTGAAGCGCGCGCTCGAGATGATCGAGCTGCCGCATCTGGCGAACCGGCGTCCCGCGCAGCTCTCCGGCGGACAGCAGCAGCGCGTGGCGCTCGCGCGCGCGCTCGTGTTCGAGCCGAGCGTCGTGCTGATGGACGAGCCGCTCGGCGCGCTCGACAAGCGCCTGCGCGAAACCATGCAATACGAAATCATGCGCCTGCATCGCGAGCTGTCGCTCACGATCGTCTACGTGACGCACGATCAGGCCGAAGCACTGACGATGTCGGACCGCGTCGCCGTGTTCTCCGATGGCCGTATTCAGCAAGCCGCCACGCCCAGCGAACTCTACGAGAACGCGCAGAACGCCTTCGTCGCGAACTTCGTCGGCGAGAACAACGGGCTGACCGGGCGCGTCGTCACTGCCGGCGAAGAGTGGGCGACGCTCGCGCTCTCAGACGGCAGCGTCATTCGTGGCCGTTGCGAACCCGGCCTGCATGCGGGCGACGAAGCGATGCTCGCGCTGCGCCCCGAACGCGCGCATATCCCGAGCGCCGCCGGCGCGCAGGTCGACGAACACAGCAACGTGGTGCACGCACGCGTCGAGGAACTGGTGTATTGCGGCGATCATCATCGCGTGCACCTTGCGCTCGGTTCGCGCGACTCCTTCGTCGTGAAAGTGCCCAATACGCAGCGCCATGCGCTGCCTTCGCCGGGCAGCGCGATCGAGATCGCTTGGCGCCACGACGACTGCAAGATTCTCGCGATGAGCGCGCCGCGCAGCGCGCCCGTGATCCAGGCATCCACCCCGCTCTCACCTTCCATCATCACGACCGCACCTGCAGGAGCCAACTAAAATGCGCACTCTCATCAAAACACAAAGCGTCGCACTCGCAGCACTCGCCTTCGCCGCCATGACCACCCAGGCAGCGGAGACGCTCTCCGTCGTGACCTTCGGCGGTGCATACGAAGCGGCGGCCAAGAAGGCTTATTTCGAGCCGTTCACCCAGGCGACTGGCATCGGCTTCTCGACCGAATCGTATGACGGCGGTCTCGCGAAGCTCTCCGCGATGGAGCAGGCGAAGAACACCACGTGGGACCTGATCGACCTCGAAACGAACGATGCAATCACGGCCTGCGACGAAGGCCTGCTGCAGAAGTTCGACAAGAAGACGCTCGGCAAGACGAGTGACTTCATCCCCGGCACGATCAGCGATTGCGCGGTTGCGAGCATGGTCTGGTCCACGGTCTACGCATACGACACGAGCAAGCTGAAGACCGCTCCGACCACCGTCAACGACTTCTTCGATCTGCAGAAATTCCCCGGCAAGCGCGGCCTGCGCAAGTCGCCGAAGGTCACGATGGAATGGGCGTTGATTGCGGACGGCGTCGATCCGAAAGATGTCTACAAAGTGCTCGCTACGCCCGCCGGTGTGGATCGCGCGTTCAAGAAGCTCGACACGATCAAGCCGAACATCGTGTGGTGGGAGTCGGGCGCGCAGGCGCCGCAGTTGCTCGCGGACGGCGCGGTCGTGATGACGCAGGCCTACAACGGCCGTATTTCCGACGCCGCGAAGAAGGACAACAAGCCGTTCAAGACCGTCTGGGACGCGCAAGTTTACGACTTCGACTGGTGGGCCGTTCCGACGGGCGCGAAGCACGCCGACGCCGCCGCGAAATTCATCGTCTCCGCTTCGCAGCCGAAGGCGTATGCGGATTTGTCGAAGTACATCGCGTACGCGCCGCCGCGCAAGGACGCGATCGCGCTGGTCGACAAGCAACGCCTCGCCGATCTGCCGACCGCACCCGAGAACTTCAAGCGCGCCTTGCAGATCAACGCGAACTTCTGGGCCGACAACGCGGACCAGATCAATAAGCGCTTCCAGGTGTGGCTCACGCAGTAACACCACCGTCCGACGAGAGCCCAACTTGACTACCCACATGCCCGCTTCGGCCCGAGCCACGGCCCCGGGCTCTCCGACGAGAGCCGACGGCCGCGCGTCGTTTCAAAAGGCGCGCCGCCGTGCATCGGTGCAGGCGCTTTTGCTCGCGCTGCCGCTGATCGTGTTTCTGCTTTCGACGTTCATCGCGCCGATCGCGCTCCTGCTCGCGCGCAGCGTGCAGAATCACGAAGTGCCCGACAGCATGCCCGCGCTCACGCGCGCGCTCGTTGCATGGGACGGGCGCGGCGTGCCCGACGAGCGCATGTTCGCCCTGCTCGCTGCGGGGCTCAAGGAGGCGCAGCAAAACGGGCAGCTCGGCACGGTCGCGCGGCGGCTGAACTTCGATCAGGCCGAGTTCCGTAGCCTGTTGATGCGCACCGCGCGCCAGTTGCCCGCCGATGCGCCGCCCGTGTGGAAACCGGCGCTCATTGAACTCGACGCACGCTGGAATTCGCCGGAGATCTGGCGCTTGCTGAAGCGCGCCGCCACGTCGCCGACGCCGGACTACCTGCTCGCGGCCGTCGATGCGCAAGTGACACCGCAAGGCTCAGTGGCGTTCGTGCCGGACAACGCTTCCGTCTATCGGCAGGCGTTCGTGCGCACGATCTCGATTAGCGCCACGGTCACGCTGCTGTGCCTTGTGTTCGGCTATCCGGTCGCATGGCTGCTAGCGAACCTGCCCGCAAAAAGCAGCAACCGCCTGATGCTCTTTGTGATCGTGCCGTTCTGGACCTCGGTGCTCGTGCGCACGACCGCGTGGTACGTTTTGCTGCAACCGGGCGGCGTCATCAACAGCCTGCTGATGGGGCTCGGGCTCACCACGCATCCGCTGCCGCTCATCTTCAACCGCGCGGGCGTGCTCATCGGCATGACGCATGTGCTCTTGCCCTACATGATTCTCGCGATCTATTCGGTGATGAAGAGCGTATCGCCCGTGTACGTGCGGGCCGCGCAATCGCTTGGTGCGCACCCGTTCACCGCGTTCGTGCGGATCTACATGCCGCAGACGCTGCCGGGCGTGGGAGCAGGCTGCTTCCTCGTGTTCGTGCTCGCGCTCGGCTACTACATCACGCCCGCACTGCTCGGCGGCGCAGGCGACGAGATGATCAGCCAGCTCATCGCGATACAGACCAACACGCAACTCAACTGGGGCCTTGCCGGTGCGCTCTCGGCCTATCTCGTGATCTTCACGGCGATCTTCTATTTCCTGTTCAACCGCATCGTCGGTATCGACCGCTTGCGCTTCGGTTGAGACTCGGTTGAAACATGCGGACACGACGAGGGAACGACATGCAAGATCAACGCAACAAGGTGGCGACGGAACGCATCGCCGCGCGCTGGGTGCGGCTGCACACAGCGCTTGTGCTGTTCTTCCTGATTGCGCCGATTCTCGCGATCATCCCGCTCTCGTTCAATTCGGGCTCGTATTTTTCCTACCCGTTGCAGGGCTTTTCGCTGCGCTGGTATGAGCAGGCGCTCACGAGCGCGGGCTGGCAACGATCGCTCCTGAACAGCATCGGCATCGGCGCGGCATCGACGCTGATCGCCACATGTCTCGGCACGCTCGCCGCGCTGGGCATTTCGCGCACGCAGTTTCCGCTGCGCTCGCTGATCATGCCGATCATCATCTCGCCGATGATCGTACCGATCGTCGTCGTCGCCGCAGGCTTCTATCTGATCTTCGCACCGCTCGGCCTGGTGAACTCGTATCCCGGCGTGGTGCTGGCGCATGCGGCGCTCGGCACGCCATTCGTCGTGATCACCGTGACCGCATCGCTGCTTTCGTTCGATCAGAGTCTGTTGCGCGCCGCTTCCGGGCTCGGCGCGACGCCGTGGGTCACATTCAGGCGCGTGACCTTGCCGCTCATCACGCCGGCGGTCGCGACCGGCAGCGTCTTCGCTTTCGCGACCTCGTTCGACGAGGTCATCGTCATTCTGTTCATCGGCGGCCCGGATCAAACCACCGTGCCGCGGCAGATGTGGAGCGGTATTCGCGACTCGATCGACCCGTCGATCCTCGCCGTGGCGACGATGCTGATCGTGTTCGCCGTGCTGCTCTTCGCGAGCATTAACTGGCTGCGCGGCCGCACGGCCGCCGCCAGCAAAGCGCTCGTCTGATGCATCGAGGCCGCCTGGGGCCAAGCTGATGCAAGCTTCAATTCGCGCACAGGGCGCGTTCTCGGGCAGGGTTTGTGTGCCCCCGCCTCAGCGTCGAAAATGCAGGTTCGCCACATACTTTATTTTCACAGCTGCTGTAATCCACCCGACAATCTAGTCCGGCTGGCCGTCAGGCCAGCGCCGCGCCGCGTTGTGGCTCGGTGTTTTTGCCCGCACATTTACTTGACATCTAAACTATCTACGCCTAAATTATCTCCATCAGCAGCGTTCACATATGGGGAACAAGCATGCGCATCGTTTGCATTGGTGGCGGCCCGGCCGGTCTGTACTTCGGCCTCTTGATGAAGAGCCGGAACCCGGCCTACGATGTCACGGTGGTCGAGCGCAACCGCCCTTACGACACCTTCGGCTGGGGCGTCGTCTTCTCCGACCAGACACTCGGCAATCTGCGCGCCGCCGACGCCCCCAGCGCCGACGCGATCCTCGACGCCTTCAATCACTGGGACGACATCGAGATCAATTTCCGCGGCCGGCAAATCCGTTCATCGGGTCACGGCTTCTGCGGCATCGGCCGTAAGCGTCTGCTGAATATCCTGCAAGCGCGTTGCGAGGAACTCGGCGTCAAGCTGGTTTTCGAAACCCAGGTCACGGACGACAGCGTCTACGAGGCCGACCTGATCATCGCTTGCGACGGCGCCAACAGCGCGGTCCGTCAAAAGTACGCGGCCACCTATCGGCCCTCCGTCGACATGCGCGATTGCCGCTTCGTCTGGCTCGGCACCAAAAAACTCTTCGACGCCTTCACCTTCGCCTTCGAAGAAACCGAATTCGGCTGGTTCCAGGCGCACGCCTATCGTTTCGACGATCAGACCTCCACGTTCATTGTCGAAACACCGGAGCGCGTGTGGCGCGCCGCCGGCCTCGACGAAATGAGCAAGGAAGACAGCATTGCCTTCTGCGAAAAGCTGTTCGCGAAGTATCTGGACGGCAACCCCTTGTTGTCGAACGCGGCGCATTTGCGCGGCTCGTCGCAATGGATTCGCTTCCCGCGCGTCGTCAACGAGGAATGGGTGCATTGGCGCAGCAACGCGGACGGCACGCAAACGCCGGTCGTCCTCATGGGCGATGCCGCGCATACCGCTCACTTCTCGATCGGCTCGGGCACCAAGCTCGCGCTCGAAGATTCGATCGAACTCGCCAACAGCATGAGCGCGCATCCGGGTGACCTCGCCGCCGCGCTGAAGCATTACACCGACGTGCGCAGCATCGACGTATTGCGCATTCAAAACGCGGCGCGCAATTCGACGGAATGGTTCGAGCATGTCGACCGCTACACGTCGTTCGAGCCGGAACAGTTCGCTTATTCGCTGCTCACGCGCTCGCAGCGTATTTCTCACGAAAATTTGCGTGAACGTGATGCGCAGTACCTGTCCGGCTTCGAAGACTGGCTCGCCCAGCGCTCCGGCGTGAATCGCGCGCCGGAGAAGCACTCCGTCCCGCCGATGTTCACGCCCTTCACGCTGCGCGGCGTCACGCTGAAAAACCGCGTGGTGGTGTCGCCCATGGCGCAATACTCGGCCGTCGACGGCATTGCGGGCGACTATCACCTGATGCATCTTGGCGCCCGCGCGATGGGCGGCGCAGGGCTCGTCATGACGGAAATGACCTGCGTCTCGCCCGAAGCGCGTATTACGCCCGCGTGTCCCGGCATGTACGCGCCCGAGCATCTCACCGCGTGGAAGCGCATCGTCGATCTCGTGCATCGTCAGTCGGATGCGAAGATCGGCATTCAGCTCGGCCATTCCGGCGCGAAAGGCTCGACACGTGTCTCGTGGGAAGGCATCGATCAGCCACTCACGGAAGGCAACTGGCCGCTCATCTCGGCATCGCCGCAGCAATATCTGCGTGGCGTCAGCCAGCATTCGCGCGAAGCCACGCAAGACGAGTTGCGTGAAATCGAAGCGCAGTTCGTCCGCGCCACGCAAATGTCGGTGGAAGCGGGTTTCGACTGGCTCGAATTGCATTGCGCGCACGGCTATTTCCTGTCGAGCTTTCTGTCGCCACTGACCAATCACCGCACCGACGAATACGGCGGCTCGCTGGAAAATCGTCTGCGCTACCCGTTGCAGGTTTTCAAGGCGATCCGCGCGGTCTGGCCGCAAGACAAGCCAATTTCCGTGCGCATTTCCGCGAACGATTGGGTCGAAGGCGGCACAACGCCCGACGACGCAGTCAAGATCGCTCAAGCCTTCAAGGCCGCCGGCGCCGACATGATCGATGTATCGTCGGGCCAGGTCAGCAAGGAAGAAAAACCGGTATTCGGCCGCATGTTCCAGACGCCATTCGCCGACCGCGTGCGCAACGAAGCCGGCATCGCGACCATCGCGGTCGGCGCGATCTCCGAAGCGGATCACGTGAACAGCATCATCGCGGCAGGCCGTGCGGATCTGTGCGCGATTGCGCGCCCGCATCTGGCGAATCCTTCGTGGACGTTGAATGAAGCGGCCAAGATCGGCTATTTCGATGTGATGTGGCCAAAGCCCTACACGGCGGCGAAGTCCCAACTGGAACGCAACCTCGAACGCGAGCGCGCTCAAGCCGCCGCGAACGCCGGTCTGTCGCCGCAAGAACGCGCGCAACGCGCTGAAGGAACCGTGTGAACACGCTCAATTTCACCCTCGCGGGACAGCACGCGGTCGTCACCGGTGGCGGCAGCGGCATCGGCGCGGCAGTCGCGGAAAGCTTGCTGCGCGCCGGCGCGCGCGTGACCTTGATGGGCCGCAATGCGGAACGTCTCGACATGCAGCGCGAAAAGTGCCGCGCGCTGGGCGACGTGGCGTGCATCAGCGTCGACGTCACGCAGGAAGACTCCGTCGCGAACGCGTTCCGTGAGGCCGGCGCAGTCGACATCCTCGTCAACAACGCGGGTCAGGCGCAAGCCGCGCCGTTCACACACACCGACACGGCGCTCTGGCAGCGCATGCTGGACGTGAACCTCACCGGCGTCTTTCTCGGCACGCGCGCGGTATTGCCCGGCATGCTCGAACGCGGTCATGGACGCATCATCAACGTGGCCAGCACGGCGGGACAGATCGGCTACGCGTACGTCGCTGCCTATTGCGCCGCGAAACATGGCGTGATCGGTCTGACGCGTTCGCTCGCGTTGGAAGTCGCGACGAAAGGCATCACCGTGAACGCCGTGTGTCCGGGCTATACGGAAACGGAACTGCTGCACGCATCGCTTGAACAGATCACCAGCAAGACCTCGCGCACCGAACAACAAGCGCGCGAAACCCTGCTTCGCTCGAATCCGCAACATCGCTTCGTGAGTCCGGAACAGGTCGCCAATGCGGTGCTGTGGCTCTGCCAACCCGGCTCGGACGCCATCACGGGGCAATCCATTTCCATCTCTGGTGGAGAAGTGATGTGACCAAGTCATCGAACATCAAGAAGCCCGCGGCGGCGGCTGAAACGAAACCGCAGCGCAAAGGCGTCCCCAAACCCGCGGACAACGTCGTGGACCTCGAAATGAGCACCGGTGCGGATAGTCACATGGGCTTGCGTCTGTGGCTGCGCATGCTGACCACGACCAACCTCGTGCAAGCCGAATTGCGCAAGCGTCTGCGCAACGAATTCGACACTACGTTGCCGCGTTTCGATCTGATGGCCCAATTGGAGCGACATCCCGAAGGGCTGAAGATGACCGAACTGTCGCGTCGTTTGATGGTGACGGGCGGCAACATCACCGGCATTACGGATCAGCTTGAAAAAGAAGGACTGGTCTCGCGCGACAACGATCCGAACGACCGCCGCTCGATCAGCGTGTGTCTGACACCAGCGGGTCGCAAGGCGTTCGACAAGATGGCGGTCGCGCACGAGCAATGGGTAGTCGAACTGTTCGGCGGTTTGAGCCTCGATGAAAAATCGCGCACCCATCAACGCCTCGGCAAACTCAAGCAACATCTGCTCGACAGTCTGAAAGACTGATCGGCATCGAAACGAGCGGACATAGGAGACATTCATGACACGATCCAACGCCGATGCCCTGCTGGCCGGCAATCGCCTCACGCTAGCCGGCTACGAAGCGCGGCACTTCGGCTGGTCGGTCGCCGGCAAGGTCGCGACGATCACGCTGAACCGCCCGGAGCGCAAGAATCCGCTGACTTTCGAGTCGTATGCCGAGTTGCGCGATTTGTTCCGGCAATTGACCTATGCGACCGACGTCAAGGCAGTGGTGATTCACGGCGCCGGCGACAACTTCTGTTCCGGCGGCGACGTGCACGACATCATCGCGCCGCTGATCGATCTGCCCATGCCGGAACTGCTGCTCTTCACGCGCATGACCGGCGATCTGGTCAAAGCCATGCGCCATTGCCCACAACCGGTGATTGCGGCCGTCGACGGCGTCTGCGCCGGCGCCGGTGCGATTCTCGCGATGGCGTCCGACATGCGGCTCGGCACCGCGCGCAGCAAGCTCGCTTTCTTATTCTCACGCGTCGGTCTCGCGGGCTGCGATATGGGCGCTTGCGCGATTCTGCCGCGCATCATCGGCCAGGGCCGCGCCGCCGAATTGCTCTTCACCGGACGCTCGGCAAGCGGCGACGAAGGCCACGCATGGGGCTTCTACAACCGGCTGTGCGAACCCGCGGCGCTCCTTGAAGAAGCGCACAAGCTCGCCGCCGACCTCGTCGCCGGTCCGACTTTCGCGCACGGCATCACGAAGAAGATGCTGCATCAGGAATGGAGCATGAGCATCGACGAAGCGATCGAGTCCGAAGCGCAAGCCCAGGCGATCTGCATGAGCACACGCGATTTCGAGCGCGCCTACAGTGCGTTTGCCGCGAAGTCGCGTCCGGTGTTCGAAGGAGACTGAGTTGAGCGCCAACACCGAACTGGATCTGCATAGCGCGCTGGCGTGGCCGTTCTTCGAGCCGCGTCATCGCGAACTGGCCGCGGGCATCGAAGCATGGTGCCGCGAGAACCTCTCGCACGAAGACCACAAGGACGTGGATGCGGCCTGCCGTCATCTGGTGCGTGAACTCGGCGCCGCAGGCTGGCTGAAGTACGGCGTGGGCGGCGTTGCGTACGGCGGCCACGGCGATACGATCGATACGCGCGCCGTTTGCCTGCTGCGCGAAACGCTGGCCAAACACTCGGGACTCGCGGACTTCGCTTTGGCGATGCAGGGGCTTGGTTCGGGCGCCATCTCGCTCGGCGGCACGCACGAGCAGAAGACACGTTACCTGCCGCGCGTCGCCAACGGCACGGCCATCGCAGCGTTCGCGCTGTCCGAGCCTGAGGCGGGCTCCGATGTCGCCGCCATGGCGCTGTCCGCCCGCGACGACGGCGACACCTACATGCTCGACGGCGACAAGACGTGGATCTCCAATGGCGGCATTGCCGATTTCTACGTGGTGTTCGCGAGAACCGGCGAAGCGCCGGGTGCGCGCGGCATTAGCGCATTTATTGTCGATGCAAAAACGCCGGGCCTGGAGATCGCCGAACGCATCGACGTGATCGCGCCGCATCCGCTCGCGCGCCTGCACTTTGCGGGCGCTCGCGTGCCGCGCAGCCAGATGCTCGGCGCGCCCGGTGAAGGTTTCAAGCTCGCCATGCGGACGCTGGATATTTTCCGCACTTCCGTGGCGGCCGCGTCGCTCGGGTTCGCGCGTCATGCAATGGCAGAAGGTCTCGCGCGTGCCGCGTCGCGCAAGATGTTCGGGCAAACGCTCGGCGATTTTCAGCTGACGCAGGCCAAACTCGCGCAGATGGCCTTGACCATCGATAGCAGCGCGTTGCTGGTTTATCGCGCCGCGTGGCTGCGCGATCAAGGCGAAAGCGTCACGCGTGAAGCCGCAATGGCGAAGTGGCACGCCAGCGAAGGCGCGCAACAGGTGATCGACGCCGCGGTGCAACTCTACGGCGGCATGGGCGTGCAAAGCGGTACGGCCGTCGAGATGTTGTATCGCGAGATTCGCGCGCTGCGCATTTACGAAGGCGCGACCGAAGTGCAGCAATTGATTGTCGGACGCGATCTGCTGAAAGCGCATGCTGCCGCGACTGCCGGAGCGAACCTCAAATGAGCGCGTCTTTCGAGCGGCCCGTACGCATCCGTTTCTCGCACTGCGATCCGGCGGGCATCGTGTTCTTTCCGCAATATCTGGTGATGACCAACGCGCTGGTCGAAGACTGGTTCAACGAAGGCCTGCATATCGATTACGCGCACATGATCTCGCAACGCCGCCTCGGCTTGCCGATCGTCAAACTCGACTGCGAGTTTTCGCGGCCGAGCCAGATGGGCGAAACGATCACGCTGACACTTAATGTTGCGGCGATCGGGCGGCGCTCGATCAGCATCGAGATCGTCGGCCATTGCAACGGCGAAACCCGTTTCCGCGCGAAACAGGTGCTCGTCACGACGTCGCTCGAACGCGGCACATCCATCGACATTCCCGCCGACATCGCGAGCGCGCTCGCGGCGTTCGCTCCACAGCCCGACTCCATTGAGGCGCATCGCTCATGAAAAAAGCTCTTCTTCCCGCCGGCTGGGTCAAGCCGCGTGGCTACGCGAACGGTGTCGCGGCAAACGGTACGCAGGTGTTCATTGCCGGCCAGATCGGCTGGGACGAACAGGCGCGTTTCCAGACGACCGACTTCGCCGCGCAAGCCATCCAGGCGCTCAAGAATGTGCTCGCCGTATTGCACGAAGCGGGCGGCAAGCCCGAGCACCTGGTGCGATTGACGTGGTATGTCACCGACAAACGCGAGTACCTCGCTTCGTTGAAAGACATCGGCCGCGCGTTTCGCGAGCTGATCGGCGACTACGACATCGCGATGAGCGCGGTGCAGGTCGTCGCGCTGATTGAAGACGAAGCGAAGGTCGAAATCGAGGCGACCGCCGTGGTCCCTCAGTAACAGAGCAACGAAGCACACGAAAAGAACCCACCAAGCCAACCGAAGCGCATTTAGCCGGCTCAACGCCCGGGAGACCATGATGGAACCGTCAGCACACGTCGATACCTTCGCGCGCGACAATCTTCCGCCGCAGGATCAATGGCCCGTCTTTCTGCTCGACAACCCCGACGTCGCGTACCCGGCGCGCTTGAACTGCGCGACGGAGTTGCTCGATAGAACCATCGATGCAGGCCACCGCGATCATCCTGCGATCTGGTCCGATGTCGACGGCACACCGCGCGCCACCACTTACGGTGAACTGCTGGCGCTCGTGAATCGCAGCGCGCACGTGCTGGTCGACGAAATGGGACTGCAGCCCGGCAACCGCGTTTTACTACGCGGTCCGAACACGCTGCACATGGCCGTGACCGCGCTCGCGGCGCTGAAGGTCGGACTAGTGGTGGTGCCGACCATGCCGCTATTGCGAGCCAAGGAACTGAAGCAGATCATCGAGAAAGCGCAGGTCGGCGCGGCGTTGTGCGACGCCCGCCTGACCGCCGAACTGGCACGCTGCACCAATCCAGAAGACGAGTTCTATTGCGCGGGTCTGAAGCAAACGCGACTCTTCCACGACGACGCCGCCGATTCGCTCGATACGCTCGCGATCAACAAGCCCGACCACTTCACCGCGTGCGACACCGCCGCCGACGACGTCTGCCTGATCGCGTTCACCAGCGGCACGACCGGTGCGCCGAAAGGCTGCATGCACTTTCATCGCGATGTCGTGGCCATGTGCGATCTGTTCCCGCGTCACGTGCTCAAGCCCACATCGAACGATATTTTTTGCGGCACGCCGCCGCTCGCGTTTACGTTCGGGCTCGGCGGCCTGCTGTGTTTTCCGTTGCGAGTTGGCGCCTCCACGGTGTTGATCGAGAAGCTCACGCCCGAGACGTTGCTGCAGACCGTCGAGCGTTTTCACGCGACCGTCATGTTCACCGCGCCGACTTTCTATCGGCAAATGGCGCCGCTGGTTGCGCACCACGACGTCTCTTCGCTGAAGAAAACCGTGTCGGCGGGTGAAGCATTGCCGGATTCGACACGGCGTCTGTGGCGCGACGCGACAGGCATCGACATGATCGACGGCATTGGCGGCACTGAGTTGATCCACATTTTCATTTCGGCGCAAGGCGACGAGATTCGCCCGAACGCCATCGGCCGCGCGGTGCCGGGTTACGTCGTGCAGGCCGTGGATGACGACATGCGACCGGTCGCGCCCGGCACGATCGGCAAACTCGCGGTGCGCGGCCCGACCGGCTGCCGCTATCTCGCCGACGAGCGGCAGAAGAAATTCGTGCGCGACGGCTGGAACCTACCTGGGGATTCCGTCTATCTCGACGAAGACGGCTACGTGTTCTACCAGGCACGCGCCGACGACATGATCGTCTCCGCCGGCTACAACATCTCCGGCCCCGAAGTGGAGAGCGTCCTGCTGCAACACGACGCGGTGTCCGAATGCGGCGTGATAGGTGCGCCGGACGAAACCCGCGGGCAGATCGTCAAGGCGTTCGTCGTGGTCAATCCGGGTTACGAGCGCGACGACAAATTGGTCGCGCAACTGCAGGATTTCGTGAAAAATAGCGTGGCGCCGTATAAATATCCACGTGTCATCGTTTTCGTCGATTCACTGCCGCGCACCGAAACCGGCAAGCTCAAACGCTTCGAGTTGCGTACGATGGCCTAGCACACATTTGTCGATCAACGATCGACACAGGAGACACACCGCATGGCCGCCTCTTTCATCGAAGTCGTCGCCCAGGATGGCGGCCGTTTCAATGCGTACGTCGCGCGCCCCGCGCAAGGGTCGGGGCCGGGACTCGTGCTCCTGCAGGAAATTTTCGGCATCAACGACACCATGAAGGCGATGGCGGACCGCTTCGCTGAGGAAGGCTATGTGGTGCTGGTGCCGGATCTGTTCTGGCGGATCAAACCGGGCATCGTGCTCGGATATGGCGAAGCCGACATGAAGCAGGCGCTCGCCTATCTCGGCCAGTTCGACACGGACCTCGCGATCGACGATATCGCGGCCACCGTCGCCGCATTGCGCGCCATGCCCGAACAGGCCGGCAAGGTGGGCACAGTGGGTTACTGCCTCGGCGGCAAGCTCGCGTTCCTGAGCGCCGCGCGGACCGATGTCGATTGCGCAGTCAGCTACTACGGCGTGGGCCTCGAAGCGTATCTGGACGAAGTGCCCGCGATTCGCTGCCCGATGGTGTTCCACTTCCCCGAAAACGACTCGCATTGTCCGCCGGAAACCCGCGAACGGATCAGCGCAGCGTTGCGCACGCGGCCGCAAATCGAGCAATACGTGTACCCCGGTTGCGATCATGCGTTTGCCGCGCCGTCGCGTCCGCAATACGACAAACCCGCCGCGATGATGGCCTATTCGCGCACGCTTGCGCTGATGCGCAAGGTGCTGGGTCCGGTCTACGATCTCAACGCGCTGTGGGAAGCGCATTGCTACTACGAGTTCGCCACGCGTGACGTGGATGCGGTCATGCCCACCATGGTCGCGCAACCCTACGTCAATCACGTTCCGACCATGACCGGCGGAGTCGGTCATGACAACCTCAAGCGTTTCTATACGCATCACTTCGTCAACTCGAATCCTGTCGATACGAAGCTGATTCCGATTTCGCGCACCATCGGCGCGGATCGCATCGTCGACGAATTCATTTTTAGCTGCACGCATAGCTGCGAGATCGACTGGTTGCTGCCCGGCGTCGCGCCGACCGGTAAGTATTTCGAGGTGCCGATGCTCGCGGTCGTGTGTTTCCGCGGCGACAAGCTTTATAACGAGCACATCTATTGGGATCAGGCATCCGTGCTGGTGCAGGTGGGCTTGCTGAACCCAGAGGGGCTGCCTGTGGCCGGTATCGAAAGCGCGCGCAAGCTGCTCGACGAAACGCTGCCGTCGAATCAATTGATGGGCGGCAAATCACGCGTGTGAGGTGCGACTAGAGGCCCGCCTCTGCACAACAACCTTATGATGTGACACTCCATTGGCCACCGTCCCTCGACCCATGCTGACCGTCCATCATCTGAACAACTCCCGCTCGCAACGTGTGCTGTGGCTGCTCGAAGAACTCGGCGTTCCTTACGAGATCAAGCGTTACCAGCGCGATCCGAAAACAATGCTGGCGCCACCCGAGTTGCGCGCGGTGCATCCGCTCGGCAAGTCGCCGGTGATTACCGATGACGGCCAGACTATCGCGGAGTCGGGCGCGATCATCGAGTATCTGATCGGCAAATACGGGCAGGGACGGTTTGCGCCGGCGCCGGGCACGCCGGAGCGGCTGCGTTACACGTACTGGCTGCATTACGCGGAAGGTTCCGCGATGCCGCCGCTGCTGCTCAAGCTCGTGGCGCTGCGCATTGCCAGCGCGCCGATGCCGTTCTTCGCCAAGCCGATCGCGCGCAAGATTGCCGGCACGTTGCAGTCGAGCTTCATCGATCCGCAGTTGAAGCTGCACCTCGGCTACATCAACAAGGAACTGAGCGCGACCGGCTGGTTCGTCGGTGACGATTTCACGGCGGCTGACGTGCAGATGAGCTTCCCGCTCGAAGCCGCCACGGCGCGCGGCGGCATGGAAGGCCAGATTCCGGCGGTGGTCGATTTCCTCAAGCGTATTCATGCGAGGCCGGCTTATCAGCAAGCGCTGGAGCGCGGCGGCAAGTACGAATTGCTCGGCGGCGATTGAGGTTTGCGCGGCCCTGGAAATCGTAGTTGTGGGCCCAAACCCGCGGGTGCTAGACTGAAAAATCCCATTGTCGTCAACGAGTTGCCAACCGGTTGGACGGTGTTGCGGCCGGTTGCGTTTCTTTCGGCGCGGCGTCTGTTTCAGCGGCGGCGCGTCCGGCATCCGATAGACCGTGCCTAAGGAGCCGCCTGCATGACCCATTCCATCCACGGCAACAAACGCTGGCTCGCACTGATCGTGCTGTGCCTCGGCGTGCTCATGATCGTGCTCGATACGACGATCGTGAACGTTGCGCTGCCGTCCATTGCGGCGGATCTCGGTTTTACCGAGACATCGCTCGTATGGGTGGTCAATGCGTATATGCTCACCTTCGGCGGTTGCCTGCTGCTTGGCGGGCGGCTCGGCGACCTGTATGGGCATCGCAAGCTGTTTCTTATCGGCATCACGTTGTTTACGCTGGCGTCGCTTGCTTGTGGGATTTCGAACTCGCAAGGACTGCTGGTGTGCGCGCGGGCCGTTCAGGGCGTGGCGGGTGCGATTGTCTCGGCGGTTTCGTTGTCCCTCATCATGAACCTGTTCACAGAGCCCGGCGAGCGTGCCAAAGCGATGGGCGTGTACGGTTTCGTGTGCGCGGGTGGCGGCAGCATCGGCGTGCTGCTCGGCGGGCTGCTGACCAATCTGCTGAGCTGGCATTGGATCTTTCTCGTCAACCTGCCGATCGGTATTGCCGTGTACGCGCTGTGTGTCGCGCTGTTGCCGTCCGCGCGCGGGCATGCGCACGGCGAGCGGCTCGATGTGGCCGGCGCGGTGTCTGTCACTGTTTCGCTGATGCTGGCGGTCTATGCGGTGGTGAATGGCAATGAGGCTGGTTGGACTTCGGCGCAGACGCTCGGTTTGCTGTTTGCCGCGTTGGCGCTGCTTGTCGTGTTCCTTGTGATCGAAGCGCGCGTTCAGCATCCATTGATGCCGCTTGGTCTGTTCCGCTTGCGCAATGTCGCGACCGCGAACGTGGTCGGCGTGTTGTGGGCGGCGGCGATGTTTGCCTGGTTCTTCATCTCTGCGCTGTATTTGCAGCGTGTGCTTGGCTATCGGCCGTTGCAGGTCGGGCTTGCGTTCCTGCCGGCCAATCTGATCATGGGGTTCTTTTCGCTCGGGCTGTCGGCGCGGGTGGTGATGCGCTTTGGGCTACGGCTTCCGCTGGCCGTCGGTCTGCTGGTCGCGGCGTGCGGTCTTGCGTTGTTCGCTCGCGCGCCGGTGAGCGGCAGCTTTGTGCTCGATGTCATGCCCGGCATGATTCTGCTCGGCTTCGGCGCCGGTATCGCCTTCAATCCGATGCTGCTCGCCGCCATGAGCGATGTCGATCCGAGTGATTCGGGGCTCGCGTCGGGTATCGTCAATACGTCGTTCATGATGGGTGGCGCGCTTGGGCTTGCGGTGCTGGCGAGTCTTGCCGCCGCGCGGAGTGAGGCGATGCAGGCGTCTGGTGATGCGGTCGCGGCGCTGAACAGTGGGTATCACGTCGCGTTTTTGTTTGGGGCGATCTTTGCGGCAGTGGCGGGGGTGCTTGGCGGGCTGTTGTTGCGGCCGGGGCACACGGGTTCGGCTGGGGCGCAGGAAGGGGCTCACGGTCACAACGTGACGGCAGCGGATGGACACTCCCCCGCCACGGGCAACAAAGCCGCGACCGAAAACTACTAAACGCCGCCCCGCAAAACCGCAATCCCGATCAAACATCCCGGATCGGCGCTCGCTATGCTGGTTCCATGCTGACATGAGAGCCCATATGAACCCGGTTGGAAAAGCGCTGTGGTTTATCGAAAGCCACTTTGCCCACGAGTTGACGCTCGACGACATCGCCAACTGCGGATGCGTGTCGCGCTTTCACCTGGCGCGCGCCTTCGAAGCGGCCACGGGGTTTTCGGTGATGCGCTATGTCCGCGGGCGTCGCTTGACCGAAGCGGCACGCCGTCTGGCGAGTGGCGCACCGGACATCCTCGCGGTCGCCATCGACGCCGGCTACGGTTCTCACGAGGCATTCACACGCGCGTTTCGCGAGCAATTCGGGCTCACGCCCGACGCGCTGCGCGCGCGTGGCCATCTCGACAATCTCGCCCTCGTGGAGCCGATCAAAATGGACGAAACCCTGCTTACCCATCTCGAACCGCCGCGCTTTGAAGACGGTAAAGCGTTTCTTGTTGCGGGTCTGAGCGAGCGCTATACCAGCGAAACCTGCGCTGCAATTCCGTCGCAGTGGCAGCGCTTTGGTGACTACTTCGGCAAAGTGCCTGGGCAGATCGGCAATGTGGCGTATGGCGTCTGCTATAACGCTGACGATGCTGGCAACATTGACTATCTGTGCGGTGTCGAAGTCAGTGACTTTTCAGCATTGCCTGCTGAGTTGAGCCGCCTGCGGATTTCGCCGCAGCGGTATGCGGTGTTCAGCCATCGCGAGCATATTTCGACTATCCGGCGTACCTGGAACACGATCTGGAATCAGTGGCTGCCGGCATCGGGACATATTCCTGCTGATGCGCCGAATTTCGAGCGGTATGACGAGAAGTTTGATCCTGTTAGTGGGATGGGCGGGCTTGAGATATGGTTGCCATTGAAGAGCTGAGGAGCCTCCATTCTCGGTGCGGCGATGCGTGTGGCGGGTGCGTTTACGGTGACATTGAATAATCACCTGCACAAACGCCCGAAGCGCCCGATGTTCGCCATGTGCATTCTTGAATGAGAATGCACACATATCGATCGCGAGATTATCTTGCTCGCGCTGAACGTCTTGATCTTGCTATTTCGCGATTCGCCACGTCCCGGATATCGTCAGGCAATCTGTCGTACTCGTTGCGCTTGAAATCAGGCGGTGGGGCAGCCTGAAAATCGGTCGCAAATCGCATCTCCGGTTGGACAGCGTCGACCGCCAAACCAAAGATATCGGCTATTCCTGCCCGAGCGCGCTCTCGTACAGTTTTATCGGTCATGAAAATGCAATACACGTCCGATATGGTCGCGAATTCTTCAACCTTTCAAATACTTACCGTACCGTGAAAATAAAACTTTTAATTTCTGCGATTCTCGCAGCCGGTCTTAGTGCATGTGGCGGGGGCGATAATAGCAGCAGCACTGCTGGTGACACTGGCGGCAATGTAGCGCCTGTAGTAGATAGCAAAATTCCTACGCTTGCATTTGCCAATCCGCAAAGCACCTATGATTTGAATAGCTACACGCAGACAGCAATGTTTCCTCTGCAGTTCGCTACGACCGGCACCAATCTGCTGAATGCAGAGGCGTCCGGCGTGACCTATGACAAGGATACCGATTCGCTGTTTGTCATTGGCGACGGTGCGACCTCAGTGGTGCAGGTTGCAAAGAGCGATGGTCACGTTATCGATTCCATGACGCTTAATGCCGGCGACTTCGAGGACACTGAGGGCATCACCTATGTCGGTGGCGGCAAGTTCGTATTGGTGGAAGAGCGTCTCCGTCAAGTCGATCTGTTCACTTACGTTCCTGGTGGAATACTGCGCAGAGCAGACGTACAGTCCGTCAAACTGGGGACAACGGTTGCCAACGTCGGTATTGAGGGTGTTACTTTCGACACCAAAACAGGCGGCTACATTGCCGTGCGCCAGTCGCAACCCACCAGCATCTTCCAGGCCGCAATCAATTTTGCGGGCGGGTCGGCGACAGCATCGAACGGTACGCCCATCTTGCCGACGACAGACAATCCGCCGGTGCTGTTCGATGCGGCCACGACGGGCCTTTCTGCGTTCAATGACGTTTTCTCGGTGTCGAATATCGTACCGAGCAGCGCTCCGGATTACGGCAACATCATCATCATCGGCGCGCCGGATGGCAAGATCGTCGAGATGGATCGTACCGGCAAGTTGCTGAGCAGCTTGTATATGAGTGCCACTGCCCAGAATGAGGGTGTGACGATGGGCCCGGACGGGACTATTTATGCGGTTGGTGAACAGGCCGCGGGGCCGAGCCTGCCAGGCCTGACCATCTTCAAGCCAACCACCAGCACAAACAATGTCGGCATTGGCAGCAACCTCTACCTGACGTTCGATCAATCGGTGAAGGCGGGTGCGGGTAATATCGTTCTCAGTAACGGCGCTGACGATACGCGGTCGATTCCCGTAACCGACGCATCGCAAGTGACGTTCAGCGGTAATGTGATGAAGATTCATCCGAAGTTCTACATGGTTGCCGGCACCACCTACCACATCACGTATCCAATGGGGGCGGTCAAGACGGCAGCGGGGAACGATACCTCTGCCGTGTCCGACTTATCGACGTTCTCGTTCAAGGCGATTGGTACCGTTGACCACACAGCCCCGACATTGACCAGCACTGCGCCGGTCGATGGCGCGACAGGCATCATCGGCAACCACATGACACTGTCGTTCAGCGAAGTCGTGCAGGCCGGCACAGGTAACATTGTTATCAGCAACGGCTCTGATACGCGTAATGTGTCCGTTGACGACACGACCCAGGTCAAATTCAACGGCGGTCGGGTGAGCATCACCTTGACGACACCGTTGCAGGATAGTTCTCGCTACACCGTGCAATTGGCCGGTGGCGTTATCACTGACCTGTATGGCAATGCGTATGCAGGCACGACGCAGAGCTTCACGACTGCAGCAGCAGGTGCGCCAGCGCCGACCGTGCTGATCTCGGAGGTGAACTCGAACGCAGACGGCGGTCAGGATTTCTTTGAAATCTATAACTATGGCAGCACGGCAATTGATCTGACCGGCTGGAAGTGGGGCGACAATCATGCTGACGTCAACGATGCCAACAATAGCGCGGCATTTGTAGCCGGTACGATGCTTGCACCGGGTGAACATCTGGTCGTTGTGCCGGGTGTGCCCGGAACGGACGAAAATACGTTCCGCACAACCTGGGGCCTCGCTGGCACGGTTCCGGTCGTTGCGATGTTGAACGTCAACAACGATGCAGCGAATCCGATCGGTTTGGGTAAAGGCGATGCGGTGGTCGTCTATGATGCGAACGGTAATGTCGCGGCTGCAATGAACTACGGCACACCGATCAATGCAGCGCAGGGAGACGGCACGATGAAAGCGATTCCATCGGCCTCGGGTGCAGATGCCAGCCTCGTTGCCGCCGGAAATCATGCTGGTGCCGTCTTCGCCGGTGGCAACGCGAAGGTTTCCGCGGTATGGGATACGGTTTCGACAACGACGCCAAACTATGTTGAGGCGGTGATTGGCGTGCACGGCGGCATAGCCGAACCGCTTAAACCTGCGTCGATTGGTTCACCTGGACAGTAATTTCCTGCCGCTTTGCGGCATGAGTATGGCGAAGAACCGTCCGACTATGTCGGGCGGTTTTTTTATGGTCTACGAACCCGAACTCGCACCGAATGTCGGCTGCGGGGTGAATTGAATCACGCCCACGGAGGCCCGCTCGTGGGCGACCTGAGCCGAACGACGGTGGGCGCAGTTCGACCCACAACGGACGACCGCCCTATGTTGCTCGGGCGATCGGTTCCAAGTTGCAAGCGGTCATTCACAATCGCACTTGCGATGTCACCGCAGCCCACATTTGCCCTCGTCCGCGCCGCTATCAAACGCGGCCGGGGGCTGACACCGAAAGTGCAAATGACTCAAGCGGTGCCAGCCGGTCCCCACACGATGACGTCGCCGTGCCAAAGGTTGATCCTGCGAGCATCCACCGAAGACTCGCGCTCCTTGAAGAGAAATGCGCTTGCCATGCCCAATACAAATGCAACAATAGGCGCGCCACCTTCTGGCCAGCTCATCTCCTGATGCAAAGAGACGCGCGCGCCTGGCGAAGAGTGACTGTGCAGACTGACGTCAGGGACAAAGTAATTGAAGCCCACGGCAGCGGCGGCGTCCCGCCCTAAACTCCTCAATACCTCTGGTATTGCCGCACGCGGCACGTCGATCGGAAAGTGATCTTTACTTCGCTCGATTGTCGTGCAGCCCAGATGAAAACATGTTGTGGAGTCGCCGGACATGCTCAGTCCACTCGGCGTTACAGAGGGGCGATTAGGTGACGATTTTTGTAGCTCGGCTAGGCCGCGCTGCAGGTCTTCCCCGTAGCGCAGCGCAAACCCACGCAAGACAAAAGCGCCATGCTCGAGAGCGCGATAGTCAGGGTAGTCGATCATCAAGTGAGCCTTGTCGGTCATAAGAATTGCATCGTCAGAAAAATGCAATGGCTCCAAGAAATTTTTCGGATGGTTGGCAGCAGCCCCGCACTACTTCACTGGCTCTTTGGGCACGACGTCCATCACCTGGTTAAGGTGTTCCGTTTCGTCTGGTTCGATGATGGCAGCGAGCCCGGTCTCTGATCCGGTATGGCGTTCAAATAGAGCTAGAAGTTCAGGGCGCAGTCCGTCACCGCGTTGAGCAGCGAGAGCGTGAAGCGAGAGAAATGGCAGCATGATTAAACTCCATTCAATGAAAGACCGGCGAACGCGATGCCGATGAGAGAATTGACGTATTGGCCGCGTGCGCAACAAGGGAGGTTCGATCGCGCCCTGCGTCGTGCACCGACCTTGGCTACTGCGGGATTCAATGATTAATCTATGGCAGCCGCTCGATACAAACACTCCGTTTCTTGCTATTTGATTTCTGTGAACGGAAAGCGTCGCCAGCGCGAGGGCGGCCGTGACGGCTTGTATCGGAAAAGAGAAGTGCTCTAACTCCGTTTTCACAACCTCGTCTGTGCAGCATAGTCCTCAAGCGGCCGCCGTTGTTGCCGACGTCGAATCGACGCATACACCTGGATCCCATCGACACATCGTCTTCGACAGAAACGGTTTCCTCTGAAGCAACAGGATCGGTGAAGCTGGAGCGTCCGCTTACAGGGGGCGGAGCCGACGCCTGAATGTCTCAGCGACGCATCGGACGAAGGTCTCTTAGTTGCCGCGCGCAGCCCGAGAGTGGCCGGGTCGATCGTAACGCTGGAGACCCTTAGCGCTCCAGCAGCGCTCCGAATTTCTCTTGCGGGAAGCAGCCGGTCGTAACGCTGCCGACCTGAGCTACCGCTCAAGCTCAGGAGTATCCGCGCGAGAAGCTACGCTAGAGATTCAGACCGCACCAGGGGCGCAGGATAGCTGCCATCCGCGATCGTCCGCCCCTAGCGGACCCGATATGACGTCGCACCGGCGTAGTGCTCCGCCGTTGACCGGTCTCCGGAGGGAGGGGCGGTATCCATTCCATCTCGACCCGTTGCAGTCAATTGACCCGCTCGAAACTCGTCACTCAGCGAAACAAGCCCAGCGGCGGATTCCTGAAAGCGAAAACGCGCAGATTTATCTGCGCGTCTCTACGTTATTCCCTTAACAGACCAAGGACGTCTAGGCACCACCCAATCAACGACACAAGGCTGCAATCAATGCGGTCAATTTATGCGCCGCCGAAAAACACGGGCTTCATTCCATCATTCGGGTCCGGGCGAATAGAGCCTTGGATTTTATGTCCCAAGTGGGCGACGGCGGTGCCGAACGAGCGCAGTTGATGATGGCTGCCCGACACTGAAGTACCGTCAGCGACGCCGCCAAAATCGGTCGCAGCGCCACTTCCTGGATTCACGCTAGTTTGCGCGGCCTGAACATTGGTCGGAGCGACCGCTTCGTTCGATTGAGCAAAAGATGAGGCAGCCGGAATTGCAAGAGCAGCTACGACGATGAGCGATTGAACGAGTTTCATGATGCTTACCTCCAGACTTCGTTTGTCCGCAAACGCCCGTTTGCGTTTCAGTACTTGCAGTCTAGGCTGTGGCCTGCTCGCAATTAAGTACTTGCAGAACAAAACAATGTTGTAGAAATAAGTACAAACCCTTAGAACCAAGCGCCACGCACGCAGTTCAAGCTTTCCCTTTCCCACCCACCTTCGCGAGATCGAAGGGCGTCTCCCTCAACCGTCGCCCAGCAAGCCTAAACACCGCATTAGCAATCGCCGGCGCCACCGAAGGACTAGACAACTCCCCCACCCCACCAGGCTTCGACGTATCCCCCTGCACAATCAAAATATCAATCTCCGGCATATCACTCATCCGCATCACCCGATACGTATCAAAGTTTTTCTGTTCGACCTGCCCATGCCGAATATCGATGCGATCCGCCGTCGCATGCCCTAACCCCCACATCAACCCGCCATAAAGCTGCTCCTCGACCCCACCCGGCGAAACAGCCAACCCACAATCCGCGACACAGGTCAGCTTCTCGATTACAACACCATCGCCTTTCCGAGCAACACGCGCCACAACAGCAACATAACTGCTATAAGCCTGATTAGTCGCCACGCCCACAGCAGTCCCAGCAGGCAACGCCTTTCCCCAGCCAGCACGTTTCGCCGCCTCCATCAAAACAGCCTTATGCCTAGGGTCCTTCATATGCGCTAACCGAAACTCAACAGGATCCCGACGCCCCGCATGCGCGGCCTCATCCATAAAAGACTCAACCGCAAACACGTTCGGGATATAACTCACCGCCCGATACCATCCAGTCGGCACACCGGTCTCATGCCGCACCCAACCAATATCCACATGCGGCGCCCCATACGCGAACTCATACTTACTGATCGCTTCAGTCGTGCTGTAGTCCATCCGGTCCGGCCGATCGAAGTACCCGGGCTCCCACTGTTCCGGCGAAGCAGGCATCACCGCCCGCAACTGCAATGTCGCCAGATTCCCGCGCTTATCGAGCACAGCCTTCGCCCGATGAAAACTCGCCGAGTGGTAATAGAGCGCCCGCATTTCATCTTCACGGCTATTCATCAACTTAACCGGCTTCCCAACTTTCAACGCCAGCCAGGTCACTTCAAAAAGCCAGTACTTCGACTCACGCGACCCAAAGCTGCCACCTGAAACAAGCTCATGCAGCACCACACGATTCGCCGGGATACCGCCGACCACCTCAGCCGCCTCCTGCACCGTTGAAGGCACTTGCAGCCCACCCCAATACTCAATTGCACCGTCCTTCTTAGCCCACGCAGTCACGTTAATCGGCTCAAGCGAACACTGCGCCTTATAAGGCATCGAATAAGAAGCCTCAATCACCCGCGCCGCGTGCGCAAACGCAGTCTTCAAATCCCCACTCTGAACAGTCGGCACCACCCGCGCCGCAGGATCATCGAGCCACGCCGCCTGACGCGCAGCAAGCGTGCTGCTATCAAAAGTCTCAAGCGAACTATCTTCCCACTCCACATGCAACGCTGCCTGCCCCTTATGCGCCGACCAATAGTCATCCGCCAACACAGCCACGCCAGCCTGGTTGCCACCGAGAATGTCGGGCCGCCCAGGAATCTGCAAAACCTGCCGCACGCCTGGCACGGCCAACGCCGCTTTAGCATCCACGCTGCGCACGCGCGCATCGATCACCGGCGCGCGCGTGACGACAGCGACCAACATGTCCGGCAACGACACGTCGATGCTGTACGGAAACGCGCCTCGCGCCTTCTCCGCAGCGCCGCGTTTCTTCCGCAATTTGCCGATGTATTTGAACTGCGACGGATCTTTCAACGCGACATCTTTCGGCGCAGGCAATTGCGCCGCGACCTGCGCAAGCGATCCATAGTTCGCACGCTTACCGCTAGCCTGATTGACCACGAAGCCGTTATCCGTCGAACACGTTGCCGGCTCCACATTCCATTGTTTCGCCGCAGCGGCGATCAACATCGCGCGCGCCGTCGCGCCCGCACGTCGCAAGCGCTCGTATTCCAGCGACACGCTCGTACTGCCGCCCGTCGAAAACACCTTCCACAATGGATGAATGTAATCGCCGTAAAACGGATTCTCCGGCGTGATCACATCGACGCGAAACAGATCGACGTCCAGTTCTTCCGCGACCATCGCAGCGAGCGCGGTACGCGTGCCCGTGCCGGAGTCATGTTTGTGGACGACCAGCTTGATCGTATCGTCCGGTAGCACGCGCACCCACGCATTCGGTTCGAACTCACCGGCCTGCGGTTTGGGATCACCGCTTTTGTTGTCGCCCTTGCCGAAGGCATCGGGCAACTGGAAGCCGATCGCGAGACCCGAGGCCAACAGCGCCGAACTCTGCTTGATGAAGCGACGGCGAGCAGCGCCGCGATCGCTGGTCAGCGCTTCTTTGTCGTTGCGCATTCAAGCCTCCTCGTTCGTGACGTGAGACGAGCAGGCGGACGCGCAAGCGGGCATCTCCACAGCCGCCAGCGCCGGATCACCCGACGCCGCCCGCTTGATCGCCTTGCGAATCAGCGAATACGTGCCGCATCGACAGATGTTGCCGGACATCGCCGTCGTGATGGTTTCATCGTTGACGGTCGGCTTGTCCTTGAGAAACGCGGCCGCCTGCATCAACTGACCGGACTGACAGTAGCCGCATTGCGGCACATCCTCGGCGACCCACGCGAGTTGCAGTGGATGCCGGCCGTCCTTCGACAACCCTTCGATCGTCGTAATGCGTTTGCCGGCCACGGCTACAGCAGGCAGCAAACAGGAGCGCACCGCCTCGCCTTCCAGATGCACCGTGCACGCGCCGCAAAAGCCGCCGCCGCAACCAAATTTCGTGCCGGTCAATTTGAGCCGGTCGCGCAATACCCACAACAGGGGCATGTCTTCCGGTACATTGTCGAGCGAGTGCCGCGTGTCATTGACCACGATCTCGATCATGCGCTGTCTCCTGAATGTCGTTGTGCAGCGCGGCGCATTGCATGAGTGGATGCGTGACAAGGGTCGCGTGCTTGCGGTCATTATTGAAAGCCGTTAAGCACAACGCCAGCGACCATTTCTTCCATCACCCGTAAGTCCGGCTAACACCATGTTGAAGCGCTATCCGTCTATCCAGTCGATGCAGGCCTTCCTGCAAGCAGCGCGCGTCGGCAGTTTCTCGAGCGCCGCACGGCAGTTGTCGCTCACGCATAGCGCGATCAGCCAGCAGATCCGCACGCTCGAAGAGTTCGTCGGCCAGCCGCTCTTCGTGCGCGAAAGCGGCCGCGTGGTATTGACCGATGCGGGCGTGTTGTTCGCGAATCAGTTGGCGGATGGCTTCGAGCAAATCGATCGCGCGTTGTCGTCGGTAAAAGAGCGCACGGTCAAGCAGTCCGTCACGCTCGACGTCGATCCCGAACTCGCGCAAAGCTGGCTGGTGGCGCGTTTGCCGGCCTTGCTCGGCGCGTTGAGCGGGACATCGCTCACGGTGCTGTCCACACCGCGTCATGACCGCAGCGCGTTCGAGCGCGTGGATATTGCTTTGCGATATGGGTATGGAGAATGGGACGGCTTCGAAAACGCGCTGATCTGCGGCGACCGTCTGACTGCTGTGGGCGCGCCCTCATTGTTGCAGGCACGCGGGCTCAGCGTGCCGCTCACGCCTGAGCAGCTACTGGAGCTGCCATTGCTCGGCTATACAAAGCGTTCGTGGATTCCCTGGCTCGCCGCTGCGGGTCTGCCCGAGGTCGAACCCGACGCCATCGCGGTTTTCGACAACGCCGCGGGCTTGATCGCCGCCGCCAGCGCAGGCGTGGGCGCGGGTTTGGCGCGTGGCCTGCTCGCCGCCGACGCGCAACACAACGGCACGCTAGTCGAACTCACGCAAGTGGAAATTCCGACGCACTACAACCTCTACGCCGTATGGCCGCGCGAAAAAGCCGAGCGCGTGGCGCCGCTGATCCAAGTGATCCGCGACCTTGTCGCGCAAACGGTCAGCTCACACTAGCCGTCACTTCCCGCACGGTTTCGAGAAACAGCGACAACACCGGCGAAGGCGTCTCGGCACGATAGCGCGCGTGCAGCGACACTTCAGGCCGCGGCGCAGCCACCGGCACGAACGCGACACCACCCGTCGACAACTGCCGCGCGGACGATGGCAGCAACGCCACACCTAACCCTTCGCGCACGAGACACAACAACGTATGCACCTCGACGACTTCCTGTTCGATCCGCGGTGTAAACCCTGCCTCAACACAACAGTCCTGTAGAAAGCGCGCCAATTGCGACTGCCGCAAACCGAACGACACGAAGCGTTCGGCCTCCAACTCACGCAATGCAATCTCTCCGCGCGACGCCAGCGCATGCCCCAACGGCAACGCGACCACCGCCGACTCACGCATCACCACTTCGCTGCGAATCTCGGCGTCTTCATGCGAGACGCGAAAGAAACAGACATCGAGCCGGCGCTCTTTCAACGCGAGAATCTGCGCGGCCGGCGTCATCTCATGCAGCGTCCACCGCACTTGCGGATGCTTCTCCGCGAATACCCGTAGCGCGCGCGGAATGGGCTCGACCATCGCCGAACTGATGATGCCAATCTCGAGGCTCCCTACTTCGCCACGCCCCGCGCAACGCGTCAGATCGATCGCGCGTTCGAACTGCGCGAAGATCAACGGCACCTGTTCTTTAAGTGTTTTCCCTGCCTCGGTGAGTTCGACACGGTGTTGCGAGCGCATGAACAGTGCCGTGCCCATCTCCTCTTCGAGGATGCGAATCTGCTGACTCAGCGGCGGCTGGGAAATGTGCAGCCGCGCGGCTGCCCGGCCGAAATGCAGTTCGTCGGCAAGCACCGCGAAGTAACGCAACAGCCGGATGTCCATATCGCAAACGTATCAAGATCGTGGTTAAAAAATATTGTACAGAGCGTTTTTATCTTGTGAGACTGCATCGCAAGCAGCAGTGCACATCAGTGTGACACTCGATGCCGGCGAGGGGAAGGCGCACGAACACTGCGCCTTGCAAAGGGCCGCATGGGCAAGCCCAACGGGCTGAGTTCCATCGATGCGCCTGCCCGCGATCCGGCAACTGGATACACCAGTTCCTCTCAAGGAGATCGAGTACATGATCATCGACACCAGCTGTTATCCGACCAACCTGGTCGACCTCGCGTGGCGCCATGATGGCGAGCCATTTTCCGGCGAGCGTCTGATCGAGGTGATGGACGGCCCCTACATCATCAACGGCAAGCCTCGCCGCATCGACAAGGCCTTCATTCAGCCGCCGCAAGGCAACACCATCTATACGTGGACCGACGGCGAACGCTCGGGCCGCGAGTCGATCGACGACTACATGGCGTACACCGTGGAATGCGTTCAGAAATACCCGGACCGTCTGCTCGGCTGTTTCGTCTACAACCCGCGTTGCGGTCCGGAGAACGGTGCTGAAGCCATCGAGTTTTACGCGAAGGAACACGGCTTCAAGATGGTCCAGTTGCAGGCCAACATGCATGCATACCGTCCCGACCGCGCGCTCGACTGGCTGCGCCCCGCGTTGCGCAAATGCGCGGACCTCGGCCTGCTCGTGAAGCTGCATACCGGCGACGGCCCGTACAGCATTCCGAGCGAGTGGTATCCGCTGATTCGTGAATTCCCGTCGGTGAATTTCATCATGGCGCACTTCGGCGTGCAGACGGGAGGCGTGTATTGCTTCGAGCCGTATCAAATGGCGCTCGACACACCGAACGTGTATTGCGAATCGAGTTGGTGTCTGCAATCGCGAATCGTCGAATTCGCGAAGGTGCTGCCCACGCACAAGATTCTCTACGGTTCCGACACGCCGCCGAACGAGCCGGGCATGTGGCTGCGTTTGCTCGAAGTGTTGTGTCACGAGCCGCCGCAAGGCCTGAATCTCGACGAAGACACGCTCGAAGACTATCTCGGCAACAACCTCGCCCGCATGATCGGCATCGAGCCGAGCGCGCCGCCGAGAAGCGTCGAAGAAGCGCAAGCCTATCTGAAACACCATGCCGGCGCCGCGAAGAAACACGCGGGCCAGGCCGACTACGCAGGAGCCCGCTGATGATCATCGATACCCATCTGCATCCCACCAATCTCGTCGACGAAGCGTGGCGCCATACCGGCGAGCCGTTCACCGGCGAACGCCTGCTGAAGATGATGGACGGTCCGTACATCATCAACGGCAAGCCGCGCCGTATCGACATGGGTTTCATTCAGCCGCCCCCGGGCAACACGGGCTATCGCGATGGCAACCGACGCGGCCGTGAAGGCATTCGCGATTACATGTCGTATATCGCCGAACTGACGCAGAAGTACCCGGATCGCTTTATCGGCAACTTCACGTACAACCCGCGTTGGGGCCCGGAGAACGGCGCGGCCGAGCTCGAATTCCACGTAAAGGAGTACGGCTTCAAGATGCTCAAGCTGCACGCGAACATGCACGGCTACCGTCCGGATCGCGCGCTCGACTGGTTGCGTCCCGCGATGAAGAAGTGCGCCGAGCTCGGTGTGGTCGTGCTGATTCACACCGGCGACGGACCGTACACGATTCCGACGCAGTTCTATCCGATCATCCGCGAATTCCCGATGGTGAATTTCATCATCGGTCACTTCGGGATTCAGACGGGCGGCAACTACTCGTTCGAAGCCTTCTGGATGGCGATGGATACGCCGAACGTGTACTGCGAATCGGGTTGGTGCTATCAGTCGCGCATCGTCGAATTCGCTCGCGAACTGCCGCGCAACAAGATCGTGTTCGGCACGGATTCGCCGCCGAACGAGCCGGGCATGTGGCTGCGCGAACTCGAAATGCTGTGTGGTCCCGCGCCGCAAGGCATGAATCTGGATGAGGATGGCCTCGAAGACTACATGGGCAACAACATCGCCCGTCTGGTCGGAATCGAGCCGACCAAGCCGCCGAAGGATCTCGCCGAAGCGGAGAAGCGTTTGAAGGCGACTTATGTGAATGACGTCACGCAGCCGGCTTAACGCTGACTGGCTGATGTTTTAAAGCAAGCGCGGTCAGTGCCGCGCTTGCCTTGGTTGTCTCACACGGAGTTCACTATGGCGGATAACCTTTTCCGCGCCACGCAAGATTTTCATCGCTTTGCGCATGCGTATCGCGAGCACTATCCCGATGATGTATTGACGCTCTCGCAGCCGCTGTCCGCCGATCAGGACGTCACGGCGGTCGTCGCCGAACTCGCGACGCGCGGGCAGCATCCCATGCTGATCTGCGAAATGGTCGATGGGATCGCAACGCCTCTCGTCACCAATTTCTTTGCTTCACGTGCACGCATTGGGCGCCTGTTCGATGTCGATGCGTCCGGCTTGTTCGATGCCTATCAACAACGCGCCAATGCGCCTATCGCGCCGGTGTTCGTGGCAAACGGTCCCGTGCTGGATCAGGTAATCGAAGGCGATGCCGTCGATCTCGCGCAGTTGCCGATGATCCGCCACTTCGAAACCGACCGCGGCCCGTACATTACGAACGCGGTGATCGTCGCCGAAGATCCGGTCACGGGCGTGGCGAACCTCAGCTATCACCGCTCGATGCGGCACGCGAAGGACGCTTTGGCCACCAGCCTGCATTCGCGCGGCCACCTCTGGCGCATGTTGCAAGCCGCCCAGGCACGCGGCGACACATTGAAAGTCGCGATGGTGGTAGGCGCGCATCCGCTGTTCATGTTGGCCGCCGCCGCGCGCGTCCCGTTCGGCACCGACGAACGCGCGATTGCAGGCGGTCTGTTCGGCGCGCCGCTGGAGCTGGTGCGCACGCCGCGTTATGGCATCGGCGTGCCCGCTTCCGCCGAGTTCGTGCTGGAAGGCACGATCGATCCTTCAGCTCACGCCGAAGAAGGGCCGTTCGGCGAATTCACCGGTTATTCATCGGACCGCTCGACCAACAACGTGTTGCGCGTCGACACGATGATGCGCCGTAACGATGCATGGCTCGTCGATGTAGTCGGCGGTCCTTACGCAGAACATTTGACTTTAGCCCGCTTGCCGCGCGAAGCGGAGATGAGCGAGAAGCTGAAGGCGCGCTTCCCATCGGTCACCGCGCTGCACTACCCCAACTCCGGTACGCATTTTCACTGCTACGTCGCGTTGAATCAGACGCGCGACGGCGAAGCACGCCAGATCATGCTGGCGCTGCTCGGCTGGGATCCGTACCTCAAGAACGTCGTCGCTGTGGATAGCGACATCGACATCACCAACGACTCGCAGGTGCTGTGGGCCATCGCCACGCATTTTCAGCCGCATCAGGACATGTTTATCGTCGATGGCTTGCCGGGCAGTCCGCTCGACCCTTCGTCGTCCGCGGCAGGCACCACGTCGCGTATGGGTATCGACGCGACACGTGGCTCGCATTTCGACGGCATCCGCGCTCGCATAAGCGAACGCGCTGCACAACAGGCCCGCGACATTCTGGCCCGCGCCGCCGGAGCACAGCGATGAGCGCGCGGCGACTCGTAGTCGGCATCAGCGGCGCATCCGGCTTTACGTATGGCGTGCGTCTGCTGCAATTGCTGCGTCAACTCGATATCGAAACGCATCTGACCGTTTCGCGCAGCGCGCTGCTCACGATGACGCACGAGACCGACTACAAGTTCGCCGACGTCAGCGCGCTCGCCAGCGCCACCTACCGTTGCGACGACATGGCCGCAGCCATCTCCAGCGGCTCGTTTCGTTCGCTAGGCATGATCGTCGCACCCTGCTCCATGAAGACGCTCGCAGAAATTGCCAGCGGCATGTCGTCGAGTCTGATTTCACGCGCCGCCGATGTCACGTTGAAAGAGCGCCGCCCGCTAGTGCTGCTGGCGCGCGAAACGCCGTACACGCTGGCGCATCTGCGCAACATGATTGCAGTAACCGAAATGGGCGCGATCGTCGCGCCACCCGTGCCGGCGTTTTACGCGCGCCCCGCTTCACTCGACCAGATGATCGATCACACGCTAGGCCGCGTGCTCGATCTGTTCGGTCTCGAAGCGGGCACCGTCAAACGCTGGCGAGAAGTCGAAACACAAGAACCGAATATCGCCTGATAGCCGAACCGTAGTACGAACGAAGAAACGGAGACGAGCCATGAATCACATTCACACCACCCACAACGAAGTCGAGAAAATCCCCGTCACGGTGCTGACCGGCTTTCTCGGCGCCGGCAAAACGACGCTGCTCAACTACATCCTGCGCGAGAAGCACGGGCGCAAGATCGCGGTGATCGAAAACGAGTTCGGTGAAATCGGCATCGACGGCGGCCTCGTGCTCGAATCGACCGAAGAGATCTACGAAATGACGAACGGCTGCGTGTGCTGTGTCGGCGCGGTGCGCGAAGATCTGGTGCGAATCGTGCGCATGCTGGTGGAGCGGCCGGACCGGCTCAATCACATCATCGTCGAAACGAGCGGGCTCGCCGATCCGTATCCGGTTGCGCAGACTTTCTTTCTCGATGATCCAATCGCCAAACAAGTGAGCCTCGACGCCGTCGTCACGATGGTGGATGCGAAGCATATCGCCGCGCATCTGGACGATCTGGTGCTCGACGGCAGTGACAACCAGGCCGTCGATCAGATCGTGTGCGCGGACCGTATCGTGATCAACAAGGTCGATCTGGTGGGACCGGACGATATTGCTTCGCTCACGCAACGCATTCGCGGACTCAACGCCACGGCGGAAATCGTCGAGTCGAGCTATGCGCAGATCGATCTCGGCAAGATTCTCGGCGTGGGCGCGAACGAGTTCTCGCAGATTCTCGTCGAGACCGATGGCTTACATGAAGAAGAACACGTGCATGGCCACGAAGAGCATGAACATGAGCACGAACATGCCCATCACGACGACGATCACGCCCACCACCAGCACGATGAAAGCGTGTCCTCTCTCGGTATCGAAGTCGATGCGGATATCGACCTCGACGCGCTGCAAGCGTGGCTCGCCGAGTTGCGCGACTCGGATACCGCGAACCTGTTCCGTATGAAAGGCATTCTCGCCGTACAAGGCCAGTCCCATCGTTACGTGCTGCAAGGCGTGCACAACGTCATTGAACTTCGCGCGGCGCAAGCGTGGGGCAGTGAGCCGCGTTCGTGCCGCATCGTATTCATCGGACGCGATCTCGATCGCGCCGCGCTGACCGACCGCTTCCATGCCTGTCTTGCCGTGCCGGTTGCGGCCTGACGGGAGATCCGGTCGGCGCGCGAAGTGATGCCGCATGGCGAGATTCGTGCGGCGCGCTCCGATCGAAAACAATAGTCTGGAGACATGTCATGAACACCGCCATACACCCCGTCGATCGGATTCTGCCGAAGCGCCAGATGATCACGCTCGGTTTGCAGCACATGCTAGTGGCTTACATCGGCGCCATTGCGGTGCCGCTGATCGTCGCGTCGGCACTGAAGATGTCGCCGGCCGACACCACCGTGCTCATCAGCACGGCGCTGTTTTGCTCGGGCATCTCGACGATTCTGCAAACCGTCGGCGTCTGGAAGTTCGGTGTGCGCCTGCCGATTCTGCAAGGCGTCGCATTCAGCAGCGTCGGGCCGGTGATTGCGATCGGCACGAGTCCGGGCGTCGGCTTTGCCGGCGTGTGCGGCGCGGTGATTGGCGCGGGTCTGTTCACCATGTTCGCCGCGCCGCTCGTCGGGCGCTTACGAAGGTTCTTTCCACCTGTGGTGACGGGCTGCATCGTGACCGTGATCGGCTTGCAGTTGTTTCCCGTCGCGTATCAATGGGCCGGTGGCGGCGAGGTCGCGCAACAGCAGTTCGGTGCACTGCCTTTCCTGAGCGTCACGCTGTTCGTCGCGTTGGTGATTCTCGCGATCAACCGATTCGCCAATGCGTTCCTGCGCAATCTGTCGGTGCTGATCGGTTTGATTGCGGGCGGCATTCTGGCGTGTTCGCTCGGCATGGGCAACTTCACGAGCGTGGCACAAGCGCCGTGGTTCACCATGCCCCTGCCGTTCCACTTCGGCACGCCCGTGTTCTCGCTGGTGCCGGTGCTGACGATGATCGTGGTCATGGTGGTGCAGATGGTCGAATCGATGGGCCTGTTCGTCGCGATCGGCGACATCGTCGATAAAGAAGTGAGCGAGGAGGACGTGGTGCGCGGCATGCGTGCCAACGGTCTCGCGAGCGCGATTGCGGGCATGTTCGCGGCCTTTCCGTTCATCGCGTTCATGGAGAACGTCGGGCTCGTCATCCTGACTGGCGTGCGCAGTCGCTGGGTAGTGGCGATCAGCGGCGTGCTGATGTGCGTGGTGGCGCTGGTACCGAAGATCGGCGCGGTGGTTGCCTCGACGCCTTCCGCGGCACTCGGCGGGGCAGGTATCGCCATGTTCGGTGTAGTGGTCGCGGCTGGTGTGCAGACGTTGGCGAAAGTGGACTTCGAGCGCAATCGTTACAACGTGCTGATCGTCGGCTTTACGATCGCCACCGCGCTGATTCCCGTCATGGCTCCGCAGGTTTTCAAGCACATGCCTGACTGGACGCAACCGTTCCTGCATAGCGGCGTAGTGCTGGCATGCCTCGTTTCCGTTGTGTTGAACGCGGTGCTCAACGGCGCGCATGAAGAGGACGTGGTGCCGGCGCACAACATGGTCCGCGAATAAGCGGATGTTGCATGACGGGCGCGGCCGTCTTTGCAGAGGCGGCCGCTTCGAGTAACTGAAAGGATATCGAATCGTGAGCATGCAAACTGAAGCGTTGCTGATCAAAAACCCTGTCGCGGTGATGAGCGGAATGAGCGGCGAGCGCGCAAGGCTCGGTCAGGTCGATCTGCGGATTCGCCAGGGACGTATCGCAACCATCGCGCCGAATCTCGAACCTCGTGCCGATGAACGCGTGATCGACGCGCGTTCCTGTGTGGTCTATCCGGGTTGGGTGAATACGCACCATCATCTGTTTCAGAACCTCTTGAAGGCCGTGCCGTCCGGTATCAATGCGGATTTGCAGGAATGGCTGGCCGCCGTGCCGTATCCGCGTCTCGCGCGCTTTACGCCGGATCTGGCGCGCGTTGCCGCTCGCCTGGGTCTTGCCGAGCTGCTCCTCTCCGGCGTGACGACCTGCGCCGATCATCACTATCTCTATCACGCGGACGGCAGCACCGAAACCGGCGATCTGCTATTCGACGAAGCGGCTTCGTTCGGCATGCGCTTCGTGTTGTGCCGTGGCGGCGCATTGCAGGCGGCGGGCGATCATCCAGGCTTTTCCAAAGTCGCGCTCAAGCCCGAGACGCTCGATCAGATGCTCGCCGACATCGAACGTTTGAAGTCGCGCTATCACGATGCCGGCGATGCTTCGATGCGTCGCGTTGTCGTCGCGCCGACCACACCGACGTTCTCCTTGCCGCCCGAGCTACTGCCTGAAGTCGCACGCGCGGCTCGACGGATGGGCTTGCGCTTGCATACGCATCTGTCCGAGACGACCCGTTATGTCGATTTTTGCAAGGAGCGCTTCAACAAACTGCCGGTCGAATTCGTCGCCGATCACGAATGGCTCGGACCGGATGTGTGGTTCGCGCACCTCGTGCATCTGCAAGCGAGCGAGATCGCGATGCTCGCGGAAACCGGCAGTGGTTGCTCGCATTGCCCTGTCAGTAACGCGCGGTTAGGCAGCGGCATCGCACCTGCGCCGCAGATGGCGGCCGCGGGCGTGCCGATGTCGCTGGCCGTGGATGGCGTGGCGTCGAACGAATCGGGCAGCATGACCAACGAAGCGCATTTCGCGTGGCTCGTGCATCGCGCGGCGCAGGGCGCGTCGGCGACCACTGTGGAGGAGACGATCCATTGGGGCAGTGCAGGCGGCGCGGGCGTGCTCGGTCTTGACGCGGTCGGCACACTCGAAGTCGGCATGGCGGCGGACTTCGTGCTCTACGACATCAGCGATCTGCGCTTCAACGGCTTTCACGATGTCGCGGTGGCGCCGGTGACGGCGGGCGAGCCGGCGCGCGTTCGCTACAACGTGGTAAATGGCCGCGTGGTGGTGGATAACGGCGTGATTCCGGGTCTCGATCTCGACGCGCTTCGCTATGAAGCCGCCGAGGGCGTGAAGTTGCTGCTGGCCGACTAAGGTAAGAGTAAAGGACGCGCTGCGATGCAAAGCAAACGAATCCGGCTCGGTATTCTGACGCCGTCGTCGAATACGGCGCTCGAGCCGATTACCGCGGCGATGCTGAGCGAACTGCCGCACGTCAGCTCGCACTTTGCTCGCTTCTCGGTGACGGAGATCGCGTTGTCCGAGCGGGCGCTCGGCCAGTTCGACGCGAGCCGGATTCTGACGGCCGCGCGTCAACTGGCCGATGCGCGGGTGGACGTGATCGGCTGGAGCGGCACGTCGGCGGGTTGGCTGGGGTTCGAGCGCGATCAGGCGTTGTGCCGGCAGATTACGGAGGCGACGGGCATTGCTGCGACGACTTCTGTGCTGGCGCTCAACGAGATCTTCGAGAAGACCGGCGTGCGACGATTCGGTCTGGTGTCGCCTTATACCGATGATGTTCAGCAGCGAATCGTCCGTAACTACGAGAAGCTTGGCATTGAATGCGTGGCGGAGCGGCATTTGGGGCTGCAGGATAATTTCAGCTTTGCTGAAGTGCCCGACACCCAACTCGCGATCATGATGCGCGAGGCCGCGTTCGCGAGACCGGATGCGGTGACGACGTTCTGCACGAATCTGCATGCAGCGCATTTGGTGCGCGCGTCTGAGATGGCTACGGATATTCCTGCGTATGACACGGTGGCGACGGTGGTTTGGAAGGCGTTGAGGATGGCGGGGGTAGACACGGAGCCGCTGGCGCGGTGGGGGCGGTTATTTGCGGAGGTGCGGTGATCACTATGTTCGAATGGTGACGTATCGTGCCCAAGCGCTCCGTTGCGTTAAAGCGCCCGGAGGCGCAGCTCGATACACCGTCGGAAGCTATGCGAAAGGCCGATTCATCGGCCGTGAGGTTCGCGTCGGGCGACGTGCGCACATTCAGTACATAGCGGAAGATTCTCGACAGCTCT
This sequence comes from Paraburkholderia sp. NPDC080076, assembly GCF_050281145.1. Lineage (NCBI taxonomy): Bacteria > Pseudomonadati > Pseudomonadota > Betaproteobacteria > Burkholderiales > Burkholderiaceae > Paraburkholderia > Paraburkholderia sp. NPDC080076. The sequence continues at coordinate 271,860 of NZ_JBNNWQ010000008.1, read as the reverse complement.
TCCTCGCCGCTGATGCTACTCAGAAGCAACAGGGGCTCGCCGTCCGGTCCCGCCGGCAGAGCTGGATACGCGAGCCGCACTCACCACGTCAGAGCCTCGACACCATCGCAGGCGTCGGCGCCATCAACATCAACCGTTCCACACCTTCCACAAATGAAACCGTCGCGTGCCGCCCATCCCGCATGCGAATACTGATCGTCCGATCCCGCTCGTCGCGCGAGCCCACCACGACCAGAAGCGGCACCTGCTTCTCGCGCGCATCGAAGATCTTCTTCTCCAGCCGCTCGGGCCGGCTATCGAGCACCGCCCTGACACCCGCGTCGTCAAGCGCCTGCATAACCTCCTGCGCGTAGCCGATATTTTGCGTCGCTGACCGTCGCCACGACGACCTGTTCAGGAGCCAGCCACACCGGCAACCATCCCTCATGATGCTCAAGCAGCATCGCGATAAACCGCTCCATACTGCCGAGCACCGCGTGATGAATCATCACGGGCCGCTCACGCTCATTACGCTCGTTGACGAACTCCGCGTCGAGCCGCTCAGGTAGCACGAAGTCGAGCTGAATCGTGCCGCATTGCCAACTCCGCGCGCGGCTGTCCGTCAGATGAAACTCGAGTTTCGGCCCGTAAAAAGCGCCCTCTCCTTCGAGCACATCGAACTCAAGACCAGCGGCACGCGCAGCCTTCGCCAACGCATCTTCCGCGCGATCCCACGTTTGATCGCTGCCCGCGCGCATGGCCGGCCGCGTCGCTAGCGCGACCTTGAACCCGGAAAAACCAAGGTCCGCATAGACCGTACGCAACAGCGCACAGAAGCGGCCGACTTCCGCTTCGATATGCGCAGGCATACAGAACACATGCGCGTCGTCCTGCACGAAAGCACGCGTGCGCTTCAGTCCTTCGAGCGAACCCGACGGCTCGTCGCGATGACAAGCGCCGAACTCGCTATAACGGACCGGCAACTCTCGATACGACCGCACGCGCTGGTTGAACACCTGCACATGACACGGGCAACTCATCGGCTTCAGACAGAGCGCGCGACCTTCCTCCGCATCGGCCAACGAGTACATGGCCGCGCCGAACTTCTCCCAATGCCCGCTCTTTTCCCACAGCGAACGCGCCAGCAATTGCGGCGTGCGAATCTCGCGAAATCCTGCGCGACGCATGCGCGCACGCACATAATCTTCGAGTACGCGATACAGTTCCCAGCCCCGCGGGTGCCAGAAAACCATGCCCGCGCCTTCTTCCTGTTGATGAAAGAGGTCGAGTTTATTGCCTAATACACGATGGTCGAGGTCGTTCACAGTCTTGCTCCATTTGATCGGTTGCCGCGAATGGATGCCGCAAACGGAGGTCCAGAAACGCCAAAGGCCCCGTCCGTTTCCGGCGGGGCCTTTGGTGGTTTGCCACAGCTTCGTGCTTCTAGCGCGCGCAACCTCCAGACGACCCGCCTGTGAAGGTGGTCGTCGTGGTGGTGACGGCAGCGAAGGGAATCGAGTGGAAGTCCATGGATCGACAGTAAACGATTTTGTGACGAGGCGTCAATCGCATTCTCGTCGCGCTCTGGTCAGAACAGCACGTTAAACGCTACGATGTATGTCTGATCCGAAGCTGACGCGTCCGCGCGAAACTTCGCTCTGCAACTCAACCGATCAATCGAGCATCCAACCTTGACTATCCATATCCGTCCCGCTCACGCCGCCGACTCGGCGCTGATTCTTCGCTTCATCACCGAACTCGCAGTGTACGAAAAGGCGGCGCACGAAGTCGTCGCGACAGTCGGCGACATCGAAGCAAGCCTGTTTTCCGCCGGCTCCAGCGCGAAGGCGCTGATCTGCGAGATGAACGGCGAGCCCATCGGCTTTTGCGTCTACTTTTTTTCGTATTCCACCTGGCTCGGCAAACAGGGGCTTTATCTGGAAGACCTGTACGTGTCGCCGTCATCGCGCGGCAGCGGCGCAGGCAAACAGATGCTGCGCCACCTCGCGCGCATTGCCTGCGATACCGGTTGCGGCCGCTTCGAATGGAGTGTGCTCGACTGGAACGAGCCGGCCATCGGCTTCTATGAATCGATCGGCGCGAGCGCGCAAAGCGAATGGGTGCGGTATCGGTTGGCGGGAGATGCGCTGAAGAAGTTTGCCGAGGGCGACGTATGAGTGGCGCGACATTCCCGACGACTACGCATTCATGCAGCCGGAAATCGTCGCGCTATTGGAATTGAAGGCGGGCAAATTCCTTCGATGCAAATAGCCGCGCGCGCCGAGCCTCACTCACTCGCCGCGCCATTCGCCACGGCGTCCACCTCGAACGCATCGCCCGTGGCAAAGAACGTCCCGCCAGCCACGTAGTGGCAGGTGCGCAGATCGGGATCGTCGCCGAAGTGCCAGCGGTTGTTCGAGTACACGCGGCTATCCGCATACGCCGCGACCACTTCGCCGATGATCAGATCGTGACGCTGGCTATCGTCTGGAATGACTTTGCACTCCATCCACGTGATGCAACCCGCGAGCATGGGCACGTCGATCTGTTGCGCGGGGAACGTCTCCAGGTCGAAGGCGGCAAACTTGTCGAGTTCGGTGCCCGCGTTCGAGCCCACCGCCAGCGTTTGCGCAGCGAATCCCCGGCTCGGCAGTTGCAGTCCGAACACGCCGCTCGCCTCGATCAGTTGTCGCGTGAGCGTGCGGCTATCCACCACCACGACCACCTTCGGCGGATTGAAGTCGAGCGGCATCGCCCACGACGCCGCCATCACGTTCGAGCGGCCACCGTGCGCGCTGGTGATGATCGTAACCGGTCCATGATTCAGTAGCTGCGTGGCCCGCGGCAAGGCTACGGGTTCTCGGGTGACTTTCATACGTAGGTTCCGCGTCAGATGAATGAGAGTGATTGTAGCGGCGGGGCTCGATGCGCGCTGCGCGCGCCACTGCGTGTCGATTTAAGCGAGAATGAAAAACCGTCGAACTCATTGGAGAGACCGTGCGCATCGCCTGCCTGCATCCCCCTGACAGCAACATCGCCCTGCTCGCGAACTGAAGCTCAAATGTTCACCGAGTACATCGTCAAATGGGATCTGCAGCAGGATGGCGAGCCGATTCGCACGCACAGCAGCCGGCTCCTGCCCGTGCGCCGATACGGCATTCCCGCGATGCTAAAAGTCGCGCAGGAACCCGAAGAGAAATTCGGCGCGCGGCTGATGGTGTGGTGGGACGGCGAAGGCGCGGCCCGCGTACTCGCCCACGATGCCGACACTCTCCTGCTGGAGCGTGCGCAAAGCAGCCACACGCTAGCGGACCTGGCGCGCACCGGCAACAGCGACGCCGATGACCGCGCCATCGACATTCTCTGCGCCACCGCCGCGCGGCTCCACGCGCCGCGAAACAAACCGCTTCCCGAATTGATCGATTTGCCACGCTGGTTCGCGAGCCTCTGGCCGGCCGCGCGAAAATACGGTGGCTGGTTGCAGAACAGCGCCACGGTCGCGCAAGCCTTGCTCGCCGCGCCGCAGGAACTGGTGGTATTGCACGGTGACATCCACCACGGCAACGTGCTGGATTTCGGCCCGCGCGGCTGGCTGGCCATCGACCCGAAAGGCCTCTGCGGCGAACGCGGATTCGACTACGCGAACATTTTCTGCAATCCGGACGCTGAGTCGGCGTTGCGACTGGGATGGTTCGAGCGTCGCGTCGAAAGAGTGGCGCAACATGCCGGGCTCGATCGGCGCCGTTTGCTGCAATGGATACTGGCGTGGTCCGGTTTGTCCGCGGCGTGGATTCTCGAGACGGGCGAGACGCCCGACATTGATACGGAGATCGGCAAGCTGGCTGCCGAAGCGCTCGAGCGCGGGTAAGGTCAGACAGATCAGGGCGGCAACTCGCGAGCCGCCGCCCGGGCGTACATCAGTGCGGCGCTTTGCCGTTGGGCACGGCGTCCAGTGGCTTGTGCTGTTCCTCGCCGAGTCCCGGGAAGAACGCGTTCCACGCGGCGCGCACGCCTTGGGCCGCGGTGGCCTCGGCGGCGATCGATTCGGTCTCGCCTTCGCCGGCTTTCGATGGATCGGCGGACAAGCCACGCCAGTGTGTAAATACCAGCAACGGTTTCTCGGTCCATACGCCGTCGCCAAACTTCGCAAAAGCCGTGTCCCCGCTCGTCAACTGCACCTCGTACCAGCCTTCACGGACGGGCGTGTGGGCCTCAAGCTCAAACCACGGGGTCGGTTCGATTTCCTTCATGTCGTCTCCGGTCGATAGATCGTCATAGATAACCACAACAAAGGCATTCTTCATGCCCGAGCCAACAGCGACCCGGCGAGCGCTTGCGGCACCGCATATCACGCGATGTTGCAGTGCGGCGAGTGCGACATGAGCTGCGGGCGATCCGTCGATGACGCACACTCCGAAATCGCCGCGCATAAGCGACACGATAGCGCGACATGGGCCACGCGGACAAACGCAAAAAGTTACACGCGCATCTTCGTGGCCGATTGCCTGGCCGGCTGACGCTTCGGCTTGCCGTCCAACTCGGCCACCAGCCCGGCCAGCACGCGGATTGCCGGCGCCAGCCGCTCAGCCGGCGTACTGCCGTAGCCGATCACGAGCCCATTCGTCTCCGCGCACGGCTGTAACGCGAAACCGGACAGCGCGCGCGGATTGAGCCCGTGAGCGAGCGCGCGTTCGGCGAGGGTCTGATCGTCGATGCGCGGCGGCAAGCGCAGCGTCAGATGCATGCCGCAATTGCCGCCGAGAATCTGCGACGGTGCGAAATGCGCGCTCAGCGCATCGCGCAATGCCTGCTGGCGCTCGCGATACAGACGCCGCATGCGCCCGAGATGCCGCCCGAACTCGCCGCTCTCGATGAACTGCGCCAGCGCCAGTTGCTCCAGCCGATGCCCGCCGCGCAGCATCTCCTGCACAGCGACAGCGGTGTGCGCGGCGATCGGACGCGGCAGCACCACGAAGCCGATGCGCAGCGCGGGAAACATCGTTTTGCTGAACGAGCCGACGTACAACACCGGCGGATCCTCGACGAGCCCTTGCATGCTGGCGATCGGCTCGCCGGTGTGGCGGAACTCGCCGTCGTAATCGTCCTCGATCAGCCACGCGCCGCTGCGCCTCGCCTGCGCGATCAGCTCGAGACGGCGCGCCACCGACAGCACCGAGCCCGTCGGATACTGATGCGCGGGCGACGTGTAGATCAGCGTGGGTGGCTGCGTGCGCCACGCGTCGGATGGCACCGCCATGCCTTCGGCGTCGACGGGGATCGGCAGCGTGGTCAGGTCGCCCAGATTGAACGCGGCTTTCGCGCCGCGATAGCCGGGGTCCTCGACCCATGCGACGTCGCCGGGATTGGTGAAGAGGCGCACGCACAGGTTCAGCGCCTCCTGCGCGCCCTCGGTGATCACCACTTGCGAGCCTTCGCAGCGCACGCCGCGCGCCATTCGCAAGTGCGCGGCGATGGCGTCGCGCAACGCCGGCTCGCCGGCCGGCGTGCCGTAGCCGAGCGCGAGGGGCAGCGCACGCTCCATCGAGCGTTCAAGTGCGCGCCTCCACGCCGTCACCGGGAAACGGTCCAAGGCGGGCGTGCCGGGCGTCAGAGGCAAAGTGTTGTCGGCGTGGGTGCGGGTGGCCGCGAACTGCCCGACGCGCGCCGCGTAGGCCACCTCCGGCGCGGCAGGGTGCGAGCGCGGCTCGCCGCGGGCGGATGGGCTGGAGAGTGGGCTCACGCGCGTGCCCTTCTTGTCGGCGACCACATAACCGACCGCGGCCAGATGCTCGTACGCGATCACCACCGTGTTGCGCGACACGCCCATTTCCGCAGCCAGCAGGCGCGACGACGGCAGCAGCGATCCCGCCGGCAAACGCCCAGCGAGAATCGCCTGCTGCAAGCGCTCGATTAGTTGTTTTTGCAGCGGCTCAGGCTTTGCGCCGCTGCCGGCGGCCGTGGATGCAGCCGGGCTGGCAAGCGGGCCAATGATCTCGATCATCGCGGCTGGACCTATCAAATAACGTTGACGTGGATCTTTTGAACATACCACGTTTGCCGTATCGTTCTCCATCATCGACGATCATTCGTAACCGCCAGGAGAACAGACATGGAACCCAGACGTAACGCGTTCGACCAACCGATCGGCACCCCCGTGCCGGGCTGGAACGGCGCTCAGGCGCCTGGCCGCGAGCCGTTGGCGGGCCGTTATTGCCGGATCGAACCCGTGCACGTGGAGCGTCATGCCGAGGATCTATACGACGCGTACAGCTCGGCCGCCGATGGCCGCGACTGGACCTACCTGGCAGTCGGTCCGTTCGAAAGTCTCGCCGCCTATCGCGAGCATCTGACGCGCGCCGCCGCGTCTGCCGATCCGCTGCACTACGCGGTGATCGATCTGACGACCGGCAAGGCGGTCGGCACGCTGGCGCTGATGCGGATCGACCGCGCGAACGGTGTGATCGAGGTCGGCCACGTCACGTATTCGCCGCGTCTGAAGCGCACGCGCATCGCCACTGAAGCGATGTTTCTGCTGATGACGCAGGTGTTCGACAAGCTCGGCTATCGGCGCTTCGAATGGAAGTGCGATTCGTTGAACGGACCGTCGCGCACGGCGGCGCTGCGCTACGGCTTCACGTTCGAGGGGATCTTCCGTCAGGCGATCGTGTATCGCGAACGCAATCGCGACACCGCGTGGTTTTCGATCATCGATAGCGAATGGCCTGCGCTCCGTCCGAGCTATGCGCGTTGGCTCGATGCCGGCAACTTCGATGCGCAAGGGCAACAGGTCGAACGGCTGGTGGATCTGATCGCACAGCAGCGGGCAGTGGCGAGCGGCGACGCGCGGTGAGGTGATTGTCGATCCGGACGGCGCGCACGGCTCGCTCGATGTAACGGGCACCAACGGCGCGCGCCGCGCGTTGGCTCAAACCGCGTGCGCCTGCCGACGCAGCACGATGGTCGGCTTGCCTTTATACGTGGTGCGAAGTTGCTCACGATAGCCGCACTTATGAGCGACGCGCAGCGACGGCAGATTCTCCGGCGCGACGATGCAGGCCGTTTCCCCATCCGGCCACTGCCGGTCGGCCCACTCCAGCGCGGCACGCACGGCCTCGGTTGCGTAGCCACGGCCATGCATGGCCGGATCCAGCGCCCAGCCGACTTCGGGCGCCAACAAGGACGGCTCGATCTCGCGATGGTAGTCGGCAAAGCCGACTTCACCGAGAAACCGGCCGCTCTCCTTTTCCCGCACGACCCAATAGCCATAGCCCAGCATCGCCCAATGACCGGCGTAACGCAGCAGACGCGCCCAGACTTCTTCGCGCGTGAAGGGCTTGCCGCCGATATAGCGGATCACCTCGGGATCGGACCACATCGCATAGCTCTCGAGGAAATCGTCGCGCGTGTGGGGACGCAGGGTGAGGCGGGAGGTGGTGAGGAGCGGGGGAGCAATCGACATTGCGTAAGAGCGGATAGTGGATGAAATGGCTCGGCGATCAGTGCGCTCGATCATCGCAGATTTTCTGCGCGCCATGTGCGTTGCCAAAATCCTGGCCGCCCGCGCCGCAAGCTATGGCATGCGAAGAGACTTCGCCCTACACTCGCCGGATACGTCCGCGCATCGTTGCCACGCTCACCACCGCTCCGTCGATGAAACTTCGCCTGCGCTACCTCACCGCGCTGATCGTGAACGTCGCCTTGCCCTGGCTCGCCTACCGGCTCGCGTTCCCGCACTGGGGCCAGCTCGGCGCGCTGGCCGCGTCGGCGCTGCCGCTGATTGCGTGGATGAGCTGGGACCTGCTGCGCTATCGCCATTTCGACGCGCTCAGTGCGCTCGTGCTGGTCGGCATCGTGCTCTCGCTGCTGGCACTCAGCGTCGGCTTCGGCGGCAACACGCGACTGCGCGAGATCGAAGACCCGATGGTCTCCGGCATGATCGGCGTATCGTTCCTGGTGTCGCTCGCGCTGCCAAAACCGCTAGTGTTTTATCTCGCGCGCTCGACCATGTCGCGCGAGGATCATCGCAGCGTCGAGAGCTTCGAAAAGCATTGGCGCGAGCGTCCCTCGCTCGTCGCGTATATCCGCTTGATGACGCTCGTGTGGGGCATCGGCATGACGGGCGAGAACATCTTGCGCAGTCTGATCGTCTGGCAATGGCCCGACGATCCGCGCTCGGCCATCGCGTCCACCGTGCTGAGGTACGGCGTCTATGCCGGCCTGACGGCCTGGACCTTCTGGTGCCGCCGGCTCATCAAGCGAGATGCGCTGCGCTATCCGGACGACTCCGTGGAGCAGACAAACCACCTCGCCAGTTCATAGGCGCTGCCCTCACGCCAACTCGAGAAAGCGCGCCAGACACGGATTGCGATTCGCCGGCGACCACGCCAGCACCTGTTCGATCAGCGGTGCATCGACCAGCGGCCGGAACACCACGCCCGCGAGTTGCGCTTTGCGCATGGAAGCCGGCACCAGCGCCACGCCCACCCCTTCGTCGACGAGACTCAACACCGTCTGCTGCAACTGCACTTCGAACCGTATGTCGGGTTCGAAGCCGCCGGAGCGGCAATGCTCGAGGATCGTCGCGCGCAAAGTGGGCGCCACGTCCTCGGATGCAAGCACGAACGGTTCGCCGGCCAGTTGCGCGATCTTCAGACGCCGCGCGCGGGCCCGCGGATGGCTGCGCGACAGCGCAACGCACAAGGGCTCGCTGAGAATCGTGCGCGTGGCGAGCCCCTTGTCCGGCACGGTCGGGAACATGATGGCCGCGTCGATCTGGCCGACCAGCACCTGCGCGGCGAGATCGTTGGAGACGACCTCACGCAGGTTCAATGCGACTTCGGGATAGGCCGCGCCGAAAGCCCGCGCATAGCCGGGCACGACGTTGTACGCCGCGCACATCGTGAAGCCGATGGCGAGCTTGCCGGCGTCGCCATGCGCGGCGGCTTGCGCGTTGCTGACCGCTTGCTCCACGGAGGCGAGAATCGCTTTCGCATCGGCATAGAAGCGCTCGCCCGCGGCGGTCAAGGTCACGCTGCGCGGGCTACGCTCGACCAGCGTCACGCCTACGCTCGCCTCCAGCGCCGCCAGTTGCCGGCTCAACGGCGGCTGCGACAGATTCAGACGCGCCGCCGCCCGGCCGAAATGGCGCGTCTCGGCAAGCGTCACGAAGTAGCGCAGCGGCTTGATATCGATCACGACGGCCTCATGGGAAATGACTCGTAGGAAAGGACAATGCAAAAAAGGTATTGTCGAGCAGAAAAAACAGTATTGGATTGTATCGCCGCTAGCCGCTACGCTGGCGGATCGCCATTTTCCCCACATTTTTGCGCCGATGTTAGCCACCCTCGAAATCCTGCTCCCCGTCTTCGGTCTGATTTTCGCGGGTTTCGCCTGCCGCCGGCGCAATGTGCTCGGGCCGAACTCGGCATCGGAACTGAACCGTTTCGTGGTCTGGCTGGCGCTGCCGGCGTTGCTGTTCGACATCATGGCGCACGCCACCTGGCAGCAGCTCTATCAGCCGGCGTTCGTCGCCACATTTTCGATTGCGTGTGTCAGCGTGTTCGTCCTGATTCTGGCGATGCGCTTGATGAGCGGCCGGCATCTCGCCGATGCGAGCGTCGATGCGATTGCGGCCTCGTATCCGAACACCGGCTATATCGGTTTCCCGCTGGGCATGATCGCGTTCGGCTCGGCCAGTCTGACGCCGACCACGATCGCCACGATCCTCGTTGCCTGCGTGCTGTTCGCGGTTGCGATCGTACTGATCGAAGTGGGTCTGCAGACCGAGCGCACGCCGCATAAGCTGGGTTTGAAAGTGCTGCGCTCGCTGGCGCGCAATCCGCTGATCGTGTCGCCGATCGTGGGCGTGCTGTTCGCCAGCCTCCATGTCGCGTTGCCGCCCAGCGCGGAAACCTTTCTTAAACTGCTGGGCGGCGCGGCGAGTCCGTGCGCGCTGGTGAGCCTCGGCTTGTTCCTCGCGGAGAAGCGCCCATCCGAGGCCGGGGCGCGAGGCATTTCCTGGCTGCTGACCGGCGTCAAGCTGCTCGTACAGCCCGCGCTGACATGGTGGCTTGCGGCGCGCGTGTTCGGGCTCTCGTCCACGCTGGTCGAAATGGCGGTCATCCTCGCCGCGTTGCCCACCGGCACCGGCCCCTTCATGCTCGCCGAGTTCTACGAACGTGAAGCCCACATCACCTCGCGGACGATCCTGCTGTCGACCGTGGGCTCGATCGTGACCCTCTCGTTGCTGCTGCTGTTGATGGGCCATCGCACGTAAGCGCACCTAAGCGCCTCCAAGCGCATCTGAGCGCGCCGACCGGCGCGCAACATGCACGGGCCCGCGCCTCGCGCTATGCTTCGCAAACGGATCGACACGGTCCGCGATCTTCATCCGCCATGCGCGAAGCCTGAACCGAGCCGCCGTGCCCAAAGCCCGCCCCCCCGAACTCCACGACGACGCCGACGCCCGTTCGCTCGCCCGGCACTATCCGCGCGGGCTGCGTATCGACCCGCACTCGCACACGTGGGCGCAGGTGCTGTATGCGGTATCGGGCGTGATGTGGGTCGAGGTCGGCCGCGAAGCGCTGGTGGTGCCGCCGCAACGCGCGGTCTGGCTGCCGGCCGGCACGCTGCACTCCATCCACATGATGAGCGAGGTGGAGATGCGCAATCTCTATCTCCACGCGCGCAATGTCGGTCATCTGAGCCGGCGCAGCGACGTGTTCGAGGTGAACGGCCTGCTGCGCGAACTGATCACCTCGATCGCGGAGCATGAAAGCAGCGACTCGCGCGATCAGCCCTATCTCGACGCCGCGTACCGTCTCGCCATGCTGGAACTGGGACACGCGCCGCGCTCGTCGCTGCGCATCGCGCTGCCCGATGCCTCGGACCGGCGGCTCGAGGCGTTATGCCGCGCGGTGATCGACAATCCGTCGATCGCAATCAGCTTCGAGCAGCATGCGGCGTCGGTCGGAGCGAGCGTGCGGACGCTGGCGCGCCTCTTCACACGCGAACTGGGCGTCGGCTTTGCCGAATGGCGCCGCCAGGTGCAACTGGCGGTCGCCGTCTCCTGGCTCGCCGAAGGACGCCCGGTGAGCAGCGTCGCGCGCTCGCTCGGTTTTCAGCCGAGCAGCTTCAGCGATATGTTCCGGCGCGAACTGGGCGCGCCGCCGACCGGCTTCGATCCGAGCGGCACGTTGAGCGAGCCGGCGTCCACGGTCGCGCCCGAACCCGCGAAGAGCCAGCAAAGTTGATCCGCTTCGCAGCGCCACGGGCGTGGGTCGCCAACTGCTTGTCCGAATTTCGAAAGTCTTTGTCTCAACACCTGAGTGCCGGTCACCTAGACTAACGTTCAATCTACTGCGCAACGCAGCCCGGAATCCAATTGGAGCGACATACGATGAAAGCCATCCAGTTCAAATCCTTCGGCAGCCCCGAGGTGCTCGACCACATCGAACTGCCGACGCCGCAAGCCGACGCCGACAACGTCGTCGTGCAAGTCAAGGCGGCCTCGGTGAATCCGAGCGACGTCAAGAACGTCTCCGGGCATTTCGGACATACGGTGCTGCCGCGCACGCCGGGGCGTGACTTTAGCGGCGTGGTGGTGGACGGCCCGCAAGCCTGGCTCGGCGCCGATGTGTGGGGTACCGGCGGCGACATCGGCTTCACGCGCGACGGCACGCATGCCGAGTTCATCAAGGTGCCGCTCGCGGCACTGTCGCGCAAACCCAAAACGCTGAGCCATGCCGAAGCCTCCGCGATCGGCGTGAACTTCGTGGTCGCCTGGCTCGGCACGGTCGAGTACGCGCAGTTGCAAGCGGGTGAGACCATCGCCGTGATCGGCGCCGGTGGCGGCGTGGGCGGTGCGGTGGTGCAGATCGCCAAGGCGCGCGGCGCCCGTGTGATCGCCGTGGACCGTCATCCGCTCGACGCGGATACGCCGGCGGGCCGCCTGATCGACGAGTACGTGCCGTTCGATGAAAACACCACGGACCGTTTGAGGGCGCTGACCGACGGCGCGGGTGCGGACGTGGTATACGACACGGTCGGCGGCGTGGCGTTCGAGATGGCATTGAGCCTCGTCAAACGCCGTGGCCGCGTGCTCGAAATCAGCGGCACGGGCAAGCGCCGCGTCGAATTCGATCTGATCGACTTCTATCACAACGAGACGCAGTTGCTCGGTGTGGATAGCGCGAAGCTAGGCGTCGCGGAATCGGCGCCGTTGATGACGGCGCTAGTCGAGGGCTTCGAAACCGGCAAGCTGACCGGACCGGCCATCGCGCAGACATTCCCGCTCGAACGCGCTCGCGAAGCCTACGAGGCCGTGGCCGCCGGCACACGCGGCCGGGTCGTCATCACGATGTAATCGCCATTGCGACCGGCGGGCGTGGCAGCCCGCCTCTCATCTGGATACAACAGTCATGAAAGCGTATTTGATCTCGCTGGCCGCCGGTGTCGTGGTCGGCCTCCTCTACAGCGTGATGGAAGTGAAGTCGCCCGCGCCGCCGACCATCGCGCTGGTCGGGCTGCTCGGCATGCTTGGCGGCGAACATATGATTCCGTTGGTGCGGACCTGGCTGGCGTCAGGCATTCATTGACTCGCATCTTGCCGCTGCACTTCGCTCGCGTTGAGTTCCGCGTAGCCGTCGAATAAACGCCGACGCGGCCGCATCTCCACGAGGCACCTTTTCCGTCACCCTGCGTCACACGCTAAGATTGAGCCCGACGGGCTCGTGCGCCGCCCGCATACGACAAGAAAAGCTTTGCCTCGGAGAATCAGATGCCTGAAGAATATGAAGTGCATGGTCCGCACGACCATGCCGTGGAACACGCCGGTCATCACGACGCGGATCCGTTTGCGAGCCGCATGGCCGTGATCACGGCGATCCTCGCGACGATCGGCGCGCTGTGCGCGTACCAGAGCGGCAATAGCGAAAATCTTGCGCTGTACTACAAGAACGAAGCCGCCATCAAAAAGACCGAAGCGTCGAACCAGTGGAACTACTACCAGGCGAAGGGCGAGAAGCAAAATCTCGCCGAACTCGGCGCGGCGCTGTCCACCGGCAACACGGACGCGCATGCGAAATTCCTCGCCGACGTCGACAAATACAAGCAGCAGAAAGAGCCGATCCGCGCGAAGGCCGAAGCGATCGAAAAGGAAGTCGTCGATAACGACGCCCGCAGCGAAGCGTTGCTGCACGGCCATCATCGTTGGGCGCAGGCCACCACGCTGATTCAGGTGGCGATCGCCCTGTGCGCGATCACGTTGCTGACACGCAAGAAGTGGTTGCGCAATCTCTCGTTCGTGGTGGCGGGAGCGGGCGTGATCACCGGCGCGTTGGCGTTTTTCTCGGCTTGATGAGTGAAGCGCCGCGCGGCGCGAAAGAAGGAGTGCAGTGTGATTGATGGGTCCGCGGTTCGTCGCGTTGGGCGTGCGTCAGTTGATCCGGTAGCGGTTACGACGCTAAGACTCAAGGCTCAATGCGCGATGCCGTGCGCGCGTTCGAGCAACAACTCGCGCTCGCGTGCATTGCGCGTCATCCCCGCGGCACGTTCGAACTCGGCGCGCGCTTCTTCCACGCGTCCGAGCTTCGCCAGCAGATCGCCGCGCACGCTCGGCAGCCAGTGGTAGTTCGCCAGCGCGGCATCGCTTGCCAGCGCATCGACGATCTCCAGGCCGGCCGCCGGACCGAACGCCATGCCGACCGCCACCGCGCGATTCAACTCGACCACCGGCGACGGCGCCACTTGCGCCAGCGCGTCATACAACGCGACGATCTGCGTCCAGTCGGTATCGCTCGCGCGACGCGCACGAGCGTGACAGGCGGCGAGCGCTGCCTGCAACGCGTACGGGCCGCTGGCGCCGCCCAGCGCATGCGCGCTGTTGAGCGCGGTCAGCCCGCGACGGATCAGAAGCGGATCCCAGCGGCTTCGATCCTGATCGAGCAGCAGCACCGGACGGCCCTGCGCATCCGTGCGCGCATGCGTGCGCGAGGCCTGGATCTCCATCAGCGCGACGAGGCCGTGCACTTCGCTCTCGTCGGGTACGAGACCGCTCAGCACGCGGCCGAGCCGCAGCGCTTCCTCGCAGAGCGCGGGACGCATCCAGTCGTCGCCGGCCGTGGCCGAATAGCCTTCGTTGAAAATCAGATAGATGACCTGCAGCACCGAGGCAAGCCGCGGCGCGCGTGCGTCCGCCTGCGGCACCTCGAACGGCACCTTGGCCGCCGACAGCGTGCGCTTGGCCCGCACGATCCGCTGGGCGACAGTCGGCTCCGGCACGAGAAACGCGCGCGCGATTTCGTCCGTGGTGAGGCCGCCGAGCAGGCGCAGCGTGAGCGCGACGCGCGCATCGGTCGACAACACCGGGTGGCACGCGGTGAACACGAGCCGCAGCAGGTCGTCGCCGATATCGTCGGCGCGGGCGGCATCGAGGGAATCGACGAAATCGGGCACGAGGTGAGCCTCCATCGCGTCGAGATCGTGACCCAGCTCCTGGCGCTTGCGGGCGTGCAGTGCTTCCTGCCGCAAGCGGTCGAGGGCACGGTTCTTTGCGGTCGCCATCAGCCATGCTCCCGGGTTGTCGGGCACGCCGGCGTCGGGCCAATGTTCGAGCGCGGCCACCAGCGCGTCTTGCGCCAGTTCTTCGGCGAGCCCGACGTCGCGCACGATCCGCGCGACGTGGGCGATGACCTTGGCGGATTCGATCCGCCAGACGGCCTCGATGGCACGGTGGGTGGCTGCCGTGGTCACAGCCTCAGCCCGCCGTCTTGGCGTTCGGGTCCATGTGGATGAGCTCCCAGATGTGGCCGTCGATATCCTCGAAGCCGTGCCCATACATGAAACCATAATCCTGCGGCGCGCGCGGCACGGTGCCGCCGGCGGCGAGCGCTTTGGCGACCAGCGCATCCACCTCCGCCCGGCTTTCGCACGACAGCCCGACCAGCGCTTCCGTGCTCTCCTTCGGATCGCACAGCGACTTGCGCGTGAACGACTTGAACAGGTCCTTGACCAGCAGCATCGCGTAGATGTTCTCGCCGAGGATCAGACAGGCCGCCTGTCCGTTCGTGAATTGCGGTTCGAAGCTCAAACCGATCGCGCTGAAGAAGGCTTTCGATCGTTCGAGGTTGTCAACCGCGAGATTGACGTAGATCTGCTTATGCATGATGGAGTCCAGTGATCGGGTTGTGGTTCGGACGGCTTGGGCGCTTCGCGCTCAGTGCGAGCGTTGCGCCGCTCCGGCCGCCACGCACCGTGTTCAATTCGCTACGGCGAGCGTTTTCAGATTGTTCAGGCCGTCTTCGAAATCCTTGCCGACCATTTTGTCCATGTTGAAGAACACCTGAACCAGCTTCGACATGAACGGCGTGGGTCCGTGCATCGCCCAGGTCACTTCCGTCGCGCCCGCTTCAGGCTTCAACGTGAATTCGGCCATGTTGTGCGCTTCGAACGGCTTCAGAAAATCGAGGTTGAACGTCACGCTCGAGGGCACCGCCGTATCGACGATCTCCATTTGCCCCACGCCGACCTTTTCGCTTTGCCACGCATAACGCGCGCCCTTGCCGTTCGGCGTGCCGCTATAGGTGCCTTGGGCCGCGGGGTCTTTGCGCAGAAACGGATTCCACAAGTTGAATCGGTGGAGATTGTCGATCAGCGCATAAATCCGCTCGGGCGGCGCCTGAATGCGCACGCTGCGTTCAATGCGAAATGTGTCGGGCCGAGTCGCCGCGTAGACCGACAGCAGGCCCACGGCCGCAACCACGGCAATCAGTATGGTCTTGAGCATGATGAATCCTTCGATAAAGCCGGAGCGGGCTTCGCGTTCCCGCCTTAGCGCTTGCCCGCGTCCAGTTCACGGAACCGGTCCAACTCGGGGCTCTGTTCGAAGTCGTCGAGTTCGAACAATTGACGCACTTCGATTTCGCCATCCGCTTGCTCGCCGAACGGCGCCGGAAAGCGCCGCGCCCATTCCATGGCTTCTTCACGCGAGCGCACCTGGATCAGCGTGTAGCCGGCAATCAGTTCCTTGGTTTCCGGAAACGGACCGTCGACCACGGAGCGCTTGCCGCCGCTGTAGCGAACCCGCCAGCCTTTCGAACTCGGTTGCAGGCCGGTCGCGTCGAGCAGCACGCCGGCCTTGGCGAGCTCTTCGTGGTACGCGCCCATTGCGGCCATCAGGGACGCTTCCGGCATCTCGCCGGCTTCGCTGGCAGCGGTCGCTTTTACGAGGATCATGAATCGCATCGCCGTTACTCCTTTGTCGTTCTGAGAGGGAGTGCCGCGCCCGTGGGCCGGCTTCTTACTCACACGACGAGTAACGCACAGCCGGATCGACACACTCGCCGATCCGCCAGGGAAAACCCCAAGAACACATGCTGCCGATGCGCGAATCGGCTAGAGGAAACAAGGTCCGAGCTTGCGGACCTCGACCGTGCACCACGTTGCCGCCGGGCAGGTCTGCGCTATCGCCACGGCTTCTTCACGGGTTTCGCAATTGAGGAGAAAGAACCCGCCGACCATTTCCTTGGCTTCGGCGAACGGGCCATCGAGCAGTTTCGGCTGGCCGTCGCGCACCTGAACGCGCACGGCGTCGTTCAGCGAAGTGAGCGATTCGACCGCGACCAGTTTGCCGCGCTCTTTCAGGTCGGCGGCGAAACGGACCATCTGGTCATAGACTTCGCGGCCCGCAGCTTCACCGCGTTCAATGCGTTGATCCGGGGGTTCGACGATGAGCAGCATATAAGACATGGCGTCTCCGATTTGATCGCGCCGCAGACGTGAACGCCCTGGAGGCGTATGAAGGCAAAAACGCGCTTGCGGTGAGTTTGCGAGAGGCAGTCTAACAAGCATGAAAGCCTCCGGCAAACCTGACCCGGCGCTGGCGCGGCGGCCAATCGGACGTCTTACGGAGACTCGTAATATCCAAACGGCAGGGGGATTGTTTTTTACCGTGCGACACGATATCGCCGCATTGAAATATTCCCGCAATGCGCTGAAGACCGCAGCGAAATTGCCGCTCGTTTTACCGCGTTGACACCCGCGAATAATCGGCCTTCAATCTAACGACGATGTACGGTCCAGATTGTGCGTAATCGGCAGCAAAATCTGCCCGCAAAAGGATGGCCGATTCACAAGCAATCGAATGATCAGAGCAGCGGGGAAAATCATGCATCGATCGTTAGTGCGCACCGGCATTGCCGCCGTCGTGGCCTTGGCCATTTTCCAGTTCAGCGGGTGCGGCGGTGGTGGCTCCAGTTGCAGCACGACGGGTTCGCCTTCTACGATTTAACGGCGTACAACGATTAGCACTGTTCCTTGGCACGCGCATGCGGCCGAATAAAAAAAACGCCCCACTGGGGCGTTTCATCTGCGCGTATGAGAAAGAAGAAACCCGTGCGTGCGGTTCAGACCGCCGCTTCCGCAATCGCCTGGACCTGCGCGGACCGCATCAATCCTTCGATCATTCTCGCTTCCGCACTAGCAATCTCGCTCAACGATGCCACGGAGAGTTGGCCGTCGAGAATTGCCAACGCCGTGCACAGGCGGGCGTATTCGCCGTCTTGCAGGGCCCACGCGCCTTCGTCGTGTTCGCGCGCGTCGAGCTGAACCATCGCCGCATGCGCGCTTTCGATGTCGGACAACACGTCCTCGCCGAGTCCGAGGCGCGCAAGTTCTTGCGACACCAGCAAATGCCGGCTCAAGGTCATATGCAGATTCCGCGAGCCGTGGCCGTGCCGGAATGCATCGAGGGCGGCGTAGCACTGCAGAAGCATCGCCGACGTAACCGGCTCATGGGCGGTGCGGCTATAGGTCAACGCGCGCAACAACGGGGACATGGCCGACTGGTTGTGCTTGCGGACTCGCGATTTACTGGACATATCGGTTCAACCTCCTTCTCTAACTCTCGGCTTCGCCACCGAATTCTTCTGCTCTCCGGTGGCAAACGCCGCCGATACGCCGGCGGCTTGACAGGCCCTGATGTGAGTCTGTGCAGCCATCATCGCAAGCAACTATTAAGACAGACTTAAACGACTTCAAGTCCGGTTTGTATGAAGCATCTCATACTACGCGGCCGGCCGGCTGTTCGATGCCGCCCAAAAGCGCACCGCGTAGCGCAACGCTGGCATATCGGTTCGAACTTGCCAATTGCAAGTCGCGTCGCGTGTCACGACGAAAAAAAACCCTGTTCCCGCGAGGGAACAGGGTCTGACAGGATGGAACAGTCGTACTCGCGCGTGGATGCTTGCCGACCTATACCCACCGCAAACTAAAAAGCTGTAAGTACTTGAACTACATCTGCTAAAGCTGTGTTGCTTGAACTACCACCGCAAATAAAACCGTGCTGCCTATATTGCTGCTGCAAAAAACATTCGTTACGGAACTGCTCACTGCAATCACAGCCGGGTCCTTTGCCTTCAACATCGCCTGGCTGCAACCCCCTGCTGATTCACGCGCAAATTACATGGATCGCGCGCCGTTTGCATTGCTTCGACTACCTACTGCTTTACTGCCCTGCCGCGTTCGACAACCGCGGCAAACTGCCATCAACGGTACGGTTCAAAACAACGCGGGGGGAAGACCGCGTCGATGGGGCTCGGTGATTTGTCGCTCCATGGAAAACAGTGTATTCCGGCCCCTGCGAATGCAATTGGGCGAAGCGAAGGGATTTGACAGGCCAGTTTGGCGAATCGGCGTAACAGGCCGATTTCCTCAGAGGTGAGCGGCGCGCAGCCTGCGCCGCCACGGCGATACGCGCGGTTATTTACCGCGCCGATACGTAGTCGGCGACCTCAGCTGGGCGGCCGAAAAACGCCGATCGGATCGGCAACGACGCGAGCGACGGCCCCGTCACCGTCGCTCGCTGAACTTTGAGCATGTGCGCTTGCAAGACGAGCAGCCTAAACTCATCAACCCCGGGCGGCGAAATCGCTGATCGTCAGCAGCACTTTTTCGCCGGGACGCGCCAGCATTTTTCTTTCCGCCACAGCGGTAATGCGTTTGCGCCCGTCCGCGAACGTCTTCAGTACGCGTTCCTCGCCGGCGTCGCGTTGCAACCAGAAATGCTGTTCCAAGGCCTCTCGCGTGACGGCGCACTCGAGGTCCCGTCCTCGCGTCGAAAGCTGGAAAATCACCGCGCGTCCGTCTGCCGAGACGCTTGGTTCAAGCTCGATAATCTCCATGGCCCACCTCGCAAAGTTCGTTAAGCCGCTCGCCGTCTTGAACGAACGACACCGAAAAAAACTGAATACAAACGCGAAACCGCCCGTCGAGTTCTTTTGACTGACCAATACACGCTATCGCGCCACAGCCATGCTCACTGTGCGCTAGACCACCGTCGAGTGGGCCGGAGCAAGCGCGCTCAACCAGCGCGGACGTTTCGCGCGGAACTCATGCAGCAGTGCGTTTAATCCTTCCGTCATGGCTTGCGTGCCGCGCCGGGCGCCTCGCGACGCGGACGAAAGCGCGAACCAGGAATGCGGCGGCCGAAGCTCGTGGCACGTGCCGCGCGCATCGACAAAGCGCAGACAACCGGTATCGGGATAAAAGACGAGCGTCATCGCGTCGCCGTCGACCCCGTGCGTGACCGTATGTGGTTTCGTATTCAGCATTTTCGTTGTTATGCCAGGTTGGCGTCGTTCCTCGGCGGCTCGACGTTCGAACCCGCACGCGCCAGCAATTCGCGGATAAGGCAAAAGCAAAGCGCATGCCAATGAGCACCAAACACGTCGCGCGAAACGTCGCGAGCGCACTGCAAGCAGACGACACGACGCCTTCGGCACGCCGCAAACGCCGACCGCGTCTGAAGCGGCGCACGCGGCAGCGCGCGAATCCGTCATAGCGCGGACCATCGGCCGGCGGCATCGGCACGACCGGCGAACAGCAAAGTCGAGAGGCGCAAACATAACCGCGTGGTAAAAAAGCGCTGCTGGCGCGACAATTCACGGCCATTCTTACTAGCCGCCGGCACGCCGGAAACGTTACCAATATGTCCGTTCAAGAACCTGTCTTCACCCTGCGTCCGGCGCTGGACACGGACGAGGCCTTCCTGTTCGAGCTGCGCAAGGCGACCATGACGGAGCACCTGGCGCGCGTCGGCGAACCGTCGGACGATACCGAGCATCGCGCGCGTCTGCTGCACCGTTATGACACGGCGCGCGTGATTTGCATCGACGGCGCGCCGGCCGGTTTGCTCAAAGCGCATCGCACCGGCGCCGAGTGGGTCGTCGTGCAATTGCAGATCACGCCGGCGCTTCAAGGGCGCGGTATCGGCGAACGCGCGCTGCATACGGTGTTGCGCGCCGCGCAGGCCGACGCATTGCCGGTCACCCTCAAGGTGCTCAAAGGCAATCCCGCGAGGCGCCTATACGAGCGCCTCGGCTTCGAGATCGTCGGCGAAGATGAGAGACAGTTTCACATGAGGCGCGCGCCGCGCGCGTCGGCGGAAATTGAAGCAGAATGAATGTCGGATAAAGACTGATACGCAACGGACCTGTTATGACCTTTCGCGACACCTCCGCCATCGCAAGCTGGCACGCCCACGTGTATTTCGATGCGAGCAGCCGCGACGCCGCGTGGACTTTCCGCGAGCAGATCGACGCGCACTGGGGCGACAAATTGCAACTGGGCCGCTTTCACGAGCGCCCGGTGGGACCGCATCCCATGTGGTCGTATCAACTCGCGTTCACGCAGGCGCGATTCGCCGAGCTGGTCGGCTGGCTCACGCTGAATCACGGCACACTGGATATCTTCGTGCACCCCAATACCGGCGACGCGCTACGCGATCACCGCGACGCGGCCGTATGGATCGGCCGATCGCATGAATTGGTGCTGAGCGCGTTGAACTAGGCGCCGCTCGAAGCTCGCGCGGCGCCTCTCGCGGTTCACATATTCGAGTACGAACTGCACCAGCCAGGCGCCGCGACCTGCTTGTCGCCGAACAGCGTGCACCCGCCATATGCGTCGTTGGCTTTGCCCTGGAACAGCGAGCAGTTGGCGCAGGTTTGTCCGGAGGCGTAGCCGGGGAATTTCGCTTTGTCGACCTTGGACGCGTCCTCCTTGTAGCCGACGGCTTGCGCCTTTGGATCGGCTTCGCTGAGTTTGTTAGCCGTATCGGCAAAGGCCGCACGGGTGAGCATGAGCGCCGAGCCCGCGCTCACGCCCAGCAGCAGAAAATGGCGACGCGATGTTTTCATATGGGTCCGATGGAAGGTGGGGAAATTGCCTCGATCGCGATCAAGCGCCGTCAATCGAGAAATCGCGTGAACCGTTCGACTGGTTCGCGCTCAGTGCGTAACGTGTTGACCAATGCGTTTTCGTCGGCGAAACCGAGCGACATGCCGCACACCAGTTGCTCTTGCGACGGCAAGCCGAGATGCTCGGCAATTACCCGATGAAACGGCGTAAACGCGGCCTGCGGACACGTATCGAGACCCCGTCCGCGCGCGGCCGTCATGATCGCCTGCAGGAACATGCCGTAGTCGAGCCAGCTGCCGCGCTCCATCACCCGGTCGATGGTGAAGAACAAACCCACCGGTGCGCCGAAGAAGCGGTAGTTCTGCGCATGCTGTTCATGCATGCGCGCCTTGTCGCCCTTCTCGATGCCGAGCAGGCCATACAGATCCCAGCCGATTTTGCGGCGCCGATCGATATACGGCGACACCCATCGATGCGGATAGTACGGATACTCTTCCTGATACAGCGCGTCGCGTTGCGGGTCGTCGTAAGCGGCAAGCAAGGCTTGCGAGAGACGCGCCAGCGACTCGCCCCTCACCACGTAGACTTTCCACGGCTGCGTATTGGTACCCGAAGGCGCGCGGCTGGCGGCTTCAAGAATGGCTTCGATGTCGGCGCGCGACACCGGCGTGGGCAGAAAGGCGCGAATCGAACGCCGCGTGACGAGCGCGGCGTCGACATCGTTGGCGGGTGTGGTCATCGGCGAATTCCGGCGGAGCCAGCAGTTGTGGCGGTCTGCGAGAATTCTAGCGCGAGCGCCCACTTTCCCGCTGGCGGGCCGGCAACGCCGGCCGCGCGCAGCGGTTTTAGCGCAGCGGCGTTTTCAGTGCATCGATGAGATCGAGCGGATCGTAGGGCTTGCGCAACAGGATCGCGTGCGGCAAGACCGCGCGCTGCTCCGGCGTCAGCACGAGGTCGTAGCCGGTCAGAAAGATCACGCGCAAATCGGGCCGCTCGCGGCACACATCGAGCGCCAGGTCGATGCCCGACTTGCCCGCCAGCCCCACGTCGGTCAACATCACGCTGATCGCGTGCTCGCTGAGAATCTGCTTGGCGTCATGCTCGCCTTCGGCTTCCAGAATGTCGAAGTCGAACGTGCGCAACAATTCGGCGGTGCTCACGCGAATCAGCTCGTCGTCTTCAACCAGCAGAATCCGCAGCCGCGTCTGAGCGACGAAACTATCGGCGCTGTCCGGCATTACGGGCGGATCGATCTCGAGAAGATGCTGTTCGGCCTCGGCGATTTCGGCCGCTTGCGGATTCTGCGCTTGCAGCACGTAGCGGACTTTGCGCGCCAACGCTTCGTGCGTGTACGGCTTGCTGAGCAATTCGATGCCTTCATCGAGTCGCCCCGAATGCACGATCGCGTTGTCCGTATAGCCCGACGTGAACAGCACCGCGATTGCCGGCAACCGTTCGCGCGCCTTGCGGGCGAGTTCGGTGCTGCGCAGCGGACCGGGCATCACCACATCGGTAAACAGCATGTCGATCGGCACGCCGCTTTCGACGATCGCCAGCGCGCTTGGCGCGTCTTTCGCCTTCAGTACGCGGTAGCCGAGATCGGAGAGCATTTCGACCACGGTCGTGCGTACTTCTTCGTCGTCCTCGACCGCCAGAATGGTTTCCGTGCCGCCCTTGGCAGGACCGGCGTCGATGTTCGTTTCGAGGTCTTCTTCCTGGCGCACCCGCGGCAGATAAATGCGGATCGTCGTGCCGTGGCCTTCCTCGCTGTAGATCTTCACATGGCCGCCGGATTGCTTGACGAAGCCATACACCATGCTCAGGCCGAGGCCCGTGCCCTGACCTTCAGGCTTGGTCGTGAAGAACGGCTCGAACACGCGCTCGCGCACTTCCGGCGGCATGCCGGAGCCCGTGTCGGTGACCGCCAGCATCACGTACTGGCCCGGCGTGACGTCTGCGTTGCGCTTGGCGTAGGCGTCGTCGAGCGCGGCGTTGCCGGCTTCGATCGTGAGCTTGCCGTGGCCGTTCATGGCGTCGCGCGCGTTGATCGCCAGATTCAGCAGCGCGTTCTCGACCTGGAACGGATCGACCAGCGTATTCCACAAGCCGCCCGACACGATCGTTTCGATTTCGACGCCGTCGCCGAGCGCGCGCCTGAGCATGTCGTCGAGGCCGCGCACGAAGCGGCCGAGATTGACGACCTTCGGCGCGAGCGGCTGACGCCGCCCGAACGCGAGCAGTTGCGAGGCGAGGTTCGCGCCGCGCGCCACGCCCGCCAGCGCATTGCGCACGCGCTGCTCGGGCTTCTCCGAACCGGCCACGTCTTTCGCCAGCAATTGCAGATTGCCGCCGATCACTTGCAGCAGGTTGTTGAAGTCGTGTGCGACGCCGCCCGTGAGCTTGCCGATCGCTTCCATTTTCTGCGCCATCCGGAGCGCTTCTTCGGCGTGCCGCAGCGCCTCGGTGGTTTCCTTGTCGGCGGTGACGTCGCGGCCTACGCCGTGAATGCGCGCCGAGTCGGGATCGAGCGCGAGCGTCCACGCGACCCAGCGCCATGTGCCGTCGATCCGCTTGAAACGGTTTTCATAACGCACCGGCACGCCCGTTCTGCGCAATTCGGCCAGATGCGTGCGGACAGTCTCTACGTCATCCGGATGAACCAGATCGACATACGAACGCGACATCAGCCAATGCACGTTATGACCGAGCGCCGTGCTCCACGAAGGACTCACACGCTGCAAGCGGCCTTCGATATCGGCCACCACCAGCAGATCCTCGCTCAACTCCCACAGACGGTCGCGGTCCGCCACCGTCTCGATCACGCGGCGCTCCAACGTTTCGTTCAGATCGCGCAACGCGCTTTGCGCCTTGGTGCGCTCGGCGATTTCGGTTTGCGCCGCCTGATACAAGCGCGCGTTGTCGATGGCAATCGCCGCCTGCGCGGCGATGCCGGCCACGATCCGCTCGGCACGCTCGGTGAACACGCCGGGCTCCGGGTGGCCGAAGAACAAGCCGCCGACCACTTCGCCGCTGCGCGACTGCACCGGCGCGGCCAGATAGCTGCGCACCTTCAGATGGCCCTCCGGCATGCCGCGATGCGGCGCGTTGTGGCCATAGCGCGGATCCTGCGTGATGTCGTCGACGCGGACGATGCCTTCGCCCTGGAACGTGGGCGCGAACACCGCCGTGTTGCGCGGCATAGGAAATCGTTCGAACGCTTCCTTCGGCACGCCGGACAGCGTGTACAGCATGTAGCTGCCGCCCTTCTGGTCGAGCACGTTATAGAAGAACGAGCCGAATGCCGCGCCGGTCAGTTCGGTGGCCGCGTCGGTCACGATCTGCACCGCGCGGTTCAGATCGAGTTCAGCCGCCACGGTCGAGCCGACGCGATTGAGAATCTCCAGCGTGCGCGATTCCTCGCGCAGCTTCATCTCCGTCTCGCGGCGCAAGCGCGCGAGTTGCAGGTTGCCCGACACGCGAGCCAGCAGTTCGCGCGCGGAGAAGGGCTTGGTCAGGTAGTCGTCTGCGCCATGCTCGATGCCGTCGACGCGCGCTTCCTCTCCCGCACGCGCGGACAGGATCAGCACCGGCGTGTCGCGCAAGTCCGGATCGGCGCGCAGTGCGCGTAGCAGGCCAAAGCCGTCGAGGCGCGGCATCATCACGTCGGAGAGCACCAGATCGGGCGGTTCCGCGCGCGCGGCTTCCAGCGCGGCCTGGCCGTCGGTGGCGAGCCGCACGTCGTGGCCCGCCGCTCGCAAGATGCGGCTCATGTACTCGCGCAAGTCCGCATTGTCGTCGACGACCAGCAGCCGCGCGGCGGCGACCGGCGCAGCCTCCGGCGATACCTCGCCTGCCGGCGTTGCGCCGATCGACGCGTCGGCGAGAATTTCGTTCTCCGGACTCCAGCGCAACGCGGCATCGACATAGGTGCGCGCGTGCTTGCTCATGGCGGCATGCACGATTGCATCCTCGGGCCGGGACAGCACGGCACCGCGCGGCAGCGAAACGGTAAAGCACGCGCCTTCGCCGAGCACACTGTCGACCCGCACCGTGCCGCCGTGCAGCTTCACCAGTTCCTGCACCATGGCGAGCCCGATGCCGCTGCCTTCGACGGAGCGACCGGGTGCGCCCGCCACACGATGAAAGCGCTCGAAGAGGCGCGGCACTTCTTCTTCCGCAATGCCGATACCGCTATCGGTCACACTGACCTCGACGCCACCGCCTTCGTCAGCGCGAACCACGACGCGGATCGTGCCGAAGAACGTGAACTTGTATGCGTTCGACAGCAGGTTCATCACGACCTTTTCCCACATCTCGCGGTCGAGTTGCACGACCACGGGCGTGGCCGGAATCTCCACTTCGAGACGCAGGCCGGCCGCCTCGATCGCGGACTGGAACAGCGACGCGAGCTCGGCCGTGAAGGAGGCGATGTCGGTGGGTTCCGTGTGAATCTCGATGCGGCCCGCCTCGATCCGCGAGAAATCCAATAGTGCGTTGACGAGCTTCAACAGACGCAAGCCGTTGCGATGCGTGATCTCGATCAGCGCGCGGTCGTCGATATCGCTGCCCGTCTGTGCGCTGTCACCGTTCGCGGCCTGCTGCGGCTTGGCAAGCAGTTCTTCGAGCGGGCCGAGCATCAGCGTCAACGGCGTGCGGAATTCGTGGCTGATGTTGGAGAAGAACGTGGTTTTCGCGCGGTCGATTTCGGCCAGCGCTTCCGCGCGCCGCCGCTCTTCCTGATACGCCTGCGCGTAGCCGATCGCCGCGCCGATCTGGCCGGCGGCCAGGTTCAGGAAGCTGCGATAGGCGTCGTCAAAAATGCGGCAAGGGTTCAGGCCGGCGATTAGAACCACCGTCTGCGTCGACTCGCTGCCGGGCGACACCGGCAGGATGACCGCCTGCTCCGGCGCGAGATGCCACGGGCCGCTCGGCAACGCGGTGCCGAAGCGCTGCGTCAAGTCGCGCACCAGTTGCGGCGCCTGGATCTTGAGCGCGTCGGCGACCGGCCAGAGCGAATCGCCGACACGCATTGTCTGCGGTGCGGCCGGATGGCCCGGCTCGATGCCGCACGCCCCGACCAGCGTGACCGTGTCGCTGCCGGATTCGGCTGCGTATAGCAAAGCGAAGGGCAGGTCTTGCGGATTCGACTGCAACGCGCGCGCGCTGAGTTCGCACGCCTCGCGCCAGTCGCGGCCGTCCGGACTGACCGCCGCCAGTTCCTTCAGCAGCGCCAGTTGCCGTTCGCCGACCACCTGCATGGTGTCGTCGCTGTTGGCGCAGATGATGCCTCCGGGTTCGCCGTTCTCGCCGGGAATGGGGCTGTACGAGAAGGTGTAATACGTCTCCTCGGGAAAGCCGTTGCGCTCCATGATCAACAGCTTCTGTTCGACGAAGATGCCCTCGGCGCCCGCCAGCGCGGTAGCCAGAAGCGGCTCGATGTCGGTCCAGATTTCTCGCCACACCACGTGAGTCGGTTGACCGAGCGCGACCGGATGCTTGCCGCCAATGATCGATTTGTACGGGTCGTTGTAGAAATAGAGCAGCTCGTCGCCCCAGCCGATCCAGATCGGTTGACGCGACGTGAGCATGATGCGGATCGCGATCTTCAGACCTTGCGGCCAGGTATCGGGCGCGCCGAGCGCCGTTTGCGTCCAGTCGTAGGCGCGGATCAGCGCGCCCAGTTCGCCGCCGCCGGCAAGAAAGGACGGGGCGGCCAGGCCGGCGGGCGGTGCATCCGACATGAAGCGGTCCGGCTGTTTCAACGCGATCTCCTCGACGCGGCGGGTCATATTCGTGCGGACCGCTATTGCAAAAGCGGTGCCTGATACGACGGATGGCTAACGATCACCACGCAATTGATGTAGCGCGATTCTCGCACGTAGCGGTATGCCGGAGGAAGATGAGACGAGGCGCAAAAGCCCGGCACAGCGGGCTTTTCGCGGCGTGGGACTGCACGTTAGGCAGAGGATTGGGCGGCGTCGACGGGACACCGCGAAATGAAACGGAAATGCAGGTAAAACGTACCTTGATGCAGCGCCTTGGGACAGGCAAATTTCCCGATCGCAATGCCTTCCGCATGCGACCGGTTTTTCTCGCTCACGCAATGCCCGCAGCGTCTTTACTACAAGCCCACACACACCGCGGCGACGATCGATCC
Source organism: Paraburkholderia sp. NPDC080076 (assembly GCF_050281145.1). NCBI lineage: Bacteria > Pseudomonadati > Pseudomonadota > Betaproteobacteria > Burkholderiales > Burkholderiaceae > Paraburkholderia > Paraburkholderia sp. NPDC080076. The sequence continues at coordinate 244,532 of NZ_JBNNWQ010000008.1, read as the reverse complement.
CAGCACCAGCACCGCGCCGATGGTCTTGCGTTTGTTCAACTCCGTCCAGAGCAGAACGCCGGTGAGCGACAGCAAAATGATGCTGCCTGCGAGCGTATCGATCAGCAGCACCCAGCCGACGCTCAGACCGACGCCCTTGTGCAGGTTCGTCATCATCGCGAGAAACGTGTTCTCGCTGCGCTTGACCGTCACATAGCCGTTGCCCACCCAGTACTCGGCGGACGTGTTCTCATGCGGCGACGCGAAGTTGAGCTGCCAGTGCTCCGGCTGAACGACGCTGCGCTCGCCCCAGGCCACCGGATGTGCCGGCTCTTTCTGAACGCGTCCTGGCGTGCCCGTCAGTTTCAGTTCGTGCTTGAGCCATTTGCCCAACTCGCGCGGCGACTCCGGCGCGGGTTGCGGCAACGGCACCTGCAACACCGCCACTTGCGGCTCGCCGGTCGATACTTTGAGCGGGCCGCCGCGATGGTTCAGCAGGAACCCCGTGGTGCCGAACAACAGACCCAGCGCCGCGCCCCACAAGCCAACCCAGCCATGCACCTTGCGCAGCCATTTGACGAAGGTGGCGCGGCGCGAGCGCTGCTGCCGCGCTTTCAATTCGTCGTCATCCAGCCGCCGCGGCTCACGCGTCGCATGGTCGATGCCCACGGGCGATTGAATGTCGATTGCCTCAGGTACGCTCACGTCTCGCTCCAGGTCCGCAACAGATTGTGATAGATGCCGACGAGACTGCGGCGCGCGGTATCGTCGGCGTTGGTGGCGTTCAGCCGTTGAATCGCCGTGTCCATGTCGAACAGCATCGCGCGCTGCGTATCGCTGCGCACGAGACTTTGCACCCAGAAGAAACTCGCGATCCGCGCGCCGCGCGTGACCGGCGTGACCTGGTGCAAACTCGTCGCCGGATAGACGATCATGTCGCCGGCCGGCAGTTTGACCTGCTGCACGCCGTACGTGTCTTCGATCACGAGCTCGCCGCCGTCGTAGTCGGCGGGCTCGGAAATGAACAGCGTCACCGAGACGTCGGTGCGCAGCTTCACGCCGTTGGGCAGCACGCGCACGGCTCCGTCGACGTGACTGCCGAACTGCATGCCGCCTTCGTAACGATTGAACAGCGGCGGATACACCTGGTTCGGCAACACCGCGCTGATGAACAGCGGGTTGCGCTCGATCGACGCGAGAATCACGTCGCCGAGTTCGCGCGCAATCGGCGTGTGCTCGGCGATCTGCTGATTACGCTTGACCGGCGCGCCCTGATAGCCGGCGGTCGCGCGGCCGTCGACCCAGGCGTCGCCCGCCTGGTCGAGCCGTTCGCGCACGAGCCGCAACTGCTCGGCGCTCAGTACATTCGGAATGTGCAGCAACATGGTGTTTCCTTTGCGTCGGCTTACCGTGTTCGAAAACGGCAAGCCTAACGCATCCGTTCAACGCATATCAAAAGCGGTAGTCGAACGTCGCCAACAAGGTACGTCCGATACCCGGCACGGAACGGCCGCCGTCCGACGGAATCAGCGCGTCGTAGTAGTACTTGTTGGTCAAGTTCAGCAGGTTCAGGCGGATGTCGTATTTCTTCGCGTGGTACGCAGCGGTCGCATCCCAGCGCGTGTAGCCCGGCACTTGCACGTAGTTCGTATTCGATGCGTAGCGCGGCGACATATAGGTCGGACCGCCGCCGATTTCCCAGTGCGGCGTGAGCGCGTAGGTGGTCCAGAACATCAGCGTGTTGCGCGGCGTGTTGGCCGGCACGTGCCCTTGCGTACCGTCGCGCGCCTTCAGGATGATGGCGTCCATGTAGGTGTAGCCGCCGAACACTTGCCACTTGTCGGTAATGTGGCCCGTCACGCCCGCCTGGAAACCGTCGACGCGGATGTCGCCGTCGAGTTCGTATTCGGTCGGCGAGACCTGCGTGCGTGCGTTGGTCTTTTCTTCGCGGAAGAATGACGACGTCACCGAGAGATTGCCGCCGAGCAGATCCCATTTGCCGCCGACTTCGTACGACTTGGTCGACTCGGGTGCAAGGTTCTGCGTGAGGTTGGTCACCGTCAGCGCTTCGAGCGAGGGATTGAACGACGTGCCGTACGACACGTAGTACGACTGCCAGTCGGTCGGCTGATAGATCACGCCGGCGCGCACGCTGGTGAAGAAGTTGGTCTGCGTCGCATAGCTCGGCAGGCTGATCGAGTTGTGGATCTGCGCCTGGAAGCGATCCCAGCGCAAACCGCCGACCACCTTCCACTGCTGGCCGATCGACACGGTGTCGTTCACGTACGCGCCAATTTCGTTCGCGCCGGAATCGGCGTAGTTGCCGACCGTGGTGGTCACACCGGCCGGGTTGGACAGATACGCCGGGTTCACCATCGTCACGACCGGCAAGTTGTTACGGGTGTACGCCTGGTTCGAATAGCTGTCGTGACCGAGGTCGACACCGGCGATCAGGTCGTGCTTGATCGGGCCAGTGACGAACTTGTATTGGAGCATCGTGTCGTTGTACAGCGAGTGGTTCTGGATCACACGGTCGTGGCTTTGCAACTTGATGAACAGTTGCGACGGCGACAGCGTCGTGAAATTGCCGTTGCTCAACGCGGGGCTGGTAGCGAGCGGGCCCGTCAATACCGCTTGCGGCGCGGTTTCGCGCGCGTCGGTCATCGAGTGCGAGAACTGCGTCTGGTTCGTCAGGATCAGGTTGTCCGAGAACTTGTGCTTGATCGCGGCAGTGACGGTCTGCACGTCCTGGATCGTGCGGTCGGTCGTCAAGCCGTAGAACGTGTTCTTCGGCACCGGCGACGGGCGGCCGTTCAACGCCTGCACGCCGTAGTCCGGCATGTCGTAGTTGTGCTGGATCAGCGCGGAGATCGTCACTTCGGTCGGCGTGCCGATTCCGAAGCGCACTTCCGGCGCGATACCGTAGTCCTTGTTCTTCATCTCGTCGCGCGTCGAACCGAGGCTTTGGCCGAACGCGTTCAGGCGAATCGCCGAGGTATCCGTCAGCTTATGGTTCACGTCGACAGTGCTGCGATATTTGTCGTCGGTGCCGATCATGCCCGTGACTTCGGCCGAGTCATGCAGGTTCGCCTTCTTGCTGACCTGGTTTATCACGCCGCCCGTCGAGCCGCGGCCGAACAGCATCGACGACGGGCCGTACAGCACTTCGATTTGGTCGAGGTCGAACGTGTCGCGATAGTACTGGTTACGATCGCGGAAGCCGTCCAGATAGATGTCGTTCTGCGCGGTGAAGCCGCGCAGGTTGATGTTGTTGCCGATCTGGCCGCCTTCAGCCGCGCCGATCGTCACACCCGGCGCATTGCGCAGCGCGTCCTGGAACGAAGTGGCGCCTTGCGATTGCAGCACGGCCTTGTTGATGACGGTGACGGTCTGCGGAATATCGCGCAGCGCCGTGGGCGTCTTTGCACCCACCGTCGAACGCTCCGCCTGGAAGTCCTGTTGTTCAGCCTGCGCCGCCACGCCGATGGTCGGCAAGGTGCCGCTGTCGGTCGCGGTGGTCGTCGTCGTCGCATTTGCATTCGCGGCCGGTGGCTGCGAAGTGGTTTGCGGAGCAGTCTGCGCGACCGCCGGAGTCGCAAAGGGAACGGCAAAAGCTAACGCTAACGCGGTCGCAAGCGGCGTGTGGTTGAACATGGGAATTCCCGTCGGAGATGCGCTTGCCGGATTCGCATACCTGAGATGGAATCGATGACAAAGTCGCAATTGGCTGGCTGCCGGTCTCGTGCGCACGGCACAAACGACGGGATGGCTGGCTATTTGGTTAAATGAGAATCGCTATCATTCCACACGCATAAAATCGCATCAATCGCGACACGCCTTACCCCTAGTAACAGAATTGTTTCTATTTTTTACGGATGTATGGCATTTGTAATTTGTCAGGCCTTTGTCAGGCCTATTTATTACATTTCTGTAATGTTTTGTATGTTGAAACGAAAGGCTTTTGAGCTCGAAAGTAAAAAAGACGCTGCCGGAAAGCTTTCAATTTAATAACGTCTGCCAGTGCCCGCTGCCGGCACTAAATCCCGACTCCGTTTATCCTTTTTGCAACACTGCCTATCGAACTGTTCCGTTCATTCCCGGAGTTGACCATGCAATACCGCAAATTCGGCCGCACCGGCCTGACCGTGTCACGCCTGTGTCTCGGCACGATGACCTTTGGCTTGCAGACCGAAGAAGATGTTTCCCATCGCATTCTCGATACGGCGGCGGATGCCGGCGTGAACTTCATCGACACGGCGAATGTGTATCCGCTCGGTGGCGGCGAGAACATTGCCGGCCGCACGGAGGAGATCGTCGGGCGCTGGCTGAAGGGCAAGCGCGAGCACTTCATTCTGGCGACGAAAGCGGTGGGCAAGATGGGACCATCGGCGTGGGACCAAGGCGCGTCGCGCAAACATCTGCTGAATGCAATCGACGCCTCGTTGCAACGTCTCGGCACGGATTACGTGGACCTCTACCAGCTCCATTCCGACGACGCGAATACGCCGCTCGACGAAACGCTCGAGGCGCTGGACGTGATCGTGCGATCAGGCAAGGCGCGCTATATCGGCGTATCGAACTTTCTCGCTTACCGGCTGGCGCGCGCCTTGGGCCGCGCCGATGTGTTGCGCGCGGCGCGCTTCGTCTCCGTGCAACCTCGTTATAACTTGTTGTTCCGCCAGATCGAGCGCGAACTGTTGCCGCTCGCGGCCGAAGAGCAATTGGCCGTGATGCCGTACAACCCGCTCGCGGGCGGCCTGCTCACAGGCAAGCACCAACTGGATGCCGCGCCGACGTCCGGCCGTTTCACCGAAACCGTCGGCAAGGCCGGCGCGATGTATCAGCAACGGTATTGGCACAAGCGCGAGTTCGAGACGATCGAGCAGTTGAAAGCGATCGTGGCGCCGACCGGCGAATCGCTGACGCGCGTTTCGCTCGCCTGGGTGCTGGCGAATCCGCTCGTCACGTCGGCGATTATCGGCGCGAGCCGCGCCGAGCAATTGAGCGACACGCTCGCTGCGTCCGAGCTCGTGCTCGATGAGCAGATCAAGACGCAGCTCGATGAAGCCAGCATTGAATACCGTTGGGGCGACGCGGCGCGATAAGCGTAGTCGCCTGTCGCGACGGCCGCCGCGTTCATCGCCCGTAACGCAGCACCGTGCTCGTCGCCGCAATCACGTGGTCCTTGATTGCGGCGAACAATGCGTCCCGCGTCAAACCGGGCGGCAGCGCATCCGGCGGCAGATCGAGCGCATAGACTTGCGCGACGTAGTGATGCGGGTTGTCCCCCACTGGCGGGCATGGTCCGTAATATCCCGTGCCGCCCGTCCGATTCGTGCCGGCGACGCTGCCGGGCGGCTGGCTGCCGCCCGCGCCAAGCGAAGTCGTCGAGGGCGCGACGCCATATAGCACCCAGTGCACGATTCCCAGACCCTTTCCGCCGTCGGGATCGAACAGGGTCACCGCATAACTCTTCGTGCCGGCTGGCGCATTCCGCCATTGCAGAGCCGGTGACACATTGCCGCCGCCGCAATTGTTCGCGCTCGCCGCGTGGCTCGAATCCAGCGTGCCGCCGTCGGCCAAACCCGGTGACGTCACCACGAAGACTTCCGCCGCGCGGGCATGCACCGCGGCAAGCGCCAGCGCGGCAGACACGCCGACCGATAACAGGCGTCGTGCGACGCCGAAGCGACTGCTGCGAATCATCGTTTGTTACTCCGGCTAGGGTTCAGAGGTGGTCCAACCTCACTTGAAGCGGCCCGTCCGCTCATTCGCTTCCGGCAATTGCCGCGTCTCACGCACGGACCTCGGATGCCATAAACGCGCGCCGCCTTCGATACCCGCATCGTTCGAAACGGTGGCCGTGTTCGCTGGCAGATCGATCGTGAGGCGCGCCGCGTTGCCGCCGCCGATCCACAGTTTGTCGTAGTTCACCAGCGCGCCCAGAATCCCGATCACCTTCTCAACGCGCCGGTTCCACCGTTTATTCCCGGCTTTTTCACGTGCCGCGTCGCCGATGTATTCGTCGTACGCCACGCCCTTCTTGCTGACCGGATGATGCGCGAGCTCCAGATGGGGCATCAGCTCGCCGTCGCGAAACATCGCCGTGCCCGCGCCCGTGCCGAGCGTCAGCACGAATTCGAGGCCGTGGCCTTCTATCGCGGCGAAGCCCTGCATCTCGGCGTCGTTGATCATGCGCACCGGCAAGCCGCCCAGGCGCTGCGCCAGCGAATCGGCGAGCGGAATGTCGTGCCAGCCTTCCACGCCGAAGTGCGGCGCGGTCAGGATGCGGTTGTTGCGCACCACGCCCGGAAAGCCGATCGACATCAGCGTAGGCGGCTCCTGTTCGACGAGCGGCGCAACCAGCTTCGCAAGCGCGTCCACGAGTTGATCCGGCGTGCACGGATGTGGCGTCGCCACCCGCAGGCGCTCGGTTTTCATCTTGCCGTCGGCGTCGATGATCGCGGCTTTCAAGCCGGTACCGCCGACGTCGATTGCCAGAATCCGCTCGGTGCTGGTGGTCACTTTCGTCTTACTTGCCGTCTTACTTGCCGTCTTGCGTGTCGTCCTGCTTGGCGTCCTGCTTGGCGTCTTGCCTGGTGCCTTGCGGGTCGTCTTGCTAGCCGTCTTAGGTGTCGTCTTGCGTGTCACCACGGTGTCCCCCGATTGTGTTGGTGCGACTCGTTGAATTACTTCTTCTGCACAGCATCCCTTTTCAACGGCCGCCATGCGTGACCGTCGCGCGCCAATAGCGCGTCTGCTTCCGCGGGGCCTTCGCTGCCGGCCGCATAACCATGCACCGGCATCGCGCCGCCGGCTTTCGGATGCAGCACGTCGTCCACCGCGCACCAGCTCGTTTCGATGCTGTCGGCGCGCTGGAACAGCGTCTCGTCGCCGAGCATGCAGTCGTAGAGCAACGTCTCATAGCCGACGTTGGCGCGTTCCGCGAAGAAGTCGGCATAGTCGAACGACGACTGCACCGCGCCGATCTGCATGACCGGCCCCGGCGTTTTAACGTTGAAGTCGAAGCTCGTGCCGTGAGCCGGATCGATGCGCAAGGTCAGCACGTTCGGCGTGAGCGCATCGACGGGTGTGTCGCGGAACAGGCGGAACGGCACCGGCTTCAGTTGCACCGAGATTTCCGTGCGACGCGCGGCCAACCGTTTGCCGGTGCGCAGATAGAACGGCACGCCGGCCCAGCGCCAGTTCTCGACGAACACGCGCGCCGCGGCGTACGTTTCCGTCGTGCTGTCCGGCGCGACGTCCGGTTCCTCGCGATAGCCGACACCGGCCGGACCCTTTTCGTATTGACCGAACACGACATCGTCCGGCGTCAGCGGCTTGATCGCGTCGGAGATTTCGGCCTTCTTGTCGCGCACGGCTTCTGCGTCGAACGAATTGGGCGGCTCCATGGCGACCATGCCGAGCAGTTGGAACAGATGGTTCGGCAGCATGTCGCGGAACGCGCCGGTCTGTTCGTAGAACTTGCCGCGCCCTTCCACGCCGATGGTTTCCGCCGCTGTGATCTGCACGCTGTCGATATATTCGCGCCGCCACATCGGTTCGAACAGCGCGTTGGCGAAGCGCACCGCGAGAATGCTCTGCACGGTGTCCTTACCGAGAAAGTGATCGATGCGATACACCTGCGTCTCTTTCGCGTACGACAGGATATGCGCGTTCAGATCGCGCGCCGAGGCGAGATCGGTGCCGAACGGTTTCTCGATCACGATGCGGCGGAAACCACCGCCGCTGTCGCCCTCTTTCAGCAGACCCGCTTTGCCGAGATGCTCGACGATCGGTTTGAAAAAGCGCGCGCTGACCGCGAGATAGAAGATCACGTTGGCGCCGGGCGTCTGCTCGAGCTTTTGCTTGAGCTTCGTGAAGACATCGTCGGTTTCGAATTCGCCGGGCATGTATTCGAGGCGTTGCGCGACCCAGTCCCACGCCTTGTCGTCGAGCTTGCCGGCGTGGAAAGTGCTGGCTTTGTCGGCGGCAAACTGTTCGAGCGACTTGTGCAGATCTTCGCGCCACACGCTAGTCTCGCGCTCGCCATGATTCACGCCGATGATTTTCATGCCGTCGTCGAGCAGGCCATCCACCGCGAGGTTGTACATCGCCGGCATCAAAAGCCGCTTGGTCAGGTCGCCGCCGGCGCCGAAGATCACCAGCGTACACGGCGGCGCGGGCCGCTTGCCGGGCGGCGAGGCGGGCGCTTCCTGCGGGCTCGCGCTGACTTTGCAGCTCGGTTGTTGACTGGCGGCGGGGCGATCGGCTGCTGGGGTATTCGATGTAGTCGACATGGGATTCACTTTTGGAAACCAATGGAACGGACGTGGTGGTACATGAAAGACCACGCTTGAACCCACACAGTTCAAAAACAGCCACGCAACCTGGTCACTATGCGACGTTGCATGGCTTGTGCAACCTCACTCGCTTGCGCCGCCGCGCACTACTTCGCCGATGCGTGCGCCGGCTCGGGTACAGACGCAGGCTCCGCCGGGCGCGCGGGCGCTGTGGCTTGCGCCGAAGGTGAAGTCGGAATCGGCGCCTGATCCGGTTCGCCCGCCAGCGGCACATTGCCCGACGCGCTCATCGCGCGCGGCTGCAACAGCAACGCAACCAGCCCGGTCCAGCCGGTCTGATGCGAAGCGCCCACGCCGCGTCCGCTATCGCCATGGAAATACTCATGGAACAGGATCAGATCGCGCGAACGCGGGTCGGCCTGCAACAGCGGATAAGCACCCATGACCGGACGCTCGCCGTCCTTGTTCTTAAGAAACAGCGTAGTGCAGCGGCGCGCCAGTTCGTCGGCGATGTGGCTCAGCGAGAACTTCTCGCCCGAGCCGGTCGGATACTCGACTTTGAAATCCTCACCGTAATAGCGGTGAAATTCGTATAGCGACTCGATCAACAAATAGTTCACCGGCATCCACACCGGACCGCGCCAGTTCGAATTGCCGCCGAACACACGCGTATCGGATTCGGCCGGCAAATACTTCACGGTAAAACTATCGCCATTGTGATTGAACACGAACGGATGATCGCGGTGGTACCGCGACAGTGCCCGCACGCCATGATCGGAAAGAAATTCGCTTTCGTCGAGCGCGCGGCGCAACAACGCTTTCATGCGATGCCCACGCAATAGCGAGAGCAGCAGCGCATTGCCCTTGCCCGGCTCGTTCCAGCGCGAAACCAGCTTCGCCAGATCGGGACGATGTTCGAGGAACCAGACAAGCCGTTCGCGCAAACACGGCAAGCCGCCATGCAGACGCTCTTCGAGCACGTGCACCGCAAATAGCGGAATCAGACCCACGATCGAGCGCAACCGCATGGGAATGCTGCTGCCGTCCGGCAGGTGCAGCTTGTCGTAGAAGAACTCGTCCTCGTTGTCCCACAGGCCCGTTTCGCAGCCGTCGTCGCAACTCACGGCCTCGGCGATATACAGAAAGTGCTCGAAGAACTTCACGCCGATGTCGACGAACACGTGATTGGCGTACGCGAGTTCCAGCGCGATACGCATCAGGTCGAGCGCGTACGCGGCCATCCACGCCGTACCGTCGGACTGATCGATGTGGCCGCCGGTTGGCAGCGGCGATGAACGGTCGAATATCCCGACGTTATCTAGCCCGAGAAAACCGCCCTGGAAAATATTGTGGCCGTCGGCGTCCTTGCGGTTCACCCACCATGTGAAATTCAGCAACAGCTTATGGAACACGAGTTCCAGAAAATCGCGATCCGCCTTGCCGGTGAGCGCGCGGTCGATTTCATACACGCGCCACGCGGCCCACGCATGCACAGGCGGATTGGCGTCGCCGAGCGCCCATTCATAGGCGGGGATCTGACCGTTCGGATGCTGATAGCGGTCCTTTACCAGCAGTAGCAACTGCCGTTTCGCGAACGCCGGGTCGATCAGCGCGAATGCAGCCGCATGAAACGCCAGGTCCCACGACGCGTACCACGGGTATTCCCACTTATCGGGCATCGACACGATGTCCGCATTGCACAGATGCCGCCAGTCCATATTGCGGCCGCGTTTGCGGCCGGCGGGCGGGGTCGGCTGAAGCGGATCGCCGTCGAGCCAGCGCTGCACGTCGTATTGGTAGTACTGCTTCGACCACAGCATGCCGGCGAGTGCCTGGCGCTGCACGAGCCGCGCATCGGGGTCGGTGATCTCGTGTTGCAGCGCACCATAGAATTCGTCGGCCTCGGCGATGCGGTGCGCGAAGATCGCATCGGCATCGAGCTGCACGTCGTCGGGACTCGACTGCGGACGCCAGCGCATGTACACCACGGCGCGTCCATATGGTTCGAGCTCGATCGCCGCATGCGCGCCGGCCTTGGTGCCCGCGTCGCGGCGAATCGCCTGTTCATCGCCGTGCACGAGGTAATCGTTGAAGCCGTCTTTGAACGGGCCCGCGCCGTCCATGTTGAAGAGGCGCTTGACGTTGGTGTCGTTCTCGCAGAAGAGCCACGTCAGCTGCGGTGCGTCTTTCGACCAGGCAGTAACGACAATCGGCTCATGGCCATGCTGATGCCCGACCACATGCACCTCGCCATTGTGGTCCGTGCCGGCGACGAGCGAGGGCTTGTCCTTGCTCTCCTTCCACGACCATGAATTGCGCGCCCAGATTTGCGGCAGCACATCCAGCGAGGCCGCCTGATCGCCGCGATTCTCGATCGTCACGCGCATGAGAATGTCGTCCGGCGCGTGTTTGGCGTATTCCACCTGCACGTCGAAGTAGCGCAAATCGTCGAACACGCCCGTGTCGAGAATTTCGTACTCCGGCATGTCGCCGCCACGGCGCGCGTTTTCCTGAACGAGGTCGTCGTACGGAAAGGCGGCTTGCGGATACTTGTAGAGCATGCGCATGTACGAATGCGTCGGCGTGCCGTCGACGTAGAAGTACAGCTCCTTCACGTCCTCGCCATGATTGCCCTGCGCATTCGTGACGCCGAACAGACGCTCCTTCAGGATCGCGTCCTTGCGGTTCCATAGCGCGAGCGAGACGCACCAGCTCAGCTTGTCGTCGCCGAAACCGGCAATGCCGTCCTCACCCCAGCGATACGCGCGGCTGCGCGCATGGTCGTGCGGAAAATAGTCCCAGGCGGTGCCGTCCGGGCTGTAATCCTCGCGCACGGTACCCCATTGACGCTCGCTGAGATACGGCCCCCAGCGCTGCCAATGCGCACAGTCGGCCGAATGCAGCCGTGAACCTTCAATGGTGGCGAGCAGATTGGCAGCGCGCAGCGGTGGCATGACTACATCCTTGCATCGGGCTTGGCGGTGGGACACACATCGTAGCGCGGTTTAGGCACCCGCGGTCGCCAACCCGGCGAGCAGGTGTTCAATGCGCAGCAACTCTCCCAGCGACCACGCCTGAAACGGCGTGCCGGCGAGTGCGTGCGGCGCATCGCCGTCGGCGATTTCGGAGAGATGGTCGAGACCGGCGTGGTCGAGATGCGCGTAGAGCGGGTCGAGAAAACGCGTTTTCGCCTGCATACGGGCATCCGCCGCGCCGCCGTGGACTCGCAGCCACGCTTCGACGAACGGGCCGAGCAGCCACGGCCACACGGTTCCTTGATGATAGGCGCCATCGCGCTCGAGTGGAGACCCGTTGTAGTGTCCGCGATAGGCAGGATCGGACGGCGCGAGCGTCCGCAGTCCCAGCGGCGTGAGCAACTGCGCTTCCACCTGATCGAGCACCGCGCGCGCCGGTGCGCCCTCCAGCAACGGAAACGGCAGGCCGCCTACGGCAAAGATCTGGTTGGGCCGGATCGCGCGATCTATCGCGCCTTTGACGTGGTCGACGTCCACGTTGTCGAAAAGCGCTTGCGTGGACGGATCGACGAAGCGTTCATGAAACGCTTGCAACGCTCGCTCAGCGGCCGGCTGCCACCGCGGATTCCACGTTGCTGCAATGCGCAATGCGTTGATCCAAAGTGCTTGCACCTCGACCGGCTTGCCGATGCGCGGCGTCACCACCCAGTCGCCGACTTTCGCATCCATCCACGTGAGTTGCACGCCGGGTACGCCGGCGCTCAGCAGGCCATCGTCGGCTGAGGCCTGGATGTTGAAGCGCGTGCCTTTCGTGTAGCCCGTGAGGATGGATTCGCTGGCCTCTTGCAGCCGCTGCTGCGTTGCAGCGCTCGCGTGATGGGTCGCCAGATAGTCGTGGACGGCGACGATGAACCACAACGATGCGTCGACGGAGTTGTATTCCGGCGTGTCGCCATAGTCGGGAAAGCGATTCGGCAGCATGCCTTGCGACAACGTACTCGACCATTCGAGCAGGATCGCTTCCGCGTCGTCGAGCCGGCCCGATGCGATCAGCAAGCCACGCATCGCGATGAACGTGTCGCGCCCCCAGTCGGTGAACCACGGAAAACCCGCGAGGATCGTGCGGCCTTCGTTGCGCGTCACGACGTAGGCGTCGGCGGAGCGCTGCAGGCGTGAGCCGAGCGCGTCGCGGCGTTGTTGTTCGATGCGCGCGAGTTCTGCTGCGTGGATGGCTGCCGCTCTTGCGTTCGCCGGTTGCGTTCCGCTCGTGGCGCCTGAAGCGCTGAGAATCATCACCGCTTCGCCATCGGCGAGATTGAAGCTGAACACGCCGGGCGTGGCGAGATCCTCGCTGAAGTCGAGGCCGCGTTCCCGCTCGCGAACATAGCAGAAGTTGCGATACCAATCGGGCGCGTGCGTGTAGACGCCATTAGTCGCGGCGTGGATTACCGGCAGGTCGCCGTAGGGTTGCCAATTTACGCTGGCCTGGTCGTCGCTCGTCTGCGCGTTGAAGTTGAACGCGGCGTTCTCATGGTGCAGCGCATGATAGTCGCGGCCCGACAGCAGCGGCCTGACTTTCAATGTCAGCGTGCTCGCTTGAGAAGGAACTCCAGCACCCCCGTCCAGGCGCCAGCGCAAAACAGTTTCGCGCGTCGTCTTGCTGACGAATACATCAGCGGTCACCACTAGTTGCGCAGCGATCTGAAAACGCCACGTTGGCCATGGCTTCGTATCGAACGCGGCAAGACTCGCTGTCAGGTCCGGATAAATCAAGTCGGGCACGTACCGCTGCATGCTCAATGGATAACGCTCGCCGTTCGCTTCGAGCCACGCCTCCACGCCGTTGACCAGCACCACGCGCCCGCCTGGCGCGCGCGTCGCGGTGAGCAGCAGCGCGTGATAGCGGCGCGTGCGCAGCGTGCCCACGGTGCCCGACGCGAAACCGCCAAAGCCGTCTGCTTCCAGCCATTCGTCTTCGAGGCGCGTGATGTCGAAGGGTTGTTCGATGTGTGTCATGAACATATCGGTTGAGCAAAGCCGTCCATTTTTCAGCGCGCCTGAATGTCAGGCATAAGGCGCCGCGGTGACCATTCTCCTACTTATCACTTTCCACTTTCTTTCGAAAAACCGACTTATCAACGCAAGTTTTACCACTCGCAAACGTTTCACAATTATTTCTTGAAAGGATTAGACACTGCATCCGCTTTCACGAAACTGGATGTAGACATGGGACAAGACAAACGCGTCGCAAGTGCCGTTTTGGTTGCACTTGCAACTTTAGCGTTGAGCGGTTGCGGTGCGGATGATTCCGCGCCGTCGGCGGCATCGACAACGCCGGCCGCTGCGAACAACGACGCCGCGCCGAATGCGGCGGCAGCGCCCGCAACGCCAATCCTCAACGCATCCTCAACGCTCGCGGCAGACCCGGCAGCGGCCTCCGATCCAATCACGCAGAACATGCAAGCCAGTCTCGCCGCGGACAACCAGCAAGTCGCGCCTGTCATGCATTACGCACCCGGCGACAGCGCCAGCAGCAACTGACCTAATTCCACCGGCGCGCGTGGCGCGCTATTCTTCCCCCCGCAGAAGGTGATATTCGATGACATCAACTAGCCGTCGCCGTTTCCTGCAGACCGTGGCTTCATCCGCCGGCGCTGCTGCCGCGCTGACCGCGCTGCCCGAGTCGATTCGCAACGCGCTCGCCGTTCCCGCGTTTTCGCGCACTGGCACGATCCGCGATGTCGAGCACATCGTCGTATTCATGCAGGAGAACCGCTCGTTCGACCACTACTTCGGCCATATGCGCGGCGTGCGTGGCTACAACGACCGGTTCCCGATTCCGCTGCCGAACGGCAAGCCGGTGTGGTATCAACCGTCGAAGGAAGATCCGACCCAGCCGGTTCTGCCGTTCCATCTGAACACGGCGACCACCAGCGCGCAATGCGTCGGCGATCTGGATCACTCCTGGTACAAGACCCATGCCGCGATCGACGGCGGCCGCTACGACCAGTGGCCCGCTAACAAGACCGACATGACGATGGGCTATCACCTGCGCAGCGACATTCCGTTCCACTACGCGCTGGCCGATGCGTTCACCATCTGCGACGCGTACTTCTGCTCGCTGCCGGGACCGACGCACCCGAACCGCTCGTATCTGATGACCGGCATGGTCGATCCGAGCGGCACGCTGGGTGGACCGCTGCTCGACAACAACGATTTCGTCGACGGCGACGGTCCGCCGAATTATCAGTTGCTCTCGTGGACCACGTACCCGGAGCGTCTGCAATCCGCGGGCATTTCGTGGCAGGTGTACCAGCAGGGGCTGACCGGCGCCGATCCGTTGAACGGCAACTACGGCACCAACATCCTGCAGAACTTCACGAATTTCATCAACGCGCAGCCGGGTTCGCCGTTGTATGAGCGCGCGCAAACCGTGCGCACCATCGACGACCTGAAGGCCGACGTGCTGGCCAACAAGCTGCCGCAAGTGTCGTGGTTGTGCCCGCCGGCCGCGTACTCGGAACACCCGAGCTATACGCCCGCATACGGCGCGGAGTACACCTCGCAGATTCTCGATGCGTTGACGTCGAATCCCGAGGTGTGGAGCAAGACCGTGTTGTTCATCATGTACGACGAGAACGACGGCTTCTTCGATCACCTCGTGCCGCCGCAACCGGCGACGACCGGCGCGCAAGGCAAGTCGACGGTCAGCACCGAAGGCGAAATTCACAACGTGGTGAATCCGCAGCGCGGCGGCAGCTACACCGCCGACGGCCTGCCGTACGGCCTCGGCCCGCGCGTGCCGATGACGATCGTGTCGCCTTGGAGCAAAGGCGGTTTTGTCTGCTCGCAGGTGTTCGACCACACGTCGGTAATTCGCTTCATCGAAGCGCGCTTTGGCGTGTATGAGCCGAACATCACGGCATGGCGCCGCGCGGTGTGCGGCGACTTGACCACGGCCTTCGACTTCCGCACGCCGGACTCGAAAGTGCCGCCGCTGCCGGACACGAGCAACTACAAGAGCATCGCCGACAATCAGTGCGCAACGCAGCCGAAGCCGACCGTGCCCGCGACGCCGGGCGCTATCGATCCGCAGGAAAGCGGTATTCGTTTCGCGCGCGCGTTGCCGTACGAGTTGCATGTGAATGGCCAGGCCAACGAGAAGAAGAACACGTTCGAGATCTCGATCGGCAACACCGGCGATCAAGGCGCGCACTTCTATATGTACGCGACGAATCGCACGGACGGTCCGTGGCGTTACACCGTCGAAGCGGGCAAGTCGATCAATGAGACGTTCGATCTGACGATGACCAACGGCGTGTACACCTTCGAAGTGTTCGGCCCGAATGGCTTCGTGCGCAAGTTTGCGGGCAACACGCAGCAGTCGACGGCGCAGAACGCGCAGATCGCCGCCGGCCGCGGCAACAACAAACCGGCGGAACCGGAAGTGAAGGTGCAATACGACGCCGCGAACGGCAACGTGTTCCTGAAGTTCAGCAACAAGGGCAGCGGCATTGCGCGTCTGACGGTGACGGACAACGCGTACGGCGCGCGCCCGCGTCCGGTGCTGGTGCCGGCCGGCGCGCATATCGAAGAAGCGTGGGTGCTGGCGTCGAGCCATCACTGGTACGACTTGACGGTGACGAGTCATGACGACGCCAGCTTCTCGCGCCGTCTTGCGGGTCACGTCGAGAATGGGCGGCCGAGCATTAGCGATCCAGCGGCGGTTGCGCCGGTGTTGGTGGTGAACTAAAGGCCGGTGAAGGTAAAGGGCTTCGGTCAGGCGGCCGCCTCGGCGGCGCGCTTGACCGTAGCTCAGCGCAGGTTGTGTCGCGCAAGACGTCCTGCACGAAATGGCGGATAGCGTTACATTCAGTCTTCGCCACTTCCTGCTGATGGGCACATCATGGACCGTAACGCATTCATCGAAAGCCTGACGAAAGAAGGCTTCCCTGACGCCGTGGTTGTCACGCGCGAGGCCAACGTCGAGATGGAAATTCACGAGCATCCATTCGAAGCCAAGGCCCTGATCCTGGAAGGCGAAATGAGCATACGCATGGACGACGAAGTGCGGGCGTATCGCGTCGGCGACGTCTTCCACTTGCCGGCGAACAAGCCGCATGCGGAGCGCTTTGGTCCGAATGGTGTGACGTATCTGGTGGGAAGGAAGCAGTAGGCGCGGCCTGAATGACAGCGCGCGCCTGTAGAAAGAAAAGCATCAGGCACCCAGCAAAACCCCAGTCCTGAAAGCCCGCGTACCCGTCACACGCCCGAGCGGCGCGCCGGCCGTCACGAAGCGAATCGCGCGCCGCATGTAAAGCACACCTTCGGTTTTGCTGGCGATCGTCGTGGTCTCGTCGGTCAGCGGATCGACGATATCGAACAGCGCCTGGCCGACGCGAATCGTATCGCCGATCTTCGCGCGATGAATCAGAATCCCGCTTACGGGCGCATAGAACTGCTCGCTGCCGGCGAGCGGCGTGGCAGGCGACAGTAGCTCCGGCAAAGGCTTGGCATCGAGCTTGATCGCCTTGCGCCATACCAGATAATCGACAAGCGCGTCGGCATCTTCCTGAGCGACTTCATAGGACACGTCGCGCTGCCCGCGGCATTCCACGGTCACGGCGATCACACCGTTGGGCACCGGCTTATCGGCCGGCAACTCCTGCTGCAATTTCCACCACAAAAGACTATGCGTTTCATCGAACGATTCGCCGCCTGAATTGGTGGCCAGTAGCGACGCTTGTGCGCCGAGATAGCGCGACAACGGCTCGAACTCCTGCCACGCCGCCTCGCTGGTGTAGAGATGCATGGCCGCTTCAAGCGAACAGTGGAGATCGATAATCACATCCGCATCGAACGAGAGTTGCAGCAACGCCAGTTGCAGCGATTCGAACTCGGTCAACGGTTTCTGATCGGCCAGTTCCTCGGCAATCAACTTTCGCACTAGCCGCACGTTCTCGGCTGCATTGGAACCCAGCGTTTCTTTAGCGTGCGCGACCAGCTTCGAGAACTGCAGGAAGTGGCGATTGAAGTTCTTCCCGCTGCCCAGATCGAAGCGGCCAAGAAACTGCCCGAGCACGTATTGCCCGAGCCCGACCGGATTCGCCACGGGCACCAGCACGATTTCCGCGTTCAGCGCGCCTTGCTTTTCCAGTTCGAGCAAACGACGCTTCAACAACACCGTCGTCAGCATCGCGGGCGTTTCATCGGCATGCAGCGACGACTGGATATAAATCTTCTGCCCGCTATTCGCCGGGCCGAAATGAAACGACACCAGTTGGCGGTGCGTGCCGATAGCCGGCGAGAGAAGCGGAATCGATTGCCTGTTCATGAGCGGGGGTCTGTAGAAGAGAAGTCGGAAGTCGAAGAATCAATTGCCGTACGGATCGAAGTCGAAGTACTTCTTCGCGATCTGCGCGTACGTGCCGTCCTTGAGCATCGAGGCGATCGCCGCGTTGATGGAAGCCTGCACCGCGGTCTCGTCCTTGCGCAAGCCAATGCCCACGCCGCGATCGCCCATCGAAAGCGGTTCGCCGACGAACGCAAAGCCCTTGCCCGCCGGCGTACGCAAGAAACCGATGTCCGCTTCCACCGAACCGAGCAACGCGCCGTCCAGTCGCCCGTTCTGCAAGTCGGCGAACACTTCGTCCTGACTCTTGTACGCCACCACATGCGCGCCGAGCGGCGCCCAGTTCTTCAGCGCATAGCCCTCGAACTGCGTGCCCGACTGCACGCCGATCTGCTTGCCCGCCAACGCATTCGTGCCGCCCGCGAGCGCCGAACCTTGGCGCGCGATCAGCC
Source organism: Paraburkholderia sp. NPDC080076 (assembly GCF_050281145.1). Classification (NCBI taxonomy): domain Bacteria; kingdom Pseudomonadati; phylum Pseudomonadota; class Betaproteobacteria; order Burkholderiales; family Burkholderiaceae; genus Paraburkholderia; species Paraburkholderia sp. NPDC080076. The sequence goes on along the minus strand of NZ_JBNNWQ010000008.1, from coordinate 226,471 downwards.
GCGACTTGAACTGAAAGAGTTTCGACGAAAACAGAATCTGTTGCTCGCGCTTCTCCGTGATCGCCATCGACGAAAGGATCGCGTCGATCTTGCGCGCCTGCAGCGCCGGAATCATCCCCGAAAATTCGAGTTCGACCCACTGGCAGCGCGCGCGGATGCGCTTGCAGATTTCATTGCCGAGATCGACGTCGAAACCTTTGAAGCTGCCGTCGGGCGCCTTGGCGTCCATCGGCGGATAGCTCGGGTCGATACCGAGGCGCAGCGTGGTGGGCTCAGCGGCAGACGCGCCACTGCTGAAAACCAGCGCGGCGCTCAAGATCATCAACGGAATTTTCATGGGAGCACGAAGTGTGGGTGGGCGAATGACGACCCAGCTATCCTATGCCGCGTCCGCGCCTCAAAGAAGTCCCATTCGGACTATCATGATCACTTTTACCGATCACCGGACGGCAGCCCTCATGGCGTTGACGATCTCCCAGCTCCGCGCGTTCACCGCCGTGGCCGAGCATGGCAGCATCCGCGCGGCCTCGCGGGCGCTAGGCATCGCGCAGAGCGGCATCACGCAGCAGCTGCAGAATCTCGAATCGATGCTCGGCGCGACCCTGTTCACCCGCACGAATCGTGGCATTGCGCTGACTGCCCTGGGTCAACGGCTGCTGCAGCGCGCCGGCGCGATTATCGGCGAATGCGAACGCGCCGAGCGGGAAGTGCAGCAACTGCGCGGCGACTACGTCGGCGAGGTCACCTTCGGCATGACCACCGAACCGCTGATCGACGCGTTCGCGCCGGTGCTGATGGAATTTCGCACGCGCTTCGAGCGGGTCGCGGTGCATCTGCGCACCGGCACTTCGCGCATGATGATTTCGTGGATTCGCGAAGGCACGCTGGATTTCGCGGTTGCGCTGGTATCGAAGCACACGGATACCGCCGATCTCTCGGTGACGCCGCTGTATCCGTCCGATCCGGTGATCGTCTGCCGCCAAGGGCATCCGAAAGCTGGTGCGACCACGCTGGCCGAACTGGTCGATTGCACGTGGGTGGCCACGCGTTCGCCGAATCTCACGGACGATCCGCAAATCAACCGCCTGAACCATCTGTTCGAAAGCCACGGCCTGCCGCCGCCGAAAATCGTCGCGACAGTGGAAGGCCTGTACGAAACGCTGCATCTGGTGAGCGCGACGGATTGCCTGTCGCTGGAAGCGTCGATCGTGGTGAAGCGCGGACCGTTTGCGAGCACGCTCACCGCCATTCCGGTGCGCGAGCGCGCGGTCGAACAGAACGTCTGCCTGCTCCAGCGCGCGGCCATTCCGCTCACGCCCGCCGCGCAGGAACTCGCGACGATGATCGCTTCGTACACGCGCACGGTGCGGGCGCGTTGACGCGGCATTGAGGTGGCGCTGAAATCAGGCCGAAGTTTCGAGCGCAAGCAACTCGTCGAGAGTTTGCCGCCGGCGGATCAATCGCGGCTTGCCATGCTCGAGCAGCACCTCGGGCACAAGCGGCCGGCTGTTGTAGTTCGAGGACATCGACGCGCCGTAGGCGCCTGCATCGTGAAACACGATGAAGTCGCCCACTTCGGGCATCGGTATTGAGCGGTTCGTAATGACGCCGCCTGCGGCTTGTGTGAAGACATCGCCGGCTTCGCACAGCGGCCCGGCCACCGCGAACGAATCGACCGGCGCCTCGCTCGGCGAGCCGTCGCGCTTCAGCACCGTCATCTCATGATGACTCCCGTAAAACGATGGCCGTACGAGATCGTTGAATCCAGCATCGACCAAAGCAAACTGCTGCGCGGGGCGTCGATTCAACGCGTGAACTTCCGCGACGAGCACGCCCGATTGCGCTACGAGGAAGCGGCCCGGTTCGATCTCCAACCTCACGCCATGCCCGACATGCGCTTCGATCTGCCGGCGCGCCGCGTCCCAAAGCCGGAAGTAGTGCGCGACGTCGATATCGGGCTCGCCTTCGCGATACGGCACTGACAAACCACCGCCCGCGGAAATCGCGTCGATATCGTGGCCCAGGCCCTTCACGGCTTCGACCATCGCATCGCAGACGCGCGACAGATGCCCATAGTCGACGCCCGAACCGATATGCATGTGCAGCCCGACCAGCTTCAGGCGATAACGCCGGATCAGCTCGACCGCGTGCGGCACATCGTCGAGCCAGATGCCATGCTTGCTATGCTCGCCGCCCGTGTTGGTCTTGTTGCTGTGCCCGTGACCGAACCCCGGATTGATTCGCAGCCACACGCGATGACCTTCGGGCGCATGCCGTCCTATCCGTTCGAGCATATCGAGCGAGCCCGCATTGACTGTAATGCGATGCTCGATCACGGTGGCGAGCGTCGCATGATCGATCAGGTCCGCCGTGAACACGACGCCTTCGGGATCGCCATCAGGCGTGAAGCCTGCCGCGAGACTGCGTTTGAGTTCGCCCAACGAGACCGCGTCGACCATCGCGCCTTCCTCGCGCATCAGTTTGAGGATATGCAGGTTCGAACACGCTTTCTGCGCATAGCGGATCACATCGAAGCTGCGCAATTCGGCAATGCGTTTGCGGATTACGTCAGCGTCGTAGACCCACAGCGGCGTGCCATGCTCGTGGGCGAGTTCGACGAGTTGTTGCGGATTGAATGGCGTCACGGTTCCCGTCTCTTGATATCGAAGCGTTGGTATGAGCGACATGATGCGGAAAACGCGTCATTCAGTAAAATACCAATTCCTGGCATGCCCATTCACTTCTGATATACCCACCATGGCGCTTACACATCGGCATATCGAAGTCTTCCGCGCGCTGATGACCGCGGGCAGCGTCACCAAAGCGGCCGAGATGCTGTTCACCTCGCAGCCCACGGTGAGCCGCGAACTCGCGCGCATGGAACAGAGCATTGGCTTTGCATTGTTCGAGCGCACGAATGGCCGATTGCGTCCCACCTTGTCCGCGCTCACCTTGTTCGACGAGATCAAGCGCGCGTATGTCGGACTCGAACGTGTGGCGTCCACCGCCGCGAGCCTGCGCGAATTCCAGGGCGGCCAGCTTTCCGTCATCGCGTTGCCCGCGTTTTCGCATTCGATCCTGCCGGGCGCGGCGAAGCGCTTTCACGGCGCGCAACCGGGCGCAAGTTTGTCGATCGCGACCCAGGAGTCGCCGTTTCTCGAGGAATGGCTGACCGCGCAGCGCTACGATCTCGGCCTGACCGAACACGGCGCGCCGCCGGCGGGCACGCGTCTGACGCCGTTGCTCGAAGTGGATGAAGTGTGCGTGCTGCCCGACGAGCATCCGTTGCTCGGCAAGCGAGTAATCGCATTGAAGGATTTCGCCAATCAGCCGTTCATCAGCCTGTCGTCGAACGATCCGTACCGGATTCAGATCGACGAGGCCTTCGCGCAAGCGGGAATCGCGCGCCGCCAGATCGTCGAGACGCCCACTGCCGTCTCCGTGTGCAGTTTCGTGCGGCAAGGGCTTGGCCTCGCGATCGTCAATCCGCTGACAGCCCTCGATTTCGTGGGTCGCCATCTGCATATCCGGCCGCTTGCCGTGTCGTTGCCGTTTCGCGTGAGCGTGATTCAGCCGGAGCATCGTCCGGGTCATCCGTTGGCCGGCGCGTTCGTTCGAGCGTTGCAAAGCGAAGCCGCCGCGCTGCGGCTACAATTGAAATCCCACACCGGACGCAAGCAGCAGTGAGCGCTTTGTTCGCGAATCAACGCGCGGGCAATCGCCGACCTCCACCGAAAGAATCCGGGCACGCTTCAAGCTAAACACAGCAGCACACCGATTGCGGACGCGAACGACGCACAGCGCCTTCGCGCCGCATGAGTTTTTATATGTCGTAGACCATCAACAGGAGTTTCCCAAATGATGAATCGAGACAATCCCGTCTGGCTGATCACAGGTTGTTCCACCGGCTTCGGCCGCGAGTTGGCGAAGCTGGTGCTGGAGCGCGGTTGGCGCGCGGTGGTGACCGCACGCGACGCGTCGAAAGTGAAAGATATCGCCGAAGCCCATGGCGATCGCGCACTGGTTCTGCCACTCGACGTGACCAACCCCATGCAGATCGACGAAGTCGTAACGCAAGCGAAGCAGCGTTTCGGCCGCATCGACGCGCTCGTCAACAACGCGGGTTACGGTTATCTGGCCGCGATCGAGGAAGGCGAGGACGACGAAGTCCGCGCCATGTTCGAAACCAACGTGTTCGGCCTCGTCGACATCACGAAGGCGGTCTTGCCGATCATGCGTGAGCAGCACAGCGGCTTGATCGTCAATGTGTCGTCGATCGGCGGTATCACGAGTTTCGCGGCGACCGGCTATTACCACGCCACCAAATATGCGGTGGAGGGTCTATCCGAATCGCTGGCGACGGAGGTGAAGCCGCTCGGCATCGACGTGTTGATCGTCGAACCGGGACCGTTCCGCACGAACTGGGCGGGTCCGTCGATCAAACAATCGGCCACGGTAATCGACGATTATGCTGCCACGGCCGGTGAGCGCCGCAAGCAGACCGAGGCGCGCAGCGGCAAACAGGCAGGCGACCCGGTGCGCGCCGCGCAGGCCATTATCGACGCCGCGCTGTCGGACACACCGCCGCTGCGGTTGCTGCTCGGCAAAACCGCGCTCGAACTGGCGCGCAAGAAGCTGGACTTCATGCGCGGCGATTTCGATGCGTGGGAAGCCACCACGCTGGGGGCGGATTATCCGGAAGGAGCGGGCTGAGCTTAGGCGTATGTTGTCCGTTGGCCGGGCTTAAAACTCGACCAACGCGAAATCTTCCTTGCCCACGTCGCAAAGCGGGCAGCGCCAGTCGGCCGGCACGTCCGCCCAGCGCGTGCCCGGCGCGATGCCCTCCTCCGGCAAACCTGCGGCTTCGTCGTAGACCCAGCCGCAGATCACGCAGACCCACTGCTTGAAGTCGTCCGCCGAAGCGGCAGGCTCCGCCGCGTGCGGCGCATCAGCCGCGTGCGACGCCGGCGTGTCATCGAGGCTGACCACCAACGGCGCGGCCGTGCCCACGCCGGTTTCCGCGAGGCGCGCCTGCAAGCTTTCCAGCAGCCTCTGCGCTTCAGCCTGCGTCAGATCGATCCAATAGGGATCGCCCGCGCCGTCGTTGAGCCGCTCAGGAGAAAACTGGATTTCTACGGCTACGCCCTTCTTGTACATGGCAAATCGGAATTTCGATGAAGCCGGCAGTGCGTCCCAGGAAGAACTTCCTTAGGGACGTGCCGGCATGGGTCGGAAGCGTCGCGCAGAGGCTTCGCGTGGAGATCAGACGAACTGGTTCAACACGATCGCGGCAATCAGGCCGGCGGCGCCGATGAGGCCCAGCAATTGCAGCAGAGTGAGGGATTTGCGGGGTGCGGTAGGGATTTGTTGCGTAGTCACGGGCTATTCTTGAAGATCGGAAAAAGCGAAATGGTACACGGGTCCGCGGCTAGCGCATGTCGATTAGCGCAAACCGCCGTGCATTAGCTGCCATTATCGCCGCTCGATCGCCCGGTATTCCCTACCGTCGGGAGATGGATTAATTCCCCTCGAGGGGGAAAGTTTTCGTGCGGATTCCTGATGCGGACATGCCGGGCAGATCGCCACTCACATCATGCGCCCGGCGTCAAAACGACCCGAGAATCAGCTCTTCGCCAACGGGTTGCCGTGACGAGAATCCCAGAAGCGAATCACAGCCGTGTCGCCCGTGCCGGCACCCACCACCTGATCCGGCGCGCCGTTCTCGCGCAGCAACGCGCGCAGATCGTTGATGACCGGAAACACCTCATGATTCCAGTCCGCGCCCTGCGAATCGTGGGCGCGCTGTTCGGCTTCGACGATCTCCCGGTCTTCCTTGAAAATGCGCTCGGTGAACCACACCAGCAGCGGCCACGCGAGATTCAACACGCCAGGAACACCGGGTTTGCGAATCGACAGCAGCCCGAACGTGCGGTTGGTGCGCTGCTCGCGATCGAGCGGCACGTAGACGATCCACAGATCCATTACCAGCGTCTGCTCGGACGTGCGGATCTGCAGCGTCTGATACGGATACTCGGTGCGGATCGTCATCACGTCTTTGTCGTTGTCGCCGCCGGTTTTACGGCTCTGGCCGAACACGATCGCTTCGCCGATCGGCTGCTGGCCGGCCATGCGCGCAAATGTGTAATCGACTTCGACCCAGCCCTCGCCACGCCGCCGGCCGAGCGAACGCGCCCGCATCTGCCCCATCTGCCTGCGATGCAGAAACTGATGGTTCATGTCCATCAGGTTCTCGTGCATGAACGAGTAGTGGCAATTCACCGGACGGCCGAAGCGGCGCGTCTTGTACTTCTTGTCCGAGACCGAGCCGAACGCCGGTAGCGGCCGTTGCTCGGCCAGCGCCGCGTCGCCGGGGAAAACGAAAATCAGGCCTTCGATTTCGCGGCACGGGTAAGAGCGCACGCCGTTCGGCAAACGGTCGCGGCCCAGGTACGGCACGTCGATGCACTTGCCCGAGCAGTCGTAAGTCCAGCCGTGATAGCCGCAGCGGATCGATTCGCCATCCACCACGCCCTGATGCAACGGCACCTGACGATGCGCGCAGCGGTCCTCCAGCGCGAACGCCTTGCCGGACTCCGTGCGCGCCAGCACGATCGGCTCGCCCGCGAACGTCACACCATGCGTCTTGCCCCGCTTCACCTCGTGCGACCACGCCAGCGGATACCAGTAGTCAGGGTGAATACCGACGCGGCGCAGATCGCGCACCGGTGCGTCGTTGGCGGCCTGGCCCGGCATGTGAGCGGGTTTCTGCGATGCGGCCTGGGCAGGCGACGCATCGACGGTTACATCGACGGTGTCTCGTTCTAGCGGGGGAACAGCATGCATAGGTGGGTCTCCGTGCACGGCGGATAGAAGGTTGCGCCCTGCAAATTGCGGGCGGCATCGTCGCCAGTCTACTAGAACCCGACGCCGTATGGGTTCGGGGACCGTGCAACCACCTACTGCGGCGCCTGCTCGCGCAAGCGCACCGTCCTGCTCCCACTGCCCTCCTGAAGAGCCGACGCGCCGCGTCAGCTCTCGTCGTGTGCCACCAGCCCCGAGCGGCGCTGCACGCCCCACGACCGTCCGCCGCGCAGGAAATGCAGCCAGCCGAGCGCGGCGCCCACGTGCCGCACCAGCTGAAACGTGAACGGCTCGGCGACCGCCGCCAGCATCGCCATCCACAAACTGGTGCCGGCGCGCTCGCCGGTCCAGCGCCGGTACAAATGGATACTCCACAAATAGAACGCGAGGTCGATCGCCGTTTTCAGGCCGATCACGCTGAAGATCGACACGACGATCGCGCCATGGCCACCGAACACGAAGGCGAGCAGCAGCGCGAACGCGGTCAGGCCGTAAATCGGCTGCATGGTGTCGATCGCCTTGACCGGCAGCATCAGCATGCCGAGCGTGCCGTAGCGCGGATTGCCGGTCATGTCGCGGTTCCAGTACTGCGTCTGCAGGAAGCCCGCGAACCAGCGGCGCCGTTGACGCAGAAAACTGGCGAGATTGTCCGGCGCGTCGGTGCGGGCATGCGCCTCGCCGACCACGCGCACGTCCCAGTCGAGGCCATGGTCGACCGAATAGCGGCGCAGCCGGTGAATCAGCTCGTAGTCTTCGACGAGACACTGCGGATCGAAGCCGCCCACGTCGACCAGCGCGTCGCGCTTGAAGGACGCGAAGGCGCCCGAAATCAGCAGCAGACTATCAGCACGCATCCACGCGAAACGGGCGATGAAGTTGCGCATGTACTCGTAGGTCTGGAACCACTGGAACACGCGCCCCGACACCGACTTGCCGCACACCGGCACCAGAATGCCGGCCGCGGCGACCAGCTTCGGTTCGCTCGCGAAAGCGGCGCGCATGGCGTAGGTGGCGTCGTCGTCGAGTAAGGTGTCGGCGTCGACGGTCATGACCGTTTCCGTGGTCATCACGGTGATCGCGGCATTCAGCGCGCGGGCCTTGCCGCCGTGCGGCACACGCAGCCAGAACAGATTCGGATACAGCGCGCTCGGCGCGCTCAGCACGCCGTCTGCGGCCGCGGTGAGGCCGAAGCGCCCGGTGAGCAACTCGCGGGTGGAGTCGGTGGAACCGTCGTCGGCAATGACGATTTGCGCCGGCCCGTGCGTTTGCCGCAGCAGCGCGGCGATCGTGACCGGCAGCACCGTCGCTTCGTTATGCGATGCGACGATCACGCCCATGCTCGGCAAGCTGCGCCGTTCGAACTCGGGCTCGAGCGGCGGCGCACGCCGCATCAACGGCAGCGTTTTCCACGTGACGAACGCAAGCAGCAAGGTGTCGTACACCACGTAGGCGATACCCGTCGACCACGCCAGCGCGCCCTGCAGAAAGAAGGCGCGCGCGAACAGCAGCAGCCACAAGACGACCACACTCAGATGAATCAGCGTGCTCAACGGTGTCGTGCGACGCGGCACAATGCGCGGCGAAGCGAGAGCGAGAGCCTGTTCCAGGGTTTTCTTCAAAATGACTGCCGGGTTTGTCAATGTTGCGGTTGATAGGTGAATGCGGCGCTCACGGCACCATGCGCTTCAGAACCGACTTGCGATCGATCCACTGGTGCTTCAACGCGCCGCCGATATGCATCGCCAGCAGCGCATAGAGCGCGTAGCCAAGCCACGTGTGCAAGGCGCCGAAGCGGTCGTGCAAGGTCTCCTTCAGCGCCGGATCGAGATTCATCACATAGCCGATGCGCGGCCACGGAAACAGATTGAACAGATGCATGGGGTGCGTCGCCGCGTCTTTCCATGCGGAATCGTGCAGCCAGCCGGACAGCGGCAGCGCAATCATCAGCAGATACAGCAGAAAATGCGCGACGTGCGCGGCGATCTTTTCCCACGACGGAAACTCGCGCGGCAACGGCGGCGGCTTGTGCGACACACGCCACAAGATGCGCATGAGCGCGAGACCCAGCACCGTGATGCCGATCGACTTGTGGGTGTCGACCACCGGACGCACCCAGTCGTCCGGCAACGAATCCGCGCTCAGCCCGAGCACCACGTTGCCGATCATCAGCAGCGCGATCAGCCAGTGCAGAACCATGGCCGTGCGTGTGTAGCGCGTTGGCACTGGCGTGCCGGTCGAATCGGTCAAAGAGTCGGCGTGTGTGTTCATGATTGTTCCGTCCGCAGCGGCATGGCTGCGAAAGCTGTTTGAAAATCCGGCGATGCCGTAACACATCAAGGCAAGCCGATGTATAGGCAAACGCCCGAGTGTGCCGCTTTATTCCGCCGGGCGCTTAACTCTATGTTTTCGGATTATTTCGCTGCCGCCGGCTTAGAGAAGTCATTGCACCTTAACCGTGCGCCGCCTCGCGCCGCGCGATCAGCGCGGCCGACTCGATCCGTTCGTCGAGCCAGCCGTTGGTTGCGTACGCATCCAGTAGTTGCCGGATGCGCGCCAGCAGTTCGTCCAGCCGCTCGCCGAGCCGTTCGCGCGACAGACTCGACATCGACAGCGGCCGCGTCACCAGCGATTCGACCGAGACCCGCCGCGTTTCGACGATCGACACGCGTTCGAGCATCGGGAACGGCGACTTCGCCAGCACCGCGTCGTGGCTTTCCCAGCCGTCCGCCTTGCGCTGCATGCGCGCCGGGTCGCCCTCCGAGTAAGCCTCGAGCAACGCACGGTACGGCGCAAGCCAGGCCATCGGCGAGTCGGTGGCGAACGCGGTCGAGAACAGAGCGACCGCGCCTTCCGGTTCGATCAGCGCATCCAGACGCGCGAGCGTGTCGGGCCGGTCCATCCAGTGAAACGCCCGCCCGATGACGGCCAGCCGAAAGCGCCCCAAAGCCGGCGACAGATCGTAAGAACTCCCCTCGCGATACTCGATGTTCGGCGCAATCCCCGCGCCCAGGCTCGCGGCGACGCGCAGCATTTCCGGTTCGGGGTCGAGCGCGAGACCCGAGCCGACCCACGACGAAAACGCCAGTGACAGTTGCCCCGGCCCGCAGCCGAGGTCCAGAAGCCGGTGCGAGCCGCCGAGTTCGCAGGACTGCGCGACGCGGCGGATCAACTGCGGCGAATACGGTGGACGGCCCGCCAGGTAATGCGCGGCGGTGGTCCTGAAGCGGTCGGGAACGAAGGGGATTGGGGTGGTCATCGGTAAATCCAGGCGGGTCGGTTGCGGCAATGGCAAACGACGAACGGAACCCCATTGTCGTTGCTGCGGTCCATTTGCGCCGCTGTTGCGAGGCAACTCGATCAGACAGGGCTTCCCTGCCTCAGAGTGCACCAAGGTTTGATGCCCGGATGCCTGCGCAGTTTCCTGACGATCCGATAAATCGCCGGGAGGCACTCGCGAGACGGTCGCTCGGCAGTAAGCCAAGCGTGAAAACACAATGAAAGCCAGCCGGCGTATCGCGTCACGCCTAGCACTTAAGCGGATCGGCCCACCGCGGTTCAACGCTTCACGAACCGATAATGCCCGACGCCCCACTCGCTTCCATTCGCGTAGCCGAACAGTTCAGCCACCGCCATATAGAACATGCGCCACCGTTGCAGCCACACTGCCGCATCGCGCGCGCCGTAGGTGTCGATCAGCATCGGCATCACCCGGTCACGCGCCGCATCGAGCGCGGCGAGCCAATGATTCGCCGTGCGCTCGTAGTGCGTGCCGCTCACCCACCACTGCCGCTCCACGCGCAGGTCGTCCTGGAAATTGAGCAGCAGCGCCTCCGACGGCATCGTGCCGCCGGTGAAAAAGTACTTCGACATCCAGTCGCTGCCGTCTTGCACCTGGAAGTGATAGGCCAGCGTTCGATGCGCGAAGAGATGCACGAACAGCTTCGCGTCGGCGCGCATCCAGCGCGCGATTTTCGCGAGCAGCAAGCCGTAGTTCTTCATATGCTCGAACATCTCGATCGACATCACGCGATCGAAGCCGCCGCCAAGTTGCGCCCCGTCGAATTCGAAATCGACGATGTTGCCCGTCACCGCCGAAAGGTTGTGCAAACCAGCCTGCGCCGCGCGCGCTTCGATGAACGCGCGCTGCCCATGCGAGTTCGAAAGCGCGACGACGCGCGAATTCGGATACCGCGCCGCCAACCATAACGACAGTGAACCCCAGCCGCAGCCGAGATCGAGAATCCGCTGACCGTCGGCGAGTTCCGCACGCTCGGCATAGCGTTCGAGCATGGCCGCTTCGGCTTGCGCGAGCGTCTCGTCACCGGTCGGATACAGGCAGCATGAATACTTCAGACGCGGTCCGAGATGCGCGTGGAAAAACGACGCCGGCACCTCGTAATGCTGCGTGTTGGCGGCTTGCGTTTCGATGGCGATCGGACTCGCGCGCAGATCGTCGAGCAGACGGTTGAACCGTTGCGCGCGCAACTCGCCGTTGTCGACCGCTTCATCGCGCAGGCGCTGACGCATCAACCGACGCATGCCGAAACGGATCACGCCGTCGGGTAGCCAGCCGCGCTCGCAACTTTGAATGAGCCAGCCATCGGCGGAGTCGGTGGGCGACGGCGGCATCGTGTGGTCAGTGGTGGAAAGACTCATGAGGCTGACTCCTTGGCGTTTCTTTTGGACTCTTTCGAAGGCGCGCTTGCGCCCGGCTTGCGTCTTCCATGCCGTCTTCAATGCCGCGGCGGCCACGGAATCAGCGCGCTGGTGGTGCGCATGTAGTCGACGTAACCGGGACGCCGTTTTGCCATGCTTTCTTCGAGCAGCGGAATACCGGAGAGCTTCAGCAACAGAAACGCCATCAGCACCGGCGGCAACAGCGTGAACCAACCCCACGGGGTGCCGATCGACAACGCGATATACGCAAGCCAATGCACGCATTCGAAGAAGTAATTCGGATGCCGCGAGTAACGCCACAAGCCGACGCGGCACACGGCGTCGCGATTGGCGTGATCGGCCTTGAAGTTTCGCAACTGGCGGTCGGCCATCGCTTCGCCGGCCACGGAGACGATCCACACCACGACGGCTAGCAGCATCCAGCCGACGGCCGGCGCAGTGCCGCGGTACGACGGCACCAGAAATGCGATCGACAGCAACATCGAAATCACGACTTGCAACTGGAAAAACAAGAACATCCGGCTTGCCGCTTTGTTGCCCCATTCTGCGCGGAAGCGGTGATAGCGCGCGTCTTCCGGCTTGCCGGCGTTGCGTTTCCACAGATGCGTGCCGAGCCGCGCGCCCCAGACCAAACCGCCCAGCGCGGTCAGCGCGCGCGCGACGGGGTCGCCGGTGCCGAGCATCGCGTAGAGCGCCGCCACGAGGCCCAGCGAATACGCCCAGATGGGATCGACCATGCCGGCGTTTTCGCTCCTCAACTGCCACGCCCAGACGGCGCTGAAAAGCGCGATGAGTCCGATCAGGGCAATCACGGCGGCAGCAAGTGGTGGCATGGTTTCCTCATTCGACGGCAATGCGGGTTATACGCGGCGACGGTGGTATCGGATGCGTACGATTCGCCCGCTAATCCTTGCCGCCCGGCGACGCAAAGCCCGGCTTGCCCACCTGATCCGGCCGCTGCGGCACGCGTCTGAATCGCGACGTGTCATAGCCCATCGCATCGAGCCGCGCAAGCAAGGCGCGATATGTGTTCTCGCCCATGTCCGGCTCGCGCGAAAAAATCCAGCCGAGGTTTTTGCCCGGATAGCCGAGGATCGTGTAGCGATAGTCCGGGTCGACGTAAAGCGTCAGTTGCGTCACGCGGATGGGCCAGAACAGCTGCACGCTCCACTCGCCGCCGTCCTTGCCGGGCACGGGCGTGTCGAGAAACTGATAGTGCTTTTCCTCGGCGTCGAAGCGCTTGTTGCGGGCGTAGTACGAATCGTCGATCTTGCCGTCCGCGCGCAGTGTCCATTCGGCGCGGCTCGCCACCATGTCGCGTTCGGCGAAATACGGAATGTTCGCGATGACGTACCAGCGGCCCATGTAGCGCGGCAAGTCGACGGGCACGGTGGCGAGCGGTTCGCTCGCGCGCGGGTTGGGATTGGGCGGATCGTTCGAGCAGGCGTGAGTGATAGCAGCAGAACGCTTGCAGCGGCGGCAGCTGCAGCGGTGACGTAGGCAACTCGGCGCATGGCAAGGGCCTCGAACGTGGCGGCAATACACCTATTACGTTCGACGAGGCCGTCTGGATGCGTGCGCCGCTCTCCGCAAGAAGGCGCATACCGATAACAGAACCAAAGCGGCAAATGGTGCTAAATTGGCACGACTGCGGACTTCAATTCCTGAATCGACCGAATGGAAAACCTGAGCGGGATCGTCGCCTTCGTGCAAACGGCCGAAGCGTCTAGCTTCGTCGGCGCGTCGCAGCGGCTCGGCCTGTCGCCCTCCGCCGTCGGCAAAAGCGTCGCGCGGCTCGAACAACACCTCGGCGTGCGGCTGTTGCAGCGAAGCACACGGCGCGTCAGCCTGACCGACGACGGCGAGCGCTTCTACGAACGCTGCCGGCAGATTCTCGACGCGCTGAGCGAAGCCGAAGCGATGATGCTGCAAGCCAACGCCGCGCCACGCGGGCGCCTGCGCGTGACTTTGCCGACCATCGGCTATCGCTTCCTGCTGCCGATCCTTCCGGAATTTGCCGAGCGCTATCCCGAGATCGACCTCGAACTGGATTTCAACGACCGCATCGTCGACGTGATCGAAGGCGGCTTCGACGCCGCGGTCCGCAGCGGCGATCTGCCCGATTCGCAGTTGATGGCCAAGCGGCTCGGCCCGTTCCGCTTCGTACTGTGCGCGTCGCCGGGTTATCTGCAACGGCACGGCGTGCCGCTCACGCCGGCCGATCTCGCGCAGCACGCATGCTTGCGCTTCCGCTTCCCGACCTCGGGCAAACTGCAGCACTGGGCGTTTCGAGGACTCCCCGAAGACGCGGCCGCGCGCTTTCCGACCGCGCTGACCTGCAACAACATGGAAGCCCTGCGAGCGGCGGCGGAACTCGGTCTGGGCGTGGCCTACATGCCGGATTTTCTGGCGCGCGACGCAATCCGGGCGGGAACACTGCAAAACGTGCTCGACGACCATCTGGCGCACGCGGGGCAGTTTTCGGTGCTCTGGCCGTCCAGCCGGCAACTGTCGCCGAAGCTGCGCGCGTTCGTCGATTTTCTGTCGGAGCGCTTGTTCAGCGCAGCTTAGCGACGATACAAGCGGCGCGATCCGGTTAGCGTTATCGTGTCCGCAACGCCCGCTCCCGCGCGAATTCCCTCATGCCTACCCGCTCAAACGCCGCATTCACCGCCTTGCTCGCCGCCGCCCTATTCGGCGCGACGACACCGCTCGCCAAGGCGCTGCTCGGCTCGCTCTCGCCGTTCCTGCTGGCTGGGTTGTTCTATCTCGGTAGCGGCTGCGGCCTTACCGCGGTGATTCTGGCGCGCCGGCTTAAAGGCGGCGGCGCCGGGCAGCCGGTCGGCCACAGCCATTTCCCGTCGCGCGAAGCCCCCTGGTTGGCCGGCGCGATCGCAGCCGGCGGCGTCGCCGGGCCCGCTTTACTGATGCTGGGTCTGCAAACGACGCCGGCCGCCACCGGTTCACTGCTGCTGAATCTGGAAGGCGTATTCACCGCGTTGATCGCGTGGATCGTGTTTCGCGAGAACGTCGACGTGCAGGTGTTCCTCGGCATGGCCGCGATCGTCGCGGGCGGCGTGGCGCTGTCATGGCAGCCGGGCGCGGCGGGACTGCCGCCCGGCACGCTGCTGCTGATCGGCGCCTGCGCGTGCTGGGCCGTGGACAACAATCTCACGCGCAAGGTGTCGGCGTACGACGCGATGTTCATCGCCTGCATAAAAGGACTCGTGGCCGGTTCGGTGAACGTGACGCTCGCGCTCACCCTCGGCGCCGCATGGCCGAAGCTCTCGACCGTCGCGCTCGCCATGCTCACCGGCTTTGCGGGCTACGGTGTGAGTCTCGTGCTGTTCGTCGTCGCACTGCGCAATCTCGGCACCGCGCGAACCGGCGCATATTTTTCGGTCGCGCCGCTATTCGGCGTGACTTTATCCTGGCTTCTGTGGCCCGAACTGCCGCCGCCGCTTTTCTGGGTCGCTGCAGCGCTGATGACGCTCGGCGTGTGGCTGCACATTCGCGAACGTCATGAGCATCCGCACACGCACGATCCGCTCGAGCACTCGCATCGTCACCGGCACGACGCGCATCACCAGCACGAGCACGACTTCGCGTGGGACGGCGTCGAGCCGCATACCCATTCGCACCACCATGCACCCATGACGCACGCGCATGCGCATTTCCCGGATATCCATCACCGGCACACGCATTGATTTTTCGGCCAGCCGTGCAGCACGGACGCTTGCTGCATCGCAAGACAAAAATCTCTCTGAAAAAAAATCATGCGATAGACCGATTCAATTGGCATCGCCGCGCATCGCATCCTGTAATGAAACTCCTGTTGTCCGCGTGCCATCCGCCCAACCTGTCCGCACCTTTGGAGAGATCTATGTCACAACCCGAGCCTAATGTTGATGAATTAGTGAAAAGCATCGCCGAAGAAACCGACACGCCGGCGGAAACGGTCTCGAAGATGTACGCGGACACCTTGGCCAACTACCGGCACGACGCGCGTGTATTCGATTACGTGCCGCTCTTCGCCGCGAAAAAAGTACGCAACCAGCTTCGCGACAGTTCGAATCGCAAACACTGACACGGCGGCGCGCGGAGACCACCGCCTGCTGAATCGCAATTTTTTTCGCCTCGACCGACTCGCGCAAAAATTCACATAACGCGCACCGATTTTTTTCCCGCTGATAGACTCTCGCCCAGAACCATCGACTCGGGGGAGTTGGCATGCGGGTAACGATCGTAGGCGCGGGCATCGCCGGTTTGAGCACGGCGTGGTCGCTCTCGAAACAGGGACATGACATCACGCTGATCGAGCAGGGCTCGATTCCAAATCCACTCGCCGCGTCGGGCGACCGGCATCGCATGATTCGTCGCGCATATGGCGATGCGGACGGTTATGCGCGAAACATCGAAGAGGCGTTCGATAGCTGGGACCTGCTGTGGAACGATCTCGGCGTGTCGCACTATGCAAATTGCGGCGTGCTCGGCATTTCGCAATTCACGGGCGATGGCGCCGAACAGTTTCGCAACGGCCTCGACCGCATGGGATTCGAGTACGAAAGGCTCGAACCCCTCGAAGCAGCGGCGCGCTACCCGTTTCTCGACCCAGCCACGTTTCGTTACGCCTACCTCGATCACGACGGCGGCGCACTTTTCAGCGAACGCATTGCACGCGATATGAAAGCGTGGCTCAAGATGCGCGGCGCCGACATTCGCATGCACACCAAGGTGCTCGCGGTCGACCCGCAGACCGCTTCCGTGCGCATCGAAAACGACGTGATCGTGCATGCGGACCAGCTCGTGGTCACCGCGGGCGCATGGACGCCGCAACTGTTTCCCGCGCTTGCCGAAAACCTGATGACATATCGCAACACGGTCGCCTATCTTGAGCCGCCCGCGGATCTGGAAGACGCGTGGTCGACGGCGCCCGCGATCGTCGATATCGGCGGCGCGAGCGACGGCTATGTGCTGCCGCCGCTCGACGGCATTGGTCTGAAGTTTGGCGCCGGCGTCAATAAATCACGCGCGCCGGACCCCGACGCGAATCGCGTTGCGGCGCCCGGTGAAGGCGACCGCTTGCGGCGGCTGTTTGCGCCGCCGTTCAGCCGCATCGACGAATATACGGTATCCGAAGTAAAAACCTGCGCGTACACGTTCACGGCGGATAACCGTTTCTTTTCGAAGCGCATCGGCAACACGCTGGTGGTGTCGGCTTGCTCGGGGCACGGCTACAAATTCGGTGCAGCGGTGGGGCGGCGCATCGCGGAGGCGCTGGAGACGGACGACGACGCCACGCTCGCGCGTTGGCTCAGAGCCGAGACGGCCTGAACGTTTTCCTCGATTCACAGTTGGTGGCTCCACATTCTGAACGTACTGTGGATCTAACAATAGCGCCGCAAATTTTCTATGCTGGCGGTTCAGCAGTCTTCTTCCGACCAGGAACCGCACATGTCCGATTCGATTCAAATCCGCCCCGTCGTCCCCGGCGACTTCGATGCATGGCTGCCGCTTTGGGACGCCTACAACGCGTTCTATGGCCGCTCGGGCGAAACCGCGTTGCCGCGCGAGATCACGCAAATCACGTGGGAACGTTTTTTCGACGGCTACGAGCCGATGCATGCCATGGTGGCTGAACGCAACGGCCAGTTGCTCGGTCTCGTGCACTTCCTGTATCACCGTCACACGACGATGAAAGGACCGATCTGCTATCTGCAAGACCTCTACACGCTAGACTCCGAGCGCGGCAGAGGCGTTGGCCGCGCATTGATTGAAGCGGTGTATGAGCGCGCCAAAGCCGATGGTTCGCAACGCGTCTACTGGCAAACGCAAGAGACGAATCAGACGGCGATGAAGCTCTACGACAAGGTTGCGGACCGTTCGGGCTTCCTGGTCTATCGCAAAGCCTTGTGATGCCGCGCGGCGGGCTCGCCTCGCGCGCTTCCCGCTCGTCTCGCCGTGCCGCGCGCTCTGTGCGGCACACTGCTTTTATCTCCGACCGATCTTGCCGCCACCATGCGCCGCGCATTGTCCGGTCCGATTTCCGCCGCCTTCGTTTCGCGTGCCGCTCAAGTTTGCGTGTGGTCTGCCGTTATCGCCATTGGACGGAGCTACACCCGGCTCCACGCGGTTCATCAGCGAAAACTTGGGCGATCTCCTCATGGAGGGGCGCAAACGAATCGGAAACTGTACATGCCTTCGATCATCGGCATCGATCTTGGAACCACGCATAGTCTTGCGGCAATCTGGCGCGACGACCGCGCCGTGCTCATCCCGAACGCGTTAGGCGAGACGCTCACGCCCTCGTGCGTCTCCATCGACGGCGATGGCTCGATCCTCGTCGGCCGCCCCGCTCATGACCGCCTGCATACGCATCCCGAGCGCACCGCCGCCAACTTCAAACGCTATATGGGCACGAGTCGCACCGTGTCGCTCGGCACGCAGTCGCTGCGCCCCGAGGAGTTGTCCTCGCTGGTGCTCAAGTCGTTGAAGGCCGACGCCGAAGCGTTTCTCGGCGAAACGGTCGGCGACGCCGTGATCGCCGTGCCCGCCTATTTCAGCGACGCACAACGCAAAGCCACGCGCATTGCCGGCGAACTCGCCGGCCTGAACGTGCTGCGCCTCGTCAATGAACCGACCGCGGCCTCGCTCGCGTACGGCGTGCATCAACGCGACAGCGAGCGCAAGTTTCTGATCTTCGATCTGGGCGGCGGCACCTTCGACGTCTCCGTGCTCGATTTCTTCGAAGGCGTGATGGAAGTGCGCGCCAGCACCGGCGACAATTTTCTCGGCGGTGAGGATTTCACCGATGCATTGGTCGAGTTGTTCTGCCAGCGCAACGGACTCAAGGTCCAATCGCTCACGCCGGTTGCCGCGCAACGTCTGCATCAGCAAGCCGAACGCGCGAAACGTCAGCTTACGCAGAACGGCGTTGACAGCGTCACGCTCGAACTCACGATCGGCGACCACGCGCACACGCTCGAACTCGACGCGGCCGCAGCGGAGCGCACCTGCGAGCATTTGCTGCAACGGCTGCGCAAACCGGTGGAACGCGCATTGCGCGATTCGAAGATTGCCGTCGCCGCGCTCGACGAGATCATCCTCGTCGGCGGCGCGTCGCGCATGCCGATGGTCCGCAAGCTGGTCTCGAAGATGTTCGGCCGCCTACCCGCCGGACATTTGAATCCGGACGAAGTGGTCGCGCTCGGCGCGGCGGTGCAAGCCGGACTCGTGGGACGCGATGCCGGGCTCGACGAAATGGTGCTGACCGATGTCGCGCCCTATAGCCTCGGTATCGACACAGCCATGCAGGTCGGGCCCGCTCAGTTCGTGCCGGGTCACTTTTTGCCGATCATCGAACGCAATACGATCGTGCCGGTGAGCCGCATGCAGCGCATTTTCACGGTGCGCGACCGCCAGCAGATCCTGAGCATCAAGGTGTTTCAGGGCGAAGCGCGTTTGACCACGGACAACGTCGCGCTCGGTGAATTCACGCTCGAAGTGCCGCTCAAGGCAGCGGGCGAAGCAGGCGCGGATGTGCGCTTCACTTACGACATCAACGGCGTGCTGGAAGTGGAGGCCACTGCGTTTCCGGGCGGCGTAAAACGCGCGATGGTGATCGAAGAAAATCCCGGCGTAATGACACCGGAAGAAATTCGCGAGCGACTTACCGCGTTGAGCGCGCTGAAGATCCACCCACGCGACCAACTCGAGAACCGGACGCTGTTGACGCGCGCCGACCGTGTCTATGAAGAAACGCTCGGCGATCATCGGCAATATCTGGCCGCGCATATCGCCCGCTTCCAGGCACTGATCGAGCGCCAGAACGCCGATGAAATCGCGCAGGCGCGCGGTGAGCTGAGCGCGCTGCTGGATCGCTTCGATGTACATGTGACTTACTGACTGGCCATGAATACCATCTCGAACAATCAATGGCCCTGGGATGTGCTCGGCATCGAGTCGAATGCCGACGAGCGGGCGGTCCGTCGCGCTTATGCGCGGCTGTTGAAGCAGCAACGTCCGGATCAAGATGCCGAGGCTTTTCAGCGTCTGCGGTACGCGTACGAGTCGGCGTTGCAGATGGCGAGTGGCGCGATCGCGAAAGAAGTAGCCGCGGTACCAACAGCGAACGCGTCTTGCACTGAACCCGAGCGTTTGATCGCAACTACGCGGAAGTCTGCAACCGCGCCGGCGACGTCCCACGTTACGGTCAACACTTCGGAAGTCGAGGCCGCCGTCCGCGAACCCGACGCTTTCGAAACCGCCGTCCAGCTCTGGCAAAACTTCATCGCGCAAACGGACGACCTCGAGTCGCGCCGCTCCTTGCAGGATCTGTTCGCCGCCGTCGTCAACATTGCGACGCGCGATGAACTCGAATGGCAGGCGCTGTGTCATTGTCTGAACGAGGACACGCCGGCCATGCTGCGCATGAATTTGAGCGCGGTTCTCGGCTGGCGGGACAACGCCGCGCATCTGCGACGGCGCAACGCGGCCATTGCCACGCTCGCGCTGAACCGCGTGTTCGCCGACGAAGACTACAACGCGCTGCGCCTGCGCTTCACGAACGCGATGGCATTGCTCGAAGGTCCGTCGCCGCAATTGGCGGCCGGCGCGCGAGCACTGCTTCGTGCCGGCGTGCGCGCAGAGATGGAGCAGCTATTGACCGCGCTTGGTCGCTACCATCCGAATGTCGTGCGGCTGCGGCTCGATGCCGAGAAAGTCGATTTTTGGGGACGTTGCCTCAAATTCCGCATCGGCGCGGGCCGTCTGTTCGGACCAGCGCTCGCCTTGAACGCGTGGTGCGGCTTGCTGTTCGCGGACGCTTCGCTGAAACCCAATAGCAGTCGATGGTTCGATCAATGGTCGCCCGCTCAGTTGGGCATCCTTTTGTCGACGCTGATGCTCGCGCTGGTAACGGTCGCCGCTACGACCGTGCTGCTGTCCGAGCCTCAGCAACAGCGGCTGCGAGCGTTGCGCTCGCTCGGTTGGCTGCGTTATGGCTGGATTCCCGTGTGGCTCGGTGCGACAACCGTTGCGCTGTGTGAGGACGGCAGCGGCCGTTCGACATCGGTCGCGATGGCCACGCTGAGCGTCTGTACGATCTGGGCCGCGTTGATTCACGGCTGGCCGCCTATCAAGGAGCTCGCGATACTCGCCGCATTCAGCGCGACGGCGTTGGGCTTTGCGGGCCACTGGATCGCGACGGATTCGCATGCGTGGCTGATGCCTTATGCGCATGGTGTGCTGTTCGCGTTCTTCATTTCGTTTTCGCAAGCGGAATGGCGTGGATGGATCGCGCGTCGGCCGCGGTTGTTGTTTTGGGTTTGCGCGCCTTTGTGGTTCGCTGGATTCGCAGCGTTGATCGTATTGCTATTGCAGCGCGAAGTGCGTCCGACGCAGTTCGCGTGGGCGTTGTTTACGGTGATGTCGGCGGCCGGCGGCGTGCTGGCGACGACGCGCTGGAACGATCTGCGCGCAGCGATACCGGCGTTTTTTCGCGGGTATGCCAACCTTGTCTGGATGGCGCTGGCGATTTATAAGCCGGACATCATCGCCTGTGTGAGTGCGGGGTTGATGAGTATCTGGGTTATTGAGGGGATTAGGCAGCGGCGAGAAGCGCGCCAGGCGACGCGGTAACCACCCCCAAAAAAACGAAGGGGCACACCACCCAGTGCGCCCCTCGTCTCCCAGCTAATCGCGGTACTGCAACATCAACCGCCCACCAAACTCAAACAGTAGAAACCTCAAGCCTCCAGTTGCTCCAGCACCTTCCCCTTGGTTTCAATCCCAAGAAAGTGCACCGCCACCGCCGCAAGAAACGGCACGGCCGCGAGGATATAAAACGCCACTTGCAGATTCCCACCGATCATCGTCTTCGACACGATAGCCGGCGCGAAGATCGCCGCCACCTTCAGCCACGCGCCGCCGACGCCGCAGCCCATCGCGCGGATACTCGTCGGATACAGCTCCGGCGTGTACACATAAGCCGTGATGAATCCGCAAGCCAGGAAGCCCAGCGAGAACGCGCAGCACGTCGCCACGACATACACCGACGAATCGTGGAGCACACCCGCCAGCAGCAGCGAAATCGCACACGCCACGAACGACAGATTGATAATCGGCTTACGTCCCACCTTGTCGACCAGCAACGCGCAAGTCAACGAACCCACCACGCCGAGCACCGAAGCCGCCACCGCCAGATTCAGCGCAAGTTGCAGCGGCGCGTGATAAATCGTGCGGTAGATCGTCGGCAGCCACGTCGAAAGACCGTATTGAATAAAGCCGCAAGTGATCCACAACATCGCCACGGCCAGCGTGCGCTTCAGATACGCGGGACCGAACAGGTCGCCCATGCGGCGCTTCGGATGACGATTGGCCATCGCTTCGAATTCAACCGACTGCGTGACCGGCGGAAGCGGACCTTTGACCGCGCGTTCGAACGCATGCACCGCCACATCCGCGTCGGCCATCCGCTCACGTTCAGCGAGCCAACGCGGCGATTCCGGCACGAGCTTGCGCAGCACGAAGAACAGGATCAACGGCATGCCGCCGATAAAGTACATGGCTTGCCAGCCGAAACGCGGCACGATCCACGCACCCAACGCATTCGAAGCGAGCAGGCCGACCGGAAAAACGATCTCATACAACAGCACGAAACGGCCACGGCCATGCGCACGGCTGATCTCGTTGATGTACGTCGCGGCCACCGGCAATTCGCCACCAAGCCCAAGCCCCTGAATCACGCGCAACACGACGAACGCCGCGAACGTCGGCGCAAAACCGCACGCAATGCTGGTGATGCCGATGATCCCCGAACTCAGCGCGATCGCCTTCACGCGGCCCTTGCGCTCCGCATACCACGGAAAAACGAACGCGCCGATCAGTTGTCCGACCGAACCGGAGCCGATCAGAAAGCCGATTTCCCACGGCGTCAGATGCCACTTCGCGATCAGGATCGGCAACGTGGCCGCGATCGCGATCACATCGAAGCCGTCGAAGAACGTCGCGAGACCGATCAGTATGCGCGCGCGCACCTGCATCGCATTCTTGGGCAAGCGCTCCAGACGCGCGATGATCGAGCCCCGGGTCACAGGGCCTGAGACACCGGCGCTGCTGCGGTCCCCCATGGTGTTGTCGATGGTTCTCATGCCGTTGTGCCGTCCGTAGATGTGGTTAGGCAAGCGCCGTTGAGGCGTCGGTCAGGGTGGCAAGGTCGATGGTCCGGCCTTGGTTCATCCATTTGCGCGACAGTTTCAGTTCGCGCGGCGTATTGATGGCGATCACGCCGCGAATCGCGCTGTCTTCCAGATGGAACAGCGTGGCGCGTTTGCCCCGCAAGTCGCCGCGCACGGCCAGTTGTGCATCGCCTGGAATGTCGCCGAGAATCTGCAGGTTCACGTCGTACTGATCGGACCAGAACCACGGAATATCCGCATACGGTTCGAAGGTGCCGAGCAATGCCTTCGCGACGGCAATCGCCTGGTTCTGCGCATTGGCCCACGATTCGAGCCGCACGCGGCGCTTGAGCCACGCGCTCGGATGGTTGGCGACGTCGCCGCACGCGAAAATGCGCGGGTCGTCCGTGGCGCCGAAATGATCGACCACGATGCCGTCTTCCACCTTCACGCCCGCGGCTTGCGCCAACGCCGTGTGCGGCGTGAGACCGATGCCGGCCACCGCGAAATCGGCGTCGAGCGTCGAGCCGTCCGCGAACGTGGCGCGAATGCGATTGGCGTCGTGCGGATGATCTTCGAGCGCGGTGAGCGAAGCGTTCAAACGCACGTCCACGCCGTTCGAGCGATGCAGGTCGAGCAGGAAACCAGACACCATCGGCGGCAACGACCGTGCGCACAGACGCGGCGCACCTTCCACCACCGTGGCTTCGACGCCGAGCTTGCGCGCCGTGGCCGCGACTTCGAGGCCGATCCAGCCGCCGCCCACCACCAGCACGCGCTTGCTGGCACGCAGGCGTTCACCCAAAGCAACGGCTTCATCGAGCGTACGCAAGTAGGCAATGTGCGAGGTCTTTAGAAGCGCCTCCGGCAACTTGCGCGCCGCACCGCCCGTCGCGATCACCAGACGGTCGTATTGCACTTCGCGGCCCGACTGCGTGCGCACGATGCGCTGCTCGCGATCGATCGAAGTCGCGCAATCCGGCTGCCAGGCTTCGACGTTCAGCGCGTCGAAGTCGTCGGGCTTCACGAGCCGCACGGTGTCGATATCCGCTTCGCCCGCCAGCACCGCTTTCGAGAGCGGCGGACGTTCATACGGCAGATGGACTTCGTCGGCGATCATCACGAGGCGGCCGTCGAAGCCTTCCTTGCGCAAGGTCTTCACGACCCAACCGGCCGCCTGGCCGCCGCCGATCACGACGATCGTGCGCGGTGCTTCGAGGCCGGCATGGGCGGCTTGCGCCTTTGCAGCAGCAGCGTCCGTCATTTTTTCTGCTCCGTCATGAACTTGCCTTCCGGCGCCTTGGCGTTTTTCTGCCGCCGCGTATTGCCGTCGATGCCGCCGTCGATCGCCCATTCGGCGAATACGGTCGGACCCGGTTCGAAATCGCGCGGCTGCCAGTCGGGCGTGAGCTGGTCTTCGTCGGCGTAATACTCGATCAGGCCGCCCGCCGGGTTCTGGAAGTACCAGAAGTAAGCCGACGACACCGGATGACGCCCCGGCCCGAGTTGCGTGTCCCAGCCGCAGCGGCTGATATGCATGCCGCCGCCGAACACTTCGTGGATATCGCGCACGGTGAACGCGACATGGTTCAGGCCGCGCTTACCGTTGGGCAAAGCCAGCAGGAAAATGTCGTGATGGCCGCCGTGCGGCGCGCAGCGCATGAACGCGCCACGGCCCGGATAACGGTCGGACATTTCGAAGCCGAGCAGTTCCTGATAGAACTTTTCCTGTTCGGCGAGACGGTTCGTGAAAAACACGACGTGGCCCACTTCGACCGGCTCGGCGCGTTCATAAATCGGCGACGGCTGATCGACGCGCAACGTTTGGCCCCACACGTTCGACGGCGAACCGTGAATGTCGAGCGCGCGCTTGCGGGTCACTTCGACGCGAATCGCCATGCCGTTCGGGTCGATACAGCCGACGGCGTCGTCGGTTTCGAAATGGCCCGGCTGATTTGCGAAGCGCCCGCGCAATTCGTCGAGTTCGGCTTTCGTGGCCACGCCCCACGTTACTTCGCGCAGCGTCGGGCCTTCTTCGAACGCGGGCGGCAACGAGGGATCGTCAGCGTTCACAACGAGAATCGTGCACCCGTTCAGCGTTTCGAAACGCGCCTGCGTTTCATCGTGCGCGACTTCCTTCAAGCCCCAGTCCGCGAAAAAGCGGCGACAGGTGGCGAGATCCGTCACGCCGTAAATAATCTGTTCAATGCCGAGAATCGTCATAACGTGCCTCTTGCGTATCTTGCGTATTAATTCGCCCACGCCAGCGGCGCGTCGTTCAAGCCCCAGTAGAGGCTCTTCTGTTGCATGTATTCGCGGATGCCGAGCCGGCCTTTTTCGCGTCCCATGCCGCTCTCTTTCCAGCCGCTGAACGGCGTCGAGATCGAGAACAGCTTGTAGGTGTTGATCCAGATGGTGCCGGCTTCCAGTGCGCGGGCGATCCGGTATGCGCGCTTGTAATCGCGCGTCCAGATGCCGGCGGCGAGGCCGAACACACTGTTGTTCGCTTCCTTCAGCAGCGAGGCTTCGTCGTCGAACGGCATCGCCACCAGCACCGGGCCGAAGATTTCTTCCTGGCAGATACGGGCGTTGTTGGTCAGGCCTTCGAGAATCGTCGGCTGTAAGTAGGTGCCTGCTTCGCGGCCATCGCCGACCGGGCGTTCGCCGCCGCACAGCAGGCGGCCGCCCTCTTCCAGGCCCAGCGCGACATAACGTTCGACGGTTTCGCGATGCGCCGCCGTAATCAGCGGACCCATCTGCGTTTGCTCACGCGACGGATCGCCGACACGCAGTTTGCGCGCGCCTTCCGCGAGACGCTTCATGAACGCGTCGTAGATCGAGCGCTGCACGAACAGGCGCGAACCCGCGATGCACGCTTCGCCCGACGAACTGAAAATGCCGTACAGCACACCGTTGACCGCATGATCGAGATCGGCGTCGTCGAAGACGATGGTCGGCGACTTGCCGCCAAGCTCCAGAGACACCGGCATCAACTTGTCCGCCGCGATGCGCGCGATGCCGCGGCCCACTTCGGTGCCGCCCGTGAACGACACCTTCTTCACCAGCGGATGACGCACCAGCACGTCGCCGATTACGGAGCCTTTTCCGGGCAACACGCTCAGAACGCCCTTCGGCACACCGGCTTCTTCGCAAATGCGCGCCAATGCCAATGACACCAAAGGCGTCACTTCAGCCGGCTTCAACACGACTGCGTTGCCGCCTGCGAGCGCCGGCGCGAGCTTCTGCGCGTCGGAAGCAATCGGCGAATTCCACGGCGTAATCGCGGCGATCACGCCGATCGGTTCGTAAATGCTCATCGTCAGATAGTCGCCGCGCGAGGGCGTGACTTCTTCGTCGAGCGTTTCGAGGCACGCCGCGAAATAGCGGAACGTGTTCGCGGCGCTCGCCACCAGCACGCGCGTTTCGCCAATCGGCTTGCCGTTGTCGCGGCGCTGCAATTGCGCGAGCGCTTCGTGACGCGCCATGATCAGATCGGCGATGCGGTACAGAATCAGCGCGCGTTGATGCGGCTTCAAACCCGACCAGTCGGCGCGGCGCCATGCGATATCCGCCGCTTCCACGGCGTCGCGGGCGTCGTCGGCATTGGCCGTCGAGATTTCCATGTTGACCGACTGATCCGCCGGATACAGGCTTGTGTACGGGTTGCCACGCCCTTGCCGCCATTCGCCGCCGATGAAAATATCGCCGGTGGGCACGAGGCTGGTATCGAAGTGAGTCATGTCGGTCATTCCGGTTTGCTTCAGCTAATCAACTGGGGCTTAAATCACGCAGCGCGCCGCGCGATTGCGTAGCGCACGCATCGCGCTATACGCGGTCAGTGCGGACGTCTTGGGGTTATCCGGCAGCGGCTTGCCGCACATTTCCAACGACATCTCGCCGAATGCGCCGCGTGCCACGATGCGGTGCACGTTGCGCGTCACGTTCGGATCGGCGATCAGCCGAACCGTGGTGTGGTCCAGACCGAGGCCGGCCAGCGCGATCGTCGCGGCCACGTTGGCGTTCTTCGGATAGAGCCGGGCCGCTTCGCGCGCGCTGCCTTCGAAGATCACCTTCTCTTCATTCAGCGTGTGCAGATCGCAGAGCTGTTCCGCCGGCGTGCCGAGCCAACCCATGGGCGGCTTGCGGCCGGTGTACAGCACTTCGTCGAGACCGCCGAGCTTGGCCGCGGCCAGCGCATCCACGCCGCCAATCGCGCCGGAGAGCAGCGTCAACGTGGCGTCGCCTTCATCGGCGGCCGCGGAGAGCGCGTCGAGCAGCAGCATGTCGGACAGCGCGCCGATGGATGCGACCGCGCAGTCCGTGCCGGCCTTCAGCAACGGAACCACGTGATCGACCAGTGCGCTATGTCCCGCGCATTCCAGCGCGAAATGCGGCTGGCTGCTCAAGGCGGACACGGATGCCACGACATCCACCGAGTCGCCCACTACTTCACGCACCGAAGCCATGTGGCGCTCCGGCACGATCACGTGCGACACGCGCACCGTCGGATCGGCGGCGACCGAGCGATACACCGCCTGGCCGATCGCGCCGAAGCCGATCATCGCGACGTCGACGGGTGCGTGATGCCCCGCGTAGCCCGCGTCACGCATGTTCCGGCTCCTGTTCCTTGACCGGCGGCCCCGCGAACGCGGTGGCGAACGAGCCGACCGACAGCATGTCCACTTCGACCAGCACCGGACCCGTCTTCGCCATACCTTCGCGAATGATCGCGTCGGCCTGGTCGAGCGATTTGATGCGGTAGTGCGTGAGCTTCAGGCTTTCGCAGAACTGCGCGAAATCCGGCTGATGCAGATCGACGTAGCAGCGGCGGCCACCGTATTGCGCGTCCTGAATGTTGCGGATCACGCCGTAGCACTGGTCGTTCATCAACACGATCATCACGTTGGCGTTTTCCTGCACAGCCGTCGCGAGTTCGCCGACGTTGACCATCAAACCGCCGTCGCCGACGAGGCACACGGTCTTCGCCGCGCTACCCGCGAGCGCCGCGCCGATGCCCATCTGCATGCCTTGGCCGATGCCGCCGCCGAGCGCGTGAACACCTGCACGCGGCGAGAAAATCTTCAGCATGCGGTTGCCCCACGTGCTGTTCGAGATCGTGACGTCGCGCACCCAGTTGTAGTCGCGGCCCACCGCCGACTGCAGCGCGTCGACGAGACGCTTGTACGGGCCGAGGCCCTTGCCCACATCGGCGACGGCGCTTTCGCGCGCGGCGGCCAGATCCTGCGCGAAGGTCGGGTCGACCTTCAGACGACCTTCGAGCAGCGTTGCAAGTTCTTCGAGTACCGAAGATGCATCGCCGTGAATGAACATCTCGTTGCGATAGCCGCGGTTATCGGCGAGCGCGTCGGCGTCGATGCGATACAACGGTTGCGGCAACGCGAGCTTGTACTTCAGCGTTTCATTGCCACGCAGGCGCGAACCGACCACCACCAGCGCGTCGCACGTCTTGTAGAAGCTCTCGACCGCCGTGTGCACATTGAACGCGCCGAGCGTGGCCGGATGATCTTCCGGCAGCACGCCACGGCCTTGCACGCTGGTCACGACGCCGAAGCCCAGCGCCACCAGACGCTCGACCGCCTGGGTCGCGTGACGCGTGCCGCCGCCCAGCCACAGCAACGGGCGCTTGGCCGTCGCCAATGAATCGGCGAGTTGCGCGACGCGCTGCTTGCAATGCGTGAGCGTCGTGATGTGCGGCGCGGCCAGATCGGCGGGCCATTCGACTTCGGCGGCCTGAATGTCGATCGGAATCTCGACGCTCACCGGACCGCTCGGCGCGGTTTGCGCGACACGCACGGCTTCGCGGATAGTCGGCAGCGCGGTTTCAACGGAACGCACGCGAAACGCGGCCTTCGAGATCGACGACAGCATCGACAGTTGGTCCGGTGCTTCGTGGATATACGCGAGGTCCTGATCGAGGTATTCGGTTTCGATCTGGCCGGTGACGTGCAGCAGCGCGGTGCCGGCGGTCAATGCTTCGACCATCGCGCCCGCTGCGTTGCCCGCCGCGGTGCCCGTGCTGGTAAAGGCGACGCCGAGGCCGCCGGAGACGCGCGCGAGGCCATCAGCCATATTCACCGCGCCGGCTTCGCCGCGCGCGCCGACATAGCGGATCTTGCCGCGGTTATGGATCGCGTCGAGGATCGGCATGTTGTGGATCGAGATCACGCCGAATGCGGTTTGAACGCCGCATTGCTCGAGAAAGGCGGCGATCAGTTCGCCAACGGTGGTTTTGTCAGACATGTCGTGCAACGCCTCCAGAAACATCGATATGACTGCCCGTCGTATAGGACGACAGCGTCGTAGCCAGATAAAAGAGCGCTTGAGCGGCTTCTTCGGGGCGACCGAAGCGGCCTAGCGGAATGTTTTTCTTGCGCGCCAGCTCGGCCGTCCAGTCTTCCCAGCTCTGGCCCGGCTGCGCTTCTTTTGCGTAACGGCGGCGCCATTGACCCGATTCGACGATGCCGATCAGAATCGAATTGACGCGGATGCGCTGCGGCGCGAGTTCCACCGCGAGCGACTTGAGCAGGTTCTGCACACCGGCGCGCGCCGAAGAAGTCGCCACCATGTGCGCCTCGGGTTGCAACGCCAGCAGCGAGTTGACGCAGACCACTGAAGCGCTTCCGCTCACCCCAGCCGCGTCGCGCAGCATCGGCAGAAATGCGCGGGTCGGGCGAATCACGCTGAAGTACTTCAGGTCGAGTTCTTCGCGCCAGGCGTCGTCGGTGGTGTCGGCGAAAGTCGACACGCGGCCCTGGCCAGCGTTGTTCACCAGCATGTCGGTGCGGCCGAAGCGCGTCTGCACCGCTTCTGCGAAAGCCTTCACGTCGTCGGCGTCGAGTACGTCGCAGCGGCGGGCAAGCAACTGCGCGTTCGGAAACTGCGCGTTCAGCGCGGCTTCCGCTTGCGCGAGACGTTCGGTGTCGCGGCCGCAGATCACGACCGAGGCACCCGCCCGCAGAAACATTTCGGCGGTCGCGAGGCCGATGCCGGACGAACCGCCCGTCACCACCGCTACCTGTCCGGTCAAGTCGATTTGGATCATCAGAGTCCCAATGCCTTCATGTAATTGCTGCCCGCCTTCGGGCCACCCTTCGGCCGATAGTTGAGCCGCTGCGAAAGTTCGTCGGCCGCGCGGCGGACCTTGTCGATCAGGCCGCTATCGAGCAGCGACGCGTCGATCTCGTGGCGCGGAATCGTCGTCGTGATCACGGCGACGATGCGGCCCGTGTCGTTGCGCACCGGCGCGCTCACCACCGAAATGCCGCGCTCGAACGACGACTCGCTGATCGCGAATCCGCGCTTCGCATCGTCGCGAATCCGTTCGTACAGATCGTCTACGGTGACCGGCGTCTGCTTCGTGTAGCGCTCGAGTTCCGGCTCGGGATAAAGCTTCTTCAACTCGTCGAGCGTCATGTCGCCCATCAGCACCTGGCCATGCGTCGTGGCATAGGCCGGCAGACGCGTGCCCACGTTGACCTTCACCGAGCTGAAAATCGGCGCATGGCTTTGTGCCTTGGCGACGAACACGACGTCACGTCCATCGCGAATCACGATGTGACTCGTGAGGCCCGTTTCCGTACGCAGCGCCTCGATAATCGGCAGACCGAGGTCGGTCAATTCGAGCGAGCTCAGATATTCGAAACCGAGCCGCAGCACCGCGACGCCGAGGCGATAGTTGCGGTCCTTGTCGGCACGCTCGAGAAAGCCGAGCGATTCGAGCGTTTGCAGCAGACGGAACACCGTCGTGCGAGGAATCTTCAGGCGCTTGGATAATTCCGGTGCGCCGAGAACCGGTTCGCGCGGCGAGAACTCCGTCAGAATCTTCAGACCGCGTTCGAGACCCGGCACCCGGTAGGCGGTGTCGCCGTTGGTGTCGTTGCCGGGGTCATTGCGGACTTCGTCCGCGTCGCGCTCGGCGTTAATTGTGTCGGGCGTGTCGGGCGTCATTCATTGGCTCCGTTGTCCGTCGCTCGAGCGACAGAACGTGTCGATGATCGCTGTGTACGCGGCGGGTGCTTCGATATAGCCGGCGTGCCCCGCGCGCGGCACGACCTGCAATTGGGTGCCCGCGGCCAGTGCGAGTCGCTCGCAGGCTTCGGGCGTCGTAATGGTGTCGTCGGCGCCGACGGCCACGTTGATGCGGCCTGTGTAGCGCGCGAGCTCGCCGGCGAGATCGGCGTTGGCGAGCAGATGCGTGGCCTGCGTATAGCCGTGCGGGATCACGCGCGACATGTTCCAGCGCACCCATGCGCGCGCTTCGCCGCTTGCGTGAGCGGACAACATATTGGCGCTGCGTTTTTCGGCGAGGCCTTGCGGACCGAGTTCCTTCAGCATCGCGAGACGCTGATCGCGCTTCGTATTGCGTACTTCAGCCGACGCAGCGCCGTAGCCACCAGCCGGCGACAACAGCAGCAAACCAGCCACACGCTGCGGATGCGTCACGGCAAACGCGCCGGCAATAATCGCGCCGAGCGAATGGCCAAGCAGCACGCACCGTTCGATGCCGAGCGCGTCGAGCCACTCGTTCAATATGCTTGCGTAATCACTCGCCACCGGCGATTCAGCCGCGACCGGCGTGGATGCGCCATAACCCGGCGCATCCCACGCCAGCAAGCGGCGCGTCGCGCCGAGTCCTTCGAACTGCTGCACCCACGAAGCCGCGCCCGAACCGATACCGTGCAGCAACACGAGCGGCAGCGCGCTGTTGTCGGCGCTATCCACTTCGCGATAGCTCACCGCGCGTTGCGAGGCCAGCCAGATCTGCTGCGCCGGAAAGCGCGCGAGGCGGGCTTCGAGCGTGGCGTGCTGATCGGCGCTATCGGTGATAGAGGACGGGACTGCGGACATGATTTCCTTCGCGGGTGTTTTGAAACCGGTACGACGGCTTAGCGCTTGAGCTTGGCCAGCGGCGAATCCGGCGGATACGTCGGCGTAATGGGCTTCGGCGAACCGAGCATCACGCACATCAACGCGTCTTCTTCTCCGACGTTGATTTCCGTGCGATACACGCCCGGCGGCACCGAGATCAGATCACGCTCGCCGAGGACCGCTTCCCACGTTTCGCCGTCTCTCTCGCAGATCACTTTCATCTTGCCGCGCAGCACGAAGAAGATTTCTTCAACATCCATATGAATATGACTCGGGCCGATGTTGCCGGCCGGGATCACCATCGTCGAGAACGTGAAGCCGCCTGCGGGCACCGTGTTCATGTCTTTCGCGACGCCCGTGCCGCCAGTGCCGACATAACGCATTTGCGCACGGCGATACTTCGGGTCGTAGTCGGCCTGGAACTTCAACGCGTCCCAGTCATAGCGACGCGTTTCCAGGCGCGCGACGCGAGTGTCCAGCCATTGGGCAAAGCTCGCGTCCGCGGGTTGGTCCCACGATTTGCGTTCGATATCGGCGTCCGCCATCTCTTTCTCCTTTCGATTCGACAAGATCAATTCATCACGAAGCCGCCGTTGACCGGCAGCAATTGGCCGGTCACGAAACGAGCGGCATCGGATAACAGGAACAGCACCGGCCCGGTGACGTCGTCGGGCACTTGTGCGCGCGTGAGCGCGCGGCCTTGCAAGTAATACTCGTGACGCTCGGCGGGCACGTACGCGGTCGCCTCGACTTCGGTCAGCCCCGGCGCGATCGCGTTGACCGTCACCTGATGCGCGCCGAATTCACGCGCCAGCGAGCGGGTCATCGAAATCACCGCGCCCTTGCTGGCGACATAAGCGAGCAGCTTCGGCGCGCCCCACATCGCCGTGTCCGAGGCGATGTTGACGATGCTGCCGCGGCCCGAGTCGCGCAGATATGGCAGCGCGGCGGTGCTCATCAGCCAGGTGCCGCGCACGTTGACGTTCATCACGGCGTCCCACGTATCGACAGACAACTCGTCGGCAAACTTGCCGCCAGAGTTGGTGATCGCCGCGTTGTTGATCAGGGCGTCGAGACCGCCGAGCTGCGCCGCGCCTTGCTCCGCGAATTGCTTGATGCTCGCGGGATCGGCGAGATCGAGCGGTACGTAAGTGACCGCATGACCTTGTTCGACGAGCGATGCGGCGAGCGCCTTGCCTTCTTCGTGCAGCACGTCGCCGAACACCACGCGCGCGCCGGCCTGCACCAGCGAGCAGACGAAGGCCGCGCCGAGACCACGCGCGCCGCCCGTCACGAGGACGCGCCGGCCGTTGAGCGCTGCGGACGCGTCGTTATGCATGGCTGTGGCCTGCATCCGCCGTTTGCGCGGCGCCTGACTTCGCGGCTTCAGCGCGATGTGCTTCCAGCGCGGCGAAGTCCTGCTGTGCACGCTGACGCAACATGCGGCGCACACGCGTCATGCCGACGTCGTGCTGATACAGGAACTCGTGATTGCGCGCGTTCGGCGCCATGCTTTCCAGCACGTAGCGGTCTTGCTCCAGCACGGCCCAATGCAGACCTTCCAGGCGATTGCGGTACAGGAAACGCCATGCGTCGCGTTGCCAGCCCGACACCTTGCGGGTGCGCCAGAAGTACACCTGACAGTTGTCGCCGTCGACCGGCGTCGCAAAGCCGATGATTCCGAAGTTGCCGCCCGGTCCGAACTTCTTCTTGTAGGGAATCGCGAGGCGCATCCACAGCGTGCCGGTTTCGCCGAGTTCCACCCAGTCGAAGTTCACGTCGCGCTGGCCGACCTTTTCGAACATCAGTCCGGTTTCGGTCTTGCGCACGCGCATGTCGGCCTGCTTGTCGCCTTCGGCCATCGAGTGCGAGGTCGCGTGCAGATACGCGCCGTGCATCGGGTCCATCACGTTGTCGATCGCGTACTGGTAATTGCACTTCCAGTTCGACATGCACAGGAAGCTCGCGTATTCCTCGCCAACCAGCTCTTCCGGCAACACCAGCGGCGTCGGTTCCTTATGCGCTTCATCGCCGAACCACAGAAAGATCGCGCCGGCATGCTCTTCGACCGGATACGACTTGACGCACTTCTGGCCTTCCAGCGGGCAGTTCGACACGGCCGGCACTTTGGTGACTTCGCCGCTGCCATCGATTTCAATGCCGTGATACCAGCACGCGACACTGCCACCGAGGTTCCAGCCGAGCGACAGACGCGCGCCGCGGTGCGGGCAGCGGTCTTCGAGCGCGTGGACTTTGCCTTCCTTGTCGCGCCACAGCACGATCTGGTCGCCGAGGCGCGTGATGCCGACTGGCGCGTCGCCGACTTGCCAGCTCGGCGCAACGGGATACCAGTAGTTACGCAGGCCTTTGTCCAGATACGACTGGATCGGGTCAGCCGTGCCTTGAGTTGTATTGGGGGACGTCATGAAGAGACTCCGGATACGGATGCGATGAACGTGTTCGGGAAAGCGCGCTTATTCGGCGAGCAGGCGGAATTCGGCGGCGAGGCGGTCGGCGTGCCACGTGCTGCCTTCCGGGGTGCGGAAGCCGACGCGGTTCAAACCGTCGACCACTTCCTGCAACTCCACCGCGCCCGCTTCGAACACTTTCTCGAGCGCATCGCCAAAGTCGTTTTCGTACTGGGTCGGCTCGGCCTTGCGCGTTTGCCAGATGAAGTTCTCGGTCTCGCCCGGCTTTTCGATCACCCCCTTGCCGGCGACGTTGTTCGGCTGCGGCGCGAGCCACGGCTTCAGGAAGGGATTGAAGTTCACGATTTGCTCTCGCATGTCATTCCACCTTGATCTGGATTTCTTCGCCGGCGAGGCGCACCGAGTACATCTTCAGGTCGCGGCCACCGGGCTCTTTCAAGCATTTGCCGGTCGGGATATGGAACACGGCCTCGTGCAACGGGCACTCGACGGTGTCGCCGTCGACAAAGCCCTGCGTCAGCAACGCGTACGCATGGGGGCAGACGTTTTCCAGCGCGTACAGCGCATCGCCCACCTTGTAGATGCCGATCTCCGTGCCGTCGAGCTTGAACTCGAGCGGCGCGTCATCGGACAGGTCGCCGGCATGGCCGGCGCAGCGCCATTGTTCAGTCATTTCTCGCCTTCTCCTGAAGCCTTATGTTCCATACAAGGAACATCAGTTCGTGTATGGATAATTATAGGAGCGGCTTCGACCAGAGAAAATAAAAATCTGGACTGGTAGGGGAAAACACCGAGTGTGGCGCTCTCAACACAGCATCGCGCGAGGTGGCGCGAATGGCTACGACACTCGCCGAGCATTGCAGGGCTTGGATTTGAGCCAAATTTTCCGATGAATCCGGCCACCCTTATACGGGTTTGTACGGGGTCCGAAAATTTATTTTGACTACTCTCAGACTCACTATAATTTTCCATAGGCGATACAAACGCCCATAGGTGGAACATAAAGCGTGGCAGTTTTGGCGCATAAACCCCAGAGCTGCATTCAACCCAAAGCAAGGATCAGGGACGACGAATCCGGCGAGAGCTATCCGTCGTGTGATCAGGAGAACCAACGGTGAAGCACATCATTGCGGCCGGCTTGACGGCAATCTGCGCAACGACAGGCGCATGGGCGCAGAGCAGTGTGACGCTATACGGCAGCCTGGATGCCGGTGTCGCGTATATCAGCAATGTAGGCGGCCATTCGAAGTGGATGGAAGAACAGGGCAACATGCAGCCTGACCGCTGGGGCCTGAAGGGGGTGGAAGATCTGGGCGGCGGCCTGAAAGCAGTCTTCCAGTTGGAAAACGGCTTCTATACGAACACCGGCGCGTTCGCTAAACCCGGCGTGCTGTTCAATCGCCAGGCGTTTGTCGGCCTGAGTTCGGACACGATCGGCACGGTGACGCTCGGTCATCAGACGCCGTTCAGCTTCGACGTGTTGGGTCCGCTGAGCACGGCCTATCTGGCGGCCAGCTGGTACGCGTTCCACCCGGGCAATATCGATGAGCTCGCCGACACCGGCGTAGTGCCGTTCGACAATTCGGTGAAATTCCGCTCGGCGAGTTTCAGCGGCTTCCAGGTTGGCGCGATGATGGGTCTCGGCAACACGACCAACTTCTCGACCGGCAAGACCTTGAGCTTCGCGCTTAGCTATGCGAACGGTCCATTCAAGGCCGGCGCGACGTATGCGAACGAGCACAATCGCACACCGTCGATCGTCACGACGGGCATCACCAACTTCCAGGGCGTGCCTGCGGCCAACTACACCGCGGACAAGGTCGAAAACATGGGCGCGGGCGCGTCATACCAGTTCGGCAAGCTGCTGGTGCACGGTCTGTACACGCGCGTGAAGCTGGAGTCGGGCGGACACTCGGACACGTATCAGAGCTACGACGTCGGCGCGAATTATCAGTTCACGCCATTCAACAGCGTGGCCGGCGGCGCTGCCACGACGACATTGGCGGGGCATCGCTGGACGCAGTTCGAGATCGGCGATATCTATTCGCTGTCGAAATCGACGCAGTTGTATGTGAATGCGCTGTACGAGCGCGCCGGCTCGAATACGGATGCGGCGTTCTTTACGGCGGGTGTGTCGAGTGGACGGAACCAGACGATCATTCTGACCGGCATCCATCACTCGTTCTGAGGTTCTGCTGAAACCGCGATGCGGAGCATGCAGTCCGGCCGCAATCGCAGCCGGACTAGCGCTGAAGTGAATGCGGAAGCAGAGGCGGAATCAACCGGCCGCCACCGACTTGCGGCGAGCCTGAACCGCGGTCGGATCATCCGGGCGCGGCCGGTAGCTGAGTCGCTCGGACAGTTCGAGCGCCGCCTGGCAAACCGCGATGATGAGCGGCTCGCGCTCTTCGGCTTCGCCGATATCCGAACGCGGAATCGTCACGGTCAACGCCGCTGCGATCTTGCCGCTCTGCTCGCGCACCGGCGCGCTCACCACCGAAATACCTCGCTCGAATGACGCTTCGCTCACCGCATAACCGAGCGCCGCGCTCTCGCGCACTCTTTCGTACAGTTCTTCGACGGTGGCCGGCGTGCGCTCGGTGAAACGTTCCAGTTGCGGCTCCGGATACAACTGACGCAATTCCTCGAAGCTCAGATCGCCCATCAATACCTGACCGTGCACCGTCGCATGCGCCGGCAAACGCGTGCCGACATGCACCTTCACCGAACTGAACATCGGCGCATGGGTTTGCGCCTTGGCAACGAACACCACGTCGCGCTGATCGCGGATCAGCAGATGCGTGCTCAGACCCGTGGCGTCGCGCAGGCGTTCGAGAATCGGCGTGCCGACATCGGTCAATTCGAGCGAACTCAGATATTCGAAACCAAGCCTCAACACCGCGACGCTCAGGCGGAAATAGCGGTCGCCGTTGACGCGCTCGAGAAAGCCGAGCGCTTCGAGCGTCTGCAACAAACGGAACGTGGTGGTGCGCGGAATGCCGATGCGCTTCGACAATTCGGGCGCGCCGAGCACCGGCTCACGCGCGCTGAATTCAGCCAGAATGCGCAGGCCGCGCTCGAGGCCCGGCACGAGATAAGTCGATCCGCCGGCGCTCTCTTCGTCGGTGGAATCCGGGGACTCGGCGTCGTTCACCTGGCGCGGCGGCAACGCGTCGTCCTGCGAAATCGAGGCGGCCGCACCGCGTGGCTTTGCGTGCTTGCGTCCCGCTCCTGTCTGCTCTTCTTTTGCCATCTTGGCTGCCGTTTCTGCTGTTCATCAAGGTCAGATCAGCATGATAGCGCGTGGCGCGCGCCGCCCTCACCGCCTTCGCTATTTCTTGCACGACGCCGTGGCCGCAAGCCGTGCGATCGTCAACCAACGCGACACGCGCGCGCTATGCCGGGTCGTGCGCCGGGTCGTGGTTAACCATGCCATTTGCTGCACCGCCACCATTTCGTGCGGTGCTATGCTTTGAAGCGGTCCATTGCGCGAGGTCTCGCTGCCGCGCATTCGCTCCGCCCAAGGCGTCCGGAGGCCATGCTCATGTCCGATTCCATTCAGATTCAGGTTGCCGACTCGCACCTTTATCCGGGCTGCGCGGTGCGCATCGCGCACTTGCCCGAGCCGGCCCGGGGGGCAGCCGCCGTCGTCGAATTCGCGGATGGTTCCGGCGCCAACGCCACGTGCCACCGCCGAGCGCTCGACGAACTCGAATTGATGGTCGATCGCTATGCCACGCAAAAGCGTCACCCAGTCGATACGCGGCATTGGCTCCTGCTTGCCGTCGACGCCACGCATAACAGTTGGCGCGTGAAGCGCCGGCTGCCTTAGTCTGCCTCTTTCGCCGCTTCGAATCCGCAACCGGTGCCGCGCGCACGCCGCCCCGAGCGGCGCTCTAGTGCCCGTCACAGCCACTTCGGAACCTACCGATGACCGATCACGACTCCACTCTGCCGCCGAACGCCGACAACGCCGATAACGCCCCCGACGACCCCGAC
The DNA here is from genome assembly GCF_050281145.1 of Paraburkholderia sp. NPDC080076. Classification (NCBI taxonomy): domain Bacteria; kingdom Pseudomonadati; phylum Pseudomonadota; class Betaproteobacteria; order Burkholderiales; family Burkholderiaceae; genus Paraburkholderia; species Paraburkholderia sp. NPDC080076. The sequence continues at coordinate 188,439 of NZ_JBNNWQ010000008.1, read as the reverse complement.
CGCCGCCGAGTCCTGACCGGCCTGGCAGCGGTCGGTATCGGACTGGCGCTGACGGGCTGCAAAACCGATCAAAACATGTCGAGCACTGGCGCGCCGCGCAGCGCTGCCGACTTGCGGCTCGACGCCGCGCTTCACGATCAGGTCAAGCACATCGTAGTGATCTACGCGGAGAACCGCAGCTTCGCGAACCTGTACGGCAATTTCCCCGGCGTCCAGCATCCGCTCGATGCCGTGAGCGCCGAGCGCTATCTGCAACTCGACCGCGACGGCAAGACGCCGCTGCCGCGCTTGCCTGCCATCTGGGGCGGCCTCGTGCCGCAAGCCCAGGAAGTGGACGGCAAGCGCTACATGATCGGCCAGAAGGATATCGTCAACCTGCATAACCGCCCGTTCCATATCGCCGACGCGCAGGGCGCGCCGCTGCCGACCGGCGTGATCACACGCGATCTGGTGCACCGCTTCTATCAGAACCAGATGCAGATCAATGCCGGCCGCAACAACCAGTTCGCCGCATGGGGAGATTCCGGCGGCCTGGTGATGGGGCACTACCGCAATTCCGCCGACACGCTGCGTCTGTGGAATCTCGCGCAGCAGTACACGCTGTGCGACAACTTCTTCATGGCGGCCTTCGGCGGCTCGTGGCTGAACCACATCTTTCTGATCTCGGCGCAGGCGCCGTTCTATCCCGACATCCAGAACAGCCCGGCGAAAAAGATGGTGTCGGTGGTCGACGGCGACGATCCGACCGGCACGCGGCTGAAGCAGTCGGAAGAGTCGCCCGCCTCCGCACTCGACGGCCCGCCGAAATTCGTCAACGACGGCGCGTTCACCGCCGACGGCTACGCCGTCAACACCATGGCGCCGCCGTATCAGCCGAGCAACGTGCGGCCGGCCGAAGGCGGCAATCCGGCCTTCGCGGACCTGTCGAATCCGCGCGTGCTTCCGCCACAGAATTACGCGACGATCGGTGACCGTCTGACGGACAAGGGTGTCGACTGGGCGTGGTACAGCGGCGCCTGGCAGTACGCGTTGGAGCATCAGGATACGGGCGCGGTGCCCGACTTCCAGTATCACCACCAGCCGTTCAACTACTTCACCAACTACGCGCCGGGCACGGCGGCACGGCGCAAGTATCTCCGCGATGGCGGCCTCGGCAACGACGCGTCGACCAACCATCTGATCGCGGATATCGATGCAGGACGCTTACCGGCAGTCGCGTTCTACAAGCCGCAAGGCGATCTGAACATGCACGCGGGTTACGCGGACGTCGAGTCGGGCGACCGTCACATCGCGACGGTGATCGAGCATATTCAACGCGGGCCGCAGTGGGCGAACACGGTCGTGATCGTCACCGTCGACGAGAACGGCGGCTGGTGGGACCACGTGTCGCCGCCGAAGGGCGATCGCTGGGGTCCGGGCTCGCGGATTCCCGCGCTGGTGATATCGCCGCTGGCGAAGAAGGGTTACGTCGATCACACGGTGTACGACACCAATTCGATTCTCCGACTGATCAGCCGTGTGCACGGCCTCGCGCCGCTCGACGGTGTGGTGGCGCGCGATCGCGCATTCGCGAGCAACGGGCTCGCGCCGCTGGGCGATTTGACAGCGCCGTTGGATCTGGCTTGAAGGTTCGAGAGTTCGTGAGAGTTGAAACGCCTGCGGCCGCGCCGCCGGTGTTTCAGCGCAAACTACTGCGCGACGCCATGCAGCTTGGCGATCACCGCATCTGAAATCTGCTGCGCCGTCTTCTTGATCGTCTTCTTCTCGTCGCCGCTCGCCATCACGAACTTGGCGGCGATCACGTACGGATTCAGTTTGATGACCGCGCCCGGCATCCCCTTGCTGTCGGCTTCGTCGACGGCCTGATAGAGCGGCGGCAAATCAGGCGCTCCGAGACTATCGCACGACACCGCCACCTGGATGTCGTTCTGGCCCGCGCCGAAACCCACCATGGCACGCCGGAGGCGATTGCCATCATCGACGCTCAGAAACACGCCGCGCACTTGCCAACCGACAGCCGGCAACGGCTGACCCGGCGCACTACGGCGCGCATCGACGCCAGCCTTCTTCAGATCGTCCGTCAGCGCGTCCGCCATTTCGTCCACGATGTGTTTAGCGTGGTCCTGGGGATTTTTGTCCTGCCCCATCGGTCCCGGTCCGCTCGGCAGCAAACCGCGCAGGCGGCGCGCGCGTTGGCCCGGTCCGCTGTCCGGCGTCACGTTCGCCACGTCCAGATCGAAGTCGGCCACATAGACGATCGGCACCGGCGCGGCGAACGGTGCGCTGTCCGCCGCGGCGCTGACGGCGGCCACCGTGCTCAGGCATCCCGCGATCACCGTGCATTGCAGAAATCGACTCAGCATGGCATGCCTCCGCGAACGTCAACCGGACGCGGCTATCGTACAGCCGTACGCATCGGGCGTCCGTTTTTTCGTGCCTGATCGTCATACGTTTTGCCTTGCATAACACGCTTTGCGGCGTAGACTGGTAAAGCCAACTTCGCACTTTGTACGGAACCCGCCATGCGACTGACCATCCTCATCAACGGTTCCGATCCCACCGTCAGCCATGACTACGCTGTGCTATGGCTCGATACCGACGAACACCGGTGGTCGAGAGAAGCGCATCAAGGGATCGATCTGCCCCCCTGGGGCGAGTTACACGACGATAACGGTGTGACGACCCTCTGTGCGCCCAGCACGGATGCGCCGTTGTGCACGCTGCGCGGATTGCACGTGGACCGCAAGCAGCGCGTGAGCGCCGCGCAAGGCGCCGCGGCATGGACCGCCCTGCCGACGCGCGCGACGACCAGCGGCTTCTGGCGTCTGCAAGCAGTGGACCGCCAACAGGTCCGCGCTGAACACAGCGTATTCGGCAATTAAGTTTCCACACTCTTTTTGATCGGTCGAATTTTCCGTGCGCGAGCCGCGCTTCGCTCGCGCATGGGTAAATTCGTATGCGCGTTCGTGCGCACTTTTTTCGATTGCCACTTTCGTCTCCTGCGCATTTAAGCTCGCCTTAAGTTTGCGTGCGTAGAGTTGGAAATCCACGCATTAGGGTCGCTGCAAGGCGGCCCGTTTTTTTTTGGTGCGGCGCGATGTGGTCGCAACGCTATACTTGCGGCCCCATCCCTCGACTGACTGACACATGAAGAAGTGGTTTGCCTGTCTGTTGTTCGCCGTTGCTGCTCACGCTAGCGCAGCGCCTTCCTGCACCCAATTCACACCGAATGCGCAATGGCCGGTTCTGAGCAATCAGAAGATGGCCCCGAAAACGCGCATGCTTTGCTATAGCGATTTCGCGGTTTTGCATTCGGGCATCACGCACGGTCCGCTGTGGTCCGCCGAGCATCTGACGCGCGACCATATCGAAACCGCCAAAGACATGGTGCGCACCAACAAGTTCTTCGAAGACGCGCGCCTGCCGGACGGCGAAGGCGCCACGCTCGCTGACTACAAGCGCAGCGGGTTCGATCGCGGTCATATGAGCCCGGCGGGTAATCGCTGGAATCAGGAGGCGATGGCACAATCGTTCTCACTGGCCAACGTCGTGCCGCAAAACCGCGAGAACAACCAGCGTCTGTGGGCGCGCATTGAAACCTCGGTGCGCAAGATCGCCGTGTCGTACGACGATACCTATGTCGTCACCGGCCCGATCTTCAACGGCCAGCAGTTGCAGACCATTGGACCAACGCGCGTGTTCGTGCCGACGCAGTTGTTCAAGGTGGTCTACGTGCCGTCGCGGAAGCTGGCGTTCGCCGTGGTGGTGGACAACGTCTCGACCAACCGTTACGACATCAAGACGATTCACGAACTCGAAGCAGCATCGGGCATCCGTTTTCCGGGCATTCCGGAGAACCTCAAAGATCAGCGACCGGGAGGACTGAAAGGTGTTTAAACCCTATTCGAACGACGACGATGTGCTGAACATTCAGGGCGATGCATTGACCGTGAGTAACGGCACGACGCGCATCGTGCTGAATGGCACGCTGGAACTGACACAGGATCAGCGCGGATTGAAGGCGGCGCTGGCACTCAAGGAAGCAGTGGATGCGATCGTGGCCAGCTTGCAGGCGCAGAGCAATTTGCCCGCGAAAGTGAAGGATGAACCGGATGCGAAACCGGGGGTCGTCCAGAACCCGTTTCAATGACTCGCTAACGTAGCGCAGTCATGCGAAGGCGCGAAGACTTTTCGCCGCCTTCGCCTTTCGCACGCGGTCTCACGTTTCGGAATGCCCCTGCTAGCGCATCGTCGTATCCGGCACCGTTCATCGCCGTGAGCCGCGTAGCTGAAACTGCTTCGGGATCCCCAATATGTTTCAGCGGTTACGTTTTGTCACCACACCGTCGTCAACTCCTGTCTCCCCGCCAACGTTAAACCGGCAGCGCTGAAACATTTCAGCCGCGATACAAGAATCAACCAGGAATCAACCAGGAATCAACCGGTTAAACCAGGAGTTAAACCATGAAGATGCTTTTCGCCGCTCTCGCTTCCGCTCTGCTCGTGTCGACCGCTTTCGCTCAAACGGCCGCACCGTCCACGACACAAGCCGCCCAGCCCGCGCAGACGCAGCCCGCTGGCCAGGCGAACCTGAAGGCGAGCACCGCCGTGCAAACGGGCGCCACGGACGAAGGCACCGCGGCAACGAAAGCGCCGGCCAAAGCCGCGACCAAAGCGCAAGTGAAGAAGACTTCCGCCCATCACACGGCAAAAGCTCACAAGACCACCAAGAAGGCCGCGGCAGAAACGAGCGCCGCCAAGACTAAAACGGAGAGCGCGAAAGAGGCCAGCAATGCCCCGGTGAAAGCCGACGGCGCAAAGACCGACACGACGAAAACGCAATAACACGTGATCGGTTCCGGCACGCACCGGCCAGGCATGTGTAGGTAATCGAAGCCGAATGTGCCGTTCAGGGAGGGCGAGTCATATGACTCGCCTTTTTTCATGCGCATTTCGGATCGCGTCGAGTTCTTGCACGTTAAGGGAGCCGTATGATTTTTCCAACGAACACCCCAATTTTTGCACCGCGTTTACCCGCAGACGTCTAATCTGAAGCTGTCTTGATCAACCATGGCGTCGACGAACGCCGCATCACATGGCTCTCACACAATCAATCGACAGTTTTGCCACTCAGCCGCTCAACGAGCCGCACGTTCAACGCAACAACGTCATTCCCTTTCCCGCGACGCGCGTCCGCTTGCAGGTAACCCTGCCGCACCGATCGTACGAACTTCCCGGCACCCAGCTTCGCGTCCTGCTTCATTCTCCTCTCGGTGTCTACGTCGTCTCCACAGAAGCGGTCCGCCAGGAAATCCGCGTGCAGCTCGACATTGCCCCCGACGACCTCGACTTCACGCTGCACACGCTGATCTCGACACTTCCCGCCGCGACGATCGGGCCATTGAAGCGCCGCAGCGCGGCCGCAAAGGCGCGCTAATCATGTTCTCAGGTATCTGGTTGCCCATCGTTACGCCGCTGCGTAACGGCGAAGTCGATATCGACTCATTGCAGCGCCTCGCGGAATACTACTTGCGCACGGAGATCAGCGGCATTGTCGCGTTGAGCACGACGGGCGAAGCCGCCTTGTTACAGGAAGCCGAGCGCCTCACCGTATTGCAGGCGCTGACCGAAGTGACCGGCTCCCGTCTACCGATGCTGATCGGCGTCGGCGGGTCGAACACACGCGACGTCCTGCACGATATTCAGCGCTATGAGCGCTGGGAATGCGCGGGCTATTTGGTCTCCGCGCCGTCATACGTGTGTCCGGATCAGGCCGGCGTGCAATGGCACTTCGAGCAGGCCGCGCTCGCCACCGAGCGCCCCATCGTCCTGTACGACGTGCCGCACCGAACCGGCGTGACAATCGCGCCGGATACCGTCGCGCGACTCATCGAGTGCGGCAACATCGTCGCGATCAAGGAGTGCGTGAAGGAGCATTTCGACAAGTTGAGCGCCCTGCCGATCAACGTCCTGTGCGGCACGGACGAAGCCTTGGACGATTGTCTGCATCACGGCGGAACAGGCGGCATTCTGGCCAGCGCGCACGTCTGTGCGGATTTGCTGGTTGCGTACCAGGACCTGCTCGGGGCTGAACGCGAGGTGGACGCGCGCAATCTGTTCGCCAGCTTGCTGCCCGTCTTGCGGCTCCTGTTCGCCGCGCCGAATCCGTCCGCAATCAAAGCGATGCTGGCCTTCGATCATGCGCTCAGCGACGAAACACGCATGCCGATCTCGCGCGCTTCGGCGCAACTCGTCGATCGTCTGAGCACCGCGCGCGACAGGCTGCAAGATTTGCGTGCCGAGTTTGCCGGCGTGATGAACTAGCGCACTCCCATTCGATCTCTCCTCACTGCGCCGCGAATGAGTACTTCATTCGCGGCGCAAGCTTGCGTCGAAACGCTGCATATTCAGCACGACGCGGCGCGCATAGCCACGCCCGCCGCCGCTGTAGCGAAACAACGCGGCATCGATATCGCCGTCGCTCTCGTCGAGGTAGCGGCGCAGAATGGTCGAGCCGATCCGCACATTGATTGCCGGATCCGACAGATCGGTTGCGCCCGCGATCAATTGCGGATGTGCGGCGGGCAAGATCTGCATGAGCCCTCGCGCACCCGCGACGCTAACCGCATGGCGATCGAAGCTCGATTCAACCGCCATTACCGCAAGCAGCAAGACGGGCGAGATCGCGTGGCGATCGGATTCGATCAGCACGGCGCGCGCGATCTTCAGCGATTCCATTGGCGCCACGCGAAATTGCGCGCGCAACATGGCGGTGATATCGCTGAGAGCTGGCAAGCTGGATTCTGAAGTCGCCTCTCTCGCAACGATGGGGGCCTGTGCAACCGGCTGAGCGTCAGCGGCATGCGCAGCAGTGGCGCATGAGACGAAGATCGCCGCAAGCATGATCGTCAAGCCGGATACCGGATAGCGGCCGGCTTTTCGTTGTACTGGCACACCATCCAGAACACCATTTCCACGCATATTTTCGCTTCCTGACCGGGGTGTCTCGACCTTACCGGGCTGGATGTAGCGAATCGCAAAAGAAACAGGGGCGCGCCGTAAAATGCTTATAAAGATTTCAGCGCCGCGTAGTGGATTGCGGCGGCCGTATACATCTCTTTTGCGCCGGGCGGCGCGTTATTGAGCCGTTCGATATGGCGGAAATGTCAGACTCCAATGATCGATCATCGGAAAGTCATCATGTCCAGTCTGAACATCCGCCAGCACGCCGCCGTTTCGCTAGATGACACCAGCGACACGCCGCAACGCGCATCGCTCGCCGGGCGGAAGACAGCTCGTCAGCGCACGCTTGTGCTGACCGTCGCGAGCAGCGCCATCGCGGCCATCGCTATTGCGGTGGGCTTGCCCTCGATGGGTATCGCGGTCTATCTGGCCGCCACGCTGCCGTTTGCCTTCTTCTCGTGAGCAAGGCGAAAGAAAAAAAGCAAAAGCACAGCAATCAATCCGCAGCGGGATTCAACTCCGCCAGCGCGCCAAGTTTTTGCACATCGGTGATTTCGATTTCCGCATAGCCGAGTTTCAGCGCGCCTTGTGTTTCGAACTGCTTCAACACCTGGTTGATCGTTTGCCGGGAGAGCGCCAGCATCAATGCGAGGTCTTCTTGTGGGACTTTGAGCACGCGCCGCAATGCGCCGGGCTCGCCGTAGCCGCCTGCCATCAATAACAACCGGCGCGCCACGCGTTGCGCGGCGGGCAACAACGCGGTTTCTTCGATCGCGTCGAACGCAAGACGCAGCTTTTGCGTCAACAGCAAACCAAAAAGATGCCAATAAGCGGGCGTGCGTTCGAGCAGCACGGCGAGTGCGGCGCGCGGCACATGAAACAGCTCGGAATCGCGTTCGGCATACGCGTCATGGGTTCGCGGCCGGTTGTCGAACAGCGCAATCTCACCGAACCAGTTCACCGGCTCGATGACGGCAAGCAAGGCCTCCTTGCCCGCCGAACTGGCCGCGCCGATTCTCATCAGGCCATCGAGCACACAATAGAGGCCATCATCGGAATCGCCGCGCGTGAAAAGTCGCTGACCGGCAGCGAGACGTTCGACACGCCCCGCTTCGATCAACTGCGCCTGCATCGCGGGCGGCGCCGAGCGAAACCACGCGCTGCGCCCAAGCAACGCGGCAAGCTCATTCGATGAAAAACTCGCAGTCATAGAACGGCACTCATGCCCGATTGTCGGCTACCCGATGGTTTCAAATTCCGCTGCCCGCGATTATGCTGACTTTGAAGGAGGAGCGGCATCCATGAGAACGCTGACGCAACAGCTTACGCAATACGCGGCCTACCATCGTGACCGGCGCAATATCGCCACGCACTTCGTCGGCATTCCAATGATCGTGCTGGCCTTGGCGGTGCTATTGAGCCGGCCTGCTTTCGCTGTCGGCGCATGGCCGCTGAACTTGTCGCCGGCGTGGCTGTTATTCGTCGCGGCAACGCTGTATTACCTCGTGCTCGACGTGCCGCTCGGCGTGATGATGGCGTTCGTGTCCGCCCTCTGCGTCGCGTTCGGCCAGTGGACAGCCACGCAATCCACGTTCGCGTGGCTCGTGATCGGCGTCGTGCTCTTTCTGGTCGGCTGGGTGTTTCAGTTCATCGGACACGTTGCCTACGAACATCGCAAGCCGGCCTTTGTCGATGATGTGATCGGTCTGCTGATCGGACCGCTGTTCGTGCTGGCCGAAGCGTTGTTCGGCTTCGGCTGGCGGCCCGCGCTACGCGAAGCGATCGAAGCGCAAGTCGGTCCGACGCGTATCAATGTTGACCGTACGGCGGCACATCGCTGAAGCGCGCCGCCCGCTTCATCGCCGGGACGCTCGATCCGAATCAACCCAACTCAGTTCGGCGCGAAGCGAACGAGGCGCACGCTATGCAATGCCGTCAACGCGACCGCGATCCAGATGGGAACGTAGGTGGCCAACTGTCCCGCGCTCAACGTTTCACCGAGCAACGTGATCGAGATCAGCACCAGCAGCACCGGCTCGACGTAGCCGAGAATGCCGAACAACGCGACCGGCAACAACCGGCTCGCCTTGAGATACGACGCCAGCGCAATGGTGCTCAGCGCGCCGAGGCCAGGCAACAACAGACACCACATGTCGAGACGGCCGGAGATCATCGGCAGCGAGCCACCGCTGATCACGAACACGATTGCCGGCGGCAACAGCAGCACCATCTCCACGGTGAACATGGCGAGCGAATCGTGATTGATTTTGCGGCGCAACACGAAATACGGCGGATAGCCGAGCGCGACGAGCAAGGTCGGCCACGAAAACGCGCCCGTGATCCACAGCTCATGTGCGACGCCCGCCGCCGCGAACGCAACGGCCCACCACTGCAATCCATCGAGGCGCTCGTGGTAGTAGAAGCGCCCGACGAGCACCATCACCAGCGGCAGCAGGAAATAGCCGAGCGAGACGTCGAGCATCCGGCCGTGCAGCGGCGCCCATAGAAAGACCCACAGTTGCGCGCCGAGCAAGGCCGCGCTTACGATCATCGCGACGCCGAGTCTCGGCTCGGTCACCATGCGGTAAAGAAGTTGCCGGAGAATCGGCAGGCGCTTTCGCAACGCCACCAGCAGTAGCGCGCCCGGCACAGTCCAGACGATGCGCCACGCGAAAATATCGAGGCCGCTCAGCGGCGCGAGCAGTGTGGCGTAAGCGGACAGTAAAGCAAACATCGTCGATGCGCAGACCGACAACGCGATGCCGCGCTTTGGGTCATACTGGTTCATCGAGCGCCCCGTTGGGCAAGCGCGTCGACGTGCAAGACAGGCGCGTGTGCAGGCAGATATGTTTGTAGCGCAGCATTCAATCGCGCGGCGTTCGTTGTTGTCATTAGAAATGAGGTCTCACAAGCGGGCAGTGCGTATCCGGCACTGCGTTTTTTTGTCTTCGATCAGCGACGCAAAGGCGGCATTCTAGACGGGTTATCCGTTCGCGACTCCGCATGGTGGCGTCGGCGGGCTGAAATTATTCCGTGCGCATCGCGCGTCGATGGACTAGAACATAACTTCACGTGCGGCCAACAACGCCGGGCTTTTCACCGGCAACGCCGCACATCATCTCGCGCCAAGCGGCTCAAGCGCGAATCTTGCTACTTAGTCTTGCGACGCTGTTTGCGTCACCGTTCGCAACGCCCTGCAGGAAGTCCCCTTGGGGACGGCATGTGCAGCATCCATGAGCCGGGCCGGCGATGGCAGTCCTACGGACCGAGCCCGCCCTTCTTCTCCGCGGCACGCCTCAACTGCGTTTCATCACGCGTGCCGCCGCCCGGCAGCAATCCCGCTCATCGAATGTGACTACTGGAGCCAGCATGACCCAGCCAGCCCTATCGCACGACGCATCGCCCGACCTACGCTCCGCCTTTGCCGCCGACGTTCGCGCAGGCCTCACCCATACGCCGCAGAAAGAGCTGCCATCGAAGTATCTGTATGACGAAGTGGGCTCCGCGCTGTTCGAAGTGATTACCGTGTTGCCGGAATACGGCGTGACGCGCGCCGAGGAACGTCTGCTGACCAGGCACGCCGCGGATATCGTCGCGCATCTGCCGCACGACGTGACGGTCGCGGAACTCGGCAGCGGCAGCGGCCGTAAAACGCGGCGCATTCTGGAAGCGCTGTGTAAAAAGCGCCCCACTTCTTACTGCCCAATTGAAATTTCGCGCAGCGCATTGCAGTTGTGCAGGCGCGAACTCGGCGACATCGAGCGCATTTCGATTGTCGGCTACGAACGCGATTACCTGGCCGGCCTCGCTGAAGTGAGCAAGCAACGCGCGGCGGACGAGCGGTTACTCGTACTGTTCCTTGGCAGTACGATCGGTAATTTCGGCAGACTCGCGGCGACACGTTTCCTGCGCGATATCCGCAACATGCTCGCTCCCGGCGACGCTTTGCTGCTCGGCACGGACCTGATCAAGCCGACGCCCGTCCTGGTGGCCGCTTACGACGACTCGATCGGCGTCACTGCGTCGTTCAATCTGAACCTGCTGGCGCGCATCAATCGCGAACTCGACGGCGACTTTCCGCTCGAGGCGTTCGAGCACGTCGCGCGCTTCAACCCGGACGCGCGCAGCATCGAAATGCATCTGCGGGCGAAGCGCGATATCACCGCGCGTGTGGGCGCGGCGCAATTGACGGTGTCGCTCAAGGCGGGTGAAACGATCTGGACCGAGAGCAGCCACAAATATCGCGCGGAAGAAATGCCCGCTATCGCGGACGACGCCGGCTTCGTGTGCAGCCATCAATGGATCGAAGACGAATGGGGCTTTGCGGAGAGCCTGCTGGTGGCGCGTTGAGCGCGGCCGGCCGCTGACTGGGCCGCTGACTGAAGCACGGTCACGCAAACAAGGCGGCGCGCCATCGTGCATGATGGCGCGCCGCCTTTTGTTTTTGCGTGTCTTGCGTGCTCTACGTGCGGCCGCTCAGTGCTGTTCGAAACGTTCGTAGCGCTTTTCGGTGGCGCGCTCTTCGCCGGTCACCTCGGTCACGCGCGCCGCCGGCGGCCCGTGACGCAGCCACGAGAGCATCCGGTCGACCTGGTTGGCCGAGCCCTGCAACATGGCTTCGACGGAACCGTCGTCGAGATTCGCCACCCATCCCTTGATGCCGAGCGCGTGAGCCTGCCGCACGGTCGCGTGGCGAAAGCCGACGCCTTGCACGGTGCCGCGCACGCGCACGTAATACGTTTCGATCCGCTGGTCCAGATCCGGGGCCATGCCGTCCTCTCTTCGCAAACTTTCAAGCCGGCATTCTAGTCGTGTCGCGGCGAGCTTGCTCGGCAAAGCGCGCGTTCAACCACGTCTCGTTGAAACGACCCGCACGACACACGGCGCGCGCGCCACGTACAATCCGTCGACTGTCATGCAGGGAATGGAAACGGAATGACCGAACAGAATCGCGATCTCGTGCTCGTCACCGGCGCTTCCGGCTTCGTCGGCTCGTCCGTGGCGCGCATCGCGCAACAGAAGGGTTTCAAGGTGCGTGTGCTGGTGCGCGCCACCAGTCCGCGTCAGAACGTCGAGTCGCTGGACGCGGAGATTGTGATCGGCGATATGCGCGACGAAGCGTCGATGCGCAACGCGCTGCGCGGCGTGCGCTATCTGCTGCACGTGGCCGCCGACTATCGCCTGTGGGCGCCGGACCCGAGTGAGATCGAGCGCTCGAACCTCGAAGGCACCGAGGCGACCATGCGCGCGGCGCTGAAGGAAGGCGTCGAGCGCATCGTCTACACGAGCAGTGTGGCCACGCTGAAAGTGACCAGTTCCGGCCAGTCGGCCGATGAAACCTCGCCGCTCAAAGCCGATCAGGCGATCGGCGTGTACAAGCGCAGCAAGGTGCTAGCCGAACGCGCGGTGGAGCGGATGATCGCCGAAGACGGCCTGCCGGCGGTGATCGTCAATCCGTCCACGCCGATCGGACCGCGCGACGTCAAGCCGACGCCGACGGGACGCATCATCGTGGAAGCGGCGCTCGGCAAGATTCCGGCGTTCGTCGACACGGGCCTGAATCTCGTGCATGTGGACGACGTCGCGGCCGGCCATTTCCTCGCGCTCGAACGCGGCAAGATCGGCGAGCGCTATATTCTCGGCGGCGAAAATCTGCCGCTTCAACAGATGCTCGCGGATATCGCGGCGCTGACCGGCCGCAAGGCGCCGACGCTGAGCTTGCCGCGCTGGCCGCTCTACCCGCTCGCCATCGGTGCCGAGGCGGTCGCCAAGATCACGAAACGCGAACCGTTCGTCACCGTCGACGGCTTGAAAATGTCGAAGAACAAGATGTATTTCACGTCGGCGAAAGCGGAACGTGAGCTTGGCTATCGCGCCCGGTCCTACCGCGAGGGCTTGAGCGACGCGCTCGACTGGTTCCGGCAAGCGGGCTATCTGAAGCCGTGATGTCTGCGTGAATAAGCGGCTCGCACCGGCGAGCCGGTGCAGCCGCAAGCATTTTGTTACAACGTCACTGTGTTAGCGACAGGTAAAAGCCTACGCGCAGCAGTTAAAATCGTGGGTCTTACCAGAGAAACCTCGCATGAATCTTCACGAACAGCTCGGCGCACTCGAATTGGGCGTCGATCAGCTCATTCAGGCTGTCGTGGCCCCGCAGGCCGAAAACATCCCCGAGACACCCGTAGAGCACGCTGCGCCGCAAGCGCCGGCGCAGCAGGCCGCGCCCGAATCCAATGCGGAAGCGGCTGAGACCGAGGCGGTCGTCGTCGAAAACGAGGCGGCGGCTCCGAAACTTCAGCCCACGCTCGAAATCAATCGCCCCGCGCAGAACGAGATCACCATGACGATCGGCGGCCAGACGGTCGCGCTGCGCGCGGAGCAGATCGGCCAATTGATCGAAGAGTTGTCGAACGCCCGCGCGTCGATGACGCCGGAACCGCCGCCGGGCATTCCGCCGGGCTGGCGCTTCGTGTCCACGAAAAATCCGGTCATGGCGGTGCAGAAGCAGTCGAACGGCGATCGTTTGCTGGTCATGCGCCACACCGGCCACGGCTGGGTACCGTTCACGTTCTCGCCCGACATGGTGATCCAGCTCTACATGATGCTCACCAAAGGCTGATGCAAAAAAAGCGGCGCCCGAGAGCGCCGCTTTTCTATTCCGCTGCGATTGCTGACCGATGCTTCAGCGTTCTTGCACCGGCGCCTGAACCCGCGCCTTCCACTGTCCGCCTTTGCCGCGCCAGTAGCGCACCGCCGACGCAAACGTCGCGCCGACATAGAACAACGCGACCAGCGGCAGAAACGGTGCCCACAGTGGTGAGCGGCGGTAATAGCTCAGCATCGGCGCATAAGCGCAGCACATGGCCGCCCACGCGAGCCACGCCGGCCAGCCCGTCGGACCGAGCACCAGCGCGGCCACCGGCGGCATCAGGTAAATGATCGCCATGCCGGCCAGCGTACCCGCCAGCAGCAGCGGCGAGTAATGCAACTGCGTGAAGGCGGTGCGCGCGATCATGTTCCAGATCTCACGCCAACTATCGTACGGACGCAGTGACACGCTGCGCGCCGCCACATCCAGCCGGATCGGATGACGCCCCGTGCCGCGATGCTTGATGCGCGCGGCGAGACTGCAGTCGTCGATCAACTCGGCGCGGATCGACTCGATGCCGCCCGCTTCTTCCAGCGCGCTACGGCGCACGAGCATGCAGCCGCCCGCAGCCGCCGCCGTACGATTGCGCGGGTTGTTGACCCACGAGAACGGGTACAGCTTGGCAAAGAAGAAGACGAAGGCCGGAATCAGCGCCTTTTCCCAAAACGAATCGCAGCGCAAACGCACCATCAGCGAGACGAGATCGCGCTGTTCCGCGTCCGCACGCGCGACGAGTTGTGCGACCGCGTCGGCAGGATGGCCTATGTCGGCGTCGGTCAACAGAAGGAAGTCCGCGGACAAGCCGAGCGTGCGCACGGCCTCGATACCTTGCGATTGCGCCCACACCTTTCCGGACCAGCCCGGCGGCAGTGGCTTCGCGCTCAGCACGGTCAGACGGTCCGGGCATTGCAGCTGCAACGCGGCCGCGCGAGCGGCGTCGGCGGTGCCGTCGGTGCTGTGGTCGTCGACGACGATCACATGGAATTCGCCTTCGTAGTCCTGCTCAAGGAGCGTGGTGACCGCCTCGGCGATCACATCGACTTCATTGCGGGCCGGTACCACGGCCGCCACCGCCGGCCACGTTACGCGCGGCTCGATGGTCAGCGGCGCAGCGGGGCGCGCGCGCCAGAAACCGCCGCGCGCAAACAGCAACACACACCAGATCAGCAAGGAGAGACACGAAAGAAGAAACAGAACCACCGCCATTAAGCATTACCCTCGATTGAACGCGCTTGCACGCCGACGCGCCGCGACAGCCACATCACCACGGTGCGGGCCGCGACGACGCACCAGTCAAACGTATTGAGCACCGGCCGCTCGTGAAACACGTCGTAGCCCGCCTTCTCGATCCGTTCGAGAAAGCGCAGGCCGCCGTGAACGGCGCCACACAACTCGAGGCCCAGCCGCCCTGGAATTCGCAACGCGAGCGGCGCGCCGCGCACCAGCGTCTCACGGACGAAGGACACTTCGTGCGCCATGAGCGCTCGCCAGTCTTCGTCGGCGACACCGTTGGCGATGTGCACCTCGGTCACGTTGAAGCGCCGCATATCGGCGCGCGGCAGGTACACGCGGTCCTTTTTCCAATCAGCGGAGACGTCCAGCCAGAAGCTGATCAACTGCGACGCCGTGCAAATCGCGTCGGCGTCGGCGAGATTCTCCGGCGTGGCCGCGCCGATCAGATGCAGCATCAGATGCCCGAGCGGGTTGGCCGAGTGGCGGCAGTAGTCGAGCAGCGCGGCGCGGTCGGCGTAACGACTGGTGTCGATGTCCTGCCCGCACGCGTGTAGCAGATCGTAGAACGGCGCGAGCGGCAGTTTATACTGTGCGACCACGCCGGCGAGCTTGCCGAACAGCAGCGGATGGACCGGGGCCGCGCGCCGCTCCGCCACCGCGTCGAGGCCGGCACGGAAGTCGGCGAGACGGGCGTGCCGCTCGGTTGCGCTCCAGTCGCCTTCGTCGGCAATGTCGCCGGCCGTGCGGACAACCTGGTAGATAATGCCCATCGGCGCGCGCAGCGCCTTTGGCAGCAACACGCTCGCGACCGGAAAGTTTTCGTATTGATCGACGTCCATCCAGCGAGCCTCGAAACCCTTTTGTAAGGCGGGCGCCCACGCGCCGCAGGACTACGTAGTTTAAGGGTTCCGTCAAACCGTTGCAGCGTGCAAGCATTGCCACATCCGCATTGCCGCAACCAGCCGCTCAGGGCGCCGGGCATCGATCCGCTGCTGCGGCGTCTGCCCAACACCCGCCGGGCGCCGCCGAAGCAAAGCCGGCCTGATAGCGTTAGAATGCGCGTTTGGTTTTGCTGTACCGGCACGTCGCCGGGGCTCAAGACGTCAACTAATTAGATGGTCGCGGCGATAAAGTCATATTTACCGACTTCTTCGGAACCCGCGTCAGTCGGAGTTCGCCAACTTATGCGAGTCATCCTTGCTCAACCCCGCGGCTTTTGTGCGGGTGTTGTTCGCGCAATCGAGATCGTCGATCGCGCGTTACAGCAACACGGCGCACCCGTGTATGTCCGCCACGAGATTGTTCACAATCGCCACGTGGTCGACAATTTGCGCCAGAAGGGCGCGCGCTTCGTCGAGGAACTCGACGAAGTGCCGCAAGGCGCCGTGGCGATTTTCAGCGCTCATGGTGTCGCTCAAACCGTGGAGCGTGACGCGCAAGCGCGGGGTCTCGACGTGCTCGACGCGACCTGCCCGCTGGTCACCAAGGTGCACGTGCAGGGCCGCCAATACGTCAGCGCCGGCCGCACGCTGATTCTCATCGGCCACGCCGGGCATCCGGAAGTGGAAGGCACGATCGGCCAGATTCCCGGCAAGGTGCTGCTGGTGCAGAGCGAGGCCGAGGTCGCGCATCTGGACCTGCCGCTCGACACGCCGCTCGCTTATGTCACGCAGACCACGCTGTCGGTGGACGACACGCGCGGCATTATCGACGCCCTGCTGCGCCGCTTCACCGACATCGTCGGTCCGGATACGCGCGACATCTGCTACGCCACGCAGAACCGCCAGGCAGCGGTGCGCGAGTTGAGCAAACAGGTCGACGTGCTGCTGGTGGTGGGCGCAACCAATAGTTCGAACTCGAACCGGCTGCGCGAAATCGGCAGCGAAAGCGGCGTCGCGAGTTATCTCGTCGCCGACGGTTCGGAAGTGAAGCCGGAATGGTTTGCGAACGTGCAAACGGTCGGCATCACGGCCGGTGCTTCGGCGCCGGAAGAGATGGTCAAGAACGTAATCGATGCGCTGAGCGCATTGGGGCCTGTCGATGTCACGACGATGGCGGGCCGTGAAGAAAAAGTCGAATTCAAGTTGCCATCGAAGCTGATGCAACCACTCGCTGCACGCGAAGTTTAAGGAGGACGTCTTGTCTATTCCGCTGCTACAGAAAGTCCGGGTCGGCGCATACATCATGCGTCAGCATCTGTCCGGGAACAAACGCTACCCGCTCGCCCTGATGCTGGAGCCGCTGTTCCGCTGCAATCTCGCCTGCAATGGCTGCGGCAAGATCGACTATCCGGATCCCATCTTGAATCAGCGTCTGTCGCTGGAAGAATGCCTCGGCGCCGTCGACGAATGCGGCGCGCCGGTGGTGTCGATCGCAGGCGGCGAGCCGTTGCTGCATAAGGAAATGCCGCAGATCGTGAAGGGCATCATCGCGCGCAAGAAGTTCGTGTACCTGTGCACGAACGCGCTGTTGATGGAAAAGAAGATGGACGACTACGAGCCGAATCCTTACTTCGTCTGGTCGGTTCACCTCGACGGCGATCAGCAGGCGCACGATCACTCGGTGTCGCAGGAAGGTGTGTACGACAAGGCTGTCGCCGCCATCAAGGAAGCGAAGCGCCGCGGTTTCCGCGTGAACATCAACTGCACGCTGTTCAACGACGCCGTGCCGGAACGCGTCGCCGCGTTCTTCGACACGCTGGGCCCGATGGGCGTGGACGGCATCACCGTCTCGCCGGGTTATGCGTATGAGCGCGCGCCTGATCAGCAGCACTTCCTGAACCGCGACAAGACCAAGCACCTGTTCCGCGAGATTTTCAAGCGCGGCAACAATGGCAAGAACTGGTCGTTCAGCCAGTCGGGCATGTTCCTCGACTTCCTGGCCGGCAATCAGACATACGAGTGCACGCCGTGGGGCAACCCGGCGCGTACCGTGTTCGGCTGGCAAAAGCCGTGCTATCTGGTCGGCGAAGGTTACGTGAAGACCTTCAAGGAACTGATGGAAACCACGCAGTGGGAAAAATACGGCACGGGTAACTACGAGAAGTGTGCCGACTGCATGGTGCACTGCGGCTTCGAAGCGACCGCCGTGATGGATACGGTGGCGCATCCGCTGAAGGCGCTGAAGGTCAGCCTGCGCGGTCCGAAGACGTCGGGCGCGTTCACCAAGGACATTCCTTTGGATAAGCAGCGTCCGGCCGAGTATGTCTTCTCCCGCCACGTCGAGATCAAGCTGGAAGAGATCAAGGTGTCCGGTAAGGGCAAGAAAGTGCAGACGGCGACGGCGGCACACTGAGCGGTCGATGGGGCGGTCTAGCACCGCCCCTGGTCGTGAATACAAAAAAGCGCGGTGGCCAGCAAGCCACCGCGCTTTTTTATACCTCAGGCCTCACGCACGACGTCAGGCCATCAACCGTCACCCCGCGCTGCGCGCATTGTGAGCGGTCAAAAACTTGATCAACCCGTCGATGCCGCCTTTCGAAATCTGATCGGCAAATTGCGTCTGATACACCTGGATCAGCCAGGCGCCCATCATGTTGATGTCGTAGACCTTCCAGCCGGCGGCACCCTTGGTCATGCGATAGTCGATCGCATCATCGCCGCCGTTGCTCAACACATGCGACTGCACGACAACGTCTTTGGCGCCGGCCGGAACGTTGACCGGCAAGAACTTGAACTTCACGTCCTGATCACGCAGTTGCGACAGCGAGGCCGCATAAGTGCGCGTGAGCAGCAGCGTAAACTGCTCGTACAGCTGCTTTTGCTGGTCGGGTGTCGCGGTAGCCCAAGCCTTGCCGACCGCGATCCGCGTGGTTCGCTGGAAGTCCGTGGCCGGCAGGAAGCGTGACTCGACCAGTTGGGTGATCTTCGCCATGTCGCCGCCGCGCGCCTGCGGGTCAGCCTTCATCGCGGCCACCGTGCCCTCGACAGCACTTTTTACAACCGCGTCGGGCGCGCTTTGCGCATATGCCGCGGTGGATACCACGGCCGCAGCCAGAAAAGCAGACAGATAACGTTTCATACGCTCGACAGAACCTGAAAGAAGTAAGCGCCGCCGGGGTTGCAAGCACGCAGCGAACGCAGGATAGACCAGTATACCGAGATTGCGTTCCCGCCCCGAAGAGCGTCTGCGGGAGCCGCACTTGCTACCGAACCGGAGACTGAGCCCTCCGGCTCTGTATACTTGTGCACTTTCGTCAAAAACAAAAACCGTGATAAGGCCACGTTCGCCTACATGCTGAAGTCATCTATTGTCCGTCTTGTCGCCTATTCAGTGCGTCATCCGATGAGGATCGTCGCGCTGTCGCTCGTGCTCGCCGTTTTGAGCGGTTTCTACGTCGTCTATAACTTCAAGATCAACACGGACATCAGCCGTCTCGTCGAGACGGACAAGCAATGGTCGTCGCTCGAAAATGCCATGGACCAGGCGTTCCCGGATCGCGGTCAAACCGTGCTGGTGGTCGTCGAAGCGCGCGCGCCGGAATTCGCCGACGCCGCCGCGCAAGCCCTGACCACGGCGCTCAAGGCCGATCCGAAGGAGTTCGTAGCGGTTTCGCAGCCGGCCGGCGGTCCGTTCTTCGAACACAACGGTCTGCTGTTCCCATCGACCGACGAAGTCATGTCGACCACCTCGCAACTCGTCCAGTCGCGCCCGCTCGTCAACGCTCTCGCCCACGATCCCAGCCTGACCGGCCTTGCCGGTACGCTGACCACGAGTCTGTTGCTGCCGCTTCAGCTGGGTCAGGTGAAGCTCGGCGACATGAGCCATCTACTATCGCAAAGCGCGGCCACGCTCGACCGCGTGCTGGCCGGGCAGCCGGCCGCCTTCTCGTGGCGTGCGCTGGTCGACAAGAGCGCGGCCACCGAGCCGGCGCGCGCCTTCGTCATCGTGCAGCCGGTCGTGAACTACGACGCGCTGGAGCCGGGCGCGACGGCCTCGAAGTCGATCCGCGACACCGCCGCCGCGCTGCACCTCGACTCGCGCTTCGGCGCCACTGTCCGTCTGACGGGCGAACAGCCGCTCGCGGACGAAGAGTTCGCGTCGGTCAAGGACGGCGCGGTGCTCAACGGCATCGGCACCTTCATCGTCGTGCTGATCATTTTGTGGCTGGCCCTGCGCTCGGGCCGCATGATCGCCGCCGTGTTCATCACGCTGTTCGTCGGACTCGCGATCACCGCGGCGCTCGGCCTGATGCTGGTCGGTGCGCTCAACATGATTTCGGTCGCCTTCATGGTGCTGTTCGTCGGGCTCGGGGTCGATTTCGGCGTGCAGTTCGGCGTCAAGTATCGCGAGGAGCGCAATCGCGACAATCGTCTTTCCGCCGCGCTCATGCATACGTCGCACAGCATCGGCGTGCCGCTCACGCTCGCGGCGGTCGCCGTCGCGTTGAGCTTCTTCTCGTTCCTGCCGACGGCTTATCGCGGCGTGTCCGAGTTGGGCGAGATCGCGGGCGTCGGCATGTTCGTCGCGTACTTCACCAACATGACGTTGCTGCCGGCCCTGCTGAAGATCTTCCGGCCGCCCGGCGAAGCCGGTTCGCCAGGCTTCAAGCGGCTCGCGCCCGTCGACGATTTCCTGGACCAACATCGCAAGCCGGTGCTGATCGGCACGCTGATCGTCGTGATCGGCGCCACGCCCTTGCTCACGCATTTGCGCTTCGACTTCAACCCGCTGCATCTGAAGGATCCGCACACGGAGTCGATGGCGACACTGCTGTCGCTGAAGGATTCGCCGGAAGCGGCGGTCAACAACGTGCATGTGCTGGCACCGTCGCTCGCCGACGCCGACCGCATGGCCGCGCGTCTGCGTATGTTGCCGGAAGTGGGCCGCGTCAATACGCTCGACACCTTCGTTCCCGCCGACCAGCAGCAAAAGCTGATGCTGATTGCGAGTGCCGCGCAGCAGCTGTTGCCCGCGCTGCAGCAACAACCCGCGCCACAAGCGACGGACGCGGTGCGCGTCGCCGCGCTCAAGCGCGCGTCGAACCAGCTCTCGCTCGCCGCCGACGATCACCCGGGCCCGGGCGCCGCCGAAGCCAAGCATCTGTCCGCCACATTGCAGAAGTTAGCCGCCGCCGATGCGGCCACGCGCGATCGCGCCGAAACCGCGATGTCCGACACGCTGCGCATTGCGCTGAAGCAGTTGGCCAACCTGCTGCAACCCACCGAGATCACCCGTGAGAATCTGCCCAAGGAAATCTCCAAAGGCTGGGTCTCGAAAGACGGCCGCGCCCTCGTCGACATCTCGCCGAAGGTGAAACCCGGCACCGATCCGAACGACGACGTCATGCTCGCGCACTTCGCCCACGCGGTGAAGAAGGCGGAGCCGGGCGCGATCGGCGGGCCGATTTCGATCCTGCATTCGGCCGACACCATCATCAAGGCGTTCCTGCAGGCCGCCGGCTACGCGCTCGTGTCGATTGCGATCCTGCTGTGGATCGCGCTGCGGCGCATCGGCGACATGTTGCGCACGCTGGTTCCGCTGCTGGTATCGGCGCTCGTGACGCTCGAGTTGTGCGTGGTATTCGGCATGCCGCTGAACTTTGCGAATATCATCGCTTTGCCGCTGATGCTCGGCGTCGGCGTAGCGTTCAAGATCTACTTCGTGATGGCGTGGCGCCACGGTCAGACTGGCCTCCTGCAGTCGAGCCTGACGCACGCTGTGCTGTTCAGCGCGGCGACCACGGCGACGGCGTTCGGCAGCCTCTGGCTGTCGCACCATCCGGGGACGTCCAGTATGGGGCGCCTGCTGGCGCTCTCGTTGTTCTGCACACTGATCGGCGCAGTGGTGTTTCAACCCGTGTTGATGGGCAAGCCGCGCTCACGTCGCGCGGAGCAAAAAGGAATATAAGCATGAAGCTGCGTAACACCGCGCTGGCACTCGTCGCCACCGGTTTCATTTCTGGCTGCGCCACCGGCCCCGACCGTAAGCCCGGCGACCCGCTCGAGCCGATGAACCGGGCCGTGTTCAATTTCAACGACGGATTGGACCGCTATGTCGCCGTTCCAGTGGCGAAGGGTTACCAGAAGGTGACGCCGCAACCGCTGCGCACCGCCGTGAGCAACTTCTTCTCGAATCTGGGCGATCTGACCAATGCCGCGAATGCGCTGCTGCAGTTGAAGATCACCGACGCGACCGAGGACTTCGTCCGTTTCGCGTTCAATTCGACCTTCGGTCTGGGCGGCCTGCTCGATTGGGCGACGCCGGCCGGGCTGCCCAAGCATCATCAGGATTTCGGTCTGACGCTGGGTCACTGGGGCATTCCGTCGGGCCCGTACCTGGTCCTGCCGCTGTTCGGCCCGAGCACGGTGCGTGACAGCATGGGGCTTATCGTCGACGTGAAGTTCAACCCGCTGAACTACATGGAGCCGGCGGTGCGCAATCCGCTGTACGTGCTGCAGTTCGTGAGCGTGCGCTCCGACCTGCTGGGTGCGTCGGACCTGCTGCAACAGGCTGCCTTGGACAAGTACTCGTTCGTGCGCGACGCCTACACGCAACAACGTCGTGCGCGTCTGCGCGGCACCAGCGACAACTCGGCGCCGCTGCCGAACTATGACGATCAGGGCGATTCCGGCGCCTCGTCGGCGCCCGCAGCGGGCGCGCCGGCAGCAGGCGCTCTGCCGAACTACGCGGATCCGGGCGACGCCGCGGAAGCCCCGAATGCGGCCTCTGGCGCCGCCACGGGCGCCCCGGCAGGCGTGCCCAACTCCACCGATCCGGGTGAGACGCCCGCGAGCGGCGCAGCGGGCTCGACTCAGCCGGCCGCGCCGGCTGCGGGACCCAACGGCGCTTCAGGCACGGCCGCACCGACGCCGCCAGCGGCGCCTTCCGCAGCGCCGGCCGACAGCACCCAGCCGGCCTCAGCGCCGGTGACGCAATAAGTATCGGGATTCAGGCGGGGCGCCCAGAACGGGCGCCCCGTAAAGCCGAGCTAGACGCCGGCCAAGACAGGACAAGCTACAACTTCGGCGTGCAACGCGCCGCAGCCTGGGTTAGAGCCAATCAACCGGCTCAATGCAGGCTATCCACCTCGGCGCGCGACGCAACCCGCTCTTCTTCGACCGCAACCGCGCCTTGCGGCACCGGCCGCGAATTCTCGCGATAGCGGGCAAACGCCTCATCCGCATAACGGATCCGCGTGCGCGCGTGAGGCGCCGGCTCGCCGTTTTCGTCGAGATTGACGAACACCATCTTTTCCACGGTCAGGATACTTTTGCGCGTGATCTTGTTGCGCACTTCACAGCGCAACGTGATGGAGGTGCGGCCGAAATGCGTGGCGGTCATGCCGAGTTCGATGATGTCGCCCTGCCGCGCCGAACTGACGAAATTGATCTCGGACATGAACTTGGTCACGACGCGCTGATTGTCGAGCTGGCAGATGGCGTAAATCGCGGCTTCTTCGTCGATCCAGCGCAGAAGGCTGCCACCGAACAGCGTGCCGTTGGGGTTCAGATCTTCGGGCTTGACCCACTTTCTGGTGTGAAAATTCATTCGGTACTCCGTGTTCGAGGCACCTGGGCCGCGCGCTTGGCAGCACGACCTAGGGTTAACACTGACATTGTACCAAATGTAAGGGTTTTCCCTAGTATTTCAATATCTACTGAATAGAAGGGACAGCGCCGTCGTGACGCGCGCTTCAGATGGTGGCCATGCGCAAGGCCCCGGCCTCGCCCATCGCGCGCCGTGCCTGGACCAGCGAGAGGCGCGCCGCCCGAGCGTCGACGGCAAGCTGGAGCAGCGCGCCGAGTTGCGACGGCTGCCGGATCAATTCCCGCAGAATCGGCCCGAGCGCCGTGCTGCCGTCGTCGCGCAGGCCGGCGGTCGCGGCGGAAGGCAGCGTGCGCCACGCCGGATCCACGATCGCGCGGCACACGGCAAACGGAACCCCATGCGCGGCAGCCTTCGCGCCGGCAATGTGCGATTCCATATCCACCGCCAAAGCGCCGTTCGAGCGATGCAGCACGTCCTTGTCGCCCGCCGTTACCAGCGGCGCGGTGACGGCCGCCATGAGACCGCGCCGCAAACGCGCGGAGAGCGGCCCGGCCGCCAGCGCAGCTGCGAGCCTGTCGGACCATGGCCGATCGGTCTGGAGGCGCCCAAATGGCCCGTCGACGGCATCCGCAACGATCAGCGAGCCCGGTTGCAGATCCGGAGCCAAACCGCCCGCCGTGCCGAAACTGATGATGCCCGAACAGCCTCGCGCCACTGCCGCGCTCAACGCGCGCTCCAGCAGATCGGCGCGCGCCGCGTAGACGACCTCGACGCCTTCGCCATGGGCGATGCGCGCCTCGAACGCCATGCCCGTCACTACGATCACCGGCAAGGGACTGCGGCCGTCATCGGCTGACGGCGGGGTGGATAGCGGCATCCGTTACATCCCGACCGCGACGCGCGTGAGGCCGTTGCGCTTCAGATGACGGAAGCGCGCCAGCGCCCACAACGGGAAGAACTTGCGATAGCCGTGATAGCGCAGATAGAACACGCGCGGGAAGCCCGTCGCGGTGAAACGCGTTTCGTCCCACAGGCCGTGCTCGCGCTGTTCGCGCTGCAAATACGCGACGCCGCGCGCGACCGCTTCGTGATTGACCTCGCCGGCCGCCATCAGGCCCATGAGAGCCCACGCGGTTTGCGAAGCCGTGCTCGGCGCGCGCTCATAGCCGTGGTAGTCGAGCTTGTAGCTCTCGCCGCCCTCGCCCCAGCCGCCGTCTTCGTTCTGGATCGACAGGAGCCACTGCGCCGCGCGCATCATGCGCGGGTCGTCGTGCCGCATGCCGGCGGCGTTCAGCGAACACAGCGCGGTCCACGTGCCGTAGATGTAGTTCAGGCCCCAGCGGCCGTACCAGCTGCCATCCGATTCCTGCTCCTTCAACATGTACGCGAACGCGCGTTGCGCCGGCTCGCTGTTCTGCGGCAGTTCGCCGAGTTGCGCGAGCATCGACAGACAGCGGCCCGAGACGTCCGCGGTCGGTGGATCGAGCAAGGCGCCATGATCCGAGAACGGAATGTTGTTCAGGTAGTACTGCGTGTTTTCCGGCTCGAACGCGCCCCAGCCGCCGTCGCTGCTCTGCATGCCGACCACCCACTCGCGCGCTCGCGCAATCGCTTCGCGATCGACATCCGATTGCGTAATCGTCGCCGAGCGCTGCATCGCCATCACGACCACCGCCGTATCGTCGACGTCCGGGTAGTGCGCGTTGTTGTACTGGAACGCCCAACCGCCCGGCCGCACATTCGGACGGCGCGAAATCCAGTCGCCGCGCACATCGAGAATCTGCAGCGGACGCAGCCACGCGAGTCCGCGTTCGGCGGCCTGTTCGGCACGCGCCTCGCCGGTTTCGAGCAGCGCGTGCGCCGCGAGCGAGGTGTCCCAGACCGGCGACAGACACGGCTGGCAATATGCTTCGTCATCCTTGATAACGAGCAGCTTTTCGATCGACTGGCGAGCAATCGCGCGATTCGGATGATCGGCCGGATAGCCGAGCACGTCGTACATCATCACCGAATTCGCCATGGCCGGGAAAATCGCGCCGAGGCCATCTTCGCCATTGAGCCGTTCATCGACGAAAGCCACCGCCTCGCGCACCGCGCGCTCGCGCGTGGCCTTCGGGAACAGGCCATCGACGGCGCGCAGCAGCACGTCCACGCCACTGAAAAACCGGAACCAGCCGGCATGCTGATGCGGCGCCCGATCGCGCGGACCGGTGTTGACCGGCGCGCCGCGGAACAGCTCGTCGATCCGCACACGGCGCGGGTTGCGCGCCACCGGCCGCTTCGCATTGAGCACGAGGAGCGGCACGATCACGGTACGCGCCCAGTACGACACCTTCGACAGATGGAACGGGAACCACATGGGCAACAGCATGATCTCGACGGGCATCATCGGCACCGCGCGCCAGGACACCACGCCGAACAGCGCGAGCAGAATCCGCGTGAAGACGTTCACGGTTTCGGCGCCGCCGTTGGCGAGAATCGCCTCTCGCGCACGAACCATATGCTCGGCGTCAGCCGGGTCGCCGATCATCTTCAGTGCGAAATACGCCTTCACGCTGGCGCTGATGTCGAGCGCGCCGTCGGTGAATAGCGGCCAGCCGCCGTCGGGCAACTGGATGCGGCGCAGATAGCGCGCGATCTTCTGTTCGAGTTCCACGTTCGGCGTTTCGCCGAGGTAGTGGACCAGCAGCACGTATTCGGCGGGAATCGTCGCATCGGCTTCGAGTTCGTAGACCCAGTGGCCGTCCGCCTTCTGCGCGGCGAGAATCGCATCGGTCGCGCGCGTGATCGCGGCGTCGAGCGATGCCGTGGGCACATCACCCGCAACAGCCGGCGCGGACGCGCCCGGCGCTGCTTCGGTGAAATCAGGCAGCACGGCGTCCAGCGGCTGGGCTTGAGATAAATCGTTCATCGGCGTTCCATCGGTTCATTCAGCAACGTATCCGCGGCCTTCTGGCCGGAGCGGATCGCGCCTTCAATCGTCGCGGGCAGGCCGGTAGCCGTCCAGTCGCCCGCGAGCATCAAGTTATTCCAGCGAGTGCGCGTGCCGGGCCGCCGCGTTTCCTGATCCGGCAGCGCGGCGAAGGTCGCACGTTTTTCCACGACGACTTGCCAGGCCGGCATCGGCGCGACCGGCAAGCTCGCCGCCTGAGCCACTTCGGCCCAGACGGTGGCCGCGAGTGCTTCATGCGGCGTGTCGAGCAACCGCTCAGCGCCGTTCACCGTCACCGACAAGCGGCCTTCGAAGGCGAACAGCCACTCGGCCGTGCCGTTGAGCAGCCCGGTGACCTGCGGCAGTCCAAACGGCGGCTCGACCGCGAAATGCACGTTGACGGTCGCCGCGAAGCGCGTCGGTGCGCGCAAACCTTGCACGAGCGTTTGCGCGATTTCCGGCGATACCGCGAGAATCACGGCCTGATTCGCGTCGAGCGCGATGCTTTCGGCGGCGAAATTCAGCGCTTGCACGCGGCGGTTGTCGGCGGCAAAGACGATTCCGTCGAGGCGCGAGCCCAGCCGGATCGCCGCGCCGCCGTGCTGCAACAGCCGCAGCGCCGGATCGACGAACGCGCTGCCCAGCCCGTTGCGCGCCACCAGCGGCCGGCACGCAAGGCCGCCGGCAAGCAGCGCCTCGCGCACCATGGCGCCCGTCAGTTCCGACGACGCTTCGCGCGGCTCGACGTTCAGCATGGCGTGAAACAGCGGCCGCAGCAGACGGTCCCACAGCGGTCCGTTGCAGCGCATGGTCTGCGCGACGCTGCGCCCGGGTTTGGCGAACAGCAGCGGCGCGAGCGCCAGATAGTCGCCTGGCCCGGTGTTCGGCACGCGCGCGTTCGGGTCGAAGATCCACCACGGCAGGCGTCCCGGCGACAGACGCACGGTCCAGCGTGCCCGCGTGGCCAGATCCACGAACGGATATTCGGGCTGGGCCGGGCCGACCAGTTCGTCGGCGGCGCCGATCGCCCGCGCGTAGTTGAGCGTCGCGGCATTGCCCGACAGCACCATGTGATTGCCGGTGTCGAGCGTCGCGCCCAGCTTGGAGTCGTAGTACGAACGGCAACGGCCGCCCGCCTGGGCAGCCGCTTCATGCAGCACGACGTGCGCGCCGCGCCGCTGCAACTGCACTGCGGCGGCCAGACCGGCAAGGCCCGCGCCGACCACATGTACGAGCTTTTGCATCAGCTCAGAAGAGCGCGTAACGCGCGACGATCCACAGCATGCGGAGCTTTGGCTTGCTGACCTTCGTGCGCGGAATGTCGAAGCCGCGCTCCAGCGTCCGTTCGAGCAGCACGCGATACACGCCCGACATGATGCGCGGCGCCCGCACCTGGTTGCGCGGCTCGCGGTCCATGATCGCGTCGGAGGCGGCGAAGTGTTCCTTGGCCCGCTCGGCGAGCGTGGCGCACACGCGCGGCAGCGACGGGTCGTCGGCGATCTGCGTGGGGCTCGTCACCGCAATGCCTTCGCGCGCCAGCAATTCGTGCGGCAGATAGCAGCGATTGATGCCGGCGTCTTCGTCGATATCGCGCAGGATGTTGGTGAGCTGCAGCGCGCGGCCCAGATGGTGTGCGAGCAAACGGCCGGGCTCTTCCTGCATCCCGAATATCCTCACCGATAGGCGGCCCGCCGCGCTGGCGACACGGTCGCAATAGAGGTCGAGCGTCTCTTCGTCGGGGGCGCAGATGTCGGCGGCGGCGTCCATCGCCATGCCGTCGATCATCGCGTGAAAATCGTCGCGTTGCAGATGAAACGTGTGAATGTGCCGCGTCAGCGCGCGCAGCGAAGCGCGCGGCGCGCCGGCGTAGCACGCGTCGATATCGGCACGCCAGCGTTCGAGCGCGGCGGCGCGTTCGGCGGGCGGCAGGTCGCTGTCGGCGATATCGTCGACAGCGCGGCAGAAAGCGTAGACCTGATACATCGCGTCGCGCTGCGCCGCCGGCAGGATGCGCATTGCGAGATAGAACGAGCTGCCGGATGTGGCGGCAGCGGCGTCGATTTCTGTATCGTCCACGACAAGATTGGAAACAGCCAAGACGATCTCCGCTGGAGGCGCCCGCTGAAAGGCGTTCAAGAAGTTTTATGCCTGCCCGCAGGGCCGGCGGCACGCGCGCGGGGACACGCGCGAAACACCCGGCTGGGAGGCCGGAAACGGCGAAAAGTATATCAACGTTTGTGAGATGCCGCAGTTTCGTCGGCGGATAAGGGGCCGGAAGGAAGCCTGAAGCGGGTCAGACAGTGCGCTTCACGCCATCCACTGTGGCCTGTACGGCGCCTCTGGCGAGGCGCAACGCCGCTGTGGGGCGGCGTTAGACGAACCCGACCGAGCGGTTGCGCCCTTGCCGCTTCGCGCTATACAGCGCGGCGTCGGCTTCGTTGATGAGCACGTCATACGAAGGCACGCCGACCCGCGCCGACGCGCCGCCGACGCTCGCCGTCACGGGCACGCTCGTACCCTGCACTTCGACCGGCGTGTCGGCGATCGTGCAGCGGATCTTTTCCGCGACGCGCATCGCGTCGTCGAGCGGCGTGCAAGGCAGCAGCAACGCGAATTCCTCGCCGCCGAAGCGCCCGAAGGTATCCTGCGCCCGCACCACCTCGGCGACGCGCTGCGCCATCACGCGCAACACCGTGTCGCCGACACCGTGGCCGAACTGGTCGTTGATTTTCTTGAAGTGATCGAGATCGAACAGCAGCACCGACATATCGCCGCCGTAGCGCTGCCAGCGCGTGTATTCGTCGCGCAGGCGCGCTTCGAAGAAGCGGCGGTTGGCAATGCCGGTCAGGCCGTCGCGATCGGCATATTCCTGCAGCTTCGCGACCGCCTCTTCGCGTTCACGCTGCACGATGCTCACGTGCGTGACGTCGGAAATGGTCACGCACACGGCCACCACTTCGCGCTCGCGCATGAGCGGCATGAAGGTGCAGTCCTGCTGCATGAAATCAACGCCGCCGGTAATCGGCCGGTCGTGATCGAACTTGAAGAGATACGGGCGCTGTTCCCACGAGCTGAATGCAAAACTGCCGAGCTGAAACACGCTTTCGATCTTGCGTGCCAGCCACACGCGCGGCAGTTCGGGAAAATGCGTGAAGAGCGACTTGCCGACCACCTGGTCCGGCGTCAGTCCGCTGTGATCCTGCATGAAGCGGTTCCACATGAGCACGTTCATGTCGCGATCCAGCACGAAAATGCCGAAACCGACACGTTCGACCACCAGGTCGCTCAACGAGTCCACGGGCACATTCATAGGCTCGACAGCAACGCGTCGAGCGCGCCGTTCATGTGGCGAATCGATTCTTCGGCCATCAGCATCACGAGGTGCGCGCGGAAGCTCTGGTCCTCGAGCGCGAAATTCACTTCGACCAGCAAGGCCACTTCCCATTGCAGCACGCCGGGCTGGAAGACCTCGTCGAGCGTCATGGCTTCGCCGAGCAAACCCGGCGCGGAGAAGATCGGTGTGCGGCCGAGCTGGTCGAGAATGCACGACACGCAGGCGCCGGTCAGCACGTTGGCCACATCGAACACCAGCTCTGTCTGGCTCACCGCTTCGTAGGACGAGCGCGAGTACGGGTCGCTGACGAGCGCACACAGTTGCTCGATGCTGTCGCTGCGGCAGATCACCAGCGCCTCGCCCTTGATATCGGAGCGAAAGCCCTGGCGCACCGCACTCACCGTGTCCTCG
Source organism: Paraburkholderia sp. NPDC080076 (assembly GCF_050281145.1). Taxonomy (NCBI): domain Bacteria; kingdom Pseudomonadati; phylum Pseudomonadota; class Betaproteobacteria; order Burkholderiales; family Burkholderiaceae; genus Paraburkholderia; species Paraburkholderia sp. NPDC080076. Next base: position 158,427 of record NZ_JBNNWQ010000008.1, on the reverse strand, counting down.
ATCCCGGTCATCTCCCGCAGCGCCTGCGCCGCCTCGCTGACCGCCACCACCTTCACGCGCGGCACCGACAATTCGATGAACGCATCGAGCAGCCGCGCCAGACGTGTCGCGGCTTGACCCATCGCCAGATTGGCGACCTCTTGCAGCGCGTCGCGCTGATCTTCGTTGAGGACTGGCTCAGACATACAACCCGTACTCCTTGAGGATGGGCAGTACCGCCTCGGGCGTCACGGGCTTGGCGATGAAGGCCACGGCGCCGAGCGCGCGCACGCGCGACTGCGCCATCGGCTGAACATCGGCGGAGACGACGATGACGAAGGTGTTCAGATCCTCGTGCTGCAACGCTTCCAGCACCTGATAGCCGGTCATGTCCGGCATGGTCAGGTCGAGGAACATCACCGACGCCTTGCCTTCGCGATACAGAGCGAGCGCTTCGCGCCCGTTCGATGCGTAAGACACGTCGACCTCCCAGTCCGGCGGCAATGCCTTGGTGAGCACTTTGCGGGCAAGCAATGAATCATCGGCGATCACAATGGGCAAAGGCATGGGCGGGTCGGAAAGCGGAATTAGCTCATTCGCGTTAACGGCGGATCGAGGCGGATTCTTTAGCGCGAAGTCTGTCGACCAGCGTCAAAGTCGGCTGAAGCTTGCTGAAATGCGGATTGCAGGCGAGCGGGGAGCGCGCGCGGCGAGGCGCGTTGGACGGAACCGGTGGGAACGCCTGAAAGCGTACGCGCACGGTGGACGACGGCTATGACCGGCATGTTCGAAGCCTACCCCGTAGATGAATCTGCGCGGCTTCGTGGATCGGGCTGGTCCCTTGCCGCGCACGTGATTCCGCGAACGCCTTCCGCCACGCGTGGTACGCATGGCCTGGCTGGGTGCCCTCGCGGCAGATGCGTCCGAACATGGCGGACGCATTTTTATCATGGCGCTGATTTTCGAAGTAAAACGGCGGAAAGGCAACTCGCCAATTTCACTTTCATTAAAGAGATTTTCCCATTAAATACCATTTTTGAAAATCTTTTGGTAGATTTGGAAGGGATTCTTTTACTTCCATCCTTTTGTGTACGTTTGCGCTTCTCGATTCGTCGCTGTTTTAAAAAGCAGACAATTGAGTCGTCAGTCGATGGGCGGTCCGACAGCCGCCCGAGGCGGTCCGTTTGCCGCGGGTAACTTCTACCGCCGCTCCGTGTCTATGCTTCTCGTATGATGCTGACTCCCGGCCTCTGTCCCGAACGACCTTCGCATTACCGACAATGACACCAGACCGGTTCGAACCGCCGCCCGCGAGCCGCCTTGCCTCTCACCGGCAGGACGAGGCATTGTTCCCCGCCGTGCCGGAACAGAATTTTCAGGTGCGGCGCATCACGTTGATCGCGCTGCTGATCGCTGCGATCGTCCTGCCTTGCGTGTATGTCGCGGCCATGGCGCTCAGCGATCTGCGCACACGCGAGGCCGACGCCACCGACATGACGCTGCGCACGGTGCGGATCGCGGAAGAGCATGCGCTGAAAGTGTTCGACATGAACGAGACGCTGGATGCGCGCATCGTCGATCTGACCGAGGGTCTGGACGACGACGGCATTCGCGAGCGCGAAGCCGCCATTCACGAGAAGCTGCGCGTCATGGGCGGCGGCTATCCGCAAGTGGCCGCCGTGTCGATTTTCGGGCGCGACGGCGCCTTGCTCGCCAGCAGCCGCTACCTGCCGTCGCCGGTCATCTCGGTCGGCGAGCGCGAGGATTTCACCGGCATTCGCGACGGCAAGGATCTCGAGCATGTGTCGAAAGTCATGACGGGACACGTGGCCGGCGAACAGGTGTTCAACATGGGCGTCGAACGGCCCGCCGCCGACGGCTCGTTCGCCGGCGTGGTCTCCGTTGCGCTGCGGCCGAGCTATTTCGACGCGTTCTACCGCGAACTGCTCGGCGGCAACAACAGCGGCACGCCGATGACCATGAGCCTCGTGCGCACGGACGGCTCGATCCTCGCGCACTATCCGCGCACGCCGCGCGAGCCCACTGCCATGGCACCGCAAACGCCGTTCGCCGAAGCGCTCGCGCAGGGACGGCGGGCCGGCGTGGTGCGCATGCATTCGAATGTCGACGGCGAAGATCTGATTCTCGCGTTCCGTCACGTCGGTTCGTATCCCGTCTACGTGGTGTGCGGCTATCGGGCCTCGGCGATCTGGGCGGCGTGGTACCGGCATCTCGGCGTGCTGATCCTGTCGATGTTCACGCCGTCCATCGCGCTGTGGTGCGTGATCTGGTTGTCGCTGCGCCGCCTGGGCGCCGAACAGGAGGCGTGGGAGCGCTGGCAGGCCGAAGCGTCCATGCGCCGCTCGATCGAATCGGCGTATCGCCAGTCGCGCAAGATGGAAGCGCTGGGCACGCTGGTCGGCAGCGTCGCGCACGATTTCAACAACCTGCTGATGATCCTCTCGGCCAACGTGCAGATTGCGCGGCGGCGCGGCGTGACGGGTCTGGACCGCGAGTTGTCGGCAATGGAGCGGGCGCTCAAGAACGGCCAGTCGCTCACGCGGCAATTGCTCGGCGTGGCGCGCAAGCAGCCGCTGCGCAACGAGACGCTGTCGCTCGAACGCTGGCTGCCGGCCTGCCGCGAATTGCTGCGCGCCTCGCTCGGCGCGAAGGTGTCGCTGGTGATCGATATCGGCGTCGAGATCTGGCCGATGCGCGTCGACGTCGCGGAACTGGAGCTGGCGCTCATCAACGTCGCGGTGAACGCGCGCGACGCCATGCCGAACGGCGGGCGCTTCACGGTACGCGCCACCAATATTCAGTTCCGGCACGAAGACGGCTTTCCGTTGACGGGCGACTTCGTGCAACTGTCGCTAGAAGATACCGGCGTGGGCATGGCGCCCGACGTGCTCGCGCGCGCCTTCGAACCGCTGTTCACCACCAAGCCGAAAGGCATGGGCACGGGCCTCGGCTTGCCGCAGGTTTTCGCATTCTGCGAGCGTTCCGGCGGCCTCGCCGCGATCGACAGCGCGGTCGGCGCGGGCACTTCCGTGCGTCTCTATCTGCCACGCGCCACGGCTGAGCCGGAGGTCGACGGACCGCCCGAAACCGGCGCCGAGGAGAACGGCGCGCCGCCGGGCTTGCGCATTCTGCTGGTCGAAGACAACGAGGAAGTGGCAGCCGGCACCGAAGCCCTGCTGCAGATGATGGGCCATCAGGTCACGTGCGTCTTCAACGCCGACACCGCGCTGCGCCTGTTCGACGACGCCCACGCGCGGCAAGCGCGCACCGGCGAACCGCTGCCGTTCGATCTGGTGCTGTCCGACATCCATATGCCCGGCACCATGAACGGCATCGATCTGGCCGAGGCGGTGCTCGCATTCGAGACCAAACTGCCGGTCATTCTCGTCACCGGCTACGCGGAAGAACTCGACCGGGCGCGCCACGTGGATGTGCGTGTGCTCTCCAAGCCTTTCGATATCGGTTTGCTTGAAGAACTCCTGCAAGCGATCCAGCACGATCTGACGCAGACGGGCGCCGACCCGGCGGCGCATCCGGCAGAGTAAGCCCGCGTTGGCGGGCGTGGGACCAAATCTGACATTTACCGGTGGTTGTAAAAGCGCGGCGGCGGCATGCCGCGCTTTTTTGCGCCGCCGCCGCGCGCAGGTCGGCGCCGGCGGGCGCGGCAGGCCCGTCGGACGGGCCCGGCATGATCGTTGCGGCGTCAAAATAAGCAACGGGAGCGGCGCGTTGGCGCGTCGTCCGTCCTGCCTAAATATACGTCGGGAGACAGCCATGCGACACACCGTGATTGGTTTATTCGACACCTTTGCTCAAGCGGAAGCCGCGCGCGACACGCTCGTCCAGACCGGTTTTGGACGCGAGACGATCGAATTGCAGGCGAATCCGGAACCGTCGGTGGGTTCCGCAACCGACGAAGTCGCCAGTTCGGGCGTGCTGGCAAATATCGAGCGTTTCCTGTCGAGCCTGTTTGCAAGCGGTCCACGTGCGCCGGAAACCGCGCGCTACGCCGAGGCCGTACGCCGCGGCGCGGTGCTCGTGTGCGTCAACGCGGCGAGCGAAGCCCATGCGGACCTCGCTCGCAATACCTTGACGAGATTGGGCGCGACCGATATCGGCGAACGCTCGCCCGATTGGGACACGCCTGTGGAAGACTCCGGCCGCGAGCATTCCGTCCTCGATGAACTCGGCATCGGCGCTATGACGCCCCGTACGTCGAGCGTATCGACGCCAAGCGCGGCCGCGACTACGCGGCCTGCCACGATGGCTGATCCAGGGTACACCGTGCCGCCCGGCAGCACCGACGCCGAGCCGTTCGTGCCGCCGCCGCTCAGCGAGCGCCCGCTGACGGATCCGGTGAACGAACCGGTCAGGGACCCACTGGTCGGCGACGTAGGCCGTAGCGCGATCGCTGCGGGCTCGGTACCGGGTTCGGGCGCGATCATGCAGCCGTCCGAAGTCGTCCCCGAAGCGAGCCAGCCGACCGCCGGTTTAGGCGGCCAAATGCCGAACGAATATCTCGAGTACGAGGAAGACTTTCGCGCGCACTACGACGAGCAGTACGCCTCCGAAAACGCACGTTACGAAGACTATGTGCCGGCCTACCGCTATGGCGCGGAGATCGGTAAGGACATGCGGTATCGCGACCAGCCTTGGGACGACGTCGAACCGGAAGCACGACGTCATTGGGAAAGCACCTCGCCGGACAGCACCTGGGAGCGCTTCAAGCTGGCCGTGCGTCATGGCTGGGAGCGGGTGACAGGACATCATCACGTCTGAGCTTGAGCACTTCGTGGCGGCATTGCCGTGGAGGTCACGGCAATGCCGCCACGTTCAGTCGTCTGATGCGCTCGCGCCTTTCGCTTCAAGCAGCGGTCTGGTGCTTGACCCACGCGACGTAGCGGTCGACGAAAGTCTGCAGAAATTTGCGTGTACCGTCGCTCAGGATCTCGCCTTTTTCGTTGATGACCGCCGCATCGTGCTTGATGAACACCTCGGGTTGGCCGAGCGTCGGCACATCGAGATACGCCAGCACATTGCGCAGATGTTGTTGCGCCAACGCCGTGCCGGTCGCGCCAAGCGAGGTGCCGATCACGGCGCCGGGTTTGCCGGCCCATGAATTGGTGCCCCACGGGCGCGAACCCCAGTCGAGCGCGTTTTTCAGCACGCCGGGCATGGACCGGTTGTATTCGGGGGTGACGAACAGCAGGCCGTCCGCGGCTTCAATGCGCTGCTTCAAGTGCTTGCCGGCTTCGGGATAGTCGGCGTCGTAGTCCTGGCTGTAAAGCGGCAGCGAGCCGATGTCGATAAATTCGAAGGTGAAGTCGGACGGCGCCAGTGAAATCACGGCTTGCGCCAACTGCCGGTTGAACGACTCGCGGCGCAAGCTGCCGACGACGACTGCAATGTGATGGGCCATGATTCGCTTCCTTGTTGTGAGGCGCTCGGGGCGCAAAGGGTACGAACTGTCCATGATAGGCAATAGCTGCGCGCGCGGCGGCGACGGGCGGCAAAATACTGCCCCGCGACTATTGGGGCAGGTACGGCAGCGGTGCGCGGTGGATAACTCCGCATCCCACAAAGTTATCCACAGATTCACTGAATAACCTTGTGGATAACTGGTACTTTTGCCTTGTCAATCAAGCATGCTTTCGGTCTAGGACGTTTTGAGGCAAACAAGCGTTTGTTGCCTGTCCTGCTCAGCCGGAAATCCGCGCGACGGGCATAAATGACCGATGACGCGCGCCGCGTGGGCAAGTCTACTTGATGGAGGATCGAGCCATGAGTCCGAATTACGCAGGTAAATCCCACGACGAAGCAGTGGCTGCTCGCAAGAAGGAAAAGCAGCGGGCACAGGAACAGCCCGGCGGCGAGATGGCCGTCGACGGTACGGAAGCGGACGCCGCGCATAGCAGCGGCGAGTTGTCCGAACGCGGCAAGGAAGTGTGGCGCCGCGGTAGCGGGATGGATGGCGGCGGGAAGATTTAGTCGGCGGTAGCGCGGCGTGCCTACTGTCTTGCGCCGTCGCGCAGCGCTTGGCGTTCCGCGGTTCGCGACGGTGGCGCCTTACCAAGCCATGAAGGCGAGGCGTTGTGCCTTCCTGGCTTACGTCACGAATTAGTCTCGCTGCGTGTTCAGCGTGTCACTCCGGCACGGCAATGTCGCCATCCACCAATTGCCAGCCGTAGGTCTCGGCAAACAACTGGGCCGCATCGGCGTCTTCGAAAAAGGGCATGTCGGCGTGCCCCTGGAACGGGTAGATCACCCGCTCGTCGCTCAAGCGGATCACTTTCAGTGTCGGCACCGTGCCGCTCGAGGTACGGCGCGACGACGCCATCACCTGATAGTTCGCACGGCCCGTAAGTGCCGGAAGATTCGCGCCTTGCGAGCGCCTGGAAGCTTGACTTGCCATTGGCGCGCGCATCAGAGCCCAGCGATCGACTGGCCTGCAACCATGCCGTCGATGACCTGCTCGGCGTAGGTGGCTGAAGCAATGCGCGCGTCGCCGGCCGCGCCGAACGGTGAACGGCTCGGCACGCGAAACACTCTGCTGCTGGTCATGGTGTCGTCGGTGCCGCGCCGGCAGATTCGCACGGCGGCATCGAAGCCCGAATCGTAGTGGCGAACGCCATCGAGACCGCTCGGCTGGTGCGGATACACCAACGGATAGATCTCTAGACCCCGGTAGCTTCTGATCGTATTGCCCATGATGCTCGTCTCCGATGAAGGCTTTCGTGGAACGTGGCGTCGTTGTCGGGCGCAATGCCGGCCGGACCGCGGCGTACCAGCGAAACGTGATGTTGATCGACGATGTGCGTACAGGGCGGCCGCTTCAATCAAGCCGGGCCGACGACATCGCAGAGCTGTGTAGGAGGAAGGGACCCTGTTCGGTGCAGGGCGCTGTGATGCGAGGCGTTTGCGTCAGGGACTGCGCGCGATGCGCAGGAGAACTGCAAGCTGTTGACCCACTGTAACACGTTAGTAGGGTGAACATTGAACGCATTTGTGTGCCGGGCGCGAGTGTTGCTTCGGAGTGCCGGGTATTGTTTTCCGCTGCTGCGATGCGCAGCGTCTCCTGGACCGAGTTTCTATGGATTTTTTTGGCCGATGGCGTTCGCCGCGTTGATTCGGGCGTGTAACGGTGTTGCCCGGACGACCTCATGCCAGCATCAGGCAGCCAGTCTAATTCTCCGGTTCAAAAGCAAAAGGGCGCCAACATCGGCGCCCCTCTTTTCGTCTTCGAAAAACTTCCTCGTCGACGGGTCCGTGCCCGTCAGCTGATCAGTTGCCGAAGAATACGTTGCAATACGACGCCGGGCCGTTGCACTGCGACGGAGCGGCAGCCTGGGCTGCGCCGGAAGCGGCGGCAAACAGGGCGACGGAAGCGATCAGTGCGGAAAGAATGCGTTTCATGGTGCTGCTCCTCAGCGTTTGGTTCGCGATCTGGTGCGATCGATGGACTGAAGAATATCGACTGAGGATCCGCCGACAAACAGCGAAGTCAATAAGACTTTTTTTCAAATATTGAAATAATCCGGTAAGCCGCCTGGTGTAGCTTCGGGCACCAATTGGCGGTGGGTATTGCTTGCCCGGCGCTACGCCGCCAACATCAATCCCGAGCGATTTCACTTTTCGCAATAATCTATTGTCATTGTCATAACGGCCTGCACGGCGCGACTAAGCTCATCTGGTCATCGCTCATGGTCGGGCCTATGTTCAATACCGATTCGATTACGCAGGCGCTCGCGGGAGAATGGCGCACGAGCTCAGCCACAGTGCGAGGAAAATCACCCGCTCATGAATCACTACGATCCAAGAAAAAACGCGCGGCAGGCAGGATCGCGTCAATGGGGCAGTCCATGGCGCAAGTAGGCGGCACGGCGCTCGACGATCCGGTTTATCTGACGCAATTGCGGCGCGACCTGGTGCGTTTTGCCCGTCTGCAATTGCGCGACGCCGCCGCTGCGGAAGATGCCGTCCAGGAAGCGCTCGCCGCGGCATGGACGCAAGCCGATCGATTCGCCGCACAGTCGGAACACAAGACATGGGTGTTCGGCATCCTGCGGCACAAACTCGTCGACACCCTGCGTGCCCGGCGACGCACGATCAACCTGTCGGCGCTCGAATCCGAACTCGACGGTGAAGCCTTGCTCGATCGCGAGTTGTTCAAGGACAACGGCCATTGGTCGCGCGAAACGAAGCCGCGTCCCTGGCCGACGCCGGAAACCGCGCTGCGTCAGCAGCAGTTCTGGGCCCTGTTCGAGATGTGCCTCGAACACTTGCCGGAGCACATCGGACGCGTGTTCATGATGCGCGAATTCCTCGATCTCGATACCGAGGCGATTTGCGCCGAATTGCAGATGACCGCCAATCATTGCAGCGTGCTGATCTACCGTGCGCGGCTGCGCTTGCGCACTTGCCTGAGCGAAAAGGGCCTATCCAGCGAGGATGCGAATGGGGAAATGTAAGCACATCACGCGCTTGTTGTCCGACGCGCTCGACCGTTCGTTGACGACCGGCGAATGGGTCGCGATCCGGCTGCATCTGCCGACCTGCAGCGGCTGCCGCAACTATCGCAAACAGATCCGTCTGCTGCGCGTGGCGGCGCATACCGTCAGCGGAATCGCGACGCCGGGCGCGTTGAATAGCGACGATTGAAGCGCGCTGTGCGTCGTGCTTGGATGGCAGGGCATGCGTGGGCGTGCCGCTTGGTCTAGCGCTTGCCGGGCGGCGTGTTCTGGTAGTGCTCGAAGAAACGCGCATGCGACGCTTCGTCGATCGAAACGGGATGCGGTGTGGCGCCGGCCGGATGTTTCTCGAGCTGCGCGCGCGTGCGAATCGGCCGATGCTGGAAATTGCCGCCGCAGTTCGGACACACGTTGCGCAGCGTAGTGAGCGCACACACTTCGCAGAAGGTGCACTCGTACGTGCAGATCATGGCATCGGATGCGTTCGGCGGCAGTGACTTGCCGCATCCTTCGCAGGACGGTCTCAGTTCAAGCATGGTGACTCCGCGTTTTCAGGGAAGCGAGCTGCGGGACCGCTGCTCGCCTGCCAGGCAGTGTAAGTGGCGTCGGCCGTCCGGAATGGCCAGCCGCGCATCAATTCCTGCCAACGCCGCGAGAGCCTGGTGCGCGCTCACGTCAGCACGGTCCACAACACGAGCGTGAGCGCGAGGCCGACGACGGACACGATCGTCTGCAACACCGACCAGACCAGCACCGTCTGTTTCAGTTGCAGGCCGAAATACTCGCGGACCATCCAGAAGCCCGCATCGTTCACGTGGCAGAAAAAGACCGATCCCGCGCCGATGGCGAGCGCCATCAGCGAATTGTGCGTCGTGCTGAGACCGGCGACGACCGGCGCGACGATGCCTGCCGTCGTGGTGGTGGCAACCGTCGCCGAACCCGTCGCCTGGCGCAGCGCGACGGCGATCAGCCACGCCAGCAGAATCAGCGGCATGTGCGCGCCGACCGCGATCTTGCCGATGGTCGAGCTGATGCCCGCCACCACGAGCGCCTGCTTGAGACCGCCGCCGGCGCCGATGGTCAGCAGCAGCGCGGCGATGGGCGGCAAGCTCTTGCGCAGAATGCCGCCGACGCGCTCGCGCGCCATGCCCCGCGACCAACCCAGCGCCACCACGGCGAACAGCACGGTGAGGCCGAGCGCGACCAGCGGCTCACCCAGGAAATTCAACGTGTTGAACAGGAACGTTTCGGGCTGAAGCAGCAGCTTGGCGACGGTGCGCCCTAGCATCAACACGACGGGCAGCAGGATCGTGATGAGCGAGATCGCGAAACTCGGCGGCTCGCCAGTGTCTTCCTTGGCGCTGAAGAGCTTGCCCATTTCCTCCGGTTCGACCACGTGCATCCGCTTGGACAACCAGATGCCATACAGCGGACCCGCGAGAATCACCGCGGGAATCGCGACGATCAGACCGAGACCGAGCGTGAGGCCGAGATCGGCGTGCAATGCGCTCACCGCGATCAGCGGACCCGGGTGCGGTGGCAGGAGTGCGTGCAGCGTGGTCATGCCGGCCAGCGCAGGAATCGCAATGCGCAGGATCGGCTGCTGCGAACGGCGCGCCATCACGAAGATGATCGGCACCATCATCACGAGGCCGACTTCGAAGAAGAGCGGCAAGCCGATGATCAGCGCCACGACTGCCATCATCCACGGCAGCGTGCGAGGCGTGGAGTGTTTGAGGATGGTCGAGACGAGCCGGTCGGCGGCGCCGGATTCGGCCATGAGCGCACCGAGCATGGCGCCGAGCGCAATGATGATGCCGACGTCGCCGAGTAGCGCGCCGGCGCCTTTACTGAATGCGCTGGCGACAGCCTCGAGCGGTAGGCCGGCGGCGAAACCCGCGGCGAACGTGCCGACCAGAATCGACAGGAACGGCGCGAGTTTCAGCACGCTGATGAAAATGATGATCAGTGCGAGCCCGAGCACGCACGACAGAATGAGTTGGGTGTCGTGGGATGACCACGGCGCGAGTGTTGTCGTCAGATGCACGGTGTTCCTTTTTTGTCGAATGACGCAGCCGCGGCCGGGCGCGGATGACGAATTGTAGCGGCCGCTTCAGATTCGACGCAGTTACGCGGGCAGATTCGAAGGCCGCAGTGCTTCGTTCCGTCCGCGTGATTTGCTTATGCGAATTTATCGGTTCGTCCAGGCTTGCAGACGAATTATCGTCGGAGCCAATCGGTCCGTTTTGCGTCCGTCTTTTTTACGAGCCCTGTTATGTCACGTCATCCGCTGCTCACGCGCCGCGCGTTCATTGCCGGCGTGAGCGCAACGCTCGCTGCCGCCACGCTGCCCGTCATTTCCGCGTCCGCTTTTGCCGCCGAGGCGCACGCCAAGGAATTCCGCATCGGTTATCAGAAAGCCGCCAATACGCTCGTGTTGCTGAAGGCGCACGGTACGCTCGAAAAACGGCTCGCGCCGCTGGGCATCACCGTCAAATGGACCGAGTTTCCTGCGGGGCCGCAGTTGCTGGAAGGACTGAATGTCGGCGCCATCGACTTCGGCTATGTCGGCGAGGCGCCGCCCGTGTTCGCGCAGGCCGCCGGCGCGAACTTCGTCTACGTCGCCTATGAGATCCCGACGCCGCATGCCGAAGGCATCCTCGTGCATCAGGATGCGCCGATCAAAACGCTGGCCGATCTGAAGGGCAAGAAAATCGCCTTCAACAAAGGCTCGGATGTTCACTGGTTTCTGGTCGCCGCGCTGCAGAAAAGCGGCGTGAAGTACAGCGAGATTCAGCCGGTCTATCTGGCGCCCGCCGATGCGCGCGCCGCCTTCGAACGCGGCGCGATCGATGCGTGGGCGATCTGGGATCCGTTCCTCGAAGCGGCGAAGCGGCAGTCGAATGCGCGCTTGCTCGCGGATGCCGACGGCATTGTGAGCCATCACCAGTTCTTCCTGAGCGCGCGACAGTTCGCGCAACAGAACGCCGATGTGCTCGCGATCACGATGGACGAAGTGGGCAAAGAAGGCGCGTGGGTGCGGGAGCATTACAGCGAGGCTGCCGCGCAACTCGCGCCGATTCAGGGGCTCGACGCCGGCGTGATCGAAGCGGGCTTGCGGCACTATGCGCACGTGTATAGACCTGTCGATGCCAATGTGCTCGCGGAACAGCAACGTATCGCCGATACCTTCAGCGAGTTGCGCATCATTCCGACGAAGATCGTTACCAAGGATGCGGCGTTGCCCGGCAGCAAAGTCTAGTCTGCAGGCGTAGCTTTGATTTGCTGGCCTTGCTACGCCATTCAGGCGAACAGTGCGGCGACGTTTTCCGGCGGGCGGCCGATTACCGCTCGCCCGTTTCGCACGACGATCGGCCGTTGCAGAAGGATCGGATGTTTCTCCAATGCTTCGTATAACTGAGAGTCGGTCAAGGAGGTGTCGGCGAGTTGCAGTTCCTTGTATTCGGCTTCGTTGTCACGAATCATCTCGCGGACTGTGCAGCCTAGTTGCGCGTTCAGTCGCTTGAGCTGTTCGACCGTGAGCGGATGCTTCAGGTACTCGACGATTTCTGTCGCTTCGTTTGCGCTGTTGTAGGTGGTGGTGATTAGCTCGCATGCGGCGCGTGATTTTGAGCAACGGGGGTTGTGGTAGATCGTGATCATGGGTTTTGGGGTGGTGTGGGTGGTTGCGGGATGCTTGTGCATGGCCCACGTTGGATGGGATTTTAGCGGGTGGGGAGAAGGCGGAGCGAGGCGGTGCTGTAGAGATTTTTGAATTGGCGAGGTCGCGAGATAAGCAGGCAGTGGATGTGGCTTCGGAGAGGAAAGGCGAGACATGACCGTAATCGCGTGACGTGCGTGATGGTCACGTTCGGCTAGGCTTTCGCGTGAAGAGGTATTTTTCTGTTCGCTTTACTTCCGAGTTCATTGCGTCTGCGAAATGGTATCGGGCGCGGCGGCCATGCTAGGTCTTTGTGGATTACCTCCCCTGCGGCGCGTGAATGCGATTTGGCGAGTTCCGAACGCCATACGATCCATGAACTCCCGGCTAGTGCGACTTGCGGGGAAGTGGCTCGGCTAAAAGGAGCTAAGTGGTGAACGGCGCCCCCCTGTTTGTCATTGCTCAATTTCGCAGTTTATGCGCATAAACTGTCCTACCGACTTTTCGCAATAGTCGGATTTCTCAAGCGGCGCAGCCGCCAATCTACGCATGCTGTGCACAAGCGTCCTCCGTGCTCGTGGGTTTAGCTGGTGCCTACGCTACTCGGGTACTCGTGTAGATCGTTGCTCCGATCATCGTGTCAACGCATTGAACTGTGGCCGACTCTCTCTGGCAAATCACGGTTACGGCAGAGCCCGCCGCCGGGCTTTATGCGCATAAATCTCGCGGCCAGTTCCGGCGACCTATCACGGGTTCATCGGCAGCGCATGTCACGTTGCCGACAACGCTCGCGTTGATGGATACAGCGATCCGGACACGGCGCGAGCGCAATCGAATTGGCGCCATGCAGGCCAAACCTGTCAGCCGGCACATCGCCCCAGCACCCTCTCTCAACCTCATCAGCGCCTCCATCACCGCGCCTCCATCCTTTATGCGCATAAACCTATCCGAACGGCTAATCCTTCTCGTGTTTACACAAAAACGATTGAAATACAAATTCATCCAGGTAAAATCCATTTGCGTCTAAAAAGAGGAGGTGAAGATTGGCAGCTGAAATCATCGCGGTAACTCAGCAGAAGGGCGGGGTCGGGAAGAGCACAATCGCGATGCACCTCGGCGCTGCATTCCATGAGAAAGGCAAACGCGTCCTCGTGGTAGACGCAGACGGTCAAAACACGCTGATCCACTGGGCCAGTGCATCATCAGACGGCGACACCGGTATCCCCTTTCCAGTCGTCAACCTCTCCGAAGCAGGCAGCCAGATCCATCGCGAGATCAAGAAGTTCGTGTCTGACTACGACATCATCGTCGTCGACTGCCCGCCGTCTATCACCGAGAAAGTCTCCGGCGTCGTCCTTCTCGCTGCGAGCGTCGCGGTGATCCCGACATCGTCATCGCCCGCCGACTACTGGTCGAGTATCGGACTGGTGAAGCTTGTCCAGCAGGCTCAGGTCATGAACGAAGACCTCCGTGCCGTCTTCCTGCTCAATAAGACCGAAGAGAAACGGATGCTGACGCGCGAACTGAAGCGTGCGTTGGAAGAGCTCGGGTTCCCGCTGCTCAAAACACAGATCCCGACTCGCGAGGCCTACAAGCAGGCTATGGCGTTAGGGCAAACAGTGCTTCAGATGAATGATCGCGGCGCCAAGCTGGCCGCCATCGAAGTACGGGCATGCGCGAATGAGATCGCCGCCTTGCTACCGTGAAATTTATGCGCATAAAGGACCCTGAATGAAACCCTCCCAATTCGCCAAAGGCTTTCAGGCACGTCCTGATTCGACCAGCAGCGAAAAGCGAACCGCGCTCGATCGCCTGAACGCCATCGACGGACTGGTCAAGAATGACCCGAAGAATAGCGAGGCGGCGGGGCGTACCCTCGCGTCCGTCATGACATCGCAGAGCGTTGCCGAAGTCGACGCTGTTGACACAGCCAATGAATCGGCGGCCTACCGCACCTGGCGCAACGAGCACGGCTACCGGCCAGGCCAGGTCATCGAGCTGGCGCTTAAGACGATCAAGCCGAGCCCGTTCAATCCGCGGCACTTCTATCTGAAGTCGTCGATTGCCGAACTCGCTGTCAATCTGGCAAAGCAGGGGCAGCAGCAGGCGATTCACGTCATCCCGGATTACGACAATCCCGGCACCTACTACGTCAGCGATGGCGGACGACGCGTGCGGGCCCTGAAAGAAGCAAACAAGGAAACAGTGAAGGCGATCGTCATCGATCTGCCGATCGGTATCCAGAGCTACAAGCTCGGTTACGACCTCAACGTCCAGCGCGATTCGCAGACGGTGTTCGACAACGCGGTCGTATGGAAACGCTTTCTCGACGACCGCCATTTCCAGAGTCAGAAGGAACTCGCCGAACACCTCGGGCTAGACGAGTCGACCGTTGCAGTTGCCTTGTCGATTGCCAAATTGCCTGAGGTCGTCATGCACGAGATGGTCGCGCGACCAGACCGCTTCGGCTCGAACATGGCGTATCAGGTTGGGCGTTATCACACTGCCCGCGGCGCCGATGCAACGCTGCGTCTGATCAACAAGATCCTCTCGGACGATCTGAGTACGCGGCAAGTCGCCGACATCGTCAAGGGAAGGGCGAGCGCTCAGGAAAGCACCAAACCGGCGGGCCGGCAACGCTATGCGCAACGTCTGGAAATCAAACTCGACGGTGTGTCGGTCGGCGATCTCAAATCGTACGGGGATGATCGAATCGAACTGCGTCTGAAGGGGCTCACGCGTGAAAAGCGCGACGACATCCTTCGCCAGATTGAAAAGATGTTGAAGTAAGAAAGACTAGTACGGAGATGGGGCACGCGGCAGCCAGGAGCCGCGCCCCGCTCGCTAGATGATTATGCCGCGCGCGATTGGCTCAGCGTGAAGGCTAGCAGGTCACCGTCAGTCGGCTCGCCCCAGGTCTTGCGAGCCAGCCAATCGAAGAATGCCGTTTCGACAATCTTCGAATCCAGCCCTCGGCGGCGCCAGTCGTCGCGCATGTGCGTGCCGAGTCCCGGCAATTCATCTTCTTCAAACGACTGCCGCGCGATCTCCCGCTCGGACTCACCTTGTTCGTCGTACAACTCGCGCGCTTCCTTGCGGCGATACGCCGAGTACTCGCCGAGCAGACGCGCCTTGAGGTCGTCGGCCGGCGCAGCAACCGCAGCCTTGCCGCCACCACTCGACGGCAACGCTTCGACCGGCGGCGCGTAACCTTTTTTCAATGCGTCCTTGAACAACGCGGGCGCACTGCGCACCGGCGGCAACGACGTGCTGCGCATGCGTTGCTCGGTCATCTGCAGCGCGGCGCGAATGCGATTTTCTTCGCTGTCGGCGTAGAGCGTTTGCGCTTCTTTCAGCGGGATGCCGATCTTCACCATCCGGTCGACCAGCGTACTGTCGAACACGTTCGGGTGTTCGTCGAGCGCGAGCATCGGCTGCTTGCGTTCGGTCACGCGAAACTGGATCTCGGCGACCCGGCGTCCTTCCCGGTGCTCGATCAGTTCGACGAAGATGTTCGTAACGGCGTTGACCTCGGCGATGGCCGGGCGCAAGTAATCACGTTTGAAGTATTTGTACTCGCGCTTCGCTTCATCGCCCGCTTCCGTGTCCGGCGTGCCGGAGAGGATAGGGCGCCACCACTCCCACGTCTCGCGCATCGTCAGATGGCTCGGGTTGGTCAGGTAGCGCACGCAAATCTCGTACAGCGCGAGACCCGCGCTACTGCGCAACTGGCTCTGGAACTGGAGACTCAAGCGGGCATACTGAACCGGATCAAGCAGTTTCTTCTTGATCTTCGGCGCGAACGAGAATTCCACCCAGACGCGGCGGGTGGTGGGGTCTTCGAGAATTTCCGCGTCGGCAATCAGCGTGGAAATACCCCATTTCCGCCCCGGCTTCTGACTGGACGTGCCGGTGCTCCATTCGACCTGCACCGACACCATGCGCCGCAAGTGCTCCTTGACGAGCGCGGTGTCGTTGGAATCAAACGCGGAGTTCGCGACGATATCGGACAGCAAGGCCCGATATGTGTCGCCGGATTCGTCCGCTTGCTGGGCCACGGCGAGGAGCACGTTGAACAGTTTGCGGGTAAGGAGCGTGATTTTGCCGCTTTTAGGCTGAATCGCGATCGCCTCGACGGCTTTGCGCAATTCGGCCGAGCTCGGGCTGACTACGTCGGTCTTCTTCGCGCGCTTCGTGGCCATGCGTCTGGTCGAGGAGGGATTTGGCGAGAGCATACCGGCTGCGGTGATACGCGTCTATAGCGTGCATCTCACCGTTGCGGGTGAAGCGAGTTTACGAGGCGCGACTCACCTCGAGCAACTCCCGAAAACCCTCACCTCAGCCGTTTCGCGCCAGGTTCGGGCCATCCTTGCAGGTCGCGGGCCTGGCAAATTCGGACCATTTCCGCAGCGGGCGCGAACCGGCGCCATCTGATCCCGAATGTTCTCACCTCAAAAAAATTTCGAGAATTTTGACGGGTCGCCCGCCGACCCGGTGCACTTGCGGTCTACGAAGTCGGTGAACAAGCTTCGAGCAATATTTGGCCAGCAGGGGAGGGCTGCCGGCGCAAAGCGTGCGACGCTGGCAAGCCAAGCGGTCGAATCGACGCCGCCTTAACAAGCAACGCCTCCGCATGCGTGCTCCGCTGTGCGAAGAGCGCGCCGAGCACCGCTACAAGCCTGTCGCCGGCCTTCTTGACCCGCCCTGCACGCAGCTCTGCCCATGCATTCACGCGATGCAGCAGCCCCACGCGGGATCTCTCCGCAGGCGTCGCAAGCTTTCCAACCGTGCACCCGGCCCAGATCGGCACCGCCTGAGCTTCGTGCATTGATGCCTCTGCCACTTGTGCAACCGTTATAGGTAGTGGGCGACCAAGACGCCCTGACTCGCTGGGCTCGGATCAACACTCTCGAAGCCCCCGAAAAAGCTCACCTTAATGCTAGCGGCATGCTTGGAACGACGCGGCCTTCAGGCGTATTGAACTCCCAAAGCACGGAAAAACGGTCCCGAAAAACCTCACCTTAGGGCTATCTGAGGGTCTCCAACCACCTAAAAAAAGAGCCCCCGAAAAACCTCACCTTTGCGAAATCAATCAAAAATACTCAATGATTTCATAGCTTTATAGATTTCACTTTAGCCGCGTCATCTGTGAACGCTCCCGTAAAACCTCACCTCAAAGCCGATTTCGGTGAATTCCCGTATTTTTGATCGCGGCCGTCGCCGTCCTGAAAAATCTCACCTTTCGATTTCAGCGACCGTAAAACGCAAACGACTTCGGCAGCGTCAGTAGGGCTTTTCCGGGCGATGGAAGCCATTTTGGTCCTGTATTTCCTCACCTTAACGATCGCCGAGCACCCAAACGACTCCTGAAAAACCTCACCTTTGATCCAAACCAGGTGCATTTCACGGACGGCGCGTGCCACAGAACCCGACCTCCCGAATTTCCTCACCGTTGGCAGGCAGCGATCGGCCAACTCATCGCCGTCGACTTTGGATTCAGCCCGAAAAGCAGCCTCGCTCCCGAAAACTCTCACCTTAGGCACCGGAATGCACAGAAATAAGGCAAAAATGCCACCCCTTCCCCGTAAAATCTCACCTTCGGTTCGCGTTTTCTCCCGACTTGACTCACCAATGGGGTTAACGAGCTCAAAATAAGGCCGAAATTGGGCGGACGAATCCATCCCGAAAGCGCTCACCTTCGCCCTGGTCGACTTTCGAACAGACTTTCGAGCGCCGCCGGGCGATCCACGTCATTCAGGTCCTGCAAAATCTCACCTTTGGTCACACCGCACTTTTGGGGTGGCTCCTGAACCCGCTCACGTTCTGTCCCGGACCCGCTCACCGAGGCCCCCGAACCTCATCACTCGACATTCCCGCAAGACCTCACCACCTCTCCCGCAAAGCTTCACCTTACCGGGCTGGAACCCTTGCCAGATAAGGCTTTGCCATGGCGTTAACGTTTTTAACATGGGTTCAAAGGTGTTTACTTTTATTACTCTCTAGCATTTCCCCGCGCGTCCCTCGGACAAAGCCTTCCAACCCAAGTAGCCATGATGAAGCGCTCGTGAAACAGTGCACGATCGCTCTAAAATCTTTAAAAGCTCTTTCTTTACAAGACCTTATTGGCTATTCTTCGTTTTGTTTCACGGAAAAAATCAGCTAGCGCAAATCCGCCGACTCACTTCTAGCAACAAAACACGCCTTTACTCGAATCCATGTCCCAACCCAACAAATGCGTAGCAAACAGTACGTAAATTGTTATGATTCATCCAATTCGAGCGACATCGAGGTATACATGAATCTGGATCAGGAACGGCAATCCATTCGAAACGAGCTTGAAGCTCTGCGAGCCAATGGGGCACGGCGACAAGAACTTTCGCTGCATGCATGCAAGCGACTGTTTTTCGATCTGGGAATCCGGCCCTCCATGGCCACCGTTCGTGATCTGACCCAGACCGGCAGCGCGAGCGACATTCCTAAGGACATCGACCACTTCTGGGAGCGCATCCGAAGTGTGTCGCGCGTGAAAGTTGGCGCCGGCGCTATTCCGAAAGCACTCGAAGACCGTGCCGGCGAATTGCTGGGCGTACTTTTCGAAGAAGCCGTCGCTCATGCACGCACAACGCTCGACGACGAGCGCGAGGAAATTCGCGCGCAGATCACCGCCGCCGACCAGCGCGCTCGAGAAGCGGAAATTCGTCAGCAAGCATCGGAAGACGCGATCAAGCGCAGCGAATTGCGAGCGGAGGCCGCCTGGGAACGTGTTCGCGCGCTCGAAACCGAGTTGTCGAGCACAACCACACACGGCAATGCTCACCAGGAGGGTTTACAGGCAACGGTGCGCCGACTCGATCACGAAAATGAAGCGCTTCGTCAACGGCTCGACACCGAACTCGCGACCAATGCAACGCTCCGGGACCGGATCGACGCATTGCACGTCGAATTGCGCCAAAGCACTGAACACTATGCGCAGCAGATCAAAGACGCCGTCGCCGAAGCCGAGCGGCGCGTCAAACCGATGCTGGTCGAGCTCGACTCCTTGCGCAGCATGGCGGGCACTTATCAGTCCGGGGTGCGCGACGCGAGCCGCAAAGAGTTTGAGTTTATTCAGCAAATCGCCGCGGCCAAGGCGCGCGGCGACCGGCTCGACGCTCAGTTGCGCGAGCAATCCGACGAAGTAGACTCGCTCACGAAAGAGGTCGCCGTCCTGCGCGGTCAGCAAGGTATCGATCCGGCGATCGCGAGTCTGCTCTGCTCGCTGGTCGAAGCTGGCCGGCTGACGGGTGACGAATTAAGGGCGATCGGCACCGCGGCGGATGGTCATGTCGCCCTGCCGCTGCGGTGCCCAAAATGTGAGGAAGGTGAGCCGGAACTGTCGCAAGTGGATCACCGCTTCGAACTGCAATGTCCGGAGTGCGATCACTCGTCGGGTCTCGGCAAATCAAGGCTGGAGGCGGTTAGCCGGTTTCTGTCGAGCGACCCGATTGCGGCGTCGGCGTGACGTTTGACGCGGTGCAATAGCGGACAAATTGCCAAAGGTGAGGAAATTCGGGACTCGAAAGGTGAGGAGTTTCAGGACTCGGCGTCTCCCCTTTTCCTTGTCAAACGCCCGTCACGCCTAGGTGCTGGCAGCGGCGGAACGGCCGGATCCGGCACCTCTGCGGCAGGAGAATCCTGCTGATCCATCCAGTTTTGCCACGCGCGATACAGACGGTTCGCCGACACCGCCTGCACGAACCCCAGCCACTGCCCGACCAGTTCCGCCTCGACCCCGCTCTCGAACAGATCGGCCGCAAAGGTGTTGCGCAATGTTTGCGGACTGGCTCGCGACGCCCGCGACTCGGCGATCCCGGCACCGTCGATCAAGGCGTCGACCGCGCGCAGCATGGTGGCTTTATGCATCGGACGTCCGGAAGGCGATGCGGGAAAAACCAGATTACCCGCCAATTCCGATAGACGCCGTTCGGCGAGCCACGCGTCGAGAATCGCGGCGGCGAAAGGTGCGAGCCGGGTGCGCCGCGTCAGCATCGGATTGGCCGACTCGATTGTTACCCAAGGCGATCCCACATTGACGCAACTAACCGTAAGCGAAGCAGCCTCGCCCGTTTTCAATCCGCCGCCTAAAAACACGGCGATCAAAGCGCGGTCGCGCCGCTCCCGCCAACGTTGCGCCGCAGACAAATCCGGCAACGGCGAAAACAGATGCGCGATCAATGCGGTTCGTTCGGCGTGGTTGAGAAAGCCGGTCGGCTCGTTATCGCGCGCGTTTCGCCACGCTGCTTCGCCATCCTGAGCAATGAAGCGCGCCGGATTGGTCGAAGCGGATTCGATTTCGCGCACATGATCGAGCACTCGCTCGATCAGCCGCAAATACCGTACACGTTGAGTCTTTTTGACGTCGAGTCCGGTGACGAATTCGGCAATCGTGTGAGCTTCGACCGTGACCAGACTCTTTTGACGCGCGCTCAGCCAATCGAGAAAAAGCCCCCACTGTGCCTGGTAGACTTCAGCGGAAGAACGGCGGAAATGTTGTTTGGCTAGCCATGCGTCGAACGCGATTTGCGGGTCGCGGCGCCAGTCTTCACGTTGCTGATCGAAGAGATCCGTGGACGGCGCTGGACGCGGGACCGGGTCGGTCAGGTGAGGAGGTGACATGGGTTATTCTTCCGTTAGTTGCACCCATTGTAGGTGGCAACGGATGGAAATGCAGCCCGGATTCAGTCGCCCCAAGCGCGCGCGTGTTTCAAAGGCGCGTTCTCGGACGACGGCTGCGCAGCCCGCCGTGCCGCTTCTTCATAAGCACTGACCGCGAACGCGAACACCGCCGGCAGTGCCGTGGAC
Organism: Paraburkholderia sp. NPDC080076; assembly: GCF_050281145.1. Taxonomy (NCBI): domain Bacteria; kingdom Pseudomonadati; phylum Pseudomonadota; class Betaproteobacteria; order Burkholderiales; family Burkholderiaceae; genus Paraburkholderia; species Paraburkholderia sp. NPDC080076. The sequence continues at coordinate 137,457 of NZ_JBNNWQ010000008.1, read as the reverse complement.
GTGCCGAAGTCCACCGCCTCGTCCGTTTCCGGATACGGCAAATCGGACGGTCGTTGAAAAAGACCCAGCATCACCGCGTCGTGCCGGCTGGCGAAGCCGAGGTCAGCCAGCGCTTCGGCTTCGATGGCATGCAGCAAACGCCAGGTGAGCGGCACCTGCTGCACGATGTAGCGCGCAGCAATATTGCGCACGATGCGTTCGAGATCGCGCGCCGCGGTTTGATAGCGCAGCGCGGCCAGAGCATGGTCGGTCGTGTCGGTTGTCAGCTTGTTCATGATCGGCTCCAGTCGATACCCTGTACTGTACAAATATACAGTGTCGGACGCAACCTCGGCCGAAGTGTCGATTCCGCCAACGGCTAGCCACGGTGCGCCGAACAATCAGCCGTGAATCACTACTAGCAGCGCTTTCGCCTCGCCCTTTCCGGCGTTGCGGATCGCGTGCGGTTCGTCGGCGACATAGCGCGCGGTGTCTGCTGCCTTCAGCCGTTTCGTCGTGCCGGCCGCCTCGATTTCGATCGACCCTTGCAGCACGGTCAGATGCTCGCGCGTGCCGGGTTCGTGCGCATTGGACACCAGCGCCCCGCCCGGCTGCAGCGTCAACTCGTACCATTCGAACTTGCCGGCCAGCTCGATCGGCCCCCAAACGCGCAACTGATACTTGGCTTCGTGCCCACTCAACGTGGGAATCTCGTGCGGCCCGGAGACAGCGATCGCTTCCGGCGTCTTTTGTGGCGCGAAGAGCGAATCGAGGCTGACGCCGAGCGCATTGGTCAACCGCCAGGCGACCGCGATGGTCGGATTGGCCTTGTCGCGCTCGATCTCCGAGAGCATCGATTTCGACACGCCGGCCGCACGCGACAGATCGTCGAGCGTCATGCGCCGTTCGGCGCGCAAACGCTGAATCTGTTCGCCGACGCGCGGCGGCGCCGCGACTGCCGGGACCGAAGTTGCGCCTGGGATGGGCGCCGCGTTGGCCGCGGCGCGGCGGATACCCGAACTTGCCATTTCCTGACCCATCGTTTAGAGTTGTTCGACATACCGGATTTTAGTTCGGAAAAACGAAAAAATCCGATAAAACTGACAGCCGACTATAACAGGCCGCCTCGTGGTCGCACATGCCGAACACGCTGACACGGGCGCTATCACCCTTTTCAGGAGTCTGGTTCATGCGTGACCTTTACCTCGCCCATCTGCGCGGCACCCTCGAGCAGATTCGCGCTGACGGCTTTTACAAGAACGAGCGCGTGATCGCCAGCCCGCAATCGGCCGACATTCGTCTGGCTAACGGGACGGACGTGCTGAACTTCTGCGCCAACAACTACCTCGGCCTCGCCGGCGACGCACGCCTGATCGAGGCCGCCAAGCAAGGTCTCGACAACGACGGCTTCGGCATGGCGTCCGTGCGCTTCATCTGCGGCACGCAAACCGTGCACAAGGATCTGGAACACGCGCTCGCCGCGTTTCTGCAAACCGACGATTGCATCCTCTATTCCAGCTGCTTCGATGCGAACGGCGGCCTGTTCGAAACGCTGCTCGACGAAAATGACGCGATCATCAGCGACGAACTGAACCACGCGAGCATCATCGACGGCGTGCGGCTGTCGAAGGCGAAGCGCTTTCGCTACAAGAACAACGACCTCGCCGACCTCGAAGCGAAACTGATCGAAGCGGAGGCCGCCGGCGCGCGCTTCAAACTGATCGCAACCGACGGCGTGTTCTCCATGGACGGCATCATCGCCGACCTCGCCGGCATCTGCGATCTGGCCGACCGTTACGGCGCGCTCGTGATGGTCGACGACTCGCACGCCGTGGGTTTTGTCGGCGAACACGGGCGCGGCACGCCGGAACATTGTGGCGTGCTGTCGCGCATCGACATCATCACCGGCACGCTGGGTAAGGCGCTGGGCGGCGCATCGGGCGGATACGTGGCCGCACGCAAGGAGATTGTGGAGTTGCTGCGTCAGCGCTCGCGTCCCTATCTGTTCTCGAACACGCTGACGCCGAGCATCGCCGCCGCTTCGCTGAAAGTACTCGAACTGCTGGCGAGCGAAGAAGGCGGGCAATTGCGCGCGCGCGTGCGCGAAAACGGCGCGCACTTCCGCAGCAAGATGAGTGCGCTCGGTTTCACGCTCGTGCCCGGCGAACATCCGATCATTCCTGTCATGCTCGGCGACGCGCAGCTCGCTTCGAAAATGGCCGATGCGCTCCTGAAGGAAGGCGTGTACGTGATCGGCTTCTCGTTCCCGGTCGTGCCGAAAGGTCGCGCACGCATTCGTACGCAGATGAGCGCCGCGCACACGCCCGAACAGATCGACCGCGCGGTGGATGCATTCGCGCGCGTCGGCCGTGAACTCGGTGTCATCTAATACGGAGGCGCACATGAAAGCATTGGCAAAACTCGAACGCGCTCCCGGCCTCACGCTCACGGACGTCAAGAAACCCGAAGTCGGCCACAACGACGTGATGATCCGCATCACGCGCACCGCGATTTGCGGCACCGATATTCACATCTGGAAGTGGGACGACTGGGCGCAAAAAACGATTCCCGTGCCGATGCATGTCGGCCACGAATACGTGGGCGAAATCGTCGAAATGGGCCAGGAAGTGCGCGGCTTTGCGATCGGCGATCGCGTGTCGGGCGAAGGACATATCACCTGTGGCTTCTGCCGCAATTGTCGCGCGGGCCGCCGGCATTTGTGCCGCAATACGGTGGGCGTCGGCGTGAATCGTGAAGGCGCGTTTGCCGAGTATCTGGTGATTCCGGCATTCAACGCATTCAAGATTCCGCCCGAGATTTCCGACGACCTCGCCGCGATTTTCGATCCGTTCGGCAACGCCACGCACACTGCGCTGTCGTTCAATCTGGTCGGCGAAGACGTGTTGATTACCGGCGCCGGACCCATCGGCATCATGGCGGTGGCGATCGCGAAACACGTGGGCGCGCGCAATGTCGTGATCACCGACGTCAACGACTATCGCCTCGAACTCGCGCGCAAGATGGGCGCGACGCGTGCTGTCAACGTCTCGCGCGAATCGCTGCGCGACGTGATGGCGGACCTGCACATGACCGAAGGTTTCGACGTCGGGCTGGAAATGTCCGGTGTGCCGAGCGCCTTCACCGGCATGCTCGAAGCGATGAACCACGGCGGCAAGATCGCGCTGCTCGGCATTCCGCCCGCGCAGACCGCGATCGACTGGACTCAGGTCATCTTCAAAGGCCTTGAAATCAAGGGCATTTACGGACGCGAGATGTTCGAGACCTGGTACAAGATGGTCGCGATGCTGCAAAGCGGCCTGGATCTCTCGCCGATCCTCACGCACCATTTCAAGGTCGACGACTATCAGGAAGCGTTCGCCACGATGCTCTCTGGCGAAAGCGGCAAGGTGATTCTCGACTGGACGGCGGCATGAGTTAACACGCGCCGACGCGCGACCACGCTTGCAGTCTCAGCGTGAAGCAAAAAAACGCTTGGACCAACGCCCGCACCGCGCTCACCCGCCTGCGGGCGTTTTAACGAACTCGGCCTGAATGCGCACATGAATATCGTCGCCGACGGCCGGATACCACGTCGCCAGGCCGAACTTCGCGCGACTGAAATGCCCCTCGGCCGAAAAACCGAGCGTGTCTTTCTTCGTGAGCGGATCGGGGGCAAAACCATTGAAGGTGACGTCGAGCGTGACCGGTTGTGTGACGCCATGAATCGTCAGATCGCCGGTCAACGTGCCGCGCGATTCGCCCGTGCGCTCAAAACGCGTGCTGACGAAGCGAATCTCCGGATAGCGCTCCACGTCGAGCATGTTGGCGCTCTTCACCATTTTGTCGAGCAGAGGCACATTCGTATCGATGCTCGCGGCGTCGATCGTCACCGACGTCGTGCTCTTGTCCAGACCGCCTTCGTTCCAGTCGAGTTCGCCCTTCTTGCGATCGAAGCGCGCCGTGAAGCGCGAATACTTGAAATGATCGATGTCGAAGGTAATGCTGCAATGATCCGGATCGATTTCGTAGCGGCCGGGCGGCACGCGTGTTTCGTTCTGGCTGACCGTATGCGTGAGCACTTGCACGGGCGTGCAGGCAACCGCCGTCAGTAGTGTTGCGCTGAGCAGGGCGCGCATGAAGGTGGCGCGGAGAGTCAGTGTACTCATGAAGTTCGTTCCCGTTGACCGATCGTGCTCAAGATAACAGTTCGCGCACCCAACCTGCAAAAACGCAAAAGACTTGACGAGGGAGAATGATCGTTCTACCCTTCGTCCATGGCTACCGAAACTCACACTGAATCAGTCGCACCGGGCAGCGCGCGCGAGCGGCTGCTGGACGCGGCTGAAGCGTTAATCTACGCCGGCGGCATTCACGCAACCGGCGTGGACGCGATCGTCAAGCAGTCCGGCACGGCGCGCAAAAGCTTTTACACGCATTTCGAATCGAAAGATGCGCTCGTGGCGGCCGCGCTCGACCGGCGCGACGAACGCTGGATGAACTGGTTTATCGCGGGCACGCAACGGCATGGCAAGACGGCGCGCAAACGCCTGCTCGGCATGTTCGAGGTGCTGCGCGAATGGTTTGCATCGGAGGATTTTCACGGTTGCGCATTTCTGAACGCATCCGGGGAGATTGCCTCCGCGGACGACCCGATCCGGATCGTCGCGCGCCATCACAAGGAACGCCTGCTGGCGTTCGTGCAAACCGAATGTGATGCATTCGCGGCGGAGTCGGACATCGACGCCCGTCGCACGGCGCGCTTGTCGCGTCAATGGCTGATCTTGCTCGACGGCGCCATTGCCGTGGCGCTGGTGAGCGGCGAGCCCGATGCCGCCCTCGACGCGCAAGCTGCAGCCCAAGTCCTGCTCGACGCGGAGTGCGCGGGCGAGCCAGGCATCCCGCCAAGCAAACGACCGCCATCCCGGCGAACCGCAACCTGACTGAGGAATTACCATGGCCGACTCGATTGAAACCCGCCCGCCGCTGCCGCCCTTCACACGCGAAACCGCAATCCAGAAAGTGCGCGCCGCGGAAGACGGCTGGAATACCCGCGACCCCGAGCGCGTGTCGCTCGCCTACACGGTGGATAGCGTGTGGCGCAACCGCGCCGAGTTCACGCATGGTCGCGCGGAGATCGTCGGCCTGTTGCGCCGCAAATGGGCGAGAGAACTCGACTACCGTTTGATCAAGGAACTGTGGGCATTTACGGATAACCGCATCGCCGTGCGCTTTGCCTATGAATGGCACGACGATTCGAACAACTGGTTCCGCTCGTACGGCAACGAGAACTGGGAATTCGACGAGCACGGACTGATGGCGCACCGTCACGCCAGCATCAACGATATGCCGATTCGCGAAGCGGACCGTCTTTACCACTGGCCGCTCGGCCGCCGCCCCGACGACCATCCCAGTCTGTCCGATCTCGGTCTCTGACCTGGCGCAGGTGAACGCGTGCTGCGCGTTCACCGCTCTGCCATCGGTTCTCCGTTACTGTTATGTCTGCGCGGCCGGGCACGTGTTGTGCCCGCGCGCCCGAGCGTGTCCTCAACATCGCCTGTGCGGCTTGAGGTACAGTGCGCGACGGACGGCATGCAAGCATACCCGGAACATAGATGACGCCGGCGCTCGACCGGTGGCGGAGAGGACATGCATTTTCGGCAGATCAACAAGAATATCCGACGTACCGCAGTGGCGCTCGTTGCCAGCCTCGCCGCTGCGTCGGCCGCCCATGCGGGCAATTGGTGCGAGGGCGGCGTATGGGTCGACGCCATGCTGGGTTCGTATCACATCAACCCTGATCCAAACACGCATTTCGAGCAGTTCAATCCGGGTCTCGGCGTCGAATGCTGGCTCAATAACCAATGGGCGTTGACTGCCGGTGGCTTTCGCAACTCGCTGCGCCGGCCTTCCTACTATGGCGGCGGGGTGTGGGCGCCGGAGTTCGCGCACTGGGGCATCGTGCGGATCGCGGCGATCGGCGGGATCATCTCGGGCTATAACTACGGCAACTGGGGCTTGGGCCACGACCATACGATCGGGCCGGTGGTCGCGCCGATCGTCATGGTCGAATACAAGCGTGTGGGCGCGAACTTCATCGTGATTCCGCCGATCCCTTCCGATAATCTTCCGTTCACCATTGGGTTTCAATTGAAGGTGAAGTTCTAAGCAAACTATCGATATCCAGATAGCTTGCAATCATCCGAAGGCACCGGGCAACCAGCAGCCCGAATTACATTTTCTGTCGATTACTGCTTGCAGCAATACGTGCAACTATCGGCACCAAACGAGGGTTGAACGCCGGGATCGAGCTACCACGACATTCAGCTCGAGCGACGATTGCATCGATGGTGACTCGTGCGACTGCGCGGTGTGCTCGCTTCGCGAAGTGCTTCAGGCGCCGATCGCTCACAGGATGCCGCGCCCAGATCAGCGCTGCAAACCAACCGATCACCGTCCATCCGAGCAAGACGTTCACCATGGTCACCGCAAAGGCGTCTTTGCGTTCTCTGGCGTCCGCAATCATTGCAGGCGCCAGATACAGCATCAGCGCACCCAGAACCACCGCACCTTCGATAATCTTCAACATTTCAACACCTCGCTACAGCCTCGGTACGCGCACGACTTTCAGATTAGTGACCGGAGTACAAGCGACCAAGAGACTGGTCAGGTTGACGGCTGCCGGATTCCGAAGACGACCCAACTACGCCACCGTACGAATCATTGACCGAACCGACCGCATTGCTGCGTTCGACTGCGACCGTTTGTGCGCTCTGTCCGCGCTGCGACGCCGGGGCGCCAACCGACGGGCGATACGAAGGTGCCGGACCATACCCACTGGCAAATGCGGGAGCAGCGAAAGCGGTAGTAGCTGCGACGAGCAAGGCTGCAAGAAGTTTGCTTTTCATGATGAATCTCCAATGCGATTTTTTAGGAGCACCGCGAGTCGAGTGAGACCCGCGCCGTTGACAAGTTGTACTTTAGACGGCGCCTATCTTTTTTCTATGCCAATAGCGTGAAATCACAGTTGCTGCAAACCAAACAATGAAGCGGAGTGCGGCCCATGGCGGGTTTCCGGGCATCACCGTGCTGAGAAAGGCCGATTACGAACAGCTTGCGGATGACCAAGAATTCGCGTTCAGGTCGAACCAAAGGGCGAAAACATTGGATTCGCCCGCGGTGCTAGCATCGTTGACGGACAAGTTGTGACAACCGCGAAGTGCAGGCCCGACCTGCGAGTGGAGATCCGAAATGTCATCACGTATCGACAAGTCTTCGCTGGTGTTCGACAGCATCGAAAACGATGAGCACAACCGATGCGTGGACCTGTTCCTACGTTCGGACGGCACATACGGATTCGAAGAATTTCGTCGCGATGTCGAAGACGGCGGAGCCTGGACGCCGGTCCAATACTATTCGGGCGCGGTGTTTCCTTCGAAGGAGGAAGCGCTCGGCGCGGCAATCAAAGCAGTCGTCTGGCTTGCCGATAGGGTGGCTCGTTGAGGTGAGCCGTTCCAGGATGGTGAGGAATTCCAGGAGATAGCGCCGCACCGATAAATGGTGAGGAATTCCAGGAGATGACACCGCCACGATCAAAGGTGAGGAATTCCAGGAGATGACGCGAATCACGGTCAACGGTGAAGCTTTCCAGGAGACAGACATCTCAAACTTGCCGAGAGGTGAGGCGTCCCAGGAGCCGGAACAGCACCTTAACCACAAACGAGAGACGGCAAGGTGAGCCGTTCCAGGAGATCACCCGGCGAAGGTGAGCGATTCCAGGAGGTGAGTCAACGCCGCGCTGAATCCGCACCTGAGATAAGGTGAGGATTTCCAGGGAGTTCTATTCGTAGCGCCAACGGTGAAGCATCGAGCGCTCAAACACCTCACCTTGAAGCGTATCGGCGCAGCGCCGATGCTGCCCATCTGCTTACATCCTCTTCCATATACAAACAAAGCGTGAACGCGCCAGCTTGCCCGCGCAACGCTGCGAAAAACCACGTGACCCACGCTATAAGGCGTCACACACAGTCACGCGTTTCGCGGCAACGGCCATTCATCGCCGAGCTTGTAACGGCTTCGTAAAACATGATCTTTCGCCGGTTGATAAGTTGCGCATGACACGCAACGTCGCCGCTCCAAACACGAGCGACGACGTGGCGTGACCATAGACCCCTCGAAGGAGAAAGCATGAAGAAGTTATTGGCAATCGCGGCACTGGCCGCCTTGAGCGCAACCTTGAGCGGATGCTGGTGGGGACCGCCTCCGGGTTGGGGCGGCGGCGGTCCGGGTCACGGCGGCCCCGGCGGCGGCCAGGGTGGCGGCGGTCCCGGTGGAGGCGATGGGCCTCATGGTGCGATCTTCGTTCCTGGCAACGCGGCCCAAGCCTGATCGATACACACTGGCCACGCTCAAAGGTGAGGGAATTCGGGAGCAGAAGTCCGAGTTCTTATCGAGCGCGTCTCTGCATGAATTTGACATCGATTTCTTGGGAAACTAGCATTCGCTCAACGCATTTTGATGCCTCCCGCGAATAGACGTCCAACCTTGCTAGAAATCACCATGCACGCCAAGCTCGATAAAGCCGGCCGTCGCGCTGCCGAAGACCGCGCGCAGTGCTCGCACATCGGCACGATCGACTTCGGCTCCGCGGTGCGCGCGCTCGGTGAGGCTGGCATCGAATCGTACTTCACCGATTCCCGGCGCGGCGAAGTTCACGTCGAGCGCTTTCCTCAATGACACCCAACGCCTTCGCCAGGGAAATCAAGGCGGCGCTCGCCCCGCACGCCGACGCAGACCGCGCGCTCGCCATGCGCGCCTATATGCGTCACCAGTTCGACTTCATCGGTGTGCCGACGCCGCTGCGGCGGCAAGCGGTAACGCCCGTTTTCAAGCGGCTGCCGGTGGAGAACGCCGATCACTTGCTGGCGTGCGCCAATCGTTTATGGACGATGCCGGCGCGCGAATACCAGTACGTCGCGACAGATCTGCTGGCGCGCAACTGGAAGACGCTTGCGACCACCGACATCGCGCATTTGCTGGCCATCGCGCAGCATGCTTCGTGGTGGGATTCGATCGATCCGCTCGCGGCCGTGGTCGGCGACGTGCTGAAAGCGGCGCGAATCGGGACGCCGCAGGCGCAGGCGGTAATGGATGCCGCGCTTCAGCACGAATCGCTGTGGGTGCGACGTATCGCGATGATTCATCAACTCGGCTGGCGCGGGCATACCGACGAAGATCGCCTCTTCGGCTACGCACGGGCGCTCGCAGCGGAACATGACTTCTTTATCCGTAAGGCGATCGGCTGGGCGTTGCGCGACTACGCGCGGCACGCGCCCGACGTGGTGAGCGGTTTTCTATCGGCTTCGCGAGACCTTATCTCGCCGCTCACCCTGCGCGAAGCGTCGAAGCATCTTCCGCCGATTCGCTGACGCTTCGATCGCTTAACGTTCGCCCGCGTGCGGTCTAATCACCGCCGTGCGCGAGCGCAACACGCGCTTTGTATTCCGGACTATCCGCAACGAAATACTTCTTCGCCCACGACCCATCCGGCGCCAGCATCAAACGCTCATGCGTGCCGTCGTTCTTTTGCCGTATCGCCAACGCACGCGCCCGATAGTGCTCGTAGAGCCGCAGAAATTCCGCGAGATACGTGCCGGCGATGCGGCGGTCGCGAATCTCCAGCAGGTTCTCGTCGTTGAAATGTTCCGAGTTGTTGCTCATATTCGCCGAGCCCGTGTAGACGATCGGATTGGCCCCCTCTGCGTCGATCACCAGGAACTTGTGGTGAATGATGACCGGCGCGTAGTTCGGCGCGTGTTCGCCTGGAAAAAGGCGCAGCTCGGGTTCGAAGCCTGCCGGCACGGTCGCCGGTGAAAAATACTCCGCGTCGATCACGTCGTGCTTGTCCCGGCCTCGGTGATATAGCTCCATGTTGGCGAGCGCGGTCGTCGAGACGATCTGCCCGTTTTTCTCCGCCTCCTCTGCCGCCTCCGCCGACTTCGGGCTGATGTGGTTGACGAGGCCGAACATCATCCGGCCTTTGTCGCCAGCCGCGAAACAGGCATCGCGCAGTGGCGCGTCGGTCGGCATGAAGAGGCAGAACACCACGGAGTGCTTCGCCTTGTTGATCGCGTCGACGATCGTGTCGATCTGCAAACGCGAGTCCTTCGCTTCCGGCGAAAAACAGACCCGCACTTTCGCGCTGCCGATCTGAATCGACTCGGACCAACCCGGCGTGAGCTTCGCCGTCGCCCCAATGCTCGGATTGCCGGCGAGCGCCTTGGCGCGTTCGCTGTACAACGTGGCCAGTTCCGGCGAATCGAACAGATGGAGCACGTTCGCCTGCTCGGTGATGCCTTCGGTGGTGAAGTTGGCCGAGCCCGTCAGTACGCGCGCCGGTGACGCCTCGCCATTGCCGTTGTCCACCACGATGAACTTGTCGTGCATGATGTGCGTCTTGTCGCGCGGCGCGAACGTGGCGACATCGGCGAGCTCGTCGACGGCGGGTTGATTCGGCGACGGTGCCGGTGGCTTGCCCTTCTGCGACACCTTGTGCGAGTCGTAAACAATGGCAAGCGATGCTTTGCCCTGCTTCTTGCCGAAAGCCTCGAAGGCAGGAATCGCCCAGAGCGGATCGGTCAGGTGGTACACCGCCGATGCAGCGCGATGCGCGTGATCGAGCGTCAGCGCGAACACTTGCTGCAAGTCGTTTGCAAGCCATGTGCGCAGGCGCAGTGCCTGTTCCGCCGAAGGCGCTGCGTTCGGCGCGAGATGCAGCGCCTTGACTTTACGCGCGAACGCCTGCGAACTGACCACGGCGCGGTTGAACCACGAGCCGATGTTCGCCTCCATATGCGCGGGCAAAGTCAGCTTGCATTCTCCTTTTTGCGCGTCGAGCAATTGCGGCGCTTCCGGCGTGCCGATCACCGGATAGACGAGATAGGTGAACGACTTTTCCCGATCCGCCTCATCGATTCGCGCATCCCACCACATGAATTTCTGAATGGGCGCCTCATTCGTCGGCGCGTCTTTCTGCGTATCCGGCACCACGCCTTTGAACGTCAACCGGTTGGGGAGCCAACTGCTGGCTTCGCGTTCGTGTCCATCGGCGGCGAGAAAACCCGGCGTCCGTTTGATGGCGAAACCGAGGAAGTCTTCGCGCTTGCCGCCTTCGGGCCAATCGAAAGCGAGTAGGACGAGTGTCGGGGACAGATAGCTGCGCACGCTTACATTCATCATTTGGCTCCATGATGTCGAATGGAGCTTTAGTCTGGATGCGCAGTTTGTTGAAATGGTGACAAGACGCGAAATCAAAAAAAGGTATTGATTAACGGCGTTTTATTCGGAAACTTTAGCAATATATTTAACGCGTTGAATGCGCTCTAAAAGTCTGCGGTCATCGCTTAGTAACATGCGTGCGCAATACTCCGCAGCGCTGCAAGTCAGACCAAATTTCGCATAAAACGCGCTGCTCCCAACGAGGGCTGACGCGAAGGCCAGACCCCGGGGGGTTCACATGACTATTCGTCATCGCATCACGCTATTGGTTGTTTTGATGTTCGTCGCCTTATCGGCGATCGGCGGCTACGCCGTCTACCAGACGCGCGGCAGCGCCGCCGAGGTGCGCAAGGTCACAGAAGGCGTCGTGCCCAGCGCGCTCGCTTCCGCCGACCTCGTGTCGCAAGTCAAGGATGTGCAGCTCGCCACGATGACACTGGTCTACGCGCCCGACGCCAACATGGTTGCCCAGGCGCAGGACGACCTGACGAAGAAGCGGGCCTCGTTGCAACAGGCGCTCGCCTTGCAAGCGAAAGATGCCGCGAGCCACGCCCAGAAGGGTCTCGTCTCGCAGGCCAACGACAGCCTCGAAAACTATTTCTCCGCGATCGCCGAGACGGCCAAAATGAAGGCCGACGGCAAGAACGAACTCGCGCAGGCGTATCTGTTCGCCAATGTCGCGCAGTATCGCGACGAACTCGAAGGAATCGTCGAAACCTTGCGTGTCGAGAAGAATCGCGAGAAAGACGAGGCGATCAGCACGCTGAACACCACGCTCTCGACCACGACCACCGCAATCGCCGTTGTCACGGGCATCGCGATCATTCTGCTGACCTCCATCGGCTCGCTGCTCTACCGTCAGATCACGCGCCCGCTCAGCCGCATGCAAGCGATGATGAGCGAGATCGCCTCGAGCCAGGACTTTACGCGGCGCGTGCCGGTGGGCCGCCTGGATGAGATTGGCCATTCGATCGTCGCCTTCAACGGCATGATCGAGAAAATTCAGGAAAGCTCGGCGCAACTCAAGCAGAAAACCGCCGACATTCAGGCGATGTTGCAGAACATGCAGCAAGGCATTCTGACCGTGATCGACGGCGCCGTGATTCACACGGAGTACTCGGCGTATCTGGAAGACATCTTCGAAACGAAGGATATCGCCGGGCGCGGTTTGATGGATCTGGTGTTCGCGGATACCGATCTCGGTTCGGACGCGCTCTCGCAAGTGGATGCGGCCGCGCATGCGTGTCTTGGCGAAGACTGCATCAACTTCGTGTTCAATCAGCATCTGTTGGTCGGCGAGATTTCCAAACGCATGCCTGACGGCCGCGTGAAGATTCTCGACTTGAGCTGGTCGGCGATTACCGATGAAAACGACGTGATTGTGCGCCTGATGCTCTGCGTGCGTGACGTGACCGAATTGCGCAAGCTCGCGGCGGAAGCCAGCGAACAACGCCGCCGCCTCGACATGATCGGCGAAATTCTCGCGGTCAGCGAGGAGAAGTTCCACCACTTCATCGAAAGCTCGGCGGGCTTCATCAGCGAGAACGAGCGGATCATCCGCAAGCATTCGGAGGCGGATCACGCGGCGATTGCCGAACTGTTCCGCAACATGCACACCATCAAGGGCAATGCGCGGACCTACAACCTGCAGCATCTGACCAACGTCGTGCACGAAACCGAGCAGAGCTATCACGAGCTGCGCCAACCGGACGCGGATCGTTCGTGGGATCAGGAGCATTTGATGCGCGAACTGACGCGCGTGCGCGAAGCTATCGACAGCTACGCGAAGATCAATGAACAGAGCCTCGGCCGCAAGAACAAGAACCAGCCGAACGACGCCGGCAACTCCGGCCACTACGTGATGGTCGCGAAGGAACATATCCAGCACACACTGAGCATGCTGGACCAGACCAACTCCGGCGAACTGCATGAACTCCAGTCGATGCGTGATGCGCTGCGCCGCACGCTGAGCGCACTGGGCAGCGACAGTGTGCGCGACGCGCTCTCCGGCGTGCTGGACTCGCTGCCGTCGCTCGCGAGCGAATTGGGCAAGCCTGCGCCGACCGTGCGTATCGACGACAACGGCTACCGTCTGCGTGGTCAGGTGGGCGGCACGCTGAACAACGTATTCATGCATCTGTTGCGCAATTCGATGGACCACGGCATTGAAACCGCCGAGGCGCGCAGCGCCCACGGCAAAGCACCAACGGGCACGATCGCTGTCGAAGTCGGCGTGGACAATGGCGCGCTGCAGGTCACGCTCAGCGACGACGGCCGCGGCCTCGCGCTCGAACGCATTCGCGGCATCGCGATGGAGCGCGGCTGGATCGGCCGCGACGACACGCTGAGCGACGAAGCCATCGCCGATTTTATTTTCCGGCCAGGCTTCTCGACCGCGGAGACGGTCACGGAGTTGTCGGGCCGCGGTGTCGGTATGGACGCCGTGCGCGACTTCCTCAAGCGCGCGAATGGCAGCATCAAACTGCGCTTCACCGACGATCACAAGGGCGCGGCGTTCCGTCAGTTCCAGACGATCGTCTGTCTGCCGGATAGCCTTGCCGTCGATACGCTCGGCTTGGAAGCGCGCGGCGAAGCCGGCGCACTGCAACTCGACGCGATGGCGGACTGAGCGCCGCATCGGCGTACGTCGCGACGGAATTCGAAGGGAACGGTTGTGATTCAACAGTATGTATTGGCGATGGCTGCAGGCAGCGCGGTGACCGCGCTGCTGGCATTTGCCGCGCACAAGCTGCACAGCGCGAAGCTGACGGCACGGCTGCGCGCTGAAGCGCAAGCCAGCATCTCCAGGCTCGAGGCTGAGCGGGCCGATCATGGCGCAGCCATTCGCGCGCGAGAGCAGGCCGAGCAGGAACTCCTCGCTTTGACCACGCAGTTGCGCGAGGACCTGATGCAGCAATCGGCAAGCGCCGACGAACTGCGCGCCGCACTGAAAGCGGCCGCCGAGGACAAAGATCAATTGGCGCATCAGGCGCGGCAGATTGCCGGCGAAGCCGAGCGTCTGAAGAGTCTCGGTGCGACGTTCGAGCGCTGGCACGAACAGATGATTTCGCTGATGACGCAAAACCATGACATGCACGCGAAGAATCAGGAGCTGTCGTCGATTGTGCGGCACGTGGTGATCGTGTCGCTGAACGCGTCGATCGAAGCTGCGCGCGCGGGGCCTGCCGGACGCGGCTTCGCGGTGGTGGCGAGCGAAGTGCGCGCGCTCGCCGCGCGTTCCGAAGAATTGTCGAAGAGCTATCGCGACAGTTTGCACCGCAACGACCTGACCACGACGTCCACGTTTCAGGACATTCAGGCGGGCGGCAAGATGATTGCGGCATCGCTCGCGAGCGTCGAGTCGCTGGCCCATCAGTTTCATTCGAAGCTGCACGAGGTGGCGGTGTGATCTCGGCCCACGCCAAGGACAGCTTCGACCGCATTTTCCGCAAGGCCGCGCAGGCGCGTTTGCCGCTGAATTCGGGCGAGCTGTGCGAGATCGCGCCGATAGCGGACGCCAGCGTCGGCGTATCCAAAGACACGCAAGTGGTCGTGCTGACCATTTCGTCGATCGTATTCAGGCTGCTGCTGATTCTTCATTTCGACGAAGACGACACCACACGCGGCTACTACCTGAAAGACACGGCGGACGAGCGCCCCTTCCAGGAAGTCTTTCTGGAAATCTGCAACCTGTGTTGCGGGGCGATGAATCAGGAATTGCTGCGCTACTTCCCCGACCTCGGCATGTCGACGCCTTATGTGCTGAACGCGCGTTGCCTGCCGCATCTGCATGAATTGAAGCCGGCTCTGTTGTCGTCGTATGCGATCACGCTCGACGGCAGCGTGCGGCTTGCCGCGACGGTGTGCGTGTGCGCGCATGCGCCGCTCGACTTCGTCGCCGATACGAGCGTTGTCGAAGAAACCAGCGGCGAGCTGGAGTTGTTCTGACCGTGAAATGGATAGCCGCTGTGAGCAGGAACGCGACATGAACATGAACAAGCCGGTCAGCAAAGTGCTGGTGCTGGACGACTGCCCGGCGCACAAAGAGGCGCTGAAGCGCTTTTGCGACGAGAACAATCTGGTCGGCGTGAAAGTCGGCAAGAACCGCTTGCAGTCGGTGCTGCGCTCGAATATCGATCTGGGCGCGGTGCTGTTCGCCGAGAGTTACGGCGGCTCGCCGGAAGCGAGCGCCGAGATCGCGATCAGGATCAACGCGGTGCGCCCCGAGTTGCCGATCATCATGCGCCGGGATAACGACCCAGCCATGGACGGCTTGCCGGAGAGCCTGCGGCGCGTGGTCTGCGCCGCGTACGTCGCGCACGATATGGCGCCGCTGCGCCAGGTGATCGACGACTACATCTTCAGCCTGGATTATCCGAACGCACTAGTGCGCGGCATCGCCGACATGACGCAGGCCATTCTCGGCGACGTGTTCAAGGACCTGACCATCACGTGCGACACGCCGTATATCGTGCGCGACCGCATCATCTTCGGCGAGGTGTTCAGCCTGATTCCGCTGGAAAGCGCCTGGTGCCGCGGCTACATGATGATGCAGGCCGAAGAGACGCCGATCCTCGAACTGCTCGATCGTTATCAGATGATCGACAACGCGCGGCACGGCGAAGCGGATTTCCGCGACCTGAACAGCGTGCTCGGCGAAGTGACGAATCTGATCTGGGGTTCCTTCAAGAACCGCTATGTCGGCGATGCGGACGCCTGGGCGCGCAGCCAGGTGCAGGTGCCGCTGCTGGTGAATCACAAGCACAAGTACATCTCGTTCGGCAGCGGCAATCCGCAACTGTGCTTCACGTACTGGCTGAAGGATCCGCAGTCGAGCCGTGCGGTCAAGTTGCATCAACGTTTTGTGTTCAGCCTGAGCTGGTCGCCGGAAGACTTCAAAGAAGTCACGGACGACGTCGGCGCAATGGTCGAGGCAGGCGAACTGGATCTGTTCTGAGTGTTGTCATAGGAAAAAACATGTCGAAAATTCTGGTGGTGGATGACTCGAGCACGGTGCGCGACGAAGTGGCCGGCTTTCTGAAGAAGAACGGCTTGGACGTCGACACGGCCGTGGACGGCAAGGACGGCCTCGCCAAGCTGAAGGCCAGCCCCGGTATCAAGCTGGTGATCAGCGACGTCAACATGCCGAATATGGACGGTCTGACGATGGTCGAGAAGATTCGCGGCGAGCTCGCCAACAAGACCGTCAACGTCATCATGCTCACAACCGAGAGCAGCCCGGCAATGAAGGAGCGCGGCAAGGCGGCCGGCGTGAAAGGCTGGATCGTCAAGCCGTTCAAGGGCGACGCGGTGCTGGAAACGTTCCGCAAACTGGCGAGCTAAGCGCTTGTTTCGCTGCAAGCGAGCGCAAAGGTGAGGTTTTTCGGGAGCTTCGCGCGGGCCGGTGTTTGAGTCTGTTTCGCAGTCACTGCGACTGTCGAAATGCGGGAAAAACGCTAATAAACCGGCTGGCGTAGTGATCGAGGCGATGCTTCCGGATGCCTCCGCTTGATCAAAGGTGAGACTATTCGGGACCATCCGGGTATTCGCACAAGGCTCGCCACAAAGCCTGGTTTATTGCGACATGCGCTGACCATGCCGCTTTTTCTGCTCATAAAGCTCCATCGCGCCTCGGATCGAAAACGGTGAGCGGCAAATTCTATCGGCACTCACCACGGTGCTTTGTTTTCAGCACGATGGTGTCGCTGGCCAGCATATATCGATCACAGCACCCATCCCCCGCGCGAATCGCGCGTCTCCATCACGTGCGAAGCCCTGCACGTACACGGCTGCTTACCTGGGTATGCAAATTACTCCATCGGCTTTAAAGGTGAGAGTTTGCGGGAGTGGCCTGTTCTGGAGTAGTCGAACCACGCCCAGCATGCCTTTGCGGCCTGCCCCCAAGCTCGAAAGGTGAGGGTTTTCGGGAGCAATTCGACGCCTGCCTCGTCCCGAACCCCAAGCGCTCCGTGTCAAAGGTGAGGTTTTTCGGGAGCCCACCCGCAAATCGTACGGTGCGCCACACGCGCGGACTCATATCACGTTTCGCGTTGAAAGAGTTGGGAAGAAATTGGCAACCTAGGGGGCTGTTCCGCGTTTTGAGAACAGCCGCATGCGGGGAAGATGGCGACGCGGACGACAGGGTGCGCGGATCGGCTATATCCGCATGCCAGATGCCTGTCTCTGAAAAACGATCGTCTCCTGGAATCAGTTGGATGAGTCAGCATATTCTTTTCGTGGGTGCCGACGCCGGCTTGACTGCCGTGGTGGGCGAATCATTGCGCGGTCAGGGCTGCGGCGTGTCAGCACGTCCGCCTGCTGCCGGGCTCAAGCATGTGGTCGAGATGGAGCGGCCTTCGTTGCTGGTGCTCGACATCTCGGCGCCGCACGGCGACGGCCTCGCCGTGTTGCGTGACTTGCGCATGAGCGGCAACGACGTGCCTGTGATTCTGCTATCGGCAAGCAGCAAAGCGATTGATCGCGTGATCGGTCTCGAACTCGGCGCCGACGACTTCATGAGCAAGCCCGCCGACCCGGCTGAACTGCTCGCGCGCATTCGCGTGTTGCTGCGACGACGCGGCTCGCTCGCGCCCGGCGCGCCGGAGACGCGGCCGCCGTATCGCTTCGGCCGCTGCGAGCTGAACTTCTCCGCGCGCGAATTGCGCCGCGACAACGAGCACTTCGCGTTGCGCAGTTCGGAGTTCGCGTTGCTCAAGATCTTCGTCAATCACGCGATGACCGTGCTCACGCGCGTGCAACTCAACGAGAAACTGCGCGGCAATAGCGTGTTGCATCAAGGGCGCAGCCTGGACGTGTCGATCTGGCGGCTGCGTCGGCTGATCGAAATCGATCCCTCGGAGCCGCGCTATGTGCAAACGGTGTGGGGACGCGGCTATGTGTTCGTGCCGCACGGCGAACTCGGTGCGGCCGAGCGCGATGTGATGGTCGCGCCCGGCGTGTAAATCGGCGGGGAGTCAGGCGAAAGGTGAGGGTTTTCGGGAGCGCTCGATGCGCCCCGTTACCAACGCATTAAGCCGGCTTCGCGATCTCGCGAATGTCCGCGACCGGCGTTTGGCCGAATGCATCGCTCAATGCGTAATTGAGCAACTGGGTGGCGCATTGTTCGGGCGTCGACAGTTGGCCGTTGCGCTTGAGGTCTTCGAATCTTTCGCGCATGGGGAACTGTTCGACGCCGCTGCCGCGAATCTCCGCCTGCATATTCGTATCGATCACGCCGGGCGCCAGACTGCAGATACGCAACGCACGATTCGCGTCGAGTGCGACGGCGCGCGCGTGATGATCGAGCGCGGCCTTCGTCGCGCAGTAGATGCTCCAGCCGGGATACGCATTGCGCGCCGCGCCGCTGGAAATGTGCACGATGCGCCGGTCGGTTGCGTCGACGGCGGCCGCGGCGAGCGCGCTGGCCAGCATCAACGGCGTGGCGACATTGAGGCTCACGGCGGTCGCGATGGATGTCGCGTCTTGTCCTTCAATCGGGCCGATGGGCTGCACCATCCCCGCGTTGTTGATCAGCAGAACCGTTTGCGCGCCGCTGACGAAGCCACGCAGCGCATCGCTCGCGATCCATTGCGCGACGCGTGCGGTGTCGGCCAGTTCCAGTTCGATTTCTTCGAGCAGCGTCGGGAAGCGCGCTTTGAGCGCGGCATGACGCGAGCGGGACAAGCCCAGCACCGCGATCCCGCGAGCCAGAAGTTGTTCGGCGAGCGCCTCGCCCAGACCGCGCGTGTGGCCGGTGACGATCGCACGGATCGGGGAAGAAGTGGTCATGTCGGTCCTTGGGATCGTTGGCTTGGAAAGGCCGCTATTTTCTCACGCGACATTTTTCCGCGTGCGGCGGCCCTCACTGCGAGCGCGTGCGTTTCACGTCAAGCCGAGCGAAAACGCTCGCGATACTGCATCGGCGTCGCGCCGATTCGCTTGGCGAAGACAATGCGCATGCGGTCCGCCGTGCCGAAGCCGCAGTCGTACGCAATCGCCTTGAGCGCCGCACCGCTGCTTTCGAGCAGCTTGCGCGCCGCATCCACGCGGGCGCGCTCGACGAATTCATGCGGCGTCACGCCGGTCTCCTGCACGAACACGCGCGCGAAGTTGCGTGCGCTCATGCCCGCGACGTCCGCCAGTTGCTTCACCGTGAAGCTCTCGCGAATCCGTTCCATGACGTGCGCCTGAACTTTGGCAACCGGCGAGGTGTCGTCGGCGGGCGCGGTCAGGTAGGGGCTGAATTGCGACTGGCCGCCTTGCCGCTGCGCGAACACCACCAGACGTTTGGCGACGGCGAGCGCCGTGTGCGGACCGTGATCCTCGGCGACTAAAGCGAGCGAAAGATCGATGCCCGCAGTCACGCCGGCCGATGTGACGAGTTGCCCATCGCGCAGATAGATGCGGTCGAAGTCGACGCGCGCCTTTGGAAATTGCGCCGCCAGTTGCGCTGCGTGCTGCCAATGCGTCGTGACGTTGCGGTCGTCGAGCAACCCCGCGTGACCGAGCGCGAACGCGCCGGTGCAGATCGAACCGTAGCGGCCGCACTGGGGGGCGACGTTCGTCAGCCAGTCCAGCAGGGGCGCATCAGGCGTAGTGTCCGGCAGCTCGGGGCCACCCGCGACCAACGCAAGATCGAACGGACCGCGGGCCTTGTCGAAGGTAGCGTCGGCGACCAGCATCATGCCGTTGGATGCTCGCAGCGGTGCGGCTTGAGCGCTGAGCAACCTCACCTCGTAGGCATCCGCGGGCGCGATGAAGCGGTTGGCTTCGGAAAACACGTCGACCGGGCCGGCGACATCGAGCGCCTGCACGCCGGGAAAGATCGCGATCGCGACGGTGGGCATCGGAAGACTTCCTTTGACGAGGGACGGGATCCGCGAGGCACGGCACCTATTTTCTGCATCTGGCGTCAGAATAGGCGGATCGCACAACAACGCGGCGTCCCGCCATGGTAATCAAAAACCTTCTCCGAAGGCTCGACCTCACCACGCTGCAACTCTTCCTCGCGGTTTACGAAGAAGGCACCCTCACGCGTGCCGCCGAGCGCGAGGCGATCGCCGTCTCCGCCGCGAGCAAGCGTCTGCTCGAACTCGAACAGGCGGTCGGCGCCACGCTGTTCCAGCGCAACGCACGCGGCATGACGCTCACGCCGGCAGGCGAAACGCTGCTGCATCACGCGCGCCGCGTGATGCGCGACATCGAGAATATCGGCATCGAACTGGCCGGTCATGCGAGCGGCGTGCGCGGCTATGTACGCATGATGGCGAACCTGTCGGCGATCGTCGAATTCCTGCCGGAAGATTTGCGCGCGTTCCAGTTGCAGCACGAACGCGTCAAGCTCGATCTGGAAGAGCGGCCGAGCGGCGGCGTGGTCGAAGCCGTCGACGACAGCCTCGTCGACGTGGGCATCTGTTCCGGCGACGCCGACACGCGCGACCTGCACGTCGAACACTACCGGCGCGATTCGCTGGTGCTCGTGATGCGCGACGATCATCCGTTGGCGGCGCGCGAGAGCGTTGCCTTCGTCGAAACGCTGGACGGCGATCACGTTGGCCTGCACGCCGCGAGTTCCATCAATGCCCGCACGCATCTCGCCGCGCGTCAGGCGGGCAAGCCGCTGCGGCTGCGCATCCACGTGCCCGGCTTCGACGCGGTCTGCCGGATGGTGCAGGCCGGCATGGGCGTCGGCGTGTTGCCGCTGAAGGTGTATCAACTCATGGGCCGTCCGCTGGGTCTGGTCGGCGCACCGCTCGAAGACGACTGGTCGGAACGCAGCCTCGTGCTGGTGGTGCGCGACGTCGACGCATTGTCGCCGGTGAGCCGCCTGCTGTTCGACCATCTGCGCTCCATCGAAGCCTCGGAAGCCCCGCCCACCACTGCTTGACGAAGAGCGTTCGCCGTTCGCGAACGGTCGTTGGCGAATTGCGGTTGGACGCCGCAGCCGCGCCGCTCATAAGCTGTCTCTCAACACGAAACCAGCTTCGGAGACAGCATTATGGGTGGACCCCTTCAGGGTATCCGCGTCATCGAGATCGGAACCCTCATCGCCGCGCCGTTTGCCGCGCGCCTCATGGCCGAGTTCGGCGCCGACGTCATCAAGATCGAAGCGCCCGAGACCGGCGATCCCCTTCGCAAATGGCGCAAGCTGCATGAGGGCACCTCGCTCTGGTGGTATCTGCAGTCGCGCAACAAGAAGTCCATCTGCGTGAATCTGAAGTCGGCGGACGGTGTCGAGATCGTCAAACGGCTCGCGGCCGACGCCGATGTCGTGATCGAAAACCTCCGCCCCGGCGCGCTGGAAAAGCTCGGCCTCGGCTGGGACGTGCTGCACGCAATCAATCCGAAACTGACGATGGTCCGCATCTCCGGCTATGGCCAGAGCGGCCCATACCGCGATCGGCCGGGCTTCGGCGCGATCGGCGAAGCGATGGGCGGCATCCGTTACACGACCGGTGATGTGGACGGCGCGCCGGCGCGCGTCGGCGTGAGTCTCGGCGATTCGCTCGCCTCGCTGCATGGCGTGATCGGCGCGTTGATGTCGCTGCTGCGCGTGAAGACGGGGCAGGGTGAAGGCCAGGTGGTCGATGTCTCGCTGGTCGAGAGCGTGTTCAACCTGATGGAAAGCCTCGTGCCCGAATACGATCTGCTCGGCCATGTGCGCGAGCGCAGCGGCGGCGCGCTGCCGGGCATCGCGCCGTCGAACACGTATCGCACCGAAGACGAGGGCTTCGTCGTGATCGCCGGCAACAGCGATCCGATTTTCAAACGCCTGATGCAGGTGATCGGCCGTCCCGATCTCGCCGACGATCCCGCCTTGGCGCGTAACGACGGCCGCGTTCAACACTGCGCAATGCTGGATCAGGCGATCACCGAATGGACCTCGCACCACTCCACCGACGACGTGCTGGCGGCGCTCGAACGCGCTGAAGTGCCGTCTGGGCGCATCTATTCGGTGGCCGACATCGTCGCCGATCCGCACTACCAGGCGCGCGACATGTTGTTGCAGGCGCAACTGCCGGGCGGCGCGTCGGTGAAGATGCCGGGCATCGTGCCGAAGCTCTCGGACACGCCTGGCGAAGTGCGCTGGCAAGGGCCGACGCTCGGTGAGCATACCGGCAGCGTGCTCAGCGAACTCGGATTCGCCAACGAAGATATCGAGCGGCTCCGCCGCGAAGGAGCCGTGCAATGAATCGCGTTTTGAACACCCCGCACTACGACAAACTGATCGTGCAGGAAGTGGCGCCGCGCGACGGCCTGCAGATCGAACCCACCTGGGTCGACACGCACGACAAGATCGCGCTGATCAACGCGCTATCCACCGTGGGCTTCACGCGCATCGAGGCCGGCTCGTTCGTTTCACCGAAAGCGATTCCCGCGCTGCGTGACGGCGAGGCCGTGTTCCAGCAGATCGAGCGGCAACCGGGCGTGATTTACGTCGCGCTGATTCCGAATCTGAAGGGCGCCGAACGCGCGCTGGCTTCGCGAGCGGATGAACTGAACCTGGTGATGTCCGCGAGTCAGACGCACAACCGCGCCAACATGCGGATGAGCTGCGAGTCGTCGCTGGTGGCGTTCGGCGACATCGTGCAGCATGTGAAGGGCTCGGGCGTGCTGTTGAACGCGTCGGTGGCGACCACGTTCGGCTGTCCGTTCGAAGGCAAGATCGACGAAGACCGCGTGATCAGCATTGTCGATACATACCGCGAGATGGGGATCGAGGGCATCACGCTCGCCGACACGACCGGCATGGCGAACCCGCGGCAGGTGACGCGACTGGTCACGCGCGTGCTCGAACGACTGCCGGCCGCGGCACTCACGCTGCACTTTCACAACACGCGCGGGCTGGGTCTTGCGAATGTGCTGGCGGCATACGAAGCCGGCGCGCGCCGCTTCGACGCCGCGTTGGGCGGCCTCGGCGGCTGCCCGTTCGCACCGGGCGCGTCCGGCAACATCTGCACGGAAGACCTCGTGAACATGTGCGACGAAATGGGCATTCCCACCGGGATCGATCTGGAAAAGCTGATCACGCTGTCGCGCGGCTTGCCCGCGTTGCTCGGCCACGACGTGCCGGGGCAACTGGCAAAGGCGGGTCGTAACTGCGACCTGCATCCCGTACCCGAATACGTTCTACAAATCTAACCCTCCCCTAATCGATTAAACGACCGGACGGCTTCGCCGAATCCGGCATTGGAGACGAACATGAGTGACCTGGGCGCAGTCGCAACCGGCAACCGCGAGCACAGCGCGAACGATGCTTCGGCCATCATCCGCAAAGTGGCGTGGCGGTTGATGCCGCTGATCATGATCTGCTATCTGTTTGCATTTTTTGACCGCATCAACATCAGCTTCGCGAAGTTCCAGTTGCAGAGCGACCTCGGCTTGTCCGATACCGCATACGGTCTCGGTGCGAGCCTGTTCGTGATCGGTTACGTGCTGTTCGAAGTCCCGAGCAATCTGTTTCTGTACAAGGTCGGCGCGCGGCGCTGGATCGCGCGGATCATGATCTCGTGGGGACTGGCGACGGCCGCGATGGTGTTCGTCAACAACGAGTGGCAGTTCTACGGGTTGCGTTTCGTGATCGGCGCAATGGAAGCGGGCTTCGCGCCGGGCGTGCTGTACTACCTGACGCTGTGGTTTCCGCCGAGCTATCGCGGGCGTATCACGTCGATGCTGTTTCTCGCGTCCGCGTTTTCCGGCCTGGTCGGCGCGCCGCTCGCGGGGCTCGTGATCGGACACATGAACGGCGTGCTGGGCATGCCTGGCTGGCACTGGCTGTTTCTGCTCGGCGGGTTGCCGTGCATCGTGCTCGGCTATCTGGTGCTGAAGCTGCTGAAGGATCGTATCGAAGACGCGGGTTGGCTGTCGCCGGCAGAAAAGTCCTTTCTGTCCGGGCAGATTGCGCAGCAAAGCCGTCATCCGGACACCGGACATTCGTTGATGGGTGCCATCAGAACGCCGGGCTTTCTCACGCTTGGGCTGGTGTATTTCCTGATTCAGGTGGCGTCGTACGGCTTGAATTTCTGGGCGCCGCATCTGATTCACGTGGCGGGCACGAACAACCCGACGGTGATCGGTTTGTTGACGGCGGTGCCTTATATTGCCGGCGCAATCTGCATGGTAGTGGTCGGACGCTTGTCCGATGCGAGCGGCGAACGGCGCAAGTTCGTGTTCGGCTTGCTGGTCATGTCTGCGATCGGCTTCTTTGCCGCAGGGTTCTTCGACAAGCAGACGGCGTTGCTGGTCGTCGCGCTGGCTGTGATGGGCGCGGGCGTGGTCGCTTCGATTCCGGCGTTCTGGGCGTTGCCGCCGAAGCTCGTCACGGGCGCCGGCGCCGCCGGCGGGATCGCCTTGATCAATACGCTCGGGCAGCTCGGCGGCATTGTGAGCCCGATCATGGTGGGGCGCGTGCGAGACCTGACCGGCAGTACCACGCCGGCCTTGTACGTAATCGGCACGATGAGCCTGGTGTGCGCGCTGATCGTGTTGTACGGATTGCCTGACTCATTGCGACGCAAGGAAGCCGCGCGGTAAAGGCTGACCTGACGCGATCGGTCAGCCCCTGCCATGCAACGCGGCGATTTCCTGCAGGTCCAGGTCGTGTTCGAGAACGGTCAGCAGTTCATCGTGAAGCAAGCCCGTTCGATGCAGCTGCAATAGCTCGACGCGTGCCGCCGAAACGGCGGCCAGCACCACGTCGTAGTGCGCGGCGCGTTCTTTCGCAGGAAAGGTGGCTTCGTCCTGATGGGCCTCGGTAATGCGAGCACGATAGCTGTACTGTTCCAGCAAGCGCGGATGAATCACGCTGCCATCCGCCCCATGCACGAGCGGCTGAATGGCGGCGAGCTGCGCGGCTTCGAGCCGTGCCCACGCCTGCGGCTCGGTCAGATGCTGTTCGTTTCGTTCGGCTGCGTGGTCCGGATTGATCCAGCGAATCAGCGCTCCGATCGTCGTGCCTTGACCGAGCACCGTCACCAGAATCACGGCAAATGAGGCGACCAGGATCAGATCGCGGCCGGGCATCTCCTCAGGCAAGGAGAGCGCGATAGCCAGCGTGACCACGCCTCGCATGCCGGCCCAGCTCGTGACAGTGGCCGAGCGCCAGTCGGGCGTGCCGCCCGTGCGGCGCGCCAATTTGCACACCAGCGCCTTCAACCATTCCACCGCGAAGACCCACACGAATCGCGACAGCACGACCACCGCGAGCACCGCGCCGACGACGGGGGCGAACGCGGCCAACACGTCGCCGACGCCGCCTAGCCGCACGATCACGCCGCGCAGCGACAGTCCGATCAGAATGAACACCAGCGCTTCCATCAGGAAGATCACGACCTGCCAGAAGGCCGTGCCGCGCATGCGTACCGCCGCCGAAAAGACTTCGTGCTGATGCCAGCCGAGCACCATCCCGCAACTCACGGTCGCGATCACGCCCGACACATCCAACGTGTCGCCGACGATATAGCTGGCCCACGCGGACAGGGTCGACGCGGTGATGATGAGGTATGCGTCGTCGAGATAACGCAGAAGCTTGACGAGCACGAAACCGATCGCCACGCCCACCGCTATGCCGCCCAGTGCGAGCACGGCGAAGCGTCCGATCGCATGCTGCGCGCTGAAGGTGCCGGTTAGCGCGGCTGCGACGGCGAAGCGGAACAGCACGAGGCCGGCGGCGTCGTTGAGGAGGCTCTCGCCTTCGAGCAGCACCATCAGGCGGCGCGGCAGCGCGACGCGTTCGAGCACCGCCTTCGCGGCGACGGCGTCGGGCGGCGAGACGATCGCACCCAAGGCGAAGCACGCGCCCCACGGCAGAGCGGGCACGACCCAATGCACGACCAGACCGACCGTGAGCGTGGTGAACGCGACGGCGCCGATCGCGAGCAGCAGGATGCCGCCGAGATTGCCCTTGAACTCGTCCCACACGGAGAAGTACGCGCCGTCCATGAGGAGCGGCGGCAGGAACACGATCAGGACCAGTTCGGGATCGAGATTGAAGCGTGGCAGTCCGGGCACGAAGGCCATTGCGGCGCCGCCGACCAGCAGCGCGGCGGCTGGCGGCAGACGCAGCCGCTTGGCAAGCAGTTCGAGACCGATGATCGCGACGAGCGACAGCAGGACGACTTTGAAGCCCATGACGGACGACATGTTCGGCCTCGGCAAATGGCTGGGGAACTACTTTTTATCACACCGCGGATGGGGTGCCTGTGGTTGTGACGAGACAGGATAGGCGTGTGGCGTCAAGCACTTGGGTGGGCTGTGCGCAGGTTGTCCACAGGCTTGCGAACAATTTGTGGGGATAACTGACGGTTCGCGTCGAACCACATCCCGGCGTAACGCGTTTCCAGCGCATTCGCCCGCAAAGTGCCGACCGGTGCTCACGCATGAACCGCAGGTCGATACCTCCATCGCATCAACCACTTGGCTGGGATGTAAGAAGGTTGTCCACAGGCTTGCCAACATTTTAGGTGGACAAGTTTTACCTTCGGCGCGGACGCCGAAGGCACACCGCCTAGGTGCTCAACTCGACTCAAGTCTTCAACGGTGACCCCGCCACCGCTTCCCGCGACTGCACCTGCAAAACCGCATCGCGCTTATCAAGCAGATGCTGCCGAAGAATCGCACTCAGCTTCTTACCATCCCGCGCTTCAAGCGCCTTCAGCATCTCGTCGTGATCATGAATCGCGCTATCCCACTTCGGAATCTGGAAATTCGACCGAAACCTGAGCGCCTGCAAGCGCCGATTCACCGCGACATAAGTCTGCCGCAGAGCCGAGTTCCTGGCCGCCTCATTGATCTTGTCGTGAATCGCCTGATTGCGGCTGTAGTACCCGGCCAGATCGTTCTGCGTACGGCACGCGAGCATCGCGTAATGCAGCGCCTTGATCTCGGCGAGTTCAGCAGCCGTCATCCGCTCGGCCGCCAGTTCGCCGGAAAAAGCTTCGAGACCACTCATCAATTCGAAGGTTTCGCGCAATTCAGCCTCCGACATCTTCGACACCGACGCGCCACGATTCGGCGAAATCTCGATCAACCCTTCCGCGGCCAACACCTTGAGCGCCTCGCGCAGCGGCGTGCGTGAAATACCGAGCGTTTCGCACAACTCGCGCTCGTTCAATTTCTTGCCCGGCTCGAGCACGCCTTCGACGATGAAGCGCCGAATGTGCTCCACCACCGTGTCGTGCAAGCGCTGCCGCTCGACCTTCGGCATCAGCGGGGAAGTGGCGACGCCGGCCTCGAAATCCGAATTTTGCATACAAAAGCCCTCAACATCTCATTAGCTCGGATTTTATAGGAAGCTGAAAGATTAGTTAATAGCGCGGGTAAACACCGGTGCCAACGGGCAATTTTCGCCTTGGGATCGTCAGGGTTCGTCTGATATAGTTTTTTGAATGCAAAATTCAATCGGAGGAGCCCAATGCTCAAGCTAGACTTTCACCCCGCTGGCCGTCACTTTTTGCAGATTCCGGGTCCGAGCCCGGTGCCCGACCGTATCCTCCGGGCAATGAGCTACCCGACCATCGACCACCGCGGTCCGGAGTTCGGCGAACTCGGTCTGAAGGTGCTCGACGGCATCAAGAAAATCTTCAAGACGCAGCAACCCGTGGTGATTTACCCGGCCTCGGGCACGGGCGCCTGGGAAGCGGCGCTCTCGAACACGTTGAGCCCCGGCGACCACGTGCTGATGTTCGAAACCGGCCACTTCGCCACGCTGTGGAAAAAGATGGCGGAAAGCCTCGGGCTGAAGCCGAAGTTTCTCGGCCTGCCGGGCATTGAAGGCTGGCGTCGCGGCGTGCAGCCGCAAATGATCGAGGAGCGTCTGCGCGCCGACACGCAGCACGCGATCAAGGCGGTGTGCGTGGTGCACAACGAAACGTCCACGGGCGTGACCTCCGATATCGCCGCCGTGCGTCGCGCAATCGACGCAGCGGGTCATCCGGCCTTGCTGCTGGTCGACACGATCTCAGGCCTCGCGTGCGCCGACTATCGTCACGACGAATGGGGCGTCGACGTCACCGTCTCGGGCTCGCAAAAAGGTTTGATGCTGCCGCCCGGCATCAGCTTCAACGCGATCTCGCCGAAAGCCGTGGCCGCCAGCAAGCAGGCAAAACTGCCGCGCAGCTTCTGGGATTGGACTGACATCGTCGAGATGAACAAGACCGGTTACTGGCCGTACACGCCGAACACGAACCTGCTTTACGGACTCAATGAAGCGCTCGAGATGATTCTCGGCGAAGGGCTCGACAACGTGTTCGCCCGGCACGAACGTCTCGCCGAAGCGACCCGTCGCGCGGTGCGTGCGTGGGGCCTGGAGATTCAGTGCGCCGATCCGTCGGTGTACAGCCCGGTGCTCACGGGCGTGATGATGCCCGACGGCATCGATGCCGATGCGGTGCGCAAGCTCATCTACGAACGCTTCGACATGTCGCTTGGCACGGGCCTCGGCAAGATGAAAGGCCGCATGTTCCGCATCGGCCATCTCGGCGACTGCAACGACCTGATGCTGCTGGCCACGCTGGCCGGCTGCGAAATGGGTCTGCGGCTCGCGGGCGTGCCGCTCAAGGAAAGCGGCATGCCTGCCGCTATGGAATGGTTGAGCCAGCCGACCCAAGCCTCGGGCCTGAAAGCCGCGGCCTGAGGACACGAGGCGCAACCAACGGCTCGCAAAAAAGGGACTTCCCTGACGAAGGAAGCCGCGCACAGAACGCGGCCCGAACTAATGCGATGGTCCTGCGGCGCAAGCCGCTGCCGGGCAACGACGCAGCGCGCCATCTCAGGCCCGCCGTCGACACATGCAATGGAGAGAGACGATGAAGCGGTTTCGTGTGACCAGTGCGACCAGTATCGTTCTAGTGATGCTCTGCATCATGTACTTCATCACCTACCTCGACCGCGTCAACGTCAGCACCGCGGCGGCGGGTTTCGGCAAGGAATTCCATCTCTCGCATACGGAAGTCGGCCTGGTGTTCTCGGCCTTCGCGTATCCGTATCTGATCTTCCAGATCATCGGCGGATGGGTCAGTGATCGCTTCGGTGCGAAACGCACGTTGATATTTTGCGGCGCCATCTGGGGCGTCGCGACTCTGCTGACGGGTTTTGCGGGCGGCCTGGTTTCGCTGCTGGCCGCGCGCGTGCTGCTCGGCTTCGGCGAGGGCGCGACGTTTCCCGCCGCTACTTCCGCGATGGCGCGCTGGGTCGCCAAGGAAAAACGCGGCTTCGCGCAGGGCATCACGCATGCGGCCTCGCGGATCGGCAATGCGGTGGCGCCCGGTCTGATCGTGCTCGTCATGGCGACCTGGGGCTGGCGCGAGTCGTTCTATATCTGCGGCGTGTTCAGCTTGTTGTGGGTCGCCGTGTGGGCGATCACCTTCACCGAACATCCGAAAGATCATCCGCGTATCACGAACGACGAGCTCACCGCGCTGCCCGCGCCGAAGCCGAAAGTCGCCGGCGTGCCGTGGGGCAAACTGTTTCGCCGCATGTGGCCGGTCACGATCGTGTACTTCTGCTATGGCTGGACGTTGTGGCTGTTCCTGAGCTGGATTCCGCAATACTTTCTGCACAGCTATCACCTGCAACTTCAGAAGTCGGCGATCTTCGCTTCAGTGGTGTTCTTCGCCGGCGTGATCGGCGACACGCTCGGCGGCATCGTGACCGACGCGATCTTCACGCGCACCGGCAGCCTGAAACGCGCACGTAGCTGGATGGTGTCGGTCTGCATGTTCTTCTGCCTGCTCTCGCTGATTCCACTGATGTTCACGCACAGCCTGTATCTGTCGATGGCGTGTCTCGCGTCCGGCTTCTTCTTTGCCGAAATGACGATCGGTCCAATGTGGGCGATTCCGATGGATATCGCGCCGGAATACTCGGGCACCGCAAGCGGCATGATGAACACCGGCTCGGCACTGGCGGCGATCATCTCGCCGGTGGTCGGCGGTTTCCTGATCGACTACTTCGGTAGCTGGGAATTGCCGTTCGTCGGCAGCATGCTGTTGATGGCGATCGGCGTGGTGCTCGCGTTCCGCATGCAGCCGGAAAGCAAGTTCGCGCTCAACGCAGCCGATAAAGCGCATGTTCCTACCGGCATGGGCGTTTGAGCGCGCTACACCGTTCCCTCTCTCTTCGCCTTTGACGACATGACCACAGCACTTAGCACGCTTCTCGCCGACGCACGCCGCAATCACGCCACACTCGACACGTTGTCGCCGGAGCAAACACCTGCTGACGCCGCCGCGGCGTATGCGATCCATCATGAAATCCTGGACGCATGCGGTGCGCGGATCGCCGGCTGGAAGATCGGCGCGAAGTCCGAAAGCGGTCCGATCCAGGGCGCGCCGTTGCCCGACCTCGACTTGCATGCCGACGGTGCGCGTTTGCCGCGCGAAGTCTTCGCGCCGTTGGGCCTTGAACTGGAAATCGCGTTTCGCTTCGGACGGCGTTTCGATGCTTCCACCACGCCGTATAGCGAGGCTGAAGTGCTGGCGAGCATCGGTTCGATCGGCGCGACCATCGAAATCGTGGCGAGTCGCTACGCCGAATGGCCCGCTGTCGACAAGCTCGCTCAACTCGCGGATTTGCAGAACCACGGCGCGCTGATCGTGGGCGAATTCACGCCGTATCGCGAGGATTTTCCGTTCGTGGCGCCGTCGCTGCATTTCAATTTCGACGGAAACGATGTGGTAAAAGCCACGCCCGCCAATCCGGCCGGCGATCCGCGACGCCTGCTGACGTGGCTCGTCAATCACGCCACCTCGCGCGGCATTGCGGTGACGCCGGAGATGGTCGTCACAGCCGGCTCCTACACCGGCATGTTCTTTCCGCAGACGGCGGGCACGGCGAGCGGGCGCATTGAAGGACTCGCGCCGGTCAGCCTCACGCTGTGCTAGCCGCTTCCCTGTTTTTGCCATAGGCCGACGATATGACGAACCCCACTTCCGCTTTACTCGTCAAGCCGATCCATCTGGTTCCATCCGCCGCGCGCCTGACGAGTCCGCTCGCGCAGCATCTGCGCAAATCACTGCGCGGCGACGTGCTGTTCGATGCGGCGAGCCGCGGCCGTTACGCGACCGACGCGTCGATCTACCAGATCACGCCGATCGGTGTGGTGGTGCCGCGCGACCAGGACGATCTGCGCATTGCACTGGAAATCGCGCGCAGCGAGAAGGTGCCGCTGCTCGCGCGCGGCGCGGGCACGAGCCAATGCGGCCAGACGGTCGGCGAAGCACTGGTGATCGACACGAGCAAGTGGTTGAACAACATCGTCGCCTTCGATGCCGAAGCGCGCACGGTGACGGTCGAACCGGGCGTCGTGCTGGATCATCTGAACGCGTGGCTCAAACCGCACGGTCTCTGGTTTCCGGTGGACGTTTCGACGGCCGCGCAATGCACGATCGGCGGCATGGCCGGCAATAATTCGTGCGGCTCGCGCTCGATCGAATACGGCAACATGGTGCACAACGTCGACGCGATCGACGCGATTCTCGCCGACGGCAGCGAAGCGCGTTTCGCCTCGTTACGCGAGGCGCCGCAAGGCGCGCGCTTGCAGCAGATACTCGCGGGCGTGAAGCAGATCGCCGAACGCGAGCGCGACGAGATCGTGGCGCGCGTGCCGAAGGTCTTGCGCCGCGTGGCCGGCTACAACATCGACGTGTTCGATTGCCAGAACCCGCGCGCTTATACGGACGACGGCGTCGCGAATCTCGCGCATCTGCTGGTCGGCTCGGAAGGCACGCTTGCGTTCAGCCGGCAATTGACGCTCAGGCTCGCGCCGCTGCCCGCGTATAAAACGCTCGGCGTAGTCAACTTCCCGACCTTCTGGCAGTCGATGGAGCTGACGCAGCACATCGTCAAGTTGAAGCCGGTGGCGGTGGAGCTGGTCGATCGCACGATGATCGATCTCGCGATGGGCAATCCGGCGTTTCGTCCGGTGATCGGCAAGGCGCTGGTCAGTGAGCCACAAGCCATTCTGCTGGTGGAGTTCGCGGGCGAGGACCGCGACGCGCAACTGGCGTCGCTCAAGCAGCTCACGGAACTGATGGCAGACCTCGGCTTGCCCGACTCGGTCGTCGAGATGCCGGACGCGAACGAACAGAAAGCGCTTTGGGAAGTGCGCAAGGCCGGGCTCAATATCATGATGAGCATGAAGGGCGACGGCAAGCCGGTGTCCTTCATTGAGGATTGCGCGGTGCCGCTCGAACATCTGGCCGAATACACGAGCCGCCTGACCGAGGTGTTCCATCGAAACGGCACGGAAGGCACGTGGTATGCGCATGCGAGCGTCGGCACGCTGCACGTGCGGCCGATTCTCGACTTGCGGCGCGACGGCGCGGTCAAGATGCGCGCGATCGCCGAGGAAGCCGCGGCACTCGTGCGCGAATACAAGGGCGCCTATTCGGGCGAACACGGCGACGGACTGTGCCGCGGCGAATGGGTCGCGTGGCAATATGGCCCGCGCCTGAATCAGGCGTTCAGCGAGATCAAGGCGCTGTTTGATCCGGACAACCGCTTCAATCCCGACAAAATCGTGCGTCCGCCGAAGATGGACGACGCGCACAATTTCCGCTTCGCACCGGGCTACAAGGAACATCGCATCGAAACGGCGCTCGACTGGTCCGCATGGAATGTCGAACGCGATCCGCTGACAGGACAGGAGACCTTGCCGGGCAGTGGCAACGATCTGTCCGGCGGTCTCGCGAAGGCCGTCGAGATGTGCAATAACAACGGCCACTGCCGCAAGTTCGACGCGGGCACCATGTGCCCGAGCTACCGCGTGACGAAGGATGAACAGCACGTCACACGCGGACGCGCGAATACATTGCGCCTCGCGATTTCCGGTCAACTCGGCGAAGCGGGTCTCGCGAGCGACGACGTGAAGGAAACGCTCGATCTGTGCGTCTCCTGCAAGGGCTGCAAGCGCGATTGCCCGACAGGCGTCGATATGGCGAAGTTCAAGATCGAGGCGCGGGCGGCGCGCGTCAAGCGTCACGGGCTGCGTCTGCGTGACAAGCTGGTGGCTTTTATGCCGCGTTACGCTTCGACAGCGAGCCGCATGCCGGGTTTGATGGCGCTCGCCGATAACGTGCCGGTGCTGTCGGCGTGGTTCAAGCGATCCGTGGGCTTCGCACCCGAGCGGAGCTTGCCGCGCTTCAAGAAGTCGTTCCTGGCTGATGCGGTGTCATCGCGCAACGCAGCCCAAGGTGTCGCACTCAAAGAAGTCCTGCTATTCGTCGACACGTTCAACAACAACATGGAGCCGGAAAACGCGCGCGCTGCGCAGCGGGTACTGGAGGCTGCGGGTTACACAGTGCACTTCAATACGCGCCAGGGTGAGCGGCCCGTGTGCTGCGGCCGCACGTTCCTCGCGGCGGGTCTCGTCGATGAAGCGAAGCAGGAAGCGCGGCGCATGCTCGATCTGTTCAAGCCATTCGTGGAGCGCGGCGTGCCGATCGTCGGGTTGGAGCCGTCGTGCTTGCTGTCGTTGCGCGATGAGTTCCTGCACTACGGCTTTGGCGATGAAGCGCAGCGGCTGGCGAAGCAGGCGCTCCTATTCGAAGAGTTTCTGGTGCGCGAGGAAAAGGCCGGACGTTTGCAGCTCGCATTGAAGCCGTTGGCCAAACAACAGGCGTTGGTGCATGGCCATTGCCATCAAAAGGCCTTCGACGCCTTCACGCCCGTGCAAACCGTATTGAAATGGATTCCTGAACTGAAGGTATCGACGGTGGAGTCGTCGTGCTGCGGGATGGCGGGCAGTTTCGGCTACGAGGCCGAGCATTACGCGACGTCGCAGGCAATGGCCGAGTTGTCGCTGCTGCCGGCGGTGCGCAAGATGGATGGCAACACGCTCATGGTCGCGGACGGCACGAGTTGCCGGCATCAGATTCACGACGGCGCCGGCGTCGACGCGATCCATGTGGCGCGCGTGCTGGCGATGGCGTTGCAGTAAATGCAGTAGCGCAGAACGCGCCGGCTCGCGCTCAGGCGGCGATAGCCTGCCGATACGCGGTCGGCGCCACGCCGACGCTCTCGCGGAAACGGTGGCTGAAATGGCTGGCGTTGGCATAGCCGCATTGCTCGGCGACCTGCGCGAGCGGCAGCGCCGTGGAGCGCAATAGCGTGCGGGCGCGTTCGAGCCGCTGCTGCGCGATCCACGCGGCGGGCGGCAGTCCGAACGAGGTGCGGAACATGCGCGCAAGATGAAATTCCGATAACGCCGCTACGCCGGCCAGCTCGCCGAGTGTGAGCGTCTGCGAAAGATGGCTTTCGATATAGTCGTGCAGCCGCCGGCGAGTCGCGACCGACAATCCGCCTTTAAGCGACGCATCCGTGCGGCGCACGCCTTGCGCGCGCAACAGCAGACTCAGCACTTGATGCGCGGTCTCATTGGTGCGCAGCAAACCGTCGGGATCCTGCCAGTCTTCGTTCGCAAGCGATTGACACAACGTGGCGATGCGGGCGTCTTCGAAATACGTGCGATCGGCGAGCGTCAGTTCGCGCGGCTCGAGGTCGAGTTCCTGAACCGCACGCTGCGTGAAGTGCTCCGGAAGGAAGTACAGGTGCATGAAATGCATGTGGCCGCGCACCCACCAGCGTGATTCGTGGTCGCCGGGCAGCGCACAGAGCCGCGACGGCGCGCCGTAATGCCCCGGCATTTTCTGACGCTCGGTGCGATAGCCGCCGTCCAGATAACACGACAACGTGTGATGGCCGGGCCGATCGTAGACGGTCTCGGCTTCTTCCGTGTCGCGAGTCCAGACGGCGATGGCCAGCCGATCGCCGAGCCACGCGAAGCGGTCCAGATTCGCGTTGGCGCTGCTCAGCGTGTGACACACCGACTGAAGGCCGAACGGCGATTCGGTGGGGTGCGTCACGGCGGCGTGCGGTCTGGCGTTCACGAAGCGGGCGAAATACTTGTCATGACTGAATAAGCGTCAGTATACGGCCGCCCACGCGCGGCGGCTTGCCACTCCGAAAAAGTGCGCAATCCTGGACAAGTGCGGCCGGTCTGGCTGCGGCATAGTGGGCTTCCGTATTTGCTGCTGCAGGCCTGACCATGAATTTGTCCCTCTATGCCGCCACCGTTTTGATTTGGGGCACCACGTGGATCGCGATCAAATGGCAACTGGGGGCGGTGCCGCCGCCGGTGTCCATTGCATGGCGTTTCTGGATCGCGGCGCTGGTGCTGTTCGCGTTGCTGCGTATCATGCGCCGGCCGATCTGGCCGCCGCGCGCCGCATGGCGATTCCTGGTCGCGCAAGGATTGACGCTCTTCTGTCTGAACTTTCTGTGCTTCTACTACGCGGAACAGGTGGTGCCGAGCGGCCTGGTGGCGGTGGTGTTTTCGACCGCGCCGCTGCTGAATTCGATCAACGGCCGCCTCTTCATGGGCCGGCCGTTGCAACCCACGGCGATTGCCGGTGCGGCGCTGGGGCTCGTCGGTATCGTGTGTCTGTTCGTGCAGCAGATGACGGGACACCTCGGCGATCACGCCGCGTGGTTCGGGCTTGGGATCGCGTTTCTTGGAACCCTGTGCTTTTCGGCCGGCAACCTGTTGTCGAGCCGCATGCAATCGATGGGTCTGCACCCGTTCGCCACGAATAGCTGGGCGATGCTGATCGGCGCCGGCGTCTTGACGGTGGGAAGCGTAGTGGCCGGTTTCTCGTTCGCCGTCGAGCCGTCCGCGCGTTATCTCGGCGCGCTCACCTATCTCGCGATTTTCGGCTCGGTGATCGGCTTCACGGCTTATCTGATGCTGGTCGGGCGCATCGGACCCGAGCGGGCTGCTTACTGCACGGTATTGTTTCCGATCGTGGCGCTGGCGGTGTCGACGGTGTTCGAAGGCTATCAGTGGTCCGCGCTGGCCGTGGTCGGACTGTTGCTGGTGGTGGCCGGCAATCTGGTGGCGTTCGATCTCACGCGGCGTATCTTCGTGCGGCGAGTGCGGACTTCCTGAGGGACGTTTTCCCTGCGAGGCGGCGCGCTAATCGGCCGCCGTGCCGAGAGTGCTGGAGAGTCACCGTTTGCCAACGCGTCTCTTTATCAACGGTGATGATTCAGATTGGCAGGGCCGCACCTGCGGGCGATTGAGGTGAGTATTTTCGGGAGCCTGGGAGGCGGTTGGGAAAAGCTCCGGTGAGCTTTTCCGGGAGTGCGGAAATCAAGCAAAAATCAAAGCTGGCACGCTCTCCATCACCTCCGCATTAACCACATGGGTAGACGAACCCGCCCATCACCCGTATAATCCCAGCACCCTAACCGCGAAATTGCAGCTAGATAGGCCCAGTTAGAAGGGGTTCGATGCAAACTAGCAGCACTTTGCATCCGCTCTGACGCCGGTTGAAAACCCGGCATTCAAGAGGGGCCTCAAACCCTGTCGGACAAGCAGCCCAGCGCTGCTGCCCAATATCATCGATGGATCTGGCACCAGTTTTGCTGACTGGTCCGCCACCGAAGGCGAAATCACACCGCCTTCGCGCCGGGCAAAAACAAACCCCCGGCACCACTCGGTTCAACTCGCGGCATCTGCCGCGTCCCGAACTTCCCATTCGCAGCGTCATCACGACGCCTGTGCGGCGCGGCTATTTCCGCGCGTCGCTCGAACAAGGAGGCGCATCTTCATGATTCAACGTCCTGCCAGACTGATCGGCAGTCTTGTAGCCATCGGTGTCGTCGTCGCGTTGCTGTGCCGCGCGATCGACCCCAGCGCGCTGCATCAGTACGCGCCCGATCTCGTCTACTACACGAAGCGGCACCTGCTGCTCGTCGGCTACTCCATGGCGCTCGCGCTGCTGGTCGGCATTCCCGCCGGCGTATTGCTGAGCCGCCCGTCGTTCGCGCGTCACGCCGAACGCTTCATGCAGATCTTCAACATCGGCAACACGATTCCCTCGCTGGCCGTGCTGGCGATCGCGCTCGGCATCTTCGGCATTGGCGATATTCCGGCGCTCGTCGCGCTGTTTCTCGCGTCGTTGCTGCCCATCACGCGCAATGCCTACGAAGGCATGAAGAACGTCTCGCCCGCGCTGCGCGAAGCGGCGCTCGGTCTCGGCATGACGGGCTGGCAGTCGCTGTTGCGCGTGGAGTTGCCTAATGCCATGCCGATCATCATCGGCGGCGTGCGCACGGCGCTCGCGATCAACGTGGGCAGCGCGCCGCTCGCCTATCTGATCGGCGCGGACAGTCTCGGCACGCTGATTTTTCCGGGCATCTATCTGAACAACCAGCAGCAGCTTTTGCTCGGCGCGGCGGCCACCGCGATTCTCGCGCTGGTACTGGACGGCATCGTCTCGGCCGGCAGCCGCTACCTGCTCGCGCGACGCGGGGTGACGGCATGACGAATCTGTTCAAACGCAGCCGCTGGCTCGCCGCCGGCGCATTGCTCTTCACGAGTCTTCAGGCGAGCGCGGCGACGCTCGTACTCGGCGGCAAAAATTTCACCGAGCAATACGTTCTTACCGAGATCACGTCGCAATACCTGCGCGCGAAGGGCTACACGATCGACGCCCGCACCGGCCTCGGCAGCACGCTGTTGCGCAGCGCGCAGGAGAACGGCCAGGTCGATATCACGTGGGAATACACGGGCACCGCCGCGATCGTCTACAACAAGATCACTGAAAAGCTCGATCCGAAGACGATGTACGAACGCGTGAAAGCGCTCGATGCGAAACGTGGCCTCGTGTGGCTCGATTGCTCGCCGCTGAACAACACGTACGCACTCGGTCTGCCGCAGCAAGTGGCGCAGCAAACCGGCATCCGCACGATTTCGCAACTCGCCGCGAAGATGGCGGCGGAGCCGAAACAGAAACACGTGTTTGCGATGGATGCGGAGTTCGCCAATCGCCCGGACGGCCTGAAGCCGCTCGAAGCCGCGTACGGCATGCAGTTCAGCCGCGCGGAAACGCGGCAAATGGATCCGGGCCTCGTCTACACGGCGCTGCATAACAACCAGGTGCCGATCGGGTTGATCTACACGACGGACGGCCGCGTGAAGGGCTTCAACATCATGCCGCTCGAAGACGACCGCCACTACTTCCCCGCATACAACGCCACGCCGGTGGTGCGCAAGACGACGCTCGACCAGAACCCGCAACTCGCGCCGCAATTGAACGCGTTGT
The DNA here is from genome assembly GCF_050281145.1 of Paraburkholderia sp. NPDC080076. Taxonomy (NCBI): domain Bacteria; kingdom Pseudomonadati; phylum Pseudomonadota; class Betaproteobacteria; order Burkholderiales; family Burkholderiaceae; genus Paraburkholderia; species Paraburkholderia sp. NPDC080076. The sequence goes on along the minus strand of NZ_JBNNWQ010000008.1, from coordinate 99,100 downwards.
CCGACGCGCTGAACAACGACACGATGCTGGAAATGAACAAGCAGGTCGACATCGACGGCAAGCCGGTGCGCGAAGTCGCGGCGGAATTCCTGCGCACGCACAAGCTGCCCTGAGCGGAGATCTTCTTTATGACTGTATTCGACTATCTATCGGCCAACTGGCCTGAATTGCTGCAACTCACCGCGCAACACGTGTGGCTGGTGGGAATCGCGGTGGGTTGCGCGATTGCCGTCGGCGTACCCTTGGGTATCCTGATCAATCGGCACGAGTGGCTCGCCGCGCCGCTGCTGAGCATTGCGACGGTGGTGCTGACCTTGCCGTCCATCGCACTGTTCGGCTTGATGATTCCGGTGTTCTCGCGCTTCGGCCAGGGCATCGGCGCAGTGCCGGCGATCACCGCCGTGTTCCTCTATTCGCTGCTGCCGATCATGCGCAACACCTACCTCGCGCTGCGCAATGTCGACGCCGGCATCAAGGAAGCCGGCATCGGTATCGGCATGACGGTGTGGCAACGGCTGCGGCTCGTCGATTTGCCGCTCGCCGTGCCGGTGATTCTCGGCGGCGTGCGCACGGCCGTGGTGATGAACATCGGCGTGATGACGATCGCCGCGGTGATCGGCGCGGGCGGTCTCGGCACGCTGATCATCCGCGCGATCGGCCAGAGCAACATGATGAAACTGTTGGTGGGCGCCGTGCTCGTGAGCTTGCTCGCGATCGTCGCCGACCTGCTGCTGCAAGCGCTGCAACGCTTGCTGACCCCGAAGGGAGTACAAAAGACATGATCGAACTCGACAAACTGACCAAGACGTTTACGCAGAAGGACGGCCAGCAGGTGAAGGCCGTCGACTCGGTGAGCCTGACTGTCGGCGAAGGCGAAATCTGCGTGTTTCTCGGCCCGTCGGGCTGCGGCAAGACCACCACGTTGAAGATGATCAACCGTCTGATCGCGCCGACTTCGGGCCGCGTGCTGATCAACGGCGAGGACACTTCAGGTCTGAACGAAGTCGAATTGCGCCGCCACATCGGCTACGTGATCCAGCAGATCGGCCTGTTTCCGAACATGACGATCGAGGAGAACATCACGGTCGTGCCGCGCCTGCTCGGCTGGGACAAGAAGCGTTGCCGCGAACGGGCCACGGAGTTGATGTCGATGGTCGCGCTCGATCCGAAGCAGTATCTGAAGCGGTATCCGCGTGAACTTTCGGGCGGCCAGCAACAGCGTATCGGCGTGATTCGCGCATTGGCCGCCGATCCGCCGGTGCTGCTGATGGACGAGCCGTTCGGCGCGGTCGACCCGATCAATCGCGAGTCGATTCAGAACGAGTTCTTCCAGATGCAGCGTCAGCTGAACAAGACGGTGATCATGGTGAGCCATGACATCGACGAGGCGATCAAGCTTGGCGACCGCGTCGCCGTATTCCGCCGGGGTCAACTGGTGCAATACGATCATCCGGATACGCTGCTGGCGCATCCGCGCGACGAGTTCGTCGGTGCGTTCGTCGGTCAGGACAGCACGTTGAAACGCCTCTTGCTAGTGAAGGCCGGCGACGCCGCCACCCAGCCGGAAACCGCGCATGCCGACATGCCGGTCGCGCGCGCATTCCAGATGATGGACGACAGCGACAGCCGCTATCTGACCATCGTCGATGGCAAGCAGCAGGCGCTCGGCTATGTGACGCGCCGCTCGGCGCGCGCGGGCCAGGGTGTGTGCGGCGATCATCTGACTGCGTTCAAGGCGACGGTCAGCGCGGACGAGCATCTGCGCATCGTGCTGTCGAAGATGTACCAGTTCAATTCGTCATGGATGCCGGTGCTGGATGGCGACGGCCGTTATGTCGGCGAAGTCACGCAGGATTCAATTGCGGACTATCTGAGCTCGGGCCGCTCACGTCGGCAGACGGGTCAGCCGGCGATCGTGTCGCCTGCTGTCGCCGCGGCGGAAGCGGCGGCCGCGCAAGCTGCGGCCGCTGAGCACGTTTGATATTGGGTAGTCAACAAAACGGCGTGAGCGCGGCGTCGCGAGTCGAATCGAGCACCGGCCACGGCGATGAATCGGCCGGCGGCGCGGTGGCCGTTCTCACCATGCCAGGCGCGCTTTCGAATATCTCGACGAGCCAGTCGACGAAAGCGCGCACGCGTGGCGAAATCTGGCGGCTCTTCACATACGTCACCGAAACGGGCACCGGTGCGGGCCTGCACTTCGGCAACACTTCGACCAACTTTCCCGACGCAAGGTACGGCGCGGCAACCGCGTGCCCAGGCTGAATCAAGCCGAGGCCTTCGAGTCCGCAGGCGAGGTAAGTGTGTTCGTCGTTCACCTGGATGAAGCTGTCCAGTTTCACCTTGCTCGCTCGCGCCGCCACGCTGAAGTCGAAGTCCATGCGGCGGCCGGTTTGCGTCGACAGCCAGTGCACGGCGACGTGATCCGAGAGATCGTCGAGATGGCGCGGCTCGCCGAATCGTGCGAGATACGCAGGGCTCGCGCAGGTCACGCGTTCGATCGAACCGAGCCGGCGCGCGAGCAGGCGTGAGTCCGGTAACTCGCCTAACTCGATGCTGCAATCCACACTCTCCCCAAGATCGAGCGAGCGATGATGCACGCCGAGCGCCAGTTCCACATGCGGATGCTGCGCATGAAACGAGGCCAATGCAGGTACCACGATCGACGCCGCAATCATTCCCGGCATGGCCACGCGCAAGCGGCCGCGCAAATTTTCAGGCTGGTTGAAAAGACCCGATTCGACTTCTTCGATCGCCGCGAGAATTTGCGCGCAGCGTTCGTAATAGGCGGCGCCTTCGGCGGTCAGCGTGACTTTGCGCGTCGTGCGCACCAGCAGTTGCACACCGAGCAGCGACTCGAGCGCCTGCACGGTGGTCGTCGCGGTGGCACGCGGAACTTCGAGCGATTCCGCGGCGCGCGTAAAGCTGCTCGTATCGACGATGCGTACGAAAATCCGCATGGCCTGCACGCGATCTATCACGATGCTTCTCCGGTTGAGCGCGGCTGCTGGCGTATCAATCCCGCCGCGAGCAACGGCGCAATCGCAAAGATCGCGAACAGCCATGCGGCGGTCTGTTGCGCGCCGCGCTGCGCGGGCAGCGTGGTGAGACCCGCGCCGTTCGCGACGAGGCCGGCGAGCGCCGAACCGAGCGCCATCGCGAAGAGTTGAATGGTGGTGATAGAGAGCGATGCGAGGTTCTCCTCGCCGGATTGCGCGGCGGTGAACACACGTGTCAGCAGATGCGGCCAGCCGATTCCGACACCCAGTCCAACGCTGACGAGCGCCGCGCACAGTGTCAGCGTTCCGCCTGCGCTGTCGAACAGGTCGGCTTGCGGCATCAGCCACGCGAGCGCGGCGAGACCGAGCGCTTCGATGACCGGACCCGCGCGGCTCAAGCGTTGCGCGGCGACGGCGGAACGTCCGGCGCTGAACACCGATCCGCACGACCAGCCGGCCGCCATCAACGCGGTCAGATAGCCGGCCGCGAGCGGCGAGCGGCCATGAATCGTCTGCAAGAAATACGGCACGAAGATTTCACTGGTCACGCCGATGCCGAGCAGGCTCATGCACGCATAAATGCTGCCGATGCGCGTGCGAATCGAATACGACCCGCTCGGCAATAAGCGCGTGCGCGTGCTGTCGCGTTCGAGTCTCGCAAGCAGCCAGACGATGCCGAGGCCAACTGCGACGCCGATGGCGTTCCACACAATGTTCTCGCTCAAGGCGGCAAGCGAAATCACCAGAACAGATGCGCTGAGCAGCACGACCTTGAGCAACGGAACGGGCGCCGCCGCGCCGGTCGCGTGCTTGCCGTCCACCTCGCGATGCACGATCACGGCGAGCAGCAAGATGGCCGGCAGCAAGACCCAGAACGCGAGCCGCCAGTCGCCGAGTTCCGCGAAGACGCCGCCGAGCGCGGGCCCGCACAACGTGGCGACGCCCCACATGCCCGACACCAGTCCCATCGCGCGAGGCCACAGGCGCTCTTCGAACACGACGCGAATCAGCGCATAGCTGAGTGCGAGCAGTATGCCGCCGCCGAGACCTTGCAGCGTGCGCCCGGCCAGCATCCACGGCATGGACGGTGCGCTCGCGCAGACGACAGTGCCCAATGCGAATACGGCGAGCGCGCTGAAGTACGCGGCGCGCGCGCCGAGCACCGCAAGCAGACGCACCGACAACACCGAACCCAGAATCGACGCGACCACGAATAGCGTGGTGTTCCACGCATACAGTTCGAGTCCGCCGATCTCGTGCACGACTGAGGGCAGGATCGTCGTCGCGACATAGACGGTGGTGGCGTGCAGCGCGACGCCGCCGGCCAGCCCCAACGCCCGCCAGCCGTTGCTGCCACTGAGAAGATCGCTCCATGCGGGCGCATTCGATTGCAGATTTTTCATGTCGTGGACAGCCGTGCAAGGCTGGCTTATTATCCAAGTATTGGCTTGGATAATAATGGCACTCAATGAGATATGCAAACGAAAGCTTGGAAAATTCACCGGGCGTCGCGTCCGCTGCGACGACAGCCGCGCCGGTGGATCGCATCCTGAATCTGTTGAAGGTGCAGGGGCCGTTGTCGACGGCGTCGATCGCGAGTGAACTCGGCATCACTGTCGAGGCGGCGCGCCAGCAGATCCAGAAACTGCTGAGCGGCGGATTGATAGAAGGACGTCAGGCTTCGCAAGCGGGACCTGGGCGGCCGAGTCAAAGCTGGGCTTTGACGGAAGCGGGCAACGCGCGTTTTCCCGACACACATCCGCAATTGACGGTGCAACTGCTCGGGTCGATACGTCAGCTATTCGGCGAAGCGGGACTCGACAAGTTGATCGACCAGCGGGCCGTTGAAACGCGCGCGAATTATCTGGCGGCGCTCAAGCCGGTCAAAGGCCTCAAGGCGCGGCTCGCGAAGCTGGCGGAGATTCGCAGCGCCGAGGGTTACATGGCGGAGTTGCACAAAGACGGACGCGACTGGCTGCTGCTAGAAAACCATTGCCCGATTTGCGCGGCGGCGCGAACCTGCCAGGGATTTTGCCGCACGGAGTTGCAACTCTTCGCGGAGATTGTCGGCGAAGACGGTTCGATTGAACGCGAGGAGCATGTGCTGGCAGGCGCGCGTCGGTGCGCTTATCGCATCCACGTAAATAGCAAATAGCACCGCATTTGTGCGCAGGCTTATGCGCTTCGAATTGTTTGTACAATTCAACATTTAATGCGAATTTTTTATCAATATATTTCCGATTTTTCTATGCGAGGATAAAAAGCCAACATTTACGCGGGCGCGATTGCCTATCCGTCCGCACGCCTGCGGATGTGCGCCGGACACGCCGACCCTGCGCGCTTCGCACCTTGCAAGGAAATACCGTCGTGACATTGTTCTCTCGCCTAGGCGTGGCCGTTGTTATCTTGCACAGTCTTATCCCGCTGAATGCGTCCGCGCAATCGCAACTCAATTACACCACTTCATGGATCGGTAATAGCTTTGGTTTCGGCGACGGCAAATGGATGCAGCAGGATATCCAGGCCATCAGCGTCGGCGCCGACGGCACCGTTTACACCAACGCGCCGTGGGACGAAAGCGGCAGTGAAATCGCCGCCTACCGCGCGGGCGACAAGATCGCCGTCGCCGGTTCGACGCATGGCTGGGGCGCAGCCGGTGGCGACGCGGTCGCGGTCAATCACACGTACCTGTATGCCGCGATGTCGATCGGCAACGAGAGCAACGCCCTGGTCGGCGCGGATTATCCGGCAGCCAACCTGACCTGGTACGGCATCACGCGCCGCACGCTCGCCAATCTGGCGACTGGCGCGCCGTTCAGCGGCGGTATTGGCAATAGCGCCAATGCGACGAAGAACAGTTTTCTGCCGCTCGAGACGGTAGCGACCGGCAACGACGCGAGCATTCGCGGCATGGCCGCCACCGACAGCGAACTGTATGTGGCCGACACCTACGCCAACCGGATCGTCGTGTTCGACGCGAATTCGATGCAGCGCTTGCGCACGTGGAACGTGACATCGCCGGGGCGCATTGCGGTGGATACCGATTCGACGCTGTGGGTGATGAGCGGTGTCTCTTCTGGAAGCCTAACGATTCAGCACTATGCTGCGAACGGCACTGCGCTCGCCAGTACATTGACGCTGCCGGCGGGCGCGGTGCCGGCTGATATCGCGGTCACGCCGGCGGGTCAAATCCTCGTCGCGGACAACGGTCCGTCGCAACAGATTCTTGTCTTCAACAAAGACGCCAACGGTCAACCGCAAGCCGCCGCCGCGATCGGCACGCGCAACGGCATCTTTCACGCGGTCAAGGGGCTGCCCGGCAATTGGCGTTTCAACGGCATGACGGGCATCGGCGTCGATCCCGCGGGCAATCTGTACGTCGCGCAGAACGGCGAAGGGCCGCGACCGGTCGGATCGGCATCGGTTGGACAAGGCGCGGTGCTCGAAAGCTATGTGTACAGTTCGCACGCCCTCAATTGGCGCTTGTACGGCCTGACGTTCGTCGATAGCGCGGCGTTCGATCCCGCCACGCCCAATTCGGTCTACACAGGCTCGAAGCGCTTCACGCTCGATTACAGCCAACCCGTCGGCCACGAATGGTCGTACGCGGGTTTCACGCTCGATCGTTTCGACTATCCGGACGACCCCACTTTTCACGAGCCGCGCGGCGTGCGTGGCGAGCCGATGGTGCGTCGAATCAATGGCCAGCCGTTTCTCTACACGCTCGATCCGGGCGCGCATTATCTGAACGTGTACCGCTTCGATGCCGCGCACGGTGAAATGGCGATTCCGTCGGGCCTGCTCGCGCAAAATCCGCTGCCGGGCACATGGCCCGCGGCGCAGCCCACGTATGGCGAATGGCTATGGCGCGACAGCAATGGCAACGGCAGCGTCGACGCCAGCGAGATCAGCAGCAATCCGTCCTCCGGCAGCACCGTCGGCAACGGCTTCTGGTGGGTCGACACGCCGGGCAATGTCTGGCTCGCCACGCCGTTGAGCGGCATCCGCGAAATGCCGCTGCAAGGCCTCGATTCCGCGGGCAATCCGATCTACACATACGCCAGCTCGAAGATGTTCGCGATGCCGCAGCCGTTCACGCGGATAGCGCGGATCGTCTATATCGCGGCGACCGACACCATGTACATCTCCGGCTTCACCAGCGCGATTCCATGGGATGCGACGCATTGGAAAGAGGCCGGCCCGGTGCTCGCGCGTTATGACAACTGGAGTTCCGGCACGCCGACGCAGCAGTACACGATTTCGCTGCCCTGGAACACACAAAGCAATCCGCAAACGACGACCGTGGGCGTCGCGGTGGCGGGCAATTACATCTTCGTGGCCGAGCTGTACACCCAGAAGGTGGATGTGTACGACGCGCGCACCGGCCAGGCCGTCGGCTATATGACGCCGGGCGCGAGCGTCGGCAACACGAGCGGCTGGGTGGACGTGTATCTTGGCATCAGCGCGGCGCAACGCGACAATGGCGAGTATGTCGTCCTGCTCGAAGACGACGCCCGCGCAAAAATTCTGATGTATCGATGGACGCCTTAAAGCCGATCGCGTTCGCCCCGTTCACGAATGGACGGCAACGCACGATCGGTATATAACAACATGAAAGGATGGCTTGTTCACCGCTGCATCAACAGGAGCGAAGTTTCATCATGACGCAAGACGTAACGCCTAAGCCACCCACGGGCGACCGGCCCGATCTGGAAAACCTCGACGCAGCGCTCAGTCACGTGGATCAGCAGGTATCGTCGGGCAGCATTGCATCCGGCGCCGCGAAGGGCATCCTGTATAGCCTGATCGAAACGCTCGGCACGTTTGTCGGCGATCCCGATCTGCCGGAGCATGCACGTTCGGGTTACGAAGGGCTGCTGGAAGCCGCTCGCGAGCTGCGCGCGAGGCTGGATCACTAAAGGCGATGGCGCGTTGCCGGTCGGCGGCGCGATTCGCATTGGCATGCATGCCGATGTCGAACGGCCGTTGCTTCTGTTTGGGGTGACGGCATAACGCGGCTGCGATTCATCATCGCATTCGGCCGCTGCATTTCGGCGCCGCCGCTGTCTATGATAAAAAGGCGCACTGTCTCCAACATTGCGCCTTTTTATGCTCTCTGCGTCTGCTATCGCGCTGCTGGCCGTCGGCATTGTCGTCGTGCTGATCACGCCCGGCCCTACCAATACACTGCTTGCCGCGGCCGGCTTGCGCCAGGGTGTGCGGCGCTCACTGCCGCTGATCGCCGCCGAACTAGGCGGCTATCTCGTCTCGATCTCCGTGTGGGGGCATTTCCTCGTACAAGCGGCTCATGCGCTGCCCTGGCTACCCTCGGTGTTACGCGTTGCGGCCGGCTTGTACATCGCCTATCTCGCCGTCGACATGTGGCGCGCGGCAGTCGCCTTGCCCGACTCGGCGCAGCGGGCGAGCGGCATGCGCACGTTGTTCGTGGCGACGCTGCTCAATCCAAAAGGCTTGCTGTTCGCCGGCACGATCTTTCCGGCTGTCGCTTTCGCGCACCTGCCGGCCTACGCCTTTTCGATGCTGATGTTCGCGTGCCTGCTGGTGCCGATCGCGCTCGCGTGGATCGCGTTCGGCGCGGCGCTCGGCAGCGGCAGGCTCACCTGGCTCAATCCGGTGAAGATGCAACGTGGCGCTTCGATCGTGCTCGGCGTATTTTCCTTGTCGCTTGCGTGGGCGGCACTGCATTGAGTGCGGCGCTGATCGGGCGTTCAGGCGGCCACGCTATCGCCCAAGGCGTCGTCGACCATTAACGCGTCGAGCCATTCCGGCGGCGCGGACGTGATTTGTAGTTGCGGCGTGCCGTGCCAATCCGCGCAGCGTTGCAACGCGCGGCGCAGATCGCCGGCGAGACGGGCGCTCAGACGCACGCCCGGTTCGATGTGCAGCGACTTCAGTTCGAACACGCCTTGGGTCCGGTGCGCTTTCGCATCCACGCGGCCGACCAGACGCCCACGGCTCAGCAGCGGCAATACGAAGTAACCATATTTGCGCTTCGCCGCTGGCGTATAGCATTCGATCGCGTAGTCGAAGTCGAACAGCGCCGCCGCGCGCTTGCGATCCCACACCACCGGATCGAACGGCGACAACACGGTAGTGACCGTCGACGAGAGCTTGCCGCTCGCGGCATCGTCGAGTATCGCGGCGAAGTCTCGATGCACGAACGTGTCCTGCTTCCAGCCTTCCACCTGCACCGGAATCAGTTCGCCCTGGTCGGCGAGCGCATGCAGTTCGTCGCGGTACGGGCGTCGTGGCAGCCGGTAGTAGTCGGCGACCCAATCGGCGCGCGCGACACCGAGCGCACGGCAGGTGCGGCGTAACACGGCTTCGGTCACGGTGTGCGCGGGCGGCAGATCGCGCGCGTCGTCCCAATCCGGCAGCACGCGCTCGGTCAGATCGTAGACGCGGTGAAAATTGCGCCGCTCGGCCACCATCAATTGACCGATCGCGAACAGCACTTCCAGATGGCGTTTCTCCGGCTTCCAGTCCCACCAGCCGTTGCTCTTGCCCGCCTCGCGGGCAAAATCCGCGGAGCGCACGGGACCACTCGCGCGAATCTGCGCGAGCAGCTTCTCAATGTCCTTGCGATATTTCTTGTGCCACTCGGCCGCGTATTTCCAGCCCATGCCGCTCGGATCGAGCATGCGATGGCGCAGCAGGCCGTAATCTTCGATCGGCACGAAACAGGCTTCATGCGACCAGTACTCGAACAGCTTGCCTTCGGCGAGATGCTCGTCGAGCCATTGCTGCGGATAGGCGCCGAGCCGGCTGAACAGCACGAGATAGGGGCTGCGCGCGACGACGTGAATCGTGTCGATCTGCAATTGCGCCATGCGGCGGATCGTGTCGAGCACGTCGGCCTTGACGGCTTTGCGGCGCGGCGGTGTCAGCAAACCTTGCGCGGCCAGATGCAGGGTACGGGCGGCGGAAAGCGAAAGATTCTTCACGCGGGCGTCGATCAGTGAGTGACTGCGATGGGGGCGGACACAAGGCCCGGCCTAGATTAGCAACCGCTACTGTAGCGTGAAGCGCCCAAACTTGCCTTTACCACCCGCGGCCGTGATGCCGATCCCAGCCGCGATGACGGCCATGATCGTGGTGCCAGTGGCGGTGGCCGCCGCGATAGTAGTCGTCCCGGTAGCCGTAACCGTAGACCGGTTGGGGCGCATACACGACGGGCGGTGGCGCATAGACCGGCGGCGCTGCGTACACCGGGCCTGGTGTGTTCACGAACACGCCGACGTCCACTCGCGCCGAGGCGGCAGTCGATGCGCAGGCGGCGGCAAGGCCGAAGGCGGCGAAAACGATCGCGCGTTGGAACATGCTTGTCTCCTGTCGAATGGCTGACGACGATATTACGAGACAGAAAGGCAAGCAGGTGCAACCAGTTGAAGGCGTGTGTAACAGCAGGTTACCCGCCGGCGGTTGCAAGGCCGGCGGGCATTTTCAGACCATCGAAATCATTCAGGCGCTCAGCGGGACCGCTTCTCCCGCCGATACCGCCAGCAATTGATGGATCTGCGCGACCACGGCGGCGCCTTCGCCGACGGCCGCCGCTACCCGTTTGGTCGAGCCGGCGCGGGCGTCGCCGATCGCGTACACGCCCTCGACCGTGGTCGCGAGATCGCAGGCCGAGGCGCCGTCGGCACTCGTGCCGGTCAGCACGAAGCCTTTCTCGTCGAGTTCCACGCCGCAGGTACGCAGCCAGTCGGTATTCGGGTCCGCACCGGTGAAAAGGAACAGATGGCGCGTGTCGAAATGATCGGTGCCGTCGGGCAACGGTTTTTTCAGCGCGACCGACGACAAACCGCTTTCGTCCGCATCCAGCCGGCCGATCTCCGAGTTCGGATGCACGAACACATTCGGCAGCGAGCGGATCCGGTCGATCAGGTAGCGCGACATGGTGGCCTCAAAACCGCTGCGCCGGATCAGGACGTGGACCTTGGCCGCATGCGTCGCCAGATAGACGATCGCCTGGCCGGCCGAATTGCCACCGCCCACCAGTACGACTTCCTGGCGTTTGCACAGCTTGGCTTCGACCGGCGACGCCCAGTAGTAAACGCCGCGTCCCTCGAAACGGTCGAGCCCTTCGAGCGCCGGGCGCCGGTAGACCGCACCGCTCGCGATCACAATGGCGCGCGCCGTGATATGCCCGCCGCACTTCAGTTCCAGCCGATGCGGCCGCTCCGCGCAATGCAGCGCCTTCACGTTGACCGGAATCGCGACGTGCGCGCCGAATTTCTGCGCCTGCACGAACGCGCGGCCCGCGAGCGCCTGACCGGAGATGCCGGTCGGAAAGCCGAGGTAGTTCTCGATCCGCGAACTCGCGCCGGCCTGGCCGCCTGGCGCGCGGCTGTCGAGCACGATCACCGACAGGCCTTCGGAGGCCGCGTACACCGCGGTGGCGAGCCCAGCCGGGCCGGCGCCGACAATCGCGACGTCGTACACATGCGCATCGTCGAGATCGGGCAGCAAGCCGAGGCACGTGGCGAGTTCCGGCATGCTCGGGTGACGCAGCACCGAGCCGTCCGGGCAGATCACCAACGGCATGTCTTCTTTTTGCGCGGCGAATTGCTCGATCAGACGCAGCGCGTCTTCGTCGCGTTCGTCGATCACGGAATGCGGATGGCCGTTGCGCGACAGGAAGCCTTGCAGCATGACGAGCCGGGCGTCGCTGCTGTTGCCGATCAGGATTGGCCCGCCCGCGCCCTTTTCGATCAGCGACACGCGCCGCAGAATCAGCGCGCGCATGATGCGCTCGCCGAGTTCCGCTTCGGCGACAATCAGCGCGCGCAGCCGGTCCGGCGGAATCAGCAAGGCTTCCACCGAACCGAGCGCCATGCCGTTGACCAGCGCGGGTCGTCCCGACAATTGACCGACTTCGGCAAGGAAATGCCCGGCGCCATGTTCGTTGATCAGCACTTCGCGTCCAATGCCGTCGCGTTGATAGACCTTCACGCGCCCTTCGAGCACCACGAACATGCCGGGACCGGTGAGACCGGTCTCGAACAACAGCTCACCGGCTTTCCAGTGGCCAATCTCGCCGAACTTGCGCAGACGACCGATTTCCGCGCAGGTGAGCGCGGGGAACATCTGATGCATGCGCGTCGACAGTGACGAAAACGGCGCGTCGGCGACGACGTCCTGCTGTTGCCCTACTGCTTGTTGCACTTCAGCTTCTTGAGTCGAAAGCATTGAACCGCTCCTTCGGTGTTCATTGATGGATCGAACGAGAGGCGAAGCGGCGCGGCGCCCGAAGGCGCGAATCCAGGTGCGCTGCTTGCGCTATACGGCCTTCGGCGCGACGTCGTCGACCGCCACGTCGGGCGGCGGCATGTTGGGCAGCGAGTCCACCGGCTTGCCCGAGTCGCGCCAGGCTTCCATGCCGCCGCGCAGCGGCAGCACATCGGAGAAACCGGCTTCGTTCAATTGCTTGGCCATCCATGCCGCGGAAATCTCATTCGGGCAGGAACAGTAGATCACCAACTTCTGATCGTGCGGATAGGTCGCGACGATCTCGTCGAGCTGCCGCTCGTCGGCGAATTGCGAGCCCGGAATGATGAACGGATCGAGCTTGCGCTTCTCATGCGAACGGATGTCGAACAGCACCGGCGTTTTGCCCGCCTTCACGAGCGAGGCCAGTTCGTCGACTTCGATGCGCGCGGACGCGAGCTTCGAAATCAGCTGGCGCCGGCGCACCCAGCGATACGCGGCATACGCCAGCAGCAGGCCGACGGCGACCAGCGCGGCCGTTCGGCCAAGGCGTCCGGCCATGGCGAACAGCATGTCGATCTGCCTCGCGAACAGCGCGCCGATGATCAGGCCGGTGCCAGACCACAATGCGGCGCCGATGCTGTCGTAGGTGAGGAACGTGCGGTAGCGCGTGCCCATGGCGCCCGCCATTGGGATCGATACGATCGACAGTCCCGGCACGAACTTGGCGACGGCCAGCACGCGCACGCCCCAGCGACCGAAAAAGCGTTCGGTCTTTTTTACGCAGGTGTCACGCGAGAGCGACAGGCGGCAAATCGTTTTCAGCGTATTGCCGCCGTACATACGGCCAGCGAAATACCACGCGCTGTCGCCGATCAGCGTGGCGAATATCGACAGGATGAGCACCGGCGCCAACTGCGTGCCCACGGAACCGGGATGCATGGCCGCCATCGCCCCGAACAGCACGAGCGACGGCATCGCCGGAACCGGCAGTCCGATCGAGGCGGCGAGCACGTTCACGAAGACGAGCGCCGGCCCATATTGCTCGACGAGATCATGTAGCATCGGCTTACATCCGCAGCCCTTTCGGGCGCGGCGCAGGTAGGAAATGCAAAGGAGAATGCAAGGATTATGGACGCATTTTCAAGACGTGCAAACGCCCTGAAAAGAAGCCCTTTACTTGGGTGTGGAATGCGCAATCTCAAGCACACTCAACCACTTGAATGACGCATTAGCAGCGCGACTTGAACAAAACAAGAAAGGCGTGAATGTCGTGCGGTGTTGCTAAAGCGGAAATAATGCCCGATGGAAGCCCGTAGACGACCGCACAGCAAGCAATTAGAGAACGGTGATGCTAAAGCGTCACGCGGCATTCACACTGAAAGTGCAATGCCGCGTGACGAATTTCATTGACGATGATTGTGCTGTTCGCCGGGCAATTCCGCGCCGTGCGCGCGAATCGCGGCAATCAGTTCGGCTGGCGTGATTTCGTAGCGCACTTCGCGGTGAATGCCTGGCTTGCGCTCATCGACTTCGATCAAAAGAATGCCTTTGCCGTCTTCTGTCGATTCGAGGCGCAGCGAGCGAAGTTCGCGCGCCGTTGCGTCGTCGTATTCGGTGAGCAGGGCCATTGACCCGGAAGACCCGGTAGTGCGCATCGAAGTTGTCCTCGTTCCGTTGTTGATCGAACCATTGTACGGGCAGGATGGTGCGGCGTCTGTCTCGCCACCGTCACGCTTCACGTTGTTGCCGGCGCAGTTGCCTGCGTGCCGCACGCCGCCAAGCGCGTTGACTGGCGCGGCCCGCCGGGCAGCGCGTGTCGTGACGTCCCGCCGTGACAACCAGTTTAACGCGACTCTCGGCAACGACGGATGCATTTTTCGTGCCCCGTGACGGTGCGATTCTTCTCCATGACTGTCACGCTGTTGACGCGCGCTCCAGTTAGGGGAAATGGGCCGGGCGCGGCGTACGTCGCGGCTAGCGCATCTTGTCCAGATCGCTGAGTTCAGCAACGCGCAGCGGTGCGTCGGCGGCGAGGAAAAACTCGTCGAGCTGCGGCGGGGCGGCCGCTGTGCCGCTCAGCATCGCGTGAACTTGCCCGCGATGATGGATCTGATGGACGAACACATGCGGCAGCACGCTGCCGATCTTCTCGCGTTGCACCCCGACCGGCGGACCGCGGTCGATCTGGACTTCGCGTTGCAGATCGTCGTCGGTAAGCGATTCGCAGAAGGCGAGCAGTTGCTGATCGCTCCGCGCTTGTGCATCCCACAGGTCGGCTGCGCGCGGATAGGGCAATTCGTTATCGAAAATGGTGAGGCCTGCGCCGCCGCCGATCAGCGCATCGAAGTAGTAGCGGTCCACCAGAAGGATGTGATTCAACGTGAGCTGTAACGATGGGAAGAAGCTCACCCTGCGCTCGGCGAACGCTTCGTCGGTCAAGGTGAGGCAGGCGCGGTAGAGGCGCAGGTTCGACCAGGCGTTGTTGCGCGCCATGGCGGTGAGGTGCGAAGACAGCGGATTGACGCGTGGCGAGTCGGAAGGGGTCACGTCGGCCTCCGGTAGCGGGAATCGGCATGAGAGTGCGCTTGCGCGTCGCCGTGATCGCACGCGTGGCGCGAGAATGGAAACGCTGCCTGTCTAGCGTAGCATCGCTTCGCGCGAGGCAATCGACGTGTGGCGCGTTCGTGAAGACGCGTTCCCGTATTCCCTCACCGTTCGCTTTGTCTGCTGGACGGGTGGCAATAAATGATCGAGGACAAAACCTCAACAATCCTCAACAGCGCAAGCACCGCAGCCAGTCCACAAAAAAATAGGCCCGTCCACGGAGAGGGCGGGCCGCTAAACGCCGTTGTTACTCGGGTCAGCCTGCCCTTGCAAATAACTGGGCGCTGACGCTGCCATCGTGCTGCGTCAATACTGGACTGTCGAGGTGGGGGTAACGCCGATCTATCAGATCAATTCGGCTTCTTCCTGCTCGACATCGTGTGTGGTGACTGGCGCACGGTGTCGGTTGATCTCGGGCGCCGACGTTTGCGCTGCATCAGCGGCGAACGCTCGACGCTTCGTGTCGGCGGCGCGTTGCGCCGGCGCTGCGTCGGCGACGGTGAACAGGCGCACCGCTTCATCCAGCACGTCCGCCTGTTCCGCCAGACGCTGCGCGGTGGCCGCCGCCTGCTCGACGAGCGCTGCGTTCTGCTGCGTGGCGCCGTCCAGATGCGAGACCGCCTGATTGACCTGGCGAATGCCTTCCGCCTGTTCGCTGCTCTCATTCGCCACGTCGACGATGATCGACGACACGCGCCCCACCGCCTCGTCGATCACGCGCATCTGCGACGTTGTCCGCGCAACCAGTTCGGTGCCGGCCGCGACTTCGGTGGCACTCGCTTCGACCACCGACTTGATTTCCTTCGACGACGCCGCGCAGCGTTGCGCCAGCATGCGCACTTCGCTCGCGACGACCGCGAACGAGCGGCCTGCTTCGCCCGCGCGCGCCGCTTCGACCGCGGCATTCAGCGCGAGGATGTTGGTCTGGAAGGCGATCCCGTCGATCACGCCGGTAATGTCGGCGATACGTCGCGATGCCGCTGTGATGCCCGCCATGGTCTGCTCGACCTGGCCGGCGATCTTGCCGCCGACCGTCGCCGCCGCCTGGGCGTCTCTTGCCAGATCGAGCGCGCGCACGGTGGCGTCGGCATTGGCTTGCACGGTGGTGGTCAGTTCTTCCATGGTGGCGGCGGTCTCTTCAAGCGACGCCGCTTGCAACTCAGTGCGTCTCGCGAGATCGACATTGCCGCTGGAAATTTCGCGCGCGTTATCGAGCATGCCGGTGATCTGCGCGCGCACGTCGTAGACGATCGCCGCGAGATTTGCCTTCAACTGATTCAGCGCTTGCAGCACGTCGCCGAGGTCGTCGTGGCGCGCGATCTGCAGATCGGCGGTCAGATCGCCGGCGGCGAGACGCGTGGCGAATCCCGACATGTCGCGAATCGGCGCGGCGAGTTGGCGCGTCAGCACCTGCCATGACGCAATGCTGACTGCCGTGGTGACGCCGAATGCCATCCAGAACGGCACAGGCGGCGCGCCTTGCCACGCGGCGAGGCCCGTCAGCAGGAGCGCCAGCGGCGTGATCGCGTAGCCGATTGCCGCACGCGTCGCAACAGGAAGGCGCATGAGCGCCTGCAAACGCCCCAGCACGCCGGTGCGCACCACCACGCCGCGGCGCAACTGCACGCCGCGCGACTCGCCGGTGCGCATGCGCGCGTACAGCGCTTCGGCGGCGCGCACCGCATTGCGTTCCGGTTTCACGCGTACGCTCAAATAGCCGACGACCGCGCCTTTCTCCACCACCGGCGTGACATTGGCATGCACCCAATAGTGATCGCCGTTGTTGCGGCGGTTCTTCACGAGCGCGGTCCAGGGACGGCCGTCGCGGATCGTCGCCCACATGTCGGCGAAGGCTTCGCGCGGCATGTCCGGATGGCGGATCAGGTTGTGCGGCTGGCCGATCAGTTCGTCGCGCGTAAAGCCCGACACGGCGATGAAGGCCGGATTGCAGTACTGGATGCGGCCGGTCAGATCGGTCGCGGATACAAGCATGTGTGACGACGGGAATTCGTACTCGTGCCCGGTGACAGGCTGGTTATTGCGCATGGCTTTCCTTGCTGGTGCTAGCCCGCGCGTGGGCGCGGCGCTTACATGGTTGCAAGGAATATCGGCAATTAACCCCGCGGTCTTGAGGGTTTCCCAGTAAACCACTCAGGTTTAGGCCGGCCTAAGCCGTTAATACAGGGTTGATTGACGCATCGTGGATGGCCGCGTGAAACAGCGCCGGATGCGTCGCGCGATACCTTCAAAAGGTCTACACTGCGCCCGTATAAGGACTGCAGACGCATCTCGTCCCTCGATTTCGCAGCGGTCTGCCTGCGCAAATCTGCCACTCACGCGAGCTGATGCAGAAGATCCTCGACCGTACTCAGGAGTCGTTGGCGCAGGCTTTCGCCACGCTCGCGCAGAACGCGAAACGCCAGCAGCGCCTGTATCTGGCGACGATCGGTTCGCTGATGCTGATCGTGCTGATTTTCGCGCTGGTGCTGGCGGTAGCGGCGGGGCTCAAGCACCTCGAATACCGCCGCACCCTCGAGTCGCAAAATGCCGCCGAAGTTTCCCTGCTCCTGCATCAGGAGGAGTCGTTCCTGCGGCGCGCTGAATTGACGCTCGATTATTACTACGGCGGCGCCGCGGCGCGGAGCGCGCCGGATGCGACACAGCAGGCGATCCTCAAGAGCGGCGTCGCGCGCGGCAAGGTAGACCGGGTGGATGCAGATTTCGACCTGGTGGTCGGCGAAACCACGCGCAACGCGTGGGGCCCGCAACTGGGCGAAAAACTCGGGCGCCTCTACGAATCGGCGCAATCGACGCTCGTGACCCAGCAGGCTTTTGAACTGCGGCAACGGGCGACGCTGATCGGCTTGAACGACGACTATGCGGTGATCCTGCCTTCGCTGGCGCAACCGCTCGTGGGCCAAACTGGCAGCGCCGATCAGGCCGTCACGTCGACGCCGCAACCGGCGATCGTGAGCTTGCTGCGCGAGACGCTCGAACGGCACCTCGAGGCGCAAACCGGCAAGCGCGTGCCGGGGAAAGGCGAGCGCGTCTGGCTGGGACCGTACCGCGATCCGCTGCAGAACCGTCCGGTGATTTCCGCGGTGAGCGCCTACTATCACGGCGACACGCCCACCACGCTGATCAGCATGAACATTCCGCTGGACGTGCTCATATCGAGTATCGCGCCCGCCGACAGCGAGGGCGTGATCCTGCTGATGACGGCGGATCGCCGCATCGCCGTGTCGTCGACGCCGCTCGACATGCCAATCGCCAACCTGCTGCGGCAGGCGGTGGCGGCAACGCCAAGCCACGTCTTTCACTACAGCCCCGAGGGCACAATCTTTCACGAGCCGCTGGGGCCGGGCTTCGGCTTCCTGGTCGGCTACATACCGTGGAGTGCGCTGATCGTCGCACTTGGCTGGCAACTGGGGGTAATTGGCTGCCTGACGGCGCTCACCCTGCTGGCGATTGCACTGATGGCACGCTATTTCGGGCTGCGGTTGTTACGTAATTCGTTTGCGGAAACGTCACGCGCGCTGGAGAGCGAAACGCTCAACCACATTCTCGTCAGTGCGACGCCGGTTGGGTTGTGCATCGTTCGACAGAGTGACTATTCAATCCTGACCGCCAACGCGCTTGCGGCCGAGTTGCTCGGTATCGAGGCCGGCGGCAGCCGGCTTCCGCCGCATGTCGTCGGCGAGTTTCTGGCTCAGGCGCCGGATCAGACGTCGGCCACGGCGATTGCGCGGGTGGCTGCATTCGTCGCGCCCGCGCACCCGGCGCATCAGCATCAGTCTCCGCAGCAGTCGCAAACGGAGCCGCAAACCGCATCGCCATCAGACAAAGGCGGCGGCGCGCCCTCGCGGTTTCTGCAATTCATATACGCGCCCGTTCGTTACGCTGGCGAGAACGTGCTGTTCTGCGCGATTCTCGACGTCACCGCCCAGACCATGCTCGAGCAGCAATTGCGGCATGCACAGCAGACATCCGAGGCGCTGATGCGCGCGCGTACGAATCTCTTCGCCGCGCTGAGTCACGAAATTCGTACGCCGTTGAACGCGCTGCTCGGCAATGTCGAACTATTCGCCCGCACGCCCGGCCTCGAGGCGCATTCGCAACGGTTTGCGACATTGCGTGTTGCAGCAGATGCTCTGCGCCGCGTCGTCAACGACATTCTCGACTTTTCGAAGATCGATGCCGGCGTGATGTGGCTGGTCAGAAAACCGTTTCGTCTCATCGACGAATTCGAAAGCATCGCCCTTTCCTACGCGTCGATGGACGGCGACAGCTCGATCCGTTTCTATGCGTTCCTCTCACCGACCCTCGATCAGACCTTGATCGGCGATCGAATGCGCATCGCGCAGATCGTCAACAACCTGCTTAGCAATGCGTTCAAATTCACCTCGACCGGCAAGATCACGTTGTATGCCGAAGTGATAGACGATTCACCGGATTGCGCGATTTTGACCTGCCAGGTTTCGGATTCGGGCGCTGGCATGAACGAGGAAACGCTGGCGCGGCTTTTCAAACCGTTCGCACAAGGCGAACTGGGTGCATCGCGCGGTGCCGGCGGCACGGGCCTCGGTCTCGCGATCTGCAGACGCTTATGCGAGGCGATGGGCGGCCAGATTGCTGCGGACAGCGTGGCTGGTGTGGGCAGCGCATTTCGTGTATCGATCCCGCTCGCGAAAGCGCCCGTCGATTCGCTCGCGCCGGCGACCGTCCCCGAGCAACGCGGGACGGTGCTCGTCTTGTCCATGGAACGGGAAACAAGCGAGTTGCTGGACCGCTGGCTTCAGCACGCGGGTTGGATGGGACATCTGGTAACCTCGCTGGCCGCCGCGCAACTGTGGCTACGCATGAATGCTCCCCCTGATCTGTTGCTCGTCTCCGGCGAATACGATCTCGAGGTGATTGCCGCGCTGCGTCCGTTGCAGCCGGTCGGCGCCGTGTGGATCACGCGTGGAGGCCCGCATTATCCCGAGGCGCGCGGCGACGGCGTGTTCGAAGTGAGTGAATTCAGCTGGACGGCGATTCTGTCGGCGATCGAACTGGCGCGCGGGGGCACATCCGCAGCGCCGACTCCTGCGCCCGCAATGGCCGATTCGGTGGGAATCCATCCGACGCTGCGAGGTCTCCCAGTCCTCGTCGCGGAACAATCCCTTGATCCAGAATCTAGTTGCCGAACAACTGGTCGAATTGGGGTGCGTGCCCACTATCGCCCCCGACGGCAAGCACGCGCTGAGGTTATTCGAACAGACAGGTTTCGAGGTGGTGCTAACCGACATCCACATGCCGGAGATGGATGGTTACGAACTGCTGGCCGCGCTGCGCAAGCTGCGTGCGACCGTGCAGGTGCTCGCCTTCAGCGCCGTGGCCGAACATGAGGGGGCGCACAACTGGCGCGAGCGCGGCTTTAGCGGATATGTCGCCAAGCCGGCGACGTTGAGCGAGTTGCAAGCGGCGTTGCTGGAGGTGGCACCGGCTTCGGCACCACTGCAGGTGGCTCCGGAGAACGTAGCGCCTGACAAGGCGATGGCTTCCGCTCCCAATGCAGAGAGCACGCTCAGCGCGGACGACAAGGCGCGCTACTCGGCGATGCTCAAGGAGCATTTGCAAAAAGATCTGCCGAAGCTGCTCGCCATCGTCGAAGAGGAAGATGTGCAGGCGTTGGCCGGCTGGGCGCATAGCGCGAGCGGCGCGTTTGTCGTCGTGCAGGAGCCGCAGTTCGTCGACCAATGTCGGCGGTTGCAACGGTTATGCAATGACAGCGGACGCTGGACCACCGAGATGGACGAACTCGCGATCTCGCTGCACGACGCTTTATTGGATCACTACGGACTCGACGAGGAGTCGGCGCATTGACCCGCCATTCTGCTTTGCGGGCTCAACCCGGTCGTTTGGCAATGAAGTCGATTTCGACCAGCGCGTCGCGCGCCAATCCGGTGACGCCGATACAGGTTCGCGCCGGTAGCGCATCGGCGGGGAAGTAGGCGCGGTAGATCTCGTTCATCGGCGCGTAATCGCGCTTGAACTCGGTCAGGAAGATGCGTGCGGCCACCACGTTTTGCAGGCCGAGGCCCAGGCCTTGGAGCACCAGCACGAGATTGTCCATCACGCGCTTGGTTTGGGCGACGACACCTTCGGGAAGCGGTGCGGCATCGTCGGTTGGGGAGGTCGGCATCTGGCCGGTCAGGAAGACCCAGCCGTCGGCCTCGGCAGCATGCGAGAACGGGCCGACCGGCGTGGGTGCAGAGGGAATCATCCAGAAAGAAGGTGCTGAACTCATGGCAGGGTGTGCTGGGCAAGATCGGAT
This sequence comes from Paraburkholderia sp. NPDC080076, assembly GCF_050281145.1. Lineage (NCBI taxonomy): Bacteria > Pseudomonadati > Pseudomonadota > Betaproteobacteria > Burkholderiales > Burkholderiaceae > Paraburkholderia > Paraburkholderia sp. NPDC080076. Next base: position 77,947 of record NZ_JBNNWQ010000008.1, on the reverse strand, counting down.
GTCGGGATGACAAGGTAACCGATCAAAAGTCAGGATGCCGGCGCGATGCCGGCATCGTGCCCAGTTCCCGCCCGCTCAGACCAAACCAGTCGCGTAATAAACCGCGATCACAAAGAACACCGCCATCGTCTTGATGACCGTAACCGCGAAGATGTCGCGATACGACTGCCGATGCGTCAAGCCCGTGACCGCCAGCAGCGTGATCACCGCGCCGTTGTGCGGCAGCGTGTCCATACCGCCGCTCGCCATGGCGACGACCCGGTGCAGCACTTCCATCGGAATGTGCGCCGCTTCCGCGCCCTTGATGAACGTGTCGGACATGGCCGCGAGCGCGATGCTCATGCCGCCCGACGCCGATCCCGTGATACCCGCCAGCGAGCTCACCGACACGGCTGCATTGACGAGCGGATTGGGAATGCTCTTCAACGCGTCGCTGACCACCAGAAAGCCCGGCAACGCTGCGATCACACCGCCAAAACCGTACTCCGACGCCGTATTCAACGAAGCCAGCAGCGCGCCCGCCACCGCAGCCTTGGTGCCGATCGCGAAGCGCTCGCGCACGCGGTTGAACGCCGTTACGACGACCATTACGATACCGAGGAGCAGTGCGCCTTCCACGGCCCAGATGGCGACCACGGCCTTGATCGTGGTCGTGACCGGCGCGTGGATGCCCGGCAGGATGTCCGGCGCCACGGTGTACGACGCGCCGTACCAGTTCGGGATCCAGCGGGTCAGCAGGAAGTTCGCGACGCCGACCAGAACCAGCGGCGCGACCGCCAGCAACGGATGCGGCAGTTGCTTCGATTCCACGCGCTCCGGCTCGTTGACGAGTTCCGTGCCGTAACCTTCGCCGGTCGCCATCGCCGAGCGGCGGCGCCATTCCAGATACGTCAGGCCGACCACGATGATGAACAGCGAACCGATCACGCCGAGTGCGGGCGCGGCCCACGAAGTCGTCTTGAAGAAAGTGGTCGGGATGATGTTCTGGATCTGCGGCGTGCCGGGCAGCGAATCCATGGTGAACGAAAACGCGCCGAGCGCAATCGCGCCGGGCATCAGGCGTTTCGGAATATTGCTCTGGCGGTACAGCTCGGCCGCAAACGGATAGACCGCGAACACCACCACGAACAGCGAGACCCCGCCGTAGGTGAGCAGCGCGCACACCGCAACGATCACCGCATTGGCACGCGAGCGGCCGATATAGCGGATCGCGGCGGCCACGATCGATTCCGAGAAGCCCGACAGTTCGATGACCTTACCGAACACGGCGCCCAACAGGAACACCGGGAAGTAGAGCTTCACGAAGCCGACCATCTTCTCCATGAAGATGCCGGTGAAAACCGGCGCGACGGCGGCCGGATCGGTCAGCAGAACGGCGCCGAGCGCGGCGATTGGCGCAAATAGAATGACGCTGTAGCCGCGATAAGCGGCAAACATCAGAAACGCCAGCGCGGCGAGGACGATGACAAAGGACATTGAGTCTCCAAAGCTTGGTTGTTCTACATGGTCGCCGTTCCGAGGGTGCGACGGCACGGCGCCGGGCAAACGCAGGTTCCGTGCCACGCATACGGCAACGGCCAGCCGCTTGATTTCGCGGACCGAAGGTCGAAACGTGATCGGGCCGATTGTACCCAAACGTCTCTAAAACGGGACGCAAATTGGCTGAAGTTAGGCCAAAACAAGGTTAAACCCTTATGTAGCAAGCTTGCTTGCGATCTCTTCAATGAGATAAGCTTGTCTACGAAATGAGACAAGCATAATAAAACAATAGCCGGAGACAGCGACAGCATGATGAACGACTGGGCGGGCCTTCCCGCCACCTACGGCGACGTACTGCGCCGGGCGATGGATTCGCTCTTCCGCACATTCGAAAATTTCAGCGAAGGCACATTCATCGTGGATGCCGACGCGCGCGTGGTCTGGATCAACAAGCGCTATGCGGCGCGCTTCGGTTTTTCGGACCCGGAGCAGGCCATCGGCCGCGATTGCGAAGCGGTGATCCCGAACAGCCTGATGCGCGAGGTCGTCGTCACCGGCAAACCGATTCTGCTCGATATTCTGGAAACGGACCGCGAACCGCTCGTTGTGACGCGTTTGCCGCTGAAGGACGATGCGGGCGTCACGGTGGGCGCCGTGGGCTTCGCGCTCTTCGACGAACTGAAGGCGCTGACGCCGCTCTTTTCCCACTACTCGCGCGTGCAGGAAGAGTTGATCGCGACGCGCCAGTCACTCGCGCAGGCGCGGCGGGCCAAATATACGTTCGGCAGTTTCGTCGGCACGAGCGCGGCCAGCCTCGAAGTGAAGCGCCAGGCGCGCCGCGCGGCGCAGCTCGAGTCACCGGTGCTGCTGCTCGGCGAAACCGGCACCGGCAAGGAGTTGCTTGCACATGCCATCCACGGCGGGTCGGCGCGCGCGAATCAGCCGCTCGTGACGGTCAACGTCGCGGCGATTCCCGACACCTTGCTCGAAGTCGAATTCTTCGGCGCCGCGCCCGGCGCCTACACCGGTGCGGACCGCAAGGGGCGCGTCGGCAAGTTCGAGCTCGCGAACGGCGGCACGCTGTTTCTCGACGAAATCGGCGATATGCCGCTGCCTTTGCAGGGCAAGCTGTTGCGCGTGTTGCAGGACAAGGAGTTCGAACCGTTGGGCTCGAACCGCATCGTGCGCGCCGACGTCCGGATCATCGCGGCGACGTCGGCCGATTTGCCCGCGCTGGTCGCGGCGGGGCGCTTTCGCGCGGACTTGTTCTATCGGCTGAACGTGCTGACGATCCATGCGCCGCCATTGTGCGAGCGAGCCTCCGATATCGAGGCGCTGGCTTACGCCATGCTCGAGGATCTGTCGACCCAGGCGCGTGGCGCCAGTCACTTCGAATTGCAGGATGACGCGCTGCGGCTGCTGTGTTCGTACGGCTGGCCTGGCAACGTGCGCGAATTGCGCAACACGCTGGAGCGCGCGGTGATGCTGTCCGACAGCGAGCGGATCGATGCCCGGGCGCTCGCGCCGTTTATCGGCTCGGCGCACGGCGGCGGGCATCGTCCGACTGCGTCCTTGCCCGAGGCGCTTTCGCCGCTGCCCGCTGCAGGCGCGCAGGCTGGCGCGCCTGAACCGGCCTCGTGGAGCGAGGCGATGGCGGCCTTTGAGAAGCGTTTCCTGAGCGACGCTTTGCGTGCCAACGGCGGTCGCGTGATCGAGACGGCGAACCAGATCGGCATGGGCCGCGCGACGCTCTATAAGAAGATTGCGGCATACGGCATCGACGTGTGACAACGTTCGTCGATGGCGATTGACGCAGCGTAATTGACGCGTGGCACAATCGCGTGATCGAAAAACAAGACGTGATCGGGGTTTCAAATGAAACGCAGTCTCTCCTTCTTCGCGCGCCGGGCCTGCGCCACGCTGGCGGCCGGCGTGATGGTCGCGTTGAGCGGTTGCAGCAGCAGCGCGCCGCTGTTTCTGCCGGACGGTCGCGCGACCACGCTGGTGCAGTGCCCCGCCGGTTCCGACTCCTGCTCGCAGCAGGCCAGCGCGGGTTGCGGCGGCGCATTCGAAGTCGTGCGCCAGTCCACGGAGAATGGCACGCTGAACCTGATTTACGCCTGCCGGGCGAAATAACGGCTCGCCGGCGCGAAGACCGGCGCGACCAACGCCTTAAGCATCTTTCCTTCAGCCCGCGGTTCGGCAACGAATGCGGGCGTCTCGCTCGCCGCACCGATTTCAGCCGCGCGCGGCAAACTGGTTCACGCGTTGCTTCATGGTCGTCACGATAAGCGTATGGCCGTCATAAAGACCTGTATCTAATGCGGGTTCTCTCCGCGTCTATGATGCGCAATGGGTAATTAATGCCGCGCTTCACATTATTTTTCTTGTCGGCGGGCGCAATTAAAAACGCCGCAATTTTCATCGTTTAGCCAAGTCGGTGCGGCACCCAACGGAACGCGAAGTTTAGCCGCAGTACTCTCTTGCCAGTGGCTCAGGATTCAAGTGGCAAGCAGGTTTTGCCGGTTTGATCGCCATTGCGGGAAGTGTTAGGAAGGATTTTCCGTTCAACCGAAAACGGGATTTTTTGCGGCACGCTTTATGCTTCGATTTACGCATTGAAAATAGTTCAACGAGTAATCCGGGGAAAGCAATGAATCATCATCAACTCGAAAAAGATATTGAACATCTTGAACACGTAATCTCGCATATCTCCGCTGAAGACCGCATCCCGCTGTCTTATTGGCGAAACCGTATCGATTCCGTTTCCGGCGCGGCCCTGGTGCCGTCGCAGGCGACCCGCATCAAGCGGCTCAACGCCGCGCTCTCGGCGCTGGAGCGACGGCAGAAAGCCTGAACGCCTGCGCAGTGGACGGCAGTGACGTACCCTTCGATCGGTTAGCGTTTTCTGCAAAAATAAGGGAACGTAACGGCCACGCACCGTACGCGGCGTAGCGCATTGTCTCGACACGGTGCAAGCCGCGTCTTTTGATACGCACGCGCTAACGGCGTCCCGGCGGCGGATATGCGCCGACCGCGGACGGAAGGCGCGCGTCAGGCAAGGGCGCGCAGGTCGCCACCTCCATCCACTGATTCAGGACAAACATGCAACCAGCAGGACTTTCCGCGTCTCGGCTGACGGCGCTGACCAACGCCATGCAAGGCTATGTGGAACGCGGCGAAGTGGCGGGCGTGGTGTCGATGGTCTGGCGGCGCGGCGAGATCGGTTATTTCGAGCCGCTCGGCTGGCGTGACGAAGCGGCGCAGTTGCCGATGGAGCGCGACACGCTATTTCGCATTGCCTCCATGACCAAGCCGGTGACCAGTGCGGCGATCCTGATGCTGATCGAAGAAGATCGGCTCGCCCTCGACACGCCGGTCTCACTCTGGTTGCCCGAACTGTCCGCGCCGCGCGTGTTGCGCGACCCCGCCGGCCCGCTCGACGAAACCGACCCCGCCAGAGCGTCGCTCACCGTGCTGGATCTGCTGACGCACCGCGCCGGCTTCGCCTATCACTTCACTGCAACCGGACCGCTGGCCGAAGCTTACGCCGACGCCTTCAACGGTTTCGAAGCGCGCATGGACGGCAACGCCTGGCTTGCCCGCATTGCGGGTTTGCCGCTGATGTTCCAGCCCGGCTCGCGCTGGCACTACGGCATCGCGACCGATGTCCTCGGCGTGCTGATCGAACGTGTGAGCGGAATGTCGCTCGGCGAGTTTTTCCGGACGCGGATTTTCGAGCCGCTTGGCATGCGCGATACCGCTTTCTGGGTGCCTGACGCGCAACTCGCCCGGCTGGCCACGGCTTATGGCGTCGAACAGGGCACGCGGCGGCGTATCGTCGAGGACCATCCGTCGTCGAGCCGGTGGGCGAATTCGGACCGTTTCCAGAGCGGCGGCGGCGGGCTGGTTTCGACGGCGCAGGACTATCTGCAATTCGCGCAACTGCTGCTTGGCCGCGGGCGGGTCGGCACGACGCGTTTGCTGTCGCACCGCTCGGTCGATCTGATGCGCTCGAATTTTCTGACGCGCGACCAACGCCGCGTGTCGGCCTTCGGTCATGCGCTATGGGCAGGCCAGGGGTTCGGCCTCGGCGTGTCCATCGTCGACGATCCGGCGCAGCAGTTGCCGCTCGGTTATCGCTCGATGGGCTCGTTCGGCTGGCCGGGTGCGTATGGCACCAGCTGGTTCGCCGATCCGGTGGAAGACCTGATCGGTCTGATGCTGATTCAAAGGCGCTCCGTCGAACCGTTTTCAATGACAGTGGACTTCGAACGCCGCGTGTACGATGCAATTGACGATTGAGCGAACCGGCCGCGTCCGGGCCAGCGTCTTTTAAGCGTGTTATCCGCTCGCGGTGTCGGGCTTCTCTATCCGGCAATTTATTCGTCTGATAGTGTCCGCACTTCAGTTCTCGTCAAAATGATCGGAGTACCCGTCATGGCCTCGTACAAGCAGTTGACTGCCCAGCTCGAAAAACTCCACAAGGAAGTCGCGGCGGCGCGCGAGAAGGAAGTTGCCCAGGCGATCGCCGAGATCAAACAGAAGGTGGCCGAGTACGACCTGACTGCTGAAGAACTGGGTTTCACGAGCAAGGGCACCGCAGCCCGCAAAACGCCGTCGGTCGCCAAGTATCGCAACCCGAAAACCGGCGAGACCTGGAGCGGCCGCGGCCGTTCGCCCGCCTGGCTCGTAGGCAAGAATCGCGAGCGCTTTCTGATCGAAGGTTGAAGTGCTTCGGCGCATGACGTGCGCGTGAGTCGTGCACCGGATTGTCTAAAGTGATGTCGCGGGCGGTTTTTCTCGCACCGCTGAGCAGGTCCCGAAAACGCTCACCTTTCGCGTGAACCTGTCGCGTGAGTCGTGGCCTTGGCCACGTGGCCAACTCGAAGCCTGGTTGCTTCGGTGAGCCTGGTTTTATCGAATCACGCACCTTGCGGCAAGCTTGCCGCGGCAGGCCGCCGTGACTGACCCACTTCCTCCGAAACCCGTGCCAGCCTTTGCTGGCGGGCGTTCCCAGGCTCTGCGAAGAATCGCGGCAGCCGACCCTTAAGTTTCTCTTAGTTGCATCTAACGCATTCGACGCTGTGCAGACTTTCGCTGCGCAGGTGCGCGACTAATGGTCGGCACGCTCAGCGTTTGCTGCGATTCGAGGACGCACATGCTGTGGTCCCGAAAACCCTCACCTTTGCGCTTCCCGATACGCGCAGGCCACTGCGCTCGGGACTAACCCGGAGTTGAGTTCCTCTCATACCCCGCATCAAAACTCATCGATACGTGGTCGCGGATGCCGAACGTCACAATCGGTCATCCACTCAACCTCGACGGAAAGACCATGAGCGCATCGACGGACAAACAACTCTTTATCGGCGAAGGATTCGAAGGCCCCGGCGTCAATCTCGCGCACATCAACGTACTGGTCGGCCCGCGCAACGGTCCCGCCGGGCAGGCCTTTGCTACCGCATTGGCGACGCCTTCGGCGGGCCACGCGCCGTTCGTCGTGATTGCGCGCCCGGGCGTGCCGACCAAGCCGCTCACGCTGTATGTGAACAAGGCGCAGATCGGCAGCGACTTCCACGGCAACGCGACGTGGGGTGCCTCGCAAGCCGGCATCGCGAAGGCGGTGGCCGAGTCGCTGGAGAACGGCACGCTGCCGCCCGAAGCGGAAAACGACTGGGTGGTGGTGTCGGCGAACTGGGTCAACCCGTCGACCGACAATCTCGACGCCGTCTTCGAGAACAACTACCGCGCATGCAAGAACGCGATCCTCGCGGCGATGAAGGGCCTGCCGCATCGCGATGAAGTCTTCGCCGCCGCGCGCGACGTATCGAACCCGTTCTACACACCGAAGCAACGTTAATGGCACGCAGCGCGGCCAGTGAGTGCTCATGCGCAACTAACCGTCCGCGCTGCCGGATGCGATCAGGAAGGAGACACGCACTATGGAATACATTCGCCTCGGCCAATCCGGTCTGAAGGTTTCGCGTCTGTGCCTCGGCACGATGAACATGGGCACGCCGCAATGGAAGCCGTGGATTTTCGACGAAGCGCAAAGCGAGCCGATTGTCCGTCATGCGCTGGAAGCAGGCGTCAACTTCATCGACCTCGCCGATTTCTATTCGACCGGCGTGGGCGAAGAAGTGGTCGGCCGAATTCTGAAGCGTCTCGCGCGACGCGAGGAAATGGTCGTGGCCACCAAGGTCGGTTATGACATGGGTGCTTATCAGAACGCCGGCGGCCATTCGCGCAAGCACATCATGGACGGCATCGACGGTTCGCTCAAGCGCCTCGGTATGGATTACGTCGACATCTACATGCTGCATTTTTTCGACGTGAATACGCCGGTCGAAGAAACCATGGGCGCGCTCAACGATATCGTGCGCGCCGGCAAGGCTCGCTATATCGGCGTCTCGACCATGTACACATGGCAGTTCGCCAAGATCATGCAGGTCTGCGAGCGTAACGGCTGGCACAAGCCGATCAATATGCAATTGCAGTTGAACCTGGCGTACCGCGAGGAAGAGCGCGAGATGATTCCGTATTGCCAGGATCAGGGCGTCGGCGTGTCCGTCTTCAGTCCGCTGGCGCGCGGGCTGCTCACGTGCGATCCGAATTCGACGCGCAATCAGACTGACTTCTTCACCGCGCAAATGTACGGCGATGTGGCTTCGCGCGAGATTGCAGCGTCGGTGGCGCGCGTGGCCGCGCGGCGTGGCGTTTCGGCCGCACAAATTGCGCAGGCGTGGGTGCTGAACCACGGCGGCGTCGCAAGCATGCTGGTCGGTGCGGATACGCCGGCGCAGTTCGACAGCGCGCTCGCCGCGCTCGGCACGACGCTTTCGGCGGACGAACTGTTCGAGCTCGAACGCAACTACACGCCGTGCGATCTGATCAACGACTACACCGCAGGCAAACGCATTGCGCGCGAAGCGCGCTTTGCACAAGGCGTGTTCGTCGAAACCCTGGAGAAGGCCGCATGAACGAATTTCTTCGCACGGGGCATTACATTGGCGGCGAGTGGTACGAAGGCGCCGACACATATGCCGTGCTGAACCCCGCGACCGGCGAGGTGGTCGCCCAAGTGGCCAAAGGCGGCGCGGCGGAAACCGCGCAGGCCATCGCGGCTGCCGAGCGTGCGTTTCCCGCATGGCGTTCGCTGACTGCAAAGGAACGTAGCGCCCGCGTCAAACGTTGGGGCGAGTTGATGCTCGAGAATCGCGACGCGCTTGCCGAATTGCTGACGCTCGAGCAAGGCAAGCCACTTGCAGAAGCGCGCGGCGAAGTCGGCTATGCGGCCAGTTTCTTCGAATGGTTCGCGGAAGAAGCGAAGCGCGCGTACGGCGACGTGATCCCGAGTCCCAATCCGAATGCGAAGATCATTGTGACGCGCGAACCGGTCGGCGTGGTCGCGGCAATCACGCCGTGGAATTTTCCGCTCGCCATGATTACGCGCAAGGCCGGCCCCGCGCTCGCGGCCGGCTGCACAATGGTGCTCAAGCCATCGGAAGAAACGCCGTTGTCCGCGTTTGCTTTGGCGGTACTGGCCGGGGAGGCAGGCATTCCGCCCGGCGTATTCAACATCGTCTCTGGCGATGCCGTCGCGATCGGCGGGGTGCTCACGGAATCGGACGTGGTGCGCAAGCTGTCGTTCACCGGCTCGACGCGTGTCGGCAAGCTGCTGGCGAAGCAGTCGGCGGACACGCTGAAGAAGCTGTCGCTCGAACTCGGCGGCAACGCGCCCTTCATCGTATTCGACGACGCGGATCTCGACGCCGCCGTGCAAGGCGCGATGGCGTCGAAATTCCGCAATACCGGGCAGACGTGTGTGTGCGTCAACCGCTTCTACGTGCAGGACGGCATTTACGATGCGTTCACGTCCGCGTTGACGCAAGCGGTGCGCAAGATGCGCGTCGGCAACGCGTTGCAAGGCGAGGTCGAACAAGGTCCGCTGATCAACCAGGCCGCGCTGAAGAAGGTCGAAACGCACGTGGCCGATGCATTGGAGAAGGGCGCGAAGATCTTGACCGGCGGCAAGCCGCACATGCTCGGCGGCACCTTCTACGAGCCGACCGTTCTGGTCGACGCCAACAATTCAATGCTGATCGCCGAGGAAGAAACCTTCGGACCGGTAGCCGCGTGTTTCCGTTTCAAGACCGAAGCGGAAGCCATCGCCGCGGCTAACGACACACCATTCGGCTTGTCCGCATATTTCTACACACGCGACCTGGCTCGCGCGTGGCGCGTCGGCGAAGCGCTGGAAAGCGGCATGGTCGGCATCAACGAAGGGATTCTGTCGACCGAAGTCGCGCCGTTCGGCGGCGTGAAGCAATCGGGTCTCGGCCGCGAAGGCTCGAAGTACGGGCTCGATGAATACACCGAACTGAAGTACATGATGATGGGCGGCCTCGGACGCTGATCTTCACACGGCGCGTCCGCCGTACGTCATGCACACGCATGACTCACCGGCGGACGACGCAATCGGGCGCGCGGCAACACGCCGGCCACGCCCGGCGATCCATACTAACGAAGGAGACAGCGTGAGCAATCAGGATATGCAGGCGGCCACTCTCGGCCTCGCCCCCACTTTGCCGGCGGCAGCGGCATCCGCGCACGGCCCCATTCCTCTCGACGACGTTCCGCTGAACGCCTTTCACGTCAAGATCGCCGGGCTGACGTTCGGCGCGCACTTCACTGAAGGTTTCGCGCTCGGCACGATCGGCTATGCGCTCGCGTCGCTGAATCGCCAGATGCCGCTCGACGCGTTCTGGATGGGCATGATCGGCAGTTCCGCGTTGATGGGCATTTTTATCGGCAGTCTGGTGTTCGGCTGGCTGTCGGACCGCATGGGACGCCAGAAGATTTTCTTGCTGAGCTTTCTGATCATCACAGCGGCCGCATTCGCGCAGTTCTATGTGCGCTCGCCGCTCGAACTGTGTTTGCTGCGTGTGTTGATCGGCTTCGGCATGGGAGGCGATTTTGCGGTGGGCCATGCGATTCTCGCGGAATTCTCGCCACGCAAACATCGCGGGACCTTGCTTGGCTCGTTCAGCGTGGTGTGGACGATCGGCTACGTGGTGGCGAATGTGCTCGGCATGCACTACGCCGATGCCTCGCCGGATGCATGGCGCTGGTTGCTGGCATCGGCGGGTGTGCCGGCGTTGATCGTTCTCGTGTTGCGCATGGGCACGCCGGAGTCGCCGCGCTGGCTGCATGGCAAAGGCCGCACGGCGGAAGCGAAGTCGATCGTGCTGAAGCACTTCGGCGCGAACGTCATTCTGGATGGCGGTCACGATGAGCACGCGCAATCGGCGGGCGGTTTCATGCGTCTGTTCAAGGCGGATCTGATCCGCCGCACGATTTTCAATTGTGCTTTCTTCGTGTGTCTCGTCATTCCTTACTTCGCCGTTTATACGTTTTTGCCGACCATTCTGAAGGCGATTCATTTGAACAACGATTCGAGCGCGGATTTTCTGTTGAACGGGTTTCTCGTGCTCGGCGCGTTGATCGGCATCTGGCTGACGATCAAACTTCCGCGGCGCGTGTTCCTGATCGGCTCGTTTGCGGTGACGTGCGTTTCGCTGATCGCGTTGAGTTTGCTGCCGGAGTCGGCGACGCTCGGCATGATCGTCGCGTTTGGGATTTTCACGCTCACCATGTCGGCGTTCTCGAATCTCGTCGGCGTGTTTCCGCCCGAGTGTTTTCCCACCGAGGTGCGCGCGTGCGGCGTCGGGTTGGCGATTGCGTGCAGTCGTCTCGGCTCGGCGATCGGAACGTTTCTGCTGCCGCTCGGCATCGTGCATCTGGGCTTCCATATCACGATGATGGCGCTCGCGGCGGTGCTGTTGATCGGCATGGTGGTGTCGATTGCGTGGGCGCCGGAAACGAAGCATCTGACGTTGAACGAAGCTAGCGGCGCTTAGCGCGCGCTAACGCTGTAAAGAACCCGCCGCATCGGTAACGATGCGGCGGTTTTTTTTGTTTTTACGATGAGTTATCAATAGCCAGGCCGCGCGCCTAAGCCGTTTTCACTGCGGGATTCCATCTGTCCCCGCGCAGACGTGTATCATTCGTCCCGGCGCTGTTCCAACCCGGCATCCCCGCACTATTTACCGCTAACGCGCGGCGTCTGCCGCCGCGTGGCCCGGATCCGCCGCGCGAGCCGCGTCTACCCGTCCGTTTCCCCGCCCGGCGTGCTTTGCCAGGTGGAGCGGAAACGCAAACCGCCGCCCGCCGTGGCCGGCAGTGCCCGAACCCTATTTGTCGCCAGACCCGATGTCAGTCTCCGAACTAAAACGCCGCCGCACGTTCGCGGTCATTTCCCACCCGGACGCGGGTAAGACCACGCTCACGGAAAAGCTGCTGCTGTTCTCGGGCGCGATCCAGATCGCTGGCACCGTGAAGGGCCGCAAGAGCAACCGCTACGCGACGTCCGACTGGATGGAGATCGAAAAGCAGCGGGGCATTTCGGTGGCGAGCTCGGTGATGCAGTTCGAGTACGGCGACGCCGTCATCAATCTGCTCGACACGCCGGGCCACGAAGACTTCTCTGAAGACACGTATCGCGTGCTGACCGCGGTCGACGCTGCCGTCATGGTGATCGACGGCGCGAACGGCGTCGAAGCGCAAACGCTCAAGCTGCTCGAAGTCTGCCGCAGCCGCAAGACACCGATCGTCACCTTCATCAACAAGCTCGACCGCGAAGTGCGCGAGCCGCTCGAACTGCTCGACGAAATCGAACAGCATCTGGGCGTGGCCGCCGTGCCGTTCACGTGGCCGATCGGCATGGGCAAGGAGTTTCAGGGCGTCTACGACATCCAGCGCGACCAGGTGCGCCTGTTCCGCGCCGGGCAGGACAAAGCGGGCGGCGAAGTCGAAACGCTGCAGGCGCTGAGCGACGAGGAAGGCGAACGCCGCTTCGGCCATAGCTGGGTCAAGGCGAAAGAAGAGATCGATCTGATCACCGGCGCGACGCCCGATTTCGATCGTGAGCAGTTCCTGGCCGGCCAGCAGTCGCCTGTGCTGTTCGGCTCGGCGATCAACAACTTCGGCGTGAAGGAAATTCTCGACGCGCTGGTCGATCTGGCGCCGCCGCCGTCCATGCGTATGACGGTGCAGCGTCCGGTTATGCCGGACGAGCCGAAATTCACCGGCGTCGTGTTCAAGGTGCAGGCGAACATGGACCTGGCGCACCGCGACCGTGTGGCCTTCATCCGCGTGTGCTCGGGACGTTTCGAGCGCGGCATGGCCGTCAAGGTGACACGTTCGAACAAAACCTTCCGCGCCAACAACGTGGTGACGTTCCTGTCGCAGCGTCGTGAGACGGTGAGCGAAGCGTATCCGGGCGACATCATCGGTATTCCGAATCATGGCACGCTGAGTCTCGGCGATACGCTGACCGAAGGCGAGCAGTTGCAATTCGTCGGCCTGCCGTTCTTCGCGCCGGAAATTTTCCAGACCGTGGAAGTGGTCGATCCGATGCGCGCCAAGCAGCTCGGCGAGGCGCTCAAGCAACTCGGCGAAGAAGGCGCGATTCAGGTGTTCCGTCCGGAAGTGGGCGGCCTGATGATTCTCGGTGCGGTCGGGCAACTGCAGTTCGAAGTGGTGTCGCACCGTTTGTCGACGGAATATAAGGTCGACGTGCGCATGGCGCCGGCGCGTTATCGCATGTCGCGCTGGGTGACTTGCGACGATGCAGCCGAGCTGCGTCGCTTCACCGATTCGTACGCGGCACGGATCGCGCTCGACGCGTCCGACGCGCCGACGTATCTGGCTTCGCACGTGTCGGAAATCGAAGTCGCGCAGAAGGCGTGGCCGAAGATCGTCTTCAACGAATTGCGCGAGCACTCGGGCGCGCCGTTCAAGAAGGCGATGTAAATCCGCCGCGCTGGTCCCAAGCGCAAAGCAAGGCAACGCAAATCAGAAGGCCTCGTCGAAAAACGAGGCCTTTTGCATTGACGCCCATACGGTAGCCGACAAAATCATCAACGCTCACCCCAGCTTCAACACTTCTTCCCGCATCCACCCCGCCAGCGCCTGCACATGTTCGAGCCCCACATGCCGCTGGGGAATATCGAGCCAGTACCCGAACGGCCCGCTCACTTCGACATCGGAAAACTGCGCGAGACTGCCGTCCGCCAGTTCCTCGACGATCATATTCCGGTCGACGACCGCCAGCCCCGCGCCTTTACTTGCCGCGCGAATCGCCTGCTCCAGCGTCGAGAACTCGATGCCGTTGTCCGCGTAACGCGCGGGCATGCCGGCCTTGGCCAGCCAGTTAGGCCACAATTCCAGCCGGGCGTCGTTGTGCAGCACGTGCAGCGCCGGCATGCGTTCGAGTACCGCGTCGAGCGGTTGACCGAGCAGGCGGGGCGCGCCCACGAGCACGTGGCGCTCCATCATCAGCAATTCGGAGTGCGCATCCGGCAGCGCCTGGCGGCCGAAGCGAATCTGGCAGTGAAAGTCGCCGTGCGCCTCGGTGCGAACGGATAATTCGACGTCGGGCAATTCCACCGCGAGCGAACCCAGCCGCGGCGAAAACCATTGCGTGGCGAAAGTGGGCGGCAGAGCGAGCACGAGACGCCGCCGCCCCTTGGCGGCCGTGATTTGGCGATAGCCACGCTCGATCGTGTCGAAGGCTTCGGACAGGCATGGCAGCAATTGCAGGCCCGCCTGTGTGAGACGGATGCCTTTGTGGTCGCGCTCGAACAGTTTCGCGCCGAGCGATTCTTCAAGCAGCTTGATTTGCCGGCTCACCGCGCCTTGGGTCACGCACAGCGCAATGGCCGCGCGATTAAAGCTCATGTGACGAGCAGTTTCTTCGAAGAAGCGCAACGCGATCAGCGATGGCAAGCGCCGCATAAATCACCTTCTGTTACTTTTAATCGTGCGCGATTCGGCCTGAAGATGGTCGGACTGCGGACTCTGGTTGTGCTGCGTCGCCAGCCGCGCGTTTGTCTCCTGCACGCGCGATCCGAACCGCCATCGGCCGGCGATCTTTCAACCGGAAACGGCCATCGTGGCGGCCGGAAGATTGTCGCATTGGCGCCCGTCGTTTTGCTTGATCTCGATAAGAAATATCCGTGGCGGGCCCTGAGCCGTCGACCGCGACCGGGATGCCTACCCGGCGTTCGAGGAGAAGCGCCGCGCGAGCGCCCAACTTCGCCTATGCTGACGAGACGCGCCCGGCCGCCGAGCCGGCTCGCCTTCCCCCGTCTTCGGAGCGCCCGTGACCGTTCGCAATCTCGACGCCTTGTTTCGACCCAAATCCGTCGCCGTGATCGGCGCTTCCGAGCGGCCCGGCAGCACCGGCGCGATGGTGTGGGCGCGCGTGCTGGAAGGGGGCTTCGAAGGCCCGCTGTGGCCGGTCAATCCGAAATACGAAACGCTCGGCGACCATGCCGTGATCGGCGACCCCGGCGACCTGCCGGAAGCGCCCACGGTCGCGCTGATCTGCACGCCGCCGGCGACGTGGCCGGGCATCATCCACAAACTCGGCGGCTTGGGCACGCGCGCGGCGATTATCGTCGGCGAGGTACGCTGCGATGAGGATCGGCTCGCGCTGCGGCACGCGCTCTCGGCCGCGCGCCCGAATCTGCTGCGGATCGTCGGGCCTGGCAGTCTCGGCGTGGTGTCGCCGGCATTGCGCGCGCATCTGGGCGCGCCGTCGTGCACGGTGAAGGCGGGCGGCGTCGCGTGGGTGTCGCAGTCGAACGCACTGACCAATGCCGTGCTCGGCTGGGCGCATGCGCGCGGCCTCGGCTTCTCGCACGCCGTGGCGCTCGGCGGCGAAGCGGACGTGGACGCGGGCGACGTGCTCGATTATCTGGCTAGCGACCCCGGCACGCGCGCCATCCTGCTCGAACTGGATACCGTGCGAGCGGCGCGCAAGTTCATGTCGGCGGCACGCGCGGCGGCGCGCAACAAACCGGTGCTGGCGCTACGCTCCGGCCGCGCCGATCCTGCGGACGGCCTCTATACCGCAGCGTTCCGCCGCGCCGGCATGGTGCGGGTCGATGCGCTCGACGACTTGCTCGACGAAATCGAGACGCTCGGCGTGGGCCGTGTGGCGGCGGGCGCGACGGCCACGCTGATTACGAGCGACAGCGGCTTGGCCACGCTCGCCTGCGACGCGTTTGCCGCGGCTGGCGACACGCTCGCGCCGTGGCCCGATGAAGCGTCGGATGCGTTCAAGCAGACTTTGCCGTACGCGGTCGGCGGCAATCCGCTGCAACTCGGCGACGACGCGCGTCCTGAGCATTTCGGCACCGCGCTCAAACTGCTCGCGGATCATCGCAGCACCGGCACGGCCTTCGTGGTTCACGCGTCGACGCATGGCGCGCCAGTCGGCGAAGTGGCGCGGGCCTTGATCGCGAATCAGCGTTTCGCTTATCGCGGCTTGCTCGCGTGCTTCTTCGGCGGCGTGGATGCCGCCACGCGCGACGCGCTGCACGCGCAGGGCATCCCGGTTCATACGACGCCGCAGCGCCTCGCGCGCGCCTTCGCACGGCTGGTCGATTACCGGATGGGGCGCGAACTGCTGATGCAGACGCCGGAGGGCTTGCCGGCGCAAATTCCCGAATGCATCGACGCGGCTCAGGCTCAGGCGCGCGCGGTGCTCGGCGCAGGTGAGCACCAACTAACCGGCGAGACGGCGGCGCGGTTTCTGGGGCGTTTCGGGTTGCGGGTGGAAGCGGGAGGCGTAAGTGCGAGCGGGGGCGGGGCGGCGGACGCTGCGCGAGACGTCGCACGGGGATCGGCGCAGGGTGCCGCGACAGACTCCGCGCAAGGACAGCGGCAGGAACCAGCGTTGGGCGCTACGGCTGGTTTCCCGCAAGGACAGGGGGAAGGCCGGGAGGAGGCGCCGGGCGCTGCGGCTGGTTCGGCGCAAGGGCGAAGTCAACAGCAAGCGAGCGCGCAACGCGCTGTGAAAGCCTCAACAGTAGCTTCGGCTGCACCGCAGTCGCCGGACTGCCCGGAAGAAAGCGTCGACCCGTCTACCAGGCCCGTCGTCGATATCGCTGTCGAACTCCACGATAACGACAACTTCGGCCCTGTCTTCAGCTTCACGGCGCCATCGGCTGACGGTGTGTCCGAATCGCTGCGCGTCTACGGCCTGCCGCCGCTCAATCCGATGCTCGCGCGCGACATCGTCACGCGTTCGCCGTACGCGCGGCTGGTTGCGCCGGAGCCGGCGCTGGCCGCACTGACGGCGCTCTCGCAAGCCGTCTGCGACGTCAAGGAACTCGTCGGTCTTGCGCTGACGCTTAGGGTGTACCGCGATCACGTGATAGTCGTCGATCCCACGCTAACCGTCGCGCCGACGCGCAGCCGCCTCGCGATCATGCCGTACCCGCGCCGCTTCGAAGAGACGCTGGACTGGCAGGGTGCGCGGGTGACGGTGCGGCCGATCCGTCCGGAAGACGAGGCCGCGCACCATGACTTCGTCGAAGCGATGACGCCCGAAGATTTGCGCCTGAGGTTTTTCGGCGCGGTGGGCAGCTTCGACCACTCGCAGCTCGCGCGCATGACGCAGATCGACTACGACCGCGAAATGGCGCTGATCGCCACCGTGCAAAGCGAAGAAGGCTTCACCCGGACGCTGGGCGTGGTGCGCGCGGTCGCCGATCCCGACAACGAAACCGCTGAGTTCGCGGTGGCGGTGCGCTCGGATCAGAAAGGCCGGCGCCTCGGCCAGTTGCTGATGGACCGGATCATCAAATATGCGCGGGTGCGCGGCATCCACTGGCTGGTCGGCGAGGCGCTGCGTGAAAATACCCCGATGATCGGACTCGCCAAAGCCTGCGGTTTCACGATTACGCGGACGGAGGATCCGGGTGTGGTCGGGTTCAGGATGGCGCTCGATGAGCCAGCGGCTAACTGACCGAGCGACGGCAGCGGTAAGACCGGCCGCGGAGGAAATTTCGGGAGATCGTGTTAACGCATGTCGACGTCGCGGCGAACTTTTGAGCTGGCCGTAGTGGGTGCCACTCACTCCGCATACCGACAAAAACCACTAAATCTTCAGACGTTTCTCAAGCCTTGTAAATGGGAGCTTACATAGACTCTTACAGCCAGATTACTTTCTGGCTCCGAGTATCCGCATAGGTGTATCCAGCGAACTGTTGCTCGGGTGGGATTTTATTTAGCTCTCTTAACAGGTCAACAAATGAATCACAAGAAACGTACCCGCGAGACTCACCAGGGCACGGGGAAACCAGGCTACCGGCTGGCGCTCGTGCCGGCAAGTTGATGGCGGCGTTGGGCTGCGCCAATACCGCTTGGGCCGTCGACGGCGGTGTCGTGGCAGCGGGCGCCGGCGCCATCAAAACGCAGGGCAACAAGACGACCATTTCGCAGTCCAGCGACAAGATGATCGTCAACTGGAAGAACTTCAACATCGGTAAAGAGCAGTCGGTGATCGTCAATCAGCCGGGCGCCACCTCGGCTGTGCTCAACCGTGTGACGACGGCGGACGCGACTCAGATCGACGGCGTGCTGAAGGCAAACGGCCGGGTGTTCGTGGTCAATCCTGCCGGCGTGGTGTTCGGCAAAAGCGCCAAGGTCGATGTGGGAAGTCTGGTGGCTTCGACGCTCGACGTGACCGACCAGCAGTTTATGGATGGCGGCAAGCTAGGCCTGAACGGTAGCAGGAACATCAATCTCTTTTCGCGCGGCGGCGAAGGCAAGGTCACGAATAACGGTCAGTTGACCGCGCAGGAATCGGTGATCCTGTTAGGCACTCAGGCCGCCAACTACGGCACGATCCTCGCCAAGGACGTGAGACTCGGTGCAGCAAATGGCGTGGCGATGCAGATGAACGATTCGGGCTTTGGGGTCATGCTTGGCCGGCAGGCGCAGAATGCGCTGGCGGCAAACTATGGTGTGATCGCTGCGAAGGGCGGCGACGTCAATCTGTCCGCGGCGGCCACTGGCGCCATGCTCGCCACTGTCGTTCAGAACACAGGGACGATTGAGGCGACCAGTGCGTCGTCGGGTAAAGGCGGCTCCATCACGCTGGGTTCCGAACTCGACGGCAAGATCGGTGTGGGTGGCCGTCTGACAGCTGACAAGGCTATCAGGATCGTTGCCTCACCGATGGCCTATGTCGATTCTCCGTTCGACGCATCCACGCAACCTGACGGCGGATATTACGGACTCACGGGCCACGATATCACGGTGGAGTCAGGCGCAAAGCTGCACGCGGCGATCGGCGACGTCAGAATCGACACAGCGGGCGGCAATGTCAGCACGAATGGCCAGATTGACGCAGGCAGCGCCGCTATCAGCGCCGATCGCGGCATCGTTGCCACGAACGGCGGGATTAACGCCGACCGCGTGTCGCTGACGGGCGGCGTTATTGACATCAATGCGCCGATCCGCGCGGGGAGCCGCGTAGATGTTTCCGCTGACGGCGATGTGAACCAGCATGCGGACGTGAAGGCAACTACCGGTTCGGTCAACGTGGCCGGCATCAATATCATCCAGGCCGATGGCGTCAAAACTTCGGGCGATACCAGCGTCTCGCTAATATCGAGGTCGGTTCGGCCGAATACGGTGACCACTGGTCAAATCCGCGTGGCGAATGTCACTGGCACGACCATCAATATCAACGGCGGCGACATCACGCTGGCGGGGGATCTGAAGGCAGACAATGACATCGCGGTTAGATCGCTACGAGGCAGCATTCCGTGTCAAGGAGAGATTTGCATTGCCGTGATGCAAGGTGGCCACCTGGTCCAGACAGGCAACGTGACCAGCCGCAACGGCAACGTTACATTGAACGCCGCAACCACTGTCTCGCAGCAGCCCTCGTCCCTAACCAAAGCCGGTAACGACGTCACGCTTAAAGCCTTCGACGTTCAAACCGGCCGCATTCAGGCCGGCAACAAGATTGCTGTCGATGCGTACGCGGCGCATATCGGCGGCAAACTGACGGCCCGCGAAATCAGCCTGCCGGCCAACACAGAGAACACGGACGACAACATCCGCATCAAAGCCAAGTCCGCGAACCTGTAATAGCAAGCGAGCGTGATGACGCACTTGAACGGTCCTTCATCACGCTAGTTGCAATCTTCCCCAAGCCGGGCAGGCAAGCCGACGTAACGAAGGGAGAGGCGTGCATCGCCTCTTCCTTTCTGACTGCGTAGTCGCAAGCCTTCCTCATTCCAGATTCATGCATCAGCACGGCTCTCACGAGCCTCTGCTGGCATTTATATTTCCAGCCCACTCATCGTGAAAGCCGTTCACCGATATCGGCCTATACGCCGTCGTTTTGGTGTCGCATGGCTGCCATTACTCGGCGCGACCGCATGGCACACTGCCGCGCAAGCCTACGAGCCGACGAATGCCGGCTCACTGCTTCGGCAAAATCCCGAACTGACGCGCGGAGTCGGCGCCGAGCCCGGAGTCGACCGAACGGCGCCAACACAGCCTTCAACCCCGCCCGAACCCACACCCGAAAACGGCGAGCTTTCATTCCCCGTCCATAGCTTCGACTTTGGCGGTGCGCTGTCCGCAGAGGAACAACAGCGCGTCGACGAATTCCTTGCGCCGTGGCGCGGGCGTAACGTCACGCTTTCGCAGTTGCGCGTGCTGCGTGACGCGCTTACCACTATCCTGTACCACGGCGGCGATTCTCTCGTGCGCGTCATCCTGCCGCCCCAGACAGTGACGGACGGCGTCATACACTTCGAGATCACGCGCGGCCACGTCGAATCGGTCAATGTCGAAAACAGCTCCGACGTGGCGACCAAACGGCTCAGGGAAATCCTCGAAAGCACCGGCAACGGCGCGCCTTCGCTGCGCGATATCGAGCGCAACGCACGCCTTGTCGAGGACATTCCCGGCATCGGCTCGGCGACATCCACGTTATCAGCGGGAACGCAGCCGGGCGGCACGGTTGTCACGGTCGACGTAGCGCCGGGCGATCGCTACTACGGCGCGGCGACCGTCGATAACGCGGGCTCGAGGCAAGCGGGCTGGCGCAGATTCGGCCTGACTGGTGGCGTCAACAATATGCTGGGACTAGGCGATCAGTTGCAGGCTACGGTCTATCTGACGCCGCGCTTCATGCAGACCAAGGCAGGAGAAGACGGGCAAACCCGCCTGGGCCGCATTTCCTACGACATGCTCACGGGTCTGGGCGCGAGTCGTGCGGGTATCGCGTACTCGCACGTGGATTACCGGCTCGGCGAAATGTTCACGGGCTTGGGTACGGGATCGGCCAATGTCGTCAGCATTTACGGCGTCGAGCCGTTGATCCGTTCAGACTCCGCGAGTCTCGATCTCGGCGCCAATCTCGACCTCAAACGTTCCAGCGACGAAAAGTTCGACAACGTGCTCCAAACCAGCCAGCGCAGTCTCGTTGCATCGGTGCGGGCTGACGGCGCCCTGGCTGGTGCAATCAGTGAGCGGCGCAATGTGATCCAGTACAGCGCGGTTCTCAGTCGCGGCACGGCAAAGCAGAGTGAATTCGACTATTCAAACAGCGCGCCCATGCTCGGCAGCCGACGATTCGACTTCTACAAGGCCGAACCAGCCATCGCCTACGTCCAGGCCATTACGCCGACCATCCGCGCGACGGTCCAGATGCGTGGGCAATGGGCCAGCCGCAGTCTCGACAGCTCGGAGCGGATGGGCCTCGGCGGTCCCTCGGCCGTGCGCGCCTGCGATCAGAATGCGGCCTCGGTCGACGACGGCCTGATCTTCTCGATCGCCGCGAGCAAATCCATACGCAGTTTGCCGGGTGCCGCCGTGCAGGTGTTCTATGACAATGCGCGAGGCAGAACACGTCAGGATGGTCCGATACCGGGCGCCTTCGTGCGATTGCAAGGCTATGGCATCGGCGCGAGCTACAGCGGCAAGCGTGTGGCCGCGCAATTGAGTTACGCGATGCGCGCGGGGCATCCCTTGGCGCAAACGGCTCGCCAACAGACGTGGGTTACCGTATCAACAGTCTTCTAGCGGGATCGAATAGCGGCGACAACGCCCACCCACCACACCCGCGCTCAAAAAGAAAAAGGCGGCACGCAGCCGCCTTTCTTGTCATACGCGTATAGAGTGCCACCCGCGATAACAGGGTGCTCAGACTTACGCCGCGAGTTTCTCCGCAGCGGCGTCGACCTGATCACGCGTCACCGCCAACTCCTCCAACCACGCGTCCCCATAAACCGCCCCCGTCTCACGTTCCAAACGCGCAATCGTCGCCGCGCAACGGCTCGCATCCTTCGGCGTCGCGATAAACGACTTCACCGATTCACCCGCCTTGAAGGCATCGAACAACGGCACGCGAATATCGTCCGGCAGCGCGCGCGTCGTCCATTGATACGGCTTGCCGTTGAACGTGAATTGCGGCGGCAGCACCCGCTCTTTCTTCGCGGCCGGAATCAGGCCGAACGTGCGCGCGGCTTCGCCGATCTGCTCCGGCGAAAACAGTTCGTCCGGGCTGATGTCGAATTGCTGAATGAACGTCTCGATGCTTTGCATCGCCGCCGCGCGGTCGTCGCGGCGCTTTTGCGCATGAGCGACGATGTCGCGCAGTTCGTCGGCTTCTTCAGGCGTGATCGTGAAGCTCGACTGCTTCTGTTGGAGTTCGGAAAAACGCTGGAATTCGGAATCGGTCAGAAGTTTCGCCATTGCTTATCGATGAGCGCGCATGAGCGAACCCATGCGGCGTGATTTTTGAGAGGGTCGCCATTCTAAACCATGTGCGCGAGGCGTCGAATTTCGACGAGCCGCCGCGCGGGTTCGCTTGCCCGCATGGCACGCTAGGCGGCGTTCTCGTGAAACATCGACAGCGCCTGGACCGTCTCGCGCAAGAGCGCGGTGGCGGCTTCAAGCGTCGGCGCGACGTATTCGTCGATACGCCGCAAATATGGACAGGTGAGGACCGCGATCGCCTGACCGGAAGGACCCTGGATCGGAAACGTGACGTCGGTCACGCCGAACGTCTGCTGGCTGTCCTTCTGCGAAAAACCCGCCGTGCGAATCCGCTCGCAGGCCTGCTCGAGCGCGGCGCGATCGATGGTGACCTCGCCCTTCACCTTGGTGTGTTCGGCCAGCATCTGTTCGCGCTGCTCGATGCTTTGAAACGCCAGCATCACGCGGCCCGAACCCGTATCGATCAGGCCGACGCGCGAACCGAGCCGCACCGAGATGCCCCACGTACCGGGACCATCCACCTGCGCGATCACCAGCAGATTGCCGCGGTCGTACACCACGAGGTGACACGACTGTTCGGCAACGTCGGCAAAGCGCTGCATGAGCGGCAGCGCTTCGGAGATCAGACGGTTCATCGGCGGATGACGGTGGGCGAGCGCGTACAGCTTGAGGCTGAGCGAATACCGGTCACCCGCCGCCGAGCGCACCACGTACTGACGCGCGACCAGCCGTTCGAGCATGCGATACATCTCGCTCGCATTGCGTCCGAGCAGCTTGGTGATTTCGGCGCGCGTCAGTCCTTCCTTCTGCTCGGCGAGCAGTTCGAGGATGTCGAGGCCTTTGTCGAGCGCCGGGGCGCGGTAGCGGTCGGCGTCGTCTTTGTCGTCTGCGTCCATCGTGAGCGAAGTTCCTTGGGCTGTTCTCATTATGTGGCGCGTGAGTGTAAGTGCGTGACGAATCTCGTAGAGGTGGCGTTCGTCCAGGGAAAACACGGACGGTTAATGCAGTGTACATGCCTTGACTTAAAAAAGTCCGTATATGAATAATACGTTCATTGGTGAATGAGCGCACGCCAATACTCACACGAATCGATCAGAAAGCGCTGGACGAAGTGCCGGGCCCCGCAGCCGGGTTCACGCAGTTCCCACAACAACCATCGTGTATGGGATGGGAGTCAGTGCTAAAGCGCTGAGTCCCATCGACACAGGAGACAACCATGTCGTTCACGAAAGGGCCGCTCACGGCCCGCCGTTTGTTCCGCAGTTCGTTGTCCGCGGTTGCAGCCGCTGCGTGCCTCGCCGGACTTGGTGTGACGGGCGCCGCGCAAGCCGCCGACACCGGCAAGATCGGCCTCGGTCTGCCGCTGCTGACGTCGCCGTTCTGGCAGTCGTACAACAACTATCTGCCCAAATATGCGAAGGAGAGCGGCCTCGACATCCTCGCGCCGGTCAATTCGAATGGAGATCCCGTCCAGCAGATCACGGACATGAACAACCTGCTGAACCTCGGTGCGAAGGGCATCGTGGTCGGCCCGCTGGATTCGGCCGCGATCAGCCGTGCGCTCGACGCCGCCGCGGCGCGGAATGTGCCGGTCGTCGCCGTGGACGTCGCGCCCACGCAAGGCAAGGTCGCGATGGTGGTGCGCGCCGACAATCACGCGTACGGCGAGAAGGCGTGCAAGTACATCGGCGAGCACGTGAAGTCCGGCAAGGTCGTGCAGATCATGGGCGACCTGGCATCGGTCAACGGGCGCGACCGGTCTGAAGCATTCCGCTCTTGCATGAAGGGCTATCCTGGCGTGTCGGTGCTGGAAATTCCCGCAGCCTGGAAAGGCGACGTCGCGGCTACCGCGCTCGACAGCCTGCTGACCGCCAATCCCGACGTGAAGGGCATTTACATGCAGGCAGGCGGTGTCTATCTGTCGCCGACGCTGCAAACCTTGCGGCGCAAGCAGATGCTGTTTCCCGCCGGCGATGCGAAGCACGTCGTGATCGTCAGCAACGACGGCATTCCTCAGGAATTCGAGGCGATCCGCCGCGGCGATATCGACGCAACCGTGTCGCAGCCCGCCGACTCGTACGCGAAATACGGCCTGTTCTATATCAAGGCGGCGTTGGCAGGTCAGACCTTCAAGCCGGGCCCGACCGATCACGGCAGCAACATCATCCAGTTGGCGCCCGGCATTCTGGAAGACCAATTGCCCGCACCGCTCGTGACGAAATCGAACGTCGACGACAAAGCCTTGTGGGGTAACACGGTCAAATGAGCGAACTCACGCCCTCCGTGCCCGTGGTCGAAGCGCTTGAGGTCACCAAACGCTTCGGCTCGACGGCCGCGCTGAACGACGTGAGCATCCGCGTGATGCCCGGCGAGTCGCATGCGCTCGTCGGGCGCAACGGCGCGGGTAAATCGACGCTGGTGTCGATCCTCACCGGCCTGCGCAAGCCCGACACCGGCGAGGTGCGTTTCAGCGGCGCGGCCGCGCCGTCGATCGCGAATCGCGACGCGTGGCGCGAGCGCGTGGCGTGCGTCTATCAGCATTCGACCATCATCCGCGATCTGAGCGTCGCGGAGAATCTGTTCATCAACCGGCAGCCGTTGCGCGGTGGCGTGATCGATTGGCAAGCCATGCGGCGCGACGCGCGCGCGTTGCTCGATCACTGGAAGATCGACGTGCGCGAAGATGCCCGCGCCGGCGATCTGTCAGTGGAAGCGCGGCAACTGGTGGAGATTGCGCGCGCGCTGTCGTACGGCGCGCGCTTCATCATTCTCGACGAACCGACCGCGCAGCTCGACGGCGACGAGATCAAGCGCCTGTTCCGGCGCATCAGCGAGTTGCAGCGGGAGGGCGTGACATTCCTCTTCATCTCGCATCATCTTCAGGAAGTCTATGAAATCTGCCAGGCGGTGACGGTGCTCCGCGACGCGCGGCATATCGTCAGCGCGCCGGTTTCCGCGTTGCCGCGCGAGCAGTTGATCGAAGCGATGACCGGCGAACGCGGCGGTCTCGCCGTCGCCGATGCGGCGGCGCGCGCCGCGTTGCCCGCAGACACGGCGGTTGCGCTGGAAATTAAAGAACTGGCCGGCGCCGATTACGAAGGCGTGTCGTTCACCGTCAAGCGCGGCGAAGTCGTCGGCTTGACCGGCGCGACGAGCAGCGGCCGCACGAGCGTGGCCGAAGCGGTTGCGGGTCTGCGTGCCGCCAAACGCGGCACGATCAGCGTGGACGGCGCAACCTTGCCGCCCGGCGATGTACCCGCGGCGCTCGCGCACGGCATCGGCTGTGTGCCGAAGGATCGGCATCACGAAGGCTTGGTGCTCACGCAATCGGTTGCGGAAAATGCATCGATGACGATCGCGCGCGTGCTCGGCAAGTTCGGCATCGCGCCGCCCGCGAAGAAGAGCGCCTTCGGTCAGAAGATGATCGACGCGCTCGGCATCGTCGCGCAAGGTCCGGAGCATGTCGTGTCGGGTCTGTCCGGCGGCAACCAGCAGAAAGTGGTGATGGCGCGCGCGCTGGCCACCAATCCCAATGTGCTCGTGCTGATCGATCCCACCGCGGGCGTCGACGTGAAATCGAAAGAAGCGCTGCTCTCCGTCGTGGATCGCGTGCGCGAAGAGGGCAAGGCCGTGCTGGTCGTGTCCGGCGAGCTCGACGATCTGCGCACCTGTGACCGCGTGCTGGTCATGTTCCGTGGCCGTGTCGCGGCCGAATTTCCCGCGGGTTGGCAGGACCACGACCTGATCGCATCCGTTGAAGGAGTCAGTCTCCATGAAGAATAGTGTGCCCAGTCCTGCATTCGGCACCGCGCAAGCTGCGGCTCAGCCGCCGTTGGTCGCGCAGGCGTCACGCGGCAAACGCGCGCGCTCCGAACTCGCGCGTCTGCGCGAGTTGGCCTTGCTGCCCGCGCTAGCTTTGCTGATCGTGATCGGCGCGTTTGTCAGCCCGAGCTTTCTGACCAAAGCCAATCTGATCAGCGTGCTGGGCGCGTCGGCGGCGTTGGCGCTCGTCGTGCTTGCCGAATCGCTGATCGTGCTGACCGGCAAGTTCGACTTGTCGCTCGAATCGACGGTCGGCATCGCACCCGCTGTGGGCGCGATGCTGGTGATGCCGGCGGCGTCGGCGGGCTTCGGCATGCAATGGCCAGCGGCGGCCGGCTTGCTCGCCATTGTGGTGGTGGGCGCGGTGATCGGTTTGATCAACGGCTTTCTCGTGGTGCGCTTGCGGCTCAATGCGTTCATCGTCACGCTGGCCATGCTGATCGTGTTGCGCGGCATGCTGGTCGGCGCGACCAAAGGCGGCACGCTGTTCGATATGCCGCCGTCGTTCTTCGCGCTCGCCACCACTATCGTGCTCGGCTTGCCCTTGTCCGTGTGGCTCGCGGCGGTGGCGTTCGCGATTGCGGCCTTCATGCTGCGCTATCACCGGCTGGGGCGCGCGTTGTACGCCATCGGCGGCAATCCGGAAGCGGCGCGCGCAGCGGGGATTCGCGTGGAACGCATCACGTGGGGCGTATTCGTGCTCGGGAGCATACTTGCCTCGGTGGGCGGTCTGATCGTGACCGGCTATGTCGGCGCGATCAACGCGAACCAGGGCAACGGCATGATCTTCACGGTGTTCGCGGCAGCGGTGATCGGCGGCATTTCACTCGACGGCGGCAAGGGCACCATGTTCGGCGCGCTCACCGGCGTGCTGCTGCTCGGCGTCGTGCAGAACCTGCTGACGCTTGCCCAGGTGCCGTCTTTCTGGATTCAGGCGATTTACGGCGCGATCATCCTGGGCTCGCTGATGGTGGCGCGCCTCGCCAGCGGCGAAGGTCAAAACTAATGCGCACGCACCTCGGAGAACTCATTTGACCAGCCGCCCATTGCAAACGGACCCGCGCCTGATCCTGCTCAGCCCCGCCGACAACTGCCTGATCGCGGCGGCGCGTCTGGACTGCGGCACGCAAGTCGAGATCGAAGGCGAGCGCGTGACGCTCGCCAAGACCATCGAACTCGGCCACAAGGTGGCGCGCCATGAACTCGCGAAAGACGACAAGGTGCTGCGCTACGGCGCAGTGATCGGTCACGTGACAGAAGCCGTGGCGCGCGGTGCGCATCTGCATACGCACAATCTCGAAAGCGATTACCTGCCGACGTACACACACGACGCGGGCCACGAATTCGTCCATCACTGATGTGGGCACAATGACGTGGCCTCGCGCCGCGCTGGATCGATCATGACTGACATTTCCGTAGCATCTCCATCTGCCGAATCGCAGCAGCCCGCGTTGCAAGGCTATCTGCGCCGCGACGGCCGCAAGGGCATCCGCAATGTGGTTGCGGTGGCGTATCTGGTCGAGTGCGCGCATCACGTCGCGCGCGAGATCGTCACGCAGTTTCGCGAACCGCTCGACGCGTTCGACGATCCTTCCGCCGAACGCGAGCCACCCGTGCATCTGATCGGCTTTCCCGGCTGCTATCCGAACGGCTACGCCGAAAAAATGCTCGAGCGGCTCACCACGCACCCCAACGTGGGCGCGGTGCTGTTCGTATCGCTCGGTTGCGAGAGCATGAACAAGCACTATCTGGTGGACGTGGTGCGCGCGAGTGGCCGTCCCGTCGAAGTGCTGACGATTCAGGAAAAGGGCGGCACGCGCAGCACGATTCAATACGGCGTCGACTGGATTCGTGGCGCGCGCGAGCAACTCGCCGCGCAGCAGAAAGTGCCCATGGCGCTGAGCGAACTGGTGATCGGCACGATTTGCGGCGGCTCGGACGGCACCAGCGGCATCACCGCGAACCCGGCGGTGGGCCGCGCGTTCGATCATCTGATCGACGCGGGCGCGACGTGCATCTTCGAAGAAACCGGCGAACTGGTGGGCTGCGAATTCCATATGAAGACGCGCGCGGCGCGCCCGGCGCTCGGCGATGAGATCGTGGCCTGCGTCGCGAAGGCGGCGCGTTATTACTCGATTCTCGGCCACGGCAGTTTTGCGGTCGGCAACGCGGATGGCGGACTCACCACGCAGGAAGAAAAATCGCTGGGCGCGTATGCGAAGAGCGGGGCGTCGCCGATTATCGGCATTATCAAACCCGGCGACATTCCACCGACCGGCGGCCTGTATCTGCTCGACGTGGTGCCGGACGGCGAGCCGCGCTTCGGCTTTCCGAACATCAGCGACAACGCGGAGATCGGCGAACTGATCGCCTGCGGCGCGCATGTGATTCTGTTCACGACCGGACGCGGCTCGGTGGTCGGCTCTGCGATCTCGCCGGTGATCAAGGTGTGCGCGAATCCCGCGACGTACCGCAACCTTTCCGGCGACATGGATGTCGATGCAGGCCGCATTCTCGAAGGCCGCGGCACGCTCGACGAGGTGGGCCGCGAAGTGTTCGAGCAAACGGTGGCGGTGTCGCGCGGCGCGGCTTCGAAGTCGGAGACGCTCGGTCATCAGGAGTTCATCCTGACGTACAAGACGTTCGAACCGGTTGGGCCGGCTTGCTTGCCGTCGAGCGCCGCAGCGCAGCATCGGGTCGTTGCGATCGAGCCGCACTGAGCGGCAGGTCCGCGGGCCTAGCAACAAGCCGTCTGTATACACCGTGGGCAAACCTCGCCCATGCATGGTAAAACACGAATGGGATCGGACTAAGTGCTTTGCATGGGACCAGAGTAGGCGTTGAACCGCCGACTCTGGTCGACAGCTGAAGCGCCAACTCCGATCGACACTGGAGACGCGCTCAATGACCGCAACGATCGGATCGAAGATCGGGCAACGGCGCCGCATCGGCCGCGGGCCTTTGCAGGTGACCGGATTGGGACTCGGAACGGCGCCGCTCGGCGGCCTCTACCGCGATCTGACCGATGAAGAAGCTCACGCCACCATTGCCGCCGCGTGGAACGCAGGCGTGCGCTATTTCGACACCGCGCCGCATTACGGCAATACGAAGGCCGAGCATCGTCTGGGCGACGCGCTCCGGCGCTATCCGCGCGGCGACTATCTTCTGTCCACCAAAGTGGGCCGCCGTTTCGTGCCGCGCACCACGCCTTTCGACGACAAGGAAGGCTGGCAAAACCCGCTTCCTTTCGAAGCGATTTACGACTACACACACGACGGCATTCTGCGTTCGTTCGAGGACAGCCAGCAGCGCCTCGGCATCGTCGAAATCGACATTCTGCTGGTGCACGATATCGGTCGTGTCACGCACGGCGACAACCATCCCCATTACTGGCGGCAGCTAACCGAAGGCGGCGGTTTTCGCGCGCTGGACACATTGCGCTCGTCTGGCGCGATCAAGGCAGTCGGACTCGGTGTCAACGAAGGCGCGGTCATACTCGATGCGATGGCCGAGTTCGATATCGATTGCGCGTTGCTCGCGGGCCGTTATACGCTCCTCGAACAGACCACGCTCGACGACCTGTTGCCGGCCTGTGAAAAACGCGGCGTCAGCATCCTGTTAGGCGGCGCGTTCAACTCGGGCATTCTGGCGCGCGGCGTCGAAGGCGATCTGAAATTCAATTACGGCAAAGCGCCGCCCGAAGTGATCGAGCGCGTCGCGCGGCTGGAAGCGGTTTGCCGTACGCACGGCGTGCCGCTGGCGGCCGCTGCCTTGCAGTTTCCGTATGCGCATCCGGCGGTCGCCACCGTGTTGACCGGCGCGCGCAGTGCCGACGAATTACGCGAGAACGCCGCGTCGTTCGAGAAGCCGATCCCCGCGGCCTTGTGGTCCGCGTTGCGCGACGAAGGCTTGCTCGACAGCCGCGCCCCCGCGCCAGAGGATTGAGTTGACGATGCATATCGATGCCCACCAGCACTACTGGGATCCCGCTCGTGGCGATTACGAGTGGCTCACGCCGGAACTGAAAATCCTGTACCGGACGTTCGGCCCGGAGGATCTCAAGCCGTTGCGCGAACGCGCGGGCATCGAACGGACGGTGGTGGTGCAGGCGGCACCGACCATCGACGAAACGCGTTATTTGCTGGACATGGCGCGCCATGAGCCGTCGATTGCGGGCGTGGTCGGCTGGGTGCCGCTGTTGCTGCCCACGGCGCCGGAGGTGATCGAAGCCTTGGCGCAAGAGCCGAAGTTCAAGGGCGTGCGGCCGATGCTGCAGGATTTGCCGGACGACACATGGATCGCGAACCCCGATCTCGCGCCGGCGATCGAAGCGCTGATCGCGCACGACCTCGCGTTCGACGCGCTGATTTACGCGCGCCACGTCGAGCCTTTCGAGACCTTCGCGACGCGCTTTCCGGCGCTGCGCATCGTCGTCGATCATGGGGCGAAGCCGCCCATCCGCTATGGACGCGCGGGCTATCCAAGCTGGGCCGATGCGATCACGCGGCTCGCGCAACTGCCGCACGTGCATTGCAAGCTGTCGGGCCTCGTCACCGAGGCATCGCCCGGCTGGAGCGAGGAAACGCTGCACCCGTACGTCGATCATCTGCTGAAGTCATTCGGTCCGGCGCGCTTGATGTGGGGCAGCGACTGGCCGGTGCTCGATCTGAACGGCGACTATCTGCTTTGGCATTCGGTGGCCAACACGTTGCTCACGTCGTTGAGCGAGGGCGAGCGCGAAGCGGTTTTCGGCGGTAATGCCGCCGCGTTTTATCGACTGTGATTTCTGCAAGAGACCTGAAGCAAAAGCAAATGCAAAGCCCATTCAACTGGAGTCGTAGATGACACAAAGACTGGCCGGCAAGACGGCCCTGATCACAGCGGCAGGACAAGGCATCGGACTCGCCACCGCCGAACTCTTCGCACGCGAAGGCGCGCGTGTGATCGCCACGGATATCCGCATTGACGGGCTCGCCGGCAAGCCGGTCGACGCGCGCAAGCTCGACGTGCGCGACGACGCGGCGATCAAAGCGCTGGCCGCCGAACTCGGCGCGATCGACGTGCTATTCAACTGCGCGGGCTTCGTGCACGCGGGCAATATTCTCGAATGCAGCGAAGAGGATTGGGACTTCGCGTTCGACCTGAACGCGAAGGCGATGTACCGCATGATCCGCGCGTTCCTGCCCGCCATGCTGGAGCACGGCGGCGGCTCGATCATCAATATGTCGTCGGCGGCATCGAGCGTGAAGGGCGTGCCGAACCGCTTCGCGTATAGCGCCTCGAAGGCCGCGGTGATCGGGCTGACCAAGTCCGTTGCTGCGGACTTCATCACGCGTGGTGTACGCTGTAACGCGATCTGCCCGGGCACGGTGGCTTCGCCGTCGCTCGAACAGCGGATCGTCGCGCAGGCTCAGGCGCAAGGCGCGACGCTGGACGCCGTGCAGGCCGCCTTTGTGGCGCGTCAGCCGATGGGCCGCATCGGCAAGCCGGAAGAGATCGCCGCGTTGGCGCTGTATCTCGGGTCCGACGAATCGTCGTTTACCACGGGCCATGCGCATGTGATCGACGGCGGCTGGTCGAACTGACGCACGCCGACCCACGCCGACTCAAGCTGAACCACGAACCGAACACCACTGAAAGGAAGTGCAAGGATGAAACTGCTTCGTTATGGGCCGAAAGGCCAGGAAAAACCGGGCCTGCTCGACGCGCAAGGCAAGCTTCGTGATCTGTCGAAAGTGGTCGCCGATATCGACGGCGCCGCGCTGACCGACGAAGGTCTCGCCAAACTGCGCGCGCTCGATCCGGCCTCGCTGCCGCTGGTCGAAGGCAATCCGCGCATGGGTCCGTGCGTCGGCAAGATCGGCAAGTTCATCTGCATCGGCTTGAATTACGCGGATCACGCGGCCGAATCGAATCTGCCGGTGCCCTCCGAGCCGGTCATCTTCAACAAGTGGACGAGCGCGATCAGCGGCCCGAACGACGACGTCGAGATTCCGCGCGGCTCGAAGAAAACCGATTGGGAAGTCGAGCTCGGCGTGGTGATCGGCAAGCCGGCGAAATATATCGACGAAGCCAACGCGCTCGATTACGTTGCCGGATATTGCGTGATCAACGACGTGTCGGAACGCGAATGGCAGATCGAACGCGGCGGCACCTGGGACAAGGGCAAGGGCTTCGACACGTTCGGCCCGATCGGCCCGTGGATGGTCACGCGCGACGAAGTCGCCGATCCGCAGAACCTGAGCCTGTGGCTCGAAGTGGATGGCCACCGCTATCAGAACGGCAGCACGAAGACGATGGTGTTCGGCGTCGCGAAACTGGTTTCGTACGTGTCGCAGTGCATGAGCCTGCAACCGGGCGACGTGATTTCGACCGGCACGCCGCCGGGCGTCGGCATGGGCGTGAAGCCGAATCCGGTGTTCCTGAAGCCGGGCCAGACAATACGTCTGGGTATCGAAGGTCTGGGCGAGCAAACGCAGAAGACGTACGCGGCGGAGTAATTCGCGCTCGCAAGCTTTACTGCATGAAGAAAGGCGGTTTCTGCATCGACAGGCAGGAACCGCCTTTTTAGTTGGCGTCGTTACCGCTCAGTTGCGCCGTTCCATGAGCAGTCGCGTGAGCGGCGCCGCTAAACGATCAACTTGCGTGTCTTCGGCGGCGCCGTTCAGGCGCGTTGTTCCGCAAGCAAGCGTGCGAGCAGCGCCACCAACTGATCGACGTGCGTGTCCTCGGTGCGCCATGACGACACGCTGATGCGAAACGCCGGCCGGCCTTGCCAGACAGTCTGGCCGAACCACGTTTCGCCCGACGCCTGCGCCGCTTCGCGAATCGCCACCGTCTGCGCGTCGGTCTTCGCGCGCACCAGCACCTGGTTCAACACGACGCGATTCAGCACCTCGAACCCGGCGGCGCGCAGACCTTCAGCGATTCGTGCAGCCTGCGCGCAATGCCGGTCGACCATCTCCTGCACGCCGCTGCGCCCGAGCGAACGCAACGCCGCCCAGATCGGAATGCCGCGCGCGCGGCGCGAGAACTCGAGATTCACGTTCTTCTGCGCGTCATGCGCGCCTGTCAGATAGACCGCGTCGCTGTTCATCGCCGATGAAAGCGCCTGCGCGTCGCGGCAGATCGCCATGGCGCCGTCGTAGGGCGTGTTGAGCCACTTGTGGCCGTCGGTGGTCCAACTATCGGCGCCGTCGATGCCATCGGTCAGCGCCCGTTTCGACGACGCCCGCGCCCACAGACCGAACGCCCCATCCACGTGAATCCATGCGCCGGCCGCCTTGGCGCGGGGAATCAACTCCGCGAACGGATCGAATTCGCCGGTATTCACTTCGCCGGCTTGTACGCAGAAGATTGTCATGTCGTCGAGCGGCGGCAATTGCGCGGGGTCGATGCGGCCATGCTCATCCACGGGCGCGCTGATCACGCGCTTCATGCCGAAGCCGAGCACGCGCAACGCCTTCTTCACGGTGATGTGGGCCATCTCGGAGATCACGACGCGCACCTGCGGCGCGCCGTCCAAACCGTCGTTGTCGAAATCCCAACCCTTGCGCGCGAGCAGCGCGCGTCGCGCCGCCGCGACGCAAACGAGCGTGCACGCCGTCGCGCTGGTGCCGAAGCCGATCGCCGCTTCGCGCGGCAGATCGAGCGCGTCGAGCACCCAGCGCGCCGCGATTTTCTCCAGCGTGGCCGCGACCGGCGAGTTGTCGAAGGTCGACGCGCACTGGTCCCACGCGCCCATCAGACGCTCGGCCGCCGCGGCGGCCGGCAACACCGCGCCGATCACAAAGCCGTAATAGCGCGGATCGTTCGACGCTACCGTGCCGGGCGTTCCGCTTTCGTCGAGCAGACGCAGCACGTCGGCGGGCGCGTGGCCATGTTGCGGGAAGGCTTCGTCGAAGGCGGCGAGTTGCGCGAGCGCGGCCGCATCCGGAAACACCCGGCGCTTGCCGATGCCGGCAAGGTAAGCGTGCGCGCGCCGGTCGGCGTCCGCGAGAATTGCGAGTTCGTCCATGTGGCTCCCTTGATGATCGAAAAACTGTTGGCGTGGTCCCTTGAAGACCACGCGCCTAAAGATTGGCGAGGTCGCGGCCGAGCTTCTGCAACTCGGCGTCGATGCGCTTGTAGTACGTGAATTTGCCGATCCGCTGCGCGCGCACGAGTCCCGCATCGGCGAGGATGCGCATGTGACGCGTGGTGGTGGCGGGCGCTATGCCGAGCTTGTCGGTGATGAACGTGCAGCACACGCCGACTGTTTCGATATCCGCATGGTCCTGATACGGGAAATGCCGCGTCGGCTCTTTCAGCCAGCGCATGACGGCGAGCCGGCTGGCGTTGGCGAGCGCGTTGATGCGGGTGAGTTCGTCTGTCACGAGGCGGCGCGCCGAACGGAGTCAAAGATCGATAACGTTTCGTATATTAGCTAAATGACGAAACGTGAACAAGCGCGGTGATGACGGCGCGATGTGCTTCAGCCACGCGGGTGAAGCCGCGTCAGCCCGAGTGTTCGTGCTCGCCGTTCTCGCTGATCCGGTTGACCGTGCCTTGTGCGACGGCAATCAGCTTTTCGCGGTTGCCTTCCATCACATACACGTTGCATTGGCAGGTCGCCTGATGCTGGCCCGCGTAGACGACCTTCGCGCGCGCGATCAGCGTGCCGTTGATGGCCGGCCGCAGGTAGTTGATCTTGTATTCCCCGGTCACGACCTTCGGCCCGAGCAGCAGCGCGCCCGCGAAGGTCAGCGCGTTGTCGGCGAGATAGCTGATGACGCCGCCATGCACGAAGCCGTGCTGCTGCCGCAGTTCGTCGCGGATCGGCAGACTCAGCGTGAGTTCGCTGGTGCTTGTCTGCATCAACTCTGCGCCCAACAGCATGCTGAACGGCTGGGCATGCAGTGCGCCGCGCGCCCGGTCGAGGAGGTCGGTCATTGTGATTCCTTCGGGCGTGGCCCGCGGTGGCAATCTGCACTGGCCTGCGTCGTGCAGTCCCTACCCACTCTAGGAAGCGCGCACGCACCGCGTCAAGGTGAATCGGTAATTTGCGCCGTGCATTGTTGCGCGAATTGATTGCAATAGTGAAGTTGGCCGATGAAAAGGGGGCGTAAGACGATCTTTGATGGAATTGGGCTCAAGCACGGCGCGCTTATGCCGTTAACCCTGACGTAGCTCCCGTCATTCTTTGTCTTCAGGTATTCACGATGTTCAGCAAGATCAAGGTCGCATCCGGCCTGTTGTGTGTTCTGGCCGCGTTCTGCGTTTTTCAGCTTGTCACGGTGGGTTTGGGGTTCTGGTCGCTCACGCGTACTCATGACGACGTGGGCGATCTGTCGAACATCGCCTTGAAGCAGGTGGACGCGGTCAACGAAACGACCCAGCATTTGATGGACGCGCGCATCAACCTCTCGCGCGCCGGGACGCGCATGGTGCGCGGCGGCTCCGAGCCGACCGATATCGTGCAGCACGCCCGCGAACAGTTGACGGCCGCCGACCAGTCGTTCGCGGCGTTCATGAGCGCGCCGAAGACCGGCGACGAAAACGGCGCCCGCGCCGCCGCGCTCGCCGAGCGCTACAAGAAGCTGCACGACGCGCTCGCGGAACTGGTGCAGTTTCTCGATTCGAACAACATCCAGGCCTTCCTCGATCAGCCGACGCAGTCGTTCCAGGACGCCTACCTCGGCGAGTCGCATAACTTCGTGCAATTCGGCAACGCCGCGAGCCGTGCGTCGCTCGATTCGATCGATACGCGTATGGCGACTTTCCGCGCCGTCAGCATCGTGATCCTGCTGGTGCTGGTGGCCGGCACGTTCGCCGTGTACGCGGCGCTGCGCCGTGGCGTGGTGGCCCCGCTGGAAGAAGCGGGCCGTCACTTCGACCGTATCGCGCAAGGCCGCCTCGATCAGCCGATCGCCGGGCGCGGCACCAATGAAATCGGCCGCCTGTTCTCGGGTCTCGCGAAAATGCAGGCGAGCGTGGCGCGCACCGTCCAGACCGTGCGCGAATCCGCCGATTCGATCCACTTGGGCGCCGACGAAATCGCGACCGGCAACGCCGATCTGTCGGCGCGCACGGAAAACCAGGCGGCGTCGCTCGAAGAAACCGCGTCGAGCATGGAGGAGCTGACGGCTACCGTCCGTCAGAACGCCGAGCACGCCCGTGAGGCCAACGCGCTCGCCGAGACCGCGCTCGAAGCGACCTCGCGCGGCAGCGAAGTGGTCAACGAAGTGGTCGACAAGATGCGCGGCATTG
Organism: Paraburkholderia sp. NPDC080076; assembly: GCF_050281145.1. Taxonomy (NCBI): domain Bacteria; kingdom Pseudomonadati; phylum Pseudomonadota; class Betaproteobacteria; order Burkholderiales; family Burkholderiaceae; genus Paraburkholderia; species Paraburkholderia sp. NPDC080076. The sequence goes on along the minus strand of NZ_JBNNWQ010000008.1, from coordinate 41,740 downwards.
CGCAGAGCTCGGACAAGATTGCCGAGATCATTTCGGTGATCGACGGCATTGCGTTCCAGACCAACATCCTTGCGCTGAACGCGGCTGTGGAAGCGGCGCGCGCGGGCGAGCAGGGGCGTGGCTTCGCGGTGGTGGCGGGCGAAGTGCGCGGCCTCGCGCAGCGCAGCGCGCAATCGGCGAAGGAAATCAAAACCCTGATCAGCGAATCGGTCGCCGAGATTCAGGGTGGTTCGACGCTGGTCGAGCATGCGGGCGAGGCGATGAGCAACGTGTCCGCCTCGATCTCGCGCGTCACACAGATGATGGCGGAGATCAGCGCGTCGTCGCTCGAGCAGAGCACAGGCATCGAGCAGGTCAATCAGGCGGTGGTGCAGATGGATGAGATGACGCAGCAGAACGCGGCGCTCGTCGAAGAAGCTGCCGCGGCGGCGGCTTCGCTGCATCAGCAAACGCAGCAATTGAAGCAGGCCGTGTCCGTGTTCGAAATTTCTGAATCTGTGTTGCGCACGCAACAATTCGACGACGCACGCGGGCCATCGGCCGATTTTTCGTTGTCCGGTATGCGCGCAATTTAAACCGCGCAAGCGCTCAAAAAGAAAACGTCAGACAAAGAAAATGGCCCGCCGAAGCGGGCCATTTTGCATTAGACGCAAGCGCCTAAGGGTGCCTCAACGTACCTGACGGTACTTAGGCCGGCTGGATGTTCGCAGCTTGCTTGCCCTTCGGGCCTTGCTTAACTTCAAACGTCACCTTCTGGTTTTCCTGCAGGGACTTGAAGCCGCTGCCTTGAACTTCCGAAAAGTGCGCGAACAGGTCTTCGCCGCCGTCGTCCGGCGTGATGAAGCCAAAGCCCTTTGCATCGTTAAACCACTTCACAGTACCTGTTGCCATTTTTAATCCAGTAAATGTTGTGTGTTGCATTCGCGACCGCTATTTCTCAACACGAGATCGAGCGCGAAGTAGGAGTTGTATCACGTCTTTATGACGGACGCCAATCAACCAGTATTCGGGTATTCCCCGGCTCCGGCCTTTTTGAGGCCTGGAAAGCAATTGGAAGGCTGTTCCCGCGGGTAGGGTAAACTGCTTGTATTACTCTTCCAGGAAAAACATTGACACATTATTTGCAAGAAGAACTTACCTCGTTCTGGAGTCGTTTGACCCCCTATCTGGCGATATTGGAGTCTAAATCACCTCAAGAAGGGGCCCCGGACCCGGTCGGCCGTATCACCGTCGATACCGAAGACCGCCAGGCTTTCGCCCTTCACACAACCGATCAGAAGCCGCACGGCGACACATCGGACACCCCCACCGGCAACAGCGCAACTTATATGCGTTTCAAATCTGCCGACAGCGGTTGGAGCCCTTGGCAGCGCGAAGAGTATTGATCGACCGGGCGGTCGGTTTGTGTTTCCGCGCCCCGTCGTGAGATCGCGGCCGGCGTTCAGCCGGCCGCGATCGGTCGGGCGCCTAGCCGTTTTTCGGCCTTAGCCTTTGCGCCCGCTGCGGCGCGTGCGCTCGTAAAAATCATTCGGCTTGGTGCGGATCCAGAGAACGAAGGTGCGTACCGCCTCGTCGCTGAGGAGCGCCTCGACCGTTGAATAGCGCTGCGCCAGTTCGGTTTCCGAGAACAGCGCGTGGAGCTGGCGGTGGCAAATGCGGTGCAACGCGGCGACTTCCTTGCCGCCTTTCGTTTTCGGCACCCAATGATGCAGGTCGCGTTGGCTCGCCGGGATCGGTCGGCCGCAGAGTGGACACACTTCGTCAGCCGGCGGCGGTCGATACCAAGGTTCGGCGAGTTTCTTGGCCATGGCCAGGATGGCTAGCGAAGTTGAGGCGTTCGCACGTCGCGTGGTTTTTGTCGGCCGCTTTCAGGTCGGCAACGCGTCGTAGGCGGTCGCGAGGTGATAAGGCGTGGTCGACGGCATGTCGGCGCGCGCCACTTCACCCGCCGGCGTCTTGCATTCGAACCAGCCTTGCGAACGCAGAAAGCGCTGCTGGAACAGTTCGATTTGCCGCGGCAGTGCGGCCCGCGCCGCCGGTTCCCCGTGGCTCGCCAGCGCGCGCAGATATTCGGTTTGGGCCCAGATCCGCTGGGTCGCATCCTTGACCCGGCCGGTTTCGTCGAGCGAGGCGTACACGCCGCCGGTTTCCCGGTCCACTCCATGTTGCTGCGCGAAGCTGAACGCACGCGGCATGGCTTCGACGAGACCCGAGCCTTCGAACACCGCGCCCGCCTGCTTGACCAGCCAGAACCATTCGAACTGGTGACCGGGTTCCAGACGGTTATCGTCCGCGCCGATCGGCAGTTCCGCGATGCAGCCCGTGGGCGCATGCACGAAGCGCTGCGCGAGCGCACCGGCTAGACGTCGCAGCGCGGCGTCGAAAGCGTTGTCGTGCGTGGCTTCGCGAGCGGCCAGCCAGGCTTCGGTGAGGTGCATCAAGGGATTCTGGATCGGCGCGCCCGTCACGCCCGCGAAATCCGAGGTCAGCGCGGCGTTGAACAGATCGTCTTCAGCGGCGAAGTTCGACTGGATCAGCGCCGACGTGCGATGCACGACTTCCAGCGCGTCGCGTTTTCCCGAGCGCCGGGCGTGCTCCGCGCACGCAAACACCACGAACGCGTGCGTGTACAGGTCCTTGGTGGTGTCGAGCGGTGCGCCTTGCGCATCCACGCTGTAGAACCATCCACCGTTGCGCGTGTCCTGAAAGGTATGCACCAGCGAATCGAACAGCACCTGCGCATGGGCCGCGTCGCCCGCTTGCGAGAACACGAACAATTGCCGCGCGCAGGCCATGGCCCGGTAGCGCTCGGCAGGCAGCGCCTGATGATCCTCGGCGCTGACCGCTTCGTAGGGCAGCTTCAGTGCGGTGTTGAAACCCGGGCCGCGCCAGATCGGCAGCACCACGCCAGTGAAGTGATCGCGCAGACTGGCAGCGAGTGCGACGGTGGAAGCGGCGGGTGGGTTCATGCTCTGCATAGTCAAATGGGTCAAACAGGGTATGTCGAAGCGAAGCGGCCGCGGAGTGGGCCCGTAGCCTGAGTTTCAGAGTGCGGCGCCGTTGCCGGCAAACCTGCCGCTGAGCGTGGATGCTACCTGCTTTGCAAATCGGCAACCGCAAAATCGAGACAGCGATTGGGCGCGCGGTCCGCATGGCGCGTGCGGCTTAGCATAAAGCAAACGGGTCCCACTGGCACTGCGGCGCCGGTGCGGAAAATACTCCAAATAGTTTCCGATAAGGAGGAAAAACAATGCTGGGGAATCTCGAACTCATCGCCCGTCTGGTGGTGGCCGCGGCGCTCGGCAGTGTCATCGGCTTCGAGCGGGAGCGGCTTTCGTGGGCCGCGGGCCTGCGTACGCACATGCTGGTGTGCGTCGGTTCGGCGCTCATCATGATCGTCTCGGCCTACGGTTTCGCCGAAGTGCTGACCGGCGACCACATCGTGCTCGACCCTTCCCGGATGGCCGCGCAGGTGGTGTCGGGCATCGGCTTCCTCGGCGCGGGCTCGATCCTGCTGCGTGGCGAAATCGTGCGCGGACTGACGACGGCTGCGAGCCTCTGGTCGGTTGCCGCGATCGGTCTTGCGGTCGGCGGCGGGCTGTACACGGCGTCGATTGCGGCGACCATCATCATTCTGATTATTCTCGCGGGCATCAAACCGCTCGAGCGCCGCTTCATCACGGTCAAGCAACGGCGCCAGCTGACGATGATCGTCGAGCGCGGCGCCATGACGTTCCACTCGCTGCACGACGAACTCGGCGCCGCGAGCCCGCGCGTCAAGCAGTTCGTGATGCAGCAAAGCGAGGACGCGCCCGAGTGCGATGAAGTGGTGATCACCTTGCATCGCGTGTCGAATACGGAATATGAGGCGATCTGCGGCCGCTTGCGTCAACTGCACGGCGTCAAGCAGTTCCGGCAGGACGACACGACTTCCTAAAAACGGAAAATCCTCGCCGAATGGCTTCGGTGGGCGCGGGCGGCCATGCGACAATGCGGTCTCGAAAAATTCCAACGGCATTGACGAGCGGTGCTCGGCGCCCGCATTCCGGCGACGACCGCTTTTTTCTCTATGGCAGATTCCGTAGCATCCACGCAGTCCCGGCCTCAGCGCGCCGCTTCGAAGAAGCGTCGCCAGGCCACCGTCTCGACCGAAACTGAAAACAAGCTGGCGCGCGCCGCGCGCTCGGCACAACGCCTCGCGCAACTGAGCGAGGCGTCCCGCGATGACAGCACGCTCGATCTGTTCCCCGACGATCCCACCCGCGCCACGCTGGAAGCGATGAATATCGACATCCGGCAAGGCACGCTGCACGGTTTCGAATTACCCGATGTGGTGTTGGCCGCGGTCGGCGCGATCGATGCCGGCGACAACGTGCCGGTGGACGCGCGGGCTGCGCGCCGCACGCCTCGTGCTGCGAAGTCGGATGATCAGCCGGTGCCGGTCAACGCGCTATTGAGCGGGCTCGAAATCGAGCCGTTGGTGGCGACGGGTTCGGCGGCCGGCGACGAGGGTTTGGGTGACGCGAAAGCGCCGGACTCGGCCACTGCCGCTGAAGAGAAATCGGCGGCACCAGCGCGTGATGCACCGGCGCCGCTTTCGCCCTCGATGGCGGCAGCCACCGTGGCGCGCAGCGTGACCGCGCTGCGCCAGACGTCCGAGCCGGGGGCAGCAACTGACACTGCGACGGTGCCGGCTTCAGGCGGCGGCAAGGCGCCGCAACGCTTTGCGGCGACTTTTGCCAAGGCGGCTTCGGCTTCGCAAGAACCGGCCGCAGTCGCGGCCGGCGTGGCGGACATAACGACGAGCGAACCCGCGTCCGCACAGTCGGACGCTGCTACTGAAGGTTCGAAGGTTGGCTTGGAGGCGTCGACGAATTCATCGGCGTCCGCACAGGCTAACGCCGCGTTCGCCACGCCGTGGCGCGAAGCCCGCCGCGCCGAGGCGGCCGCGGCGGCGCTGCGGGCCGCGCCGGAACTCGATCGCGCGCGGGCAACCGCCTTCGCCGACACCGTCGACGCGCTCTACGGCGTGATCGCCGATCAGCGCCGCGCCGCGACCGATCATTCGCGCCGCATGAAATGGATGCTGTCGATCGTGGTGGGCGCGTTGCTGGTGACGGTCGCGATCGGCATTACGCAAACGTTGCTGCTGATGCGCCTCACGCGCGAGACGACGGCCCAGCAGCATCGCATCGAACAGATGATGCAGAACCAGCAGGCGGCGATGGCGAGTTTGCTCGACACGCACATGGCGATGGCGAACGCAGCCGCCGCCAATGCCGCTTCCGACGCGGCCGCGGCTGCGGCAGCGCCCGCCGCGCCTCAGCAAGCCACCGCTGCGCCGGCGCATGCGAGGCGCTTCGCGCGAGCGCAGCATGCGCATAAGCCGAAAGCCGTTACCCCGCATTGACAGTCAGTGAGCGCCGTCGCCGGCGACGGGCCGGCCGCGGTGATCCAGTCGGCACTCGCCGGCCCCCGCTCCCCGCTTGCCAACGTTCGCTCGGTACTCGCCGACCGCCAAGCTCGCCATTTCACCGGATAGACGCCGTAAGGCGCCGCGCGTTTCCGCCACGCCGCAACGCAAACCCCGCGTTCTACACTTTCAATGCTGTTGCGAAGCCGGACCGGATACGCCAGCGCATCTTCTGACGGGAGCCACTATGCCGACTAGCGAACACAAATACTCCATCGAGGAACTGTTGGGCGCACTTCTGCGCGATCAGGGCATCCACGAGGGCCACTGGGCGCTGAATGTCGAGTTTTCAGCGACGGGCGCCGCCGTCAAGCCGCAGGACAATCCGGCACGGACGCTGCCGGGGCTGATCGTGTCGGTGAATAGCGCGACGCTGATGCGCGCGGACAGCACGGCGGCGGGCGCCGTCGACGCCGCGGTAGTCAATCCGCGCAAGGCCGCGGCGAGCCCGAAGCCGATGCGCAGCAGGAAGCCGGTATCGACCACGTTGCAGTAGACCAGCCCTCTGCCCCTGAATTGAAAAAACAGGGACGTTGTCATGATGCAACGCAACATGTGAAAAATACCTGCGACAACGAACCACACCGAAAAATTGCTGCATTGCACTAGCTTTTGCCTAGGGAAAACCCTATACTTCTTCTTAAGGGAAAACCCTAGCAAATGCAGTAACTAACCGGGAGTCGCCATGAGCTTCATTTTTGCATTGTTCCAAAAGGTCAGCGACCTCTTTGCGTCGCCCCATCTGCCGCTGGATGCGGACTACTCGTACGAAGCGCGTAGCCGCGAAGCAGAACGCGTTCGCAGAGCACAAGCTACGTTGTTCGGCGTCAAGCTGAGCGACTAAAAGCAAAGTCGTACCGGCCCAAGCGCGGAGCAACCGCGTACGGGCGCGCATGTCGGATGCGCATCGCATCACCATTGAAGCCACAGTTCGCGAAACGCGTACCGTGGCTTTTTGTTTTTTTCGGACGCTTTTCCGCCGCTCAGGGCTTGTCTCCGAATATTTCCGGGCCGAAATGAATGTAACGGAGCCTGAAAGATGGCCGCAGAGCCGGCGTGGCCCGGTCACCGCGCATGGCTTTGTAGACAGGGCGCGACAGGCAAAAAGCGCTTTGGCCATCCGTCCCTTTCTATGAAATGTGCGCTTACAAGTGCTCACGTCTTCATGCGGTTTGCGCCGCTAAAGTTGGTCTCAAGCGTACGGCGTCTGGTTCGAGCCTGAAATTGCAGGTTCAGGTCGATCTCGAGCACGGACGCTGGCTTGATACAAAACTTTGATGGGAGGTCACTATGAAAACCTTGAACAAGACATCGCGTTCGATCATTGCAACCTTGCTGGCTGGCGGCGCGCTGCTCGCAGCTGGCAGCGCATTTGCCCAAGAACGCGTGGTCGTGGAAAACGGACCGGCGGTCTACGGTCAGCCGCACATGATGCCGGTGGGCGTGTCGATCAATATCGGCTGGCACGGCGATCGTTACTATGACGGCCATCGTTATTGGGCTCATGACGACTGGATGCGCCATCATCCGCACGACTACGATCCGCATCACCACGACGACCATCGTCCGCAGCAGCGCTATTAATCCGCGCGTAACGACGCCGCACGACGCGCAAGACGCGGCGTCGGCGGGAAGTCCACAAAGCCGGTCCTTCCTTGCGGAAGACCGGCTTTGTCACATTCGGGCGTGCGAGCCGGCGCTCGACGAATTGATCGACGCCGACTGCATCGGCCGCGCAGCCGTCATGCCCGCGTCGGGAAAGGCCGTCGAGGAAATCGGCCCGCGCCAACCAGCCGCGACAATGCGAATGTCTCGTCCGCTAATCGCGGTTCAGGCGTAGGCCCCCAGTCGCTGTGCAAAGCGCCGCGCGCATTCGAGTCCGAATGCCGTTGGCGCGATGCCGCGATCGTGGTGCACATCAAATCCCATTCTCCACGCAGCGATCCGTTTACCGTAGCAGGTCAGCGAGTCTAGCGACTGCATCACGAACACAATGGACGGCAGTACTTCTGCATACAGTGCCTCAGCACGCGCCTCGTCTCCAGCAACAAACGCTCGCTGAATAGCGACCTGCCTGTCGAAGGTATCCGGTGCAACGATCAGGCCGGCGCAACCTGCGCGCAGATTGTCGATGATCTCCTGACCGCCGCGTCCGTTGAATACGGGCAGAGGTGTTCCGAGCGCGCGTAACTGGTCGATGGTCTGACGGACCACAATCGCGGGTCCTTCGCCTTTGAGCCATCGAAAATTGTCGCGTTGACGCGCGAGTTCAACGATCGACTCAGCGGACAGTCCAACGCCGAGATACTCGGGCGCGTTTTGTATGCCAACCGGAGCATGCACGCGCTCCATCACGTCAGCGAAAAAAGCGAAATAGAACGATTCGGGCTGATTACGCGCGGAAGGCGGCTGCAGGATCAGCCATGACGCACCACGCGTCACGGCGTAATCGGCAAGCTCGGCCTGGGCGTCAACGGTGTCGCCCGTGATCGTGACGGCGAGCGGCACGCGCGCATCGATGTCAGTGCTGGCCCAGTCGATTACATGATGCTTCTCTTCGTGCGACATGCGATGCACTTCGGTCGCGAGCCCGAGGATCACAATGCCCGGCGCGCCGGCGTGAAGCGTGGCATCGACCTGCGCGCGCATTGCGTTTCGATCCAGCTGATTGTGCGGGTCGAAATACGCGTACAGAACGGGCCAGATTCCACCGGGAGGAAGTGCATCGTTCGCCGTCATTGGACTGTTTCCTTGTCAATGGGCATTAGTGTGAGTCGCGCGGCACCGGCGCGCCGCTCGATCCAACGAGGAAGTCGAGATCCGCGCCCTGATCCGCTTGCAGCACATGTTCGACATAGAGCTTGTAGTAGCCGCGTTTGGGAGCCTCGGGCGCCTGCCATGCGGCGCGCCGGCGCGCGAGTTCCTCGTCGGTGACGTCAAGATGCAGGCGGCGTGCTTCGACATCGAGTTCGATCATGTCGCCGGTCTGCACGAACGCGAGCGGCCCGCCCGCAGCCGCTTCCGGTGACACATGCAGCACCACCGCGCCGTACGCCGTGCCGCTCATGCGGCCGTCCGAGATGCGCACCATGTCCGTAATGCCCTTTTGCAGCACTTTTTTCGGCAGCGGCATATTGCCGACTTCCGCGAAGCCCGGATAACCCTTCGGCCCCGCGCCTTTGAGCACCATGATGCAATGCTCGTCGATATCGAGCGACTCGTCATCGACTTTGGCGTGTAGTTCTTCGACGTTCTCGAACACCACCGCTCGACCGCGATGCTTGAGCAACGCCGCGGTAGCCGCCGACGGCTTGATCACTGCGCCATTCGGCGCCAGGTTGCCCTTGAGCACCGCGATGCCGGCCTTCGGCTTGAACGGCTCGGCGAACGTGGTGATGACTTTCTCGTCGTGATTCGGTGCGTTGCGCACGTTGTCCCAGATCGACTTGCCGTTCACGGTCAGCGCTTCTTTATGCAAGAGCCCCTGTTCGCCGAGTTGCTTCAACACCGCCGGCAAACCACCCGCGTAGTAAAAGTCCTCCATCAGATATTCGCCCGACGGTTGCAGGTTCACCAGACACGGCACGTTCGAACCCAGTTCCCAATCTTCAAGCGATAACTCCACGCCAATGCGCTTGGCCAGCGCGATCAGATGAACGACCGCATTGGTCGACCCACCGATCGCCGCATTCGTGCGGATCGCGTTTTCAAAGGCCTGGCGCGTCAGGATCTTGTCCATCGTCAGATCCTCGCGAACCATGTCGACGATGCGCCGGCCCGCGAGATGCGCGAGCACCTGACGGCGCGCATCGACCGCGGGAATCGCCGCGTTATGCGGCAAGCCCATGCCGAGCGATTCGACCATCGAGGCCATCGTCGACGCCGTGCCCATCGTCATGCAGTGACCGCGCGAGCGGTTCATGCACGACTCGGCTTCGGTGAACTCTTCCTGCGTCATCGTGCCGGCGCGCACTTCCTCGGACATCTGCCAGACACCTGTTCCCGAGCCGATGTTCTTGCCGCGAAACCGGCCATTGAGCATCGGTCCGCCGGACACGGCCAGCGCCGGCAGATTGCACGACGCCGCGCCCATCAGCAGCGCGGGCGTGGTCTTGTCGCAACCCACAAGCAGGATCACGCCGTCCATCGGATTGCCGCGAATCGACTCTTCGACATCCATCGAGGCCAGATTGCGAAACAGCATCGCGGTAGGGCGCAGATTGGATTCGCCAAGTGACATCACCGGAAACTCGAGCGGCAAGCCGCCCGCTTCATGCACGCCTTTCTTCACGTATTCCGCCAGCTCGCGAAAATGCGCGTTGCACGGCGTCAATTCCGACCACGTATTGCAAATGCCGATCACCGGACGTCCGTCGAACTCATCGTGCGGAATGCCCTGGTTTTTCATCCACGAGCGGTGGATAAATCCATCCTTGTCGTTCCTGCCGAACCAGCTTTGTGAACGAAGCTTGCGCATGTCCTGTCTCCCGGAAACCTTCGTGATGAGGTGATGCCGTATCTATTAGAATCGTCCTGGCGCGAGTTGTGCTCGTATTCTGAGCTTAATTGGCCATGGCTTAATGGTAATCAATGAAAGGGCATTGCGCCTGTCAGCATGCAGTGGTGCCTTCAAGATTCGCAACTCAGAGTCTCATCTCACGGATCGCCGAAATGCAGTCATACGTGATAGCAAAAGGCACGGTAGGCACCGCACCTTTCGACGTGTCGGCCAAAAATTGACGATAATGTTCCCAAGGAACGATTACAGGTCGTGCTCCGTCGTCGGAGACGCCGCCGAATCTAAAAGAAAACATGAGACGACTGCTCCTCGCTGCGTTGGCAGCCACTTCTTTCGTGACCTGCGTTCATGCGCAAAGCAACGCGTCCGGCCCGCTCGTCACGCCCTCGGGCAACCTGCAATTCGTGCGTGTCGACCACGATTTCGTCGGGATGCTCGACAAGGAAGTTTTCGATCGCTTCGGCGCAAACACGCTCAGTCATTTCGATGACGTCGGCAGCGCAGATGACACCGTCACGCGCATGCTCGTGCAAACTGAATCCGGCCCAGTGCTGTACGACTTTCGCCACCATCCGCCGCTTGTGCAACGCTCGGGTAAGCGCATGACGGTCAAGCGCGTGTTCTGGCAAGGCGATGAAGTCGTGATGCAAAGCTCGCAAGGCTGGTTCCGATTCCAACGCGGCGTGCTGACGAAGCTGCAGTCGTCGACAACGACGTACCATTGAATCCGCGCTCATCGGTGATGACATACATCGCTTCACGATGTCAGGCACGCCTCGATCTCGACACGGCGGAGTCTGGAAAAGCTCATGTCATTCCTCCGTCGTTGCAGGTTTTTCCACACTGCATCGACATAGGAAATGCACGGCAAACATCAAAATCACGCACACCTGATGTTTCGGATGCCGCTGTCGATGCACGCCAGCGGCCCGCGCCACTCTGCGGTATAAATGCCGTCTCGCCCCATTCGCAAAGCCCCTAAACCTCCATGCCCCACTACTTCTACGACCCCGCCACCGGTCATGGCCTCCCGCACGATCCGTTCAAAGCCATCGTCGCCCCGCGTCTGATCGGCTGGATTTCCTCGCGCGACACCGAAGGCACATTGAACCTCGCGCCCTATAGTTTCTTCGGCGCGTTCGCGACCTTTCCGGCGATCATCGGCTTCTCCAGCGAAGGCCGCAAAGACAGCGTCGCCAACATCGAAGCCACCGGCGAATTCGTCTGGAACCTCGCCACCAAGCCACTCGCTGAGCAGATGAACCGCTCGTCAGCGCCAGTCGCGCCGCACGTCGACGAATTTGAACTCGCGGGCCTCACGCCCGCGCCGGGCCGCAACGTGGCCGTGCCGCACGTCGCCGAATCGCCTGCGGCGCTCGAATGCAAGCTGCTGCAAGTGGTGCGTCTGCATACGCTCGACGGCAAGCCGATGGACAACTACCTGTCACTCGGGCAGGTGGTCGGCGTGCATATCAACGAGGCGTATCTGAAAGATGGCCTGTTCGACACCCACGCAGCGCAGCCGATCATGCGCGCCGGCTACCGCGCCGACTACGCGGAAATCGGCGACATGTTCCAGATGTTCCGCCCGACCGCATAACGTCACCGCGCTTGAGAACACGTCGCGCCGCGCAAGGCGGCGCGACGTCCACGGCATTGCCTCGGAAGCGCGTAAAAGCAAAAAACAGAGTCCGCGCACTGGCCCGCTTGATGCTTGCAACCGACGCTCCACTGCGTCGTTTTCAATGCCGGCTCACTCGCGAGGAGCGCGATCATGTCCACCGAATTCGCCACGCAATTCAGTCATGTCCGTCCGCAAGACACGTCCTATGAGGATCAGGGCTTGCGCGACTTTTTTCTCTACCGCGATTTAGGCATCGCGCAGGCGACCGGCGGCAAGGTGCTCGCGCAACTCGTCAAGGCGAATCACGCACCAGAGCAAGGCACCGGCTGGCACCGTCATGAGGCCGATTTCCACATTGTGATCATGTTGAAGGGCTGGGCGCGCTTCATGTACGGCGACAAGGAGACGCTCGTTGCCGCCGGCGATTGCGTGCATCAGGCGCCGGGCATCGTCCACTATCTGTTCGACTACTCGGAGGATATGGAGTACATCGAAATCGTCTCGCCGGCCGATTTCAAATCCATCGAAGTCGAAGGGCCGTGCGAGGTGCCCGCAGTGACGCCTTGGAAGAGCGTCGCGGCGTAGCGAAGCCAACAGCGGCCGCCTGTTTGCTTGTGTAGCGCGAGGACTACGCAATCAAGCAAGCCGCCGCCAACAACAACTCATTGCGTCGCTGGCGGCCGCCTGCGCGGAGCACGCGGCGCCTGCGGCTTGATGGCAGCCGTTGAACCCGTGCTCGACGTGGCGCTCGATCCATTCGACCCGACCGACGTCGCCGCATCCCCATCCACATCGACCACCGCCGTCGCCGCCGGCGCCGCCGGAGTGACTTCTGCAGCCGCCGCAGCAGGCACCGGCTGGATCGTGCGCGCGCGCGAACTCACCAGCACCGCACGCGGTTCGTTGTCGTAGATCACGGCGCGCACGCGCGGGTAAATGTGCCGCTCCCAGCGGTGTCCATTGAACACGCCGTAATGTCCCACGCCGGTCTGCACGTGATGGGTTTTCAAATAGGGCCGCAACTTGTCGCACATGTCCTGCGCGGCGAGTGTCTGCCCTACGGCGCAGATATCGTCCTTCTCGCCTTCCACGGTGAGCAACGCCGTGCGGCGAATCTTCGACGGTTCGACGAGACGCCCTCGCACTTCGAGCGCATGCAACGGCAGTGCATGCCGCTGAAACACCGTATCGACGGTTTCCAGATAGAAATCGGCCGTCAGGTCCATCGTCGCGAAGTATTCTTCATAGAAAGTGTGAATCGTGTCGGCCTTCGCCGGATCGCCTTTGGCGCGCTCGTAATGCATCGTCTCGAACGAGTCGAGATGCCGGTTGAGATTCATCGCCATGAACGCGGTCAATTGCACGAAACCTGGATACACGCGCCGATGCGCGCCCGCAAAACCGAACGGCACCGCGCTGATCAGATTCTGCTCGAACCACTCGATCGGTTTGCTTTTGGCGAGTTCGTTGACGCGCGTCGGATTGATGCGGGTATCGAGCGGACCGGCCATCAGCGTCATGCTGGCTGGTTGCGCGGGATGATCGTCGGCGGCCATGAGCGCGACCGCGGCCAGTGCGGCGACGGTCGGCTGGCACACGGCGAGCAGATGCGCGCCGGGTCCGATCGTTTCGGTGAAGTCGATCACATGCTGCACGAATTCGTCGAAGCCGAAGCGGCCCTGGCTCAACGGTACGTCGCGCGGGTTGTGCCAGTCGGTGATGTAGACGTCGTGTTCGGCCAGCATGGTGCGCACGGTGCCGCGCAGCAGGGTGGCGAAGTGGCCGGACATCGGCGCGATCACCAGCACACGGGGCTGCGGCGCCGACGGCTGGGTCTCCTTACGGAAATGCAACAGCGAACAGAACGGCGTGTGCGCGGCGACTTCCTCGACGACCGGCACGGATTTGCCTTCGCATATCACGCTGTCGATCTCGAACGGCGGCCGCACGGGCGTCAGCCCGGCCAGCGTCAACAGCTCGCAGGCCGCACGGATCGAGCGTCCGTGCGATGTCTCGCCGAACGCAGGCCACGCGTCGAGCGAATGATTCACCAGCGAAGCGCCGTGCCGCATCGGCAGCATGATGTCGGCGAAAGCCTGGTATGTAGGATATGCGAACAGGTTCATAACCTTCGCACGAATGCTGAAAAGGAAGGAACCCAAATAAAGGCAAGTCATGTGCCATGCATGCACACGCACGGGTGCAGACGTGCCCCCGCGTTGGCATAGCATTTGCGCGAGTCGGGGCAACGGGCCGAATTTGCCGCGCTTTGGTGCGCGCGCGCACGGCAACGTGCACGCATGGCGTCAGGCGTCGACCGAACGCCTCATCTGGAGGAGAATCGTATGGCGAATACCACGCTCACCATCAGCAGCAAGAATTATTCGTCATGGTCGTTGCGCGGCTGGCTGCTGGCCAAGTTCAGCGGCTTGCCTTTCGATGAGATCGTGATGCCGATCGACGACCCCGCGGCACGCGCTGAACTCCTGCTGCTGTCGCCGTCCATCCTGGTGCCGTGCCTGGTTCATGACGGCATCAAGGTCTGGGACACGCTGGCGATTGCGGAATATCTGAACGAACTGAAGCCGGACGCGAAGCTGTTGCCCGACGATATTCGCGCCCGCGCGCATTGCCGCTCGATCTGCGGCGAGATGCACTCGGGTTTCGGTTCGCTGCGCTCGGCTCTGCCGATGAACCTCAAAGCGCACTTTCCGGGCTTCAAGGTGTGGGCGCGGGCGCAGTCGGATATCGACCGCATCGTGACGATCTGGAGCGAATGTCTGAAGCAGTACGGCGGGCCGTTTCTGTTCGGCGAGCGCACCGCGGCGGACGCGATGTATGCGCCCGTGGTGACGCGTTTCGTGACCTACGACGTCAAACTCGATCCGGAGATCGTCGAGTACGGACAGCGGATCATGGCGCTGCCCGAGATGCAGGAGTGGATCGCCGACGCGCAACAGGAAGTGGAAGAGATCGACGAACTGGACGTCGAGTTCTGAAGAAGCCGGGCGGCGCCGCTGCCGCAACAGCGGGCGGCGTTCGGCGCGATAGGCCGTACTGCAGCGCGCCGCGCCGGCCCCGACTGCGCCTCAATCGCGTCCGCTTTCCAGTTTGAACACGCTGACCACTTGTGCGAGACGCGCGGCCTGATCGCGCAACTCGGCCGCCGCGAGTTCGGCCTCGCCGACAATCGTCGCGTTCTGCTGCGTGGCTTCGCCGATCTGCGTGACAGCGAGATTCACCTGCTCGATGCCGCCCGATTGCTCGCGCGACGCGACGCTGATCTCGCCCATGATCGCGCGCACCTGGCCGACCTGTTGAACGATGCCCTGCATCGTCGAGCTGGCTTCTTCGGCGATCTGGAAACCGCTTTGCACGGTCGCCGTGGACGTCGCGATCAGACTCTCGATCTCCTTCACCGAAGCCGCGCTGCGCTGCGCCAGCGCGCGCACTTCCGAAGCCACGACCGCGAAGCCCTTGCCGTGCTCGCCGGCGCGTGCCGCTTCCACCGCTGCGTTCAGCGCGAGGATATTGGTCTGGAATGCGATGCCTTCGATCACGCTCGTGATCTCGGCGATCTTCTGCGACGAGCGGCTGATCTCGCCCATCGTCGACACCACGCGTTCGACGGCGCGGCCGCCTTCGAGCGCGGCGTCGGCGGCGCGCGTGACGAGCGTGTTGGCTTGCGCGGCGTGGTCGGCGTTCTGCTGCACGGTCGAGGTGATCTCTTCCATGCTGGCCGCCGTTTCCTCGAGGCTGCTCGCCTGCGTGGCGATCCGCGCGGCGATATTGCCGCTGCCGGTGGCGATCTTTTCGGTGCCGTGCGACATATCCGTCGATGCATTGCGCACTTGCGAAACGATGCGCGCGAGACCTTCGCCGATGCCGTCGATCGACTGCATCAGGCGGCCGATTTCATCGGCGCGCGCGTTCGCGCCCTTCGCCACGCGCACGCTCAGATCGCCCGAGGCGAAACGTTCGGATGCCTTGGCGGCTTCTTCGAGCGGGCGGCTTACGAGGCGTCGCACCGCAAAGAGAAACACGGCTGCGAACACGCCGACGAGCACGAGGCCGAGCAGCAGAAATTCATTGCGCGTGGTGATGACGTCGGCCATCACTTCGTCGCGCGGCGCGACGCCGCCCACGAGCCACTGCCATTCCGGCACGGTAACGAACGACACGAACTTGTCGCGCGAGCCGCGCTCGCCGAGCGTTGCATCGGCCGAGCTGTATTCGAGCTGGCCTTCCTTCATGTCGAGCATCTGTTCATACGGCGCGTTCGCGTTGTCGGCATTCTGGCCGGCGGCGGCCGGATGCACGATCAGCTTGCCGCGATCCGCGCCGCTCGACGCGTTGACGACGAAGTAGTAACCGCTGTCGCCGATCTTCAGGCTGCGAATGCCGTCCTGGACCGACTGAATTTCCTTGTCCACGTTCACGCCGACGAACAGCGCGCCGATCACGCGGCCGCTTGCGTCCGTGATCGGCCGGTACTGCGTGATCAAACGTTTGCCGAAGAGCGCGGCGAGGCCGGTGTAAGGCTTGTTCGCGAGCAGCAGCGCGTAGGCCGGCGCCTTGCGGTCGAGCAGCGTGCCGATGGCGCGCGAGCCGTCCTGTTTCTTAAGCGAAGTCGTGACGCGCACGAAATCATCGCCGCTGCGCGCGAAGATGGTGGCCACCGCGCCGCTGCGTTCTAGAAACAGATCGGGGATGGAAAAGTCCATGTTCAGGACTTTGTCGCCCGCCTTGATGGTCGGCGTGGCGACGCCGCCGATGTCGACCTTCTGGGTCTCGTCGAGCGTGTAGCCGGTGGGCAGGAAGCTCGCGAACAGCGACATCGAGCGATCGACCTCGTTCGACAGGGCTTTGTCGAACAGCTTGATCATCGCGGCGATCGAGCGGTCTTTATCGGCGATGCGTTCGAGCACCTGATCGCTGATCTGCTTGCCGGCGGTGCGGGTGAGCGCCCACGTGAACGCGGCGAAAATCAACGCCACCAGCACGCACGAAAGTACGGCGAGCCGCGCGCCGACGCTGGCGCGGCGCAAAGAGAGAAATTCCATGGACGTTTGCAGAGTAGAGGAGGACAGGCGAGGCGCGAGCCATGCGTAGGCATGCCCGGCATCGATGCCTTGTTTACGGCTGCGGTGTCCGCTTTCTTTAGAATTTTGAAAGCGCTTCGTAATTGGTCGTGCTGCCAGCGGCGCTTAGGTCCCATACCGCGCTCAGTCCGCCGAACTGCGCTGCGTGCCGCGCTAGGCGCGCGGCAATAGCGCGTTGGTGACGACGGCGTAAAAGGCCCCGTCGCGTGCGGGGCATTTCTGTCCGCGTTCGCTCAGCGCGCCGAACGATCCTGCGTGCCGCGCCACGTGCGCAGCAGCAGCGCGTTGGTCACGACGCTCGCGCTCGAAAACGCCATCGCCGCACCGGCGAGCATCGGGTTCAGCAAGCCGAAGGCGGCCAGCGGAATCCCGATCAGGTTGTAGACGAACGCCCAGAACAGGTTCTGCTGGATCTTGCGCCACGTCTTGCGCGAGATGTCGATGGCGTCGGCCACGAGCGCCGGATCGCCGCGCATCAGCGTGATGCCGGCCGCTTGCATGGCCACATCGGTGCCGGTCGCCATCGCGATGCCGATGTCGGCGGCGGCGAGTGCGGGCGCGTCGTTGATGCCGTCGCCTGCCATCGCCACGATGCCGGCGCTGCGGATCTTCAGGTCGCGAATCACGCGGGCCTTGTCGTCGGGCAGAACTTCCGCGTGGAATTCGTCGATGCCGAGCGCCTTGGCCACGCTCGCCGCGCTGCCGCGGTTGTCGCCGGTGACGAGCACGCTCTTGATGCCCATTTGCGCCAGCCGCTCGACGGCGGCGCGTGCCGTCGGTTTGACGGTGTCGCCGAAAGCGATCAAGGCGAGTGCCGCGGGCGCTTGCGGATTACGCTGCATGAGCCACGAAACGGTGTTGCCCGCGGCTTCGAGTTCGTGAGCGCGTGCAGTGAGCGCCTGCGGCAAGTCGATGCCGAGTTCGTTGAGCCAGCGTGTGCTGCCCAGCGCGAGGGCGCGTCCGTCGACTTCCGCTTCGACGCCGCGGCCTGCGACCGCGCGCGCGGCGCTCGCCTGGCGGGCGAGAGTCTGAACGGATGCGTCCGCGTCGCTACCATTCGTCTGCGCCGCTTCATACGCCTTGACCACCGCGCGCGCCAGCGGGTGATCGCTATGGCGCTGCACCGCCGCGGCAAGCGCCAGCGCCTCGTCGCGGCCGATGCCGGCGATCGGCTCGAACGCCGTCACCGAAGGCTGGCCGAGCGTCAGCGTGCCGGTCTTGTCGAACGCGACGATCGTCACGCGATGCGCTGTTTCCAGCGCTTCGGCGTCTTTGATCAGCACGCCGTGCCGCGCCGCGACGCCGGTGCCGGCCATGATGGCTGCCGGCGTGGCGAGGCCAAGCGCGCACGGGCACGCGATCACCAGCACGGCGACCGCGTTCAGAATCGCGGTTTCGCCGCCAGCGCCGGCGATCAACCAGCCCACTAGCGTGAGCGCGGCAATCGCCAGAATCGCCGGCACGAAGATCTCGCTGACCCGGTCGACGAGGCGCTGGATCGGCGCCTTCTCGGCCTGCGCGCTTTCCACGAGGCGGATGATTCGCGCGAGCGTCGTTTCCGCGCCGATCGCGGTCGTCGTCACGGCAATCGCGCCTTCGCCGTTGATCGAGCCGGCCGTGACCGCGTCGGCCACCTGCTTCGGCACCGGCAGGCTTTCGCCGGTGATCAGCGATTCGTCGATATGCGTACGGCCTTCGAGCACCGCGCCATCGACCGGGACGCGTTCGCCGGGACGCACGATCACCACCGTGCCGACGCGCACTTGCGCGAGCGGCACGTCGCGCTCGTCGCCGCCGACGCGAATGCGCGCCCGGTCGGGACGCAGCGCATTGAGGGCGCGGATGGCGTCCGTGGTCTGGCGCTTGGCGCGCGCTTCGAGCCACTTGCCGAAGCGCACCAGCGTGATCACGACCGCCGACGCCTCGAAATACAGATGCATCATGTCGCCCGGATGGGTCGCCAGTTCGTAGACGCTGATGCCATACGCCGCCGACGTGCCGAGCGCCACCAGTAAATCCATGTTGCCCGCGCCGGCCCGCACGGCGCGATAAGCCGCGCGATAGAAGCGCGCGCCGAACACGAACTGCACGATCGAGGCGAGCGCGAGTTGCAGCCATGGCGAGAGCATCGCGTGCAGGCCGAACCATTCGCCGACCATCGGCGCGACGAGCGGCAGCGTCAGCACGGCGGAGGCGAGCACGGCTGCCAGTTCGCGGCGGGTCTGGTCGCGCTTGCGGTCGGCGGGTAAGGCGTGGTCGGCTTGATCGGCCGCTGCCGTTTCATCCGGCGGCACGATCAACGTCGCTTCGTAACCCGCTTTCTTGACGGCGGCGATCAGCGCGTCCGGCGCGGCAGTCATGCCATCCAGGTTGACGGTTGCGGTTTCGGTCGCCAGATTCACTGACGCGCCGACCACGCCCGGCACTTTCGCCAGCGCCTTTTCGACGCGCATCGCGCACGAGGCGCAAGTCATCCCGCCGATCGCCAGTTCCGTCGGCTGCTGCGCAACGAGTGGCGCGGTCTCCGTGGCGGCGAACAGCGTGGCGTCGTAGCCCGCCTTGCGCACGGCGTTGGCGAGCGTGTCGGGATCGACGCTGGCGTCACTTTCGATGCGTGCTCGCTCCGTGGCGAGATTCACCGACGCACGCGTGACGCCCGGCACTTTGGCGAGCGCTTTCTCGACGCGCAGCGCGCACGAGGCGCAAGTCATTCCGCCGATGTCGAGTTCGGCGGTCCGGGCGGAAGGGGCGGCAGCGTCCGTGGGGCGCTGCGGGTCGGCAAGTTCTGTCATGGTAGGCAAGGCTCGTGGCGGCATCGGGCCGCGTCATGAACCCAGTATTGACCTTCCCATGATGGGAAGGTCAAGGGCGAATTGCAGGGCGCGCTTCAGGGCGCCGATATCTTGCCGAAACGCCCGCTCAGAAGGCCGGCGGCGCGTCCAGCATGGCCTGGCCGACGGCCTGCTGTTCGTCGGTAGAGCGTGCCAGCAGGGTTTCGGCCGCGCCGCGCCGGTCGGCCGCAACCTTGTTCTGGCCGAGCTTCCACTTGCCGACCAGCCGCGTCACCTCGATCTCGATGCCGACGATCGCGCCGAGCATCTGGGAGATGAAGTCGGCGGGCGCGTCGCCCATCTTCCACGGCACCGGTTCGCCGGCTTCCATCTTGCGCGTCAGACGCGCGACCAGGCCGCGCACGAACGACTCCTCGTCGCGCACGACGATCCGGCCATGAGCGTGCACCACCATATAGTTGTAAGTCGGCACCTGCCGATGCGCCTCGTGCTTGCTCGGATACCAGTTCGGCGAGATGTAGGCGGCCGGACCCTGGAAGATCACGAGCGCATCCGGGTTCGCGGCCGCTTCCTGCCACACCGGGTTCGCGCGGGCGACGTGAGCGCGCAGGATGCCGTGCGTTTCACTGGCCGCGGACGGGACTTCGAACTCGAACGGCACATGGTTCGCGTCGAGCCCGTTCGGTCCGTTGGTGATCAGCGCCCCGAAAGGCTGCTCGGCGATCAGGCGATGGAGAACCTCTGGGCGGTTCTCTTCGAAATGGGCGGGCATATACATAAAGCGCTCCGGATACGAGGGGGCGAAAGAGCAGCGATGAAAGGTCGCCCAAGGCGTGGGGCGCCGGGGCGGATGTAACAAAAAACGTCAACCGTACCGCAAAAGGACGGCGTGCGCGCGCGAACCCGCGCTATTCCTGCCTTTGCGCTTGCCTGGTAATCAAGGATACGATACAACCCGATGTTGTCGGCATCGCGAACCGCGGACTGGCTGCGTTGGGCTTTGGGAGGCCGCGCAAACAGGGTTCGCCGCACGCCGGCGTCTCCCTTAGGACCACCCGTTCCGCCACCTGAACGAATGATAAAAAATCGCCGAGATTTGTTTTCGATTCACTGGACCTGCGCATCGTTCGCAGGCCTCGCATTTCTGGCCGGTTGCGCGTCGACCCCCACTGCGACACAAAAATCCACCGGCTGGATCAAGGACGAAGTCGCCGACTCTTACGTATTCGGCTACCCGCTGGTGCTGATGGGCGTCGCGCGCGACGCGGCGGTCGGTACCGATCCGGGCCAGGCGCCGCTCAATACGCTGCGCCACGCGCAGGCATTGCCGCCGATCGGCGCGTCCAATCCGATACGGCCGAGTCTCGATACATTCGATTCGACCGGCTGGCTGGACGTCGGCAGCGAACCGGTGATCGTTTCGCTGCCAGACTCGCACGGCCGCTATGTCGACGCCCGCGTGCTCGACATGTGGACCAATGTGGTGTGGTCCACCAGTTCGCAGTTCGCCACGCGTGCGGCGGGCATCAAGGCGCAGGCGATCGCCTTTGTCGGTCCGGGCTGGCAAGGGGACTTGCCCAAAGGTGTGACGCGCGTCGACGTGCCGACCCGCAATGCATGGGTGAGCGTGCGTATCCAGTCGAACGGCACACGCGATCTGACGGCGGTTCGTAAGCTGCAGCGCGCGATTCGCGTCGCGCCGCTGAGCATCTACGCGGGCGACGGCCGCTCCGCCTCGATCACACCGCCGCGCAGCAATGCCGCCGACGCGGCAGCGGCCGCGTCCGGCACGCCGGCCGCGCAAGTCGCCGCGCTCGACGCGAACGGCTTCTTCACGCGACTCGCGCAGGCTTTGCCTGACAATCCGCCGACGCCGGCCGATCCGCACGCGCTCAAATTTCTCTCGGACCTCGGTGTGACGCCCGGCGAGCCGGTCAAGCTGCCGAACGCGCCGGAGGCCATCGCGGCCGGTCTCGCCGACGGTCATGAACGTGTCGTCTCGCCGCCATCCAACTTGCTGAGCGGCAACGGCTGGAGCTGGTTCGGCGACGGCGTGGGCAACTACGGTCCCGACTACGCGATGCGCGCCTATGCCGCTTACGCGCAACCCGGCATCGGCACGAAAGACGACGAAGTTCGCGCGGTCGCCACCCAGGACAGCGACGGTCATGTGCTCAACGGCGCAAACCGTTACGTGATCCACTTCGCGCCGAATCAGTTGCCGCCGGTGCGCGGCTTCTGGTCGATCACCGCCTACACGAAGGACGGCGCGCTCGGTGAAAGCGCGCCGGCGCGTCTGGCGGTCGGCGACCGCAACGGCGCGCGCCGCAATCACGACGGCTCGCTCGACGTGACGGTGTCGTCCGCTCGCGGCAAGAGCGGCAACTGGCTGCCGGCGCCGCGTGCCGATCTGCAACTCGTGTTGCGTCTGTATGCGCCCAAGCCGCAAGCCACCGACGGCAGTTGGCAACCGCCGGCCGTCGTACGTCAGTGATACCTGCGTGTCCATGACGTGACAGCCGCGCATCAGTGACGAGCGGTTAGCGCATCGCGAAACGCATGTCCGCCGCATCGACTCGGCGGACATGCGACGCTATCGCGCGGAGGAATGTGTAAGCCACGCCTTACATTTATATCCGACGAAAGATTCACGACTTATACTGCCGCTTGCGGGATTTTCGTTTTCGCGGCGGGCTTGCCGCCGCACTACCCAAGACCGAGCATGGCAAGCCTCAATAAAGCATCACTAGCCTCGTCCATGCAGACCGTGCGCGATGTCGCGCAGTCACGCCGCACCCGGCGTGTCATTACCGGTCTGCTGATCTTCGTTGTACTGTTTGGTCTGCTGGGCTTCTTCGCGGCGCCGCCGCTGATTCGCCACATTGCCGAACAACAGCTCAGCAAACAACTCGACCGCCCTGCCACCATCGGCCGCATTGCGCTCAATCCGTACACGCTCAAGCTCGAAGCCGATCGTGTGCATATCGGCGAGCGCGGCGGCGCGGGCGACTTCGTGGATATCTCGCGGCTCATCGTGCAGCCGTCGTGGAGTTCGCTGTTTCGCGCGGCGCCGATCATCGACGAAGTGCAGCTCGATTCGCCACGCTTTCACATTGTTCGCTACGATGCGCAGCGCTTCAATTTTACCGACCTGATCGAGAAATTCGCGAAGCAGCCGACCAAGCCCGATAGCAAGCCGACTCTGTTCTCCGTATCGAACATTCGCCTCGAAAACGGCCAGATTACGTTCGACGACAAACTGCTCGGCGCGACGCATGTGATCGATCAATGGAAGCTCGGCGTTCCGTTCATCGCCACGCTGCCGTCGAAAACCGATATCTTCGTCGAGCCTTTGCTGCGTGCGCGTATCGACGGCAGTCCGCTTGCCATCGACGGCAAGACCAAGCCGTTTGCCGCGTCGCGCGAGTCGGAAGTGTCGTTGCGCTTCGACGGGCTCGATGTGCCGCGCCTCATGTCGTACGTGCCGACCAAACTACCGGTGATCGTGCAGTCCGGCAGACTGTCCACCGATCTCAAGCTCAACTTCGTGGTCTCCAACGACGCGCCTTCGTTGCGCGTGGCGGGCACCGTCGATATGAACGACGTGGACGTGCAGGATCAGAGCAAGGCGCCGTTCTTCGCGGCGCGCGCGGTGCATGTGGCCGCCACCACGCTCGAGCCGTTGAAGAGCCTCTATCACTTCGACGAGATCCGCATCGAGGCGCCCACCGCCAATCTTGCGCGTGACAAAGACGGCGTGGTGAGCGTCGAGAAGATGTTCGCGCCCGCGCCCGCATCTGAAGCGGCTGCGGCGCAACCGGCCGCGAGCGCGCCGCTTGCGGCGTCCGGTTCGAAGGCCACCGAAAAGACGGCGCCGCCGCTGGATCTGTCGATCAAACGCTTCTTGCTCAATGACGGCACCGTGAATGTTCACGACGACGCCGCCTCGCGCCCCATGGACGTCGGCCTGCAAAAACTGGCCGTGACGCTGACCGATTTCTCGACGCTCGCCACCGCGCCCGCGCACTACACGCTGAACACCGATTTCAAGAATGCCGGCGGCTCGCTCGGCGTGGCCGGCGCGTTCGGCCTCGTCGCGAAAACGGCCAGTGCGAAGCTCGATCTGAAGTCGTTGAAGCTGCCGCTGCTGCAACCGTATATCGACACCGCGACTGTTGCGCAGATCACGGACGGCGCACTTTCGGCCAGCGCCAATGTCGGCGCGAACTGGTCGAAGTCGCCGGTTGCGGTGATGGTCACCGATTCGCAACTGGACCTGCAATCGCTGAAAATCGGGACGCGCGAGAGCAAGGATCCGCTGATCTCGCTCGCGCAAGGCAGCGTGAAGCTCAAGCAGGTGGATCTGGCGGCGCGCACCGCCGAGATCGCCAGCGTCGATACGACCGGCCTCGCGGTCGACGCGCAGCGTCTGAAAGACGGCAGCATCAACCTCGCCGCGCTTGCCGGCCAGCACGAAGCGGCGCAGCGGCGCACCGCGATTCACGCGGTCAAGAAGGCGCAGGCGGAAGGGCCCGCATGGCACTACAAGATCGGCGAGCTGACCGTGAAAGACGCCACCGCCAATTTCATCGACAACACCACGCCGCAGCCGGTGAAGCTGAACATCACGCCGCTGCAGCTAAAGGTGCAGAACATCAGCGACGACCTGAGCCGTCCGCTGCCGGTCGATCTGCAGGCGACGCTGAACAAGAAGGGCACACTCGGCGTCACGGGCGACGTCACGGCGACGCCGCTCAAGGTGGCCGTCAAGGTGAACGCCAACCGGCTCGACGCGGCGGCCTTCGAGCCGTACTTCGGCAGCAAGCTGAATGCGGTGATCGCGAGCGCGCTGCTCAATGCGAACGGCGACCTCGCGTTGAATCAGGCGAAATCGCTGAAAGCGACCTATCACGGCGACGTGGCGCTCGTCGAAGTCCGTATGCTCGACAAGGCGACCTCCGATCCGTTCGCGGGTTGGGGCTCGCTCGCGTTGTCCAACCTTAAGGCTGACTACGACGAGCACGGCACGGTGGTCGACGCGGGCCGCGTCACGTTTACCAAGTTCTATGGACGCGTGCTGCTCGACGCGCAGGGCAAGCTCAATCTCAAAGACGTCGTCGCGCATGAAAGCGGCGCAGCGCAATCGCTGACGCGCGACAAGAGCGGCGCCGAGCCCGTGCCGTTGACGCCGCAAGCGGCATCGACAGTCGCGGCTGCGCCTGCGCCGGCCTCGTCGACCGCGCCCGCCACGGTGACGGCGGCTACGCCGCCGCAAAGCCCGGTCAAGCTCCACTTCGGTCAACTGGTGCTGCAACAGGGCCGCGTGACGTACACCGACAACTTCATCAAACCGAATTTCACGGCGAATCTGGTCGGCATTCAGGGCACGGTCGGCGCGTTCGGCACGCAATCGACCACGGCCGCGCCGGTCGACATCGCCGCGAAACTGGCGGCCAACGGTCCGTTGTCGATTCGCGGCACGGTCAATCCGCTGATTGCGAAGCCGGCGCTCGATCTGACAGCGGTCGCGCACGATATCGAACTGACCAATCTCACGCCGTATTCGTCGAAATATGCCGGGTATCCGATCACCAAGGGCAAGCTGAACGTCGATCTGCACTACAAGCTGGCGAACGATCAACTGGACGCGAACAATCATATTTTCATCGACCAGCTCACGTTCGGCGATCACATCGACAACGATACGGCGACCAAGCTGCCCGTGCGTCTCGCGATCTCGCTGCTGAAGAATTCGCGCGGCGAAATCGACGTGAACCTGCCGGTGTCGGGCTCGCTGTCGAATCCTGAGTTCAGTATTGGCGGCCTGATCTGGCATGCCGTGCTCAATCTGCTCCAGAAGGCGGTGACCGCGCCGTTCTCGCTGATCGCCAACGCATTCGGCGGTAGTGGCGAGGAGTTGGGCTATGTCGAGTTCGAACCCGGCTCGGCGAAACTGACCGACGCCGACACCCAGAAACTCGACACGATCGTGAAGGCGCTGTCCGATAAACCGTCGATCCGCATGGACCTGATCGGCCGCGTCGATCCGGCCGTCGACGAACCCGCGTTGCGCACCGGCTATGTGGACCGCCTCGTCAAGCAGCAGAAGATCAAGGACGTGGTGGGCAACGGCGAGAGCGTCGACTTGTCGACCGTCACCGTCGACCCGAAGGACTACGACAAGTATCTGAGCAAGGCCTACAAGTCGGCGGACTTCAAGAAGCCGCGCAATTTTGTCGGCCTGACCAAGAGCTTGCCGGACGACGACATGAAGAGCGCGCTCGCCGCCAACGCACCGATCGATGAGGCCAGCCTGCGCCAGCTCGCACAACAGCGCGCGCAGAGCGTGCAGCAATATCTGGACGGCAAGATCGACAGCAGCCGCGTGTTTATCGTCGCGCCTAAGCTGAATGCTGACGGCATCAAGGATAAGGGCGCGACGACGCGGGTCGACTTCGGCTTGAAGTGAGCGTGGTGAGGCCTGGCGCTTCGTACGTCAGGCAGAATCCGGTGTTTTTCTTGAGCTCGCTGTGTTGAACATAGAACGTTGAACGTTGAGCGCACCGCCGCCGGCCGCGCATGCTCGCGGCGGCATGTGCTCAAGCGGCGCGCGTCGGCGTCTTCAACGCGGTTTGCTCGATCACGCGCGCGAGCGTGTCGAACGCGGGGCCGATCTTGTCGTTCGGCACGCACGCATAACCGAGCAGCAGTCCACGCCGCGCGGGCGTATCGCTGCTGTAATAGCTTGCGAGCGGGCGCACGATCACGCCGGCGTCGTAAGCGGCGGCCGTCACCGCGCGATCGTTCGCGTGATCCGGCAGGCCGAGCACCAGATGCAGACCGGCCTCGTCGCCCATCACCGGCAGTTCGTTGCCGAAACGCGCGGTGATGGCGTCGATCAGGATCTGCCGCCGTTCGCCATACAGCGCGCGCATGCGCCGAACGTGCGAGGTGAGGTGCCCGTCCATGATGAAGTCGGTCATCACCGCCTGCTGCATCAACTGACCTTCGCGATACAGCTCGGCGACGCCCGTGCGGAACGTGTCCACCAGATGCTCCGGCGCGATCATGTAGCCGATCCGCAAGCCCGGAAACAGCATCTTCCCCAGGCTGCCGACATAGATCACCTGGCCGGCGTCGTCCAGTCCTTGCAGCGACGCGAGCGGACGGCTGCCGTAGCGGAACTCGCTGTCGTAGTCGTCCTCGATGATCCACACGTTGTGCTGGCGCGCGTATTCGAGCAGTGTGCGACGGCGCGCGAGGCTCATCACCATGCCGAGCGGATACTGATGCGACGGCGTGACGAGCGCGAGCCGCGGCGGCTGTTGCAGATCCTGTTCGCGCGGATTCAGGCCTTCGTCATCCACCGGCACCGGCACAAGGGTAATCCCCGATGACTGCAGCACGCTGCGTGCGCCCCAATAGCACGGTTCTTCCACCCACGCGCGGTCGCCGACATCGGTCAACAGACGCACCGCCAGATCGATCGACTGATGAATGCCCGTGGTGATGATGATCTGGTCCGGCGTGCAATTCACCGAGCGCGCCACGCGCAGGTAGTCCGACAACGCCCGCCGCAATGGCCGGTAGCCGCCGCCGGGCGCGTAGGTGAGCAGATCGGGATTGGCTTCCTTCCACAAACGCGCCTGCAGGCGGCTCCACGTGCGCGCCGGAAATTCCGCCACGTCGGGCACGCCCGGCATGAACGCGCCCCACTGTTTGGCGGAAACGCCGGCTTTGTCGATCAGACGGCGTCCGCGGGTCGACAGATCGCTGAGGTCGCGTTTCGGCGGCTTGGGGCTTTCCCTGGGTGTACTGCCTTCTTTGTCGACGCTCGCCACCGTCGGCTTCCTGCGCATATTCACGGCGGCCGTGTCCGGCCGCGTATCGGCGACATAGGTGCCGCTACCGGTGGTCGAGATCACATAGCCTTCGGCGGTCAACTGGTCGTAGACGTGCAGCACCGTGTTGCGCGCAATGCCGAGGTCTTCGGCGAGCGTGCGCGAGCTGGGCAGCTTGGTGCCCGGCGGCAGCTGGCCGGTCAGGATAGCCTGCTGCATGAGCCGCAACGTCTGCCGGTAGACCGGTTCGGCGGCCGCGCGGTCGAGCCGCGCGGCAAGCCAATCCGACAAAATCACGGTGTCCAAGTGGTTCTATCCGGAATAATGAAATGGTTCCATATTGTAGAACCGTAACGGTCTATAGTGAGCCACGCAATTGCTGCAATCCCGCTGCTTTGCACGGGAGCCAGCCGGACCGCAGAGGAGACTTGGACGATGAAAACCGAAGACGTGATCGTCAGCTTTCGAGGTGTGCGAAAGACCTACGACGGCGAAACGCTGGTCGTCAAACAGCTCGACCTGGATATCTATCAGGGCGAGTTTCTGACGCTGCTCGGGCCGTCCGGTTCGGGCAAGACCACCTGTCTGATGATGCTGGCGGGTTTTGAATTTCCCACCGGCGGCGAAATCTGGCTGGATGGCACGCTGCTCAATACCGTGCCGCCGCATAAGCGCAACATCGGCATGGTGTTTCAGAACTACGCGCTGTTTCCGCATCTGACGGTCGAGCAGAACGTCGCGTATCCGCTTACCGTGCGCAAGATTTCGGCGGAAGAGCGCGCGCATCGCACGAATAACGCGCTCAAGATGGTGCGCATGGAGAGCTTCGCAAAGCGCTATCCGGCGCAGCTTTCCGGGGGCCAGCAGCAGCGTATCGCACTGGCCCGCGCGCTGGTGTTCGAGCCGAAGCTCGTGCTGATGGATGAGCCGCTCGGCGCGCTGGACAAACAGTTGCGCGAACACATGCAGTACGAACTTAAATCATTGCACGAGAAACTCGGCGTCACGTTCGTGTACGTCACGCACGATCAGGGCGAGGCGCTGACCATGTCCGATCGCGTCGCCGTGTTCGATAAAGGCATCGTGCAGCAACTCGATACCGTGGACCGGCTGTATGAATCGCCGTGCAATGAGTTCGTGGCGAACTTCATCGGCGACAGCAACAAGCTGCGCGGCACGATCGCGAATGTCGACGGCGAGTATTGCGAATTTCACCTGATTGACGGCACGCGCCTCACGGGCCGCAATATCGGCGGCGCGCAAGCGGGTACGCCGGCGGTCGCGTGCATCCGGCCCGAGCGCATGAAGCTCGCCAACGGCTTGTCGCGGCCGGGCGCCAACGCGCTCGCCGGTGAAGCGCGCGGGCTGATCTATTTCGGCGACCACGTGCGCATGCGTTGTGGTCTGCCGCAACAGGACGAGTGCTTCGTGAAGGTGCCGCTCGGCACCGGCGTGCTCGACACCTTCGCGCCCGGCGCACCGGTCGCACTCGAATTCGCACCCGAGCATCTGCGGGTTTTCGCAGGGGCGTGAACGCGTCGAACGTGCAAGATGTTCGACGCAGGCAGGGCTGATCAAGCAGCACATAACAAAGTCGCACTGAACGTATGAAGCACACCACCAAAGGAGAGCAACACACCATGAGCAAGATCGGGAAATCGCGCTGCGCCATCGCTGTCGGTGCTGTGGCGCTCGCGCTGGGCGCCGCGCAAGTCAATGCGGCCGAATTGACGGTCGTCAATTTCGGCGGCGCGAATGGCGACGCGCAAAAGGTTGCATTCAACCAGCCGTTCGAAAAGGAGACCAGCAACAAAGTCACCGCCGTCGAATACAACGGCGAGCAGGCCAAAGTGAAGGCGATGGTCGAAGCCAAGCATGTGAACTGGGACGTGGTGGAAGTCGAATCGGGCGATATCGGCCGTGGCTGTGATGAAGGGCTGTACGAGAAACTCGACTGGTCGAAGATCGGCAAGAAGGCGGATCTGATTCCCGAAGCACCGCAAACTTGCGGTGTGGGCTTCTTCGTGTGGTCGACGGCGCTCGCGTACAACGCTGACAAGCTGAAAACGGCGCCGGCCGGCTGGGCCGATTTCTGGGACGTGAAGAAATTCCCGGGTAAGCGCGCAATGCGCAAGGGCGCGCGCTACAACCTCGAATTCGCGTTGATGGCCGACGGCGTGCCGCCGAAGGACGTCTACAAGGTGCTCGCCACCAAGGAAGGCCAGGACCGCGCGTTCAAGAAGCTCGACGAACTGAAGCCGAACATCCAGTGGTGGGAAGCGGGCGCGCAGCCGCCGCAATTCCTCGTCGCGGGCGACGTGGTGATGTCCACTGCGTATAACGGCCGGATCGACGCCGCGCAGAAGGAAGGCAAGAACCTGAAGGTGGTGTGGAACGGCAGCATCTACGACCTCGACTACTGGGCGATTCCGAAGGGCACGCCGAACAAGGCGCTGGCCGAGAAGTACATCGCCTATTCGATTTCGTCGAAGCCGCAACAGGACTATGCGCACAACATCGCGTACGGTCCGGTGAATGTGGCGGCTATCAAGGCGCTCGATCCGAAGACGCTTGCGAATCTGCCGAACTCGCCGGCTAATGGGAAGAATGCGGTGCTGCAGAACCTGGCGTTCTGGACCGATCATGGCGATGAGTTGGAGCAGCGGTTTTCGTCGTGGGCTTCGAAGTAGTTAGTGTTGTGTGAGGGCGTGGCGGGTTCGATGCCGCCGCGCCTTCGAGTTGTGAAATGACGCGCGCGCATGCAGTACCCAAGTGCGCGCGCTTCCAAGGTAAAGCAGGAGACAGGTGTGACTACGATGACGATCGCTGCCGATTCGACGCCTGAATCAAGTGGCCGACTCAAGCGCGAGCTGAAGGCCGCGGAAGCCAGGAAGCGGGCCATGGCCCTGCTGCTGATCGCGCCGCTCGCGATTTTTCTGCTGCTGATTTTTGTCGTGCCGATCGGCGCGCTGCTCACGCGCGCCGCGCAAAATCCCGAAGTCGTCAATGCGCTGCCGCATACGCTGGCGTCGTTGAGCGCGTGGGATCGCAAGACACCGCCGCCGGATACCGCGTATGCCGCGCTGGCAGTCGACCTCGCCGCGATCGCCGACAGCGACGGCATGGGCGCACTCGCACGACGCCTGAACGTGGAGATTCCGGGCTACCGTTCGCTGGTCGCCAAATCCGCGCGCGCCATGCCGTTCGTCGACGACAACAGCAAGCCCTTGCAACTGACGCCCGCCCAGATGCACGCGAAATTCGCCGAGCTTGACGAACGCTGGAACGACGTCGCGTACTGGCAGGCCATCGCGAAAAATTCCGGCGCGTATTCGCCGTTTTATCTGCTGGCTTCGCTGGACCACAAACAGGACGCGTTCGGCCACATCATTCCGACCGACCCTGATCAACAGATTTATCTCGCCGTGTTCAGCCGCACCTTTGTGATCGGCGCGGCAGTGACGTTCTTCGCGCTGCTACTCGGCTATCCGCTCGCCTACTGGATTTCGACGCTGTCCGAACGTCGCGCGAATCTGGTGATGATTCTCGTGCTGATTCCGTTCTGGACCTCGATCCTCGTGCGCGTTGCGGCATGGATCGTGATTCTGCAAAGCGAAGGGCTGGTGAACAAGGCGCTGGTCGGCAGCGGGCTGTTGCACGATCCGCTGGCGCTGCTGTTCAACCGGACCGGCGTCTACATTTCGATGACGCACATTCTGCTGCCGTTCATGATCCTGCCGCTCTATAGCGTGATGAAGTCGATCCCGCCGACCTATCAGCGCGCCGCGATTTCTCTCGGTAGCCATCCGTTCGCCGCGTTCTGGCGTGTGTATGTACCGCAGACCTATCCGGGCATCGGCGCAGGCGCGTTGCTGGTGTTCATTCTGGCAATCGGCTACTACATCACGCCGGCCTTGCTCGGCGGACCGAACGATCAGATGGTCAGCTACTACGTCGCGTACTTCACCAACGTGACCATCAACTGGGGCATGGCGTGCGCGCTCGGCGGCTTGCTGCTCGCCGCGACGCTGGTGCTGTACGTCATCTACGGGCGCTTCACGCGTTCGTCACTGAGCCTCGGCTGAACGGAGTCTATTGCGATGAAACTTGCCAAGCCTTTGTTCGCGCCGCATACGTCTTTCGTCGAACGCGTGTGGTATTTCGCGTTGCGTGCGCTGGCGGTGCTCACGCTTCTGTATCTCATCTTGCCGGTGCTGGCGATCGTGCCGCTGTCGTTTTCGTCGAGCACGTTTCTGGTGTATCCGATTCCGGGCTGGTCGTTGCGCTGGTATCAGAATCTGATCGCGTCCGATGAATGGCGCATGGCGGCCAAGAACAGCTTTATCGTCGCGCCCTCGGCGACGGTGGTCGCGACCGTGCTTGGGACGTTGGCGGCAATCGGACTGACCAAGGCAAACTTCCGCGGCAAAGGGCTGCTCATGGCGATCCTGATCTCGCCGATGATCGTGCCGGTGGTGGTGGTCGGCGTCGGCATGTACCTGTTCTTTGCACCGCTTGGGTTGGCCAATACCTACATCGGTCTGATTCTCGCGCATGCGTCGCTCGGCGTTCCCTTTGTCGTGACGACGGTGGCGGCGACCTTGCAGGGCTTCAACTACAACCTGGTGCGGGCGAGTTTGTCGCTGGGCGCAAATCCGGTGAAGACGTTTTTCCGTATCACGTTGCCGGTAATCGCACCGGGCGTGATTTCGGGCGCGCTGTTCGCATTTGCGACTTCATTCGATGAGGTCGTCGTGACGCTGTTCCTGGCGGGCGCGGATCAGACTACGTTGCCCCGACAGATGTTCACCGGTATCCGCGAAAATATCAGCCCGACCATCGCCGCGCTGGCGACCATTCTGATTATTTTTTCCACCAGCCTGTTACTAGCGCTCGAGTGGCTGCGTGGGCGAAATGCAGCGCGGGCAGTCAAGGTCTGAGTATCTGCTGATGACAGATTTTATTTGAAACGCATCACAATTAACATTTTCCTGACGCTAATCTAAGATTGCTCCCATTCCCTATGCATCAGCATATCTTCATACTCGTAGCCCTCGATAAGAAGATGCGCTCGACGCGGGGAATCAATGAAACACCAGCTAATGGTGCTTGTGTGCGCGCTAGCCTTAACGGCCTGCGCGGACCACGGCGCGCGTGACCGGCTTGGCGTTCAAGACGCCACCTTATTGCATAGCGGATTCGGCGTCACTCAGGACGAAGCCGCGGGCGCGGTCAACTCACAATGGATCAGCACCTATGCGCCGGTCGCAAGCAGCGGCACGGCGTTGACATTACTGCAGACGCGGCTCGACCGTTTGCCGGGCGATAAGAACGGCTATTTTCAAGCCAAGGCACAATGCTGGATCAATGCCGCTCAACAGGCGCGGCAAGCCGACGATCACTGGGGCTTCGTCGAAGAAGCGATTGGCCAGGCAGCCATGATCACGATGAGCCTCGAGAACGGTGCGCCGTTATCGGCTGTCAATCCCGCGCTGCGTACCGTGTCCACGGTGCGCCCCGATCTTTGGAAGATCGTCAATACCATCAAGTCAGATCCCGCTGTTGCGCAATGTCCGCAGGCGCTGCCGCCGCTTGCTTGTGCCGAAGTCGAACTGATGCAAAGCGGGCATGACGCATGGCGACGCAGTTTCTCCAACGCCGAGAAACGCCTGCCTGAAGTGCAGGACAACTTGCGTCAGTCGGCGGAAACTGCGCTGCAATGCAAGCAGGCTGTACAAACGCCGACGTCCGCTCCGGCGCCCGCACGTGGTCCTGCCTCCGCCTCAGCTGCGAATTCGCCGCGGACGATCACGTTAAAAACCGATTCTCTTTTCCGTTTCAACGGCGGTGACGCCGCCGCGATATTGCCCGCCGGCAAACGACAGTTGAACGACGTGGCAATGCGTTTGAAGAAGATTCCTGCCATGCGTGAGTTGAAGGTCACCGGCTACGCTGACCGCCTCGGCGACAAGTTTTACAACATCGGTTTGTCCATGCAGCGCGCGCTCACGGTCGAGCGGTACTTGCGAGCGCGCGGCGTGAGCTTGCCGATGAGCGCGCAAGGCAGAGGCAGTGAGAATCCGTTGGTGGACTGCCGGCAAACGAAGCGAGATGTGTTGATGCGATGCCTCGCGCCGAATCGACGCGTCGAGATTGAACTCGTCGCGGTGGCCCCGTAGTGTGCCCTCGGGTGGAAAGCTAGCAAGCGTGCCGCACAGATCGATGCGTCTTCGACCTTGACGCTGCCAACGATCAATGTCGCAAAGCGTGTATTCAGGAGGATTAAGAAAAGTGTCAACTATTCTGGTTATCGACGACCATCCTGCGTTTCGCATGGTCATCAAAATGCAGCTCGTGCAATTGCTTGGCGTTGAAGAAGTGATCGAGGCCGATAACGGCCAGAGCGCTGTCGAGATGGCCCGCATACACACGCCAGAGCTCGCCATATTGGATCTCGACATTCCGCGCATCAGCGGACTCGATGTGATTCCCCGACTCAAGCTCGTTCATCCGCCGATTCGCGTGATGGTGCTGTCGAGTCACGATCCGGCGACGTTCGCGCCGCGCGCAATGCGCTCGGGCGTGCATGGTTTCGTCGGCAAGTCGCAGGAAATGAAGGAGATCATGCGCGGGGTAGAGGCGGTGCTGGCAGGCTATACCGTGTTCCCGGTGACGGCTAATGGCGGCGGTATGGCGTTCGCTGGCGGGGGGGGAGGTGAAGAAGCCAGGATCGGGCTGCTATCGGATAAGGAGCTCGTGATTCTGCAGATGCTTTCGAAAGGCATGTCGAATAAGGCGATTGGGGATGCCTTGTTTATCAGCGACAAAACCGTCAGCACATACAAAAGCCGTATCCAGGAGAAACTCGGCCTTTCGTCGTTAGCAGGTCTCATCGAGTTCGCGACTTTGCACCGTTTGGTCGAGTAGGTTTGTGGGCTATGAATACTGCCAGTCTGTCTCGTTCCTCTGCGTCCACATGGAGCCAAACGCTTAAAGATCTGCTGGATGCCGCGCCTGTAGAATCTCGCGCGTTTGTCCTCGAAGAGAGCGCGACGAACCTGCGCGAGCTCATCGATGGTGTTTTCGCATTGCTCATCCCGTTTGCATCTCGTCGCGATTTGCACCTGCGTGCGAGCGTCGGCCACACTGTGGCCGAAACGATTCGCGCCGACGGTGCCCGGTTAGGCCAAGTCCTTTTCCATTTGCTCAACCGAACGGTCCAACTCAGCGCGCAGGGAGAGATTTCGCTCGTCGTGTGGGCGCAGTCGTTGAATTCGGGCTCGCAACGTATCTTTATCAGCGTGGTCGGCGGTGCGGATAAGCATGCTGCCGTCGCGCCGTCGCAGCCTTCGGCTCCAGTCGCTGGTGACTCACAGGTAGCCAAGCGACTCGCCGACGCCGACGCGTGTTTGCCACTCTGCACACTACTGGCGCAGTGCATGCACGGCGAGCTTTCCATCGCGACCAGTTCAGAGAAGGGCCCTCGCGCGACCTTCAACGCGCTGTTCGCCGTCGAACAACAGGAGCCATCCGCAGGAACGGCTAGCGGCAATGCACAAGCGCCCTTTCTTCGGAACACCACGCAGCCACGGGACGTTTCCGCAAGCGCCTCGTTTGAGCCCTTTGAAAGCCGTTATCTGGATGCATTGGCTGAAGAGGGAGTCGATCTTCACGCGTTTCTCAACAACTGGCGTGAGGCAATGAATGAAGACCTCGAGCGTCTCAACGCCTTGCATCGTGAAGGCGACTTCGATCATTTCCATAGCGTGCTGCATCGCTTGAGCGGAGCAGTGGGCCTCGTCGGCGCGCGCAGTTTGATGGAGGTGTTGCGGCGTGCGAGTACGTCGCCCCTGGAACACAGCACCGGCTCAATCGACGCGCTAACGGCGCGCGCCAGAACCCTGGTCACGCAACTCGAAGCAACGTCGCGCGCATACCGGAGCACCTCACAATGAATCGACCGCTTGCCTTGATCGAAGGCGACCTGGCGCTTCCAATTCCGCGGCCGTTCGATGTCTTGCCGCCGCCTTTCGGCTCACGGCGTCGGCAGGCCCAGGCCATGGCACAACGCGAACCGCAACCCGCGTCACTCACCGCTGCCCAACAGGCAATCCAGGATGCGGTACAACACCCGTCGCCGCCAGCACGTCGTGGACCGTTACCACCGGGCGTGAAGTTTCTTTTTTTCTACAAACTCCCGGCGCAACGCGATCATTCTCATCGATTTGCGGAGCAATTGGCCGAAGCCAGGTACTACCTGAACATGGGGCAAGTGCGCCCGAGGTCGACCCGTTCGGATCATATGCTGGGAGCGGCGATCTTCGCGGGCTGCAGCATTGCACTGGCCTGGCTGCTGGCCACCTGTACGACGCACGATGCCGACAGGACGGCAGCCACGACTACGGCTGCGGCTAAGTCGATAACGCAGCCGGTTGCATCGGCAGACGGAAGTACGATGGCGCCTGATCCACGCGAGCGTGCCAAACCGGCACAGCCGCCGGTCGAATTCACCCGCGCGATCGCGCGAAGCATACCCTTGGCCGCTAGTTCGCCAAAGGCGACGAGTCCCATCGCTGTTCCTACGCCAAACACAGCGAAGGCGAGCGAGGTTTCTCGCGAGACACCGAAGCCGCAGCATGTCGAAAGCCTTGTGCCGCGTCCAACCGCCCGAGTGTCTATGCATCAGGACACGGCAAGCCAAGCCGCAAAGCCCCGCCATCGGGTCCCAGTCACACACCTCAGCAAACTGCAAGCGGACGAACGCCCGGCACCAAGCCACACGACCAAGCCATCCGGACCCGGACAACCGTCCACGTCGCAACAACCCGATTGGACCGCGCGCCCTCTGTCCGCAACCGACACAGCCGAGCGCGCCGCATTGCTCGATTGGGCGGCCCAGCAACGGCGCGCGAACATCACGACGCGGGCTCGCATCCCGGTGCCGAAAGATACCGACTGGAGCGCCCACCTAACGCAGCGTCGGATCACCGACGACCCTGAAGCCTTCGGCACAAGCGGCGCCGGCAAATAGCGCCCAAAAAGTCAGCAGCCAAAAAAAAAGCCCGACCACCGGTCGGGCTTCAAAGTCAGCTGCGTCCTCCACAGGACGCAGCCCCTGCAAAACAGCTCGCAGCTACTGCACAGGTAAGCGAATACCTTAAGCAGCCAGCAGCGAACGCAGCACGAACGGCAGAATCCCGCCGTGCTTGTAGTAGTCGACTTCGATCGGCGTGTCGATACGCAGCAGCACCTGCACGCGTTTTTCCTTGCCGTCCTTGCCGCGAATCA
Organism: Paraburkholderia sp. NPDC080076; assembly: GCF_050281145.1. Lineage (NCBI taxonomy): Bacteria > Pseudomonadati > Pseudomonadota > Betaproteobacteria > Burkholderiales > Burkholderiaceae > Paraburkholderia > Paraburkholderia sp. NPDC080076. The sequence goes on along the minus strand of NZ_JBNNWQ010000008.1, from coordinate 5,101 downwards.
CCAGCGTCACTTCCTGTTGCGGCTTGAAGTCCGCGCCGAGGCCTTCGATGTCGTACGTTTCTTCGCCGGTAATGCCGAGCGATTGCACGCTATCCGAGCCCTTGAACTGCAGCGGCAGAACGCCCATGCCGACCAGGTTCGAACGGTGAATCCGCTCGAAGCTGCGCGCGACCACAACCTTCACACCCAGCAGTTGCGTGCCCTTCGCAGCCCAGTCACGCGACGAGCCCGTGCCGTACTCTTCGCCCGCGAACACGACGGTCGGCGTGCCGGCGTCGATGTACTTCATCGCTGCGTCGTAGATCGACATATTTTCGCCGCTCGGCTGATGAATCGTCAGGCCGCCTTCCACGCGCGAGCCGTCTGCCTTCGTCGGGATCATCAGGTTCTTGATCCGGACGTTCGCGAACGTGCCGCGCATCATCACGTCATGGTTACCGCGGCGTGAGCCGTAGCTGTTGAAGTCGGCCTTCTGCACGCCGTTTTCCTTCAGCCACTTGCCTGCCGGCGAGTCTTCCTTGATCGAGCCAGCCGGGCTGATGTGGTCGGTCGTGACCGAGTCACCGAAAATGCCCAGTGCGCGCGCGTCCTTGACCGCTGCGATGCTGTCGGCCGGCGTCATCGAGAAGTCCTTGCCGAAGAACGGCGGCTCGGCGATGTAGGTCGACTTCGGCCAGTCGTAGACTTGACCTTCTTCGCCTTCGATCTTGCTCCACAGGTCGCCCTTCTTGGTCAGCGACGCGTAGTTTTTGCGGAACGCTTCCGCGTCCAGCGCGAACTTGAGCAGGTCGTTGACTTCATCGCTGGTCGGCCAAATGTCGCCCAGGTAGATGTCCTTGCCGCCCTTGCCCTTGCCGACCGGTTCGGTCATCAGGTCGCGCGTGATGTTGCCGGCGATCGCGTAGGCGACGACCAGCGGCGGCGAGGCCAGGAAGTTGGCGCGGATGTTCGGGTGAATACGCGCTTCGAAGTTACGATTGCCCGACAGAACCGCTGCCGCGACGATGTCGTTCTTCGTGATCGCTTCGTTCAGTTCCGGCGTCAGATCGCCCGCGTTACCGATACAGGTCGTGCAACCGTAAGCGGCCAGCGTGAAGCCGAGCTTGTCGAGGTACTTCAGCAGGTCGGTCTTCGTCAGGTATTCGGTGACGATACGCGATCCCGGAGCCAGCGACGTCTTGATGTGCGGAGCGACCGTCAGGCCGGCTTCGACAGCCTTCTTCGCCAGCAGGCCGGCGGCCAGCAGCACGCTCGGGTTCGACGTGTTCGTGCACGACGTGATCGCGGCGATCAGGATGTCGCCGTTCTTCACGTCGACGCCATTGCTCGTCGTGTATTGCGCGCCGAGGTCTTCGGCCTTCTTCGCAAAGCCGTTTTCCGCAACCGGCTTGGAGAACAGGTCGCTGAACGTCGACTTCACATTGCCAATTTCGATACGGTCTTGCGGGCGCTTCGGGCCTGCCAGCGACGGTGCGACCGTGCCCAGATCCAGCGTCACGACCTTGGTGTAGTCGATGTCGCCTTCCTTCGGCACGCCGAACAGGTTCTGCGCCTTGAAGTACTTCTCGAACGCCGAGATTTCCGCGTCCGTGCGGCCCGTGCCCTTGAAGTAGTCGATGGTTTTCTCGTCGACCGGGAAGAAGCCCATGGTCGCGCCGTATTCCGGCGCCATGTTGCCGATCGTCGCGCGATCCGGCAGCGACAGCGAGCGCGTGCCTTCGCCGAAGAACTCGACGAACTTGCCGACAACCTTTTCCTTGCGCAGCAGTTCGGTGACAGTCAGCACCAGGTCGGTTGCCGTCACGCCTTCGCGCAGCTTGCCCTTCAGGTTCACGCCGACCACGTCCGGCGTCAGGAAGTACACAGGCTGGCCGAGCATGCCGGCTTCCGCCTCGATACCGCCCACGCCCCAGCCCACCACGCCGATGCCGTTGATCATGGTGGTGTGGCTATCGGTACCGACCAGCGAATCCGGGTAGTACACCGTGTCCGCACCTTCAGCCTTCTTGTGCACGCCGCGTGCGAGGTATTCCAGGTTCACCTGGTGAACGATACCGACGCCCGGCGGCACGACCTTGAACGTGTCGAATGCCTGCATGCCCCACTTCATGAACTGGTAGCGCTCGTTGTTGCGCTGGAATTCCAGTTTCATGTTCAGGTCGAGCGCGTTCTTTTCGCGGAAGTGATCGATCTGCACCGAGTGATCGACGACCAGATCGACCGGGACCAGCGGTTCGATCGACTTCGGATCCTTGCCCATGTGTTTCGCGACGCCGCGCATTGCCGCGATGTCGGCGAGCAGCGGCACGCCGGTAAAGTCTTGCAGCACGACGCGCGACACCACGAACGGGATCTCGTCGACGCGCGCGGCGGTCGGCTTCCAGTTCGCGAGTTGCTCGATGTGTTCTTCGGCGATTTTCTTGCCGTCGTAGTTACGCAGCACCGATTCCAGCACGATTCGGATCGAAACCGGCAGGCGGTCGATCTTGATGTTCAGTGCCTTGCCGAGTTGCGGCAGGGAGTAGAACTTGCCTTTGCCGGAACCGCTGTCGAATTCCTTGAGCGTTTTGTGGAGGTTGTGGGCCATGGTGTTTTCCTTGGTTTGATCGCGGAACTACAGTACTTAACTAGATGACGTACAGATCGACGTATTCATTGACCGGCATGGCTTCGAGCCTTGCCTGATCCAGCGACACGTCGAGAATCGCCAGTTGTTGCTTGACCGGAAAGCGGCGCGCGAGGTTGGTCTTGAACTTCTCGACCAGCAACGGAATCCCGTCTTCGCGACGACGCTTATGACCGATCGGGTATTCGACTACGACTTCGTCGAATGTCGATCCGTCGTTGAATTCGATCGTCAGTGCATTGGCGATCGAACGCTTCTCCGGATCGTGGTAATCCTTCGTGAACTGCGCGTCTTCGACGCATTCCATCTTCGCGCGCAGCACATCGAGCCGCGCGTCCTGCGCGATCGAATCTTCATAGTCCGCGGCCGTCAGCCGGCCGTGGATCAGTGGAACGGCGATCATGTACTGAATGCAGTGATCGCGGTCGGCCGGATTGTTCAGCGGTCCTTTTTTATCAATGATGCGAATCGCGGCTTCGTGCGTGCGGATCATGATCTTGCTGATGTCTTCCACGCGTTTGCCTTCAGCCGCGAGTTGCGCGTGCAATTTCATCGCGGCTTCCACTGCGGTTTGCGCATGGAATTCTGCCGGAAAAGAAATCTTGAAGAGCACGTTTTCCATCACGTACGAACCGTACGGACGCTGGAACCGGAACGCGTTGCCCTTGAAGAGCACGTCGTAAAAGCCCCAGGTCTTCGCCGTCAGCACCGACGGATAGCCCATCTCGCCGGTCTTCGCGATCAGCGCGAGACGCACAGCGCGCGAGGTCGCATCGCCCGCGGCCCATGACTTGCGCGAGCCGGTATTCGGCGCGTGGCGGTACGTGCGCAGCGCATGCCCATCGACAAACGCCTGCGACACCGCGTTGATCAGTTCCTCGCGAGTGAGGCCGATCAACTGGCCGACCACCGCGGTCGACGCCAGTTTCACCAGCAATACATGATCGAGCCCGACCTTGTTGAAGGAGTTTTCGAGCGCGATACAGCCTTGAATTTCGTGCGCCTTGATCATGGCGATCAACACGTCTTTCATCGCCAGCGGCCCTTTGCCCGCTGCGATGGCGCTGCGCGAGAGCCAATCGGCCGTCGCCAGAATTCCGCCGAGGTTATCCGACGGATGCCCCCATTCGGCGGCAAGCCAGGTGTCGTTGAAGTCGAGCCAGCGGATCATGGCGCCGATGTTGAAGGCGGCCTGAACCGGGTCCAACTGGAACGACGTGCCCGGCACCTTCGCGCCGTTGGGGACGATCGTGCCCGGCACGATCGGTCCCATCAGCTTGGTGCAGGCCGGGTAGGTGAGCGCCTCGAGTCCGCAGCCGAGCGTATCGATCAGGCAGTGACGCGCGGTTTCCAGCGCGAGCCTGCTATCGATCTGATAATCCAGAACGTAGTCGACGATATCGGCCAGGACTGGGTCCGGGTCGGGTCGCACGTTGGAAATCGGAGCGGACATCGGAGAGCTTTCCTGATGACGATGATTAGTTGCTGGTCTTGTCGATCGCGTTCGATTGCGTCGGAGCCGGTGCGCCTTGCTGCATCGCTGCCGTCTTGCACTCGTCGGCCAGGCGCGAGCTGTCCTTGTCCGAGAACAACATCGCCTTCGTCGGGATCACGACCAGGTCCATACCCGTTGCGGCATCGTGGAAGCGGTCTGCCCCCGTGGTGGTCGCTTCGCGCGGCAGATTGTAATTTTTGTTAGCCCAGTGAACCGTGACGATCTGGTCACGTTTCATGTCGCCCTTCAGTTCGAAAGCCTGGCCTTCGTTGCACGACCACTTTTCCGCGCCTTCCGGTACCGGATCGACCTTCGCTTCCTTAGCCGGGTTCGGTTTGCGCTTGATCAGGCGCTTCGGCTGCGGCTTTTTCGGCGCAGCGCTGGCAGCCGGCTTCGTGGTGGTCGCCGTTTGCGCGGCGGCGTCAGTCGCGACGGACAGCATCGTCGTGGACAGGGCGCCAATCACGGCGGCGATCATCAGCTTTTTCATGGAGAAAACCTTTCTATCTAGTTTCAGTTAAACATTCCGCGGGCTACCGGTCCTGGCGACCGCGTGGTTGAACTGCACGCGCTTTGAAAGCGCACAGCGACCGCTATTTTCTCCTATTTAGCGGCAGGTACTTCAAATTCTCAGGTCCGGTGTAATTCGCGCTCGGACGGATGATCTTGTTGTCGACGCGCTGCTCGATGATGTGCGCGCTCCAGCCGGCCGTGCGCGAGATCACGAAGAGCGGCGTGAACATGGCCGTGGGCACGCCCATCATGTGATACGAGACCGCGCTGAACCAGTCCAGATTCGGGAACATCTTCTTTGCGTCCCACATCACCGACTCCAGCCGCTCGGCGATATTGAACAGCTTGCTGTTGCCCGCTTCCTTCGAGAGCTTCTTCGCGATTTCCTTGATGACCTTGTTGCGCGGGTCGGAGATCGTGTACACCGGGTGGCCGAAACCGATCACCACTTCCTTGTTCTCGACGCG
>NZ_JBNNWQ010000007.1:0-438857 GCF_050281145.1 Paraburkholderia sp. NPDC080076 | reverse complement strand
CCGTACGCGAAACACACGTCGCCGCCGACCAGGTCGTTGATATAGCCCGACGAGTTGAACTGCGTGATGTACGGGCGGATCTTCTTCATCATCTCAAGCGCGGCGCGGTAGTCGGCTGGGTTCGTGCTCATCGGATCCTTGCCGATGTAGTGCAGCGCGGCGGCGAACATCTGGTCCGGCGCGTCGAGCACGGAGACGCCGCAAGCCTTCAGCTTCGAAATGTTTTCCGGCTTGAAGAGGACGTCCCAGCTGTCGAGCGGCACGTTCTTGCCGAGAATCTGCTGCGCCTTGGTGACGTTGTAGCCAAGGCCGGTGGTGCCGTATGCCCAGGGCACCGTGAACTTGTTGCCCGGATCGGCGCCGGCGACGAGCGCCATCAGCGAAGGATCGAGGTACTTCAGGTTCGGCAGCTTGGATTTGTCGAGCGGCGCGAAGATACCGGCGGCGATCTGCTTGCCGGCGTAGTTGCTGGTCGGCACGACGATGTCGTAGCCCGAATTGCCGGTGAGGAGCTTGGCTTGCAGCGTGTCGTCGCTGTCGTAGTTGTCGTATTTGACCTGGACGCCGGTCTGCCTGGTGAAGTTCGGGATGGTGTCCTTGGCGATGTAATCGGACCAGTTATACACGGCCCCACTACCCGTCTTTTCATTCCGTTCTCCAATCCTGGTCGACCTCGGGCCCACCGCTCATTTCGCCGCCGCAGAGCCACGAAAAAATTAAAAGCTACCATTAATAATTGTCCGCATCAAAAAAATAGGCTTGGTTTTTTGAACGCCGAACCTATGGTAGAACTGTCGTTGCCTCCAGTCGACCACTCGACCCGCAACTGAAATTCGACTCGCGGGAAACAGGCGTTCAAACAATACGCTTTCCGGCTACCGGCAAGCAACCGCAAAACCGGCGCGAGTGCCTTGGAACAAGGGCAAGCTGACCGGACAGAAGTCCTCGCTCAGGCTGCCGAAATTCTGGGTGATCCGATCATGGCGCGCGGCGCGACATGTTGACCACCCATTAACGGTCGCTCGTTTCGGTCATGTTCGTGCGACCGGGTAGCTTCTGTCGACGGCCCAGGCCTCCATTGAACGTTACCGGACTTGCTGTACAACATCGGTCGGATCCTCTTACGATGCGTATCAAAGCTCGCGGCCTAACGTTTGTCCACGGAGGTTTGGCCGTTATCCAGTGACGACGGGAAAAACCCGTGATATCTGAAAGCTTTATCTGCGGTGCGCTGGTCGGGATAGCCAACCGCACCGACAGACGCGAGCGCCTCCATAGTCATGGAACGATTGGAAACAAACGTCCATTGCGCCGATTCGTCATCGGGAAGCGGTGACGCGCAACACTGCTCCAGGGCGGTCAGGAGGGCGTCACGGTCCGGTGTGTGAATGACGAACCCCTCGTTCGCGAGCGCGGCATGATCGAGTCCGAGCTCACGGCAAATCTGGATCCGCAGCGGCGTCTCTGACTGCGTGGCGAGACGCGACTGCTGGACGAGTTGATAGGTCGACGCATCGACAAGGACGCCTTGCCGTTGTAATGGCGTTGTTTGCCACGCTTCCGGCGGACAGGCCTTGTTTTGCGGCACCATGGTTACGAAGGGATTGATTTCCGCCGGATAGATTCTGCAGACCAACGGGCGTTCATCGTAAATACCGCAGAGCATGTCGGCGCGCAGATTGGGACACGCGCCAGCGAACGCCGCAGCGAGAATGATCGAGACGCGCACCGGTAACGTTCCGCTCATAACGGCTGACGAACGCGCCCGTTTGTACGCAGCCTGGGCATTGTCGGGCTCCGGCTCGACCGGCCATGGAATAGCTTCGCAGAGGAGTTCCAGCTGTCCCCCACGTTTTAGCCAATCGATCGCCTCGGTGATTGTCAGTGGCAGGCGCAAATCGTGGCAGCACTGGCCACATGTCGTACAGGCAAAGTTGGTATCGTCCACGCTGTTTGTCCTTTCAGGTTCGGTTGCGTCGTGCTTAGTCGGGCCCACGCCGAAATTCTTACAGGGATACACGGTGAAAAAAGTTGAGGCGTCGTCGTGGTTCAGTGGGCCGTGTGCGCGCCACATCGGTCCAGTGTCTGGTACAGCGCCCGCGCCCGGATCAAGCCTGGCGTATTTCCGTCGGATAGGCCGGACCTCACGCTTCCTGTGCAGCGCCGTGCAAGCCAGAGAGACCAGCGCACAGCATATATGGCACAATGTGCTATAAAGTTGGAGATAGACATTGAAAATTTGTATCCATCGCGACCTGGGGATGCCGCCTGCCCCGGTTCGCCCTTGAGCGTGAGGTCACGATGACCCTTGCCGCGTGGCTTCGTTCCTTTCTGTTCGACAGATTCCCGGCAGACGCTGATTTCAGGGATACGGGAACCAATCGTGTACGGGTGAGCTGGACCGTGCGCGTCGACGGCGGGACACGGCAGAACTCGCCTTACATAATATCCATTGCTCCGGTTGTCAGAGCGCTATGGGAAACGAGTGAAGCTGGCGAGCAGCGCGAAATTGCCGAGCGAATTGCCCAACTCGTCGACGCGCGATGGGTGAGCTACGACCCTCTCCGACGACAAGTCGATATTGAGCGGTTTGTAGTTGCAATAGACTCCGGAGACTTTCGACAGAGTCTTCAATCAACGCGCCCCGAAAAGCGTGACGGGTAACGGCAGGAAGGAGGCGATGACTGAAGGGGTGGGCATATTCCAGGTTGCATGCCGGCTGTCGATATCAATGAAGACGTCGACGAACTGGGTATGTGCGGCTGAGGTCGGCAAGCTGGAACGGACAGGCCGACATCGAAGGCCGCGAACTGAAAGCGAGCGGAGTAGACGTGGATCAAGCGGGAAGCTGGTTAAAGTAAAGATAGCGCACGCTTTGCTAAATCATGCGCGTCCCATTTTGCGAAGGCGTCGCGATGAGGTACGGCGCCGACTGAGCAGAAGCGACAGGACTGTGTGGTGGCGCAGATGCGCTGGCTGCTTCTGGCTCCGGTCCGCAGTCACGGCTCGCAGCGCCTATTTCGCAGTTCAGGGTTCGCTCTGAATCTGACCATCGACTGGGCGCGTTGAACGACCGCTGTCGACCTGAGCGGAAATCCGGATGGTGATACGTCAAATCCTGTCAGCCGGATCAGGCTCATCCTCGCAGCGTGCGCCACGTCCGGAACGAAGCAATCAGCAGAAACGATATGGATCAGGCCTGAGCCTGGAAGACCAGATTGAACGGCGTCTGCGTTGCCCGCGTGAACCGGGTGAAACCGCCCGCAGTGACCACGTTCCTGAGTCGTGTTTCGCCAGCCTGTGCGCCCAATGCCATTTGCCCTTCCTGCGCGAGCGAGGCTCCCGTACAGATCATTGTGGACGCCGAGCAAAACACACGCCCGACCGGATTCAGATTGTCCTCCAGCCTGTCGTTCGCGAAAGGCTCGACGATCATCCACGTGCCACCTGGCTTCAACGAATGCAACACATGCGCGGCAGCACCCGTCGGATCGCCCATGTCATGAAGACAATCAAAAAACGCGACCAGGTCATAATCTTTCCCGGGAAATTGCTGTGCGCTCGCCACGTCGAACGTTACCCGATCGCTCACTCCGGCTTCCTGTGCCGCTTCCCACGCCCGCTGGACAGACGGTTCGTGGTAGTCGAAGCCGACGAACGTTGCGTCCGGATAGGCCTGCGCCATCAGAATCGTCGAAGCGCCGTGACCGCAACCGACATCTGCGACTCTCGCGCCTTGTGCTTTGAGACGTGGTTCGACACCGTCCAGCGCCGGTATCCAGTCGCTGATCAGATGGGCTGCATAGCCCGGGCGGAAGAACCGTTCGGTTCCCTTGAACAGTGACGGATGATGCTGGTGCCATCCGACTCCGAGCCCCGTGCGAAAGGCAGATTCCAGTTTAGGCAAACTGCGAAACATCGCTTCCGCGCAGTCGCAGAAGCCGGGAATGAACGTTGGACTCGTTTCTTCGGCGAAGCACATCGCCATTTCGTTTTCAAGCTGGTACTGTGCGGTCGACGCGTCGTAGCGGATAAAGCCCGAGGCGGCCTGCGCGGCAAGCCATTCACGAACATATCGCGGCGCGAGACCCGTGCGTTCGGCGAGCTGTTCCGACGTCATCCAACCCTGTTCAGTCATTGCTTTATACAGGCCAAGCCGGTCGCCTAGCGCAATCAACGGTGCCGATGCAACCGCGCCGAACTCGCCAACCATGCGCGCCATGAAGTCCTGTACTTTCTATTCATCGTATTGCATGACCACCTCCTCGACGAAGGCAGAATTGATCTAACGAAATGGCGACTAATACCAACAATTCGCCAACTTTGAGCATGAGAATTATAGAAAAAAGAAGGCGCGATGAAAGGCCGGATTCACCTTGTCCTGGCTGACTTCGCCCTGTGTATGATTCGCGAACGATGCAGGCTGCGCACTTGAGGTACCGCAGCGCGTCGCCGAGTGACTGACCAACCAGCAGGATTTCGAATGAGTTCGAACGCGCAAACCAGAAAAGACCTTCCGGCCAAACACGATCTTGAAGCGATGTCCGTCTTCCGCTACGAGCTACGCAAGTTTCTGCGCGTGTCGGAAGAAATCGCCAGCGCGGCGGGTATCACAACGCTTCAGTATCAGCTGATGCTTCACGTGCGCGGTTTCGCTGGGCGGCAGTGGGCCACCGTCGGTGAACTCGCCGAACGGCTGCAGGCGGCGCCCAATGGCACCGCCGCGCTTGTCTCGCGATGCGAATCCGCCGGACTCGTCATCCGCAAGGCTGACGAGAATGATCGCCGCCAGGTTCAGGTGCATCTCACGCCAAAGGGGGAGCGCTGTCTGCTCAAGCTGGCTGCTCAGCACAAGGAGCAGTACGGCTCCTTCAGCTGGGTATTTGGCAATACCGGGCAATAGCGCCCACGTCGTCCTCATTCATCAATCGGAGGCAAGAGAGGCATGTATGTCACAATGTGCCTTAATTTGAATTGATGGAACGGTCTTTCAATGCTCATTCGCGGACTGTTGGACCGGCGCACGATTATGCGTGGCCGGCGTCTCTGGCTGCACTATGGAGTTTTCTGGCTCGGTGCAATCGCCACGGGGCTCGTCGCCGTCATGTACGCGCGGCTGATCGATTTCGGCTATGGCACCTTTGTGCGCTACACGACAACTTACCGGTGGCTGCCCCTTCTGCTCACGCCCGCAATTGGCGCATTCAGTGTCTGGATCACACGTCGTTATTTCGTAGGTGCCGAGGGCAGCGGCATTCCACAGGTTATCGCGACGCTGCATGACGGCCGCGAACTTGGACCGCGGCTGCTGACCATTCGCATCCTGGTGGGCAAGATCATCGTGTCTTTTCTGTCGATTCTGGGTGGATTCACGATCGGCCGGGAGGGCCCGACGATTCACGTGGGCGCCGCGCTCATGTTCAGCTTGCGGCGGTTTTATCCTGCGCGCCTCCTTGCCGTGCGGGGCGCGGCGCTCGAGCGCAATCTGGCTCTGGCAGGCGCCGCGGCCGGACTGTCCGCGGCATTCAATGCGCCGCTTGCCGGCGTGGTCTTCGCGATCGAAGAACTGACGCGCAGCTTCGAGCAGAAGAGCAGCGGCGTGCTGATTACCGCGATTATCTTTGCCGGCGTGGTTTCGCTAGGGCTCCAGGGCAACTACACGTATTTCGGCACTATCCAAATCGACGGTCATTTTCCCGATCTGCTCGCCGTTGCTGTCGTGATGCTGGGCGCCGTGACCGGCGTGGCGGGTGGCTCGTTCTGCTGGCTGTTGCTGAACACCGATCGCTGGATGCCCGGATGGCTCCTGGCGTTGCGACAAACGCGTCCTGTGGTGTTCGGCGCTGTGTGCGGACTTGTCATTGCTGCAATCGGCGTGGCTACAGCAGGCCATACGTTCGGCAGCGGTTACGTGGAAGCGCGCGGAATGCTCGAAGGCGATTCGCAACTCGGAGCGAGCTACCCGCTGCTCAAGATGGCGACAATGGTCGGCTCCTACCTGCCCGGGGCACCCGGCGGTCTGTTTGCGCCTTCTCTCGCAATTGGCGCGGGCATTGGTAACGCGCTGCATCTGGTTTTCGGGCAAATGCAGTTATCGATGCTGATTGCTCTGGGCATGGTCGGATATCTGGCCGCGGTGACACAAAGTCCGATAACGGCATTCGTCATCGTGATCGAAATGATCAACGGTCACGCGCTAGTGCTCTCGCTGATGGCGACAGCACTGGTTTCAAGTCAGGTGTCGAAACTGTTTGCGCCGCCACTATACGAGGCATTGGCACGACGATATACCGGTCGGCAGAAAGGCGAAATGCCTGAGAAATTGAGTTAGAACCGAGTAACACCTGCTCCAGGCAGGGTAAAGCATCAGATTTACCAAGGCACGTTCAAGGACGACGATCCGACGTTGGAGGTCGCCCGCCTAGAAAAGAGAGACGCCTGTAAGCCAGCGACGCGCTTCCATGCAATCGCTTTGTGAGTAAGGCCGACCAGCCTGGCGCGCGTCTTTCAACGACTCATTCTGGACAATAAGCGCGAGAGGCCTTTCATCCCCGATACCACGTGTGCTGCCCCTGCAAACGATCGAGCGCTCCATCGTCACTGTTTGAAGTTGACCCGGTTCGACGGATAGATTTGCAGTTGAGTTTAATGCGGTGTGGCACCTCCCGATAAGGTTGAATCGCGGGTTGTCCACGGTCGGGCGGCGGGTTGCCTGTCACGACCACGGCGCTGCCCCGGCGGTGGGCAACCCGCGCGGCAATAAGCTTTGATCTTGCGCATGCAGGTTTTCGAACTCGAGCGGCGAACAGTAGCCGATGCTGCTGTGCACGCGGCGTATGTTGTACCAGCTCTCCAGAAACGAGAACAGACGCCGCCGTGCCTGTTCGTGGGTAGCGAAGTGTTCGCGACAGAGCAGTTCGGCTTCGAGTGTGCCGAAGAACGACTCGCACATCGCGTTGTCAACTTCAATGCGGCTTTCCATGAGCGACAACTTACTTCGCCTTCAATCAAAGAGTTTCATCGACATATAAAGCCATACGTTGGATGAGACTCTTTCGGGCGACACGCCCGCAGGAGAGTGCAGGGCTTCGTACGGATAGGTCATAGGGGAACGAAGCGCTATGCGCGACGGACCCGTATAACGAAACTTGCTAAGCATCGGGGTTTTCGCCGACTTGGTCGTGACTACCGGTGACTATCTATCCACCGTGCGCCCACGTAAGTCCAGCGACCTGAGCATCTACTTCGGTCTCAAAGCTTCCAAGAACACCTGAGGCTTCGACGAATTTCGAGCCTTTTGTGATTGTCCCTCTGCCAGCATATCGCTCCGACTGCAGGATATCTCCATGCTCTCGGATGGCGTGCCCCCAAATGGCATACCCTTTGTAGACTTCAACTTCCATGTACGCCTTACGACAATAGTGGGACGTCCCATCGAGAATTTGGGGCACCGACATATCTGCGCCAGCTTTCTGCGGCAGACGCATCCGGTATGCGTCTGCATTTCAGTTTCTTCGCTTGATAAGCAGGTCAGCTACTCCTGCCGGGGTTGCAGTTTCCCGGATGCCTGGTCGAGTGGACCATCTGCGGACACGACAACGATGGCGGTCCTTTCCGCACACAGGAGAGGCGCCTGGCGCTTTAAGCCTTGGCTACCGGCTTGCGGCATGTTCCTAGAGCGGCTGAATGTTTGCGGCCTGCTTGCCCTTTGGTCCCAGCTTGACCTCGAAGCTGACCTTTTGCCCGTCGCTAAGAGACTTGAAGCCTTCCGACTTCACTTCGGAAAAATGGGCAAACAGGTCTTCACCACCATCGTCCGGAGCGATGAAACCGAAGCCCTTTGCATCGTTGAACCACTTTACTTTGCCCGTCTGCATTATCTGATTCCAAGGAAGTTAAAAAGAGTCATTGACTCGGTGTTGAAAATTCAAAAAGTTGCGCTGCACGCGTGCGGACGCGAGTTGGAAAAGCTTTCCTGTTCCCGGGGAAACCATTGTCTGGGCTTGCGAATTGTTATTCGGGTTGCAATGCGTGCCTACTGCGATGGTTATGTCCGACCCGAAGACATGCAGCCCCGTGTCATCTGCTTGTGTGAAACAAGTCAGCCGTTCCAGGCCTGCGCCCATCGGACGCCCGCCAAGTGGGGCGAGCATTCTCGGGCGGCCTGCATCCGGCGCCTGGGATCTGCCGGAGCGCTGGCGAGCCGGTCAAGCAGTCGCTGTAGCCGTTCCCGTTGCCTTCGCAAGAGCCCGGGCGTTGCGTACGCCTGAAGAACCCGACCGCGCCAGTAAGTTTGTGCGAACAACGAATCGGCACCGTCCGCACACAGGACCCGCTCAAGATGCGTAATCGCAGTGTCAAGGTTTTGAGGCGTGTAGGGGCTCACCCAGGCGCCTGCTTTGGTCGCGATTTTCACAATGTTTTCTCTCAGTTCTATAGCTTTTCTGACGAATGGCACGCAGTGCAAAAGGTGCCGCCCGGCCCTCTGCCGAGAAGGCAATTAGTCAGATGTTCAGTATGTCTTTCGAAACGTAAGAAAAAAGATACAGGAAACACCACGCCTGAAGAAACCCGGTTTACCCCTCATTCGAAAACGTCTGTCGCTCCAAAGTCGGCGTCACATTTATATGATGTATTGCAGCGTCTGCTGTTGCCGGAAAGTAGGTCGCTGACAAGTTCATTCGAACAGTATTGCGTCATCGAGCCGGTCCGGTCTTCTCGAAGGCGTTGCGCGTGCTTCTGGAAGTCGTGGGGTATCAGGTCAGTTTGCGCTACCGGCCTCGAATTCAGTCGCGTAAGGATGAGCGTGCCCGCCTTACCAGGCGAGCCGCCTTCTTTCAACGGCCTGCGGAAAGTTAGCGATGCGAAATGCAAAGGGGGGCGCAGGGTGCCGGTATGCCTCAGCAATCAGGCTATCGGAACGGGTAAGCCGGAACCCTCTATCGCGATTTTTGATGTTTGAACATGGGAATTGGGCCGCCGAAATGACGGGCCAATTTCGCCCGTCCGTTAGCCTTGCGTCATGTATGTGAATCGCGGCATCAAACTTCCGTACGGACGTCTGTGGTGTCGACACCGGCGATCCAGCGGACGAAGACAACGAGTTGAGTGGTTAGGGAACCGTTGCGGCGCTGGCTCACGGAATACTCAAAACCGACACACGCCGGCATAAGCCGGATATCGGTCGTCGACCGAACCTACCGGGTTTTTCGAAGCTTCACGCACATCGCTGATGTTGGAGCAGTGATATTTGCACTGACATACGACTGCACACGCCCGGACGCATATGCTCTACGAGCACAACAAGACATCCCCGAGGTCGTCCAGCCACAGTGGTTTGGTGAGGTGAAGGTCAAACACACGTCCGTCCGTCTGAAATCTGCTCGCGTCATTGGCATAGCCTGTTACTGCCACCAGCTTCGGCATGGAGCACTACGCGCGTTGTTTGAGGAGACGCGCCATCCAAGTCGGGCATGCTTTGAGCCATTGGGATGACCGCTCACTCCATTTCGGAAGAGTGGCGTGGTGCCGTGCATCGGATTTTTGCACATCAATAATACGGTATATACTGTTTTTAACTGACGGCTAAACGGTTGAGGTTGACGCTCCTTGCGGCCTGGACGGAGGCAGGCAGGGCCGCCGGAGAGCCCACGCTCGGCCGGGATGTCGAAATCCGCCGCCTGGCTCCAAGATGCCGCCGCGTAGCGGCTGAAACCCCTCACGCATACCTTGGCGTATGCCATTAGCGGTGTTCGAGGCAACGCATCGATGTATTCGGCGGCGGCTTCACGGAACGGACGGCATTCATACACTTCGACGAGCATGTCGGGATTGGTGCAGCCCGAACAGATTCTGTCGAACTCGACACAGCGGGCAGCTTAAAATTACGACACCGGCCGCGTCGGTTGAGGAGAAGATAAATGCCGGACAAACATCTCTCAAGTCGGTTTGATGCTGACCTCTCTCTGCTTTCAACGCGGCTGCTCGGAATGGGCGGCCTCGTGGAGTCACAGATTACGCACGCGATAGACGCGTTGAATACGTTCGACATGGAACTTGTCGAACGCGTCGTCGAGGGTGAACGCCGTCTCAATGCGATGGAAATAGAAATCGATGAAGAGATTAGCAATGTTATCGCCCGTCGACAACCGGCCGCCCGTGACCTGCGCCTCCTGATGGCGGCTTCAAAATGCGTCACCAATCTTGAACGTGCGGGCGACGAGGCGCGCAAGATTGCGAAGCGAACCCGTCGCATTGCGACGTGTTCCGACGCGCGGGACATCAACATTGCTGAAATCAAGGTTTCGGGCGAAATGGCTTCAAACGTTCTTCGCCGGGCTTTGGACGCGTTCGCACGCATGGATACGACTTCCGCAGAACAGATTATCCGGGATGACGAAGCCATCGATAACGAGTTTCGCGCTTTTGTGCGAAAGCTCGTGACATACATGATGGAAGACCCTCGTGCAATCTCGAGGGGACTGGACTACCTGTTCATTGCAAAGGCCATCGAACGCATCGGCGACCATGCGACCAACATTGCTGAATCCGTCGTCTATGTTGTTCGCGGCACCGATATTCGCCACGAACATAGAAAGCAGCGCGAGCATGAGATGTTGCGCAGTTGAAGGCGAAAGCGGGTGGGCACGACGGTCACTGGAACGGCCGGCATCGTTCCGAAATCTGTACAGGCAACTGCGGCCGCTTTTCCCAACGTGATAGAGATTTCGGAGCGGAGCAGCGCTGTCGCTGTTGCCCGCGACATGAAAGCTGTTGCTACGGGCGTGAGCTCGAACGTGTTCAGAGCGCGTCGTGGCAAAGTGCCATCATCCTCTGGACCATTGTGCTTGACTCGTTGAGTTCCATCTCGCTGGTGAAGAGAGCGTTCACGCTGGACAGCCGGACTGCGACGCCCGCCTCCAGCAAGTCCTTGCTGGCAATCTTCAGAGCGAGTTGACCGATGCGGACCCGGTCGAGCCAGTCCATCTTCAGCCCATTTTTCTTGAGCCATCGACGGCAGCACTCAACAATGTGGTCCACTCGCCATTCGTTGGTCAGCGCGTAGGATGCAGCTGCAATCGCCACCAGTAAACATAGCAAGTCGGGCCGCGCGCTTGCGCGCTCGTCAAATTGAGGTTTGGTCATGTCTATCGGCTTGCCCGCAGCAGTTAAGCAAGCCCAGCACATGTGGGCGAAGACGCGCGAATCAACAGCGTCGTCATTCGACCCTGTTTTAAGGGCGCCGGCATGATTGCCAGGACCTGGTCGGAACAGCGGACAAAGGGGCTATTGCCGCGCGGCAACTGCCTTCGCACTTTCAGCAACGGTCGCAAGGTGCGTTGACGAGCTCCTCGTCCCGTCGACCTTTCAGCAACGGCTGGACATGGATACCAGTGCGCGCGGAAGTTAGCGCAATGGGTACTGGGCCGCGACATGGTCTTGAAAAATGAAGAGCTCAATCACTTTGGTCGCGGCGCCGCGTTCCGGCATTCTTCCTTGTTTGGCGTCTCGCGGCGACCTATCTTTAAGTTGCTTCTCATCAAGGAGACGGCCATGGACAGCGGGGCGGTAAGCGTGCATTTCGACAGCGGACACCTGTTTCTCGACCTGTCCGACGGTCAGGCCGTTGAATTTCCGTTGGGCTGGTTTCCTGCGCTGCAGGCAGCCACAACAGCGGAGCGAGGGTGTTTTGCCATCTCTTTGGACCGCCAGCAGTTGTACTGGCCGGAACTGCATGAAGAGATGGACGTCACCGCTTTGCTGCAGTCCTTGCCAGACCGTACGCGGCACTAGGCCCTGCCTGGTTCCTCTCGGGCGTTCGACGTTTTTCGTCGAACATGGCGTTACGATTTTTGCGCTTTCGACTTGCCGGTTTGTTTTTTCGGCGGGGCGATGTCGGCGTTCCAGTTCAGCTTCCACAACACTCAACGCCTGCGGGTTCCAGTGTCGACCTAGGAACGAGTCCTACGACCAGGACGGCGCGTGGCTATTGCGACTCGATTGCGTCGAGACGCGCCTGGGCCGTCTCATCAGGATGCTGACGCTGATACGCCTCGAACACATGTGAGCAAAGTTGCGCCAATGCAGCAAGATGTACCGCCTGGTCGGCATGCTCTACCTCACCCGCGTTCAGCAAGTCGTCGAGTACAGGAGCGAGACGGCGCAGTTGCCGGAAAGTGGCGTCGTCAAGTTTCATGTTGGGTTTCCTATCTTCGGCCGATACGGCACATGCGGTACGAGGCTGGCTCGCAGCTTTCCTTAAACCCCTGTCACTGGAGGAAGACGGTGGCCCACCGACTTTTTGAAGTCTATGCCTGGAAGGCATGCACCACATCCCGCGCAGGGCAGATAGCGGCGGCGCGTGCAACCAGGCACGTGCGCCAGTTCCGGTACGCCCCACCGCAACCATTTGCGAGCGGGCGCCGAGTGTTCGAGCTGCACTGTGGCGCTCGATGCTTTGTTTGCAATCGTAAAGCATCAAAACGAGACGCGCGAATTACAGTCTGCGCTCCCGTCGCTGCGCTGCACAATAAATCTCAGAATCTGGGTGAATATCGGGCCTCGATTGCCCGCAATATACGGCATGAAGCGTACCGAATAACACTGCCAGCGCGGAAAATCGTATGCCGAGAGCCTCGTTAATACCGTTAGATTTGTGCGTCGCACAATAACAAACTAATTGTCAAATCGTCCGGGGAGGGTTTACGCTTAAGCCACTTCCCCGCGAGATGACTCTGGACTATGGCCACGCCTGCTTTTCTGGACCGTGACGATCTGCTCGCCGCCTGGTGTCGCGTCACTCCGAATACAGA
The DNA here is from genome assembly GCF_050281145.1 of Paraburkholderia sp. NPDC080076. Lineage (NCBI taxonomy): Bacteria > Pseudomonadati > Pseudomonadota > Betaproteobacteria > Burkholderiales > Burkholderiaceae > Paraburkholderia > Paraburkholderia sp. NPDC080076. The sequence continues at coordinate 426,045 of NZ_JBNNWQ010000007.1, read as the reverse complement.
ATTTGTCGAGCGTTACCGGTATGAACTGGACGAACTCGGCGAGCCTGTTCTGAATCCTTCCCCGTCTGCCAGGCGCCAGATAGTGCTCACAGATGTCTACTGTCACCTCGCCGAACACATGGGTCATGGCGCAGCAATGTCGGTGGCCATTTCGACCCGGTCATTTGGCATCAGGGTCCCGGACGTCGTGTGGATGCCGTGTGACAAGTGGGAAAGCTTCGACCGCGACGACCCAGTGCCGTTTGTGCCCGACCTCTGCGTTGAAGTGCTTCTCGATAGCGACAGGGTGCAGGACATCGACCGCCGGATAGCAGGCTATCTGCAGGGCGGCGCGAGTGAGGTAATCGTTGTGAACCACTTTGGACGGGTTGAATTCTGGGGCGCAAGAGGGCGGCGACCAGCTTCAATTTTCGGGATAACACTCCCGCTTGACCGCATGTATTTCGACGAAAGTGACGTGTCGACTGTTCTGAGCGTTCGTTGTTGAGAGCCTGGCATTCAAAGGGCTTTGTCACGTTAAATTGTTCGCGCCGCGGTAGTGTGGCGAACGGAGGTTTCCTTAAAAGCCGGACGGATTTTGGGTAAGCTCGGTGAAACGATGCCATGCGTGAAAACGCCGATCCAGCCGTTTGCGGTAGAGAGACGCGCGCAGCTAATGTCGCTTGATTGCGAAGTGTTGCCGGATCGGTCCGAAGTTCGAGAGAAACGCCCGGGCGCGCTTTGGGTCGCGAAACCCGCGCAAGCGCCGCTCACGTTCACGCGTAGGTTGATGGCTATTTTCGGCCCGATTGTTCACGCGGGCTGCAGCCTTGACGAACACGTGCCTGACGTTTGCCAGCTCGGGGATTCTGGACTTCGCGGCCGGATAATTGCGCAGCTGGTCAGCGACGATCTTGCGCGGCACCGGGCACGAACGAAGCACACGCTTGGAGAATCGTTCGCCCCGGACGTGTCGCGCTTCTTCTGCAACAGGATATCGAGTTCGACGCCCTGCTCGTCGACGGCTCGCCACAGCACATAAGGTTCACCGCGCAGCGCCACGAAAAACTCATCGAGATGCCATGTATTGCCTGGTTTTCGCCGGACAGCCTTGACCCGATGCGAGAACCAGGCGTCGAATTTATCGCACCAGCGGCGCACGGTTTCATAACTCACCGCGATGCCGCGCTCGAACAGCAACTCTTCAATGTCACGCAAGCTCAAATGATACCGGAAATACCAGCGAACGGCACGACTGATGACCACCGCTGGAAAGCGATGTCCGTGATAGAGCGATCTAGAACCGCAAGGTGCACCGTGCCTACAATCGCACCCGCGATTCGAACCTTTCGCTCGACGGTCTGACTGGTTTCGACCTTTGCGGCAAGACGGTTGCGGTGGTCGGAACGGGCAAGTTTGGCCGCGTGTTCGCGAAGATCATGCTCGGCTTCGACTGCAAAGTGATTGGTTTCGATCTGCAACCGTCGGCGGAATTCGAGGCGCTCGGTCTGAGCTATGCAAAGCGGGGCGAGATTGGAGAGAAAGCCGACATCATTTCGCTGCATTGTCCGCTCACTCCCGCGACATACCACCTCATAAAATCGGAAACGCTCAAACGCGCGAGGCCGGGCGCGTTACTGATCAACACGAGCCGCGGCGGGCTGCTCGATACGGAGGCCGCGATCGACGCGTTGAAGACCGGGCAGCTCGGCGGGCTTGGAATCGACGTGTACGAACAGGAGGCCAATCTTTTTTTTCTCGATCTCTCCGGCGAGATCGTCACCGATGACGTCTTTCAACGCCTCGTGTCATTTCTGAACGTCATTGTTACTGGACATCGGGGCTATCTGACGCATGAGGCATTGACGACCATCTGCGAGACCACGCTCGAAAGCGTCTCGGCGCTCGCAAAGAGTCAGCCGTTGCAGAACGAGATGAAGGTCGGATAGAGGCGCATGCCCACGCGCACTGAAATCTGGCATGTGAGCGCGCGCGGTACATCCGGTATGCAGGTGTGAGAATGCGGAGTAAATTGTGTTTGCAGCTGGTATCGCCGTTGCCGTGGTTGTCGCAGTGATGGGTGCAGTAGCGTTCGCTTCGTTCAACGACGCGGACGCCAAAGTACGCTAACCAGTCATCCCGACGCTGGAGAGTCTCATGACAGATATCGCACTTGCACGCAAAAATGCTTGCCTCACAGTGGTTCGCTCGGTATTGACGGACTTAATTGACGACAGCAATCTAATCGACGCGGCTCTACGTGTTGCGGATTACGAAGCAGATGATCTTGAAGGCAAGATCACCGAGACGGATGCAGTACTACTTGCTGTCGCGGCACTAACCAAGGTCAATCGCACGATGCGTGAGTGGTCCGACGTGGACGGTAACGCGATGGACGAGATGAGAGTCGCAGAATTTGTCATCGATGAACAAATGAACGGGTACGACCGCGCAGCCAATCCACATAAAACGACTTCGTCCGCGGTAAGAATCCGGGCGCGAGCGGCCGCAGTGATTCCGCGAATGGGGTCCCCGTTGCGACCCGTTCACTGAGGCGCGAGCGTTGCCGATGCGGGCAGTGTTTCCGCGGCGGGAAAGCGGGAGCGGATGCGTCCATTTCCAGACGACAAAACGCCGGATAAACGGCGAGGTTGTCACTAGCGCCGCCGCGACGTGACAAGGCACGTGACGCGAACACGCAACCCCTGAGAAATTCGCACAGTCCTTAGTTCATTGATTGTCGCTTCCCGTGACATTGAACCAAGGTCCAATACCTGCCGGCGTGCGCCAGGCCTATTCTTAACCCGAGGTACTTTTGTTCGGAGATTGCCGTGAGAACGTCAACGGGCCTGTTGACGGCCATGGTCCCTTCGGCCGGTGTGCCGTTACCTTCGATCTTGAGCCCGCTTCGTCACATTTCCCTGAGCCGACACGTTTCCCGCCACGACGTACAGATTGACGCGCCTCGCTTCGAAGCCAGCTCGACACCGGCACGACGGGTGCGCCGACCGTCGGTTTCGTGCTGACGAACTCCGGCCTGATGGCCAATCTTAGCTTCGAAGGCACGAAGGTCAGCAAGCTCGACATCTGACGCCGGCACCGCAACACAAGACTATCGAGGCCTGATTCCAGCACGTGCGCAGCCGTCCTGCCGGGAGAGAAGTTATGCTGCTGACACCGATTACCCAACGGGCGTTGTCCAGAGAATTGCTCGATGTACTGATCCGTGCTGGACTCGTTGCTGTTCTGGCCATTTTCTGTTTCCGGATATTCTTCCCGTTCCTGAACCTCATGGTGTGGGCGTTGATCCTCGCGATCACGCTGTATCCGCTTCACGTCAGACTCCGGCGTAGGCTCGGCAACAAGGATGGCCTGACCGCCACGCTCATCATCCTCATCGCGTTTGGCGTCATCCTCGTGCCGACCTATCTGCTGGGGGTCGCGGTGGCCGAGTCGATCGACCATGCGATGACCATTTTCAAAAGCGGCAGCTTCAGCATTCCACCACCCGCCGACTCGGTGGCCAGCTGGCCGTTGATTGGCCAGCGTGTGTACGACTTCTGGCAGCAGGCCTCTATCGACCTCACGGGTCTTGTAATGAAGTTTGCGCCACAGCTCAAGGATACCGGTCTCGCCCTGCTAGGAACGGTTACCGGCCTCGGCGCAGGGCTGCTGCTATTCTTCGTCGCCCTGATTATTGCGGGCATCCTGATGACGTACGGCGAGAAAGGCCACGCCAGCGCGGTGCAGATTGCCTCACGCATCTCCGGCCCTGAGAATGGCCCGCAGATCACCGATCTTTGCACGGCCACCATTCGCGCGGTTGCCCAGGGCGTGGTCGGGATCGCCTTCATCCAGATGCTGTTGATCGGTATCGGCTTCGTGGTCATGGGGGTTCCCGGTGCGGGGCTGCTTGCGCTCGCGGTGCTGCTTATCGGCATCATGCAGTTGCCGGCCACGCTGATCACGGTGCCCGTGATCGTCTTCGTCATTGCCACTCAGGGTGTGAGCGCAATGACGATCATTTTCTCGGTGTATGTGTTCGTCGCGGGACTTGCGGATAACGTGCTCAAGCCATTGCTGCTCGGCCGTGGCGTCGCTGTTCCCATGCCTGTGGTGCTGATCGGCGCACTCGGGGGTATGGTCACAGGTGGTGTCATCGGTCTGTTCATCGGTCCCGTGATGCTTGCAGTCGGCTACGAACTGTTCTGGCGTTGGGTAAAAGATCAGGCAAAGCCCGAGCGGTTAAAAGAAGAACAACGGAGGTGAGAATGCCGGGCCAATCCGTGTCCGTCGCGGCCCAAAACGCGCGCGCACACTGGCTGCTGATCGCGGCCGTCTGTCTGAGCGGATGCATGCGTGTTGGCCCGGACTTTCAACCGCAGCATGAGTCCTGGAGCGAGCACTGGAGCAGCACGTCAATCGAGCAGGTCACACAGCAAGCAACACAGCCTGACATCCGGCAATGGTGGCAGGTATTCGCGGACCAAAACCTCGAGAGTCTGATCGCACAGGCCGATGCCAACAACGGCGATGTGAAGATTGCCGGCCTGCGTGTGCTTGAGGCGCGCGCCCAACTGGGCATCGCGATCGCGGGCCGCTATCCGCAGGTGCAACAGGCCAATGCCGACGTCCTGTACTCGGTGCGCAAACGCTCGGATGGATTCAACCCGCGCTCAGGCGGCTTCTGGCAGTACGGGGCGGGCTTCAGTGTCGGCTGGGAGCTGGATTTCTGGGGGCGCTTCAGCCGCGCAATCGAATCTGCCAATGCCGCGTTTTTCGCGGCGCAAGCCAACCGGGATGACGCGTTGGTCCTGCTGCACGCACAGGTCGCCGATACCTATTTCACGCTACGCACCGCCGAGGCGCGCCTGCGCATTGCGCGCGAGAACGCCCAGTTGCAAAAGCGCAGCTATGAGATCGCGCTAGAGCTCTTCAAAAGCGGTGAGACCGATGAACTCGACCTCCAGCAGGCAAAGACGCAGTATCTCGGCACGCTGAGCAGCATTCCCGATTTCGAGAGCCAGATCGTGCTCGCGCATCATGCGTTATCCGTGCTGATCGGACGGCCACCCGGACCATTGCCGGAACTGAATGTGCAAGCGGGCAAAGAGGAAGTGGTGCCGCTCGTGGATCGGGCCGTGCTGCAGGATGTCCCGGCAGATCTTTTGCTGCGCCGCCCGGATGTACGCGCGGCCGAATTGCAGATGGCCGTGCAGTCCGCGCTCATCGGCGTGGCGGAGGCCGATTTTTACCCGTCCGTGTCGTTGCTGGGCTCCCTTGTCTGGAGCGCCAGTTCGCTCACCGGCGCACCGAGCACGCTGGCCCTGGTCGGCGGCCCGAGCGTCACGTGGAACCTGTTCGACCACGGCAAGATAACCAACAACGTGCGCGTGCAGGACGCCCGGCTGCAGGAGCTGACTGTCGCCTACCAGAACACCGTGCGCGAAGCGGCCCGCGAGGCCGACGACGCCGCCACAACAATCATCGCTGCGTTGCAGCGCGACACGATCCTGAACGACGCGCAAGGGGCCGCGCAGCGCTCGCTCAAGCTCGCCAATACGATCTACCGGGAAGGGTACTCGGACTTCCAGCGGGTCCTCGACGCGCAGCGTGCCCTGTTCGCGCAACAGGACGCGTACATCGTCAACCGCGGCAACGCGGTGGGCAGTCTGATTGCGCTCTACAAGGCTCTCGGAGGAGGCTGGTACTCGGAACAGCCGCTCGTCGATCCCGCGACGCGCCAGCAGATGCAGCAGCGCACGGACTGGGGCGGCCTGCTGAACGATTCGAATCCTCCATCCGCCACCGCCAGCTCGCCTGAAGGTTCGTCCCGATGAGCGACAAGCCTGAGCCCGCCGCCGTCACGCCGCCGAAGCCGCCGGCGCCTGCCGCCGACCCGTCGGGCAAAGCGGTGAAGTGGGTCGTCTGCGTGATCGTCGTCAGCCTGATCTGGTATCTGTTCGCCGATCGCTTCACCCCTTATACGCAACAGGCACGCGTTCAGGCTTACGTCGTATCCGTCGCGGCGGAAGTATCGGGGCGTGTGACCCGCGTCCTCGTGCATAACAACCAGGAAGTCAAACCGGGCGACGTGCTCTTCGAGGTCGATAGCGGGCAATACCGGATCGCTGTCGATCGCGCGCGGGCCGACCTCGATACGACGCGCCGACAGGTCGGCGCGAGCACGGCCGGGGTCGATTCGGCGCTCGCATCGCTGCGCGCGGCCGTCGCGAATGAAGTCAAGGCGCGTCAGGACAGCGAGCGTCTCGAAAGGCTGTATCGCGAAGATGAGGGGACCATCTCCCTGCGGCGCCTCGAAGTGGCGCGAGCGACGCACGAGCAGGCCCAGAGCCAGGTTGCCGCCGCGCGTGCCGAAGTGGAACGCGCTCGCGAGCAGCAGGGCGGGAATGGGGAGGAGAACGCGCAGCTGCGCGCCGCGGCCGCAGCGCTCGAAAAGGCTGTGCTCGATCTTGCCAATACGCAAATCAGGGCGCGCTCAGGTGGCGTCATCACGGATCTGCGCACGGAGGTCGGCCAGTTCGCAGCAGCGGGCAATCCGGTCATGACGCTGATTGCAATCCGCGACGTGTGGGTCAGTGCGGATATGACCGAAAACAACCTGGGGCATCTACGGCCCGGCACGCCCGTGGCGATTGCGCTGGACGCGCTCCCGGGCGAAGTTTTCGAGGGACGGCTTCGCAGTATCGGATATGGCGTGAGCGTGGGGCAGAGCGCACCGCCCGGCGGTCTGCCCACCGTACAGAACAGCCGCGACTGGCTGCGCCCCGCACAACGCTTTCCGGTAATCGTCGAGTTCGAAGCGGGTGAGAGGGCGCGCCTTCACAACGTTCGTGTCGGCGGGCAGGCAGAGGTGATGGCCTTTCCAGATCCGGATAATCCGCTCAATCCGCCGGGTCGCCTGTTTCTGTGCGTGATGAGCTGGGTCTCATACCTTTACTGAATGGCTAACTACTGCATCTATGGAACACAGGCTTCAGCTTCTCGGTCCACGTACGCTACGCGTTGCCACAGGGACGGCACTTTGCCTGACGATCAGCTTCGCGCTGGACCTGTCGGTCCCCGTCATCGCGCCAGTGTTCGCCGTCTTTCTTCTCGCGACGCAAAACCGCCCGCTGTCGTTCAAGGCCGGCGTAGCGTTCGCGCTGATCGTGGCTTTGACCACGGGCAGCGGCCTGCTCCTTGTCCCGTTGCTTCGCCACTATGCATTCGCTGGCGTGATGCTGGTCGGCCTCATGCTCTTCCTCGCGTTTCGCTATGGGCTGCGCGGCGGGAATAATCTGGTCTCGACCTTTCTGGTGGCCGGCCTGACGATGATCTCCGCTGCCGGGACCGCTGACTTTCAGTTGGCCGTGACGGTTGTTGGCGCGCTGGTGAAGGGCCTTGTGCTAGCCGTGCTGGTGGCAGGATTGGCTCACATGCTGTTTCCCGAGCGCGTGAGCACGGGACCACATCCTGCCGCTCAGGCCATGCCCGACGGGCAGGCTGCGCGCATCGCGCTGCGCGCCGCACTCGTGGTCATGCCAGCATATCTGCTCGCCATCACAGATCCCGCGAGCTACATGCCGATCATCATGAAGTCCGTCAGCCTCGGTCGACAAAGCTGCACCACGACGGCTCGTAGCGCAGCGCGCGACCTGATTGGCTCCACGTTGCTCGGTGGCTTGCTGGCGATCGTGTTCTGGTTTGCCCTCAGGCTCTTTGTGGACCTGTGGATGTTCTTCCTTTGGATGCTGCTGTTTGGCCTGTTGGTGGGTCGCAAGCTCTATCGCATCAGCACAACGCGTTACTCACCGGGTTTCTGGCTGAACAGCCTCGTCACCATGATCATTCTGCTGGGCCAATCGGTGCAGGACAGCGCGGCGGGAAAGGACGTCTACACGGCGTTCGCGGTCCGTATGGGACTCTTTGTGGCCGTCACGGTCTACGCCTGTCTGATGTTGCTGATTTTCGAGCGAAGCCACCGCGCGCGATGACGCTGCGCGCAGCCGAGCCTCAGCCCAACGCAATCATTGGAGTCCCTGCTGATGTGATGCCGAAAGCGGGGTGGGACTCACGTTCACACACGTGTAACGGGGTGAGCACAATGTAGGAGGTACCTGCAATGGGAAATGCGACAAGCGACGCGGTCGTCCGCCTGGGGACACGTGAGATTTTGCGGGAATCAGGCCGGACCCTTTGGTACCTGCGTGCAATCCTGGCTGGCCTTCTGGTGCTGTTTGTGCTGCTGACGGTCGCAATGTATTACATGGGGAACCCCGTGGAGACGGTGAAGCGAACGCCTTCGACGATGGAGGAAACCTTGTACTTCTGCGCGATCACGGCGCTGACCATCGGGTACGGCGACGTCGTCCCTACCTCAACGTTTGGCCGGATCGATGCGATATTGCTGGGCCTGATCGGCATGGTGTTCACGGGGCTGATCGTTGCTGCAGCCGTGCGGGGCGTGCAGGAAGCTGCGCGCCGGGCGGCGGGCGTTGTCGCACATCCCAGCAAGCACTAACCACTGTGCTGTCTGAGCCGCTGGTCGACCCGCCCAAAAGGGTTTAGACCGCTATCTCTGGAGGCACGCGCGCTTCGCTTATGCGGATCAGCTTGCGGATGTATTGGACGACGTACGTTCGGGGCTAACCGGCCACTTTCTTTACCATAAAAAAAGCGGCCTCATTCTTGCGCATATGGAGGACGGCTTTCATCAGATACTACTCGCTCATTTGGCTGCGCTGCACAAAACGGATTCTTGCCGCGAACACGTGATATGGAACGTGCATCAGTTTCCGTATGCAGATCCGATGGGGCACCTTGCCGATGACTGTGTACGCGAGGGGTACGGTCTGTTTCTGTCGTCCGTTTCAAACGAAAAGTGCATCACGGTCGGACAGGCCTTCACGTGGGAACCGCTCGAACTAGCCGCCTTTGGCAATTTCGAACGAGATGTTATTTGAACTTGCCCTGCGCTTCAATTTGGCGCTTGCAAACGTCCGCAAATTGCGGCGATTCGACCGATCTCAGATAGGAAGCCGAAGGACCGTTGTGCATCGCACAGGAAGTTCGGCATCCGGCGGAGGCTCGCGATGTTCGGGCTGACCGTGTCCTCCGGTGTGTGGCCAGTGTGTGGCCATAGAGCGTCACCTCAGAGCTCACACGCACACTCAATGACCTGGTCCACTGCCATATGCTCGTTGCGTCATCAACCGACTTGGGACGGTCACGCTGGTTGCTCATCCTCATCAACGGCTGCGGTGGAGTTGCGCCGAAATATGTCGTCGCGTTCAGCGATACAATTGTGGGGGCCTGGGTGTAACCCATTCCGAGTGCTGCGAACGATGAAACGGTCGGTACGCGCCGGATCGATTGTTCGAAAGTGTTGGGCAGCCACGGAATGTCGGCCTCATGGAAGGTGAACAAAAGACCTAACTGACAGGGGTGGGTCATGTGCGCTCGGTACTCTATGTCGCAGCTTCCAGGCGCGCGGACAAATGGCAAGGTCGCTTGACAATGCCCGCGATCCAGATGCATTGGTGCTGCCGCGCATCGTGGCGTGCGCCGCTCTGGCTTTCGCCATGCTGCCTTGCCCGGCGGATGCGCAGGCTGCGCCGGGCCAATTGACGAGCAAGGCCGTGATCGGCGGCAATGTCAAGCAGCATGCCGACGCCGTGCTCGCGATCATGACCTATACGACAGTCCCCGACGTTACTACCAGTAATCTGTCAGTCAATAACGGCGCCACCGGTAATCCCGGTTTTGGTCAGACACAGTTTGGCGGTGGCTTCACGATCAGCAAATCCTTTCCGTTGTACGTGGAGGGCACACTCGCCTACAGCCGCTACGATCCGATATTCATCGCGACGGATGGCACCGAGCAGCGTGCGGTACCGACCAAATGGAACACCTTCAGTGGTACGGTCGGCATCGGCTGGGATTTCCGGATCACCGATGAACTGGTGTTCCGTCCGATCCTGAACGGTACGGTTGGACGTGTCTCCAGCGATCTGAAGGTGGGGCAGTCGATCTTCAATCACGTTACCGACAGCAACCTACAGTTTCTCGAGAATGGCTCTCTGGACGCGTACGGCTACGGTGGCTCGCTGATGCTTGATTACGAGCACTACCGCGAAAACTACGAAATCGATGCCGAATTGCGCGCGACTGACATCTACCTGCGCAGCTTCGGCGGTTCGTCGGAGGCCGTCCAGGGTTCAGCCATGGCGCAACAGGTGAGCCTGTGGACACGCTGGCGTGCGCCTACCGGCTGGCACGCGCTGGACCGGCCGATCCGCTATGTGCTCGAAGCGGCTTATTCGCACTATTTTGGCGACAGCGCCGGCGTGCTGGGTTTCAACGACCTCACGTCGTTGGGAGTCGGGCTTGAACTCGATAGCAGCAAGTATCCCATCATCATCACACGCACGCGCGCGATGGTGCGATACGTGTTCGGACACAACGTGCACGGCGTGTCCTTCGGGTTTGCAATGAGTTTCTAGCTCTTCCGGACCGCCGATCCCCAGATTCTGGTTCTCTGGCGGAGCTTTGCTAGCGCTTCGCGTTTCGCGCTTCGCGTTTCGCGGCAAAGCAGGCAATGTCGCGAAACGCTGTTGTGTGCCGCCCAACGCCGAACACGCGTCGGCCAACGCGAATGACTGCGTACGCGACGGCAACCGACTCATCTTGCCGCGAGGTAAACAACAATCGTCGCTCTACGCCAGCCTGGGAACATTCAGCCGTTGGCTGACGCCCACTATGGCAGAATCCTCTCAACGCATTCGCGACTAGAATTTCCGGTTGCCCATTCTTCTAAAGCCAGATCAAATTCCAACCGTACAACGTCAGGTCGCGAGCGGTTAGTTTCGTTCTCTGGGAAAACTGGTATGACAAACCCACAGGATAAAGCCGAATCCGACGAGGATTTAGCTCGGTTGATAATAGGCCATGGGCCCTGCACCTATCTATTGCTACTCTTACTTGGCTTGATCATCCTGTCTCCCTATCTTGAGGAGGGCATAGTCGCTCGCACGCTGCTCGGCATTCTGTTTTCGACCGTACTGCTAGTGGGCGCTTTTGCCACCAGGCAGACTCGGCAGGGGTTCATCTTCAAACTATGTTTGGCGCTGCTTGGCGTTGTCCTTCAATGGGCGGCGTTGTGGACTGAGAGCATCGCGATTCTGGACCTTGCCGGGATATCTTATGCCGCGTCTCTTGCAGTCGCCATTAGCGGAGTGCTCCGCTATATTCTCAAGCGCGGGCAAATTACGGCCGACAAGCTGCACGGTGCGCTTGCCGGCTACATCATGCTGGCCATCGTCTGGGCCTTCATCTACACGGTGATTGAGAGATCCAGCGCTGGCTCATTCGGTCCTGGCCGCCTCGATTTCACACAGCCCGGCACTTTTTTCAGACTATTATATTTTAGCCTCACGACGCTTACGACCACTGGTTACGGGGATGTCATCCCATTGACCAACCACGCCCGCTCATTTGTGATGATCGAAGAGTTTGCAGGCGTGTTTTACGTTGGTGTCCTGATCGCGCGGCTTGCCGGTCTCTATCCGTCGACTCAGAACAAGTGACTCTCGATCTGCCTTAGCCAGCCGTTCACCCCGGAGCGACCAGAAAGCAATCGTGATGGTGGCGCTGCGCGCGGTTGTTTCGAGTACCCCACAGCTGGCTGGGCATCGCGTACCGGGGTGAAGCCGGCTCGGGCGCATCCGTCGCCCATTCTTATAGGACCATCGTCCGATTGACCCGCGCGCCGCGCATATTACTCTACGCGAGAGACAGGTGGCCAGTTTTTCCCTTCGGCGCCAGGCGCATCTGAGGATCACCCATGCGACAACCCAAAATTGTCATCGTCGGTGCGGGCCTGGTCGGTGGGTCGGCGGCGCTCTTTGTGGCTTCGACCATCCCTAGCGCCGAGATCGTCATCATCGATATGGCCCGGGTGCGCGCAGAAGGCCAGGTTCTGGATCTGGCGCACGCCGCGACATTCTGGGGACATAACCGCTTTCACGCCGGGGAATACGATGATGCGCGTAATGCCGACATCATCGTGATCACGGCTGGTGTCGGCGTCAAGCCGGGGCAGACGCGCCTCGACATCGCCAAAACGAACGCTGAAATCGCCTGCGAAATTCTCGATCGTACGGCTCCCCTTGCGCCTGATGCGATTTATGTCGTTGCGACCAACCCCTGCGATGTGTTGGCTGGGGCCGTCTTTGACCGCCTGGGTTGCGACCGTCAACGTGTGATCAGCACGGGCACCTCTCTCGATACTGGCCGGCTGCGCGCCCTGCTCTCCGAGCGGCTCGGAGTCGTTGCGTCTGCGATTCACGCGTATGTGCTAGGCGAGCACGGCGAGTCGGCCCTGATCGCGTGGTCCGGTGCCACTGTGTGCGGCATGACGCTCGACATGTTTCTCTCCCGAAGCGGAAAGGAGCTGGGCCCTGCCAGTCGCGATCTGATACTGCGTTCCGTGCATGAGGCTGCCAAACTCATCAAGGAAGGCAAGGGCTCAACCCACTACGGCATCGCCAGCGCGATCGCCCGGATCTGCGAGGCCATTGTCCACAACACGGACCTCATTCTGACGGTGGGCGTCGTGCACGCCGAAGTTGAAGGCGTAGCCGACGTTTGCCTGTCGCTGCCGATGGTCATCAACGGCAACGGCGCCCAATTGCTGGCCTATCCCGCGCTTGACGAGACCGAGCGCGAGGCCCTGCTGCGCAGTGCGCACATCATGAAGGAAGCAACCGACCGCGTGCTTACTGACCAGTAAGGCCTCGAGACGACGCGGATAGACGCGCAAGATCCCTCGCGACGAGGTTACTCATGGCTCAACAACCTGAAAAGGCATCTGCCGAAACCAAAGCCCGCTCAACGAAGCCAACGGCCGGGTTTCTCGGACAGGTCTGGAAATTTCTTGTCCCGGTGGGCATTGGCGTGGTCCTCTGGTTCCTGCCGACGCCTGACGGTCTACAGGTCAAGGCGTGGCACATGTTCGCGGTCTTCGTTGCGACCATCGCCGGGATCATGACGTCTCCCTTGCCAATGGCCGCGGTCGCCATCATCGGTGCAACGATCGGGGTGCTCGTCGGCGTGGTTTCGTTCGCCGACGTCACCAAATCCACGGGTACAGACCTGGTCTGGCTCGTGATGCTTGCCTTTTTCATCTCCCGCGGCGTCATCAAGACCGGCCTCGGGAGGCGCATCGCGCTCGTCTTCATGCGTCTGCTGGGCAAACGAACTGTGGGGCTGGGGTACGGGCTCATCCTGACCGAACTCGTAATTTCTCCCGCCATGCCCAGCATCACGGCTCGCGCCGGTGGCGTGATGCTGCCGATCACGAAAGCCATTTCGGAAGTCCTCGGCAGTGACGCGGACGACCCGCAATCCCGTGGCAAGGTGGGCACGTACCTGATCCTCTGCGCATTCCACGCCAACATCGTGGCCGCCGGCATGTTCATCACGTCCATGGCGGGCAACCCCCTCGCGGTCAAGTTCGCCGCAGACCAGGGGATCTCGATCAGCTGGCTTGACTGGGCGGTAGCCGCCTCCGTCCCGGGCCTGCTATGTCTTGCAATCATTCCGGTTGCCATGCTCTGGATCGCGCCACCGCAGCTTCGCGCGACACCCGACGCCACGGACCTGGCTCAACGGGAGCTCAACACCATGGGGCCCATCTCAGCGCATGAGATCATCATGGCGCTGATCTTCATCGGGCTGCTGGTGCTCTGGATCTTTGGCGACCAGCTGGGTATCGGCGCAACGCTTGCGGCAGCGCTGGGCGTCTCACTGCTTTTCATTACCGGCGTACTCACCTGGCAGGACGCCCTGAATGAAAAATCCGCGTGGGACACCATGATCTGGATCGGGCTGCTGATCATGCTGGCATCCAAGCTCAATGAATATGGCATGGTCACCTGGTTCGGCAAGGAGTTCGGTGCCCATCTGGCAGGTTTCCACCGGCTGGCCGTCTATATGCTGGTTGCCGCCATCTATGTCTACATCCACTACTTCTTCGCGAGTGCCACCGCGCACATCAGCGCACTGTTTCCCCTATCCATGGCGCTGATGGTCGCCGCTGGTGTGCCGCCATTCGTCGCGGCGATTGCACTCGGCGTCTTGAGCAACATTAACGGCTGCCTGACCCAGTACGGTATCGGCTCGGGTCCGGTCATGTTCGGCGCTGGCTATGTTTCACAGGGCCAGTGGTGGAAGGCAGGTTTTCTGATGAGCCTCGTCTACATGGCAGTTTGGCTCGTGGTGGGACCGCTCTGGTGGAAGGCGCTGGGCCACATTTGAAACGATCTACTCCACTGCCTCAAACACGGTCACGTTGTTGCCGCTGAGCGGACGACATACATCCTGGGTTCGCTTGCGTTGTGGATCCCGATACCGATGGAGTCATGCGACGTGCCAGCACGCCTCACGCAAGCCTTGCACAACGCCATCTCGTCACGGATTTTGCCCAAGCGCTTTAGTTCAACGAACGTACCCGCTTCAATTTCGGATTACGCGCCATGGGCGCCGGCAACTTTAGCCTGCGAGTGAGTGTTTATTTCGAAGCGCGACGCAAGGACCACGATCGAACAAGCAACAAGCGGCTGCAACGGGTCGACCAGAGACGTCCTCAGACCTCCAGTCGGCGTCTCGCACGTCGGTGATCGGCCGCAGGTCAACCGCAAATAATACGGCGAGTCGACTCGGCTGTTCGCCTCAATTGTGCTGCGCCTGAGGGCATTCCGCCTGATACCAGCGATCGACCTGATGCTGCGCCGCATGTAGCTTTTTCGGATAGTGCGGATCGAACCTTCTTGGGTCGTACCCAGCCTTTCTCAGCGCGGCCAGTTCACTCTGGTTTTGCTCCTGTGTGACGGGCGCGTGGTTCTTGATAGCTGCGAGATCGCGGCATTGCTTTGCGCTCAGATGTGTCGCGCCTTCCGCCATGCCTCCCGCGGCCATGCCAGCGAGCGAGATAGTCAACGCGGATATCATCGGCCCGATCTTCGGCGAGTTCTTCATGTCACGTCCTCCTTCAGCGTCACTGCGCGCCAGCATGAGAAACCAACCACTGTCAGATTTAGTGTAGTTCACTGCACACAACGAGACCGTGCAGGAGTTTCGGATCGCGGCGCCGCCCCGATTCCATGACGTACTTTGCAGACGGCCGCCTCATTCGCTATCGCGAGCGGGAACCTTGCTCCAGCCCGGCCCCGGGTCGAACCATTTCGTGGCTTGCGCTTTCGCTTTGCTGTCTGGCCCGAGATCGCGTTCATAGACCTGACCGGCATGGCTCACCATGAACGTCTTGATGCCCGTGTCGCCGTACTTCACAGGCCAGGCGATGACAGCGAAGCCCCCAAACAGTTTGGCCTTCACGACATAGTCATAGGCGCCACCGGGCGCGTTTGGCCCCTGGGACTCCAGCAACTTGAAGTGATACCCGTAGTAGCCGGCGCTCTGTGCATTGCGCGAACTCGCATCGACAAAGGCCGCGCCAAGCGGACTTGGCGTGTCTTCGGGCCCGGTTGGCCAGTACAGGCCGTCGTGTTTGCCTGGTGTGCTCACCATCTTTGAGGCGTAGGCGAGCACGCCGACGCCGTCGTGATTGGTCTGCGCGTATTCGCGCTGCGCGTCGAAGATTGCCAGCATCGCCTGGATCACGGCCAACTCGTCGCGGCCGATGCGCCGCAAGCGTATCTCTTCTGCGCCGGCCCGCGTATCGAAATGCCACCCCGCATCGTTCTTCACGAGCGGTACCGGGAACGTCCAGCCCTGGTCGCCCACGACGATACGTGCGCGTCCCGGTTCCCCGGACTCGATGGTGTGGGACTTTGCCCACTCGGCAATGAAGGTGTCCCTGACCGGCGCGCCGAACCGGGGAATCAATTCACGAAAGTTGCTGCCGAAGATCGAGCGAAGGACGTCCTCCCGATCCTTGATGACCGCGTCGCCAAAGGCATTCATCGCGGCCTCCGGTGAACTGAAGCTCTTTTGTGCGTGCGCCGGAGGCATCGTCACGAACAACAGCGCGATGACTAGAGAGAGGTTCGCGAGCGTCAGCGTCAACAACTTTTGCACACCACATGGATGACTGTTCATGGTTCGCTCCTCAGCGCCGGCCACCGCGTCCACCGCCGCCGCGCATGCCACCTCCGCCAGCGGGCCGGTTAAAGCCAGACCCCTGCATGCTTCGGTTTCCCCTGTCGAAGTCGCGTTGCGAAACGCTGCCACTGCCCCCGACCCCCGAGAACGCGCCGTCGCGCCCGCCGCCATAGCTCCCCCGACTATCATTACCTACGCGGTTCATATTGCCGGGGGAACTCCGATCGGCTACCCCGCCCCGATCTCCCACCGACGCACGATTGCCCGCTCCCGTCCCGCCGGAGTTGGCCATGCGGTTACCTGCATCGGCGCCGCGCCCGCGATACTGGGACCGGCTGTCGGCCCCGGGCGCTCCGGCGAACTTGTCGCGCGTTGCGTTATCCCGGTAGGCGACACCCTGGCGATGACCTGCATCGTGTTGCCAGCGGCCGCCGCCCCGTTCTCCGTTCTTGAGCTTCGAACTGTCGAAGTTGCGGTCGACGTTCCTTGCCCTGTCGGAGTTGATGTTGATGTCGTCTCCTCCCCAACACGAGTTGCAGTCCGCGAAGATCGCACCGGCAGCAACAAGGCCGATGCCGAAGGCGAGGCCCGCGCCGGGATAGTAGCCGGGATAGTAGGCCGGGTACGGTGGCCAGTAGTAAGGTGGATAGGCCGGGTAACCCCACCCTCCGTACACGACTGTCGGGTCGTAGGCGGGCACATAGATCACCTGCGCATTGGCGGGCTCGATCTTCACGATGGTCTGCCCGCCGCCAGCCGGTGCCTGTTCGACGATCACGTTTTGCTGTTCGTTCGATTTGAGGTTGCCCGACTCCTGCGCCCGTGCCCGCAACCGCTGCACGGCATCGAAGACGTCTTTTTGCTGCGCAAGAAAGGCGTCGCCGAGCTTCTGGGTCCAGTCGATCTTGTCGTTCATCGGCTTAAGTATCTGCGGGAACGCCACCAGCGATTTCACACTCGTATCCCACGGCTCGTTCTGTACCGCCTTCACGGCGGCGTCGCCCTTCACATTCGGATTCGCTTTCACCCAACGCGCGGCGTGCACGATCTCCAGCGGATAGGTCGACGCCATCAATACCTGAGCCAGCAAGGAGTCCGGGTAGAGCGCAATCGGCGCGACGAGGGCATCGATCTCCTCTGGTTTGAATGGCGCGGGTCCCAAAGACTCAGGGGCCGACGGCGGGGGGGCCGATGGCGCGGCGCCTGATGGTGCGGTGCCCAATGACTCGGGGCCCGCTGGCGCAGGCCCCGCCGGCTCGTGAACGGCACACGCCGAAATTGCCGCCAGCAGGACCAGCCATAAGAATAAGGCTCTCCCGCCTCGGGCTTTCCAGTTGTCCATAGCCACTCCTTCCGGCGGTTCGTTGACGCGGACCAGGAGACTTCCCTGACGGTCACAGAGCCTTCCGTTGCTTGCGTGGTTCGCTGCCCGGATGGGTTCGGCCGGGTCTGGCAAACGATTCGTTTGGAGTTCCCGCTGGCGCGGACCAGGTTCCGGACGGGCGAACCCTCCCCATTCGATAAGAAAGCCGAACGTCGGGCTGGTCAATAAGACCTTGGTCCGACAGGCCAGGGATCATGGGACAGCCCGAGGAAGCCGGTTTTCGGATCGAGTATCCCTTCTCTGATCATCCATCTGGCCATCACTTCAGTCAGCGGTTTCACCACGGCATAGGCCGCAACTGCAATGAGTGGCACCGTCCACAGCGACGATCTCAGGTAGCTCGTTAAGCTATACCAGCGATGCAGTCCATGTTCGCTGTCTCCCTACGATCGCGCTCCGTGCTGATCGACGTAGTCGTCGACTGCACTGCCCACGGTAGGATGAAATCGCTCATCGCCGATGATGTCCAACATTTCGAAACGTCTGAGCTTGTCGCGCACCGGGTCTTTCAATTCGGCGAAGTGCAATGCGATATCGCGCTCGCCCAGTATTCGAATCAGTTCCCGTAACATGTCCGCTGAGGTCACGTCGATACTGGTTACGGGTTCAGCGGCCACTACGATCCTGCGCACGGGCGTCGATGACTCATCGACGGCTTTCAGCAGGCATTCCTGGAAAAGCTCGGCATTTGCAAAGAACAACGGCGCATCCCAGCGAAACAGCAGCAGCCCCGGAATCCGCGTGGCATGTGGATAGCGCTTGACGTCATGGTAGCCGCGCAGATCTTCCACACGCCCGAGAATGGCGTAATGGGGACGCCAACCGTCCCAGAGAAACTCGATGACCGCGATCACGATTGCAATGCAGATACCGGGAATCGCACCGAAAACGGCGACGCCTGTGAAGCAGACAATGGAGAGCCAGAACTCCCATTGCTGGATTCGATAGATGCGCCTGAGATCTGTAAATTCGAACAGGCCGAGGGCGGCGGCAATGACGACGGCGGCCAGTGCGCTATTGGGCAGATACCGCATCAGATTCGGTGCAGCGATCAGGAGCACCGCTACCGCCACCGCGCCGACCACGCCCGTCACCTGCGTTCTGGCGCCCGCTGCTTCGGCCACGGGTGTGCGCGAAGAACTGCTGCTGATCGGAAAACCCTGAAAAAGACCGGCTGCCAGATTGGCCGCCCCCAAGCCGACCATCTCCTGGTTTGGGTCCACGCGCATATGAGAACGCGCAGCGAAGGTTCGTGACAACACGCTGGTATCCGCAAACGAGATCAGCGCGACCGCGCAGCCGCCAAGCAGAATCCTGACGAGATCGGCGTCACCGGCCCATGGTAATGCGAACGATGGAAGGCCTTGCGGGATCTTGCCGAGTACCTTGACGCCGACGCTGTCCAACCCGAATACGATGACGCTTAGCGTCGCGAGAACGACGGCGATCAGGATGCCCGGCACTTTTTCGAAGCGCTTGAGCAACAAAATCAGCACAAGGCTTCCCGCGCCGACGGCGAAGCTATACCAGTTGGCTTTGCCCGCACCGATGGCCGTTCCAAGCGCCAGCAGATCGCGCAGCGGTCCCCGATCATCAAACGAGATGGCAAAAAGTTTCGGCAACTGGCTGATCAGGACGGTCAGCGCAATGCCGTTCATGTAGCCGTACCGGATGGGCTTGGAGAGCAGTTCCGTGATGAAGCCGAGCCGCAGAAGTCCCATCACGATGCAGAACAGCCCGGAGACGATCGCCATCATGCTGGCCGTCGCTATCGCGCGCGAGGGGTCGCTGCCCGCGGTAGCGATGACGACGGCAAGAATTGGCGCGGCGAGGGCGGAGTCCGGACCGAGCACCAGAATCCGGCTGGGACCAAAGACGGCATACGCCAGCAACGGAACGATCGTCGCGTAGAGGCCATAGACGCCAGGAACGCCTGACGCCTCGGCATATGCGATACCGACGGGTACCAGCATCGTGGTGAGCACCAGTCCGGCAGCCAGATCGTTGGGTAGCCAGCTACCCCGATACGTCTTGAGCATTGCCAGGCCTGGCAGCCAACGCAACCATCGCGTCGCCCCGACGGCAGCCTGTCCACCTTCATGAGTAGGACGATCGGATTGCATTTGTCGGATGGTTGTAATCGAAAGAGTCGCGATCCGGAGTGTGCGGCACTGCCGTTCCAGATGAAGGATAGCCCAGCCAGGCGGGTGCGACGTATGGGACCAAGGTCCAATATCTTCCTTGACAGGCAGTGCGTAGACTGGTTTTGATCCACTTCCCGAGGCGTTGAGCGGGTGTGTGAGATGCCCTGTGCTGAGTTCACCGGACCGGCGCCATTGCCGTGTTCCCCAGTACTTTCGGGTAGCACTGACTCAGTACGGTGGTCTACTGTCCGGTCGCCAGCAGGGCGGAAAGGAACGTGAATCACGTCATGGTTGCGATGGTTGCGCTGATGGCCGGCTGCCCCGGACTTGCCCAGCCTCAAACCTTGGTGGATGTCACCAGCGCGCCAGGTAGCGCCACGGCGTGGGAACCGCGAAGGTCACGGCCACCATCGTCGCGATGGAACCAGACACCGGTACCGTGACGCTTTAAGACGGCAAAGGCAGGGCGGTGCAAGTGGAGGTGGGAGAAGAGGCGCGTAATTTCGACCAGTTACGGTTGGAGATATCGCCTCTGACGGGATGTGCATACTATGAAGTACCTCCCGGCACCGTCATCGCCGCACCTGCCGGTTTTGACCGGTCTTTCGCGGCCGCGTGGGACGCGATGCGAGACAAGGGTCTGTCGGTTCGATTCGAAGAACGCGCGCGATCCCGCACTGTTCGATCGCATTTCGCGCAGCCATGACAGGCGGATGGGGCCCTAAGCGGCTGTGTGCTGCCGGCTTCCACCGAGGTGAAGGCAAAGGCGCTGATTATCGGGCACGTCATCTGTCGAAGTCACCTCATGGCCGAGCGCTCGCAACGGCAATCCTGATCAAGGGCAGACTGTCTTTTCTCGTGAGCCCAAGGCTCGTGATCGGCTACTACGCATGGCTTGCAGATATGTCGTGGGTCATTTCAGGGAGGCAGGATGACGAAGTTGCTGATAGACGTGGTGATCTTTCTTGCTTCGGCACTGATTGCCGTGCCGCTATCAGTACGCCTTGGCTTCGGCGCTGTTCTCGGCTATCTGGTGGCAGGCATTTTCATTGGGCCATGGGTAATGAAGCTGGTGACCGACGTCGACGCGATCCTCCATTTTTCCGAGTTGGGCATCGTGCTGATGATGTTCGTCATCGGATTGGAAATGCGGATCGACGAGCTATGGGCTATGCGTCGCACCATCTTCGGCTACGGTGCTATGCAGATGACGGTCTGCGCCGCGGTCTTATCGGTGATTTTCCTTATGCTAGGGTTGTCTTGGCGCATTGCGTTGACGGGCGGGCTCGCGCTTTCACTGTCGTCAACGGCAATGGTTATGTCCGAGCTTCAGGAGCGCAAGTTGATGGACATGCCGACCGGGCGTGCCGGGTTCGGCATCCTCCTGTTCCAGGACATGGCAGCTATCCCCCTGATTGCGTTGCTGCCGTTGCTGGGACCGTCGGTGATCACACCGGCAGCGGAACCGGGATGGCCCGTAGCCTTGAAAGCCCTTGCCATGCTTGTTGCGGTTGGACTTGTTGGCCGCTATCTGTTGCACGTTGTGCTGCGTGTGATCACAAGCATCGGAGTACGGGAGATTTTCACCGCTTTCGCATTGCTCTGGATCGTCGGTATCTCGTTGCTCATGCAGAGCGTCCATCTGTCAATGTCGTTGGGCGCCTTTGTCGCCGGGCTGCTTCTCGCAGATTCGGACTATCGCCACGAGGTCGAAACCGACATGGCTCCCTTCAAAGGCTTGTTGCTCGGTTTATTTTTTATCGCAGTGGGCATGTCAATCGATTTCGGCGTATTAATGCGGGAGCCTCTTCGTGTCGCGGTACTTGTCGTGGCGCTAGTCGGCATCAAGACGATCGCGCTGTGGTTGCTGGCAAACAAGTTCGACGTACCCGCTTCGCAACGTGGCTATTTCGCCATTTTGCTGTCACAAGGGGGCGAATTCGCCTTTGTGGTGATGGCGGCTTCAATGGCGGCACATGTCATCGATGAGCGCCAATCGTCCCTTGTTACGCTCGTCGTCGCGCTTTCGATGGTCTCAACGCCGTTACTGCTGCTTGTGCACCGCAGACTCACCCGATTGTTTGCCAGCCGTGAAGTGGGGTAGGACGGGCCTAAACCTTTGATCAACCCAGCGCAACGTCCACGCGCCGCGCGCGGTACATCGAGCTGTTTGGCAATCGCGCGATCTATCACGATGGCTGGATTGCCGCGTGGGCAAGCACTTCAGCGAAGCCGACGATCGCGCGGCCCGCGATCCGGAAAAGCTCAAGCAGATGCAAAGGCTCTTCGCCAGCGGAGGTCCGGCCCCTGGCGAATTTGCGATCTGTACGCGTGTAATTTGCACCGTCCGATTTGTACCGATTCGCACATGGCTCGTCAGTCTTCGAACTTGGCGCGCACGTGCTCCGCGAGCACTTCCGGACGAAAGGGCTTGCGAATGACTTCCATATCGGACAACGCATCGCCAGGCGCGTAGCCCGTCACCAGGATAACGGGAATATCAGCGTAGCGGGCCTTGATGGCATCGGCCACCTCTCGACCATTCATGCCGCCGGGCAACGCGACGTCGCTGATCAGAAGGTCGAAACGAGCGCCTGCATTAAGAAGCCGCAGCGCAGCTGGGCCGCTGTCCGCTTCAAGCACGCGATAGCCCTGTTCGCGCAGCTGCTCGGCGGTCACCTCCCTCACGATCTCCTCGTCCTCGACCAGCATGATAGTTTTGCCGGTGTCTCGGCCGCTTACTTCATTGTCGTCCCGTTCAGCGGGGGCTGGCATGCATAGACGCACTGTGGTGCCCTTGCCTGGCACGGTGTCCACCTGCACGATGCCGCCCGACTGTCTCACGTAACCGTAGATCTGACTCAGACCGAGACCGACACCTTGCCCCGCCGGCTTAGTCGTAAAGAACGGTTCGAAGGCCTTGCTAAGTACCTCCGGCGACATGCCCACGCCGGTATCGGACACCGCGATGCAGCAGTAACGCCCGGGCTGCGCATCCTCGAACAAGGAGAGTTCGGCTTCAGCCAGCACCATTTCGGTAGTACTGATGGTGAGCCAGCCGCCATTTGGCATGGCGTCGCGCGCGTTAACACACAGATTCAGCAACGCGCTTTCCATCTGGCTCGGATCGCACATGGCCAGCCATTTGCCGTCCGACAAATTCAATTCGACATTGATGCTTGCACCCACGGCGCGGCGGATCATGTCCTCCATATCGCGTGCAATGGTGTCGAGACTCACGAGCCGCGGCTCGAGGGTTTGCTGGCGCCCGAACGCCAGCAGCCTGTGCGTCAACGCGGCCGCTCGCACGGCGCCTCGCTCGGCGCGCTCCACGAGACCGATAACCTCGGTCGGCCGTCCTTGCTGCAGGCGTACGCGGATCATGCTAAGACAACCGATAATCGCCTGCAGCATGTTGTTGAAGTCGTGAGCAATGCCACCCGTGAGCTGGCCGATCGCTTTCAGTTTTTCGCTATGACGCAGGCGTTCCTCCGCGCGTGAGCGCTCGCGGCTTTCGCGATGCAACGTGTCGAGCGCCGCCTGCAACTCCGCTGTTCGCTCTAGTACGCGCGCTTCGAGTTCTTCGCCGCTGCGTTCCAGTGCCTTGCGAACGCGTGCCTGATCTTCTACGTCGGTAGACGTGCCAAGCCAGCCGACAATCCGGCCCTCGGCGCGCACCGGTGTGGCGCGGCTCTGGAACCAGCGGTAAGTCTGGTCGACGGCCCGGCGAATCCGATGCTCCACGGAAAACTCGCCCGTGGTCTCGCATGCCGCCCACGCTGCCATGGTCGCCGGACGGTCGTCCGGATGAATGGCTGCCAGCCACCCGAGCCCCAAACTGTCTTCTTCGGGAATGCCGCTGTATTCGACCCATTGGGGACTGCCCCAAGTGCGCTCTCCCGAACTGCTTGAAGTGAATACCAGTTGCGGTATTTGCGTAGCCAGCGTGCGGTAGCGTTCTTCGCTTTCGCGCAGCGAGATCGCGTGCCGTCGCGTTTCCGCGGCGATGCGCAACCGTTCGACGGCGGCGGCGAGCAGGTTGGCATAGGAGCGCAGAAACTCGGTGTCGGGGCGGGAAAAATCTCGAGGCTCGAGGCTGTCCACCTGGAGGATGCCGTAGGGGCACCGGCCTTTTCCGCCGAGAATGACAACATTGACCAGCGCCTTCACGCCCGCATCGACGATGAACTGTGGATAGCGAAAGCGCTTTTCCGTGGCGATGTCGCGGGAGACGGCCGGCTCGCCCGTTTGCAGCGCATAGCCTTCCGACGAGCCGGACTCCGCTTTGGCCGTTGCATGTCCGACCACTCCAGGTGGCCAGCCGACGCCGGCCCGCACGAGCAGGGTCGTGCCGTCGTCCTGCAACTCCATGACCTTCGCCATGTCGGTCCTCAACGCCTCGCCGACCAGACGACAGGCTTCGGTCAATATTTCGTCAAGATCGTCTGAGCGAAGCGCCAGTTCGCCGAACTTCGCCAGCACGGCCTGTTGGTGAACGAGAACAGCTTCGCGGTCAACTGTACTCACTTCAGATCTCCGTCAACAGAAACTGAATCCTTGCGCGTAACCAGCGAAAATCGTTCCTGCAACGGGGTCGATTCAGCGGAGAAGAGAACCCATTGAGGAATGCGGCTTGCTAGAGAAAGCAGAATTCGTCGGCGGCCAGGGAACATTCCATGGACAAGAAAGAACGGCGCATGTCCCTACTCTTGCGGCGGCTGGGGATCGAAGGCGGTGGCAAGAATTTTTTGCAGGAGAAAGTCGCGTTGAAGGACAGCACCGTGCTGCTGCGCGCAGAACGAACGGCCGGCTTCATGTGCGTCAGTTGTTCATGGGCGAAACCGGGCGACCCGCACCTCTTCGAGTTCTGCGAGAGCGGCGTGAAAGCGACTGCGTGGGATACCACGGCGAAACGGGTGACACTCGATTTGTTCGACATCCATCCTGTGAGTGAGCTTTAAAAGTCGCACGGCCATGAACTGGAGGAAGCTGGGCGCCTTACTGAACCGGCGGGACGACCGGCACGACCTCTACAAGGGTTCGAGCACAACGAAATCGCCGACGCGCATGCCTCAGAATGACCCGCACGCCAAGGGCGTGTCAGACACGGCCGCATCAGGCGCGCATAACGCGTACACAGCGGTCGTCGCCGGAACCTTCGGAACTGCGGTACCGGTCTGAGCCAGATATCCGGAAGACGCGACGGCAATGGGTTCGGAGTCCTCCGGGGACGGCTGGCAGGTCGCCCTGACAGCCGTCGCGGCGATGCGTTCGCGGCCAGTTTCGAGCAGCGCAAGCGCCTGAACCTAGATTAAACGCGATAAACGCTGCACGCCTCCCTAATCCAAACACGCGGCGCGTAAAAGACATACCGGAGCAGTTCCAGCTGCGATGCTCATGCTCGCCGAGCACGCACCATGCGCAACTTCGCAGCGCGAGGATTTCTCAACGCGCCAAGCGGTAGCAGCGGTCGCGATAGCAGTCGTGGAGGTACGAAGGTTTGACACATCTGAATCGACCTCGCCGTGCCTTCCCTGGCAGGCGACTCACACGGACTTGAGAACCGCTTTCCGCACGGTTCCTCCTAGCCACGCGGCGATCCCCGAGCGGCCGGCAATTCCGACTGTCCGGCGAGGTCCGAGGACGATGGTGCCGACGCACAACGCCAGTAGCAGCGTGACGCGCGGTGCGTCGGCCAGCGAGGCGATCAGGCCGACCGCAGGAGGCCGCGTCTGTCCGAGTACGGCCGGGACCGATGGTGGAGTGCTATTCGCCGCTAGCAGTGCTGTGCGTGATTCCGCCATGCGCAGCAGGATTGCGGTCTCGGCTTCACTATTGGTCGCTACGCGGTTCATTTTAGCGCCTCCTTCAACGTGTCGAGATCGCGCCGGAGCTCCCCCTGCAGAAGATGAAGCGAACGTCCGGGTTTCTGGGCGCGGACGAAGAGCAGAGAGACAACGGAAACAACCAGCCACATCACGGCAACGCCCCAGACCACCGGAAGGAAGTAAGGCGTACGCCACGCCGTCGCGATGATCGCAATGCACACAAACGAAAGTGTGAACAGGCCGGCGACGGCCAGGGCAACAAGTGCGCTCAACTCGCGGACCAGACATTTCCTGGTCTCCTCAAGTTCGACGCCGAGGAGCTCACCATAATCCGTGGCTCGCTCGACGCAGAATCTGCCGACGTTTCGCCACTTCGTGATTTTCGAACGCATGGACATTGCGGGACTCCTCGGGACTGGCTTCTTGCGGAAACGCCGGGGCGGCCCGCCAGGTGTTTGCCGTCTACACCTTTCAGGCCGCGTCGAGGGCAAGACGCGAGTAGCCTTACTCCCGGTCTATCGAGTCGCTTCGGCCGTTATCGGGCCTTGAGCGATTCGCTGCGCGCAACGCTCCAACGATGAAGCCCACGCCAGCGGCAATTGCCAGCGCCGCGAACGGCCGCTCCACCGTAGACTCGCGTACTACATCCACAAAATCGGCATAGAGTTGCTGAGCTTTGCCGCTCAACTCTTTCGCTGTTCCGCTAACCTGTGCGCCGGCACTGCCCAGCAGATCCCCGGCGGCTTGCTGAACGTCGCCAGCAACCTCCCGTAGCGTTCCTTCTGCTTTCGTCGTTTCCATTGTCTGCTCCTCAAGTGATTGCGGCCGGACCGCACGGGGAAATTGCGTCATGAGAGACCACGAACCGCCCTTTCTGCCTGGCGCAGAACCGATATCGCGATGGGCGTGCCAAAAGGTGAGCAAGGGCTGGGCCCAACTCGACCTCTCGTTGACACGCGAACAACACCGGCGGACGCTCGCCGTATTCAGGGGCAATGTCATTTCGTTTGGTGTGACGCAAGGTGCTGGTCCAGTCGTACAGCGGAATTAGCTTCGAAGCAATGCCATGAAACGCGTATAGCCGGATCAGCGGATTGACGCGCGGCGGAACCGGGAAGTCGAGCGGACCGAGAGGCGCCGCTGTCTCCTTCGTGATTTCCGGGAATGCCTCCGCGCCGGCAAAGTGCCTCTTGCAGTGCCCCCTGGTTGTCGGATTGCCGCCCGTCACCAACTGACCGCGGGCGTTGCCTCCAGTGGTCTCGACTCACTTTTTGTCCGCAGCACCTCGCCCGTTCCCTGCAGTTCGCTACGTCCGACGACATCGTCAGGACCCACGCTCCGGCCGCAGGCCGGACACCCTGGCTTCATTTTCGCAAATAGCACATCTCCTCCGTCGTACGTCCCGGCGCGGGTCAACTTGCGCAGCCAGGTCCTATGCTGACCGGCCGGAAAAACGCCCGTTTCTATCGTTTCGATCAGGGCTCCGCGATGTCCGCACGGGCATTCGACATAGGTGAAGATCCGGGTTTTCATGATGGCCTCCTGCCTGTTCACATCACGCGCCGCATGAATCGGGCCGCGGAACAACTCGCGCCCGCTTGATCGGGAGCGCCCTCCGCCCGTTGGGCCATAGTTATCGCTGCGCAAACCGACTGAGGCACGCGCGGAGCGTTGGGCATCTGTCTCCCGGGTTCCATCAGAGTGTGCAAAACACACACGAGGGGAACGACACGTGGGGGATAGCCGGGATGGCCGTCGGGTTCGACATTGGACCTCGGTGGTCAAGTCGCCGGACCCGATCCGCAACGCGGCCTCGCGGCTCCCACAGATCTCATCCGTTCGGCCAGCCCCAGAACCTCGCGCTGTTCTGCCGGCAACAGGCACAACTCATGCGATAACCCGTTCGGCAGTGTCTGCCATGCGAGGCAATATCGCCCCGCATACGCGAGAGCTCCTGCTCTGAGAGCCGGGCGCCTACTCATGGGTGTAACGCGATCCCCTGATTCCGTCGCAGCCCGGCTTTGACTCACGGTTGCAAACGGTTCTGCCGGCCCAAGCGGCCTTCGGAGCCGCGCGCTGCAGCAGCTGGCGCAATCGCTAAAATTTTGACGTGTGCGGTCGACAGGGCGTCCTCGGATCAGAGCAGGCAGGATCGTGCTCGCACCGGGTGGAATGCGAACTACAACTTACTCTGCATTGGCAGCATTTCAGCATTGGCGGGCTGAGCACGACGCCTCGCGTCCTGTCGGGGTATGACGTCGTCCGCGCGGCCTTCGTGCGTCGCGGTGCAGACGGTCCCGCGACTGCCGTCAGTAGACCGGAAACACGAAGTCCGCCGTCGGCGTAAACGGGTGCCGGAATCCGGACAGATGACGCGTCCCTTGACCGTCGACCCGTTGCGGGAGGCTGGCCCGGCGGCACATCGCGATCGCCCGACGATCACTGGATTGGCGGCACCACGCCCAGTTTCTCGGCTAGCATGCGTTCATACACGCCGAAGTGCAGGTCGACTTCCTCCTGACTCACTGTCGTCACGATGATATTCACCTGCTCTGGCAGCAGGCCGAGCACCAGCGCGAGCGCCGCTTCGAGTTGCGGCGCACAAACGCTGTCTTCCGCCAGGGTCGTGCCAACGGCGATATCGTATGCGTGGTCCTGCTGGAAGACGATCTCGACCAGCCGCGCGCGGGCGCTCATGTTGTTGTCGATCGCGAGGCGCACGACCTCCGCCACGCTACGCATCAATTCCGTCGGAAAGCCTCTGGTCGAGCGCAGCCGGACGCGATGTCTGCCAAGCGTGAGCCAGTCCGAATCGAATTCCATGGTGTCCTCCGGTTCCGTTGCAATGCACCGCGATAATATTATTTGGCAGGCAATTTTCAAGACAGGAATTCACCACCGCCCCTTGAAATTTTCACCGTAGGTTCTATCTTTGATTTCGCTCAGGCAGACGCGCCGGTCACATCCGGTGCGCTGCGTGTTTCGATTTGTTTGCCAGCGGCCTGGCAGGCGGACTGGAGCGCGTAGGCCCGTTCGCCTCCTCGCTGCATCGAAGGAGGATACGATGAGTGATCTCTTTTCCGGAACCGACCTGTTCAGTGAGTTTGACCGTCTGCAACGGCAGATGGACAGCCTGTTCGGCGGCTTTCCGTCCAGCATCCGCTCGGGCCGCTTCGGGGCCTTTCCGCAGGTGAACATCGGTACGACCGACGACTCGATCGAAATCGTCGCGTTCGCGCCGGGCCTCACGCTGGCCGACCTCGACGTGTCGATCGACAAGGGCTTGCTGACGATCAGCGGTGAGCGCAAGCCTGCCCGGGCCGGGACCGATGACGACACCCGCGACGACACCCGCACCTATGCGCAGGAGCGTTTCACCGGCATTTTCCGACGCGTGATCGAGCTGCCGCAGAACGCTGACCCCGACAGGGTGCAGGCCCGCTACACCAATGGCTGCCTGTCGATCACCGTCGGCAAGCGCGAAGCGTCCAAGCCGCGGGCCATCACCGTGCAGTAATGCCAGTTATTCGAGGAGCAGGCCATGAACGACAGGACACAGGTTGCTGAACGCGACCAGAAAACAGTAGCACGACGCGAGGGCGACCAGTCAGCACGTCGGAGGACGCTCACACCGGCGGTGGATGTGTTTGAGGACAGCCAGGGTATCACGCTGTGGGCGGACCTTCCAGGCGTCACCAAGGACAAACTCGACGTGAAGGTGCACGACGGCAATCTTTATATCGAGGCGGAAGCGGTCGTGCCCACACCCGCCGGTCTGCGGCTGCAGCACGCCGAGATCCGTGAACCGCATTTCGCGCGCGCGTTCTCGCTGAGCCCGGATTTCGACACATCGAAGATCGATGCGAATCTGCAGGACGGCGTGCTGAAGCTGACGATTCCGCGTCGCGACGAAGCACGGCCGCGACGGATCGAGGTGCAGACGAACTGAGCGCGCAAAGACCGGCAACGATGACAGGAGAAAAACCGGTGGCGGCTGCGAGGTCGCCACCGCTCGGTTCGTGGAGGCGCCGGATGCAGATCGTCATGGTCTCGCTCTCCTGTCAGATCATTGAGGAGCAGCAGATGAACACCGACCCCAAAAAATGGAATCCTTTCAAATTTCTCCGCGGCTCAGCGCGCAAGCCCGATGCGGACGGTCCGCAAAGTCCGCCGGCCAGCGAACCATGGCGTGCCGGATGGCCAGATATCCAGCGGCTTTTCTCCCGCGATCCGTGGCGTGCGATGGAGGATTTCTTTCACGATCCGTTTGCAGCCCGCGGGGCGCTAGAACGATGGTTTGGCGACTTCAGCTCATCGCGTTTCCAGCCGCGCATCGACGTCGTCGACGAAGGGAAGGTCCTGCGCGTGACTGTCGAGTTGCCGGGCATGGAAAGGGAGGATCTGACCGTCACCGTCGAGGATGGAGCGATGGTGTTGCGCGGCGAGAAAAAGCAGGATGTGCACAGTGAGGAAGACGGCTGCTATCGACTTGAACGCGCGTATGGGGCCTTCACGCGCACGATCCCGATGCCGGAAAACGCCGACCCCGACCACGCGCTCGCAAAGTTTGACAAGGGCGTGCTTACGTTGACCGTGCCGAAACAGGAACCGCCGCGATCGGCGAGCCGCACGATCGAAATAGGCTAGCGTTGGGCGGCGATGCGGCGCTTGCGAGGTGAATGAATGGGAGTAGCTCGGGTCGTTAGCTCAGCTGGTAGAGCAGCGGACTTTTAATCCGTTGGTCACTGGTTCGAATCCAGTACGGCCTACCCTGATAGGCATAGAGCAACCCGTCGTGTTGGGATGTTCGTGGGGCACGCTCGTCGCATTTGGCATGGCGGTCGGCGCCGCCGCTGACGTGCGCGGGCTCGTGCTGGTCTCCGGTTACTACTATCCGACTGCGCGCGCGACGTCGCGCTCGCTGCGGCGGCGGCACTTCCGGTGCTGGGGGGAAGTCTTGCGTTACACCATTTCGCCGCTGACCGTTCGCCTCTTGCTGAGGCGCAGCGTGGAAGCGATGTTCGCTCCGGCACCCATGCCAGCCGACTTCTTCGATGTCATTCCTCGTGAGATGCTGCTCCGACCCGTACAGGAGCGGGCCGTGGCCGAGGATTCCGCATTCATGATCCGGGCCGCGGCAAATTTATGTGCTCACTATTCTGATCTGAAGATGCCGGCCAGTATTTTTGCCGGCGGGGATGACAAGGTTGTCGGCCCAGAAGCGAATTCGATCCGGCTACACGGCGCAGTGCCGCACAGCACACTCGTCGTTACGCCCGAGGCGGGCATCAAACAGCCCCGCTGATTCACCGCCAGGCACGACTTTTCGTCCAGAGTTGTCGCTCATAGGCTCTCCTGTACAGTGGATGACATTCGTGGATAGTGCCTCGTCAATTTCCGTTGGCATCTGCTGCGCGGGAGCGGTAGCGCAACAGATGATCAGTGCCGGACTCGGACAGCCAGAGTTCTCCTGGGCGGCCCATCATTTGACGTACGTTCGCGTGCGGACGCGGCAGCGCAAACACGTCGAACCGCGTAGTGCGCGGGTCGAAGCGCACTAGTGCGTTGGCGCTCCATTCACTGAGCCAGACGATGTCCTGGTCGTCTACGAATATCGCGTATGCATGGGGATCGTCGCCAGGCAGGCGCCATTCGCGCCATCGACGCGTCGCTGGATCGAATACGCCGACTTTTCCTGCGTTCCACTCGCTGACCCAGACACGCCCCTTCGAATCGGACCATACACGGCGCGCACCCTGATCCGGCGTCGGCGGATCGATGACCTGCGTTGCGCCGCTTCCGGGATCGATGCGGCCGAGATAACTTCCCGCTAGTGACGCGAAATACAGGCTGCCGTCCGGAGTCACACAGATGCCGTAGGGGCCGTGCCCGCGCGGCGCATCGAAGACGCGCATGCTGGCGCGCTTCGGATCGAGCTCGCCATAGACGCCGCTTTGGCCGGTAAACCACAGATGCCCTTGCTTGTCGAACACCGCAGTATTCAGATTGGCGGCCGGCCGGTCCTTCGGCAATGGAAAACGCGTGACGGCAAACGTCTTCGGATCGACGCGCACGATCGCGTTCTGGCCGCCGTCGGTGATCCATGCCGCGCGATCGGGACCGATGATCACCCCGTGGGGTGCCGACCCATCGCCAAGCGGAATCCTGTCGATCCTGCCGCTACGCGGGTCCAGCCGACCGACCGCGCCCTGCGCCTGCGCGGTGTACCACACGGCGCCGTCGGGCGCCGGTGCGACGTCATGTGGCGCACTACCGGTCGGGACGGCGAAAGTCTCGAACGACGGCGGTCGTACCTGCGCCTGCACCGAACAGACGGTGAGCGCGGCGCTTGCCATGGCCGACACAAGACAGGGGGTCAGCCGGGATTCGAGAATCCTGCTTACCACTGCCAAGAAGCGATCCCCCGCTATCTCCAGCATGTTCGCCTCCATGTCACAGGATGAGTTTCAAAAGGCGCCGACGGCATTTTTATTGTTGCACTTATCTGTAGCTGTCGCTGCGCCGACTCTTTCACAGACACTTGCCCGCTCATTCTCGAGGATTGCCGTTTTGGCGCCGGTTTGCCGAGCGCGATACATGTCGCGTCGAGCGATGGGTGCTGCCCCTGCGCGGGCAGCGCGTCGCGGGCGCACGCGTTACGCCGCAATTTCTTTCCCGGAGCAGCACACATATGCTGGTCTTTAGCGCAAGGTAGAGGACGCGACGGCGTGTTTCTCGCGGCAGGTCTACATTTCTCGCGGCGTATTGATTGCCGTTGAACGCATTTCACTCCCGTTTTTCCGACCACGCTCCTGCCTTGATGGAAGACGGAACGAGTCGCGGGCACGCGGGCAGGAGACAGCATGTGGTATTCGTGGCTTGAAGAGCAGCGTGCCCTGATGCAGTCGCTCAGCGACTGGGCAATGCCCGGATGCGATGCCTGGCTGTCGCCGTCGATGCCTTGCTTGCCCGTCGCCGCTGCTGGCTATGACTGGCTGTGCCGGCTGGTTCGACCGACCCTCGAAGCACCGCCGTTCGGCATCGAGGCGGTGACGGTGGGCACCCGGTCGGTACCGGTTGTCGAACAGGTGGTAGACAGCATGCCGTTTTGCGCGCTGCGACAATTCGCGCGCGCGCACTCGCCCGTTGCACCCAGGCGCGGTCAAAAACGCGCGAAGCCACCGGACATCTTTCTCTGCGCGCCACTCGCGGGACACCACGCGGTCATGCTTCGCGAAACGGTCGAAACGCTGCTGCAGGACGGCGATGTGTACGTCACCGACTGGGCCAACGCACGGGACGTACCGCTCGCCGCGGGCCCTTTCGGACTCGACGACTATGTTCTCGCGGTCGAACGCTTTCTGCTAAAAGTGGGCTGCGCGCATACGCACGTCATCGCCCTCTGCCAGGCCACCGCGCCGACCCTCGCGGCTGCGTCGTTGCTGGCGAGGGAAGGAGAAGCGCCGCCGCTCAGCCTGACGCTGATGGGCGGCCCGATCGATGCGCGGCTCAATCCGACCGCCGTCGACCGGCTGGCGCAAAGCCACAGCCTCGACTGGTTCCGCGACACGGTGATCGACACCGTTCCGCCCGGCTATGCCGGTTCCGGCCGCCGGGTCTGTCCGGGCTTCATCCAGCATGCGGCGATTGTCGCCGCGCAACCACACCGCCAGTTGGCACTCGAATTGCGCTACTGGTCAAGCCGCCTCTCAGTCGATGCGAAGGCCATTGCGGCCAGCCTGCGTGCACTGAACGAATATGCGGCGGTTCTCGACATGGCCGAAGATTATATGCTCGACACGATTCGCGTGATCTTTCAGGAGCAGCAGCTTGCCCGTGGGAAATGGCACGTCGGCGGCCGCTGTATTCAGCCGCAGGATCTCGCAGGTACGGCGCTTTGTACAGTCGAGGGCGACCGCGACGACATTGCCGGCGCAGGCCAGACGCATGCCGCTCACACGCTGTGCAGTGCGGTCCCGGTATCGAAGCGCTGCCGCGTGACGATACCGGATTGTGACCACTATGACCTGTTCACCGGCCCGAGGTGGCGCGAGGTGATTCACCCCGCCGTGGTGCGGTTCTGGAGGTCGATGCGCTGACTGAGGTGTCCTTATGGGCAAGGGCGAATCTCGGCCCTCCGGGCGTAGCCATTGATTGCGCGCTTGGCTCTACCGTGGCCTTTTGCTGTACATCTAGAGGTTGTCACACGGGAGGTGCCCATGCCGCTGGTTGTCTGACCTGCAAGCGCTGACGAACTGGCACGCGCCGAAGAACTGGTTGCCCGTAGCATCAACGACCTGACTGTCCGCCACGGTTTCGGGCCGATCGCCACGTCGCGGCCTTCGGATTTCCAGGCGTTCTGCCTTCGAGACGATCCACGCGGAGTGTGGCTGGCCGAGGATGATGGCGAAATTGTCGGCTTCGCCCTGAGCTGGGTTTGCGGTCGGCTCTGGTTCACACGTCAGCGTTCCCAACGTTCGGCGTGTGTGTTTGTTCGCCGCAGCGCTGTCTGCGGCTTTTTTTGTCCTGCGGCTGGCGTTGACGCTAAGACTTCGCCCCGGCAGCATAATTATGAGAACCTGCGCGGAGAAGTGCATGCCGGAATCGTTAAACGGGCCAAAGTGGGCTCTTGCGGTCGTCGTCCAGATGGAATCGTTAAAAACCCTTCGCGTGGACGGTCGACTGCTGTATTCACAGTGCGATTGTGATGAAGCGCGACGCAGGCTGGTGGGCGTTTCTGCAGCCCTGTCGCGCTCTCTAGAACGTCGCATTGTTGCCCTCGAGAAGGCTCTTGGGGACGTACTAGGTGATCTTGCGGCACCTATCTGGTCCAGCCCAAGGCTGAGCAGGCACCGGCCTCGATACCCACGAACGACGCGCTGCAAATGGCCAAGCTGGCGCATTTGGAGCGAGCGCGACCTCGCGGCCTACAGATTTGCTACAACAATGCGGAGAGCCGATATCTGACGGGCCTTGCACCTGTCATTCCACCCCCTGAACTATCGCCGCCCGTGAAGGCTCGGCAAAGTTACTTTGAACGGCCCAGTTCGACCCCAAGGCGTCATTGGGATTCGACACGTGAATGACGGCTTTCCACGATGCCGCTGTCCGGGACAGCCGACGCTGAAATCGTCACTCTGCGTCCTTGCGCCGGGGCGTCAGGAGGACACGTCAGCACGCGGAAGTGATACAGAAAACAGGGTCTCCGTCTCCTCGGACCGCGCTTCAATCGCACCGTGATGGGCTTTGGCGATTTCGCTTGCGATATACAAACCCAGTCCCAGGCTACCCGTCTGCTCGTATGCGCCCTTAAGGTCCGTCCCCCGCGTCAGGGGATCGAAGATGCGTACCAGCATAGTGCCGTCGATAGCCGGCCCGCAATTGCTGACCTCGATATGGACATGTGTTACATCACCAGTCACCGTCACGCGTACGGGGGCGTCCTGCGCCCCGTACTTGATGGCATTCGTTACAAGATTTCCGAGCAATTGCTGCAGACGCCGGCCGTCCCAGAGCCCCTGCGAATCGCCTTTCACTTGCAACTCAATCTGCCTGTCGGGGTGAACTGCGCGCAACTGGTCCAGTTCGTCGGCAAGCACATCTGCCAGATTGACGCTTGCGGGCGTCACATTGATGCCCAGGCCCAGCTTGGTACGGTTGAAATCAGTCAGGTCATCAAGCAACGCCTGCATCCGGGCGCCGCTTCGTATCAGACGGGAGGCGGCTCCGGATACTCGCTCCCCAGCATTGAGCGCGGCCAGGTACGACGCAGTGACCTGAATTGCCTGGAGGGGATTGCGCATGTCGTGACCCAGCATGCCAAGCAGGAGGTTGCGGTTCTGCTCCGCCTGCGTACTGAAGAACGTGACCGACTCCGCGAGTGCCTGATCGATCGCTTCATTGAAGCGGATGACGTCGTCGAGATCCGGCACTTCCGGCGCGCAATCATCCATCCACAAGCGAAGCACACTGGCTCGCAGTGCGCGATATTCGGCTGCGAGCTGATTGATACTGAAACCGGCCCGGGCCCTCAGAAGGGCATGCGTTTGCGCGGCTGTTTCGGTCGCATCGATCAGGGCAGGACCTCGCCCCATTGATTTTTCCCGTTGGGCTTCCCTGGTTTGCGAAGTCCGTAAGTCCTTTGCCACGGCCTGCAGGATCTGCTCCGCGTGATCGCGCAACCCCGGCGATTCCATGTTCGCCGCCGCAGGCAGGAGCGTGGCGGCGAACGCTTCCCACTGCGCAAGAATTGGCTCCATGCTTTGCGAGATAAAGTCGGCAAGTCGCATGTAGGCGTCTCCAAAGCGTAAACGGCATGTCGAGGTCCAACCAGCATACCGATGTTACGCGCAAATCAGGGACGAACTGACCGAACCTGGCCGGACCTTCATGTCGCCTGTACATCAGGCAACAGTCGGGCGAACTCCCGTTTCACCACGCCATAACACTCGCACGCACGCTTTTCGAGGCCCGGCCGATCCAGCACCTCAACATGATTACCGGTGCATCGTACCAGCCCGGCATCCTGCAGCCTCATTGCCGCTTCGATCACGGCCGCGCCTGGAACCCCAAGCATGTTCGCAATCAGTGCAGCCGTCATCTTCTGTTCGTTCAGCGGTAGGCGGTCGAGGCTGAGCAGCAGCCATCTGCACATCTGCTGGTCCATCGAGTGATACTGGTTGCAAACGACCGTCTGGGCCATCTGCGTGATCAATGCCTGGGTATAGCGAAGCAACAACCGCTGCACCAGGCCAGCCCGGTCAAATTCCTCCTTCAGAATCCGGGCGTCCAGCCGATACGCCTGACCGGCGCTTTGCACAATCGCAATGTTCGGCATCGTCTCTCCGCCCATGAAAAGCGCGATCCCAACGAGCCCTTCGTTACCCACGATCGCAATTTCTGCAGGCGTTCCGTCATGCATCAGGTGCAGCATCGATACAACTGAGGTCGTCGGAAAATAGACATTCTTCACGCTCTCGCCAGACTCATAGATAACCTGTCCCATTGGCACATCGACCAGGATCAGGTGCACTACCAGGCGCGCCCATTCTGCGTCGGGCAGCACCCTGAGCAGATGATTTTCATTGGCACGATGTTCGTTCGTCATGTTTTCCGCTTCCTGGCATCTGGGCTCGCTATGGCGGATGTGCCTGGTACACGTCAACGTGTCACGACTCAGACGGTATGTCTGTACGGTAGCGTTCCAGGCTCTCCGCCCGGTGATTCAATTTGAGATTGCCTTTTCAACGAGTGAAATATGCAGCCGTTCGTCCCGCGTCGATCGCTTTGAACGGCGAATGGTGCCGGGTGAACCGCCGTACGGCGGTCAAAAATAAGGCCATGCACTTTTTCGACGAACGTCCCTTGCCGGTCAGGAAACGGACATTTGCGATGCCTGGTCAAGTGACTGAATAGGCCGATTGTTGCCGGATGAGCGGGCGAACTGGGCTGCAGAATGCTCAGCCGTTCGCTAAAGGGCGGAAATTAGGCGATTTTCATGAAAGGCGCGTAGCGTGTAGCTCTTCCGAGTCTATAAGCGTTTTACACTTAGCCGGCGCAGTTTCCCTTACGTTTTCCTATCGAAAATATACAATCAGGGTACGTGGGGTTTCGCGGTCAGAAGCCGCATCCATTGGAAAATTATATACGCCACGTCCCGTTGACGACCTCAGGCAGAAGTTGGATGTGTCCATGCTCAAGGCACGAGCGTTTCGTTGGTTGCTCCGCCTGACGGGCAGAACATGAGCAGCGGTAAGAGCCGAACGCGACGCAGCACCGTGCGGCGATCGGCTCGACGGCCCGTCATGCGCATTCCGGCGCTCTGGCGTCAGCAACACCCGTCGACAAGACTACGGGTCGCGTGAAGCGTGCTCATTGCTTTGGCACTCGGTAGTCGGCGCTCATTCGGAAGGCGCTTGAGGTAAGCCGGCCCACGGAGACCCTTACACGCTTACTTGCGGAGCCGGTCACCCGGGCACAGGTTTGCTCATAACGAGTGTTCGACGCCGGGCAAGCTGATCACTTCTCCGCCTTCGAGAAACGAAGACCGCTCGAGATACCACGCTTCGTATGTGGACAACGCTTGGTCCGAGGGTAAGAGGCAAACGTCATGAACTCAATCTGGTCCGAGCGCCGAATCGACATTGCCTGCACGCCGGCCGTCGCAGTCCTTACAGCATCGTCCGCCTCCGCTGCGATCTCCGAGGAATCAAACGCTGCCACGGACGAAAGCGATCGGAGACTCATCATGAAGATGAAAAACTCAGCGCGTCGCGAGCCGATTTGCAAGGTTGCGCTTGCTGGCCTTTCGATTTGCGCGGCACAAGTTACCAGCGCGGCAGATGTCACCATCGCTACTTTCAACAGCCCGGCCATGCTGGAACTCAAGAAGCTTTCCGCGAGCTTCGAGAACGCGAACCGGGATATCAAGCTGAATTGGGTGATCCTTGAGGAAAACGTACTTCGTCAGCGCGCGACGACCGATATCACCACTAACAGCGGCCAGTTCGACGTGGTTGCAATTGGCACGTACGAAACGCCGTTGTGGGGCAAGCGCGGCTGGCTGATGCCGATGACCAATCTGCCTCTCGATTACGATCTCGACGACGTGGTAAAGACCGCGCGCGACGGCCTTTCCTACGATGGGCAACTCTATGCGTTGCCGTTCTATGTCGAGAGTTCGATGACGTTTTATCGGAAGGATTTGTTTCAGGCCGCCGGGCTCAATATGCCGGATCAGCCGACCTACGAGCAGATCAAGCAATTTGCCGTCACGCTCACCGATAAGGCCAAGGGTCAGTATGGCATCTGTTTGCGCGGGAAGGCAGGTTGGGGTGAAAACATGGCATACGTGTCGACCGTGGTGAACACTTACGGTGGACGCTGGTTTGATGAGAACTGGAAAGCGCAGGTTGATACGCCGGAGTGGCACAAGGCGATCAGCTTCTATGCGGACCTCTTGAAGAACGAGGGGCCGCCCGGAGCGAGCTCGAACGGCTTCAACGAGAACCTGACGCTGATGTCGTCCGGGAAGTGCGCAATGTGGATCGATTCGACGGCTGCCGCGGGCACGCTCTACAACAAGTCGCAGTCGAAAGTGGCGGACAAGATTGGCTTCGCTGCGGCACCGGTTGCGGTAACGCCGAAGGGATCGCATTGGCTGTGGTCGTGGTCGCTCGCGATCCCCAAGACTTCGAAGTCGCAGGATGCCGCGAAAAAATTTGTTACTTGGGCAACGTCGAAACAGTACACCGAGATGGTTGGAAAGGACGAGGGTTGGGGATCTGTTCCTCCGGGCAGGAAGTCGACTTTTGCACGTCCCGAGTACAGGCAGGCCGCTCCTTTCGGAGAATTTGTGTTGAGAGCGATCGAATCGGCCGACCCGAACGACTCATCGCTCAGGAAAGTGCCGTACAGCGGAATTCAATTCGTAGGCATCCCCGAGTTCCCGTCCTTCGGGACTGTGGTGGGGCAAGCGATTGCGGGCGTCGTTGCTGGGCAAACCAGTGTGGACGCAGCGCTGAAGGCGAGCAACGCCGCCGCCGATCGCGCTGTGAAGCAGGCGGGTTATCAGAAGTGAGCCCAGGAGCTCTCGACGCCATGCATGGAAGCTTGCTCAGCAAGCTCGTTTCGTCTGGATGTCGAGGACCGGTGATCGGTCGTGACCATCCAGACTACGACAATGCGCGGCGGGTGTGGAATGGCCTTGTCGACCGCAGGCCCGCCGCCATATTGCAGGCGGAGAGTGTCGATGATGTTCGAAGGGCCATCGACTCGGCAGCCCAGAGCAATGCCCTCCTGGCGGTGCGTGGAGGCGGGCATAGCATACCGGGCCCATCCACCTGTGCGACCTCCCTCTGCGTGATTTTTCGGTGCAGCGAGTATCCCCAATGACCGTGAGCAGAGAGAAAGACGGAAAGAGCGTCCGTCGGTCTATTTGCGAGCGGCGATAAGTAAAGTAAAAGAAATCGAGTGGCTGTATGGAATGACCGTTCCACTCAGAATGCCGGCCCTTGCAACTCCGACTTCTCGACCGGCAGTTCCGGGGTCGGCTGCCGCCTTGCGCAGCCAATGGGCGGGGCGGCAACGGCAAGACCACTGTGTTAGACCGGAATCGGCCCATATACGGACGTCTATGTCATCGAAAGTTATGTCCGGAGTTCGCGCTTTATCTGTCGTTCGCTTATCAACGATGCCGCGCGGCGGCCTGCGTAATGGGCCGCGTGTTTTATGAGCGGCACTTACACGCGATGAGTGGAGGAGCCAGGATTGATCGGGTCCTGACAAGTCGCGGGTTACACGACGAACGTTCCTCGACATGACTTACCCAGCGCTTCGTCCGGCCGGAGTTTGGGCCGACGTGCCCTTTTGGTTTATCGGCGATTGGAACTGCCTGCCAGCAAAACTGCCGTCGCGATCGCAGATCCACACAAACGCCCATTGCTGGGCAACCTCGATCGCCTCTTCCTCCGTATCGAACCAGGAAAGATTGCGCTCGATGTGCATTTCGCCGTCAACGTCTTCGTCTGCGGAAACGCGGACCAGCCGCGCATGTGCGAAGAACTTCCCAAGGGAGAATTCCGGGGTTGCATCAATGATCCATCCAAGATATCCGCATTTCATGATCACCTCCACACAAGGCTATTGGGATTCAAAAAGCACCGTGGAATCACGAGCGCCAAGGCGATTAACCCTTCGGCGACCAAACGATAATGGTCGGAGCAAATAACATGCCTTTTTTACAACACGCCGTGGCTCATCAAACCCTTGACCGTACCAGCCAGGGTCGGCGACCGGCGTCGCGGCGTGGTCCGATATTTGCTCAGGCGTCCTTGTCACAGCGCGGATCTGCGCGCGGTATTTCGACTTTGGGGCCGTCGGCGGAGGCCGTGAGGAGGCATGGATGCGATTGACGACAGCACTTGTCCAGCGCGCTTTCGTCGGCACCCATTTCATTGCGCTAGCTGCGGCAGCCACTACCGCTCAAGCCAGTTCTGTTGCGCCGCTCAACTATTTCCTCCACGCCGCGGGACCCGCCGCCGCTCCGACCATGCGCTTAGGCTGGGCACTGGCGGGTATTTCGGTCACGGTAACAGTCGTCATTGCAGGTTTGCTGATCGCCGCGATCGTTCGCAAGCGTCCCGCTACGACGAGCGATTCGCTCAATGCCGAAGCCGGCGGCATGCGCTGGATTTACATCGGCACGGGCGTGTCGTCGGCGGCCTTGCTGGCGACGCTGGTCTATATCCTCATCACACTGGAGTCGGTTGCAACGCCGGCGACTCATCCTCAACTCACGATCACCGTGACCGCTTACGACTGGTGGTGGAAAGTCGACTACGCCGACGATCCCAGTCCGGCGCGCAACTTCAGTACGGCCAACGAGATCCACATTCCCGTCGGCGAGCCCGTGAAGATAGCGTTGAAAAGTGCGGACGTCGTGCACGCGTTCTGGGTGCCGCAACTTGCAGGCAAAACCCAGACGATCCCTGGCCAAACCAACGAGCAATGGATCCAGGCCGATCGCGCCGGTATCTATCGCGGGCAATGCTCGCAGTTCTGCGGCGCTCAACATGCGCACATGGCTTTCGAAGTGGTCGCGCAGAGTCCGGCGGATTTCAACGTCTGGCGCGACGCGCAAGGACAAGCGGCGGCATCCGCGAATGACAGCAGCGTTGCCGCGGGCCGCCATCTGTTCGCCGAGCGCTGCGCGGGCTGCCACACGATTCGCGGCACAGACGCGGACGGCCTGCAAGCGCCCGATCTCACGCATCTGAACTCGCGTCGCATGATCGCGGCGGGCGAGGTGACCAATACACCGGATCACGTGCTCGACTGGATTGAGCACGCGCAGGCGATCAAGCCCGAGGCATTGATGCCGAGCATCGCACTGAATACCAACGATGCCGCCGCGCTATCGGCCTATCTGGCCACGCTGCATTGAATTCTGGCCGGCAATCAAGGAGCGTCTTTCAATGTCCGATCACGCGAGGCCCGCTTCAACCCCAGGGGCACGGCAGGCCGCGGCAGACAGTTCGGCGCTGCCGCTCGAGCGCACGCCGCAATACGGCCGCGTCGCGCCCGGGAGTGTCGAAGAAAAGCGTTTGCGCGAGATCTGGTCAGCGCCGCCGGGTTGGCGTGGTTGGCTCTCGACGGTCGATCACAAAACCATCGGTCTGCGCTATCTGGTGACCGCGTTCATCTTCCTGCTGATGGGCGGCATCGAAGCGCTCATCATGCGCATCCAGCTCGCGCGGCCCAACGCGACGGTCCTCACGCCCGAGCAGTACAACCAGCTTTTCACGATGCACGGCGTGACGATGATCTTTCTCTACGCGTTGCCGGTGCTATCCGGCTTCTCGAACTATTTGTGGCCACTGGTGCTCGGTTCCCGCGACATGGCGTTCCCGCGTCTGAATGCGCTTTCATACTGGGTGTTTCTGTTTGCCGGCATCTTCCTGTATGCAAGCTTCCCGACGGGGCAGGCGCCGGATGCCGGCTGGTTCAACTACGCGCCGCTCTCGGGGCTCGAGTACAGCACCGGACCGAATATTGATGTCTACGCGCTCGGCATGGTGCTGCTCGGCATTTCGACGACTGTCGGCTCGATGAACTTCGTGGTCACGTTGCTACGGATGCGCGCGCCTGGCATGTCGCTAGACCGAATGCCCGTGCTGGTGTGGGGCACGCTCACGGCGTCAGGCGGCAATCTGCTGGCGGTGCCGTCGGTAAGCCTGGCGTTCTTTCTGTTGTGGCTCGACCGGCGCATCGGCACGCACTTCTTCGACGTGTTGAACGGCGGACGTGCGCTACTGTGGCAACACCTGTTCTGGATCTTCGCGCATCCCTGGGTCTATGCAGTTGTGCTGCCGGCCATGGGCATCGTCTCCGATGCGTTGCCGGTGTTTTGCCGGCGTCCGCTGGTCGGCTATGGGCCGGTCGCGCTCTCGACGGTGGCGACGATGGTGATCGGTTTCGTCGTGTGGATTCACCATATGTTCGCGACCGGGATTCCCGCGCTCGCGCTGTCGTTTTTCGGCGCGGCCAGTATGGTGATCGCGATTCCCAGCGCGGTCGCCACCTTCGCGTGGATCGCGACGATCTGGACCGGCCGGCCGGTGTTTCGCGTGCCATTCCTGTTTTTCGCGGGATTCGTGTTTCTGTTCGTGGTGGGCGGCGTATCCGGCGTGATGACCGCAGCCGTGCCATTCGACTGGCAGCTCACCGACACCTACTTCGTGGTCGCGCATCTGCATTACGTGCTGCTCGGCATCAACGTGTTTCCAGTGATCGGCGGCATCTATTTCTGGTTCCCGAAATTCACAGGCAGGATGATGAGCGAACGGCTCGGCAAGTTCGGTTTCTGGGTGCTGTTCGCGGGCTTCAATATTGCCTTCTTTCCGATGCATATCGCGGGTCTGCTCGGCATGCCGCGGCGTATCTATACGTATCCCGCCGACATGGGGTGGAACACGGTGAATCTCGTCACGTCGCTGGGGTCGTTTCTGTTCGCGGCGGGCGTGTTGATTTTCATGATCGATCTGCTGGTCAGCCTGAAGCGCGGCAAGCCGGCCGGCGACAATCCGTGGGACGCGCCCACGCTCGAATGGTCGGTGAGTTCGCCGCCACCGCCATACAACTTCGCGGTGGTGCCGACGCTGGCGAGCCGTCATCCGTTATGGGAAGGCCGCATCGAGGAGCCAGGCGTCACGCTTCACACGCACTCGCAACTGCGTGAAGGTTATCTGCTCGCGCAAGGCCGCGAGGCGCTCGGCACCACCGCACTCGAAGCAAATCCCGACGTGATCCTGAAGATGCCGGGCGATTCCTACTCGCCGTTCTGGCTTGCCGTGTTCGCGACGCTGGTATTCGCGGGACTTGCGATGAGCGCATGGACATTTGCCGGTGCGATGCTGATGGGGTGTGCGGTGTCGATCATCGTGTGGCTGTGGCCCGAACGTGCGTTGATCCAGCGCGAACCGGCCACCGTTCATGACTCGGGAGATTGACATGAGCGACGCCGCCGATTTGAGTCGGACAGCCGCGCAACCGACCGAACCTCTGCCGATCGGCAGCGCGGGCGAGCGTTCGGGCGGCTGGTGGGGTTGCCTCACGCTGATCGCGACCGAAGGCGCGCTGTTCGGCTATCTGATCTTTTCGTATCTCTATCTGGCCTCG
The DNA here is from genome assembly GCF_050281145.1 of Paraburkholderia sp. NPDC080076. Taxonomy (NCBI): domain Bacteria; kingdom Pseudomonadati; phylum Pseudomonadota; class Betaproteobacteria; order Burkholderiales; family Burkholderiaceae; genus Paraburkholderia; species Paraburkholderia sp. NPDC080076. Next base: position 382,411 of record NZ_JBNNWQ010000007.1, on the reverse strand, counting down.
CAGAGTACGCAGCGCTGGCCGCCTGAAGGCCTGCCGAAGCTCGGTCTCGGCATGACGAACACGATCATTCTGTTGTCGAGCAGCGTGTTCGTCTGGTTGTGCGAGCGTTGTGTGAGGCGCGGGCGCTTGAGATGGGCCGTCGCCTCGATGGCGGTGGGCGTCTTGCTCGGCATCGTGTTCGTGAGCATTCAACTGCTCGAATGGCACGATCATCCGTACGGCCTGACGACGCATCTGTATGGTTCGCTATATTTCACGATCACAGGATTCCATATGGCGCACGTCGTGGTTGGCATCGTCGTGCTGCTATTTTTGCTGCTGTGGACCGCGCTGGGCTACTTCGACGAGAAACGCTGCGCCGCGCTGACCATCGGCGGCTTGTACTGGCATTTCGTGGACGTCGTGTGGTTGTTCATCTTCAGCACGCTGTATCTGACGCCTTACCTGTTTCGGAATCTATCATGGCCGGGGACATGAAGCCGCCGTTGAGCGTCGGACCGTCTTGCGCGCCGACCGGGGCCATGCGGCGCATGCTGGTCGGCCTGCTGGTCCCGCCGTGCGCATGGCTGGCACAGATGGTGATCGCAGAGACGCTGGCCGCGCAGAGTTGTTATCCATTCGATCAGCCGCTGTCGTCGCCGGCGCTGCCATGGATGCGTCCGGCGCTCGTCGCCGTCAGCGCGCTATGTCTCGCGGCCGGCGTGTTCGGCGCAATGACGGCCTGGCGAAACGTTCGTCGCCTTGAAGCGGAGGAGGGCGGCTCGGGCGCCGCCGGCCAGAAGCGAAGCGGACTCGACGCCTTCCTGACACGCGTCGCGGCGATGTCGAGCGCGCTGTTTCTGTTCGCACTGGTTGCAACCGATATCGCACTGGCGCTCGTGTCGCCGTGCAAGTGGTGGTAACAATGCGCGCGCCCAACTCATCCGTTTCACCACGCCGCGAAGGCTCGCTTGGGCGATGGTTTCGAAGCGGTCGCGGAATTGCCGCCGCGATGCTCGCATTGACCCTCGGCACGCTTGCATCCGGCTACACAGCCGATTCCGCGCCCGGCAACGCGACGCCCGGCGACGCCGCGCAGATCGCGCGCGGTGCCTATCTCGCGAAAGCCGCCGATTGCGCGGGCTGTCATACGGCCGCGCCACGCATCATGCGGCCCGGCGCGACACCGATTCCGGCGACGCCGTTCGCCGGCGGTCTGGGCATGGCCTCGCCGTTCGGTACCATCTATTCGTCGAACATCACGCCGGACCCGCAGGCAGGTATCGGTCTCTATAGCTATGACGACTTCGCGCGTGCCTTGCGCGATGGCGTCGCGCGAGGCGGCAAGCGGCTCTATCCGGCGATGCCGTACCCATCGTTCGCAAAGATCGACGATGACGACATGCACGCGCTCTACGCGTACTTCATGCATGGCGTGCTGCCGGTCGCCGCCCCCGCTCGACCAACTCAGTTGCCGTTCCCATTCAATCAGCGTTGGGCGCTCACGTTCTGGGACTGGGCGTTCGTGCCGGGCGATCGCTTCAAACCGGACGCAGGGCGCGACGCGCAATGGAATCGCGGTGCGTATCTCGTGCAATCGTTGGGTCATTGCGGTGCGTGCCACACGCCGCGCGGGCCGGCGTATGAGGAACGCGGCTACACCGAGGCGAGTCCGCTTTATCTGACCGGCGGCACTAACGATCACTGGTTCGCACCGAACCTCACAGCCGACGCCGGTTCGGGCTTGGGACGAAGTTCCGCGGCAGACATCGCCGCTTTCCTGAAACATGGCCACGGTGGCGGCCTGGTCGCGTTCGGTAGCATGGTTCAAGTGGTGGAAGACAGCACGCAATATCTCGACGATGCCGACCTCGCGGCCATCGCTAACTATCTGAAGAGTCTGCCGCCACGCGCTCAGAGCGGCCACTTCGAGCCACGTTCGCGCGGCGCGTTGCAGAGCGCGCAGGCGCTGAAAACAGGCGAAGTCGAGCGGCCCGGCGCCGGAATCTACGCAGCGTATTGCGCGCGCTGTCATCAGTCGGACGGCACGGGTGTCACGCAAAAATATCCGCGCCTTGCGGGCAATCCGGCTGTACTCACTCCGCAAACGACCTCGCTCGTGCGTCTGCTCGTGGAGGGCGGGGGCAGTCCGAGCACGGACGGTGGCCCCGAGACGCGCAAGATGCCGGCCTTTGCGGACAAGCTAACGGACAGCGAACTCGCACACGTTCTGACATTTATCCGCAACACGTGGGGCAATGCGGCCGAGCCGGTCACGGCCCATGACGTGTCCGCGGTGCGGCATGCCCTGCACAAATAGTTCGGCCGGAATGCCCCAGTATGCATGGCTGGCCGAGCCGTCATGACGCGTGCTCTATTTGTCGTGATGGCCCGGCAGTACTGCACCGAGTACCTGCTTGGCCGTTTCGACGATCACGTTGCCCTGGTCGGGGTCGCCCTTCATCAGCGTCGACGCGAACGCCTTAGCTTGAGCGAGCGTGATATGCGGCGGCAAAGGCGCGATATTCGGATCGGCCTTCACTTCGATGACCACCGGGCAATCCGCGGCGAGGGCTTCGTCCCACGCCGCACCCATCTGCTTGGCGTCGTCGACGTAGATGCCTTTCAGGCCGATCAATTCAGCAAACTTGTGATAGGGCACCGAGGGAATATCCTGCGATGCTTCGAACTTCGGATCGCCTTCCATCGCGCGCTGCTCCCACGTGACCTGGTTGAGATCGCCGTTATTCAGCACCATGCAGATCCAGCGCGGATCGGCCCAGTTCTTCCAGTACTTCGAGACCGTGATCAGTTCCGCCATGTTGTTCATCTGCATCGCGCCGTCTCCAACCAATGCGATCACGGGTCGCTCAGGGTAGGCGAACTTGGCGGCGATCGCGTACGGCACGGCCGCGCCCATCGACGCGAGTCCGCCGGACAGCGAGCACATCATGCCGCGCTGTACCTTCAGGTCGCGTGCGTACCAGTTCGCGCACGATCCGGAATCGCTCGTGACGATGGAGTTAGCAGGGATGCGTTTGGACAACTCCCACACCGTGCGCTGCGGATTGACCGCGTCTTTGCCGGGTTCGTGTGCGCGCTTCTCGAGCGTCTTCCACCAGTCCGCGGTCCAGCCTTCGATCTTCTTGCGCCACGCACGGTCCGGCTTTTCTTCGAGCAGCGGCAGCAACGCGCGCAAGGTTTCGACACTATCGCCGACCAGATTCACTTCCATCGGATAGCGCAGGCTCAGCATGTCCGCCTTGATGTCGATCTGCACGCCGCGGGCCGCGCCTTCTTTCGGCAGGAATTCCGCGTAGGGAAAGCCAGAGCCGATCATCAGCAACGTGTCGCATTCGGTCATCAGGTCGTAGCTCGGCTTTGTGCCGAGCAGGCCGATCGAACCGGTGACCCAAGGCAGATCGTCGGGCAGGGCAGCTTTGCCGAGCAGCGCCTTCGCGACACCAGCACCGAGTTTTTCGGCGACGGCGATGACTTCATCCGTGGCATGCAAGGCGCCGGCGCCGACGAGGATCGCGATCTTCTTACCGGCGTTGAGGACGTCGGCGGCTTGCTGGAGATCGTCGGGATAGGGCATGAGACGCGGCGCGCGGTAGCCCACGCCCGAATGCAGCGTGCCGTGCTTGCGGCCGGGTGCTTCGTAGGGCAGATCCTGCAGATCGTTGGGCAGCACGATAGCGGTGACCTTGCGCTCGGAGAGCGCAATGCGCACGGCGCGGTCGACCAGATGGCGGACTTGAGCGGGAACGCTGGCCTGTTCGACGAAGGCGCCGGCGACATCCTTGAACATCGAGACGAGGTCGAGTTCCTGCTGATAGTGGCCGCCGAGCGCCGCGCGGGCTTGCTGGCCGGCAATGGCGAGGACCGGCATGTGATCCATCCGAGCATCGTAGAGGCCGGTAATCAGATGCGAGGCGCCAGGGCCAGAGGTGGCGATGCACACACCGAGTTCACCGGTAAATTTGGCGTGAGCCGTAGCCATGAAGGCGGCCATTTCTTCGTGCCGGACCTGGATGAATTCGATCGGGGCGGGTGCTTCTTTGCCTTCGTCCTTGCTTTTGCGATGTTTCCGGGATTCGGATTGAGCGCGGTTGAGGGCCCCGAAGACGCCGTTGATCCCGTCGCCGGGGTAACCGTAGATGCGGCGGACGCCCCAGGCGTGGAGCCGTTCGATGATGAAGTCGCCAACGGTGTCGGACATCACGCTCTCCTTGAAAACGATTGAAGCGACGACGGTTGAGGGGATGTGTGGCTGGGCCATTTCGCCATTCGTCGTATGCCTGCTTCGCCTGTCGCAAGTCCCGTTCCGCGGTATTGCAGGCTGTAATCGTCAAGGATGAGTGTCCAGTTATCGGGCGCGCACGACAGGATTGCTGTCAGACGGTAACCGTCAAGTGGAGGCCGAGGTCGGCGAATATGACGGAGCATGCATAAAGCATCTGTCTCCGATCCGTCGTCGCCCGAAGCGCCAATTCCGTTCAAAGGCTATCGATTTCTCCCGGACCGTTCGCGTGGCTCCGGCGATGACCGTTTACCCGAGACAAGCCGCCTTTAGACACGGCTACGTTATCGATACGCGGAAAGGGTAAATTGAAATGTCATTCCCGGGCCAATATTGCGGGACGCCCACACCCGCCCTCCGTGAGCTTCGATGATCGAACGACAGATGGATAGTCCCATCCCCATACCATCTGGCTTCGTCGTGTAAAATGCGGCGAAAAGCCGGTCCAGCCCCTCGGGCTCCGTGCCGATGCCGACGTCCTGTACCGCCACCAGCACCTGGTCGGATTCGCGCCGTTCGGTTCGGATGGTCAGCACGCGCGCGCGATCGATGCCTGCCACCATGGCTTGGATACCGTTGATTGCAAGATTGATGATCACTTGCTGCAGCTGGATCCGGTCGCCGCGCACCAGGGGCAATTCCGGCGCGAGTTGCACCTGCACGGTTACTCGATGGTTGAGCGCCTCCTGCTTTACGAGAGCGACCGTCTCATCGATGACCGCATTGATGTCAAGTGCGACCACCTCCGGATCTGCCCTCCTGGCGAGATCGCGAATGCTCCGCATGATTTCGCTCGCCCGATTGGCTTCTTCGGCAATGTGATTCACGCAGGCGCGCGCCTCGCCTATTTCCGGAACTTCGCGGGTCAGCCAGCGCAAGCCAGCTGAGGCGCTGGTAGCAATGGCGGCAAGGGGCTGATTCACTTCATGCGCAATCGAGGCACTCATCTGTCCGAGGGCTGTTACACGAGCGACGCGGGCGAGTTCCGCCCGTGCCGTGTCCAACGCCTTTTGCGTTTCCCTGGTTGCCGTGACGTCCATCAGTGCACCAACGAGTTCCTCTTCGCCCGATTCGTATTTCACGCGATGGGTCCTGACGGTCAGGTACTTGATCGCTCCATTCGGCATCAGAAGACGGTGTTCGTAGTCGTAGGATGGCTTGCCAAGTGCCGCACGATCAATTTCATGCAGTACAAGTTCTCGGTCATCCGGATGAACACATTGGAGGATGAGGTCGATCGTCGGCTTGACCGTTTCGTCTACTCCAAATATCCGATATGTCTCCTTCGACCAGACAATGTTGCCGCTAGCTATCCTCCAGCCAAAGCTCCCTGTATGACTCAGCCGTTGGGCATCAGCCAAATAGGCCTCACTCCGCCGCAATGCGCTTTCGGTACCTCTTCGCGCGACGTTCAGCCACACCACAAACAGTGCTGTCACCGCAAGCAGCACGACGCGCGGCAAGTCCGTGGGCGCAACCGCGAAACCGATCGGCGGGACAAAATAATAAGTGAAACCCGCAACGGACAGTGCGGTCGCGAACAAACCCGGGCCGAGGCCACCGAACCAGGCACTAAACATGATCGCGCATAGAGACAGCGATACGAACGGACTACTGTGCATGTCAGGTTCTAGTAGCAGCGCGGCGACGAGGGCCGCAACAACCGACAGAACTGCAACTGCATAGTTAACGGGAGCGGACCGTCTGGACCACTGTAGAGGACTAGACCGGGACATATCTTCTGCCTCCACAAATCAGCAATGCCTCGCGCAATCTGGGTGCCTAAGGCATTCGGATCGACATCTTCAGGGCCGCGACCGCCTCTTTCGGGGAAATCCGCAATGCAGACGCCGGCGACCGCGCCTTGATCTCCTCGCCCCTCGTGCGTAAAACCGCAGTCGGGCGACGCCGCGGCGACCCTCCGGCTCAGCGGGGCGAGGCGCACGGCGGCCCGGTCCTTGCTTAGCTGATCGTCGCGCGGGATACCGACAATCATAGGACTGACCCACCGAGCTGTCGCAACCGATGGCAAGTCAGTGCAGCCGCGCGCACCGACGAGCTGACTGGTGCCAGGCGAAATCTCTTTCTGGGTCAATGGCCGCGGGTTGCCTGAAACCGTTATGGTAGCTGCGCGTCGGCTGGTTAGGTGCGGACAGCGGACACCCGAAGGGGGTCGACCAGAGCCGGTCAGCGAGGCTCAGTGCGGCCACGAGGGGCGCTACCGAACGGCCGGTCATGGCGCCATGGCAGCCATAGAGAGTCGGAGAATTGGATCGATGACTGCCAGGCTTTCTGTGCGGCATGCGCATCAGGGCACAGGGTTACGAATTGAACAAGTCATCGACAATACGTCGTCCCGCGCTATAGCCGCCCATCAGCGCATCGGCCTCACTGAGAAATGGCCTGCCTCGGGATTCGCCAAAACGCAGCGGCGAGAAGACAGCGACAGATGCACCGGCCTTGCTGATCCTCACGACCGCCACAAATCCGACGCTGGTTGTCCCCTTGGGTCCGGCCTTCCAGCTGAAGTCAGTCTCAACGGCCACTTCAATGTCAAATCCGTGATAGTGATAAGTGCGGCTCATGGGCTTACCCTGTCCATCCGGGCGGCAATCCGGAAGGGATCGAGCACGACGTTCTTCCCACCCAACACATCGCCAAATCCGAACGCTGATACCAGCATGGCCAACGACGAGCCGACGCACACGAGCATGTGAGTGCGCAAACCTGCCGCCCAGTTCAATCTTTCGCGCTCAAAGCCGGTGACGCTCCGAAGTAGAGCCGCCAGGACGAGGCGCGACAGAAACCCGATATTTCCTGTCACTTTGCCTTTCGATAGGTCCGTTTTAGGCCTGCCGGGAAGCCGTGTCGGCGACATCGGCATACAGTTGGGCCGTCCGGTTAACGCTCCCATCGGGTTCTTCGATGACAGCCGGCAGCGCCTCGGCGCGATTTTCGTGCGCAAAACAGATTGACGATTTCCCGGGTCGGTATGCTCGCGACGAGCGTTGAAATTTTGCCCGGAGTGAACCACCGGCAGCGCGAGATTTCGTTACGAGCTTCGGGGGACGCGTCGCGAGGAATCTCGGCGCGGAAAACGCGATGGCGTTTGCTGAGACCGCCAAACAGGAACAGGTACGTAAGCTCCATTCCAACGAGCGAATCTTGGTGGACGAGTTCTGGAACAAACTTGAATGCTTGTGTGAAGGGATATTCTGAGCGATATGCATGGTAGCGTTCCGCGTTGACCCGACTGTGCCGAGCGCCCGCTCCAGGGAAAGGAGTGTTGCTGGTTCGAGGCTAAGCGCGTTTTACGAAATGAAATGTCAGGCGTGTGCTAGGCACGCTAGCATCATCAACGACCATGCTAGCGCCCTATGAACCTTCGCTAGCAGCTATTCTGACCACTAACACCAGCCAACGTGGAACTAGCCGTTTTCAATGTGCTCACCGACTCACCGGGTTACACATCCTGTCTCACGCCGCTGTTTCGCAAAAGACGATCGACTGCACCTGCCAGCCGAACTGCGAGGCGATCGAGAACGAGCGGGGTCGGGTTTTCATCGAGACGCTCAGAACCACGATGCCGGGCGACGAGCTTTTAATCGCCTACAGGCTTACGACTGAGCGCACCTTCAGGTGAGACTTTGCGGGAGCCACACGCGTGTTCTCAGGGGAGCATGCATCGTGCAGCAAGCAAAGTCACCGCTTCGCGTCGCTAAAGCCAGACGGTAAAACTCGTGCCGCACAACAGCCTGCTTACCGTCAGCCGCCATTCGTGAGCGAGCGCAATTTCCTTGCAGATGGCCAGCCCGAGGCCGGCGCCGTCGTGCTTTGCATCCGGTGCGCGCCAGAACCGCTTGAAGAGGAATGGAAGGTATTCCTGCCGGATACCGGGTCCCTCGTCCCGAACCTGAATTGACACGTTGTCCACGATCAGTGATACGACGCTATTGGCCGGCGAAACGTTGATCGCGTTCTCAACGATATTCTTGAGCAGGATAAACAGCGCACTCCTGTCTGCCCAGATGGGTGACAGCGTAACGGTTGCGTCGAGTCGAAGCTTCACCTGCTTTTTGTCAGCCTTGCGCTCCAGATAGGAGACAACGTCCTGTGCAACCTCAACACGGTTCACCTCTCCAAAGGTGTAGTTCTGCGATTCGCTGACCTCTGCAAGATGCAGCAGCTGCCGAACCTGCCGGGCCATCAGGTCGATCTCGTGAAACAGTAATTCCTTGTCCTCGATTTCGGGCTGCAGTTCGATCTGACCACGAATCAACGTAAGCGGCGTCTGCAACTCGTGCGCGGCGGACGCGAGAAACTGTTGCTGCACAGCGAAACCATTTTCCAGTCTCGCAAGCGCATCATTGAAGGCGTTGATCAGCGGCTTGATTTCGCTCGGAATACCTCGCAGCGACAGGCGCGTCGCCAGGTTGCGCGGCGTGATCGATGCCGCAGCGTCCGACGCCTCTCTGAGCGGTGCGAGTACCCGATGCACGGTTATCGTGAGCGTCAGTCCGAAGACGATCGTCGCAAGCAGAATTGTGACCTTGACGATTGCCGGGATCTGTTTGACTTTCGCGCCGATCATCACGTCGACAAGGCGCTTGCTCGTTGCGGTCTGCGCGTAGAAGACCGCATCCCCATGTCTGACGGGAAGCGTCACAATGTCGAACGCCTTGTTACCGATCGTCGCTTCCGCTGTCCTGCCGACAGCCCCCCGCAGATCGCCGGCAATCCAGGCAGCGCCGTCCCGGGCGCTGTCGGACGAGAGCAGCACCTTGCCCCGCTCGTCGAGCACCCGGTACATGAGCTCGGTGTGCGCGACCGCGAACAGCCACGCCCTCTCATCCGGCAGCCCTACCGAGATCGGACGGCCAGCGTTGTCGAAGACGACCCCGTTTGCAACGTCCGTGACGCTTTCGATCTGTTCGTGCCGCCCGAGTGCCTGCTCCGGAAAGTGATTGGACGCGTAGACGACGACGCTGGCCAGTATGGTCAGACTGAGGGCGAGCGCTGCGACGCTGGTCAGCCACAGCCGCGCGGAAAGACTTCGAATCCAGTGAGAGAGCATGATGAGACCATATAGGGTAGCGGCGGACGAGTCCGTCAGCGGTTCAGCTGACGCCGGTGGGAATTGACGCAGCCGAAGACTGGGCAACCAACCGGTCGTGCTTAAGCAATGCTCGTGGGTCTGGCATGCCGACTTCCGGACGAAACACATAGCCCTTCGTGCGTATCGTCTGGATCAGTTCCGGAGCGCTGACGTCCCGCTCAATGCGCCTGCGCAGGCGATGCACCCAAAGACCCACGGTTGCCGGTCGGGGCGGCTCGTCGGGCCAGATGCGCCGTGCGATGGCCTCTTTCGAAAATATCCTGCCCGGCGCCGTAGTAAACAGGTTGAGGATTGCAAACTCGCTTTGCACGAGCGGGACCGGCTGACCGCGGGACGTGAGCGTGCGCGACGCAAAGTCCAGTACGAAGCCATTGAAACTGAACGGCGACCTGGATGCCGGGTCCTGCAGGGCAACCTGTCTCGACCGTTTCAGAACAGAGCGGATTCGCACCAGCACTTCACGTACGTTAAACGGCTTGCAGATGCAATCGTCGGCGCCGCATTCGAGTGCCACGATACGTTCGGTCACGTCGTCCTGTTCGCCGAGCATGATGACTGGCAGGTCGTCACCGCTGCGTCGTAGCGTCAGCAGCGCGGCGAGCCCACTGCCGAAGGTCGTCCCGCTCGACATCAGGATGAGCGCCGGTCGCTCCACTTCGATGCGCTTCGCGACCTTGTCTGGCTCGTACAGAACCGCCACCTCGAAACCGCTCGACTGCAGGAGCATTCGCAATGCGTCGCGACAGGAGGAGTCGCCGTCAACCACGAGAACTGTCTGCTTCATGCCCCTCTCCTTCTCGGCCCCGCCTGCTCATGCGAACCCGTCCGTCCTGAAGACGGGTGTAGCGCGAAGCCCGCCCCGCGAATATTCACGAGCCGCGTGGTCGTGCCGATTGCCGTCAGCTTCTTGCGTAGCCGGTGCAATGTCACTTCAAGCGCATTAGGCGTCACTGCGTCGCCCAAACCCCATGCAGCATGTTCGAGTGCGGCGTGCCGGACCGTTGCGCCGGCTGCCTTCACGAGACCTAGCATGATCTGCAGTTCGGCAGGGGCAAGCAGTACCGACCGCGTTTGACTGCGCATCACGCGTTGCTGCGGATCCACCGTGATGTCAGCGAACGACAGCACCAGCTCCTCAAGCGCCGGTGGCCGGCGCATCAATGTACGCACCCGTGCGACCAGCTCGCTCATCGCAAACGGCTTGGTCACGTAGTCGTCGGCGCCGCTTTCGAGGCCGTCGACACGATCGTGCAAGGCATCCCGAGCCGTCAGCATCAGGCACGGTGTCATCTGGCCCGCAGCGCGCAATTCGCGCAGAAAAGCGAGTCCGTCTCCGTCCGGCAATCCGCGGTCGATGATCAGCACCGCGTAGTCGGCACGGCTCACACCGTAGCTTGCCTCGGATACATTCCTGAAGTGATCGGCTTCGATTCCCGCTTCCGTCAGCGCCTTGCGCACCATGCTGGCGAGACGCTCGTGGTCTTCGATCAGTGCAACTCGCGACATGACGCTGCGCTCAATTGAATTGATAAAGGTAGCCGATCCTGGCTTGCGGAATGAACCTCTTCCCAACCAGCGGGCTGTCAGTGATGCCGCTGCCAAGATGCGACGCGCCGACGTCGAGAATCACGATCTGCTGGCGCGTGAACTTATAGTCGACGCGCGCACCCAACGACATGTCGTAGGTGGACTTTCCTGAATAAGCGGGACGCCCCGCACGCACCTCCGACGGTCGCACACCGTAATAGTAGTCGACATACTTGCTGCTCAGCCATTCGGCGCCGACGTGCGGCCCGATCGAAAAGTTGCCGTACTCGAAGGACTTTCCGAAGTCGATGCTGGCCATTTCGCCCTTGTTGCCGCCGGCGAGGAAGTCACCGGAAAGCGTGCCGAACGCGGTGTGCCAGGAGAGCGCCGGACCGTACCAGAACGCGCCGTTGCGGTCTTGCATGCCGTTGAGGATCGGCGCATCAGACTGCTTGTATCCGTCGCCGATCGCGTATTTGCCGCGCAGTGAGAAGCTCACCTCATTCCATTTGCCGATCTTGAGGTCAAGCGAGGTGCCGAACGCATGCACCCATTTATTCTCAAAGAAGATCAGCGGAATCGGCGTGAATTTGGTGCCGTAGCCTTTGTAAGGCGCCTGCTCGATGCCGGCTGCGGCCCCGAGGCCCCAGTGGGTCACGTTCGTGGAGTTGCTCAGCACGGTGAAACCCGAGTCGTCTACGCTGGGCGGATCCGCGCTGGCACCGTCCGCCCAGGCAACGCCCGAACACAGGCAAGCTGAGGTGACGGCTAGCATTAGCTGGCTCCCACGGCGAATAGTCTTCTTCACAGTCGTTCCTGAAGTGGATAGATGAGACGGAGTCGACTGTAGGTCCGGGTGACTTACCCGTTACTTACCCAAAAAACGCGCAGAACACAGAGACGAAACACATAAACACCGCATGGCCGCGAGTCCTTGAGGGAGCAGAGCGCCCATGGCCGCGAACGCCAAAAGCCGCCCGAAAAAAACTTGCGTCGGCGCCGAAACCGGGCGCGCCGGATCGTGCGTCCACCGAGTCCGACACTGTCGCGCCAGTAGCATGGCGTCACAGCGCGACATACCTGACACGTCCAGCACAGGGCAAGATCATCCGTCGTCCGTCGCCGTCCGTTCGTTGCCATTCGGCGGTAAGTAAGCGGTAAGTCCTCCGGCTTCATCATCAGTTCGACTGTCTGCGGCGACGCGCACGCGTGCCTGGCCGGTCCCGTCGTCCGATCCCCTGCTGGAGACTTCGTATGAGAAACGGTGAGGCACGCAACGTGGCGCTGATCGGAGCAGCGCTTCTTTCATGCGGATGCGCGACGGGTTCAGGGCAGACCGCCGGCGACCCGCTCGAGCCAATGAATCGGGCGATCTTCTCGTTCAACGACAGGCTCGACACGTACGTGGCCAGACGCATGGCCACCGCCTACCAGAAGGTGACGCCGACACCGGTGCAAACTGCCGTCCACAACTTCTTCTCCAATCTTGGCGACATCGGCAATTTCGCCGACGATCTGCTGCAACTTAACGCGACGGACGCGACGGAGGACGTGGTGCGTTTTGCGTTCAACTCGACATTGGGCATTGGCGGGCTGATCGATTGGGCAACGCCCGCGGGTCTGCCGAAGCATCACCAGGATTTCGGCCTGACGCTTGCGCACTATGGCGTACCGCTCGGGCCGTATCTCGTCGTGCCGGTGTTCGGTCCAAGCAGCGTGCGGAACGTGAGCGACATCGCCGTCGGCGCTTTGCTCAACCCCTTCGGGGCTGCATCGACTGCGGTCCAGGCATCCGTAGCTGGCACCCGCTTTGTCAGCAAACGCGCCGACCTGCTGCCCGACTATTCCGGCACCGCATCGCAATGACCTCTGCGTCATCGCATGACAGTTTCGTAACGCACTGGTAAGTGCACGGTAAGTCATGGACGTTCAACATGAATTGAATCGGGCGGGGGATCTTATTACCTGAAAAGCAGTACTTTGACGGCAGTAGCGACTTTGACCTTGACGTAGGTTTCGTCCATCCTCCAGCTCTTGCCAACCGCTCGCTTGTGCCGTCGAAACGCCTTTTCGAACAACGGCACGAGCTTGATGACCCAGCGGTGCACGCTCGAACAATGGAAGTACCTGTACCGAGCCATCGACAAGCAGGGCAACACGGTTGATTTCCTGTTGCGCGCCCACCGTGACAAGGCTGCTGCGCGCCGCTTCGAGAAGGCGATTGACCAGAACGGTGAACCCGAAACGATTATCGCGGATAAGAGCGGCGCCGATCTGGCCGCACTCGGAGCGCGTAACGCCGAGCGGTCGACACCGATCTACTCGGACTTCCCGAGCCGAAGCCTTTCGGGCCGTTCCTTGCCGTGCAACTGGATAACGGCGTCACGCTGGACTTCTCCAGCGATGATCATCAAACGCGGCCGGAACACTACGCGTTTCTGGTGAGCGAGACCGAGTTCGATTGCATTCTTGCGCGAATACAGAGCCGCAGATTGCCCTACTGGGCGGATCCCTCTCACCGCCGGGAGGGTGAGATCAATACGAACGATGGCGGTCGAGGCACGTATTTCGAAGATCCGAGCGGCCACAATCTCGAGATCATCACCCAGCCGTACGGCAGCGGCGCATAAGGAATCCAGTCGGCGTCCAATCCGGACCGGGCAAGCGTGTTCGGCAGGATTGGCCTGCGGAGAAGCCGAGGGATTTCTCGGCATTCGCGCGCTGATCGCTGATCGCGCGTTGATCGAGCCCTGGTGTTCTCGCGACAGTCAGCCCGCACCCGTTGCGGCCAAACGGGCTCGAACGAGAGAAATGGCAGCTTTCTGACAAGAAGAGACGCCGGTCCAAGAGACGAAGTCAGCCCATACGCACCAGATGACGATCGGCAAAGCCTCGAGTAACTCGCGTCGCCTGAACGGCGGAGCCGTACCGAGTACGTTGATCAGCAACAGACGTCATGAAATTCTGCCGTACCACGGACGCTGTAGACGTCACAATCACTTGATGTGATCGCCAGGCGGTTTCCAACCCATCAGTGTCTCTGCGCTCCATTCCGCTGCGGCAAGTCTGGAGATGAAGAACTCAGCCAACGCGCTAACCTTCGCTGGGCGTGCGCGAGCAGTGGGGGTAACAAAATACAGACCACCTTCGGGTAGGCGCCAGTCAGTCAGAATCGGTTCAAGCTGTTTGTCCGCGAAATACTGTGTCGCGACAAACTCGGGAAGCTCCGTGATGGCAAGTCCTGCGATGAGCATGGGCAGTAACGCTTCTACGCTTGTCACTCGCAATGCGCCGGCTGGTGTGATCGTGCATTCCTCGCCACTTTGGTGGGTAAAGCGCCAAACTTCGCGCCTGCTCCTGTTGGCGTAGGTCAGGCACTGGTGGCCGCCAAGATTGCGTGGATGCTGCGGTCGACCACAGCGCAACAGATAGGCTGGAGATGCCACTACAAACCGACGCACCGGTGCAATGAGACGTGCAGCGAGTGACGAGTCTTCCATGATCGCGATACGGAGGGCGGCGTCGAAACCATCACCAATCAGATCGGCATGGGCATCCGTGAGATGAAGGTCCACGGCAATATCCGGATAGATCCGGAAGAACTCAGGCAGCAGCGGGGCGACCCAGCGAGCACCGAAGGACAGTGGTGCGGCGAGCTTTACCAGACCACGCGGCCGGCTCGAGGTCTCACGAGCGAAGTCCTCGGCCTCCTCGGCGTCAGCGTAGATTTTCGCCGCTCGCTCGGCAAGCGTATGGCCGTAGTCCGTGAGTGCAAGTCGTCGGGAGGTACGGTTGAAAAGCCGTCCCCCCAGTCGCTCCTCGAGACGGGTAACGGCCCGGGAAACCGTGGCAACGGAAACGCCCATTGCCGCCGCCGCGGCTGCAAACGAACCTTCTTCAGCGACCTTCGCGAACATCGCGAAACCTTCAAAGTCCGGTAATTTTGACATCGGCAATTCTGCAACGATGGTTTTCAATCATTTCTATTTCGAAAAGTAGCACGCTGCCGTAGATTTGTCTCGTCGCACAGGAGATAAATCATGGAACGAAAGAGGACACCAGCGCTTGTCGATTTCGCCGGCCCCGATGGCGCGCAACAACAGAGCATGCTCGAAGTTCATGCATTTGCCACGCCCAAACAGCATCAAAATTCCCATCGCACTGGAAGAGATGGGACTCGACTATCGGCTGGTTCGCGTCAATCTGCGCCAGGGCGAGCAGAAGACTGACACTTTCAAGGCACTGAATCCCAACGCAAAAGTCCCGGTTCTCATCGACCGATCCGTTCCTGGGGACGGCGACGTGATACTCAGCGAGTCTGCCGCGATCCTCGTACACCTTGCAGAGAAGACCGGGCAGCTTCTTCCGAAAGACGGCCCCCAGCGCGGCAAGGTCTTCGAGCAACTTTTCTTCCACGCATCCGGCCTCAGCCCGGCGTTCCTGCAGTCATTTCAGGTAGCGATCCAGGCGTCGCCGCAACCCGAGGCAAAAGCGCGGGCGCTGGCGGAGGTCGATCGGACGCTGGGCGTGCTCAACCAGATTCTCGAACGTCATCCATACGCTGCTGGCGTCGAGTACAGCATCGCAGACATTGCCCATTTCGGATGGGTGTGGCGTCATCAGGCGATTGGCGTGGCCCTCGACAAATTTCCGTTCGTCGCTCGCTGGTACGAAGAGATTTTGACGCGACCGGCTGTCGTCGCGGCCATCGCAAAGACCGCGGCGCTCGCCCAGTAACGCCATGCAACCTCCAATTCCCCAGACATCTACACATCGTGACGGGGCTCAGTCCATAGTCAATCACCAAGGAGAATCGCAATGAGCGACCGTATCCATGAACTGCTTTATCGTAACCTTCAGGAGGTCTTTGGCGAAGGTGACGCAAAGCGTCGTCGCGCAGCCATCGAGGAGCTTTATACCGAAGATTGTGTGCTCTACGTACCTCCAGGTACGTTCGTCGGGCACGACGCTCTCGACAAGTTCGCGGGAGATCTTCGAGCATCGCACCCGCATTTTGTTTATGCGCCGCACGGTGAAGCGCAGGCCCTCCACAATGCTGGTCGCCTCGCATGGGGTTCCGGTCCGCGTGGTGAGGCACCCGACTATACGGGCGTGGATGTCATCATCGTTCGCGACGGGAAGATTGAAGCACTCTACGTCTTTCTCGATTCCGTGCCGTCATAGCCGCGCCATGATCCGCTTGGCTTTCCGGTGCATAAACATCGTGACACAGAGTTCGTGACTCTTTTAGGCAAGCCGCGATTTTGCTAAGGACAGGATGCGCGGATCTCATCAAGGCTGCGGGCGTGCTTCGGCTATCGTCCAATTGCAAGCCGGATACGTGCATGCAGACCGTTTCGACATCACGAACAAGAAGCTTGCAAAAGGCGCCGGGTCCATACGAGCACGAAAAGCACGAATACCCCTAGCAGAATTTATGGGCACGATTAGCGCGCCGACGCGGCACCCGTCGAATGGCCAGGCCTATTTGCGGAAAATCGGAAGGGGTGGCTCGGTGTTATCTGTAGCTGTAGCTATAGCTGTAGCTGCGCCGCATCTCCGCGTTACCTAACTGTTTCCGCCGCGACCAAACGCTGCCGCTCGACAATCACGACCGGCGGCCATTCACGGCAGCGCGGCGTCGCCCCGGCTTTTGTGCTGCGCCACCAACGATTCCTGCGTGGCAGCGGGCACCGGCGCGTAGTGGCTGAGTTGAATACTGTAGTTGCCGTGTCCGCCGGCGATCGCGTTTAGACGCGACTGATAGTCTTTGAGTTCGGCAAGCGGCACCTGTCCCACGACGACCACGGCATCTCCGGCGATGGGGCGGGAGCCATGAACCTGGCCGCGCCTTGACGACAGATCTCCGATGATGTCACCCATCGCGGGTTCTGGCATCGTCACCTCGATGTCCACGATGGGTTCGAGCACGATAGGCTGTGCTTTCAGCACCGCATCGATGAAGGCTTTGCGCCCGGCGGTGACGAACGCCACCTCTTTGGAGTCGACGGAATGGCTCTTGCCGTCGAGGACCGTGACTCGCACATCCTGCATCGGGACGCCGGCAAGCGGCCCGCTCTCGATCACCTGCAGAACGCCCTTTTCCACGGCGGGAATGAACTGGCCGGGGATGGCGCCGCCCTTGACGGCGTCGACGAATTCGAACCCTGCGCCTCGCGGCAACGGCTCCACGCGAAGCATCACTTCACCGAACTGTCCGGCGCCGCCGGTTTGCTTCTTGTGGCGGCAGTGCCCCTCGGCGCTGCCGCCGATGGTCTCGCGATAGGCAATTTTCGGCGGCCGCGTCACGACTTCAAGCTTGTACTGGTCTGATAGCCGCTCCAGCATGTAGCGCAGATGCAGTTCGCCGAGGCCTCGCACGACGGTCTCGTTGGTGCTGACCTCGCGTTCGATACGCAGACACGGGTCTTCCGCGGTCAGCTTCTGCAGCGCTTCCCACAGCCGCTGCTCGTGGCCGCGGCGCGCCGGTTCGATCGCGAGGCCGTAAATGGGCATCGGGAAGTCTGGTGGGACGAGGTGAATGTTGCCGTCCTCAGGCGCGTCGTGCAGCACGGCATCAAGGCCAATGTCCTCGGCCTTGGCCACCGCGCAGATATCACCGGGACCCGCACGCAGGATATCCACGTGTTCCTTGCCCTGCAGCATCAACAGATGGGCGACCCGGAATGGCTGCCGCCTGTCGCCAATATAAAGCTGGCTATCGCGCTCGATCGTGCCCTGATAGATGCGAAACACGGCCATCTTGCCGATGTAAGGGTCGATCACGATCTTGAAGGTGTGGGCCAGCACGTGCTTGTCGGCGACCGGTTCGGCACGCACGACTTCCTTGCGGCCCCCGGAATCGCGATAGAAGAGCGGCGGGTTGCCTTCCATCGGATTGGGCAGAAGCCGGACGAAGACATCGAGCAGTTCCGCAATGCCGGCGCCATTGGCCGCCGATGTGAAGCACACCGGCACCAGATGGCCTTCGCGCAGCGCACGCTCGAAAGGCTCGTGCAACTGTTCCGGCCGGATGGCCTCGCCTTGCTCCAGGTAGAGCTCCATCAGGGCCGGGTCGATCTCGACCACCTGATCGACGAGCGCATTGTGCGCTGCCTCCACGGACAGGAAATCGGCGTCGCCGCCAGGCTTGAAAAAGCAGTCCGCCACCTGGCGGCCACGCTGCCCCGGCAGGTTGATGGGCAGGCATTCCGTGCCGAACGTTTGCTGGATTTGCGTGAGTAGCCCTGGAAGGTCGACCTTTTCTCCATCGATTCCATTCACGATGAGCATTCTGCAGAGTTTACGTTCGCCCGCCCAGGTCATCATGCGCCGGGTGGTCATTTCAATGCCCGTCTGCGCATTGATGACGACGGCAACCGTCTCGACCGCGGGCAGCGCGCTGATCGACGGCCCGGAAAAGTCGGGATAACCGGGCGTATCGAGCAGATAGATGCGTGTGTCGTGATAATGCAGGTGAGTGACGGTAGAGTTGAGCGAGTGATGATACTTCCGTTCGAGCGGGTCGAAATCGCAGACGGTAGTCCCGCGCTCGACGCTGCCGGGCGCATGGAGCATACCGCCCTGGTACAGCAGCGCTTCGACAAGCGAGGTTTTGCCGCTACCGGCATGCCCGACCAGGGCGACGGTGCGGATGGCATCGGGGCTATAACGCATGCTCGCCCTCGCGCAGTAAGGGAGGTGGGGCCATTATTAGTGAAAATGAGCCTGTCCGCCACACGGGGTAGCCGTAGGATTCGGGCTGCAGCCGTGTCACTTCCATTGCGGCTGATCCAGCACCATTCCGTGCTGCCCCTTGTAGGCAGCCACAGCCGGCGGCGTCCGCCCGTCCACAATCTGTAGCGCGAATTGCCAGACCTCGATGCCACGTGGCCGGCAGACGTCCAGCGGATGCCTTGCGGCTTGCGCATTTCCGGGTAGCAGATCCACTCCGACGGATTACAACCGGCGGCGAGCTGTCGTTAAGGTTGGGCGACCACCTTGGCGCGTGTTCGGGGGCGCCGATGGATCGTACGACTGCTTGCGCTCTCCCCGCGGGGGCGAAGACCAGATACGACGTGCCGACAAGCGCACCCGAAGCGAGCCGGAGGAAGGTATTAACACCTGGGCCTTCCAGAAAGGATCGGCCTCTATTAGTCGCTGAACAGACCCTTTGCGACCTGAAACGCCGCGTCCCGAAGCGGAGCGCGGGTACACTGGATGGATGACGCCATGCTCCCACCAGGTGAGTGCTGTCATCGTCGCTCCAGGCGTAGCATCGAACCAGTCCACGACATCTATTGCGCATGTTAAACGACCTCTGGTACAAAAACGCGATCGTCTACTGCCTGTCGGTGGGCACCTACATGGATGCGAATGGCGACGGCGTCGGCGATTTTCAGGGTTTGATGCGCCGGCTCGATTACCTGCAGGGCCTCGGCATCACGACGCTCTGGCTGATGCCGTTCCAGCCTTCGCCGGGCCGCGACAACGGCTACGACATTTCCGACTACTACAACGTCGATCCCCGCTATGGCACCCTCGGCGACTTTGCCGAGTTCACGCACGCGTGCCGGCAACGCGGTCTGCGGGTAATGATCGATCTGGTAGTGAACCACACGTCCGATCAGCACGCGTGGTTTCAGAGCGCGCGCCGCGACCCGGAGTCACGGTACCGCGCCTGGTACGTGTGGTCGAAGAAGAAGCCCGCGAACGCAACAGACGGCATTGTGTTCCCCGGCGTGCAGAAATCCACATGGACTTACGACAAGGAAGCAGCCCTTTGGTATTTCCACCGCTTCTACGACTTCCAGCCCGACCTGAACACGGCGAACCCGCACGTTCAGGCGGAACTGCTGAAGATCATGGGCTTCTGGATCCAGCTCGGGGTATCAGGTTTCCGTATGGACGCCGTGCCCTTCGTGATCGCGACCAAAGGCCCACAGGTGCGGCAGCCCGTCGAGCAATACGACATGTTGCGGACCTTCCGCGAGTTCCTCCAATGGCGTAAGGGCGACGCGATCATCCTCGCCGAAGCAAACGTTCTGCCCGACACCGACATGCAGTATTTCGGCGACGAGGGCGAGCGTCTGCAGATGATGTTCAACTTTCAGGTCAATCAAGCCACGTTCTATACGATGGCGAGCGCAGACACTGCACCGCTCAGGAAGGCGCTTCGCGCAACAAAACCGCGCCCGGCGACAGCGCAATGGGGCGTGTTCCTGCGCAATCACGACGAACTCGACCTGGGACGTCTCACGCCGGAGCAGCGCGAGACCGTATTCGCCGCATTCGGGTCGGCGCCTGACATGCAACTCTATGACCGCGGCATTCGCCGAAGGCTCACGCCAATGCTCAACGGGGACCGGCGCCGCCTCGAACTCGCGTATAGCGTGATGCTCACGTCACCGGGCACGCCGGTCTTTCGTTACGGCGATGAGATCGGCATGGGTGACGATCTACGCCTGCCGGAGCGTGAATGCGCGCGCACGCCGATGCAGTGGTCGACCGAGCCGCACGGCGGTTTCACGAAGCATCCAAAGCCGACCGCGCGGGTCATTTCAGGCGGGCCATACGGCTTTGAACGCGTGAACGTCGCGAGCCAGCGCCGCGATCCAGATTCGCTGCTGAACTGGATGGAACGCCTGATCCGCATGCGCCGCGAAGTGCCGGAGATCAGCTGGGGAGACTTCTCGATCTTGCGGATATCGCGTAAGGATGTGCTCGGCTTACGCTACGACTGGCGCAATAATTCGGTGGTGTGTCTGCATAACTTTAGCGCGACCGCGTGCACGGTCAGTTTCAAAACCGGGACCGGCGATCCAGGCGACGCGCGGCTCGTCAACCTGCTCTCCGACGAACACAGTCAGGCCGATGTAACCGGACGGCACACGGTGGTGCTCGAGCCCTATGGCTATCGCTGGTATCGCGTGGGAGGTCTCGACTATCTGCTCAAACGCAGCGAGGTCTAGCAGGCGGCTTCGTGTTCCCCGGGCGCTTGGAGTAGGATGGTCATGTACACCTAACCACTAGGAAGGGGGACATGACTACCTGTCAGCAATGTGGTGGCCAAGGAAAAATCAAGTGCGAAAAATGTGGCGGGACGGGAAAAGTGCAGATAACTGAAATCGAGACTGTTTCAGACATGTCTCACACGTCCAACACCATCACGTGCCCAAAATGCGGCGGAGGGCGGTGGCAGCTCTGCACACGATGTTACGGTTCCGGGGAAGTCCATGATAGCGAGACCTCCGATATTTTCGACCCCGAAGGCAGAGATACCTAACTTCCTCAGGAGAACAGGAGCGCTGGCAAGGGGCGGAGGAAAGGACCCCAGCCGGCGCTTTACCGTGACCAAAGTCCGGCGCGACCTGGAGTGGGCGTGGTCCGGCGCCGGCCTGCTAGCCGGTGCGAAAGACCGGATGAAGTTCTTGATTGAAGGGATTAGCGGAGTTGCAGATTCCACCGCCGCGAGCAAAGCGAAAGCCGTCGCGACAAAACCCGCGACAAAAAAGATGGCCGCAGTGAAGAATGCTTCTCATCGGGCGCTTCTCACCCAGAGGGCGGCGCGGCCTTGATGCCTCGGCCGGATTCGCATCCTCTGCGGCACCGAGCGTCGGCCTGGACGAGGCATTCGCTCGAGCATATCCGCGAGGTGAAGCAGCAATCCCGGCTGTCAAATAGGTCGCCCGTCGCACCTATCCTCACTCGTTGCGTACCTGAAAATGTTCCGTATCGGCGCTCCACCTCGTTCCGGCGCACCTTTATGCCGACGCGTCTTCGTCGACCAATGGGTCATCGTCCTCTGACTGCAAGACCGGAGCAGCGCTGTCGGGCACTGGCGGACCAGACGACTGCGACGTGCCTCCTGGTCGGTCATCTCTATCATCATCGCGGCCCGTCTCACGTGTCTGTGTCTTTCGACGATTCGTCATGGTTTCCTCCGTGAAGGAGTCAGCGACCCGCTGTATTGGGTCTTGCCGGCGCGGCTAGCTGGCAGGCGGCGGCCGCTTCGTATGCCGCCTGTCGAGGACAGAACTGTTAAATGTCAGTCACGTCTCCTTTGCTAGCAGCGCGGGTAGCAGACCAGTACGGGTCCCGGTTGTAGTACTGATGGACCGTGGCGCCCCATTGTGCGTCCGCCATGGACGGCCAGTGGTCCTTGTCGAAACCGGGCTCGTTCTTGATTTGTTCGGCCGTTATGTCGACGAAGAAGCACTTTTCGTCGGTGTCCAGCGTCAACGCGCTCCACGGAATGGCGTGCAGCGTGCTGCCCATACCTAGAAAGCCGCCCTCTGCGAGAACAGCGTATGCGACGCGGCCGCCGCGCACGTCGAGCATGATGTCTGATATTTTTCCAATATGTTCTCCATCAGACGACATCACCTTGGTGCCATCCAGGGTTGAGGCGGCCATTACATCTGGCCCCGGCCCATCGCCGATTCCGCCGCCAACTATGTTCGCACCTGGGCCACCGGTCTGGGACTGCGTTTGGGGGTCAAGGATTGTCATGGCCTACTCCTGAAAAGGTGGATGTCTCGGGACGCGCAACGCGCATGCCACGACGACCGTTGTTCGCGCCTCGCATGCGGTGCATGCGACGGCTGCCTGCTGGCTCGTGCCGAGGCTGTCCAAGTCCAAGGTTCAGCGGGGCTTAACCCGGTCGGCAAATATGGGATATGCCATCCGCCCGTCGTCCGTGGACAATCTCTTCTCGCCAGCGCACTTCCGTTCTGTAGACGAGATGTCGTCCGCCTTGAAAAAACCGACAGCAGCGGAACCTCCTGCTGTGCGGCGAAGCGGCTTCCGCGTGTCAGCGCGCGGGTCGTGCGGTGTTCGCAATAGTTCCTGGGGGACGGCGAACGGCGAAGGCTGAAATCGAGGTACCTTTGCGAGGGCCAACAGCGGCACGGGAATTGCGCGATTCAACGCAGCGAGGGTTGCGCCGACCCGGGTCGCAACTGGTCGCTTTGCACACAAGGGAGACCATCATGCGAGTAGCTACGAAAGCTTTGCTGCTATCGGCATTCGTCTTGAGCTTGTCTGGCACCGCCTATGCGCAGGGTGCGGGCACAACTGGTGGTGGGGGCGCTGGTGCAGGCCAGGGTGGCGCCGGAATGGGCACGCCGAATGCAACCGGAACGACGGAGTCACCGTCTGGCGCATCCGGCGCAAACACGATGGGGAAGTCGGGCGACATGTCGCAAAAGCAGATGAAGCCCAAGACGCAGAAGAAGGGTGGAATGGACGCACCTGCTTCCGAGGGTGGCGGCATGAAAAAGACCTACTGACGGCGGTGCTGCTGCAGAAGCGTCCCGCGTAAATTGCAAGGTCAAGGTCTGGAGCGTTATGCGGTAGCGTGACGCAACCGGATAGCATCCGGCACGTCGCGGGTCGGTCCGTAGTGACCACGGAAGGGCGCGCCGCCGCTGCGCCGCCGAGCGGCTCGTCGGCAAGAGTTATTGCTCCGCCGGGCGGTCGACGGCGCGGTTCTTTTTCTTCAGCGTCCGTTTTCCATCACTTGGGCAGCCGGCTCTTAGGTTCAGTTCCGTTTTCGCCCGCAGTCTCTTCTTCGTCTATCTGGGCCTTGGCCTGCTCCCAATATTCGTCGGCGCGTCCCTCGACGCTACCGTCTTTTTCCCAGAGTTCATAGGCCCGCACACGAATCTGTTCTTCCCGCGAAACGTTGTCCATTTCAATCTCTCCAGTAGATTATTCAAGAATGCTACGCATGTTGTCGCTCCGCCTCCTGGACCACTCGCGAAGATTTGGAGACGACCGGCCGCTCGCTGGTCTCGCGAACATCGCCACAATCTCCTTCAGGTCGACGGGGGCGCCGGACGGTCGACCGAGCGACGCCCAACAGGAAGCATGTTCCTTGCGCACAACCGAACGCCAGCCGTCAGGCGTCAACGGGCAGGACTGTTGGTACGTGTGCCCCCACTTCCGCGTGCGGCGCGTACTGCGGCGTCGCTGGACGAGCCGCCTCCTTCCTCGTAAAGGGGTTGATGGCGAAAGCCGAGACTGCCGGACCCCAGAGCGATGATTGCGCCCACGACAAGCGCGGCGAACGAAAACCACGTCGCGCGAGCGACGGCACGGGCAGCGGTATCTGCCGCCTGGCGTGCGTTCTGCTCGGCTTGCGGGCTCGACGCTACCGATGCTGCGGACGCGACCACGCTCTGAACCTGTTGTCTGACCGAGTCGACCACCGGGTTGCCGCCGGGCGCCTGGCCCTGCGCGGCGCCTACAGTCGCGCCCGCCGTGGCGACGTTGCCGGCAACGCTGACAGCCCCCCCGACGAGGGACGCCATGCCGTACACGACGAAAAGAATCATGACTGCCCACGCGAGCACGCCGTGCAGCCATCCGAGGACAGGTGCGCATCGACCAGCGAGATACGAACCGGTGAAGACCGCAACGACCGTCGTGACAATCATCCAGACGCCTGAGCCAAAACCGAATGCGCGCATCGGGTCGGGCTGCGATAGCGGAGACAGGAGTGTTGCGCCGATGGCTGTCCCGAGCACGCTGAGGACGAGATAGACAATGAGTGACAGGATTACGCCGGCGAAAATGGCACCCCATGACACGCGAGGCAGGCCGGTTTGAGTGGCAAGAATCTGCATGATGGCGTCTCCCAGGTTGAAGGCTGTTCAAACGCGGTCTCAACAACTAAGAAATCCGAAGCTTCGACCGCGCAATAGCCACGCAACAGGCGTTCCCGGGAGACTTGGACAGGACAAACGGTGTCACGGTCCGGGTCCCCGTAGGCGCACATCGTAAGTGGATTGCGCGACGGTTTTGGCGGCATTGGGGGCTGGGTGCTGGGCGCTCGGCTTGCACCTTTGAGGCGGGATAATCAGCTCGTATCATGACGGTGTCTGGTGCGGCTATTTTGCTCGCCATGTTGAGCGTTCTCTCTTTTTCGCACCTGCAGTTTTGGCTAAAGGCGACCAGTATTTCAACATTGAGCAGGTCCCGTCGCAACATCGAAGCCGGGCACACTGTCGCATGGTGTGCCCGCATCACCGATGAAGGTGCGACTCTGCAACGGCTGCGTGCGTTAACACGGTTCGCCGTAGTCGCTCGGTTAGCCAGGCACCTCCCATCACGGCGTCGCAAAACTGGCCGTCGTGAATCGAATTACGATTCCTGGCTGCGGCAGACCTTCCGGTGGGGTGAGAAGCGCCAGTGGCCGGCCGCGTCCTTCACTGCGAGCGCGCCATAGTCGTAAAGCACCTCGCAAGCGGTAGCGGGTCTCAGGCCAGTTATGTCCTCAATAATAAGAAGCGTACGCGAGGCTGTGTCCACGCCCACGGGAGCCGCAGTGTCGGCGCTGAGGCCAAAATCTTCCGTCTCCGGGTTGTATCGGTTCGCGCCTGCGCACGGACGCTCGCCATGCGCGGCATACTCCGCGGACTCGTGGAGGCGCCAATCCAGCTCTGGCGTGTTGACAGGACCAGGCGGCGCCGGGGCGCCTTTTCCTGCCTCGTATAAATGTCCACGGTCCAGGCTTAACCCCAATGCCTGCAGCGCGCGAAGCGCCTCGTCGCCGTCATGATATGAGCCGAACAGCGCAACGATGACTTGTGGCATGCGGTTCCTCCATACGTCATCAGCTGTTATGTACTCTAGCGCGCAAGGGCTATACCCGGTCGGGCAAGCGCGCAAGCGGCGTGACTAGCAGTTCGTTGCACCGTCTTCGCCCATATCGCCGCGTGCGTGAACGCCTTACGGGGCCGGTGTGGCATTGGCGCGTTGTGTCAGAGACCTCACGCCGCCACAGGAGTGATACCAGTTACGCTAGAAGACGGGACAAGGTGAATCGTGACTCGCGTTGCAATTCGCATGTATCGGCCATCTGGGCTTTGTAGCGCGTGTCCAACTAGAGAAGGGACGCGCGAGGCGATGCCACCCC
Source organism: Paraburkholderia sp. NPDC080076 (assembly GCF_050281145.1). Classification (NCBI taxonomy): domain Bacteria; kingdom Pseudomonadati; phylum Pseudomonadota; class Betaproteobacteria; order Burkholderiales; family Burkholderiaceae; genus Paraburkholderia; species Paraburkholderia sp. NPDC080076. The sequence continues at coordinate 356,566 of NZ_JBNNWQ010000007.1, read as the reverse complement.
GGGTAAACATTGCCTGGCGTGGGCATCGTGCATGCGCATCTGAGAGATAGCGACCTCAGCAAGGACGGCAACGTTGTAGGGCGGCATTGAGCGACGTCTGCCATGACGCACAGCAGTCGCTGACTGTTTGCTGCCATGAAAAACTGGAGATGGGTTGGAACTGGCGCACGGACGCACGTGGAGACAGCGCTATGGCAACGGTTCTGCTTGTAGATGATGACGTGGGGATGCTCGGTTCACTTGGCATTCTGATAGCTGCAGAGGGACACCTCGTTCGCACCGCGACCAATGGTGGCGATGCGCTGCGCCTCGCTCTGGAAAGTCGGCCTGATATCGTGGTCACAGACTGCGCAATGCCGGGGATGGATGGAATTGCACTGGCGCGAAAGCTGCAGCAATACCCTGAACTCGCGTCAGTACCCGTCATCCTCACATCGGACGCGCGAAGACGACCTCCCATCAAGGTGTCCGGCTTTCTCCGTAAGCCTCTTCCGGTGACCGTACTATTGCGTCACCTGCACCGGCTCGCCCGGCGTGCATCGAGGCGTGGCGCAAGTGCGTACGGGAAACCCTCGGTCAATGGGTGATTAAGTGTCTTCGCGTCCGCCGCAATGCGAGTATGCGCAAGGCGCGCTCCGTAGCCGTAGACTTTTCGGAGTCCGGCACGCTGCCTCTTATCTGAGGAATTGTCATGCCCGGCAATCATCTCGCCAGCAGATTTGACGCTGACCTGGGTCTCGCTTTAATCTAGTCTTCTCGAGATGGGCGGGCAAAGCCAAAAAACGAACCGGGGGAGGCCCGCATGTTGACTTCTCTCATGCGTAACCAGTGCGAAACCCGTAGGGCCGGTACGCCCCGTGTTCTGGTCGTCGAGACTATCGCGGCGTTGCTATTGCGACTGCGACGTATCTCTCACTGGATGGCATGGAAGCCCGCGTTGCTGGGGGATTTGGCGACGCTCCGGAAATAATCAAGAACTGGTTTCCGGACGTAGTTTCTCCTGGACATCTGGATACCTCAGCGCGACGGTTTCGAAACCGCAGAGGCAATCAAGCATTCTGCTCCGGCTCCTGGTCTTTCATCTTGGCCTACACATGCGCGGCTGAACGTCGCCAGCAACCTCCCGTAGCATTCCTTCTGCTTTCGTCGTTTCCATTTTGTCTGCTCCTCGAGTGAGTGCGATCAGGCCGCACGGACAAATGCGCCGGCATGAAAGTCGAGAACCACGCCGCTATGTAATGCGCTGGTTCGGCAGCGGGACGGCGTGCCAGATGCTGCGCAAAAGTCGGGCCCAACCTGATAGTTCGCTGACGCACGCACTGGCAAGGCCGTCGCTCCAGAGTGAGCTTCCTATCGCAATTTCGTCGGAAGTAACACAAATGCTGGTCCCGTCGTTCAGCGGATCTAATATGAAAGCACCCCACTGCAAAGCGCGTAGCAGGGTCTGCCTCGTGCAGGCCGCATCAGGGTGGAACTTCCAAATGGATGCGACTTTCCGGTGAAGACTTGCGCAAATGAGCGTCTCTGTGACGCCCCACGGGCCGCGTACCGCACTTCAGATTTCGTCGAGCCCTCGACGGGCGTAAGACACGGGGTGGCGTTCGCTCTGCTCATGATGCCTGCCCTTGAGCCCAGTCGCGCCGATCATCACATCAGAGCGGTGAGGATTCGCCAGAGCCCGTCCGCCTTCCTGGAAGAAGCCTTCGGCGTGTCAGCAGCGATTTGTCGAGTTAACGCGCGCGCACCGACGGATGCGTGCACCTGGCGATGGAGACGAAAATGGAAGTCCTCTTTAAAAGCTTCGCAGCTGCAGCGCTGATGTCGATCTTTGCGGCGACTGGATCTGCGCAGAATACAGGCGCGGCCCGCGAGGCGGGAGCGAGTGGTGGAGGGGCGCCCCGCTCGGGGGCGGGGATGCGAGGCGCTAGCGTCGCGGAGGCGCCTCAGAGTGACGATCGACCGCGCGTGCCTGGCGCAATTCGCGCGCCCCATTCTGGGTCGGCGGCCTCCGGACGACGCGAGACGGCGCCTGATAACCGCGGGGCGAGCGTGCCGACTGATCAAGGGGTGACGCGCGGTGGACCTGAGAATCCGAGCGGACTGAAGAAGCCTGATTGACTTGCCAGTGTGTTCAGGAACGCGTCTGGGCTCCGATCGTGAGGCGATTGACGAACAGTTCAGGAGCAGATCAGAAACGGATCAGTCGGCGGCCGCGAACTATGCGCGCGCGCGCGCCGTTGGAAGGCCCCCCATCTGCTGGACGATAGGCCATTATCCATCTGAGGGTGGCTTGAAGTCGAACGCTTCCCGACAGGAAGCAACGGATCACAGACCTTCAGGAAAACAGACACGAGGCGAAGGAAAACGCAGCTGAAGCCTTTGACCTGCGAACACAGCTAAGGCAATGCCGCGGCTGCCCCGTTCACCCTGAGCCGCCAGACTATCGATTTCTCGCTCGTTCGCAGTTCATCATTTTTTCTTCCGTGGTCGAATGTTTCCGACGTGGGCGCGTGTCGAGCGTCCTCTTCCTCAACGGAGATATGCGGGCCTTGCGCTCCAGGACGGATTCCATTAAGGGCGGACATTGGAAGGGCGAATTAGGTATGAAACATAAATCCAAGCTGGTTCGTCCACCCGCACTGCTCACGCACTCAAGGAGCGAACATCAACCAGAACATGGCGAGCGTGGCAGCGCCCATGGCTATCTTCGCGGCCCAGCGGGCGATGCAATGGCGCACTGGAATAATGAACTTGCCCATGATCCTTGGATTCACCGCCGTGAACATGATCAGCCCCATGACCGGGACGGAAACCACGTCGTTGATCACAGCGCTCCAGTAAAGCGCCTTGATAGGATCGATCCTTGTAAAGCCGATCACAAGACCGACTAGCGTCGATAGGGCGATGACGCCGTAGAAAGGTTTTACCAGTTGTGTTTCAGGGCGAGGCTGTTTCGCCAGTTAAACGCACCCCGCCATTGCATAGGCGCCAGACCCGCGAGTACTGGCAATGCGAGCAGGCCCGTGCCGGTGATTCCCAGGCTGAACAGAGTGAAAGCGAAGTTTGCCAGCGATGGGTTTCAGGGCAACAGCGGGCTGTCACACGGCACCGCCGAAAGCCACCAACCGGACGCGCGGCCCCGCCTGTCAGCAACCGATGCTGAGCGTTGTCTCCGCTGATCCTGAATCGTCTCTTGGCCGCAGCACTTCGCCCGACCCCTGCAACTCACTGTGGCCGACGATATCGTCCGGGCCCAGACTTCGACCGCACGCCGGGCAGCCGGGCTTCATTTTTGCGATGAGTCCGTCACCTCCGTCGTACGTCCCGGCATGGGTCAGGTTACGCAGCCGCGTCCGGTACCGGTGGTCGGAAAAATCGCCGATGTCCAGGCTTTCGATGAGGGCTCCGCGATGTCCATGGGCATTCGACATAAGTGAAAATGCGGGTTTCCATGATGGCCTCGCGCCGGTTCGCAATGAGCGCAGCATGAATCGGGCCACGAACCTTTTTCCAGGTCCACGTGTGCCAATTGGAGTCGCAGGTTTCTTTCCCCACAAAGTGATCAGTTCAAAATCGGTCGGCCGGATGTGCTTGCGCCCGAATGTGCTCTTAAGTTTTCCTTCAGGAACTTTGGGTACGTTTGCTCTGCGTCAAGAGAAAATACTGAGCGTCGCTGACGCTCACTCATAACGAATGCCATCGGAATCAATCGGTACGATGCGACAAACTTCCTCAGCCTTCCGGCATGTATCTTTCGTAATCCTTTCTTTGTACTCGGTGCAAATACCTGCGAAAAGCGAAAGCGGATTCAGCGCGATTCTGTCGACCGAAATCGTCAATCCTACGCAAAACGTATCGTTTTGCCATGCTTCGACGATTGCCTACAGAGACGGAAATCTGGTAGCCGCATGGTTAGCAGGCAGCAAAGAGGCAGCGAACGATGTTGGCGTCTGGGTAGCGATCTTCTCCGGCAATCACTGGGCAGATCCTGTTCGCGTCGCGGGTGACCGCTCGCGTGACGGTGGAGTGCTGACGACAATTAATCCGGTGCTATTTTCTCCCCAAAAAGGCCCTATGATGTTGTTCTACAGCCGGGGGAAATTGCCGGCAGATTGGCATCCTCTGCGCATGACTTCACTTGACGGCGGTAGGACATGGTCAAAGCCGGTCGCACTGGGCTTAGGCGTATCAGGCCCGGCGAAAGACAAGCCCGTCGAACTGTCAAATGGAATCGTGATATCTGGAAGCAGCACCGAGAATGATGGTTGGAAAGTTCACTTCGAGCTTTCCAATGATGGAGGCAATTCGTGGGAAGTTGTGGCCCCGGCGGTCGGGCCGCGGCCTGTCCAGGCGATCCAGCCTGCAATCCTTGATCACGGCCACGGACGGTTGCAGGCGCTCGTTCGGACGAAAAGCGGTTTTATATTCAGCACCAGATCGAGCGATTGGGGGAAGACATGGAGCGCTCTCTCACCGATCAGTATTCCGAATCCAAATTCCGGCCTGGACGCGTTGACCCTGTCTGACGGACGCGACCTGGTTGTCACGAATCCGCTACCTTACGTCGAAGGCGGTTGGGACCGACATAGGCTGTCTATTTTTGTTTCGGTCGACCATCAGACCTATCGCAACGTATTGGACCTTGAGAATACCGTGAATCAGGAGTTCTCATACCCCGCGATTATCCAGTCACCAGACGGCATGATTCATGTCACGTATACGTGGAAAAAGACCCACATAAAGCATGTCGTGCTTGATCCTAAAAGGCTTCGCATGTCCCATCGCACAGTACAAGTTACGACCGATCACTAATCGTGAATCCCGATCACCGAACTGTCGTCGGGTTGTTTCTACATTACTGCCAACACCGTTGCGAGAATAACATTGCTCGCATTTGCTATCACAGGTTGGGAAAGTGTTTGATTTCGCACGGAATCGATCGTCGGCCAGCTCGTTTGCTTCAATCCGTTTCCGTCGCGTCCTCGCGGCTTCTTTGGCGACATCGACCGGACGGCTTTTCCCGCCGCTTACTTCGCCAGCGATCCGGGTGTCTGGACGCACGGCGATCTGATCTCGTTCTCGCCGGACGGCGGCGTCCGGATGCACGGTCGCTCCGACGGCGTACTGAATGTGCGCGGCATCAATGTCGGTCATCCGCGACGCGCTGGTCGTCGAGCAGTGAGTAGGAGATACGTCCAGCAATCAATCAATGTTCGACGACTTCGAGTCGCGCGTTGTGTTGCTGCTGGTGCTGACCGACGGCGCCGTGTTGAACGGTTTGCTCGCCGCCCGCGCGCGTGCCTGACCGCATCATCGCAGTCGATGCTTTGCCTGCAACTCACAACGGAAAGCTTTCCGAGGTCGCTGCGCGCAACCCAGTCAATGACCTGCCGATCGGCAATACGGCGGCGTTGCGCAATCCCGAGTGCATCGAGGCGATCCGGCGTCATCCGGCGCTGAATCTGGCCACGCGTGAAGTGCCGCCGGTGGGGGGGGGGGCCGCGAGCAACTCGAGGCGTATCTGCAGACGCAATGGGTTGCGTTTCAGCAAAGCACGCACGCTCGGATGTCCGTTGATTTTGCTAACGCGTTCGTTGTGTCCGCTAATTCGGCTACTGCGGTTGTGCAGTATGGCGCTTTGTGCGTCACTGCTGCGGCCTTCAGCATCCCCTTGTGTGGATGTTGGTCTGCGCGGCGTCGTCCTGCGCTTGGTCAGTCGTGTCGGGCAGTGAGTTCGTGATGCGGTAGAAAAGCCGCGCTAGCAGCGTTAGTGGACACGATTAGCGCGCCAAGGACATCATTAGCGGAATTTACGAACTTCAACAGAAGGCGCGACGCCGACGTTGTCGGGAGTATCGGCGCGGTCAGTCAGGAACATGAGTTGCAAAATGTCGCCGCCGGTCAGATCAGCGCCACCAGCACGGACGCAGTGAACGGCACGCAGCTTTTCCCGATTGCTTCGCAGTGGCAGAAATAGAAGTGTCCGGCGACACGATCAACGAAGCGGTTTCTGTTCACTAGTTGGCCTGCCATTTTTTTATGCGCGTTGCTATACGACAATTGACTGAAAAATGGAGAAAAAGGTACAGATTTCCTTAAAGATATGTAAGGAAATCCCGCCCATTTTTTTGAGTGGGAAACGCATGAACGGAACCTAATTGTTAAATTCTGCAATGTCCAGATATCGTAAAGATTTTTTGTAGACAAATTAAAAGACCTATGAGAAAGTTCCCCGCGAGCACTTAACTTTCTTTCCATTACAGGATCTGCTAATGGGAGAAGCGGCATTCGATGCGAATAACCCGGCGGCCTGCGTCTCACATTGCTCAAGGTGTTGCGAGAAAGAAAAACGGCGCGTGCCGGCTGGCGAAAGACTATTTGTCATGCCATGAGCCGAGAGAACGTTGCAACAGGCTACTGAGGGGCAGTAACGATGAGTATCCCAGTCGGGACAGAGCCGCGCACTGGCGCGGCGAAGACGCACCAGTCTGGCCGGCAAGTGGCGCTCCGCCACGCGATCACCTTTTCTGTGCGTCTGCCCTTCGGACCTTCATAACCCAGACATTCGTCAAACGTCTCAGCGGCCAGCGCCCCAAAAACTGGTTATCTGACCGACCCTCATTATTTAATTAGTCATGCGAATCGGATCGTGAGCATGGGTATTCGCTCGCGCGCAGAATTCGTGATTCACCGAGGGCGGAAGCAACTTGCCGCAGCTCCAACGCTAAAGCAACGCGCGTCGCAGTGAGACGTTTTAAACACCATAGATAGTTATCCTGAATAAGTGGGATGCATGCACACGCCCGTGCTTATGAACTTCGCATTTCAATTACCTGGTGAGGCAAGGACATGAACAAAGCATATCGGACCATCTGGAACAAGGCGCTAGGCGCCTTCGTTGCCGCGTCGGAGCTGGACGCGTCGCGCGGCAAGGGAAAGTCAGCAGCGGCTGCCTCCGTATGCGACGGACGCAGCGGCGAACCTGGTGAACATGGTGCTTCGGTGCTGCACGGTTCCAGCCCGCGTGTCGTCACCGTACTGCTGTTAATGGGTCTGGGGGGATGGGCCGCGCAGGCGCAGGCGCAGGTGAGCTGCTCGGCGGCGCCCTTCAACTTCTATAGTGGCAGCACCACCTGCGTGGGCTTTCAGTCGACCGCGTCTGGAGGCGGAGCCACTGCGGTAGGTTCTCTCGCCAGCAGTACGGGCATTAATGCCCTGTCCTTCGGCTTTCAGGCCATTGCCAATGGTATCAACGCCATTTACGTGGGCGCGCGCACGGCTCCGGGTACCGGCGCGACCGCGGAGTCGGCAATCGGCATCGGTACGGATGTCGCCGCCAGCGGGTCCGCGGCCATCGGGATTGGCGTTGACGCTGTTTCGAGCGGCAACCTATCGACTGCCGTCGGCCCCTCGGCGAAAGCAACCGGAGACAACAGCGTTGCAATGGGTTCGAGCGCCAACGCTGCCGCGTCGGGCGTGGTCGCATTGGGCAGCGGAGCCACAGGCTCCCAGACCAATGGTGTAGCCGTTGGCTCGGGAGCCAGCGCCACTGGTGCGAACGCCCTTTATCTGGGCGCGCGCACCGCGGCGGGCACCGGTTCGACCGGAACGGCCTCCATCGCCATCGGCACTGACGTTACCTCTAACGCTGATTATGCTGCTGCGATTGGCTTCCAGGCCGTGGCAAGCGGACCCGCAGCCGTCGGAGTGGGCTATACCGCTGCAGCCTCCGGGACGCATGCCGTCGCCGTCGGCTTTCAGTCCGTCGCAAGCGGCCTCAACGCCGTTTATCTTGGGCCGCGTTCTGTCGCAGGCACGGGCGCAACGGCGGCGGGTGCGATTGGCGTTGGCACGGATGTGACCGCGTCCGGTCCCTCTTCACTGGCCGCCGGCACAGTGTCTAAAGCCACGGCACAGAATGCCGTGGCTTTGGGGGCAGGCGCCGCCGCTACAGGGCTCAACTCGCTCGGCATGATGAATGGCTCGAAAGCGAGCGGTGCTAATGCAATAGCGTTGGGTTCGTCCGATTCCGTCGCGGAAGGCGGCGCGTCTGCCCCGGCGACGGTGGCGGGCGCCGCGGCGTCGGGCATTCGCGCGATTGCGATCGGCTCCGGCGCGAGTTCGGCTGGCTCCTCATCCATCGCGATCGGCGACTCAGCTCTGACGGGCGCCAACACCGATGCCCTCGCCATGGGTACCTCCGCGACGGCAAACGCGACCAATGCTTCTGCCATCGGCAATGCCGCAAGTGCGCTCGCTGCGTCCACGGTTGCGATCGGCGACGGCAGCACCGTCGCCGCAGCAGCTGGCGCGGGTTCGTTCGCCGGCGGCCATAACTCCCAGGTACTCGGCGGGACGGGCGCAGTAGCGCTCGGTCAGGCGCAGACCGCCAGCGGCAACGGCGCGGTCGCGATTGGCGATCCCAATACCGCGACTGGCAATGGTGCGGTCGCCGTGGGCGCGAACAACGCCGCCACGGGCGATGGCGCGGTAGCGCAGGGCAACGGCAATACCGCCAATGGCCAGGGCGCGGTCGCACTGGGCAACGCGAGCAATGCGAACGGCGCGAGCGCGCTGGCGTTCGGCGATTCGGCGGTGGCCAAGCAGACCCATGCGATCGCGCTGGGTGCCGGCGCGTCCGCCAGCAACGCGAACGACGTCGCGCTGGGTGCGGGCAGCACAACCGCAGCGTCACATACGGGCACTACGGCGCTATACGGCGGCACGGCGGCCGGCATCGCGAGCGCGGCCAATGGCGTGGTGTCGGTCGGCTCCGCTGGGAAGGAGCGGCAACTGCAGAACGTGGCAGCCGGCGTGATTTCGGCCGCCAGCACCGACGCCATCAACGGCTCGCAGCTGAATACGGTTGTCGCCGGTATCAATAATCTCGGCACGTCGACAGCGGGCACCCTGGGCGGCGGCGCCAGCTATAGCGCGGCGACCGGCAATCTCACCGGCTTTAGCCAGCCGGTCAACACCGTTAGCACTACCGGGGCGGTAAGCGGACCCACCGCGCAGACGACGGTTGCCGGTGCCTTGACCGCGCTGAATACGAATATCGACAACACCGCCAACATTGCGGTCAAGTACGACGCGGCGGGCGGTACCAGGATCACGCTTGGTGCGACCGGCGGGGCGGGGGCCGGATCTCCGGTGACCATCACCAACATGGCGCCGGCCGCATTGAACGCGACGAGCACGGACGCGGTGAACGGGTCCCAGCTGTTCGCCACCAACCAGCAGGTGTCGACCAATACCACAGCGATTTCCAACATTAACAATGGCGGCGGGATCAAATATTTTCACACCAATTCGGTGCTGCCGGACAGTGTGCCCACCGGCACCGACGCGATCGCGGTGGGACCGGCCGCCAACGCGTTCGGTAACGATTCGATCGCCCAGGGTCTGAATGCGGTGGCCGGCGTGAACGGCGCACCGACGACGGCCAACGACATTGCATTGGGCAACGGGGCTCAAGCCACGGGTGGCGATTCGATCGCCCAGGGTACCGGAGCAACCGCGAACACGGCCGGCGCCATAGCGATCGGTCAGACGGCAACCGCCACCGGCGGCAAGGCCGTGTCGATCGGCGTGGGCAATACGGCCAGCGGTAACGGCGCGGTCGCCATCGGCGATCCGAACTCAGCGGTCGGGACCGGCGCGATAACCATGGGCGCGAACAATACGTCCAACGGCCAGGGCGCGGTGGCGCTCGGCAATGCGAATGCAGCGACCGGCCAGGGCGCCGTCGCGCTGGGCAACGCATCGCAAGCGAACAATGCCGGTTCGGTCGCGTTCGGCGACGCTGCAACGGTGTCGGCCGCGGCGACGCAAGGCCTTGCGATCGGCTCCGGCGCCACGGTCACCAACGCCGGCGCGGTGGCCCTGGGTGCGGGAAGCACGACTGCCGCCGCGGTGGGGACGCCAGGCGCGACGATCAATGGGACCGCGTACGCGTTTGCCGGCACCACGCCGGCGAGCACGGTCAGCGTCGGCAAAGTGGGCGCCGAACGCACCGTGACGAATGTTGCCGCGGGCCGGTTGAGCTCGACCAGTACCGACGCGGTGAACGGCTCGCAGTTGTACGCGACCGATCAGGCCGTCGACGCGCTGTCCACGACGGTAACCGCCAACAAGACGCACTACTACAGCGTCAACGACGGCGGCACACAGGGTGCCAACTACGCCGACGACGGCGCCACCGGTGTGAACGCGCTGGCTGCGGGTGTCGGCGCCCAGGCTTCGGGGCTGAGCAGCATGGCGCTGGGCAACGGTGCCCAGGCGCTGGCGAACAACGCACTGGCATTCGGACTGCAGGCGAGTGCCTCGATCGTCGGCGGCGTGGCGATCGGGTCGGGATCGGTTTCAGATCGCACGGTTCTGCCCGCGGCGGGATCGATCGCCAACGGCTCCCACGCGATTCCGTTCAATACGTCCGATGAGACCTTGCTGGGTGCGGTATCCGTCGGCAGTAGCACGGCCTACCGTCAGTTGACCAATGTGGCCGACGGCACGCAGGCGCAAGACGCAGTCACCGTCAGGCAACTGGCGGGCGCATTGTCGTCGTTTTCGGTGACGGGCACGAACTATTTCCACGCGAATTCGACGGCGGCCGATTCGCTGGCCGTGGGCGCGGAGTCAATCGCGGTCGGACCGACGACCGTTGTCAACGGCGACAGCGGCGTCGGTGTCGGCAACGGGGCGGTGGTCGATGCAACGGCGCCGGGCGGTGTCGCGATCGGCCAGCAATCGCATTCGGCCGCGGCCGACGCAATGGCGCTCGGCAGCGGCGCGGTCGCGAGCGGTGCGCAGTCGATTGCGCAGGGCGCCAACGCGAATGCCGCTAACCAGGGCGGCGTGGCGGTGGGCTCAGGCGCGCAGAGTAGCGCCACGGACGCCGTAGCGCTCGGCGCCGGGGCCAGCTCGACGTTCGCCAATAGCGTGGCGCTGGGCAGCGCATCGACAACCGCCGCGGCGGTGGCGACGCCGGGTGTCACGATCAACGGCACAGCCTACACGTACGCCGGGACTGCGCCGACGAGCACGGTGAGCGTGGGCAGCGCAGGCAACGAGCGCACGGTGACCAACGTGGCGGCAGGCCGGGTGAGCGCGACCAGCACCGACGCAGTGAATGGCTCGCAGCTGTATGCAACCGATCAGGCAGTCAGCAGTCTGTCCACGACGGTAACCGCCAACAAGACGCACTACTACAGCGTCAACGACGGCGGTACTCAGAGTGCCAACTACGCCGACGATGGCGCCACCGGCACCAACGCGCTTGCGGCGGGTGTGGCCGCCACCGCGGCCGGCGCCAACAGCACGGCCCTGGGTCAGGGCGCGGTGGCCAATAACGCCGATGCCGTTGCGCTGGGCAGCGGGTCGACCACGGCTGCGGCAGTGGCAACGACCGGCGACACGATCAACGGCACGGCCTACACCTACGCGGGTGCCGCCCCGACGAGCACGGTCAGCGTGGGCAGCGCCGGTAACGAGCGCACGGTGACCAACGTGGCGGCAGGCCGGGTGAGCGCGACAAGCACCGACGCGGTGAACGGTTCGCAGCTGTACGCGACGGATCAGGCGGTGGACAGCCTCGCCAGCGTAGTGACCGCCAGCAAGACGCACTACTACAGCGTGAACGATGGCGGCACACAGGGCGGCAACTACAACAACGACGGCGCCACCGGCGTCAATGCGCTGGCGGCGGGCGTGGGGGCAACGGCCGCCGGCGTGAGCAGCTTTGCTGGCGGCAACGGCGCTGCCGCGCAGGCGGACAACGCGCTTGCGCTGGGTGCCCTGTCGAGCGCAACGGTGGCCGGCGGAGTCGCGATCGGCTCGGGATCCGTGTCCGATCGCGCGGTCCTGTCCGGGATCGGTTCAATTGCGAATGGCACCCATGCGATTCCTTTCAACACGTCGGATCAAACCTTGCTCGGCGCAGTGTCTTTCGGCAGCGCGGCCGGCAACACCTATCGCCAGTTGACCAACGTCGCGGACGGCACGCAGGCACAGGATGCGGTCACCATCAGGCAGCTTGCGGGCGCGCTATCGTCGTTCGCCGTTACCGGACAGATGTACTTTCACGCGAATTCGACGGCGGCGGATTCGCTCGCGGTCGGCGCGCAGTCGATTGCGGTCGGACCGACCACCGTGGTCAACGGTGACAACGGTGTGGGCATCGGCAACGGCGCCGTCGTCGATGCCACGGCACCGGGCGGCGTCGCGATTGGCGAGAGCTCGAACGCGGCACAGGCCGATGCGATCGCGCTCGGCAGCGGCGCCATCGCCAGTGGCGCCCAGTCGATCGCACAAGGGGCGAACGCAAAGGCTGCGAATGCAGGCGGCATTGCTATCGGTTCGGGGGCGCAAAGCAGCGCCATCGATGCGGTCGCGATGGGCTCAGGCGCGAGCGCGTCGATGGCAAACAGCGTTGCGCTAGGCGCGGGTTCGGTGACGACGGTTGGCGCGTTGAGCAACTACATCGCATACGGGTTGAGCAGTCCGCAGTCGTCCGCGGGTGAGGTCAATATCGGTAATCGGCAGATCACCGGCGTGGCAGCCGGCAAGGCCGGAACCGACGCGGTGAACGTCTCGCAACTGGACGCGGTGTCAACCCAGTTGACCACGCTGATCAACCAACGGACCACGAACAGCGGCGGCAGCTTCTCGTCCTCGCCCGGCACGCCGACGCCACCGGCGTCCACGGGATCGAATTCGTCGGCGGGCGGGCAAGGCGCATCGGCATCCGGGTCGAATAGCACGGCGGTCGGCAACAGTTCGCAAGCCAGCGCGACGGGCGCGACCGCAGTGGGGGTCGGCGCGGCCGCGAGCGGGAATAACTCGGTGGCGCTCGGGGCTGGTAGCACGGACGGAGGCCGCAGCAACGTGGTATCCGTTGGCTCGCTTGCCGATACGCGGCAGGTGGCGAATGTGGCTGCGGGAACCCAGGGGACGGACGCAGTCAACGTGGACCAGCTCAATGCCGGGCTCGCGCAGGCCAATTCCTATACCGATCAACGGGTGGATCAGCTGCAATCGGGCATCAACTCCGTCGCGCGCAATGCCTATTCCGGCATCGCCGCAGCGACCGCATTGACGATGATTCCGGAGGTCGACAAGGACAAGACCTTGTCGTTTGGCATCGGCACGGCGGGCTTTCGTGGCTATCAGGCCGTCGCGCTGGGGGGGACCGCCCGTGTCACCGAAAACATCAAGATGAAGGCAGGCGTCGGCATGAGCCCCGGCGGCACTACCTTCGGCATGGGTGCGGCCATGCAATGGTAGGGCGCAGACGCCTTCGCTCAAGTGCGGACAACATGATCGTGCTCAGAACCTGACGTACGAAAAACAGTATGGAGAACACAATGAAGCAGCTTTCTGGATGGGGTTTGTCGCTGAGCCTGGTGTTGCTTGCAGGATGTTCGACTGCCTCGGGGCCGACGTTTAACGCTTATACGATTACGGCCGCCGACGGTTCCACGCTTCATCAGGTCGAATGTCATGGGATCTTCGAGGGACCTGCTACCTGTATGAAGGTGGCTCAGCAGATATGTCACGGAGAACCGGTTCGCCCGGTGCAGAAAGTCGGGCGCCTGCTGCCGGACAATGACCAGGCCGATGTCACGCGGCGGCTTACCTTTGCCTGCGGCGACGCGCCGGTCACGCCGGCTGCAGCGTCCTCGCAGCCGGTCGCACCTGCGGCGCAAACGGTTGATCAGTTCGTGATCCAAAGCGATGCGTTGTTTGCCTTCGGCAAATCAAGCCGCGCTTCAATGCTGCCGGGCGGGGTGGCAAGTCTCGATCAGGTCATTAAGCGTATCAGGCAGCGCAGTGGCGTTCAGTCCATTTCGGTCGTAGGCCATACCGACCGTCTTGGGCCTGAAACGGTCAACCAGCCGTTGTCCCTGGCGCGTGCCCAGACGGTGCGGGAGTACATGATCGATCATGGACTGAACGGTGAGGTGATTCATGCGACGGGCGTGGGCTCCGGCGATTCAACAACGCAATGTCCGGACGGCGGGAGCAAGTCGCTCATCGCTTGCCTGCAACCGGACAGGCGAGTCTCCATCGAAATTCGGGCACAGTGAAGACCGTCGACGGCGAAAACTTAACGAAAACTGAGGAGGCGGCCAAGTCCTTTCGAGGGCAAGGTCGTCGTTCAGGGCAAGTGAGTTGCCAAACGCAGGACGGCGGGCTTTCCAGAGCATGGTATCGAAGGACTTCTCGGGCTCCACAGCGACCCGCACACGAGCGTGGGCTTCTTACCGAAAGAGGGCGCCTACGCCAACCCGAACAACTTCGAGCAACTGATCTTCTATGATGCGACGATTACCATTGACGCATTGCCTGGGTGTGCTGGACGCGCCGGTAGCGCGAAGGGGAGCTGAAACCCAGGAAACGCGGCCGGCCGTCGGCGCTCCGTCAGGCGCGCTGATTGCGATTTGTTCTCTTCCGCTCTACAGGAGGGAGCATGCAATGGCCGTCGACCAGTTCGAAACGCTGTTGGCAGTGTTGCTTCGGCGGTGCTACCTATCGGGCGGACGCCGGCCGGATCGTCTGCCGCAATCTGAATGACGATACCGCCTGATCGACGAGCACTGTGATCTTGACAAGGGCATCTGGAGAGACTGGGGCGGAAGATCTGTCGGGGTGGATAGCGGAACCGATATTGCGCGTGAGGCCAGTTTGCAACGGCGCTCAAACCGTCTTGACACTGATCGACACGCGCCACAGGTGTGTGGTCGCGAACTTTCGCGAGACCGAACTCAAGGGCGTCAGCACGGGGACGCCCGCCATGGTCTACCTGGTGAGCGGTAGGGCAACCCGTCAAGTTGGCGCTCAAAGTGTCGTCGTTGCCCACGCCGATATTTCAGTTGGAGATTCGGCCGCTTCGTGACGCACTGGCTATCTGGCAGTAGTCGGGCGGCGGATTCAACCGGTGGATGCAATAGTTTGGTTAAACCGCCGATTGGCCGGTTAGCGTTTCGTTTCGGTCAGCGGACCATCGCAGGACAGGCGGACAACGCATCGTTAGCGCCTTCTTCGCTTCGCCATAACTCTCGAATTCGCTCTCTTGCGGAAGCGTCTTTTTCGCTAAGCTACCCGTCGACTTCGGCCGCAGCAAAAGACTCGATCTCGCGGCCGAGCCAGGGACGAAAGGAACGCGCGGGCCGGCCACCCTGATCTCATCGAACGACGGGGTAATATATTGGGCGACCACAACGGCTTGAAGGGCAGCCAAATCGGGAGTTGAATATGCCGAAAAAACGGCAACCAGGCGATACGATCCAGAACTGGGCGGACAAGTGGGTTGCATCGGTTCTTGATTATTCAATTTGTGCGATCTCGGTGGAAGGCCGGATTCTGACGTGGAATTCCGGTGGCATAGTGATCCACGGCTACCAGCCGGACGAGATTATTGGCCAGTTGCTGGACATCCTCTACACAGAGGATGACCGCCAAAAAGGGGCGCCTGCGGTTGGCCTGGAAACAGCCCGGCGGACAGGGCGTCACGAAACCGAAGGCTGGCGGGTCCGGAAGGGCGGCTCGACGTTTTGGGCCAGCGACGTGACTACCGCATTGCATGCGGAGGGCGGCCGCCTTGCCGGTTATGTGAACATTGTGCGCGATATCACGGAGAAAAAGGCCGCGCATGAGGCAGTGCTCGAAAGCGAACGACGCTTCCGCATGCTGGTGAATGGGGTGACCGATTACGCAATTTTCACGTTATCGCCGGAAGGCGTGGTCACAAACTGGAACTCCGGCGCACGGCGCATCAAGGGCTACGCTTCAGAAGAAATCATCGGTTCGCATTTTTCACGCTTTTACATGCCGGAAGACGCTGCGTCAGGACTGCCACAGCGCGGGCTAACCGCTGCCGCAAGGGACGGCCGGTTTGAAGCGGAAGGATGGCGGGTGAGGAAGGATGGCAGCCGTTTCTGGGCACACGTCGTGATCGATGCCATCCGTGACGAGGAAGGAACGCTTGCTGGATTCGCGAAGATTACCCGTGACATCACGGAGCGGATGGAAGCGAGCCGAGTTCTCGAAGAGACCCGGACGGCGCTGTTTCAGTCTCAGAAGATGGAGGCCATCGGTAAGCTGACGGGAGGCGTTGCGCACGATTTCAATAACGTACTGCAGGTATTACGCGGTAACCTGGAACTGCTGGGAAACCGTCATGCCAGCGACGGATGGACCCGGGAGCGGCTCGACAAGGCGATCGACGCGGTCGATCGCGGCGCAAAGCTCGCGTCCCAGTTGCTTGCTTTTGGACGCCGGCAGCCCTTGCGACCGGCTGTGATTAACCTCGCACCCGCAATACGGGGTATGGATGATCTGCTGCGGCGCGCACTTGGCGAGACCATTGAAGTGGAAACGGTCGTCGCTGGCGGTCTATGGAACACCATTGTCGACATTCATCAGCTGGAGAACGTCATCCTCAATCTGGCGATCAACGCACGCGATGCGATGCCGGGCGGCGGAAAGCTGACCATGGAACTGGCCAATGCAATGCTCGACGATCAATATGTTGCCGGCCTCCCCGATGTGGCGGCGGGCCAGTACGTCATGCTTGCCGTCACCGACACTGGCACCGGGATGCCTCCAGATGTACTTGAGCGGGCCTTCGACCCGTTCTTTACGACGAAACCCGAAGGCTCGGGGACCGGACTCGGATTAAGCATGGCGTATGGTTTCGTCAAGCAGAGCGGCGGACACACCCGCATCTACAGCGAGATTGGCCACGGCACGACCGTCAAGATATACCTGCCGCGGTCCACGGAGAAGGCAGTCGAGCCTCCTGCGAGACCGAACGTCAGGTTGCTGGGTGGGACTGAGACCATCCTCGTAGTCGAAGACGACCTGAAGGTGCAGTCAACCGTTGTCGATATGCTCTCTGGACTTGGCTACAGCGTGCTGAAGGCGGACGCCGCGGAGGAGGCGCTAACCGTGATTCGAAGCGGCATCCATATCGACCTGCTTTTTACGGATGTCGTCATGCCCGGGACACTGCGCAGTCCCGACATGGCCGCCCAGGCCGTGCAGCTTCTGCCGCGCCTCAAAGTGCTTTTCACTTCCGGCTATACGCAGAACGCGATAATTCACGGCGGACGGCTTGATCCGGGCGTTGAACTGTTGAGCAAGCCGTACAGCCGGGAACAGCTGGCCTACAAGATTCGACAGATACTCGGCACTACGGGCGCGACCGATAGGAACCGGAGCGCAGCGCTGCCAGCAGAAAATGCCGGCACGACAGGTCTCCGGGTTCTGCTGGTCGATGACGATCTTGGGTTGCTGGAAGCTACGAGCGAACTGGTAAAAATGCTGGGACACGCTCCGGCAGTGACTGGCTCGCCGGAAGAGGCGCTGCGTTGGGTTGGGGACGAGGCATTTGACGTAGTGGTCGCCGATCTCGCGATGCCTGGCATGTCCGGACTTGAATTCGCCGAAAAAGCGTTCCGGTTGAGGCCAGCGCTGCGCGTCATCTTCGCCTCGGGCAACGAGATGCCCGATGTTCCAGCGCTGCCGTTCGCCTGGAAGGCGTTGCGAAAGCCCTATACCCTGGACGAGCTGGACAAGGTACTGAGCAGTTCTGAGCTCTAGATGCGCTCCTCGGTGTACTGGTCACATTCACACGAGGCTTACGTCCTGTCTGAAGCATGGCGCGGTTAAAAGCTATCGCATCGCCAGTGACCGTCTCAGATAGAGCGGAATGCGAAGGAGAATCGCCCTAAGTGATCAAACGAGTCGACTTGAGCCAGTTATCGTCGGGTTCGGTGCGGCTAGACTGAACTATTTGGCGGCACCGCATTCAGCAGAAATCAGCCGCACAACGGGCATCCACCCCCGTGGTCGATCACCTTTTCGTTCCTCGGCGGCCCCGGACGACCGCAAGGCGATCGGACAATCCAAGGTCGCGGACAATCCTGTTCAAGTGCGAGAGAGAATAGGCGATACCGAACTCCCGCTCGATAACGATCCGCAGTTGCTCGCGGTTCCAGACATCAGTCCCGAACCCGTGTAGGCGCGGCGAATGTTTGATGGCGCTCGTGAGCCAACTGGGAGCCCGCACATCGAGAACAGACGGTCGCCCAACGTCGTTCAACCGAAGGATTGCTTCGGCTCCGCCGTGGCAAAGAGCGATTCATACCTCCGTGCGGCGGCCGGGCCCAGTTGCAATCGACGGGCAATCTCACGCATGGGGATTCCGGCCGTAAACATGGATGCAACTGCCCTTCTTCGAGCGCTCCAAGGCGGCTTATTCAGGTCTTCAGAGACGGACATACGAGTTCGGTACTGCCGGTGGATTAGAGCAAGGCAAGGGGAAGAACAGTGGCGACTATAAGGGGTATTTGTATTTTCCGTGCATTATCTGGCGGTTGCAGGCTGCGGAGGTTTGCGCAGCACGGGTTTGACGTTTCCCACTTGTCGCGTATCGTGAGTTACACAAGTCTTTGATCTGTCGGCCGTTTTTCGGACAAACCGCCGGAATTTGCACGATTCGGACGATTACCCCTAGGCCAGCTTCCGTCTTTCGGCAAAGAGACGAGAAGCATTGGTCGAGTCTAGGTCTCGACGGTGATTCGAATGACCGCTTCAACTTCGTAGCACGCCGTTCGACTCGCGACATGGCGACGGGCCGAAAAGGGTCGGTCTGCGCCTCCTGCGTTCGGCAGAAGCCAGCCACCTGCCGGGACGAATTCTTCATCAACTATATTGTCAAAGTAACGTTGCCGAAGTTTCATACCATCATGAAGCCCTTTTGCTTCGCAGCAGCCCTCATCGTGCTCACCGCCGGCTGCGCCTCGAGATGGTCGCCCCCGAACAATCAGACCGCCCAGCCATCCGACGCGGACACGTACGTTCTGCACACTACCGACGGTGCGACGCCCGGTTACTCCGCGTCAAGCCCACCGAGGCTCAGCGTCGGTGTCAGCTATCCCGATACGCAATTGATTCTGCCGTGGTTCCTTAATGACATCATCAGCTTGATTAACTATCGCTAGTCTGACAGCGACTTGCTGCGGTGGGACTGCGAGCGGCTCCTAACCATCCTGTCTGGGGCTGGCAACGCATCGGAGAATGTGCCAGTGCGGCCCGGCTACGGAGGTTCGACGAAGTGGTGCGATGGGCGGTCGCCTACGGTGGCCGGACCTCCGGATTCGGCCAAATTGAGACGTTCGATGCGGTCGTCTAGATCGTCGACAATCGGTAAACTCGCGTCACCTTTGTGCCCGTCCATACAGCAAAAAATCAAACCATGAAGCGATTTACAGGATTACTGTTTTCTCTATATGCGATCTCCGCAGTTGTACAGGCAAGCACGCCAAACGACTCGGGCTCGATCGCCGAACATGAACCTGCGCCAACATCCGCGCGGTTGGTTCCGGCAAAGGAAATACCCTGCCAGTATGGCATGCCTGCAAACGCTTCCTACGGGACAGTGCCAAATGGACTCGCCGCAGTCGACGTAGTGCTCGATGAGAAGGGAATAGTACAAAGTACCTGGATTTCGCAAACGTCCGGCAACGCTGCTTTTGATGAGCTTGCGCTAAGCCAGTCGCGGGTCGCCACCTGCAAGCCCTTCCCGGGTCTGTTCGGAAAATCCATCCCGGTAAAGACGACCTTCGTGTTTGTGGCCGACCCAGCTAAACTACCCTTTCCACAGCAGGTCACACGCCTCGTGCGCTCCCACCTCAAATGGCATGGCGATAGCGTTAGTCTGCCGACGGTGATTTCGGTGAATTGCGCCCCAGATGGCAAGCTGTTGTCGGCAGCGATCGTTAAGTCGAGCGGTAATGTCGCGTGGGACGCAGCAGCGTTTGATGCGGTCCAACTCTCTGATCCGATGCCGGCATATGAGAATGGGAAAGCACTGGAGCACTTCCAGATTACGTTCTATCAACAAGGGATAGTGCGGAAACCGAACGGGAACTTATATTGAGTCAGCCGCGACATGCCTCGCCGTTGGGGGGCGGCGCCATTGATTGATTCGTCACAATTTAAACAACAGTCAGTTAGCGGTGCTCGAGCGGCAGCTTCGGAGAAGGGTGACCGTCTGTAGCGGGTCGAACTGCGCCGCTCAAAGTCACTTTGCGGGTCTTCCTGGCAGCGATAGTTCAGGGGGCGGAATGACAGGCGCAATGCCTGTCAGATATGGATGGCTACCCTTGCCGAAGCAGATCTGTAGCACGCGAAACTTCCCTATTTATAGCAGCAATCGTCAATTCCGCCGGTCTGGCTCGCGCACTCATCCGACAACAATCGGCCATTAAGGCGCACTCATCCGACTTGCTGCGGCGACGTTCGACCGGCCGCTGCGTCGGCTTGACCGGACATTCAACCGATTGCCAGGTCAGCTGTCGCACAACTTGCAAGTCGTGCGGCCAATTCAGCGAGCAAGCCAACGCCACAGCAACCAGGCGCAGAGTGCCCAGATAGACAGAATCGTGGCGAGACCGACCATGCTACTTTGCTTCACCGGTTTCCCAGCTAACCAGACTGCGGCCTTTCCCCGATTGACTTCGATGACTGCCTTCGGGATGAGGCGCAAGCAGAGCCAGACTCCAAGCGGCACGACAACCAGATCATCCAGATAGCCGAGGACGGGTATGAAGTCGGGAATAAGGTCGACCGGGCTAAGCGCATATGCCACCGTTGCCAATGCGAGAAATTTCGCAAGCAACGGCGTGGCCGGATCGTGGCTGGCGAACATAAGCGTGACTACGTCTCGCTTTAGCCGCGTTGCCCAAGCCATGAGTGATTGCAGCATCTAGCGTCGAGCTCCACTTGCGAGTGCGCCGACAGGCACATGAGAGATTCCTCACGGGACTTTATCGCACCTGTTGCGTTGGGCAGTGGCGCATAACTTGTAATCCCTGCGGCAACGGCGGCTGGCGTCTCCGCGTTCATCAATCGACAGCGCGGGAACTCAGTTCGCCCAGTCCGGGCCGGTTTTGTATCCTCGTATCGGCGATTGCGCGGTGTCCTCGCGGGCAGGAACGGTTCGATGAGTGACCACAGGTCGACGTCCATAAGCTCTTTAGGCTCTAAGGTTAACGAATCATCCTGCTCAATCCGCATGACGGCACCAGCAGTTGATCGGTTCAGCAGTAGATCGGGCTAGGATTGTGTTCCAGTGCCCACGGTTGCCTGTTCCTCCAGCCACCCACGCCACACTGCCATCAGGACCGCCAGGATGACGGGGCCCACAAACAGCCCTACCAGCCCGAAGGCCGCAAGCCCGCCCAGCACACCGAACACGACCAGAAGAAACGGTATCCGGGTAGCACTGCTGATCACGAGCGGACGAATCAGGTTGTCCACCCAGCTAACGACCAGTGCACCCCAGAGTAAAAGGCCGACCCCTGCTAGCGTTTTTCCTGTGACGAGGAGCCATACACCGATCGATCCCCATACGAATGGCGTGCCAAAGGGTATCAACGCGATCAGCACCGTAAACGCAGCCAGCAACACCGGCGCCTGCATCCCTGCAACCCAGTAACCGAGGCCGGCAAGCGCGCCCTGCGCCAGTGCCGTCAGCACGAGCCCGTAGACGACCGCCTTGGTCGTGCCGCCGATAGAAGCGAGATAGGCGTCCATGCGATCGCCCAGAAAACCCCGTAGTACGCGGCACACCTGATCCAACGCGCTTTCGCCGTCCCGGTACATAAAAAACAGCGTCAGCAAGGCAAAGCCCAGCTTCGTCGCATTGCGACCCACGCCGCCGACTAACTGGCCGACCTCCCCGGTCCACTGCCGGCCCCATTCAGCGATTTGCGCGCGAAAAGCCGTCGGATCGGCCGAGACCTGATTCAGTAGCTCCTGCAGCCACTGCCCAAGCCACGGGATGCGCACAATCAATTCCGGCAATCTGTGCGGGCCATTGGCGAGGTAGCCGGCGACAGTCTGGTAGGCCGTGACCAGTTCGCCACGCAGCAGCATGATCAGCCAGATTGCCGGCAGAATGAACGCCGCTGAGAGAATGATCGTCATCAGCAGCGCGCTGCCGGTAGCGTTCCCGCGCATAAGCGAGCGCAAGCGGCGATAGACAGGCCAGGTCACGTAGGCAAGGATAGTGGCCCAGGCGACAGGCACCAGGAACAGGCGCAGCACTACGTAGCTCAGCACGACGAGCCCGCCAAGAAGAAAGGCGAGGATGACGCGCTTGACCAGGGGCTTCGGATAACTCTCGCACATGAACGCCTTTCCTTTAGATCCGCTGAGAATTTGTGGGCGCACCGGTGCTTCCGCGCGCCGTGGCCCGTGGTCGCCACAGGAAGCCCGTTACCGGCGCGCGCCTGAGCCCCCTGCCAAACGTCGACGTCGCATGTCGGAATGCCGTGCGCAACGCTGCCTCACTGACTACCCGCGGCCTTGCAGCACGGCAATACGCCTGTCGATCGGTGGATGCGTGGAGAACAGCCCGAGCCAGCCCGGCTTGTCGGTGATGCCGGACGCCTTGAAGGATTGCGGAAGTTCGCCGGGTGCAAGTCCACCCAGGCGGGCCAGCGCATTGATCATCGGTCGCGGAGAAGCCAGCAGTTGTGCAGAGCCCGCATCAGCGCGGAACTCGCGCAGGCGAGAGAAGTACGCGACGATCACCGAAGCGAGAATGCCGAAAACGATCTCGCAAACAATAACGGTTATGTAAAACCCGGGACCGACACCGCGTTCGGTACGAAACAAGGTCTTGTCCACAAAGTACCCGACCACACGGGCGAAGAAAACCACAAAGGTATTCACCACGCCTTGAATGAGCGTCAAGGTCACCATGTCGCCGTTGCTGACGTGCGAAATCTCATGGCCAAGAACCGCCTCCACTTCCTCCTGGTTCATCGATTGCAGCAAACCGGTGGAGACAGCCACCAACGCGGAATTCTTGAAAGCCCCTGTGGCGAACGCGTTTGGTGCGCCTTCAAAAATTGCGACTTCCGGCATGCCAATGCGAGCACGCTGCGCGAGCTCCCGCACAGTGTCGACCAGCCATTGCTCAGTCGCATCGCGCGGCGAGTCGATGACGCGCGCCCCGGTTGTCCATTTCGCCATCGGCTTGGAGATGAGAAGCGAAATGATCGAGCCGGCGAAGCCGATCACCAGCGAGAACACGAGCAGCGCATTGACGTTAAGCCCGCTCCCGGTCAAGAAGCCGCCGACGCCCAACACGTTCAATACTATCGAAAGCACCACCATCACCGCGAGGTTGGTGGCGAGGAACAGCAAAATTCGTTTCACTGGCAAGTCTCCTGTGGAAACCGGCTGAATGGCTGCGATGACAGAGAACCCTCAACTCTCCTTTGACACCGGATAACCGAAAGGTTTATGTAATGTTGCTATTTCAACATAAGACGATTGCTATCTTTCTTCGCGAGACGCTTAATCCTGCTCCGTGCAGGTGGGCCCACCTGGCAGAATTCTGATGAGCAAGAAATCCTCCTCCGACGATGTCGGATTCTCGAATGAAACGACCGATGCGACGCTGGCCGCGCTGACAACGCAGATCAGCAGGTTCGTCAGCGAAGGGACGCTCGATAGCCGGTGCGCCGCAAAGCTGGTCAAGCGACTGTAAAAGGAAGCTGAGACCGTCGCTGAAATCGGTAAGACAGCGAAGACGGGCGAGAAAGAGCTAAAAAAGCTTTCGGCGATGTAGATGCATTACTGTGCGATCCCAATGCGAGGCTGCTGGTCACAGCCAACGCAGCGCTGCGGACGACAGACGAGGTAGCCAGTCCCAGGAAGTAGCGTCTAAGGGGAAAGGAGACGTGGGAAGGAAAACTTCGGCCTGTCGGAAGCGTGCAACCGCGATGTTTTTTGCCGGGTCTCGGGGCTCACCCACGACGACGTTCAATTTTCAGGCACTGTCGGTATGCTCTTGCGCTTCGGACCAATCTCTCCGAGTTTCGTGCGTGCCTGACGAAGTACGTGGACGGCCGCGTCATGGCCAGCGTCGCCAGCAATGCGGCGACGATCAGATCGGGCCAGGCCGCCCCGGCTCCGAATACCCCCACAGCAGCCAGCAGGACGGCGATGTTGCCGAGAGCGGCGTTCCGCGTGCAAAACCAAGCGACTGGCCGGCCGGGGGGCGCGATCCTCGCAGTGCCCACCTCCGTTCCTAAAGTGGACGTGTCGAAACTCCACTCTGGCACATTGATGCCGTTCGGTTCTGGAGGGCCTCCGCGTTCCTGCTGAACCCCACCTCCCCCAAGGTAGGGCGGTGTCCATTCCATCTCGGTCGGCTACGGTCTGACGCGTCATGCGCGGCCCAGAGGGTCGATTGAATTTTGGCCAGGGACGGAGCGCCGTTGGCTACGCCGACGGCTGTGGAGTTTGGTCGCAGCGCGGCTTTGACAGCGGCCCGGTCGACATCGGGGTAGGCACGTTCAGAGCGGAATTAGGGACAAACGGCCGCCGCCGCGACATAGAGCAAGAGCGCTATCACTACCACTGCGGTAAATCCAAGATGGATCGCCAACACCGTTGCCAGAACTGCAGCCACCACGGAAGCACAGGCGTTGATGCCCCACGCCCAGGGCACCAGCGCTTCGGCGCTGGCGCCAACGCGCCCGAGTCCCAGTGGGAAGGGTATTCCCATCGCAAACGCGAGCGGTGCGACGAGCAGCACGGAGATAGCGATCCTGGCTGGATCGGGCAGGGAAATCAGCAGTCGGAACAGGGTGGGGAGGATGGCCAGGTAGAGCAGGGAGATAAGGGAGATCGCGAAGACGGTCCTTGTCAGCAGGGACGGGCGACCTCTATTCCAGCGCGACCCTGGCGCGGGGCTGGGTAAGTGCGCTCCGCCCCCTTGCAGGCGCTGCGAATATCGGCTTCCCAGTCCGGCAAACGAGAGGAACGCGCATAGCACCACCGCAACAGCATAGAGCGGGTGACTCAAGAACAGGATGAACTTCTGGATAAACGCGATTTCGACGAACATGAAGGCGAAACCAATCGCGAGGAAATAGATAGCAACTCGCCGCCCGGATAAGGCCGCTGATGCAGTGGCGTTGTCGACAAGGGTTGTCGTTGACGATGGCGAGCTGTGAGCCAGGCGTTGGCGGCGCCTTATCATCCAGAGCGGAAAGAGGATCAATATCAAAGCTGCCAATGTGGCCTGAAGCAGGGTCGCAATCAGCACCGGGTAGCCCCATTCCAGCAAAGGCAACCCGCCTTGCTCCTTCAAGGCGAGGAGTTCGGGCAGCGAACGCCATTTGAAGAAGTGAAAGAAGTACGGTTTGTCGTCCGTGGCGGGTCGAACATCGAACTTGTAGCGTGCCCAGAACTTGTCGCGATCGGGGCTCAGCAAGGCTTGCGCGGCTTCGAAGAAGTATGGCGTTTCAAGCACGTTGTAGCGATTCGCTTCCGCGGCGTGCATCCCGGGGTAGTATCCGACGTCGAATGAGCGCGCACGGCAGAAGCCTCGCAGTGCGACGATTTCCTCGCCACTGAACTCCCCGTTCTTGACCAGCAGCGTCGTAGTCTTCCAGCCGCGGATCAGCACGAGCCGGCGGGAGGGTTGCGCCACACCGACGCCCTCCATGGCCAGCATCCCCGTCGCAAACAATTTCAGGATGTCGCGTGGCGGCAGCGTGACCCAGCGCGTAATCGCCAGCATGCCGCCTGGGTTGAGATGGCGAAGATAATCCTGGAACGCCTGCACCGTGTACAAATAGCTCTCGGAAAGCGCGTAAAGACCGGCGGACGTGGCGCTGAACGAATCCAGCAGCGCGACCTGGATGAGATCATAGCGCTCGCCGTGCCCAGCGATGAAGCTTCGCGCTTCGCCGGTAAAGACGTGAACGTTGGGTGCGCTGTAAGGCTTGCCGGAGAAGTCGGCAAAGCGGCCTTCCACCGCGTCGATCACCTGCGGATTCAGTTCCACCGCGTCGATTGCGCTCGCCTGGTGGTAAAGCGCCTGCAACACATCGGCCCCGGCGCCGCTGCCAAGTACCAAGACTCTGGGGCGCTCCAGCAAGTGGTAGGGAAGCGCGGAGGTCACGTAGTCCAGATAACTGAGTGACTCGCGCTGTCCGTCATAGCGATTGAGCGCGGAGAGCCCGTCACCATCAGTAAACACTCCCAACTGTGGCGGCGGCTCCATGGTCGCGTTGAGGCTCAGCCCCGGTGCGTGGCGGAAAGGAATCAAAGGGCTTTCCACTACCGTGATGAGACCCAGTGGGCTCGAGCTTTCAGCGATCACGTGTGCGTCTTTGATGCGCAGTGTCTGGCTCAATTCCTTGTACTCGGACGGCCGTAGAGCGACCCAGTCGCGTGGCAGGATGGTCAGCGAAATGGCCGCGGCTCCCACCAACAGCACCGGCAACCAGTTTCGATGCCAGCGACACTCGATGCATGCCAGCGCGGCTGCCGCCAGACCCACACCGCCCAGGAGGCGGAGCGCATCCAGCGGAGCAAGGACAAATAGCGCAACGATGATGGCGAGGCTGCCTAATCCGGCTCCCACAATATCAAAACTGTAAATGCGGGGAATCTGATCATTGAACCGTGTGAAGGTGAGACAGACACTTGTCGCGGCGCAGAAGAAAGGGACGAACAGGAGCAGATAAATCAGCAGCAGGCGCAGCGGCTGCTGCGGATCCCACAGAATCTCCAGGGGGTTGAACGCGACGCGCTGGGCAAGCGCGAAAGAGGCGACCGCGGAAACGCCGAACAGAATGGCGCCGCCAACGAACACGGCCGTAAACCTGGGCGCTAGCCAGCGCTGCGCTAACGCCACCATCGCACCGGCTGCACCGTATCCCAGCAGGGCGACACTGATCATCATATAGGCGAAGTGGTGCCAAAGGATGATGGAAAACAGGCGCATCAACAGGATCTCGTAGCCGAGCGCTGCGGCCGAGAGCAGGGAGAGGGCGAGCAAAGGCGCCGTGGGCATGATCGCGTGAATGGGAATGGATGCGGCATGAAGGATGCGCTTGACCAGAGACAAGGCAGGTGCACGGGATCGCCATGTCCATTTGCTCTCTCACACCTCATCCTTGAATCAGTGCCCGGCCAATGGCACGAATCTGACGG
Organism: Paraburkholderia sp. NPDC080076; assembly: GCF_050281145.1. NCBI lineage: Bacteria > Pseudomonadati > Pseudomonadota > Betaproteobacteria > Burkholderiales > Burkholderiaceae > Paraburkholderia > Paraburkholderia sp. NPDC080076. Next base: position 329,533 of record NZ_JBNNWQ010000007.1, on the reverse strand, counting down.
GCAAGATCTGTTTGGTGGAAATCGTTCCGTCGTCCGATTTTTCGATCAGCAGCAGGTACTGGGTCAGAAACTGCGCGCCCACCGGAATAACCATTCTGCCGCCCGGCTTCAATTGCCGCACGAGGGGGGGAGGGACATGGCTGGCAGCGGCGGTGACGATGATGGCGTCGTAGGGCGCGTGGGCTTCCCACCCGTAATAGCCGTCGCCCACCTTGGTTTCCACTTGCTTGTAGGCGAGCCGTTGCAGGCGCTCCTGCGCCTGCATGCCCAAGGGTTCGACGATCTCGATCGAATATACCGCTCGTGCCAGACCTGCCAGGATCGCCGCCTGGTAGCCGGAGCCGGTGCCGACCTCGAGCACGATATCGGTAGACTTGATCACCATCAGGTCGGTCATCAGGGCAACAATGTAAGGCTGCGAGATTGTCTGGCCATAGCCGATGGGAAGCGGCCTGTTCTCGTATGCGTTGTGCTCCTGCTCGGGCGGAACAAATTTGTGGCGAGGCACCTGTTCCATGGCCGCCATGACGCGCGCATCGATGGCATGCCTGCCGGTTTCGGTGCCGGTGTCAGCAGTCAGTGCTGCGATCTCCTTGACCATTCTCGCCCGGCGTAGCGCAAAATCGTCGGCGGCGTGAACACCGGAATACAGCCACACCAATGCAATTGCTGGAATCAGGATGCGCAGCCAGCGCGTCATCGGTTTCACAATGGTCCCTGTTGCCTGACCTACTGTAATTCTACGCTCATGCGCGGGCTGGCTTCGCGTCGAACACGTCCGGCGGCCTGTCATGCATCAGGCCGGCCTCTCGCCATTTCCGAACTAGCAAACGTCCGCATCCTCCACGCTGAGTGATTGAAGTACCATGGCCCAGCCGCACGTCCTGTGTAACTCATCCCGCGTTGCCCAGCCGGCAGTATTGAGCTCGACACCAGATCGGGATCCGGCGGAAAATATCCGGGTCTTCCGCTTTGAGCCTTGCATCTTTTGCAGGGCGCATGGGTGCACCTTGACCAATGGCCGCTATAAGGGCCAAACAGCGGATAACCAATGCGTTTGTCGCAAACGTCGTGTGTCGGTCCAATAGCGGCCGATTGGTGGTCTCGCGCGACCGGCCGGAGTGGGTCTCGCGTGCTGACTGTCGCGAGAACATCAGCGCTCGATCAACGTGCGATTAGCGACCAGCGCGCGAAGCCGAGAATTCCCTCGGCTTCTCCGCAGGCCAATCCTGCCGAACACGCTTGCCCGGTCCGGATTGGACGCCGACTGGATTCGTTATGTGCCGCTGCCGTACGGCTGCGTGATGATCTCGAGATTGTGGCCGCTCGGATCTTCGAAATACGTGCCTCGACCGCCATCGTTCGTATTGATCTCGCCCTGCCGGCGGTGAGAGGGATCCGCCCAGTAGGGCAATCCGCGGCTCTGTATTCGCGCAAGAATGCAATCGAACTCGGTCTCGCTCACCAGAAACGCATAGTGTTCCGGCCGCGTTTGATGATCATCGCTGTAGAAGTCCAGCGTGACGCCGTTATCCAGTTGCACGGCAAGGAACGGCCCGAATGGCTTCGGCTCGGGAAGTCCGAGTATTTCTGCGAGAAATGCCGCCGATGCATCCCTGTTCCGCGCGTACACGATCGTGTGATTAAGCGTGATGCTCATGTTCGCTGCTCTCGTTTCGCCGCTTGTGTGACAGTGCCTGTTCACGGTGCCGGCCGGCATCATCGCCCAACGCCCACTCCGTCCCTCGCGCGACCGCTGAACGTTGCGCCAATCAGTGCGGCTGACCGAGGCATGCATCGGCGACGTCGACGATCGGCTCGCTATCGGCGTGGGCTTCGGGAAACCGATCGACACATTTGATCTGCAGTAGCGTCCACCATGTGCCTGGCGGATCGTGGCCAAGCCACATTACCGTCGCGGCCGCTTTGGTTCGAAGCCTCCATCGCTGCCAGTCGGCGCCCGTTGGTGAAAAATGGCCCTGACTGTCGATGTACTGGCCCGGGTCCAGATCGTAGCGTTTCAGGTAGGCCGGATTAAGGCGCTCGTCGAGCGTAACCTGCCCACCATGGGCGAAGCGCGCCCGTTCCCGTGTCTCGTCCTGACTGAAATCGCTCACCGCGCGGCTGACGACCGACAACTCAAACAGCAGCGCTGCACCAGTTGCCAGACATGTCGCGGCAATGCAGAGCACGAGCACCCAAAGAATCCGCCGTCCGACTGTCAGTGTGCGTGCCATCAATCCCCTGGCCTCGCAATGTGATGAAAACAACTCGTGCCGTTCCAGCGCGGAATTCAGCAGACGTTTCCGCTCCCCTCTTTAAACGATACAACTTCACGTGCCGGTGGTCCAGTCCGCTGCGATGTTCCGGGGCCTCGACGCGGCGGCAACATGAACTGAAGTGGGATGCGTCAGGAAACCATGCAGTGATGAGCGCCAACGTGGAATGGTGCCGCGGATATTGCATCGGAACGGTAGTTAGTCCGGATGGCAGCTTTTCACTCTGCGTGAGGGCAGCAAGACAACGAGCGTCTGTCTTTATGCCGGCGATGACCAGCGGCACATCGATACGGAGAAAGAGCTTCGCGGCCACTGGCAATGTCTCGCGGTCTTATCTCCTTATCCCTCTCGGGCCCTTGCACAATAGCGATCGACCACCTGGTGACGTTAGCGGGTATCTGGCAGTAGTCGGTCATGAAGCGACCGTCGCTGCCCTAACCCGAAAGGCCGCTACGTTAGCATTGGCCGTGGGGAGACCGCTAGTTACTGCAGATTTTCCGCGAGTTGGCCGCGCAAGGTATCTGCCATCTTCTGCAAGATGTCCTGCAAAAGTACCTGCGCTTCAAGCGGGCCCATCACGGAATAGCCCGATCCCAACTCGCCGTCGATAACATACAATCGGCTATCGCGACGTTAAATGGTCAACTTCAATCGAATCGTAGCGGTGGTCGACGATGACGAATCGGTTCGCCGTGCCCTCAAGCGTGTGCTGCACTCTTTTTTTTCGGGGTAGCGGCGGAGACTTTTCCAAGTGGCGAGGCATTTCTGAGCACGCTGTCGTCGGGCGCTTCGTGCCACTCCGCCTGCGTGATCGTGGACTTCCAGATGCCAGGGGTCGACGGGTTGGAGCCGTCACTTTGGGCGTGGCGACGTTCGGGCGGATGCCCGCGCAGACAATGTCGTCCGCGCGGGGGGATGGTTATGGTCGAGGAGAATCGTTGTGCTGTGGCGATCACCGCCTGGTCAGCATGCGGACGATCTTCTGCACGATGAGCTCATGCTGCTCCAGCGCCTCATCGAGCGTATGTGCTCCGTAGCTCCTGTTGTCTCGCGCTTCCATTCCGGCGACGCGCGTCACGAACAGCGAACCTTCCCCGGTTTTCGGTTCGGACACACCGCGGAAACGGGTGGTGACCGTCACACCGGATTCGTCCAGCAGCGTGCGGCGGAACATCAGTTCGTTCTCTGTCATCCAGCGCGACCACTCGCCGCGGTCGAACACCTCGACAGGTCTGTTCTTCGCATCGAGGACATAGAAGCGTTCCCTGCCGGACGGGACGGAGCGTGATTTCATATTTCAATGCGAAGGCGTGAGCAGGAAGCCGATCACCTCCCGCCACCAGGTTTCGTCGACGCGGCCGATCCAGTCGTTATGTTCAGCCGCCTTCAACACTATCAGTCGTCTCGGTTCGGCCAGCGCGTTGTAGAGCGCTTCGCCGAAGCGCCGGGGGACGATGCTGTCGCGCTCCGCAACCACGACGAGAACAGGGCGCCTGAACGACGCCATATGGGTCACGCTGTCGTATCGGTCGCGCAGCAGCCATTTCACGGGCAGCCACGGATAGTGATAAGCAGCGACGTGCTCAAGCCGATCCCATGGCGTGATGAGCAGCAAGCCAGCGGTCTTGTCGCGTTCACGCGAGCCGGCGGCGGCCGCCACGCCGGCCCCGAGCGATTCGCCGATGAGCAGCAGCGGCGCGCCATAGAGCCGATGCGCCAGCGCGATGGTCTGTTGAGCATCACCGACCAGACTCTCTTCGCCCGGCGTGCCGTCGCGCGGCCCGTAGCCTGGATATTCGGCGAGGATCACGCGCAGCCCGAGCCGCGTGAGCGCTGCGGCGTAGAACGAACGGTGTCCGGCGTGCCCGGCATTGCCATGAAAGACGATGACGGTGGCGCGCACGGATCCGACGGGCTCGGCCACGAGGCCCCGGAACGCCTCAGGTGTCGGCCAGGCGCGAAGTACGCTGGAAACGACGTCCCCGGTTGCAGCCTTCTCAGGGAAGTAGATAAAGCGATCCTGCAAGATGGCGACTCCAGCGAACACAATCAGGAACGCAACGGTGAGACGCAACATCAACCCGGTGAATTTCATCGCCTTGAGCCCGATCCACCGATCGTTTCAGTAACGAACCCAGTTTAGCGCGCATTGACCACCGCTTATATCCCTGCGTGTCGTCGCGAGCCACGCGCTGACGGCGCCGGGAGGGACGGCTCCAGGGCAACGGGCAGATGGCAACGACGCCCCCGCTTGCACAGCGGACCGTGGACCAGTCTTGTGCTGCATACTTCAGTGGATCACACCACCGAAAGCATCGACGGCGAGCAGCCTTGTCGTTTCAATATTGGACCGGACCCGGCCATGAAGCGACGATCATCTGGGGCTACCGAATGACCGATCTTGGCGCCATTGCGGCCGCTTTGAGCGGCTGATAATGAAACGGACGAGTGCGATGTCTCCGGCACCACGTATTCACCGCACATAATTCCCGTGTCGATCGAACGCGCGACATCATCATGGCGACGCGTCCGATCGGCACGCGATCATCCGCGTGTCTGAGCCGAACCCATTGCGCGCCCGGACAGTTGAGCCGATCTCCGATCAGCCCAGGTTGACGGGCATGTCGTCGTAACGCTTGAGCTTGTAGAACAGCACGGACACTAGCCAGCTGACGACAAAAAGGCCGATCACCGCGTAGCCGAGCAGGCCGAAATTGTCCGACGCCGCGCCAATCGGACCCCAGAAACCGCCCTTGAGGTCGAGCTCGTCCGCGATGAGCGCCAGCGCCTCGATGCCGCCGATCAGCACCGCCACCACTAGGGAAGCGAACGTGATCGTGATGTTTTAGTACACCATGCGGACCGGCTTCATGAACGCCCCCGCGTAAGCGCCGAGCATCAGCACGCCGTTGGCGGTATCGACGAGGCACATGCCAGCCGTAAACAGCGCGGGGAAGATCAGGATGGTCGCGAGAGTCATGTCATCAGCGGCCAGAGGGGCGGAAATACCGAACAGCACCACTTCCGTCGCCGTATCGAAGCCCAGGACGAACAGAAAGCCGATCGGGTACATGTGCCAGTTGCGCGAAACCAGGCGGAATAGCGGACGGAAAATGCGCGACAGGAAACCGCGCCTGTTGAGCAGCATATCGAGGTCTTCCTCGACGAGACGTTCGCCACGCCGAAGCGTCGCTGCACGATCCGGTCACCGATACGTAGTGAAGTTAGCGCGCCAGAAGTGCACAATTTCCGTATGAGTATCTCCGTATGAGTATCGCTTTGCGAAGAAGCGGCGCTGCGGCTGCCTGCATCGGCGACCGCCGCGGTCGGCGGCGTGAGAATCCCGTGTGCGGTATGTGCGTTGCCGAATGCAGGATGTCGCGACGCCGGGTGCGTGCGGCCGCCGGCGCGCCCCGTCTGGATCTCTCGGTGAAGGTATGCGGAGCCTGCCGTAAAACCTGCACGACCATCAGAGGAGAGCAGCAATGATCGATTTCAGTGAAGCCCGGGAATGGATGGTTGTATGGCAAATCGCGGCCCGCGGCATCTGCGATTCCAACGTGCTATCCGCGATGCGTCATGTGCCGCGCGAGGAATTCGTAGCGGAGCACCTCCGTGAAAGCGCGTACGACGATAGTCCGTTGCCCATCGCGAGTCATCAAACGATCTCGCAGCCCAGCATCGTCGCGCAGATGATCGAGGCGGCCGAACTGGGTCCCCGCGACCGGGTTCTCGACATCGGCACGGGCTCGGGGTACGCCGCCGCAATTGCGGCCGCAATCGTGGCGCATGTTGATTCCGTTGAACGCGATCCGGTGCTCGCCAGCACCGCTCGCAAGACGCTGGCGCGGTTGGGCATTTCAAACGTGACCGTTCATCTCGGAGACGGCACTGTCGGCTTGGGCGCCTATGCGCCGTACGATGCAATTATCGCGGGAGCCGGCGGTCCGCGTATCCCGCGGGCGTGGCGTTTGCAACTCTCGGTCGGTGGCCGGATCGTCATGCCGGTGGGACGCGAGCCTTACCATCAGCGATTGATCAAACTGGTCCGCTACAGCGAACACGATTATCACGAGCGCTCGCTCGGCGAAGTGAGCTTCGTACCGCTAGTCGGCGAAGACGGCTGGCCTGATCATTAAGTGTTCGGCCGCCCGGTTCCAATCTGGTGCTGGGCCCGGCCCGAGCACGTACCGGCATCGGATGACGATAGCCCTGACAATGTGTTGCAGACAGGTCTAGAATGAAATCAAGGTCCGTGTCGTGTATCGAAATGTTTCCCGGCACACGGGAAGCGGTTGGCGACGCGGCCAGGCCCCACGCAGGATGGTTTCACTGCAACCGAGCCGATTCCATTTCGGTCTAATCAGGACTAAACAGGTCCTGATTAAAACGGGAGATATTCGGATGTTGCGCATGAGCAAACTTGCCGACTACGGCACAGTGATCATGACCGCGATGGCCCGCGATCCGGATGCAGTCCACAGCGCAAGCAGCATTGCGGCGGCGACCGGCGTCGCGATACCTACAGTGTCAAAGGTGCTGAAAATCCTGACGCGGGGCGGTATGGTGGAGTCGCTGCGCGGCACGAATGGTGGTTACCTGCTGCCGCGGCCGCCCGAGCGGATCACGCTGGCCGAGGTGATCGCCGCGGTCGACGGGCCGATCGGGGTGACCGAATGCAGCACGTTGCCTGGCTTGTGCGTCCAGGAGGCGGCGTGCGCGGTGCGGGCCAACTGGCAGAAGGTCAATCGCGTGATCTGCGAGGCGTTACAGCAGGTCACGCTGGCGGACATGGCAGGTCCGACCTTGCGCGCGGTTGATATCAGCGCGATCCGCGCGCGCAGCATTCCCGGCCGCCGCGCGGGTGCGACGCAACTGTCGCGCAAAACGACCGACGGAGGCCATGCATGAGCGCATCTACAACCGGTTTCGACGAACTGATCAGTCGCGAGTACCCGCATGGTTTCGTGACCGATCTGGCGGCCGACGCGTTGCCGAGCGGGTTAAGCGAGGACGTGATCCGGCTCATTTCCGCAAAGAAAGACGAGCCGGCATTCATGCTCGAATGGCGTCTCGTGGCCTATCGGCACTGGCTCACGATGACCGAGCCACGTTGGGCGACAATCCGGCATCCGCCGATCGACTACCAGGGCATCGTCTATTATTCCGCGCCGACGGCACAGAGAAATCGTCCGAAGAGTCTCGATGAAGTCGATCCGGAACTGTTGCGTACTTATGAAAAGCTGGGTGTACCGCTGGAAGAACGCGAACTCCTGGCAGGCGTTGCGGTGGATGCGGTGTTCGACAGCGTCTCGGTAGCCACGACGTTCCGCGAAAAGCTCGCGGAACTCGGCATTGTGTTCTGTTCGTTCTCGGACGCCGTGCAGCAACATGCCGAACTGGTGCAGAAGTATCTCGGCTCCGTGGTGCCGCACACCGACAATTTCTTCGCCGCGCTGAATTCCGCCGTGTTCAGCGACGGCTCGTTCTGCTATATCCCGCCGGGCGTGCGATGCCCGATGGAGCTATCGACGTACTTCCGCATCAACGCGCAGAACACCGGGCAGTTCGAGCGTACGCTGATCGTCGCGGACAGAGGCGCGTATGTGAGCTATCTGGAAGGCTGCACCGCACCGATGCGCGACGAAAATCAACTGCATGCCGCGGTGGTCGAGCTGATTGCACTGGAAGGGGCCCAGATCCGCTATTCGACGGTGCAGAACTGGTATCCGGGCGATGCGTCGGGCAAGGGCGGCATCTACAACTTCGTGACCAAGCGTGGCGATTGCCGCGAGGCGAATTCGAAGATTTCGTGGACTCAGGTGGAAACCGGTTCGGCGATCACGTGGAAGTACCCGAGCGTGATCCTGCAGGGCGATAACTCGGTCGGTGAATTCTATTCGGTGGCGCTGACCAACCACTGTCAACAGGCCGATACCGGGACGAAGATGGTTCACCTCGGCCGCAATACGCGTAGCACGATTCTGTCGAAAGGCATTTCAGCGGGCGGCGGAAAGAATGCGTATCGCGGCCTCGTGAAGGTCGGCCGTGCGGCCGAAGGTGCGCGCAATTACACGCAGTGCGATTCGCTGTTACTCGGCGACCGTTGCAGCGCACACACGTTCCCCTATATCGAGGTCAAGAACCCGACCGCGAAGGTCGAGCACGAAGCGTCGACATCACGCATTGGTGAAGACCAGTTGTTCTATTGCCGGCAGCGCGGGCTGTCTGCGGAGGATGCGGTGTCGATGATTGTGAACGGCTTCTGCAAGGAAGTCTTCAAGGAGCTGCCGATGGAGTTCGCCGTCGAGGCGCAGAAGCTGCTCGGCGTCAGCCTGGAAGGCAGTGTGGGCTAACCGTTAGCACCTGGCCCACGGCGATTCGCGAGGGATTCGAACCATGCTTGAAATCAGCAATCTGCAAGCCGAAGTCGACGGCAAGAAAATTCTGCGTGGCATCGATCTGAGGGTGAAGGCCGGCGAGGTGCACGCGATCATGGGCCCGAACGGTTCGGGAAAGAGCACGCTCGCCCACGTACTGGCTGGGCGTGAGGACGTCGTCGTCACCGGCGGCGCGGTCTCGTATCTCGGCCGCGATCTGCTGGTGCTCGCGCCCGAAGAGCGCGCGCACGCCGGGCTGTTTCTCGCGTTTCAGTATCCCGTTGAGATACCCGGTGTGAGCAACGTTTATCTCCTGAAGGCGGCGCTGAACGCGCGGCGCGGGCATCGTGGCGAGCCGGAACTCGACGCGATGGAATTTCTGCAACTGGTCAAGGACAAAATGGCGTTGATGCAGATGGACGAGACCCTGTTGTACCGCGCAGTCAACGAAGGCTTTTCCGGCGGAGAAAAGAAGCGCAACGAGATCCTGCAGATGGCGGTGCTGGAGCCCCGGCTCGCCATTCTCGACGAAACGGATTCCGGACTCGATATCGATGCGCTGCAGATCGTCGCGCAGGGCGTCAACAGCATGCGCAGCCCCGAACGGGCGATTGTGCTGGTCACGCACTATCAGCGCTTGCTGGATTACGTCGTGCCGGATCGCGTACATGTGCTGGCGAACGGCCGGATCGTGAAGTCAGGGCCGCGCGAACTGGCCCTAGAGCTGGAACGCAAGGGCTATGGCTGGATCGAGGATGAGGCCGTGCAATCAGCCGGTTCAGCAAGTGCAGGGCATCCATGAAAAACGAGTCGCTCGACCACTTCCACCAGGCTTTTGAACAACTCGCGAAGACGTTGCCCGGCGCTGAGCTGCCGTGGCTGCGTGCCGTGCGCCGAAGCGCCATCGAACAGTTCGACACGCTGAGCCTTCCGACCACGCGGCACGAGGACTGGAAGTACACGAACGTGTCGGCGATTGGCAAGCGTCCTTGGCATTTCGCGCCGCAACGCACCGGCCGCACCGATGATAGCGACGTGCGACGCATCGTCGATGGACTCGTGCTGGACCCGGCTGGCCATCGACTGGTATTCGTTAACGGTCACCATGTGCCGCGGCTGTCGAAACTGATTGGTTTGCCGCATGATGTGTTTGTCGGCTCGCTCACGCGGGCGTTGAGAGAAATACCGCAACGACTGCAGGCTGCGATCGCTTCGCAGACGTATGCCGACGGCTTTACCGCGCTCAACACGGCGTTTCTGAGGGATGGATTTGCCGTCGTGCTACCGCCTGGCGAGGTCATCGATCAACCGCTGCACATGCTGTTCCTGACCGACGAAGCGGGACTTGCGGTGCAGCCGTTCAATGTCGTGCTTGCGGGAGCACGCTCAGGCTGCGTGATCGTCGAGCACTTTGTAGGGTTTGGCGATGACGAGTACTGGACCAATGCGGTTACCCGCATCGTCGCAGGCGAACAGGCAGATGTGCAGCACTACCGGTTGCAGCAGGAAGGCACGAAGGCGTTTCATATCGCGTCGGTCGCTGCTGCGCAGCAACGCGCCAGCTGTTTTACCTCGCATGCGTTCGCGTTCGGCGGCGCGTTGTCGCGCACGGGCATTGACACGGGCCTGAACGCCGCGAACGCGCAAGCCACATTGACCGGTCTCTATTTCGTTGGTGGCCGGCAGCACGTCGATCACCACACGCGCATCGATCACGGAGGGCCACATGGCTCGAGTCGCGAATACTACCGTGGCGTGCTCGACGGCGCCGCGCGCGGCGTGTTCAACGGGCGCGTCATCGTGCATCGCGATGCGCAGCAAACGGACACGCATCAGGCGAATTACAACCTGCTGCTGTCGCGCGACGCGGAAATCGACACGAAGCCACAACTCGAGATTTACGCCGACGATGTGAAATGCACACACGGCGCGACGGTCGGTCAACTGGACGAGAACCAGTTGTTCTATCTGCGTGCGCGCGGCGTCGAGGAACGCACGGCGCGAGCGCTCCTGACCTACGCATTTGCACGCGACATTGTCGAACGTGTGCGCATCGAATCGCTCCGCGGTCGGCTTGAAAATCTGCTGCTCGCGCGCACTCCGGAAGGCGAGCGCATCAGGGAGTTGCTATGAAGCCGATTGGACAGATGCAGGCGCCAGATCCGCGCAATGTCGAGCACTGGCGGGCCGATTTTCCGATTCTGGGCGAGCGTGTACATGGCCGGCCATTGGTCTATCTCGACAATGGCGCGACTACGCAAAAGCCGGCCTCGGTCATCTACGCGGAAAACGCTTACTACCGGCATAGCAACGCCAACGTGCACCGCGGCGTGCATCTGCTGTCGCAGCGCGCGACCGAAGCGTTCGAAGCAGCACGCGCGAAGATCGCACGCTTCATCAACGCGCAGCGTCCGGACGAGATCGTGTTTGTACGTGGCACGACCGAAGCGATCAATCTCGTCGCCCAGAGCTTTGCGCGCCCGCAGCTCAAGCCTGGCGACGAAATCCTGACCAGTGCGATGGAGCACCATTCGAATATCGTGCCGTGGCAGATGGTCTGCGAGCAAACTGGGGCGGTGCTGAAAGTCGTGCCGATTGACGATACGGGCGCGCTCGACGCCGACGCGTACGAGCGCTTGTTGAACGACCGCACGCGGCTGGTCGCGATGACGCATCTGGCTAACGCGCTCGGCAGCATCAATCCGGTGGAGCGCATTGTTGCAGCGGCGCACGCGAAGGGCGTACCGGTGCTGCTGGATGGTGCACAGGCGATCTCGCATCTGCCGGTCGACGTCCGCGCGCTCGATTGTGATTTCTACGCGTTTTCTGGGCATAAGGTGTACGGGCCGACAGGCATCGGCGTGCTGTATGCCAAGGCCGCGCTGCTTGAAGCGATGCCGCCGTGGCAGGGCGGCGGCGACATGATCCGTTCGGTGACGTTCGAGAAAACGGAATACAACGCGATTCCGTGGAAGTTCGAGGCAGGCACGCCGAACATTGCCGGCGCGATTGCGCTGGGCACGGCGCTTGACTATGTTGACAGCATCGGCATGGAAGTGATCGCCGCGCACGAGGCCGGCCTGCTCGCTTATGCAACGGACGCATTGCAGGCGATACCGGGCTTGCGTCTCATCGGTACCGCACGCGACAAGGCGAGCATCCTGTCATTCGTGCTCGACGACGTGCATGCGCATGATGTCGGCACAATTCTCGATCATCACGGCGTCGCGGTGCGGGCGGGTCACCACTGCGCGATGCCGGTGATGCAGCGGTTCGGCGTACCGGCGACAGTGCGCGCGTCGCTTGCCCTCTACAACACGCGCGAAGATATCGACGCCCTGATCGAAGGGCTTGGCAGGGTCAGGGAGATATTCGGTTCATGAGCGATCTGCGCGATCTGTATCAGGAAGTCATCTTCGACCACTACCGGCGGCCGCGTAACTGTCATGGGCTGGCCGATGCCAATCACAAGGCCGAGGGCTACAACCCGTTGTGCGGCGACCGGATCACGCTGTATCTGCGAATCGAAGATGGCGTCGTCAGGGAGGCGAGTTTCGAAGGCGCGGGCTGTGCGATTGCGACGGCGTCCGCGTCGCTGATGACCGAGGCGCTGAAGGGCAAAACGGAAGCGGAGGCCGAAGCGCTGTTCGGACGTTTTCACGACATGGTGACAACACCCGCTGCAGGACAGGCGCCAGCAGCGTCGGCATTGGGCAAGCTGACGGTGCTGTCCGGCGTGCGCGAGTTTCCCGAGCGCGTAAAGTGTGCGACGCTTGCGTGGCATACGCTGCATGCCGCACTGCACGACGAGGACCGCCCCGTTTCGACAGAGTGAGGCAGACGATGAGTACATTCGACTGGCTGAAGCGCGCCGAGGCCGCACAACCTGGCAGTGGCGCAACAACAGAACGTCTCGAAGAACGCGTGATCGACGCGCTGCGCACCGTGTTCGACCCGGAGATTCCTGTCAACATCTACGACCTGGGGCTTGTCTATGGTCTTGACGTGGACGTAGCCGAAGGCCGCGTCGAAATCCGCATGACGTTGACCGCACCTGGCTGTCCGGTCGCGCAGACCTTCCCGGCGACGGTTGAGGATGCGGTGTTTTCCGTGAACGGCGTGAACGACGTGCACGTCGAGCTGGTGTGGGATCCGCCGTGGTCGAGAGAGCGAATGTCGGACGCGGCACGCCTGCAATTGGGGATGCTTTGATATGTCTGACTGGGTCGATGTCGCCGCGATTGAGGATTTCCCGGTCGGCGGTGTTCGCAGCGTCGAGGTCGATGGCGCGCAGGTTGCCGTGTTCAATGTCGACGGCACTTGCTATGCGATCGAGGATATCTGCCCGCACGACGGCGGCATCCTGACAGGCGGTGTGGTGGAAGGCGACGTGGTTATCTGTCCGCGCCACGGCGCGCGGTTTTGCATCAGGACGGGGAAGGTGTTGGCGCCGCCGGCTTATGAGGATGTGGTTGTGTTTCCGGTGCGGATCGAGGCGGGCATCGTTCAGGTGCGTGACGTGCGGTGGGATTGAGGTGCGCTGTTTTCTCGCTTATTTTTGTGAGCAGGCATCCTGCTGACATTGTTTTTGGTTTATTGGCGTAGGAAAGCCGTGCCCCCGGCGGAGCGTCTGTCGCACGACGCGACAGGGTGAAGTTCTATACTTAAAAAGTTGCTATTCCTCGAGTTGTGATTCTGCTCAATAACATGGCGCAATCGCTGGCCGGTCTGGTGCGACGCGCATCGCGAAAGCCGCACATCGGGCGTTCGCGTCTGCGAGTCGGCTGATGGCTGTTTTTGGCACGGTTGTTCACGCGTGCAGCCGCTTTGACAAAAACGTGCTTCACCTGAGCGAACTCGGGGATGTCAGCCTTCGCCGCCGGACGGTCAGGTTATTGAGATATTTGGACCGGCGGATCCTGATGGGCGATGTCACGATCCGCGTTGATTGCTTCGAGCGCGGCGAGCTTGGCACCGCTTTTGTCGATGGTTACCGTCTCGGGTACACCTGTCGAGCGGATAATGCAGGCGGTTGAGCACTCGGGCCACCGCCGGATTGAACGTCTTCATCGAGTTGTCAGCCGTTCATGTCGTTCCACACATCTTAGCGGACCGCCGTGCTGCAACAGAACCGATGACTGTGTCGATTGGCTTTTCATCACTAATTTTCCAGGACTATTTTGTCGCCCGGCTTGATGGTCCCGCCTGTCAACACCTCTGCGTAGATTCCGAGATCTCCGTGGTTGACGTAGTCCTTGATCTGGAGCGGAAGGTTGATATCGCGCTCGCCAGTCGCGGGGTTCACACTCGTTGCTGCGCAGCGCTTGGTGCGTCTCACCACTTTGAGACGTGCGTCACCGATGCAGAAGTGGCGGTCGAGCCACTCCATCTCGGCCCACGCAGGAAGTCCGTCGAAATAGACGTTTGCGCGAAAACGCACGGGATCAAGTTCCATACCAACTCGCTCAGCCAAATCGCGGACGGTCGCAACATTGATGAAGGAGATGCTGCGCATCAAGGCAACAGAGTGAACGCTGACGTCAGTGAACTGGTGCCCAGGCGCATGAACGACCTTCGGAGTTCCGGGAAGCGGCACCCCAAGAAAATCACTCACAAAAGACGCAGCCGTCTCCTTCCCGGCGTCGGTGGCGAGATCAAAACGGGCGGTTGACCCATGGTGCTCGACTTCGAGTTCGCTGGTCTCTGCAATCAGGCGGGTTTTCAACTGAGCCAGCCGTTCGTATTTGGCCAGCATCAAAAATTTCGTCTTCGGCTCGGGGGTAGGATTGCCCGGGTCGAACGCAAATGAACCGTCAGTAATGGCATATGCGCGGTCAAGTGGAAACCCTTGTGCCTCTTGCAAAAGAACAGATTGCAGAGACTCTGGGGATAGTCCTTTGACTGGGTACCGTTTTAGACAATCTACGAACATGGCGGGCTCGGGCTCAGTGGGTTTGGGTACGCATCGGCGCACAAGTAAATCGTTGAGCGCGTTGGCCGGCGGTTGTTTCCGCGCGACGGAGCGTTGTTGGACGCCGGAGCGGGCGGCGGACCGCAAGGGTAGGCAGATGTGCCGCCTCACGGCCGAGGCGGCCAAAGCTTAGGGAAAATCCTCAGTCATGGATTGCGGCAATCTCATCTTATCGGGCAAACCATAAATCAGGCGGGCATTTCGGACGTAACAGGCCGTTTCGGACCGAAATCCACGATTTCGGCAACGTGACTCCGGGTCTCGAGAACGCGGCCGAGCCGGGAGGAAAGCACACTTGGCGTCTCGATACCGCAAAAGTAATTCACCTCCCGGATTTTACATATTGAACAAGCCAATGCGCGCGTCGAGGCGATGCGGAAGGGCAAGCGTGCGAAGGCTTGAATGGAAGGTACAGGGTGGACGGCCTTCGCGAGCGTCCGACTCTGTATCGTGCTGGTCGCGTCAGCGGCACCGGGGAAATAATTGCAGAAGATCCGCGCCAAGGCGCACTTTAGGCAAATGGGTTGACCTTGTTGCTCACCTTGGCAATTGTGTTGACGGGATCACCATGCCGGTCCGAAGTCGGGCCAATTGTGGCGACAAGTTGCCGAAAATAGCCGTAGACACAACGGCGCCAACAAGATTACCCGTTGAAAGTTCGCACATTTACCTGGGGCAACCGAAAGCCGTGAACAATTTCTGCAAACGGGCGTGAATCTTGGCACTTCGTTTTGTGACCCCATAATTTTACATAACATAATTTATCAACGTTTTCGATGTCAGGGCTTTTTAGAAATGTCCGGTTCTGGCTCATTAGAAATGTCCGGTTCCCGGCTCCGGGCTGGCTGCGGTGGCGCATGCTGCGGCATCACAGCCAGCCCGGAGCCAGACCATGAACGGACGTGGATTCATCACGATCAGCATGCACGAGCTCGAGCGCGTGAAGATCATCGAGGCGGTCGTAGTGCATTCACAGAAACTGTTATAAAAATTCAACAGAAATCGTTCAGAAATGCCGTCGCCGTCTTTTCTAAACGGTTTACGTCGAAAACGGAACGCGTAGATGGTCTCGTGGCATTTCTGAAGGAATCACGTTAAGTCTCTATGGTGGCGACTTCTGGTGGCCCCAGCGGGTGGTATGCGAGTTACCCCCGTGGGCAGCATTTTGAGGCAGATACTTGAAATGTGAGACTTGTGATATAAACTTAAACGATCACATTTCTCAATATCGAGTACGCAATGGTTAAAGGACGTTCAAGTGCCGAAACGATGGCCCCCGCAAGCATGGCCGCGTTGGCGCTCGGATCCCAGACCGCGGGAGGCGTCGGTGACATCGGCCGGATCGTGATGGCGCTGGACGCGACACGTGCTGCTGCGACTGCAATTCTCGACGGGTTGGAAGACTTGGGCGGTGGCATGTCGGAGCACACCAAGGTAGAGCTGACTCGCAAGGTACGCCGGCGAATCAGCGAGCAGGAAGATAGTGTCCTGCAAGGTCTCGTCGATGCGTCACCGGTCAGGCTGATGACGCCGTCGCGTGCCGAGATGGAAGCTAAGGCAGTTGCAACTGTGCTGGACGGAACCACGTGGTTGACGGCTCAGATGGTCGGCAAGCGGCAGAATCCGGATGCCACGAATCTGCATGCTGTGACGAGTCGGTGGAAGAAGGAAGGCAGGGTTTTTGCCATCGAGCGGGCGGGCCAGACCTTGTACCCGAGGTACATTTTTGATGATCTCGGCAACCCGATTCCTGCAGTGGCAGAGATCCTGAAGGTCTTCGAAGGCTTCACACCGTTCCGGATTGCCTCGTGGTTCGAGTCGACGAACAGTATGCTCCATGGGAAGCGTCCTCGCGAGGTCCTGGCAGCAGGCCCCTTGGCCGTGATCGAGGCCGCGCGGGATCACGTGGTAGGAGCGGTGCATGGGTAGTACACAGCATCCTCCGCCGCCGTCGTCATTCACGCTTTCAGCCTTTCCGTCCCTAAAGTTGTTCTCCACCGGAAACGCTCCCACGTAATCTGTATCGCATATTCCACGTAATCTGTGCTGGAAATGGTCGCACCCATTTTCAACAGAGATCACGTGGTTTCGGAGTGTATCCAGCGTACACTTTCCTTCATTAATCGCGTGGCCCAACCAATTCCACGCAATTTATGTCAAATTGTCAGGGCAATTAACAGAAACTGACGGCCGTGTCGGCTTTGGCAACTGGACATGGAGAATACAAGAAGACGCTGCACTGGCCATTGCGAGTGGCGATTGCGAACTAAACCAGACGCCACGTCCCAGTCATTTCCGTTGATGAGCAAAGCGTCGAGGCGAGGCTAGCCGACCACCATCGTAATCTAGGAGTGTCCGACCGTCGGCATCACAAAGAGGCGTTCATCCCACACCACGGGTTGCGGCTCGGTCACAACAATCCGCGTCGCGTCGGGGTGTGCGGGATTGACCAGCACGTTGAACTCTGCACGGACGACGACGGAAGGTACCATCAGGAGCGCGGTACGCGACTCGGTCAGCCAGGCGTCGCCGAACTCCCTTGCCGCCTGCAGTGCTGGCGCATCCCATCCCCCTGGCAACGATTCGCCCGACTGGAGTTCGACGCGAATATCGTCGGGAACCGCTGCTTCAACCCATCCGTGTGTCTTCGGTACCTTGCCGATGCGGGCATGAACAAGAACCTCGAGCATCGCACCGGCGAAGGTCGACGCGGCGTAGATGACCGGTCGCCCCGGGCTATTGAAGCGGCCGCCCACCAGCATCGCGCCGGTGCCGCTCCAGACCGTATGTCGAGTGTCGGCGATTCGAAACAACTTCACGCCGGCAACCCATAAAACAGTTTCCAGAGCAGCTCTTCGACCCGGCGCGCGCCGAGCTCGGTCAGCGCAACATCGAGTGGCGCCCGCCCTTCGAGCTCCGGGTGCGGCGTCGACAGGAATTCCCGCGCGTCCTCTTCGTCGTTCCAGACGTAGGCCGTCGTCGCGACGATCCTGGCCAGCCGCTCAGTCTTTTCCGATTCGTCTGGCGTCAGCCGATCGCGACGCCGCTTATAGGTCGCTTCGGGGATGATGCGGGCAAGTAGCGCACGCCGGGCGTCAGCACCCTGCGTCGCATGTTCGACGCCCGCGCGCAGCGCGGACTTGGGCAATCCGTCGCGGACAAGTGCTTCGAGTTCCGCGAGCGTGTGCGGGACCTGCCGCAGTTCCATGACTGCGGCCACTGCCTCAGGCGTAATCAGTGACATGCGACTCCCGACTAAAGTATCAGTTGATACCCAATCATAGCGCAATTGATACTGTCCGCAAACCCATCTTCAACTAGTAGGCGCCAGCGGGGAGACTGCCGAGACGGCTTCCTCGACATCGTCCGTGCCTGCGAGCATGGCGGCCCGTTATGGCCTACAGAAATCTTTCATACACGAAATGCTCAAGCAATTAAGCATCCGCTCGCGACGGGATGTCGCACCGGGTATACGAATAAACTATTTATAGTGCAATGCACAAGCCCGTGTGATCGGTAGATGCAACCTGATGGTTGTGTTATAGTGCACTGCACAAAATTCGTCCGATCGGCAAGCGCGATCCGACGATCGCGTCTGGCGTTGCCGGGTTGGCGGACCGAGATGCCGCTGAACTTGAGTCGACACGCCTGTCAGCTATGTCCAGTTTCTGTCTACATCATCAAAATGAGGTCCCTGTGGAATACCTTACCCGCATCGCCGCGTCTGGAGCACTCCTGGTCGTCGCTCTCGGTATCGTCACCTTCGCCCAGATCAAGTTCGCGCCGCAGTCCGCAGACAGCAACCCGGTCGCACGGATCGTTCTGAACGTCGAATCGCAACTGAACGGTTGAGCGACTCCACCGCCGTATGTAGCTCGCGCCCCGCAGGCAAAGAAAAACCCGCCAGGCTCCGAAGAGAACTGGCGGGTTTCAGCTACTGATTTCGGATTCACATACCAGGCGATGGTAACGGAGTTGACGCCTGCTCAGGCTCCTCCAGCGACCAGCCAGCCTCCATGTCCACGGCATCCAACACCTTGGCAGGTCACCAATCGTCAATTCGAGACGCTTCATCGTGGCCTCGTGAGACAGGCAACCTTTCCCCTTCGACGTTTCGATTATCAGAAACTTGAAGAGCGTTTCGCCACACTGATCCAGCGCAAGCTAGCCCTCCCCGCCCTGCGCAAATTGTCACCGTGCAACCTGAAGGCATGGGCGAATCCAGAATTTGTGCAGCAGCCTCCTGCACAAATTGAAGCCTCTTCGGCCTGGTAAACATAGGATTGCGAATTAAACGTCGATCACTTTAATTATGTCAAATTTTTAGCGCATGCACGATGGCTCTGGTTTCGTCGTCGGTTTGCAAAAAATTGTTCCCGCTCTGCAGAAAATTGTTCCTAGCCTCTAGGCGTGAAACAAGCGCCGCGTGATACCGCGAGCCGCCTCCCCGTCAGCGCAGCGGATGGATGCCATCAAACGAGCGCGCTTTCATCGGTATTGAATTCGGCGTTGCACTTGGGGTCTGCCGGAAAAGTCACAAAATCGCCTCAAGCGTTGGTGTGGGGAACAACCTTACTGCGAAGCCTCTTGATGCAAACTTGTTCCCGACATGTCTGCCAGCCTCAGTTCGACTGGCCAGGCGCGGTACCAAAATTATATAAACCGACGCACGGCGGCCGATCAGCACTCCACTCAGACAAACGGCTGTTGTAGCGTTCGCGTCTCGATGAATTCTCCGACGCGCTGCGTCAATGCTGCTTCGTCCCATTGACGCGAACCCTGCGCCGCTCCCTTGTCCGGCTTATGGAGCCTGCACTCCTCAATACCCTGCAATCCGATCAAACGCATAAGGGTGCGCATCACCACGACACGCAAGCCGCCAATTAGACGATCGGATGTCTCTTCTTGTGCGGAGAGCGGACCACCGCTCATCCGCTCACCTTCCGGCCATTCGCCTTGGGAAATGTCCCCGGCGCAACGCCGGTATAGCGAAGCGCGTTGGCAACCGCTACAAAGGCTGGTGCTGGCTGACGCCGGCTAGGGTAATAAAGGTGATATCCGGAGAACCACGGGCACCAGTCTTCCAGTAGCGGGATCAACTCACCGCTCGCCAGATGGTCAGCGACACGCGCCTGTGAAACGTACGCTAGACCGTGCCCGGCAAGAGCCGCTTTCGTGATCATCCCGATGTTGTTAAACATCAGCTGCCCATCGACACGTACTTTCAGCTCACGTCCTTCCCGGTTGAACTCCCAGGCATAGAGACCCCCATAGGTCGGCAGACGCAGATTGATGCAGTTGTGCTTCGTCAGGTCCTGAGGTGTGACAGGTGCCGCGTTCCGCGCGAGATAACCGGGAGAACCAACCACGATCATGCGAATGTCCGGCCCGATTGGAATCGCGATCATATCTTTGGCAATCACCTCGCCGATCCGGACCCCGGCGTCGTATTGCTCAGTAACGATATCGGTGAGCCCATAGTCAACGATCACCTCCACCTTGATATCGGGAAACTCTGGAAGGAATCTGTCGAGTCCGGGCCACAGCACATCCTCAGCAGCGTGCTGATCAGCCGTAATGCGCACCGTTCCGGCGGGCTTCTCCCTGAGTCCGCTTAACGCCGCGATCCCCGCGTTTATCCCATCGAAATGGGGGCCGACCGTCTCAATCAGCTGCTTACCCGCCTCAGTTGGTGCAACGCCCCTCGTATTGCGGGTAAGAAGGCGGATGCCCAGTCGCTCCTCCAATGCGCGCACGATCTGGCTGAGCGCCGATTGGGAGATGCCGATCTTCGCCGCCGCCCGGGTAAAGCTGCGCTCGCGCGCCACTACCAGAAATGCGGAAATGTCTTGAAGGTTATCGCGCGCCACGGTATTAGCTTTACTTATAACGGTATGCAGTTTATACCATCTAACCAACTGACTGCGAGGCAGATATATTTCTCCTATCACTTTGGAGAACGGTTACATGAAGACGCGCACACTTGGAAAAAGCCTGGAAGTTTCCGCCATCGGTATGGGCTGCATGGGGCTTACGTTCGGGTACGGACCGGCCACGGACAAGTCCGACGGTATCAATCTGATTCGTGCTGCTGCAGAGCGCGGCGTGACGTTTTTCGACTCAGCCGAAGCATATGGCGTAGAGAACGAGGAAATGGTCGGCGAAGCACTTGCACCGTACAAAGGCAAGGTAGTAATCGCCACGAAGTTTGGATTCAGGAACGGAAATACGAAGGATGGCCTCGACAGCCGTCCGGAACGCATCCGCCTGGTGGCGGAACAATCGCTCAAGCGCCTGAAGACCGATGTGCTGGATCTGTTCTATCAGCATCGCGTCGATCCGAACGTCCCGATCGAGGACGTTGCCGGAACGGTCAAGGACCTCATCGCCGAAGGCAAGGTGAAGCATTTCGGCCTGTCGGAGGCCGGCGTTGACATCATTCGCCGTGCCCATGCCATCCAACCGGTCACCGCGCTTCAAAGCGAATATTCTATGTTCACTCGCGACACAGAGGCAGAAGTCCTGCCGACGCTCGAGGAGCTTGGCATTGGTTTCGTCTGCTTCAGCCCGCTTGGCAAAGGCCTGCTCGGTGGAAAGATCGGCGAATCGACGACCTTCAAGGAAGGCGATGTACGGAGCACCCTGCCGCGCTTCAACGGTGAAGCGCGCGATGCAAATGCCAGGCTGGTCGGTCTGATCGCGGAAATCGCGAAACGTAAGAATGCAACATCGGCACAGATCGCCATCGCGTGGCTGCTGGCTCAAAAGCCGTGGATCGTCCCCATCCCCGGAACGACGAAGCTTCACCGCCTTGAAGAGAACATCGGCGGCGCTAACGTCGAGCTTACCGATAACGACCTGAAGGAGCTTGGCGATCTCCTGGCGAAGCAACCAGTTCAGGGCGCCCGTTATAACGAGCAGATGATGAAGACAGTCAACCGGTGAATTCCGGTGTTCAACGGCGGCAGCGAACCGCTTTCCCGCCGCGCGCACCACGCAACAGACATTTGCCGGGGAAACAGATCATGGAATCGCAGGTTCTGAAGGGACGCGTTGCGCTCGTCACGGGCGGAACTACCGGCCTTGGATACGGCGCAGCCAAACGGCTGATCGAGCAAGGCGCATTCGTCTATATCACGGGGCGGCGGCCGGGCCCGCTCGAAGTCGCAGCATCAAGGCTCGGGGCAAGCGCCCGTTCGATCCAGGCTGACGCCGCAAGCAAGAGCGACATGCTTCGTGTAGCCGAGACTATCCGGGCAGGGCATGGCCACCTCGACATCCTCTTCGCCAATGCCGGAGGCGGCCATGCTACGCCACTTGAACAACTGACCGAAGAGCAGATTGACAGTGAACTCAGTATCAACGTCAAGGGCGTCATCCTGACCATGCAAAGCCTGCTTCCCGTGCTTCGACATGGCGCATCTGTCGTCCTGAACGCCTCGATCACGGCGGACATGGGACTTCCGGGCTTTGCAGTCTACGCCGCGACGAAAGCAGCGGTACGGTCGCTGGCCCGAAGCTGGACCACTGACCTGAAGGCACGCAACATCCGGGTCAATACGATCAGCCCAGGCGTGGTGCCGACGGAAGGCTACAGCCATGAACAGAACATGACCGATGAACACATCGCATCGTATGTCGAACGGGTTTCGACGGAGATTCCGGCGGGCCGCGTCGGGACCGCAGAGGATATTGCCGATGCACTCGTCTTTCTGGCGTCCGATGCTAGCAGCTACATCCGTGGCGTCGATCTTGTGGTCGATGGCGGCATGACGCGAGTCTACGCGGGCAAAAACTGATCGGCGCGCGCAGCACCCCCGTTCAATCCGTGACAGCGTAAAAGAGTGTACTGGAGGCACAGACCATGCAAAACCTGAAATCAGAAGAACGTCACATCGTGTGCGAATTACGGTGTGAACCCGCCAACCGTGAAAAGGTCCGGAAACTCGCACTTCAGTTTGTAGAGCCCGCAAGGCTCGAAGCAGGCTGTCTCTATTACGACCTTCACCAGAAGATAGATGATCCCAATACGTTCTTCATCTTCGATGGCTGGACGAATCAGGATGCCCTCGACACACACGCGAACAATCCGCACGTCGCTGAAGTGATGAAAGAGCTCGGACCGCTTTTGACGTTTGGTCCGTCGCTCACGCTTAGCAGTCGCGTGAGCGACTGACTCCTGACTAACCTCAACAGTAAAAATGCAATGACAATCGACGATATTCGCGCAGCTTCGCCAGTCCTTGGACACTACACAGAAAGCCTGCTGATGTCGGGAATGTGGCAACGACCGCAACTGTCGGCCCGTGACCGAAGCATCATCACCGTTTCGGCCTTGATTGCACGCAATCAGGGTATCGAGATGAAACATCACATGTCGCTTGCGCTTTCCAATGGCGTTAAACCAGCTGAAGTCTCCGAGATCATCGCGCATCTGGCGTTCTACGCTGGATGGGCGAACGCGTTGATGGCAGCCTCGATTGCGAAGGAAATCTTCGCGGAGCGCGGAATTCCGGTAGACCAGTTGCCGCCAGTACAAGGGCCCAGGATCGACGTGGATAACGCGTTCGAAGCGATGCGCACCGCGGCTGTAGATCAGATGATCGGACCGGCATTTCAGGCGTTGGCCGAATACACTACGACAGCGCTATTTCATGATCTCTGGCTGCGACCATCGCTGGCCCCCCGGGACCGCAGCCTGTGTACGGTCGCTGCCCTGATTTCCGTCGGTCAGTCCGCGCAGATTCCGTTTCATGTCAACAAGGCAATGGACAACGGGATGTCGCAGGTCGAAGCCGCGGAAGCCATCACGCATTTGGCGTTTTATGCCGGATGGCCGAACGCGATGTCCGCCGCAGCGATAGTGAAAGACATCTTTGCAAAGCGTTCAGCTTGATCGTTTTCTTTGGAGACAAACCTTGAAGATCACTCGTGTTGGCAGCATACCGTCACAAATAGCTCCGAAAGAATGTTTCACTGGCTCCGTACGCATCGACAGTCCCTTCAAGGCGGACGCGCCTGCTCGCTCTGTAGGCGCCCTTGTGACCTTCGAGCCAGGTGCGCGTACCAATTGGCATACTCACCCGCTTGGTCAGACCTTGGTTGTCACGCAAGGTGTGGGTTGGACGCAGTGCGAAGGCGGACCTAAAAAGGAAATTCGCGCGGGGGATGTTGTGTGGTGTCCGTGCCAGCGTCGACATTGGCATGGCGCGACTGCCTCAACCGCAATGTCGCACCTGGCAATCACCGAATTCCTCGACGGTAAGAATGTAGACTGGATGGAGCCCGTAACAGACGAGCAATATCTTGCTAGTCAGGTCGAACCAGACTGAGTATTTCAATGGTATGACGCATAGTGTTCCGCACTGCGACTTCCGTTTTCGGACGACTTGCGGTCTCTCGCGCGAAAGGCGTCCAACGACCGCTTCGGCCGAACAATGGACTTCAAAAATCCTTCTGGCGGTGCCCTGCCGTGCACTTTACAAGATCGCGTCACGGTCTGTTAAAGCGACCCTGCTCGACGACGCGTGGGCGATCGCTGTCGCGACGGCGGTGTTAGCGCGTCCTCTACAAAATCTTGGCCGAACAACACACCTACGCGAGCAAAAAATGGCGAGCGCTCCGCTCTCAATCGTTTCATACGCGTTTCGTTAGCCTTGTCCGAATCCGCATCCAGAACGCTATCGTTATCGGATCTGCGTCGCCCCTTTTGCTGAGTCCGTGTCGATAGGACCAAAAGCAACGGCTTCGTGTTTTGCATTTCCCGGCAAGCTCCTTTCTCCGTGCTCAGGTATATGTGGCCCATTCGTTTCCGTAAAGTACAGCATGAATTCGACGAGCAATATGTTGGAGAGTTGCGTGCGTTAAGACGGGGCAACAACCAAGCCGATGCGTACGGCAAAGCTAACGTCATGTCTAAACGGGCGATTCTTGCTACTACAGGCGGGTATGCGAATGCGAAACCGGACCGTTTCCTACGAAGCAAAAGCTGGCCCCGATTCGAACACTGGGCCATGGATCGGCGCGACCACGCGTTGGACCCGCTTCGCGAGAAGTATCTCCCCATCGATGGGTTTGTGGACTTCCGGTGCGAGCACACGGTGGATATCAGCGTGCTCGAAGCGTCTCCAGGAACCGCAGAGCCGCAATGACCAACGCGCGGACCTAGCGATGTACTCGTCGCCCAATTCATGGGATGTGTTTTTCACCGCTGGGAGCCCGACCAAGCGGAGGATGCCGACCAGGCCTTCAACACGTCGACGGACGGAAAGGCCTCTTCGTCCTCTGAAGCCAGAGCCGCGCCACCGCTCATTGTCACCTCGATTTGGGAGCAAATAATTGACAGAGACATACATCAACCTGAAACATCCAGGCTGCCTGTTTATTGGTGGACAATGGGTGGAGCCGTCGACATCCGCGTCGTTCGACGTAGTCAATTGCAGCACCGAAGAGGTCGTTGCCACCGTGGCAGAGGCGCAATCCGTCGATGTCGCACGCGCCGTGACAGCAGCTCGCGAAGCTTTTGACAAAGGCGCATGGCCGCGCATGACTCATGTGGAACGAGCTGGCTATCTGGAAAAGATCGCGGCACGCTTCGAACAGTTGAACGATGAGTTCGCGCGTGTCTGGTCAATCGAGTCCGGAATCGTCTTCAAGGTGGCGCAGCCACGCATCGGCTTGTTCCTCAGTGGAGCATTCCGGCAATACACCGCTTTGGCATCGACCTTCCCGTTCATAGAGGAGAGGAGGTCCGTAACCGGTCACCAGGCTTATTGTGTTCACGAACCTGTTGGCGTAGTCGTGGCCATCATGCCGTGGAACGGTCCGGCGGGGCTGATGGCATACAAGATCGCGCCGGCACTGTTGGCAGGCTGTACGGTAATCATCAAGTCCTCCCCTGAGGCGCCCTGCTCAGCCTATCTCTTCGCACAGATGTGCGAAGAGATAGGTCTTCCTCCGGGCGTGGTCAATGTCGTTACCGCCGACCGCGGCGTCTCCGAGGAGTTGATCCGCAACCCCGGCGTGGACAAGATCACATTCACTGGGTCAACAGCCGCTGGGCGCAAGATCGGAGCTGCCGCCGCGGAACGGGTCGCGCGCGTCACGCTGGAATTAGGTGGGAAGTCCCCCGCCATCGTCCTTGACGACTTCGATGTTACGACAGCGGCCAAGACCATCGGCGGATCCTTTTTCGGGTATCTTTCCGGCCAGGTTTGCCACAGCCTGACTCGCATAATCGTACCCCGCGCCAAGCATGATGCGATGGTGGATGCGCTCAGCGAAGTGGCACGTGCGATGGTGCTGGGCGACCCATTTGACCCGGCTGTTACCGCTGGTCCGTTGGCGACGGCACGACAGCGCGAAACGGTTGAGAAGTATGTCGCCAAAGGAATTGAACAAGGGGCGACGCTTGCCGCGGGAGGAAAACGCCCAGCGCATCTGCTGAAGGGTTTCTTCTTCGAGCCAACAGTCTTCGGCAATGTCGACAACCGTTCCGTCATTGCGCAAGAGGAAATCTTCGGGCCCGTATTGAGCGTCATTCCCGCGGATGATCTGACGCACGCGATCGAGATGGCCAATGACACGATCTTTGGGCTGAATGCGGCAGTCTTTACGAACGACCAACAGCGCGCGCTCCATGTCGCGCGGCAGATCCGTGCAGGTTCCGTAGGTCACAATGCCTCCCGCACGGACTTCTCGATCGGGTTCGGCGGCTTCAAACAGTCAGGTATCGGACGTGAAGGGGGCACCGAGGGACTGATGGCTTTCCTCGAAACCAAAGCGATCGTGCTCGACAAGCCATCAACGGCCGACTCGGCATGATGAGGCAACGGCCCAAAACGACGCCATATTCCACGTCAGCCTGCCGAGGCGGCTTGGTGCGTGCGACAGCGGAGCGCGCTGACGAGGACTGCGCATGCAGGCGACTTTTGTGGATTACGCGCTGCCACGAGGCGCATACTGCGGCCGCCCCTTACACCTTGCAGCCCGGCGGCCCTACGCGGAATCGATCGTGAATCCGGCACGCCGCGAGATGAGGGGCATATTTGGCGCGCGCCCCCTCAGAAAATGACGACTTGACCGGGTGAGCCATTCGTATCTCGACAGTAGCCGCCCGGTGGTTGAAGCAATTGGACTCAATGGTTCGTCCCGCTTCGGTGCTGCGCAAGGATTTGTGGAGAATCGCCTGCGCAATGATCTCTCCCAAGGCGATCTCCAGTTCGTGGGGTCTTGGCTTCTTACAAACCTCGTCCTATCCCTTCATTATGGCCTACGAAACCCACCGCACCACAGGTGAAGACGTCGGCGCCTAGGGAGCAGCATTCCGAGACTGTGCGTTACTCTGCGCATCTGGACGTCGTGAGGATAGTTTGTTGAATTCCAGCAAGGTCATCCTCGTACCCTGACCTCTTTACCTTAACGTCTTTTTTCGAATCCCGGTGGCTCAGCCATCCCGAGTACTGCATGTATCGGCACGTCCCGCTGACGGCGACCCATGCACGCAGAGCTGGGATCGGGCCAGCTCTTCCACAGTTTTTGGCAAGCACCTTTGCTTCATTGGCATGCGGCCCGGTATCGACGCACGCGCGTTGGCTAGATAAGATAGCTTGAACAAAAAAATCAGAGTCCCGGTTATGAATCCACCCGCGAGGCACGCTGCTACCGAAGAACCGTAGCAGAGCCCACCAAGGCGTTGCTTGATACTCATCCACCCGAATATGGAGATAAAGTGAACAAGGATCTTTTCGATAAGGGCCTAGCGGTGCGCCGGGAAGTGGCCGGCGAGAGCTATGTAGATGCAGCATTTAAGAGTGCAGACGAATTCAGCATGCCAATGCAGGAGTTGGTGACCGAATTTGCATGGGGAGAAATTTGGACACGTCCCGATCTGGACCGCCGCAGCCGTAGCATTCTGAATATAGGAATGCTCGCAGCAATGAATCGCCTGGATGAGCTCTCGGGGCATATCCGTGGCGCTATCACTAACGGGGTGACCAAAGCGGAGGTCCGCGAATGCCTGCTACAAGTTGCAGTCTACGCCGGTATGCCAGCCGGTATGAGTTCGTTTAAAGTTGCTCGCAAGGTCTTTGAAGAGATGGGAATATGACCCGGATGATCGGTAACTGGCGCAGCCCAGTCCGGTTTGCATTTCTACCAAGGAGCGGCACATTCTCTAAGCACTGAGTGGTGAGCGCTGTACCGGCGGCTACATATTGCCTTACAGGATGAGCGGCACCAGACGCGCTCAGCAATCCGGTGCTGCACCCGGAGCCATTCGGAAATTAAGGAGAGTCAACACCGGGAAGAATTTGTTGGGAAGAGACCGTGACACGTTCCCTCCCCCGCCACCCGTGATATTTGCGCTTTGCGAGCGACGCGGAGAGATTAGTGATGCTACAGAACGAGAATAATTTTCGGAGACGACAATGATTAACGGTTGTAAGTCACTTCATGCGGCTGCATGGCCGGCGATCCTGCTCGCAATTTGCATAGGGGCCACAGCCGCGGTGGCGCAGGAATGTGAAGTCAAGATCGGTGCGGTCGGTCCAATGACTGGCGGCGGTGCATCGTGGGGCCTGTCAGCGAAGGCAGGGGCCGAATTTAATGCGGCGTTGGCGAACGAGGCTGATGGCTTGCAGATGGGTGACAGAAGGTGCAAAGTCAAAGTCCTTAGCTTTGATGACTTATACACAGCGTCCGGCGGTGCGGCCGCCTCCAATTATTTCGCTAGTCAAAATGTCCACGCAACCGTCGGACCGACGAGTTCTCCCGACACGACTGGATTTCGGACAGTCGCCAAGCGCAACGGACAGGTCTTTTTCAACGCGACCTATATGAACTCGGCAATAAGCCCTGAGTTCCCGATGGGCTTTCATGCGTTGCAAACACCCGAGGCGTGGGGCCGGAAGCTGATTAAAGAAGCGAAGGACAAGTTCAAATTCAAATCTGTGATGATCATCGCCCCCAATGACCAAGGCGGCTCGGACAGCGGCAAGGTTCTCAATATGATGTACGGCGAAGTAGGTGTTAAACCTTCTCTCGAATACTATCAGCGAGGAACAACAAATTTTGCGCCGCTCGCGATGCGTGTGATGAACTCCAACCCCGATACAATTGAGACTTCGGCAGTTCCTCCTGGGGATTCCGCTATCCTAATTAAGCAGTTGCTTGAGGCCGGATACGCTGGGGCAATCGGTAATCTCGGCGGTGCGGGGTCTGCGCCAATCCTTCTGGGTGCTGGCGGAGCAGCTAAGCTAAAAGCCTTCTATTGGCTTGAAACCAGCCCGGTGGATGACCCCGGCGTCATCAGAATGAAAGTCGATTACGAACGGCTGATGAAATCTCCGGCACCAGAAAACCCGCTTTTCCCCGTGATGTCAGTTGCGGCAGAGCAACTGTTGCACGGCATCTCGATCGCAGGGACCGACCAAGACGCCGAGAAAATCGCCGATGCGTTGCGCAAGATGACGCCAGAGTCCCGCTATCTCGGGAAAGGCGGCTGGCGTGGTAAAGCCCATTATGGGATCAACCAAGAACTCGCATTTCCGATCGGATTCGGTATGGTAGTTGACGGTAAGAAGATCCCGGTCAAGAGAATCGATATTCCGGCCGAGTAGTACAACTTCTCGACTAGCAGCAGTGTTGTCAAGACAGAATGCTTTCGCTCCACTCATGGCGGCTTGCCATTCGGCCGCCGCCCTTGTTCCGACCAATTCGTCGCTGGGTTCATGCGCGCGTGGCTGCCGGGAAAGGAGGCCACCTATCAGGATCCCCGCACATACGGGTTACGCCAAAGGTATGGAAATGGAAAGTTTAATATCGACGGGGCTTATCGGCCTGAGTATGGGCACTCAGTATGCTTTAATTAGCATCGGCTTCACACTCATCTTCGGCATTCTGGGCGTGATCAACTTTGCTCACGGCGGATTCTATATTCTCGGAGGGTATTTCGCGTTTACGCTGACGCAGTCGCTCGGCTTTCCGTACTTTGTTGCCGTCCTGCTTGCCACAATTGGGACGGGCGTCCTTGGTTATTTTATCGAGTTTGTGTTAGTAGACAAGTACGTGAGCGATCACATCGCAACAATGATTCTTACGCTCGGCATCTATCTAATTATGTCCAGCGGGATCGTCGCCGTGTACGGGCCTGAACCTGCTGCATTCACTTTTCCCGTGTCGGGCGTAATGCGCAGCGGAGGGATTTACATCCCTTATGCGAACCTTATCGTGCTCGTCATATGCACCTTGGCAATTGCAAGTGTGTATTACCTCATCTTCAAGACACGGTACGGCATCGCATTGCGTGCGATGGCGGATGACCGACCCGTGGCGACCGCTCAGGGAATTGTTCCTGCACGAATGTTTCCGATGGCGTTTGGCATCGCTACTGCGCTCGCTGGACTCACCGGCGCGCTGGTCACGCCGATTCTTGCACTAGAGCCGCACGGAGGCGAATCGGTTGTCACCAAGGCCTTTATCATGGTGATTCTTGGTGGACTAGGCAGCGTAGGCGGCTCGACCATCGCAGCGTTCGTCGTCGGTTTGGTTGAAGCGTATTCGAGCGTGTACCTCGGAGGTTCGAAAGGGGCGCTTGCGCTCTTCATTCTCGTGTTGCTGATCCTTCTTGTGCGTCCAGCCGGCCTAATGGGCCGTGAAGCGCGGAGGGCCTGAGCTCATGCAACTCAACCGACGCAGTGAGTTTGTTTTCGACCTTTGGGCCGTTGCATTACTCGTTCCTCTTGTCGCTGTACCGTTCGTCACGACGAACGCGCTGGCGTTTTCTCTTACCAACCAAGTGGTAATCGGGATTGTCGCGGCATTAGGCGTCTACATTATGCTGCGCCTAGGCCTGCTGGCTTTTACCGTGCCGGCGTTTATGGCCATTGGCGGTTATGCGGCGGCGATACTCGCAAAGTCGGGTACGACTGATCTCGCTTTGTTGATGGCGATCGCCTTTGTCGTGCCGGTTCTCCTGGCACTGCCACTCGGGGCGCTAGTTTTAAGGCTGAAAGGTACGTATTTTATCTTCATTACTTATATCTTCAACGAAATCTTGCAGATTGCATTCTTTGAGACACCCACATTGACCGGCGGAGCCGACGGCATAACCGCTCTACCGCCGGCGACTTTCTTAGGCGTGCAGTTAGCGTCTCAGTCGATGCTGGTGCTTGTCACGGTTGTGATCGGGGTCGCCGCAGCGCTGGTGACGTTTGTCGTGACGGATCGCTTTCGGCCCGAGTTTTCTTCGATAGAGGAAAACGAGACGCTGGCACAGAGTCTTGGAGTTCCTGTCCACGTTTATCGGACCATCGGATTCGTAACATCGGCCGGAGTGTCGGGGCTAGCTGGCTTCGCGCTAGTAAATCAGTTATCAACGGCGAACGCGAGTTCGTTCGCGTCATTCTCTGCCGTTAACTATATTGCCTACGCGTTCATCGGTGGTCGACGCACGATGCTTGGATCTGTAATCGGGGGAGTGCTGCTCATCTCAATGTCGAACGCGTTTAGCAGCCAAGGCCAATACTCCACCGCGCTGTTCGGGCTTCTGCTGATCGTTTGCGTCATGATTGTGCCTGGCGGCATCGTGGGCGGATGCCAGCGGCTTTTCATCACGCTCATGGGACGGGCGAATGGTAATCTGAAGGAGGATGTAGACGACCAGACAAAAGGCGGCGCGAATGACCACGCGAAAGGAGAACGGATATGAATTACCCGCGCGATACTGAGTGCGGTCGCGAAGGTCGGTCATACGAGCCACTTCGAGTCGAAGCGATGGCGAAACGATTCGGCGGGTTGCAGGTCTTCGAAGGTATCTCCTTGACAGTGCCGGCAGGCGAAGTAAGAGGGGTAATCGGTCCCAACGGCGCAGGAAAAACCACATTGATCAACGTCGTCTGCGGCATGCTTTCCCCGTCTGCAGGCAAAGTTTTTCTCGGGCATCAGGATATCACCGACATGCCGTTCCACAGCATTAGCCGTCTCGGCGTCGTGCGAAGTTTCCAGCAGACCAATACGTTTCGGAGCGCCACTGTAGCGGAGAACTTGTTCCGTGCGGAGCGCTTTAGCGCCTCCAAAGGAGGACCAGATTTGGCGCTTGCCGGACTGCTCGAAGAGTTTGGACTCTCGAGCCATTTCGATGAGCCAAGTGACAAGTTGCCGTATGGCCTTCAGAAGATGCTGGGTTTGATTATGGTGCTCGCGGTCCGGCCACGGTTTCTTCTACTGGACGAACCCGTGGCTGGCCTTGAGCGACGGGAACGTCCGCGATTGGATCGATTCGTCGAGCACGCGCGCCAAACACTCGGCTGCGGTGTCTTAATCGTCGAGCACGATATGGACTTGGTACGGCGACTCTGCCCGCAAGTTGTGGTCCTTGAGTCGGGCCGCCTGTTGGCCGCGGGCCCCCCGGATGAAGTATTGTCGCGCCGTGACGTCATCGATGCCTATTTAGGCGCAAGCGAGGACTGAAAATGCTAACCATCGAAAGCTTGAAAGTCCGCTACGGCGGCATAGTTGCTCTGCATGAGGTATCCATAGAAGTTCAACGAGGCGAAACGGTCCTGCTTGTTGGATCGAACGGCGCGGGAAAATCGAGTCTTATTAATGCAGTAATAGGCCTAGTTCCCAACGTCTCCGGTCGAATACAGTTCGACGGGAGGGACTTGGCGGGAATGTCGTGTGCCGCGCGTGCCCGACTCGGAATAGGTTATTCGCCGGAGGGTCGCCGGGTATTTAGCTCACTTAGCGTCACTGAGAATGTCCTGTCAAGTACGTTAGGCCATCCTGTGGCGAAGGTCGGGGAAAACCTCGCGTGGATACGTAAGACTTTTCCACTAGTAGTCGAACGTGCGCGTCAACCGGCAAACCAATTGAGCGGCGGCCAACAACAGATTGTTGCGCTGGCGCGGGCGGTGAGTACGATGCCGAAGTTGCTATTGCTCGACGAGCCATTTCTCGGTCTGGCGCCGATCTGGATCGAACGAATCAGCGATGCGATCCGGGAACTACAGCGTCGGGGCACGACCATCCTGATGACCGAGCAAATGGCAAGACCTGCGTTGAAGCTCGTCGATCGCGCTTACGTTATGCGTAGTGGGGAAATACGTCGCAGCGGCACCGTCGAAGAAATCCGCGGTGTCGCTCTAGCCGAGGAGTACCTTTGATAGCTCCACTCCGATGCTACCGAAAGTCTAAGGGTTACGGAGCCGCCGAAGGTACTCTTGAGCCGTTCGACACGTTCATTGTGGCGTGGTCGGATGCCCCCGCTTGCAACATCCAAGGTTGCCGACCCTTGCCGCAAGGATGATTCAAGCCCGCCACGCTGTCTTACTGGTGGACATCGTATGGGCAGGGAAAGCGCGGGGCGCCGCGGTGCTAAACAAATCGACCCTAGGCGCGCAGAGGGTCGTGACGGCTTTCCTTTCAGTCGCAGTTCGCCCTGATTTCGCCGCGTCCCTCCGCCTTCGCGCGTGTGCGGAGAATTGTCGCCCGGTCGGGCTCCGATCCTTTCCTGCTCGGACCTTAAATGGTCTTCGATTATGTGAATGAAGACCCTGCTCGCCTGTCTCGCGATGCCGCGTCACCCATTTGCGTAGCGTCGGACGCGAGATCCCGCAACGCCCCCGCACCGGACCAGCGTGGCCTGTCTCCCGATACGTGAGCAGACAGTACAAGCGCTTCGCAATCTCGCGATCCATGAGCCAATCTTTAGTTAAATGGTAACTGTGAATCCACAACAAACAGGATGAAACGAATTCCCTCGTGAGCGCGCCGGCGTAAGTGTCAAACCAGCAAGCGCCCTTGGAATTCACTGCTGAGATAGCGCTCATGCTTCGGCGCTCGTCGGCTTTTTCGACGACCGGCGTTCCGCCACGCTGCACCCACGTTTTGCCATGTACCGAATCGGCGCGAAAACGAGACTCGTCCCAAAAGAATACGTCGGCGTGCTCGGCGCCGGACCTGTTGCGCGATCGCGGGAAAAGTCTCGTTCTGCAAGCGTTCGATCGCGCTCGGATCATATCGCTCGGTACGTTGGAAGGGCTCTTGCGGCGTCAACCACAGGCGGGCAACAGCGCCCCAACCGAGGCCAAACTCGGACTGCCATCAAACCCGTGTTTGACCAAAGCGGCTACAAGAACGCGCGACCGCAGCCCGAAATGGACCTCACATTGCATTGGGCGACACATCTGTGGTTTCAAGTTGACTGTCGCGCCAATGCGAGCTGCATGACGGTCGCACTCAGCCTCCCAACAGGAAGTCGAGCATCATTTCTTGTTGGGCCTCGACCATTTGTACGCCATCGGCTGTATTGCAACCAGCGGCCAAGGCTGCCTGCAAAAGCGCAGTTACTCCATGTCCTGCTACAACGTCGCCCACAAACATGGAAGCGCTAAGCAGTTCTACCGCAACTGGGCTCGGATCGCCGGCCGTCATACCCATCGGCGTCGCATTGCAAACCATATCGAAGCCGGTCGGGTCAGCGGAACCGACAGATACCCGCCCTACGCCGATGCCAGCAAGAATTGTCATAAGTTGCTCGACGCGCGCTTCATTAGAGTCGTGAATGGTCAGTTCGCGAACTCCCGCCTCGAGCAGTGCGATGGCGATGGCGCTTCCCGCCGCACCTGCGCCCACCAGCAGCGCCCGTGCACCGTTTGGCCGGGCTCCGGCATCGACCTGCGCTTTGACGAAAGCGAGTCCATCCAACATCTCACCATGCCATGACCTGTCCTGATTACGACGCATTACGCTCACCCCCTTTAGGAGCTTCGCCGTGCGTGAACTCGTGCCACAATACTTAAAAGCATTGAACTTGTGTGGCATGGTAACCAACACGCCACCAACGTTTGCGCTGTGAGAGAGGCCGCGCATCACGTCCTCAAGATCTTCATCGGCGACCTCTAATGGGATGCAGATGCCATTGTAGCCTCGTGCCTCAATACCGCTGGTCAGGCGCTGTGGTGCTTTGACATGAATAATGGGTGTCCCAATAATGGGGAACAACCGTGTATCACCGTTAAGCTTCTCTAGCATTCGCTTGTCATCCTGCCTTGAAAAAGATTCCGATAGAAAATTGGTGGTCTCAAGATAAATCGGCATCCGACCCGTGAGGTCGTCCTTAGCGGACGCGTTAGAGGTTAGGAGAGAGGGTGTGTGAACAATCAATCGGTCCGCTCGCGTCGCTTTCAATCGAGAATCATCTCTATGAGCACGGTACGCGTAGGCGCTCAACCCTTGAACGGTTCTGAGGAAATGGGCGTCTGATCCCGATGATCGGCACCTAGTGAAGCACAGTCGTCTCTCTCGGGAGCAACAATGCACTGAGCGATGACTCGCTTAACCGGCAACGATCCCGCTTGGTTGCGATGCGCGGCGGATACTACGTATCCCGCCGCCCACTGACGCGACCATCACTAGCGGCATGATGCGACGTCCGAGCAACGCCGCTATGTGTCTGTGTCGGACAGATCGCTCCTCTTTGCGGCTCGTCCATTCAGGCAAAGCCATCCCCCTCGACCGTCACTGATCCGTCGCGGCATCTGGAACGCCACCATAGAGTGACCATCCATTGGCGGTGACAAGGCCGGCGTCGATCAAAAGGTCGACGCCGGTGATCGCAGATGCCCGGTCGGACGAAAGGAACTCAATACCTTCGGCGACTTCCAGCGGTTCCACGCGACGCCCTAATGCCATGCATGAACTCAGATCAGTCGCGTACCGACCCGTCGGTCGGGCCAACACTCGCGCAACCGCCGTAGCGCCAGGGGATACGGAATTTACGCGGACGCCGGACTTGCCCCATTGTCCTGCCAGTGTTCGCGTGAGATTAACGATTGCCGCCTTGCTCGGACCGTACGCGTGAAGTGGCGACGATCCATATGCAACTGCCGATGCAACGTTGACAATGCTACCCTTCCCTTGTCGAGCCATACGCGTTCCGAAAACACGATTAGCATAGAACGTTCCATCAAGGTTGACTTGCATCACCTTTTGCCAGAGCTCAATAGGCAGCTCATCGGGCGAAAATCGCTCCTGAAATGCTCCCGACGAGACGACAAGTGAATAGACGCTTCCTTGCTCGCGCTCAATGTCCAAGGCTAGTTGCTCGAGCGCGTTTAGGCTACGTACGTCGACACAATAGCCTTTACCACCGATGTCCGCGGCGAGCTTCGACGCAGCGTCGCTGTCTACATCTGCGACAGCAACTTGCCATCCACGCTCTGCCATGAGGCGGCAACACGCCTCGCCGATGCCATTTGCCCCTCCGAGGACAACGCTCAACCTAGAGCCGGTATCGATCATAATCAGTTCTCCAGCGAAGAAACGGGCTTCCAGACGTTGAGCATGTTAGCCGTATCGGTGTTAGTAAATTCTTGAGTGGATTGTGTCACTTCCTGCCTCCGATTCAAGCGAATATGGTGATTTGG
Source organism: Paraburkholderia sp. NPDC080076 (assembly GCF_050281145.1). Classification (NCBI taxonomy): domain Bacteria; kingdom Pseudomonadati; phylum Pseudomonadota; class Betaproteobacteria; order Burkholderiales; family Burkholderiaceae; genus Paraburkholderia; species Paraburkholderia sp. NPDC080076. The sequence continues at coordinate 293,475 of NZ_JBNNWQ010000007.1, read as the reverse complement.
TGGACATGGCTCGTCGCATTCTAAGCGCGATCGTCAGCTTCAACCCTTGTACGTATTGGTAAGGACTTTGGCTCCCGACCCATCTTCGCGCGTACGCTTGGCAAGATCCGATCCCTCGCTCGACACTTAGAAGGTGCCTCAGGTTGAAGGCTCGCGTGCGCTCTCTCCAGCTGTGTGACATAACGATTCGAAAGCGGGTCGATGAAAGCGGTCGGAGTCGAGCCATGTCATCCTAGCTTTTCATCTCACGCCACAGACCGTTCGCCCGCGACAGCCGAATATTGCAGGCGGAACCTAAAAGGTCATCGGTGACTCAGCGGTTAGCTGACTTAGGCGGCCAGGAAGGGCGCTTCACCAGCCTCTACCAGCCGTAATGCCTCCGTCCACCGCGAGCGTAACGCCAGTCACGAAGCTTGCATCGTCGGACGCAAGAAACAGAATCGCCGCCGCAACTTCCTCGGGGAGACCTGCGCGCCCAACCGGATGGTACGCGCGAATCCGGCTCTCGCCCTCTTCCTCCTGGAAATAGGCTTCCGTCATGGGGGTGCGGATCATACCCGGCGCAACGGCATTAACGCGGATTCCCAACGGGCCCATTTCCATGGCCATTTCTCGTGTGAGACCGACGATGGCATGCTTCGACGATACATAGCTGGCGCGGTTCGGAATGCCCATGATGCCGGCTACCGAAGAGACGTTCACGATGGCTCCGGGCTTCCCGCCCTTACTAACCAGCCGCGTGAACGATTGCGACATGTATAGCGTCCCATCCAGATTCACTGCGTGGACATGACGCCACTGTTCCGCGTCCACATCCATGACCGATCCTATTCCCCGAATGCCAGCGGAATTCACGAGCAGGTCGAGTCTTCCGAATCGAAGAGCCGCATCAGATATTACCTGTTCCACGCGGACCCGGTCCGTCACGTCCAAGGTCACCGCATAGACGCGCTTGGAGTCACCCAAACTGTCGGCCACCCGTTTGGCGTTCGCTTCATTTGTGTCGACCACCACGACCGAAGATCCCTCGGCATAAAGGCCTTTGACGACCGCCTCACCAATGCCACTGCCACCCCCTGTCACCACCGCTACGCGACTGTCAAACCGATTCATTTCTTTCCCCAATTAGAACTCGTACACACGGCAACGGGTCAGATGAATAAGGATCTCTCATCTCCTGAATGGCCGTTGCGACTCGCTGCATAAGACGTACCTTCCCCCCGTAAGCTCCCTTGCATCATCCGCTCGTAATGGCCATACGGTAGATCCGTGCGGCAGTGTCGTGAAACAGCGAAGCTTTCTCTTCCGGAGTGCAATCTCTCACGACGTACTTCATCGCGTTCCATAGCGAGGAGAAGCTGCACGAGCGTCGATCCGGAGGAAAGTTGCTTTCCATCATGCATCGATCTGCCCCAAATGCCTCAATCCCTACCTCGATATATGGTCGCCACGCGGCGGCCAGTTCACGATACCCAACAGGTTTCGGTCGGCGATCGAACCCGAAATCCCAATAGGGCATGCCAAGCCCACCGACCTTGCAAACAACGTTGGGCCGGCGTGCGAGTTCAAATAGACTGTCCCGCCACTCTGAAAATACACGCATGCGTCCGGCTTGATCCAATTCCAACTGCATTGGCATGCCAAGGTGGTTGAGCACTATAGTGGTATCTGGAAACTTGCTCGCAAGACTGCAAATATCTGGAAGTTGTTGATGAAACACCGCTGCGTCAAACGCCAGTCCTCGCCGGGCAAGCTGACCAAAGCCTTTAAGAAATTGCGGATCCTGCAGTGCGCCGACGGGTGGGCGGTTTGTCATATAGCGAAAAGGTGCGTCGCTCGAATGTTCAATTGTGATCTGACGTATGGCACGCAAGCGCTGAGGAGCGGTCTCCTGCGCGCGATCGAGGAGGTCAGCGACCGCATCCCCATACCTCAAATCGGCGTGCCCGACGATCGCCGCTCCGACAAGGCATCTTCCGTATGTACCGCTTTCGCACATTGCCGCAACGCCATTGGCAAACTCGATCTCACCAATTGGACGCAGCAGTTCCGGGCCACCCGAGCGAGCGAACGCTTGAGTTTCGACGTAGACCGAAGCAACAATCTTGTGACCACTGTTAGCGTCCGCTAGATAGTCGTCGAGCATATAGCGCAGCGCCGGTCGATCAAGTAGATGTTGGTGTGCATCGATGATCGGAATTTCAGGATCGAGAACAGGCTCGTCCTTTTCGGGTTGTCTAAGGATCGTCATTCTTCTCTTGCTCCTGTAGGAGTTCTGTTTCTCGCCGTTTTGAACGGCAAAGCGCACTGCAGGGACTCCCACTTCTACTAGGGAAGCAACGTGATCACCTTCACACGGACGCCGAGGTCAGCGCGCTGCCGACCCCATCGCGACCTCGCGGCAGACCCGGCCGATGAGCGCTGGGCAGGACCACGTTTAGACACGCATACTGGCGTCAATTGTTCGGTTCAACGGTACGGACGGTGATGTGATGAGACTGCGGCATCCAACGCCCTCGCCTCAACGTCGCCACGATACGGAGCTTCACTTCGACGGCGAAACATGTTGGCGGTACGCGCCGGGAGGCGGGTGCCCGCTGCCGATAACCAGCACAATGACAGCCGCCACGAGGGCCGTTCCAGCGAGCAAGAGTAAACCGGCAGTGAAACTACCAGTGTGATCTTTCGCCAAACCCATGACGGACGGTCCGACAAAGCCGCCCAGATTGCCCACCGCACCGATGACCGCGATAGCACCTGGCGCCTCTTTGGTCGAAAGCGCGTTCATGGACAAAGACCAGAACGCCGGCAGTGCGCCAAAACTACCCATTGCTGCCACACCGAATGCGATCATCTTGGCGGTTGGATCGACCAGCAGCGCCGCTGCTGCCAAGCCGGCGCCTGCGAACAGGACCGGCACCGCAGTGTGGAAGCGTCGCTCCAGTTTTGCGTCAGAACGTCGTCCCCACCAGACGAGGCTGATCACGGCAATTATGTATGGCGTCGATGATACGAACCCGGTCTGTAAGTTGGTTAGCCCGAACTCTTTGATAATCCGCGGCATGAAGAAGCTGACGCCGTAAATGGATAGAACGATCGCGAAATGAGCGAGGCTAAGGAACAATACGCGAGCATTAAACAACGCTTTGAAAAGGCGGTCGTGCTGGACTACCGGCCGATCCTGCTCTTCGATCGCAAGACGCTCGGCTAGTGCCTTGCGTTCTTCGTCCGTTAGCCAAGCCGCGACGGCGGGACGGTCCGTGAGATACACGAGGACGACGCCCGCCAATACTAACGCTGGAACCGCCTCGATGATAAACATCCAGCGCCACCCGGCCAGGCCTAGAAATCCGTCCAGGCCGAGGAGCGCGCCGGAAACCGGTCCTCCAAATACTAGGGCGAGCGGAGCCGCAGCAAGGAAATACCCCATTACGCGGGCTCGGTATGCGGCCGGGAACCATAAGGTCAGGAAGAACGCAATCCCAGGGAAGAAGCCTGCTTCGGCTGCGCCGAGCAACAGGCGCAATGTGTAAAAGCTGGTCTCGTTTGTAACGAACGCCATTCCACCCGACATCAGTCCCCACGTGAACATGATTCGCGCAATCCAGCGTCGTGCTCCGAACCGTGCGAGGAGCAGGTTTGAGGGCACCTCGAGGGCAAAATACGTGAGGAAGAAAAGGCCCGATCCGAAGCCAAAGGCGGCGGCCGTGAGCCCCAAGTCCTTGTTCATCTCAAGCGCGGCAAAGCCAACGTTTACTCGGTCGAGACAGGCGACGAAGTAACAGATCACTACGAGGGGCACGAGGCGCCTCATCGCCTTCTTAACTGCACACTCTTCGAGCATGTTCATTTGCGTCTCGTCTCCAGATATTTCTTTCCGAGGTCTGCTCGGACTTTGAGCTAAGCGTATCAAGCCGGTGCAATTTCGTCGAACTCCCCGAGCCCATATCCCGGACAAGGTCCTTCCCGGATTTCGCAAAAATCGGGTAGAGCCGCGTGCTTCTGTCGCCTTGTCGACTTGACCGGCCGAACTAGAAAGCCAGCGGTTGTTCTGTCATAACCGTGGCCGATGTATACCCGAGGCGACGAATGGTGGGCCAGATACCGGCGATCAAGCGCGCCGAGTGGCATAGGCCCACGCAGCCGTCTTCACCCGGGTACGTGGGCGGGTCACCGTGCGAAACGAGGCTCCGAATAGACGATGGACTTTGGGTCCACATGAAGTGACCTTGCTGCGACTGAGCCTCGAACGTTATCGGGCTGCTCCATCGGTCAACCGGATTTCCGAAATAAGCGACCCTTACTTCGAACGTCTCGCGATCCCCGGTTTGGCTCGCATTGGCCGCCTCTCGGCTCTTGTGTCACAACATAAGGGTTAACCGTTAGGTTCATCAACGTAAGGGGTTGCCTATGTGTACGAGCGGTGCCGTATGGTCCGACCGATTGCAGCCGTCCAGAGCTTGTCGATCAGAGCAAAGGTTCTTCCTGCACGACCATATTGTTCGCGCCCTCCGCCACTCTTATTCTGAGACCCAATCTAGAGAGACGGACGATGTCGACGCTCAACGCTTGCTTGACTTCCCGGCTTGAACAGACCGGTGTCGATTCAACTCGAATCTCATGAGCTTTTAACCAATTTTGAGTGCTGTGAAAAGCGGACATAACAGATCCGCTCTCAAAAACAATCATCGGTATCACAAGTAAGGAGACGAAATGAAATCATTCAGCAAACGCGCATTTCTCGCGGTTGCCTCCACCGCTGCCTTCGCAGCGCACGCCGAGGAAGCAATCAAGTTCGGTGTCTCTGCTCCGCTTTCGGGAGCCGGCGCGCCGTGGGGCAAAGGCGCTGAGTTCATGTGCAAAGCGGCGGCTAGGGAGATCAAGGAGGCTGGCGGTATCAAAGTCAAGGGCAAGAGTTACAACATTGATTGCGTGACCTACGACAACAAAATGACCGCCGCCGAGGGCACGAAGGTCGCACAAACACTGCTGAACCGCGACGGCGTGAAATACATGTGCGCGGTCGGAAGTTCCTCAATCATGGCTGCGCAATCCCTGACAGAACGCCAAGGCGCCCTCCTGTTCAGCCAGGCCTGGGATCCGAGCGGCAAAGGACCGAATTTCCCTCTGACTTTCTCGGATATCGTTTCGCCGATCGAAGTGGTGCCGGTCATGGTCCAGTATGTGACCAAGACACATCCGGAGGCCAAAACTATTGCGCTGCTCAATGTTGACGACGCAAATGGCCGAGGCGCAGAAAAGGTCGTTCGCCAGTTGTGGGAGAAGGCCGGCGTCAAGGTGGTGAGAAGCGACTTCTATGCGGCAGGCACGACCGAGTTCCAGCCGGCCGCGCAGCGACTTGTGGCCGTCAAACCGGACATCATCGACCTAGCGTCACCCCCACCATCCGTCGTTGGCGCTGTCTTTAAAGAGCTCGGAGTCCTCGGGTACAAAGGCATCAAGTTGGCCACCGATGGGACCGCCGCTGAAGGCATTGTCGCCACCGGCGGGGCGGCGGCGGAAGGCGTCTACATGGGTGCCGCCATGACCTTCGACGGGCCCAGCGCCACGGATCATCAGCGCAAGCTAAACGCGGAGGCAAGACCCTTGATTGGTGAGTCGCTGAGCATCGCCACCAACCCGTGTTATGACGCGGTCTACATGCTCAAGGCTGGTGCCGAAAAGGCGCAGAGCCTGGAGCCCAAGGACATTGCCGCCGTCATGCCGACGGTCCGGTACAAAAGCTTTTATGCGGACAACGTCGGCTTTGGCGGCAAGGAAGCGTACGGCGCGACCATACAACCGTTGCAACCCGTCTACATCACGCAGATCGTCAACGGAAAGGTCGTCGAACGGGCAAAGATCACACCGAAGTCGTAACGGTTCGTCCGCAACATTCGAGTTGATGCCCCTGCCCTGCTTCATCCGCCGAATTTGTGGCGCAAAGCCGTTTGACAGCGAACGGAAGCAACTGCAGTTGATAGATTCGACCTCAGGATTTAAATCATGCAAACTGCGCTGCAGTTGTTTGTGACGACCCTGCAGATTGGTGCCGTCTACATTCTATTTTCACTCGGTCTCACGCTGGTGTTCGGGATCTTGCGCGTCGTGAATTTCGTGCACGGACACTTCTTTGCCGTGACCGCGCTGATGGTTGGCTTGCTAGTTCCGAAGATCGTACTCGCAGGCTACTCCATTCAGTCCGCGTACCTGATTTCGGCCGCCGGAGGGATTCTTGTGTCGATGACCCTTGCGGTGATCGTTTACAAGTTTGGTATTTCCCGCTTCCTCCGTGACCTCGAGGGCGGCTTCATTCTGACGATGGGGTTGGCGCTCGTCCTGGACGGTGCCTTTCTCCAGGTGTTCGGCGGAACTGTCAGATCGATACCTCCAGTCATTGAAGGAAACATGGCGATCTTGGGCGCTGTACTGACCACACAGCGGTTCGTGCTGTGCGCGATCGCGGCGCTGATGACAGGTGGACTGTATTGGATCTTGGCTGCGACTAAGCTCGGCAAGGCACTACGAGCGGTGGCGGCCGATCGCGAAGCGGCGATGCTTCAGGGCATTCCATACAACCGACTTGCCTTGGTCGGCTTCCTGCTGGCTGCGATGATGGCCGCTCTCGCCGGCGTACTCATCGCTCCGGTATCTATGGTGACACCAACGATGGGCACGGACTACCTGATGAAGTCATTCGTCGCCATTGTGATGGGTGGGCTAGGCAGCGTGCCCGGCGCTATCGTCGGTGCGCTCCTCATCAGTGTCATCGAGGCTGTGGGCGGGTATTTCTTCGATGCGTCGACCGCGACAATCGCGATGTTTAGCCTTGTCATTTTAGTTCTGGTTTTCCGGCCGAGGGGGCTGATTCCTCATGCGTAATCTCCACATCCGTTGGTGGACCGTCGGTACCGCTCTCGCAGTCGCGGCGACGTTTCTTGTGAAGGGCCCATATGCCGTCAGTGTAATCAACCTGATTGCGATCTCGGCCCTGATTGCGGCGAGCCTTCGTTTCGGCATGCTCATCGGTGAAGTGAGTTTCGCGACATCGTCGTTCGTGGGGCTTGGAGCCTACGGGGCTGGTGTCGCGACAACATTGTTGAACTGGCCGTTTCCACTTGCGATGCTTCTTGGCCCCGTGGTCGTCATCGGTATCAGTATTCTGTTCGGCCTGGTAACACTCAGGGTCAAAGGCCCGTACTTCATGTTGATCGGCTTCGCGTTTGTGGAAGTAGTGCGGATAACGCTCGGGAAGATCGCTGTCATTGGGGGGGTCGCAGGAATGGGTGGCATCTATCCGCCGCGCATTCTCGATCCGTGGATGCCCACACTGGTCATGGCGGTGGTCATCGCGCTGCTGTTCAGTCTATATGTGATTGAAAAATCAGACTTTGGCAAAGTGCTGGTCGCGATCCGTGACAACGAAGACATTGCCCGGACCGTGGGACTGCGAGTTCTGTCGTTGAAGATCATCTGCTTTGCTATCGCATCGTTCTGCGCCGGTGTCGCCGGTAGCCTCCACGGGTTCGTAAACAACGTGATCAGTCCTGGTGACTTCGGGTTCTTAGTTACTGTCTTCGCCCTCGCCTTCGTCAAAGTCGGCGGCGAATCGTCGATATTTGGCGCCATTCTTGGGGCAGTCATTCTGGTGGTAATCAATACCTTCGCATTGGGTCTGGGAGATGCAGAGCACTACGTGTACGGCGGCGCCATCGTGCTCGCAATGCTGCTCATGCCGCAAGGGTTGGTCGGTTTGCCATGGCACAAGTGCTTCAAAGGGCGCAGGGCGAAGCCACCTGCACATGTTTCCAAGACCGTCACGCGCTGAATCGGGAGAACGAATATGACTGGCCAGAACGCTGTTCTCCTTCGAACGACTGGACTAACGCGTCGATTTGGCGGCCTCGTCGCCGTCGCGGACCTCAACTTTGACATCCGGGAGGGCGAAGTCCTTGGCCTCATCGGACCGAACGGAGCTGGAAAGAGCACCACTTTCAATCTCATCAGTGGCTTTATCAAGCCATCGTCGGGGACCCTGGAGGTGTTCGGACAGGACTGCACCGGGAAATCTCCGACTAGCATTAGCCGCATGGGTCTTACCCGGACGTTTCAGCACGGTAGCTACCTGCCCACCATGACGGTCCACGACAACATCCTGGTTGGGACGGTTCACTGGCTCGCGGGCACATCGAGTGCACAGCGGATGAAGCGTGTCGAGGAGACCGCTGCAATCCTCGGGCTTACCCCACATCTGGGAACCATCGCGAGTTCCCTTCCACACGGTATTCAACGGCTCGTCAGCATCGCAATCGCATTCGCCACACGTCCGAAACTGCTCTGCCTCGACGAGCCGTTGACGGGACTCAATCAGACCGAGGTTGCGACAACCCTGGATATGCTTCAAACGATCCGGCGTGAGTTCGGCAGCACGATCCTGTTGGTCGAGCACAACATGAAGGCGGTGATGTCCGTGTGCGAACGCATCGTCGTGCTGCACCACGGCCGTCAGCTGGTGACCGGCACTCCCGCGGAAGTCCGACAGAATGAACAAGTCATTAAAGCCTATCTCGGGAGCAGCCATGCCAAGTGAAGCCCCCTCACTGCAAGTCATCGGTCTGTCGGCATCTTACGGCGACGTCCCAGCGGTCACCGACGTCTCGCTCGAGGTGCGACGCGGCGAGATTGTCACGATGATCGGCGCTAACGGCGCCGGGAAATCGACGATCATCAAGTGCATCTGCGGCCTGCTTAAGCCGGTGGCCGGAACCGTAAAGCTGTTCGGGGAGGATCTGCGCGGCCTGACCCCAGATCGCCTGGTCAAGAAGGGCCTTTCGGTGGTCCCTGAGGGGCGCCGACTATTCGGCAAGATGACGTTAAAGGAAAATCTCGAACTTGGCGCATACACGCGCAATGATCCCGCCGCCGTGCGCCGCGATATGGATCGAGTTCTGACCGACTTCCCGGAACTGCGAGACCGGCTTTCAACGATTGCCGGAACGTTCAGCGGCGGTCAGCAGCAGATGGTTGCAGTCGCGCGCGCGATGATGAGTAACCCGCGCGTCATGATGCTCGACGAGCCGACCATCGGCCTCGCACCAGTCGTGGTCGATCGCATTTCCGACCTTCTTCTCAAGATCGCCAAGAGTGGTGTCGACATCCTCGTCGTCGAGCAGAACGCTGAGGTTGCCCTCTCAATGGCTGATCGTGGCTACATCCTCGAGGGTGGCCGCGTGATCGCGGAAGACGATGCCAAGTCACTTTCCGAAAGCGAAGAGGTTCAGAAAGCCTATCTCGGAATCTGACGTTCCGTCGAACGCCACGTGAGAAGACGGTTTTGTTCTTATCTGGCGCCGCAGAGTGGCGAGACCATTCTTCTTGTCGACCCACTCTGCAAGTTTTGGCGCATTGGTTGAGTTAATGACGTGCTCCTGTCAGTCAATGTAGACCGGAGACGTGAACAGACCGGCGCTCAGGCACGCCTTTCACTCCTGCGATCTTGGCTGGCTCCGCCGGCCATCGCAGGTGAGACAACACGGAGTACAGGTAATTCCATGGAGATTGACATGACGAACGCGCAGGAGAACTCAACTGAACACGTGGCTGATGGCGGCGTTGCACCGGGGATGATTGGAATTGTTACCGGGGCGGCGTCCGGAATCGGCGAAGGCATCGCCGTCAAGTTTCTGCAGATGGGCTGCTCGGTTCTCGCAGTGGACATGAATGCGGGTGCCCTCGAACAGTTTGCACAGCGCAATGCGAGCGCGGGATCACGCCTCTCGTGCGCAACGTTTGACGTAACGGACGAAACCAGTCCAGAGAAGATTTTCGCGTTGTGCCGCGAGCGCCTTGGCCCACCCGACTTCCTCGTAAACAACGCGGGCTTGGGCAGCGCGAAGGAAGCCCTGGAGACATCCGACGAGACATGGCATCGCTACATCGATATCAACTTGGGCAGCGTATTCCGGATGTCGCGTCAGGCGGTGCGAGAGATGAAGGATGGTGGAGCGGTGGTCAATCTCGCATCGGTGTGGGCAATGGTCGGCTTCCGCGGGAGTGCGCCCTACTCTGCTGCGAAGGCGGGCGTGATCGGTCTCACTCGGCAAATGGCCGCAGATTACAGTCGCCGAGGCATTCGCTTTAACGCCGTGTCGCCCGGCTTCATCGCAACGCCGGCGACATTTGAACGCATCAAGAGCAATCGCTGGTTGGTAGGCGCGATGGTCGATGGCGCACCGCTCGGAAGAACGGGAACACCTTCTGATATCGCGGAAGCCGTCTATTTCCTGGCCTCGGGAGCCTCGTCGTTCATTACGGGCGTGATCCTGCCCGTCGATGGCGGCTGGACAGCCACGCACTATGCCCCGGATCTGGAAGATCATCATACCGCCTGATCCCGCGCGATGCATACCGGCTGATGGCAAGGGAACTGGAAACGAAGATCGCCCCCCGGCAATCTTAACCGGAGAAACATATGAAGACGGGTGCAGCAACGTTGCGTCAACTATTGAAGCTGGACGCTCCGCCGGTGGTCCCGCTGGTGCTTGACCCTATCAGCGCGAAGCTCGCTGAAGCCAGTGGCTTTCGGGCGCTCTATCTGGGTGGTGGCGCGTTGGGCTACTTGAAGACGGTGACTGAGGCCAACCTTACCGTAACCGAGATGGCTCAGGCCGCCCTGGACATCCGAGCCGCCAGCTCATTGCCTCTTATTCTCGATGGCGCATGTGGCTGGGGCGAACCCATGCACATGCATCGTACGGTGGCGATGGCGGAGGCGGCGGGCTTCGCGGCAATAGAGATCGAAGATCAGATCTTTCCAAAGCGTGTTCATCATCACATTGGCATCGAACATGTTGTTCCATTCGAACTAGCGGTCCAGAAGATTGAACAAGCGGTGGCGGCACGTCGCGATCCGGATTTCATGATCATCGCGAGGACCAATGCTTGCATCACCGACGACCTCGACGAAGCACTTAGACGCGCTGAAGCATACAGACGAGCGGGCGCCGACCTTCTCATCGTTATTCCCACGAATCCAGAGCAGTATCGAACAATCGGCGAACGAATTGAAGGTCCGTTGGTATACATGACGCTTGAGGGACTGGGGTCAATCGGAATGTCGCTCCAAGATGTGGCCGGCCTTGGCTACAAACTCGTTATCGACGCCACAACCCCGTTCTTTGCGCGCCAGAAGGCGTTGCGCCTTTGCTACGAAGCAATGGCGCAGGGGCTTGTTGACCCCACTCTCGGGCGAGCTTACAAGGAAGAACTCTCACAAGTCTTCGCGGCGATCGATATCCAGAAACTTCTAGACGTCGAGAAGAATACGGTCGAAAAGTAGCACGGTGAGCCGATAAGAACAAGTTAATGCAAGCCATCACATAAATTAGGAAACCAAAGGAGCTCAAGGAATGGACGTCAATCTCAGGGGCAAGGTTGCAGTGATCACTGGTGGGACAACAGGGATCGGCTATGCCGCCACCGAATTGTTCGCGCGCGAAGGCGCGAAAGTGGCCATCTGCAGCAGCACCCAAAAGAATGTCGATCAAGCGCTCTCTACCTTGGCGGAGAAAGGCCTCGAAGTCTATGGTCAAGCTGTCGATGTGTCGAATCGGGAAGCAATTCTCGCCTTCGCCGACCGAGTCGAAGAGGTTTTTGGTGGCATCGACATTTGGGTCAGCAACGCCGGCACTTTCCTCAAGATGAAGCTGATCGACACACCCGAGGAAGAGTGGCACAAGACTATGGATGTCAATCTCAAGTCGGTTTACTACGGAGGCTTGATCGCTGCAGACAAGCTTAGAAAGCGCGGCGGCGGAGTGTTGATCAACGCTGCATCATTCGGCGCACTGATACCCGTACTGGGCAGCGGAGCCTACGCCGCTTCCAAAGCGGCAGTGATCAACATGACCGGGTCGCTGGCTGGCGAACTGGCGCCCTTCAACATCCGAGTCGTCGGTTTCATCCCCGGTCTCATCGAGACACCAATGACGGCCGATTTCGTTGCCACCAAGCGCGAGTCACTGGCAAGCCAGGTCGCACTGAATCGGCTCGGCACCCCAGACGAGGTCGCCAACGTATTGCTGTTCCTTGCCTCCGATTGCGCTTCTTACATCACTGGAACCAGCGTGGAGATCGCTGGCGGAAAATTCTGCGTACAGAACCCTGCAAACGCCTGGGCGTGATGGGCACATCATTCATGGCGCGTTGTTAGTACTCGCGCCTGACAAGCAATAGGAGAAGACTTTGACGAGGCTTAACGGAAAGATCGCGTTCGTTACCGGCGCAGGCGGCGGCATCGGCCGCGCCATCTGCGAGCGGTTTCTGGCTGAAGGCTCGTCGGTGGCGGCCGCCGACATAAATCCCGACCTGGATGGTCTATTTAGCTCGGCCGAAGCGGAAGGCCGCTTCATTGTACTTCGTTGCGACGTCGGCGATAGCGACAGCGTACGCAACGCCATTGCCCATACGGTTGAAGCGTTCGGCAGCCTGAACGTGATTTGCAACGTGGCAGGTGGCTCCACGTCGCAAGACGGTTGCGTTACTGAAGCTCCGGAATCCGAGTTCTGGCGTGCCATCAAGCTTGACCTGTTCGGCACGTTCGTGTGCTGCAAGCACGGCTTGCCCGAACTCATCAAGGCAGGCGGTGGCTCGGTGATCAACATGGCCTCGATGGTCGCCTTGATGGCGGTGCCGCACCGAGACTGCTACACAGCAGCCAAGGGCGGCGTCTTGGCGCTTACGCGTTCGATGGCGGCAGGCTATGCGCGTCACGCGATCAGGGTAAATGCGATCGCGCCCGGCATCACGCGCACTCCGAGGGTGCAAGCTTACCTCAACGCCAACTCGGGAGAGAATTCGCTGGCTGCGCGGCATCTGCTAGGTCTCGCGGAGCCGATCGATATCGCTCACTTGGCGGTGTACCTGGCTTCAGACGAGTCGCGGGTCGTCACCGGGCAGGTGCTGGCAGTGGACAGTGGTGTGACGATCTGCTGAGCGGCGCCGCGCCACAAGGCAAAACAATAGGTCTAGAGGAGAGGAATCCATGAGAAATCACATTGAGATGCAAACTGTCGACATGAACTCAGGCTGGGCACCGATGAGCGGCATCCCGGGGGTGGAAGTTAAGTATCTCGCGAATGACCTGGACGAAGAGACCAGAACGGGTTCACGGACCAGGTATGTTCGCGTTGCACCAGGCACCACGACACCGGAGGCGCAGGTGCATAACTATTGGGAGGATGTCTTCGTTCTAGAGGGAGACTTGTATCCGCTCCCCGATGGCGTTGCGCCTGATGCGCCCCACTATTCGCTGCGGCCGCCGGGTACAGCTCATGGCCCCTTCGGATCGAAGAACGGCTGCCTTCTCCTGGAGGTCCAATACTACCTGGCGATCTCCGAATAGAGCCGAATCTAATCGTACCAGGAGGGCAAAGGCGTATCTGCTCGGTCTCTTGGTGCCGGCTGGCATCCGTCCACATGGCCGTTTCGCTCGATTCACATGAGGCTCGTGTCGTCGCCGGGCAGGCGCTTACAGTGGACAGTGATGTCACGATTAAGCGAATGAAGCGGAAGCACCAGCTCAGAGAATCGGATAGCGACATGACGGCTGTTTTGCATCCAGCGGTAAGCAGTTTGTCGGACGAGCCTCTTGATGCACGTTCGGTTCAATGTCGTAATGCCTTATCAGGACACGTCGCAGCAAAGACAAGGGTTGCGCTCAATGATTCCCGAATCAACGCTCGTAACGCTGGACGACGCCACGGATAAGGAACTGCAGCGCAATCTAAAACCGGTGGTGAGAAGCGGATTTTGGTCACTGTGATGGCTTAACCGGATGAATCATGATGGGGACCATGGTGCCAGACGCAAAAGCGCGAGATTGCGGAGATTATTTACTTGAATCCCCATATAGAGGAAGGAGACACCTGTGCTAAGTGGTCAATCGAACTGGGATTACATTGTCGTCGGAGCCGGCAGCGCTGGTTGCGTCGTTGCCGATCGTCTCAGTGAATCCGGTTCACATCGGGTATTGCTCCTTGAAGCTGGGCCACCGGATACACCGCTGATGAAGCCAGCGGCGGTAAGTTGGTACGTCGACCTCTCCCGATTCGAATGGGGGTATTGGTCCCGCCCGGATCCGTCGCGCGGCATGCGAAAAGAGCAGTGGCGACGGGGACGTGTATTGGGTGGAACCAGCAGCATCAACGGGATGGAATATGTGCGTGGCGCCCGCGCCGACTTTGATCGTTGGGCCGCCATGGGAAATGTGGGCTGGTCGGCCGATGACGTTATGCCCCTGTTTCGAGCACTTGAGCACTGCGAGCCGGGCTATCGCACGCCCCCTGACTACACCATCAGAGGAGATTCTGGTCCTTTGCCGATCCGGCAGGCTCGCAACTGCCACCCCCTCACCAATGCGTTTGTGAAGGCCGCACAGGCGGCCGGCTACCCTTATAACAGCGACTATAACGGGGCAGACCAATCAGGCGTTTCTTATATGCAGTTCAATCAGCGTCGTGGGTTGCGGTGCAGTTCTGCAGACGCATTTCTAAAGCCGGCCTTGCGACGGAAAAATCTCGAGGTCCAGACCGGTGCGACGGTCCACAAACTGCTGGTCAGGGACCGGTACATCACCGGAGTACGCTATGAGCGCAACGGCGAAGTGCATGTTGCGCATGCGGGCAATGTCGTGCTCTGTGGCGGCGCGATCAACACGCCGAAGATTTTGATGCTATCCGGGATTGGTGAGGCAGAAGCCCTGCGTGATCTGGGTATTGGCGTGGTGGTAGACAGACCGGGGGTCGGAAAGAACCTGATGGAGCATCCTCTCATGCGCCCGTCTTACCGAACGAAGAAACCCAGCTACAACCCAACGCATGGAATCTGGCAGAAAGCCGGCTTCATGGCCAAATTCCTCTTCACCAGACAAGGTCCGATCGCGACTCCAATGGAGGCGACGGCATTCCTGAAGACAAATCCAAGAGAGGCCGCGCCCGATGTACAGATGCATTTTTCCCCGGTTGGTATCGTTTATACAGACGACCCCAAGATCCATAAGGGGTTGACTGTCTTGCCATACCCCTCGTTTTCGGTGTTCGTCAACAAGAACTATCCTGTCAGTCGCGGCCAAATCAGATTAACCAGTGCCGATCCTAAAGCAGCACCGCTCATTGAGCCCAATCTGCTCGGTGACGAACGTGACGTTGCCACAATGGTGGGGGCGCTCCAACTCGTGCGTCGCATTGTGTCGACGGCGCCACTCGCCGACATGATCATCGACGAAGCGGAGCCTGGTGTCGAACGCACGACGTACGAAGAGCTGGCCGAGTATGTTCGGGCACGTACCGGTCTTGCCTATCATCCCTCGGGTACATGCCGGATGGGAACCGATGACG
Organism: Paraburkholderia sp. NPDC080076; assembly: GCF_050281145.1. Lineage (NCBI taxonomy): Bacteria > Pseudomonadati > Pseudomonadota > Betaproteobacteria > Burkholderiales > Burkholderiaceae > Paraburkholderia > Paraburkholderia sp. NPDC080076. The sequence goes on along the minus strand of NZ_JBNNWQ010000007.1, from coordinate 278,080 downwards.
ATGCGGTGGTTACGCCGGACCTGAAGGTGCGGGGTCTCGAGAATCTATGGATCGCTGACGCTTCCGTGATGCCGGACCTTATCAGTGGCAATACGAACGCTGTCTGCATGATGATCGGAGAAAAGCTCGCCCGCCAACTGGTCGGGATAAGGGGGAGTCAACAGAATCGAGAGAACGCCAACGAGGTTCCCTTGCACATATAGAGAAGTGAGCCGCGCACACAAGGGTTGAGTTCATCTACGCGGCGTGTCGGTAAGACCGTCGGCCGATAATAAGCCGTCGCTGCAACTTCCAGCGCCCTTCACGCCACGCAGTGTCAACATCGCCGCCGAGCCCCAACACAGTTTCCGGGGTTCGCTGAACCACGGAGGTAGGTGTCCTGAGGAAGTTTCGAAAACCTCTCGTGGTGCCCCTCGTGTGAGCTTTTAACGTACAACACGGGGGTGAGAACAACGTAGTTTCCGAAAATGGATTAGCGAAGCGGCCGAGGTGTGGCAGACGAAAGCTACGTGCATCCGAACGCGGTGTCAGCAAACCCAATGCAAGGCGAAATTCGGACTCTCCCGAATCCAGACTGTCGGAGCCCGTCCGACCGAGTTGCTGGCCCTTCTCCTACAGACGCTGTAGTGAACCAGCCGAGCTTCCAGAATGCAATTTCACCCCACTGTCCGACGCGAAGTGAGCCCCCCGTCGACAGTGAAAATCGCGCCCGATGTGTATGCGGACTTGTCGGACGCGAGGTATACGAATAGTTCGGCGATTTCGTCGACCGATGCTGCGCGATGAAGCGGATAGTTCGCAAGCAGGTCAGTGAAACGCGACGGATCGCCGTGCACGCGCTGAGCGTGCCCAGCAAGGACTTTCCGGACGCGTTCTGTATCGACTGGACCCGGGTTGACACCGATCACCCGCACATGGTCGTCGGCCAGGCTGCGGCCCCCCAGCGCACGGGTGAAGGCCATCAACGCGGCATTGCCAGTCGTCCCAGCGATGTAGTTGAAATCGAAGTTCTCGCCGCCGCTGCCGATATTGTTCAGGATCACGCCGCCGCCGCGCGCCTTCATCGACAAATACATTGCGCGGGTAAGGTTGATGTAACCGAACACTTTCAGCTCCCACCCGGCGCGCCATCGCGCTTCATCGACGTCCCACAGATTTCCGCCCGGAATGTTGCCCGCGTTGTTGACCAGCGCGTCGGCGTCCGCGCCGAACGCGGCGATCTGCGCGATCGCGCCCGGTGCCGTCATATCGATGGACAGCATCTCTGTCCGCACACTGAATTCGGTCGTTGCACGCTCCGCGATCGCCGCCAGTTTGTCCGCGGAGCGTGCCACGAGGAGAAGATCGCAGCCTTCCCGGGCGAATGACAACGCGAGTCCCTCCCCGATGCCTTGCGACGCGCCGGTAATCAACACTTTCCTGCCTCTCAGGCCCAAATCCATCTGTTTTCCTTCGTCGAATTACCAATCGGCTCAGAGTCGTGTTCGTGGGACGGGGTCCGCAGAACGCGCCACAAATTAAACCCTGCTATCTGTGACGAATGCGTGTAACGTTGGTGCGTTTGCATCCTGTGGTGGACCAAAGACTCACGTGTGATAAGACAGGTGAAAACACGCTATCCGCCTCTAGGTGCCCCTTGTCGTACTTTGCTTCCGTCGACCATCTCATCTCGATCCGAGAAATCCGCGCAGAGATGCTTGAGAGCGTTTCTAGACAACAGTACAGGAGCGCATGGAAGTTCGTCTACAGGAGCCAAAGGCAAAGTCCATTGCGTTCGACGCAAAGGTCCACCAGGGGCCTACGCTCAGGCGAGCGCTATGTAATAGTGGTACCTGGTTCAGGTTTTGTTTTGGTGGCTTGAAGCGTACATCCCTACAAACATAAAATCAGGAACGCGCATCACGTAGGTATATGCTGCCTTCTGCCGCCTTCCGATGGAGCAAGCTCCGAGAAAGAATTCGAGCTCCCCTGTTAGCAGGGTTTAGCTCCCACATACCACTTGTGCTTCAAGCGTTCGATATTTCTACTGCCGTATCGCAGGAGGGCCTGATGAAGGACGTATCAAAAGATCATTCGAATATACGAGCTTTTCTTAACGGTAAGCCGTCAACGTTCGATGTCGACCAGCTCGAACTAAAGTCGGCCAGACGTGCCCTTAAGTTGCTGAGAGAGCGCATTACTCCAGAGCAAATGGACGCGTTGCTCGCCGGCGACCTCGAAGCGACGGACCGCCAGTGGCGCGAATGGGCCGCCGCCTCGGATGGTTCCTGGAAGGCCGCCGAAGCCGAATTTCACGTTGCCGGTGTATCGGCGAAGGAGTTCACGGACTGGTGGTCCATAGCGCTCAGCGATCTGCATGGGGTCGTTTACCCGGCGTTCCCCGAGCACTATCGTTTCGGGTGGGTCGAGGATCCGCGCAGAGTCGACGAGCCGTGCTATGTCGTCGTCGAAGAGCTCGGACACGTACCCTTCCGGATGTACTGTTCCTTCGATCCGTCCTGGGCGCCTGTCGAGACAACACCTGGTTTCGACGCAATGATGGTCGGGGTCGGCCGTCTTTCGGACGGCACGGAAGTGGTCCGCTTCATGAATCAGCTTAAGGATACGTCCGAGGGATTTACGATGAAGGTGGCCGTGTATGTCGTCTCCGCAGTGCCGGAACACGTAGTGCAATCCCACGTCGAGCAGGAGATCGTAGAGTGGACACGCTGGCTAGAGATGGTGACGACGTACGTCCGCGGCAGATGAAGGCGGCGGCTTGACCCATACGAAGTAGCGTGGCGTCCGGTGGGTCGCGATCGTTCGAGTGCGCGAGCACCGCATGGGCATGTTCACCGACGCGGCGACTTGCGGCCTTGCGACGGCGTACGTCCCATGCAACGATAGCGCGCCAACTTCCATGACTTCAATGCAGCGCCGTGCGAGGAGTTTGCCGTGTCCCTCCGAACAGAGAGGAAAGCAGAAGCTCTAGCACTACGTCAGTACGTTTGCAATAACTCCCCGTACATCCGAACGAATTCGCTTCACTCTCTCCGCCGCACTGCACACGCGGCGCTCACAGGCTTGCGCGCGAAACGGCTCGACATGAGCCAGTAAAAATTTCCTGAACGTGACTTATCGGAATGCGGAGCGGTGTTCGTCACCTGCTTGGCCCTGTGCCAGCCCATTAGAGCCAAGTGCGTTTCCAGTGTCCACTCCTGAGGAATCGCATGCCGCGCTTCTCGGCACCGGCCGCCTCGTTTCCGACACGCTGCGAGCGGCATCCAATACCACTCGCGCCGACCATCACGCCGAGTCGGCTACCCTCTGCCCCACCTTTGCATCACCAGCAAGGGAGCTTGCCGCTGAGCCACGTAGGCACACGCATCCTCGAGTCCTAGAATCCAACCCATAGATTTGTACTCAGGTGCAACGTTCGGCAACCGAAAGGATTAACGATGGAAGAATTGACCGCAAGCTGGACCCGTCCGGGCAGCGTCGCCGATGTGGACCATGTCGGCATCTGGCTGGCTGACTTCGAAGAGGCACTGCGTGCCGGCGATGCTGCCAACCTCGCCTCGCTTTTCGCCGACGAATGTCATTGGCGGGACCTGCTCGCATTTACCTGGAACATCACGCCACACGAGGGCACCTCGGCAATCGTGGACAGGTTGATTCAGGTCCAGCCCAAAATTCAGGCGCAAAAATTCGCGGTTGCCAAGGGCCGTACCGCTCCGCGAGAGGTCAAGCGTGCTGGCGTCTCGGTGATCGAAGCGATCTTCGAATTCGAGACCGCACTGGGGCGAGGGCACGGAGTCGTTCGGCTGCTTGCCGCTCAACCGGACAAGGCATGGGTGCTCATGACTTCTCTGGAAGAACTGAAGGGTCACGAAGAACCGATCAATGAACGGCGTCCCGGTGGTTCTGCCTACTCGCGCAACTTCGGTGGTGAAAACTGGGCAGATCGACGTGCAAAGGAACAGGCGTTCGCTGACCGCGAGCCGGCGGTGCTGATCATCGGTGCTGGTCAGGCAGGACTCAGCGTCGCGGCACGGTTGAAGCGGATGGGTGTCGATGCCCTGATCGTCGACAAACTGGCGAAGGTTGGGGACGTTTGGCGCGAACGCTATCACTCGCTGGCATTGCACAACCAGGTTGCGCTCAACCACATGGCTTACATGCCCTTTCCCCCGAGCTGGCCGAAATATCTCCCCAAGGACATGCTCGGCAATTGGATGGAGACTTATGCCTGGGCCATGGAGGTCAATGTATGGACAAGTACGACGTTTGTCGAAGGTAGGTACGACGACGACGCTGGCCATTGGAATGCGCGAGTCCGCCGCGCCGATGGGTCCGAGCGCGTGCTGCACCCACGACATGTGGTCTTCGCAAACGGCGTCGTAGGTGCGCCCAAGAGGGCGAAGTGTCCGGGGCTCGAGGACTTCGAAGGCGAAGTCTTGCACACCCATGGTTACACGGAAGGTTCCCGTTGGCGCGGCAAAAATGCACTGATTCTTGGTGCTGGTACCAGCGGCCATGATATCGCGCAAGATCTCTGCGAAAGCGGCGCAAACGTCAAGCTCATTCAGCGCGGCTCGATCACCGTGGCGAGCGTCGATGCCGCTGGCATCAATCACGGGCTCTACTACAACGAGGGCTTGCCACTTGAGGATTGCGATCTGATCGCCGCGTCCGGCACTTACCCATTGCTCGTGCGCGGCTACAAGATGAACGTCAAAAAAATGCAGGAGATCGATAAGAATCTTCTTGCGGGCCTCGAAGCGAAAGGAATGAAGTTGGACTTCGGCGAGGACGGCACCGGTCACCAGATGAAACTGCGCCGGCGCTTCGGGGGCTATTATCTCAATTGCGGTGCTTCGGACCTGATCATCAGCGGCAAGATTGGCCTTCTGCAATACGAGGACTTCGAGCGCTTCGTTGCAGACGGGGCGTTGATGAAGGACGGCCACGTTGAAAAGGCAGATCTTCTCGTCACCGCCACCGGCTATCAGAACCAACAGGAAGTGGTACGGGAAATCCTTGGCGAAGAGATCGCGGGAAAGGTTGGCCCAATCTGGGGTCTCGATGGCGATGGGGAACTGGCGAACATGTTCAAGCCAACAGCCCAGAAGGGTCTGTGGTTTATCGGCGGCGGATTTGCGCATGCGCGGATCTATTCCCACTACATGGCGCTGCAGATTACGGCGCGCGAAGCAGGTTTAATCGCCTGAAAACGCAACACGGAGCGTCGAATGCATGATCTGAGCGGGAAGGTGGCGTTCGTCACAGGAGCAGGTTCCGTTGGCGAAGGTTGGGGCAACGGCAAGGCGACGGCCGTCCTCTTGGCCCGTCAGGGGGCCAAGGTCTACGGCGTGGACATCAGTGCGGAGGCCCTCGCGGGGACCAGCGCGATCATGGAGCAGGAGCGGCACAGTGAATGGACCGCTAGAGCCTGCAACATGATGGTAAGCGCGGATGTTAAGGCAGCGGTCGACGACTGCCTCGCACGGTTTGGCCGCATTGACATCCTCGTCAACAACGTCGGTGGCAGCGCGCCCGGGGATCCAGTCTCCATGACGGAGGAAGTTTGGGACACGCAGTTGGACTTAAACCTCAAGACAACCTTCCTCGGTTGCAAGCACGTGCTGCCCGTCATGGAGCGGCAATTCGAGGTCGAAGGGAATGGTGGTGCCGTTGTCAACGTATCCAGCATTGGATACATAAGTTTCCAGGTCGGTGGACGCGTAAACGCCGCATATGCGGCCTCGAAAGCTGGGGTCGTAGCATTCGGTCGCTCCACTGCTATCGCGTACGTCAAGAAGGGCATCCGCGTTAATACCGTCGTCCCCGGACTCATGCACACGCCCCTGGTCGAACATCGACTCGTCAGCCAGTTGGGCGCCTCCGACGCCGCAGCCCTCGTCGCCAAACGGGATGCCAGCGTGCCAATGGGCCGGATGGGAGACGCGTGGGACGTGGCCAACGCTGTGCTTTTCCTTGCCAGCGATGAAGCACGCTACATCACTGCCACGCAACTGGTCGTGGATGGCGGTATGACTGCTGCACGACCCGGCGAGTGAAGCGCAGTCACATAGATCAAACCCATTAGAACGTCGAGCACCTAGTGCTTCCGGAAGTCACCGTATTGCCCGCGAAGCAAAGAAACAGGAGACCCACATGAGCCGTCCCGTTATCATTTCCTGCGCCCTGACGGGCGGAGGCGACACGTCCGGGCTCAGCCCATACGTTCCGGTGACACCAGAACAGATCGCGAACGAGGCGTTAGCCGCCCGTGCCGCCGGCGCCGCGATAGTGCATATCCACGTGCGAGACCCGAAGACCGGAAAGCCCAGCCGCGAGAACGCCCTCTATGCCGAAGTCGTGCGCCGAATCCGCAGCACGGGCAGCGACGTGCTGATCAACCTGACGACAGGCGCCGGCGGCCGCTTTGTCCCTGACGAGGCCGACCCCAATCGAAACGCGATCCAAGGCATGGCCAGCCCGGAGGAACGGATGGCACACGTGCTTGAACTGCGTCCCGACATCTGCAGTCTCGACATCGGGACAATGAATTTCAGTAGCTACGCCTTCCTCAATCTTCCGAACCATGTAGAGCGGATGGCAGCCGCAATTCGTGAAGCGGGCGTGAAGCCGGAACTCGAGGTGTTCGATCTAGGGCACGCAGCCTTCGCTCGGCACCTCTGCGAGAAGGGTCTGTTCGCCGATCCCCCCTGGTTGCAACTCTGCCTCGGTATTCCTTGGGGTGCGCCTGCAAGCACCGAATCGATGCAAGCGTTGCGAAACATGGTCCCCGCCGGTGGGCAGTGGAGCGCATTCGGCATCTCTCGGCACCAGTTCCCGATGGTTGCGCAAGCGGTGCTCCTGGGCGGCCACGTGCGCGTCGGACTGGAGGACAACCTCTATCTGACACGTGGACAGCTCTCTCCTGGCAACGCGCCGATGGTCGAACGAGCCGCGCGCATCATCAGTGAACTCGACGCCGAGGTAGCTACGCCAGCGCAGGCGCGTGAGCTGCTGCACATCGGCTGAGCGGCCTACCTGGAGGAACACGTAACATGACTCGTCTGGAAATGCCGGCTGAAGCGGCTATGTCCCCTGAGCAGTTGGCAGTCTGCGCCGAAACCGTCGCGGGCCGTCGCGGCAAAGTGCCAGCGCCGATGATCGCTTGGCTGCGCCATCCGGAACTCGCGCGCCGAGGGCAGAAGCTGGGCGAATTGCTGCGCTACGAGACTACACTGGAGCCGCACCTCACGGAGCTCGCAATTCTCGTCTGCGGACGCCATTGGACTTCGCACCATGAATGGACTGCGCACAAGGCCATGGGGTTGAAGGCCGGCCTCGATCCAGATGTCATTGCCGCGATCGCCGCGCGTTCCGTCCCCGAACTGAGTGATGACCGTCAACGGGCCGTCTATGACGTCTCGTCCACTCTGCTCTCCACAGGTCGAGTTCCCGATCCCATCTATGCGCGCGGAACCACCGTGCTTGGCGAACAAGGGATGGTGGAACTTGTCGGCGTGCTGGGATACTACTGCCTCGTTTCCTTGACGCTGAATACCTTCGAGCTCGGTTTGCCAGGCAGCATTGCACCTGAGCTGCAGGATCCGGAGTTCAAAGGCGCGTCTGAAGCATGAGCGGCACGTCCCTGCCGCACAACCCAATCCGGCCGGACTGGCTTGCCACGCGCCAGGAAGCGCCGTTGGATCCAGGGCAACTCATCGTCGACGCCCACCATCACCTGTACGATCGGCCAGGAGCAAGGTACTTGCTTGACGACATGCTGGCCGATCTATGCAGCGGTCATAACGTGCGCGCCACGGTCTTCGTGCAAGCGCGCTCGATGCTCCGCGCCGTTGGGCCTGAGCCCATGAAGCCGATTGGTGAAACGGAATTCGCCAACGGCATTGCAGCCATGTGTGCCAGCGGCCGTTACGGTGACGTTCGCGTATGCGACGCGATCGTCGGCTTTGCGAACTTGCGGATCGGCGATGCCGTGCGGCCCGTGCTTGACGCTCACATCGCCGCCGCGGGTGGCCCTGCCGCCTTAGGGGGCCGCTTTCGCGGCATTCGGCACATTGCGGCCTGGGATCCCGATCCGGCATTATTAAATCCGGCGTATCCGACAACTGAGGATATGCTGGACACGCCGGAGTTTCGCGAGGGGTTCGCTCACCTATCCTCTCTCAGCCTCAGCTTCGACGCCTGGCTTTTTTTTCACCAGATACCGCGACTGACCGCGCTGGCGCGCGCATTTCCTCAGACACCGATCGTACTCAACCATTGCGGCGGCATTCTCGGAGCCGGACGCTATGCCGGACGCAGCGAGGAAGTGTTTGCCCAGTGGTCGGCATCGCTGCGCGAGCTAGCCACCTGTCCGAACGTCATGGTGAAGCTTGGCGGATTGGGTATGCGGATCTCAGGCTTTGCTTTCGACACATCGGAGCGTGCGCCTTCCTCCATCCAGTTGGCCGACGCCTGGCGGCGCTGGATTGTGTTCTGCATCGAAGCGTTCGGACCCGCACGCTGCATGTTCGAAAGCAACTTTCCTGCAGACAAGGTCAGCTACGATTACTGCGTCGGCTGGAACGCGATGAAGCGAATCGTGACAGGCGCGAGCACAGAGGAAAAGGCCGATCTCTTCTGGCGCAGCGCCTCACGGTTCTACCGCCTGCCCTCCCACGATACGCACAACTAGAAGACGCCTTTTCGTCCTCAAGGCGAAACACCCACGAAGTGCGACCTCAGCCACTCGGCCTCACCAATGGTCACATGATCCGATGTCGTGCAAACGGTTCCTCGGTCTATGCGTACATGGCCCGAAAGCCGATCGTCGTCATCTGAACGATCGCGTTTCGGTGCCTCCATCTTCTCGTTTCAACCCTTGAAACAACCGACACTGGTCACTCGATTCCAATACCGGTTCGAAATCGTCGCGACATCCATTGAAACGTCAGCTTATCGGATTAAGCGAAGGTGATTGCCGTCGCAGATGGTTTTAACCGATGCCGAGAGCGCCTACAGTTGACTCAGGAAGTGTAGTGATTTCGGGTCCATGGTTCGCGTCGAGAGTGGACGATGGACTGTAAAATTGGAGGTGCGTGATGTCTAAGGTCGAGCGATCACTCCGCGCGGTCATTGAAAAGTGGCTTGGTGCGGAACAGGAATCCGAAATCGAGACTGTTCGTTCGGGTCATCTTGCCAACGGCCGGACACGATACGTTTCCATCGTCGCCAACCGACGTTCTGGAACGCTGACCTTATTCTTCTTTCGTCATGGCGACGGATCGTGGAACGTCTTCCCACCTTCCGCACCCCATGCCACCATGGGCGGCCGTTGGCTACGAAGCCCTGTTCATCACCTCTCGTTGTGAGGCGCGCCGATCGATTTCTGCAAAGCAGGCCGCAGCCGCTTAGCCATAGCAGCAGTGGTTCGCCCCCAGCTTGAGCCTTTCAAAAGAGCACCACGCACACGTTCTGTATGTTTAAGTGCATCCGGCGCGCTGTTGATCACACGAACCAGACAAGCCAGCGCGAGTCCCGGGAAAGCACGATCAGTTGACGACCCGGAGACGGCCGCCCTGGCTTCAGCGAAACTCGTCAATCGCTTTCCCCGCGCGAGAGTCAATCGAGCGCATTGCAATACTAGCTATGTCGCGTACCCGGCACGTTGCAGCCCGACGACGGAGTGTCCGTTCCGTCCTTGGGCGCCTGTCCATCAAATCGGCGCTGCGGAGATGTATTGTCCGAGTATGGATGGCGCGCCTGGCATCCAGAGACACGCTAATCCACCGCCTTCATCATGTCCTCCACAACCTTCTTCGCGTCGCCGAAGACCATCATTGTCTTGTCCATGTAGAACAAGTCATTGTCGAGACCCGCATAGCCAGCTGCCATCGACCGCTTGTTCACGATGACTGTGCGTGCTTTGTAGGCTTCGAGAATCGGCATGCCTGCAATCGGTGATTGCGGATCGGTCTTCGCCGCAGGGTTTACCACGTCGTTGGCCCCGAGGACAAGCACCACATCCGTCTGACCGAACTCGCCGTTGATGTCCTCCATCTCATGCACGAGTTCGTACGACACTTCGGCTTCCGCGAGCAGCACGTTCATGTGCCCCGGCATCCGCCCGGCGACCGGATGAATCGCGTAACGCACGTCGATTCCTTTTTCGACCAGCTTGTCGGTCAGTTCCTTCAGCGCGTGCTGCGCTCGAGCCACGGCAAGACCATAGCCCGGCACGATCACCACGCTCTCCGCATTGCCAAGCATGAAGGCAGCATCATCAGCTGACCCCGACTTTACCGGACGCTGCTCCGTCGCACCGCCTGCCGCAGTCGCCCCGCCTTCGTTGCCGAATCCGCCTAGCAGCACATTGAAGAACGATCGATTCATTGCCTTACACATGATGTATGACAGGATCGCGCCTGACGAACCCACCAGCGAACCCGCGATAATCAGCATTGGGTTGTTCAGCGAGAAGCCGATGCCCGCCGCTGCCCACCCCGAGTACGAGTTGAGCATCGACACGACCACAGGCATATCCGCTCCCCCAATCGGAATGATGATCAGCACCCCAAGCGCCAACGCGATCAGCGTCACGATCACGAACGGTAGCCACGATTGCGTTATCACGAACATGACGCCGAAGCCCAGCATCGCGATGGCGAGCAGCAGATTGATCATGTGCTGGCCCGGATACACAACCGGCGCGCCTTTGAACAGGCGGAACTGGTACTTGCCCGACAGCTTGCCGAACGCGATGACCGACCCGAAGAACGTGATCGCCCCGACGAACGTGCCGATGAACAACTCGACACGGTTGCCGTAAGGAATCGGATCGCCGGGAGCGGCAACGAGGCCAAAGCCCGCGGGCTCCGACACAACCGCATACGCGATGCATACCGCCGCCAGACCGATCAGCGAGTGCATGGCGGCGACGAGTTCGGGCATCTTTGTCATCTCGACTTTTGCCGCGATGTACGCGCCTGCCGCACCGCCGATGATCAGCGCCGCAAACAGCAGTCCGAGGCCGAAGCCAAGGTTGGACCCGAGATATGATGCTTGCTTCAAGATCAGCGCGAGCGTCGTCAAGATGGCGGTCGCCATGCCGGCCATCCCGAAGGTGTTGCCGAGGCGTGCTGTCTTTGGATTCGACAGGCCCTTAAGCGCCTGAATGAAGCACACTGAGGCGATGAGATAAAAAATAGTGACGACGTTCATACTCATTTACGTGCCCTCCCTGCTCACGAGCCTTTTAGGCTCTTTCTTCTTGAACATTTCAAGCATCCGCCGCGTCACCAGAAACCCGCCAAACACATTCACCGCCGCGAGTAATACCGCCAAGGTGCCAAAAAACTTGCCCGTCCCACCGATCGTAAGCCCCGTCGCGAGCATCGCGCCGACGATCACGATCGCCGAAATCGCGTTGGTCACGGCCATGAGCGGTGTATGCAGCGCGGGCGTGACGTTCCAGACGACGTGATAGCCGACGTAGATCGCCAGCACGAAGATGATCAGATTGATCACAGTGTGATTGATGATGTCCATTTCCATGTCTGTCTCTCTGTCATGCCAATGCAGCACGCGCCACTTGTCCGTCTCGACACTGGAGCGTGGCAGCGACGATATCGTCCGCGAGATCGATGTTGAGCTCGCCTTCCTTCGTGAGGATCAGCTTGAGGAACTCGAGCAGGTTGCGTGCGTAGAGCGAGGAGGCATCGGCGGCGACCATTGAGGCGAGATTGGTATAGCCGACAATATGCACGCCATGCTTCATCACCGTCTTATCCACTTCGGTCAGCGGGCAGTTGCCGCCTTTACGGCCCTCGAATTCGGGACCGCGACCGGCGGCGAGATCAATGATCACGGAGCCCGGCTTCATGTGCCTGACGGTGTCGGCGGAAAGCAGAGTCGGCGCGGGACGCCCAGGGATCAGTGCCGTCGAGATGATGATGTCGGCGAGCTGTGCGCGCTCGTGAACCTGAGCGGTCTGTCGCGCGAGCCAGCTCGGCGGCATCGGGCGCGCGTAGCCACCGACCCCCACTGCCGCGTCCCGTTCTTCATCGCTTTCGAAGGGCACGTCGACAAACTTCGCACCCAATGATTCGAGTTGCTCCTTAACAGCGGGCCGCACATCGGACGCTTCGACTACCGCGCCGAGACGCTTGGCAGTTGCAATCGCCTGAAGGCCTGCGACGCCCGCACCCAAGACCAGCACGCGCGCCGCTTTCACCGTACCGGCGGCGGTCATTAGCATCGGCATGAATCGCTGATATAGATTGCACGCAACCAGTACCGCCTTGTAGCCCGCGATGTTCGCCTGAGACGAAAGCACGTCGAGGCTCTGCGCGCGCGTCGTGCGTGGCGCGGCTTCCAGCGCAAACGCTGTGACACCTGCGCCGGCGAGCCTCGTCGTGTTATCAGAGTCGAAGGGGTCGAGCATGCCGACCAGCACGCTGCCTGACTTCAGCAGCGGCAACTCGGCCTCGCTCGGAGATTGGACCTTGAGAACGATCTCAGCGGCAAAAGCGGTATTCACATCGACGATATCCGCGCCCGCTTCAGCGTAAACACCGTCGATATAGCTTGCCGGCAATCCCGCGCCGCTTTGTACCGTGACCCGGTGACCTTGCGACACGAGCTTCTTGACCGTCTCGGGCGTAGCGGCGACGCGCGCCTCGTTCGCCCGCGTTTCAGCAGGGACTCCAATGAGCATAGTGCATCCATCGTTCGTTTAGTAACCGACAGTGACCGCAACGAATGCCGCTCTCACCACTTATGGGTGCAGCTGCGCTAACGAGAGCAACACCACTGAACTATGAAAAGACAAAGTTGCAATTTCGATCCACGCTTGCCTGGCGTCGGCAACCGGTAGATCGAAGAGACTGAAATGCGGATTTTTTGGCGTGCTTAGGCTCCACGCCTTACTCAAGTTGATGTCGAAACTAGCTGGTCGATACCGATCTGTTCTGGTAGGCGCTCAAAATCCTTACTCAAATGCGGACTTCTCAATAGTGATAGGTCTACGTTGAATCGATTTTTTTCGCTGATCGATTGATCAGTAGTCTTGATCGATAACACCTTAGTGTCCACCAGCATCGTGTGCCTTATTCCATCCGCTCTCCGCTATTCGGTCTTTGCGCAATCCGGAAAGCACCTTGTCTCTCGACCGATCCAGATTGACGCGGTCGCGAGGGGGCGTGTTGCTCTGATGAGCACAATCCGAACGTTGCATCCGGCGATGGCGTGCTCCCAGAATCCGCGCGCCATTCTTAGCGTTGACTTGTCAATCTTCCTTTCGGCACTTCGACGACTAGCGAATGTGACGAGCGCCGCGCAGCTTATCAGCAGGTAAATCGGTCAGACGTCATCTTTGTCCTTCCGATGGTTGGGTGAACGCCGGCATCTATAAGACCCATTACGCAATTTTGCGTATAGGTGATCGTTAGCCGCGCTTTCTATAATAACCTCGTTCTTACTTCGATACGGATACCTTATCATGCAGACAAATACCTTGTTCTCTCACGTTCGTCCAGACGGCACCCCTTATCAAAGCGGCGGCTTGCGGGATTTCTTCGAGTACCGCGATCTCGGGGTTGCAGAAGCAACCAAAGGTCAGGTGGTCGCGCACCTCGTGCGCGCGAAGAACGCACCTGAAGTTGGAACCGGCTGGCACGTTCACGAGGCTGACTTTCAGATTGTCATCATGCTTAAGGGATGGGCAAGATTTATGTACGAAGACAAGGAGACGCTCGTATCCGCCGGCGACTGCGTCCATCAGGCACCAGGCATTCGTCACTATCTCTTCGACTACTCGGAAGATATGGAGTATCTGGAAATTGTGAGCCCCGCAGATTTCAAGAGCGTTGCCGTCAGTGTTCCCTTCGATGTTCCAGAGCCAACGGCATGGGATAGGTGAATCGATAGTATTCCGAGGAGTCTCGCCAACCAGGCAAACGCCCGAATCCTTGATCATCCTGTATCACAGAAATTTCACGCTCCGTGCGACGCGGAGCCCTTGGACGCGAAACTGTTGTCGGCAATTCTCTTCCGGCGATCACTGTTCCTTCAGTAACTGAACATGACCGAAGGTTTTGCGCGTACCGGTAAAGAGCTTGCATAGGTCCGCTTGTTGACGCTTTGGCTCGAAGCTCCTAATCTTGGCGTACAGATTCAAGCGATCACAACATTTCAGGAATTCGATCATTTCAAGCCGCAGAGGATGCGCGGGCCCGAAGACACGTGGTTACTTCGATGCTCGCGCCGAAACGTCAACTTGCCTCGCTGCAAGAATCGACTGCTTAAGCGCGCTGCTTCAACAACAGGTCGAGGGTCATTGTCGTTGACCACCACGCTTGATATCTAGCGCGCAGTTGAGCTGACTACAGGTGCCATCTTGGATTGACGACCGTGCAAAACTCCTTCGAGGCGGCTAGAGAAAGGGCCGCGAACAACGCTAACGCAGAAGACGCAGCCGTATGGCGCTGGTTCTGTGATCTCCTCGACGACGGCCGGGTACGGTGGTGCAAGGCCCCTGCAGGTTGGCTGGTCAGTGTAGACCATCGCCATTTGGCTACCGAATCAAGTTTCTATGAGGCTATTCGGGTCGCGAAAGAACGCGCGTCGGCTGGAAATCGCAGACGGCGAGCGGCCTCGTGACACATACGACTCCGTCGTCACACAGTAGGTCTGGAACTGCAAGGACCCATGACGGCCAAGCTACGCCGCGCGGACAGCGGCAATTTCGCCGCCCGTTGACGCTCTCTTTCAGCGGGCAGCGCACACGATACATTTTTGTCTGTACGCAAAATGTCACCCTCGAGTCGGCGCAGTCGCGAACGCTGCAACTGCCGCTTCCGGTGTCCACCATTAGCGCCCAAGTGACGCGAGCAAAGCCTGCCGCTTGAGTAATGGTTTGACGAAGACCCTACAGGTTTCTCCAACGTGCCCCCAAATCAGGCAGCGCCGCAGTAGAGGGAATTTGCCGCCGGCGCAACACAGCGCGCACGGCTTCCGGCCAGTCCGTTGCGCGAGTACAGGTGAAATCGCCGTAAATTGTATCGAGCGGCCGCACCCGGCCCACGCGGCAATCTGAGCATCACAGATGGGCTCTCGTACTACTCGCCACTGTGCGTTTTAACTCATCCCCTGTTCGCTGCGGTCTCTGTCGGCCGGCGGCATGATCAACGAGTCAGCTATCAGATTGCCGCTCAAGGTCCTCGACCGTTTACCGGTGACTCGCCATCCAACGCGAATACGTCGGTAAGAGCGAGCCGATCTCGCCCCGGCTTCACCGCAAAAGACACGCGACCTGACCATGCAAAGTGCCTTAACGACACCGTGGGCGCGCCTAGATCGATATGCCGGCTCGACGCGACCGGCCTTTACCCTCGACCCCCACGGGAGATATCAATGTGTAATGCGGCAGCCCCGTAATAATCGCGAGCATGCTGACAACTGCGATCAAAACCGTATAACTCACAAAGAGCCAAAGTGCACCCCCCTGTGCAGCGATCAGCAGCGTCGCGACGATTGGCAGCGGACCCGCAAAGATGGCTCCCGAGGCTTGATAAGCCACGGACAGTCCCGAGTAACGAACAGAGGTTGGAAACATTTCAGCGAAGAGCGAGGCTTGTGACGCGAAGGTCGCCGAGTGACCGATCCCCAGCAGGGCGGCATACCCAACCATGATCCACGGCAACTCCTTCGTCTGAAGGATAAGAAAGAACGGAAACGCGAAAAGGCCTAAAAACACCAGGCCGCCAATGAACACCTTTCGGCGTCCCACGCGGTCCGCCATCAAGCCAAAAAGAGGCAGTGTGCAGACCTCTAGAGCCGCGCCCGCGCAGACGGCGCCGAGCATCCCCGTCTGGCTGATACCCAGAGTTTTCACCGCATACGAAACCATGAAAACTGCGCACATCCAGAAGAACGTGTTCGGAGCCGCTTGCGCTAACAGCACCGCAACCAGTTGCCGTGGGTAGTGCCGAATCAATGCCACAAGCGGCTGTCGCTCGGTTGTACCCTCCGCTTTTGCCTTGACGAAGTCCGGTGACTCAGCCATCCGTCCGCGAATCAAGATTCCAACGACGAGCATGATCGCACTGACCAGGAAGGGAACCCGCCATCCCCACGACATAAGTGCCGTCTGGTCCATCTTGGTTATAAGGAAGAAAGTGCCATTGCCGAGCAGAAGGCCCAACATCGCCCCTACCTGAGGCGCGCTCCCGTAGAGGCCTCGCTTCGACTCTTCAGCGTGCTCAACAACGGTAACCACCGCGCCTCCGTACTCCGCGCCTGCCGAAAGTCCTTGGACGATGCGCAGCAAAACCAGCAGGATTGCCCCAATAGGACCCGCGGACTCGTAAGTTGGCAGCAACCCGATCATCACGGTAGCCGCGCCCATCAAGACCAGGCTCCACAAAAGCGTGGTCTTGCGCCCGATTCTGTCGCCCAGGTGCCCGGCGACCATGCCGCCGATCGGTCGCGCCAGCCACGCCGTAGCGAACGTCATAAAGCCAAGGATGGTTCCTGTTGTCGAGTCGAACGTCGGGAAGAAGAGCTTGTTCAGGAAAAGGGCTGATATAACGCCAAAAATGAAAAAGTCATACCACTCTATGGTTGCCCCGGCCAGTGTCGAAGCAACCACAAACCGCCTCTGGCGCGCACCAGATTCTGAAATATGCGTAGCCATCCCATCGTCTCCTTGCTGAACTGCCCACAGAATTGCGAAATCTGATTTTCGAGTGCACCGCAACTGTCGAACAAAAGCCACTTTAGACCGTGGCGTCGCCAAAGGTCCGTACGGAATGTGCGAGCGTCTGCCACGCGGTCATTGCACATCAGCCCGCCTCTCATGGCCCTGTTCGTCGCGACGCCGCCAGCATGAACGCTGGGATGCCACCGCACAGGCCGAGAACAAGTTACGTCACTGGCGAACTAGTCGAGCGGGCTCGGGACATACACGAGCCGTCGTGTGCGGCGGAAGATTTATCCTGACCAAAACAGGTGGGAGCTCCCAGACGACTGACGGCGCACCGGTCTCTCCTGTGACTTGCGAGTAACTTCGACTGCCAAACTCCTGGTCTTTTTACGAAACACTACTTCTTGATGAAGGCAGCGCGTGTTCCGCCGTCGACAGGAAGAACGGTACCAGTCACAAATTTCGCCGCATCGCTCAGGAAGAACATGATCACGTCCACAACATCGTCGGGTTGGGCAATCCGACCGAGCGGCGAGTCGCCAGATAGTCGATATCCCGAACCTTCGCGTTGATTCTGTACCGACTCAATCATCGGTGTAGCAACTGTGCCGGGAGCGACAGCATTGACAAGCACCCCCGTTGGAGCGAGTTCCGCAGCAAATACGCCCGTAAGCACGTGGACTGCCGCCTTAGTAGCACCATAGAAGCCCGTGCCAACCTTCGGCCTGATGCCCCCAATGGATCCGACAACGACTACCCGCGCGGGATCGGCGACGCTCGAATCCTTTCGCAGCAAGGGTAGCGCTTCTCGCACGCAGAGCCACGGTCCTTTCATGTTGACGTCGATCATCACGTTTACCTGCTCTAACGTGTGGTCCTCCAAAGAACCTGTTCTGATGACTCCGGCAGAACATATGAGCGCATCGACCTTCTCTGTGCTCTGACTGATCTCCTCGAACGCGGCTTTAACGCTCTCAGCGTTTCCAACGTCACACTGTCGAAAGCGATAGCGGGCTGCGCCCTCCGGCTGGTCTGCGAACTGTGCCGGCTTGCCTTCCGACAGGTCGAGTACCCAAACGGTCCAGCCATCTGCGACGAGTCTTTCGACTGAGCACTGACCGATGCCTGATGCTCCCCCGGTTACTACTGCTGTCTTTGACATGGACCCGACCTCTCCTGGAAACGAAAACACTTTAAGGCAGGTGTGAGCCGAAACTCAGAACCAGCCCTCTTTAGCCAAGTATAGCCCCCACCTTGATGTCTATTTTTGCGCAAAACGGCAAGGATCTTGCACCTTTCCAGTGCCTTCGAACTGCTACTATCCGATACGTGGAATACGTTGAATATCGGCGCCCGGAGGATGATCTTCGGCATCTTCCGCTTCCCACGCGGGAGCGAACCCGCTTCATGCTTCATGCACCGATAGATCACTCACGCATGAGTTGCGCATTTCGACTCTATCGTCTTGTTCCGCAGCCCTTGTGGCGGCAGGCAGGGCGTTGAGTATTAACGCTAATTGCTTTTCTTGTAAAAAACGAAAACCACGGAGACTGACATGTCGGACGATTCCATTCGGGCTGCCATTAAGGCACATCTTGGTGTCAACCTGGAATGGCTCGCGAAAACGCGAGAAGACATTGTCGACGCCGACTTGAAAATCGTCGATCCACATCATCACGTCTGGGACATGCCGGGCAACCGATACCTTTTCGACGAGGCTCTCGCGGATTTCCAGTCGGGGCACAACGTAGTCGCCACGGTCCACGTTCAGTGTCATTCAATGTACCGCGCTGAAGGTCCACAGGAAATGCGGCCCGTCGGCGAAACGGAATTCGTCAACGGCGTCGCCGCGCAAAGCGCCAGCGGAGAATATGGATCAACCAGGGTCTGCGCTGGGATCATCGGAACCACCGATCTCATGCTGGGTAATCGGATCCAGCCCGTACTCGAGGCCCATCTCCAGGCAGGTGGCGGCCGCTTCCGAGGAATCAGGCCGACTACTGCATGGCACGAAAGCTCCGAGGTGCGAGCGCTGAATATTCCGCCGAATATTTTGATGCACGAGCAAGCCCGAGCTGCGATCAAATGCGTTGACGACCTTCAACTGTCGCTTGATCTATGGGTCTTCTTTACTCAACTTGACGAGGTACTCGACGTTTGCCGCGCGTTCCCACAGTTGAAAGTGGTGATCAACCACGTGGGCGGGCCGGTCGGGATCGGCCCGTACGTGGATCAACGCGAGGCCGTATTCAAGGAGTGGCGAACCAGAATCGAGGCACTGGCCCGTTGTCCCAACACTGTCATCAAGCTCGGCGGCCTTGCAATGAGGTACGGCGGATTCAATTTCAATAAGCTCCCCGCGCCACCGTCGTCCGACCTTCTCGTCGAAAAATGGAGCCCGTATATTGATGTTTGCATCACCAGCTTCGGCCCCCAACGATGCATGTTCGAGAGCAACTTTCCCGTCGATCGCGGGATGTGCAACTATCACGTGCTATGGAACGCCTTTAAGAAGATGACGCGTCCCTACTCCGCCGAGGAGCGAGAATTCATGTTCAGCAAGACGGCGGCCGAGACGTACAAGCTAACCATTTAATCGCGAGCAGGGTCGCGCGGTGCTCGTGTAATCCCTTAGGCTTCGCGACCGATACGATCCAGATATCGCTGCTGCATCTTGCCTGATTTCATCTATTGGAAAGAAGCAAAGCGACAACTTATTGGACGCTGCGAGGGTTATTACAGCGCTTGAGAGTTATTTCGACGGTTGAGCGGTGTGGCGCAGTTTGCGCCACGATGCTTCGCCCCCTAAGGCCACTACGTCACACGCCTGCTCAACACGCTAGTCCACTCTTTAGCAATGGCAACTTCAGTCACGTCAGCCTCGAAATCGCGCCCATCCGCAGGTTTTGCGCATCTATTGCGGGGGCTGTCGAACATGCGGGCTATCGTGGCTATCCACACGAGACGACAAGGTGCATCCGTCAAATTGAAACCAGAAGCACCGTAACATGTGGCAGCTCTACCATGAGGTCGCCGCAAGTATAAAAAGCACCCCCTACTCCAGTAGACTGACGAGTTCCGGGACCGTGCTAAATAGATCGCCAACAACACCGTAATCGGCCACACTAAAAATAGGCGCCTCCGGATCCTTGTTGACGGCAACAATCACCTTCGAGTCCTTCATCCCCGCCAAGTGTTGGATGGCACCAGAAATACCGACTGCCACGTACAACCGCGGCGCGACGATCTTGCCTGTCTGTCCGACCTGATAGTCATTCGGTACAAAGCCTGCGTCGACCGCCGCCCGTGATGCGCCCAGCGCGCCGCCCAACTTGTCGGCCAAGGGCTCTAACACCTTCCTGTAGTTCTCCCCACTTCCCAGTCCACGGCCGCCTGACACGATGACATTTGCGCTGGTAAGCTCCGGCCGATCGAGCTTTGTTACCTCGCGGCTGATGAACTGCGATATCTCCGCATCCGGTGCAACCTCTATCCTGTCGATCGTCGCGCCGCCCCCTTCGGTTGCCGCTGCATCGAAGCCGGTCGATCGCACCGTGATCACCTTGATTACGTCGGTCGACTGTACCGTCGCAATCGCATTGCCGGCATAGACCGGCCGTGTGAAAGTGTCCAGACTGTCCACTGCTGTGATGTCGCTGATCTGCGCGACATCAAGCTTCGCTGCAATACGCGGCGCAACGTTCTTTCCGTAGGCCGTTGCCGGTAAGAGAATATGTGAATAGCCCTTCGCTACATTCAGGACGGTTGCCTCGACATTTTCAGCAAGTCCTTCAGCGAGGTGAGGCGCATCGGCCAGCATTACCTTCGAAACGCCGGCGATCTTCGTGGCTGCCTCGGCTGCACCTTGCGCGTTGTGCCCGGCCACCAACAGATGAATTTCGCTGCCTGTGAAAATGGATATAGCCGCGGCCGCCGTCACTGTGTTCAACGTCGCACCCTTGATCGTCGCGTTGTCGTGTTCAGCCAGTACCAAGATTGTCATTTTACTTGCTCCTCTTACAGCACTTTCGCTTCATTTTTCAGCTTCTCGACCAGCGTCTTTACGTCGGGCACGATCAAACCAGCCAGACGCTTCGGTGGTTCCTCCACTTTGAGTGTCTTGAGCCGCGGCGTCACAACGACGCCCAGGTCTTCCGGCCTCACGGTTTCCAGTGGTTTCTTCTTCGCTTTCATGATGTTCGGCAGCGTCACATAGCGCGGTTCATTCAGACGCAAATCAGTCGTCACCACCGCCGGGAGTGTCAGCGAAAGCGTCTCCGCACCGCCATCGACCTCACGCGAAACAATTGCCCTTCCCCCAGAAACGGTGACCTTAGAAGCAAACGTTGCCTGCGGCACCCCGGCCAAAGCTGCCAGCATCTGGCCAGTCTGATTAGAGTCATCGTCAATCGCCTGCTTGCCGAGAACGATCAATTGTGGCTGCTCCTTATCGACCACGGCCTTGAGCAACTTTGCAACGGCGAGCGGCTGAAGCTCCTCGCTGGATTCGATCAGGATCGCGCGGTCCGCTCCCATAGCAAGTGCAGTACGCAACGTTTCCTGGCATTGGACAACACCTGCCGAGACCACGATGACCTCGGTTGCCACGCCGGATTCCTTCATACGTACTGCCTCTTCTACGGCGATTTCGTCGAAGGGGTTCATAGACATCTTGACGTTAGCAAGGTCAACACCCGTGCCATCCGATTTCACGCGTACCTTGACGTTGTAGTCAATCACCCTTTTTACTGCCACGAGCACTCTCATATTTCCTCACAAACTTTCACTCGATTGACCCGCAACCATCCCGGACGCTGCGTCAGGTTGGGAAACGACAATGAGCTTCCTTGCGAATGCCGCCGCTGATCAGTACGATTTCGGCAGCCCAAGCACCTTCTCGGCGATAAAGCACATGATCATTTGCGGACTAACGGGAGCAAGGCGGGGAATCATGCACTCCCTCAAATATCGCTCAACGTGATATTCCTTCGCGTACCCCATTCCACCCAACGTGGCGATCGCCGTCTGACAAGATTGGAATGCGGCCTCGGCGGCGAGATATTTGGCGCTATTAGCTTCGGCACCGCACGATTTACCCGCGTCGTAAAGTGTTGCGGCTTTCATCACCATCAGGTTTGCGGCCTCAAGTTGCATCCACGCCTGCGCGAGTGGGTGCTGGATTGCCTGGTTCTGCCCGATCGGACGCCCAAACACTACACGCTCCTTTGCATACTGCGTGGCCCGTCGAAGAGCCGCTTGTCCGAGGCCGATGGCTTCTGCTGCGATAAGAATGCGTTCAGGATTGAGCCCGTGCAACAGGTACTTGAATCCTTGTCCTTCTTCACCAATCAAATCGGAGACTGGTACACGCAAACCGTCGATGAACAACATATTTGAATCAACGGCCTTGCGGCCCATCTTTTCAATCTCACGTACTTCGATGTGGTCACGATCGAGATCGGTGTAAAAAAGACTTAGCCCATCCGTTGGCTTGGCCGCCTGCTCCAGTGGCGTGGTACGCGCAATGATGAGCATCTTGTTTGCAACCTGCGCCGTCGAAATCCAGATCTTTCTTCCGGTAATGACGTAGAAGTCGCCATCGCGCACAGCCTGGGTCTTCAGATGCGTGGTATCGAGCCCGGCGTCAGGCTCGGTTACAGCGAAACACGCCTTATCTTTACCTTCGATGAGCGGTGGGAGAAACCGCTTCTTTTGGTCGTCAGTTCCAAACACTTGAACCGGGTTAAGACCGAATATGTTCATGTGGACGGCTGAGGCACCCGAGAGGCCTGCTCCTGAGGCACTAATCGTCCTCATCATCAACGCAGCCTCGGTCATTCCCAATCCTGAGCCTCCATACTCAGGGTCCATAGCAATCCCGAGCCAGCCGTTGTCCGCCAACGTGCGGTGAAAGTCGTGCGGAAAGCCACCGTGACGATCACGCTCCAGCCAATACTCGTCGTCAAACTTCTCGCAGACCTTTTCGATCGACGCCTGTATGGACAATTGATCTTCATTGAGGTCGAAATTCATTTCAAATGCACTCCTTGAGGTGGCTAGATCGGCTTACACTAGCGAACGGGGACAATGCCCGTATCACTCCAGCATGTCCGACACCCAAGCTTTGTTAGCCTGTTCAGTGGTCTTGTCAGATGATGGCTTCACGAGGGAATCGCGAGTGTCCGCTCACCGGCAAGCAGTCTCTCTGCGAGCCGCAAATGCGGCCGGTCAATCATCTTTCCGTCCATTGTTGCTACGCCGCCCCCTTTGTCGAACGCTTCGATGATCCGGCGCGCCCAATCGAGTTCTTCGTCGGAGGGTGTGAAGACGTCATTGATTGGATTGACTTGAGAGGGGTGGATCGCGGCCTTCGCCGAAAATCCGTCCTCTTTTGCCTCTCGTGCCTCACGTTCGATCAGGTCCATATCGACGATCTCGGCTGAGATTGCGTCGATGCCTGGCACGCCTGCGTTGGCCGAGGCGATGAGGCATAGTGCCCGCGCATGTGAAAACGCACCTACCCAGCGTCCATCTGCCTTTCTGCGGGTTGCACCAATATCGGCGGCGAGGTCCTCTGCCCCCCACATCAGACCTGCGAGGCGTGGTGAGGCATTCTTGTAGGAATCAAGCGTGAAAAGCGACGATGCAGTCTCAGTGACGATAGGGACGATCTTTACCGGCGATCCCCTATGGGCGTATGCGACCTCGAACGCATCAAGGTAATTTCCGAGTCGGCGCACGTCATCCCCGCTGGTTGACTTGGGCAAGACGATTCCATCGGGCTGGTGCCGCATCGCGGTAGCGAGATCGGCGAGTGTCGCGTCAGTTGAAAGGTCATTGACACGAATGTACACAACCTTTTCGATCTCGCATCGACGCTGAGAAAGAAAGCTATCCAGGCACGCTCGTGCTTCAGCCTTCTTACTTAACGCTACTGAATCTTCCAGATCGAAAATCAAGGCATCGGATTGACTTACGAGCGACTTTTCCAGTTTCCGCGAACTGTCTGCCGGCACGAACAAGAATGAACGAATCATGCTTCACTCCGTCGCATCAACGCCGTGCGGATGCATCGACAAACCATCTCACCGGTCTGTTTTGTGGCGACATGCTCGAACTCAACCAGTCCGGCATTTGGACGCGATTTGCTTTCCCGCAGACTAAGCACGGTTGTACGTGCCCGGATCGTGTCGCCGTGAAATACCGGATGTGGGAACGTTGCCTCGCGCAGCCCCAAGTTTCCAATCGTCGTTCCCATCGTGGTGTCATTGACCGTTATGCCGATGAGTAGCCCCAGAGTGAAGAGGCTGTTCACAAGAGGTTTGCCGAATTCGGTCTTCGCTGCGAACTCCGCATCAATGTGTAGCGGCTGGACGTTAAGCGTCAGGCAGCTGAAAAGAACATTGTCCATCTCCGTGACTGTTCGAGACCACGCATGCTCAAAAGCTCTTCCGATCTCGAAGTCCTCGAAGTACAAACCCGCCATTACGATATCTCCTCAAATGAATTGGTCTGCTTCCCATCCTCCAAAGGCGAGAGCGGATCGCGAGAATCTGACATTTCACGTTCATCATGCTGGTCTGTGCCCCTCTCAAACCTCCCGGTTCAAGTTACGTGTTGGGCTTGCTTTGATCAACACGCACAAGAGCAAAGGTGCTTGCCGAACTACGTAAAGCACAAGGAGTGAAGAAAACGTGTGGAACAGAGCGTTCACTAATGTGATTCTCGTTTTCCCCCTTGCCTTCGCAGAACGCCTCACCGTCACGCTACCGGACTTTTCAGGCAACTTTACCAACCTTACAACTCGCAGCTATTGCCATCAGTGAAGCAGAGCGCAAGGTCCTTGCCGTCTTCTGCAAAGGCGCAGGCGTGGTCGGTCGATATACTCGGAATCACTGCGTTATTGCCATTCAGGCGAAGCACCGAATGAGGTCGATCTGGCAACGGCACGGAGGCCTCACGCTATCAACCGACCGCGAGACGGCTTGCGGAGAGGCGCCAAGAGCTCGCGCAACAGTCGACAGCCGACCATTACCTGTTACGTGGAGATCGTATGACGATTGCAGTAGAGCTTGCGCAGTTTGTAACGCAAACGCGCTATGAGGACATTCCTCCAAGCGCGATCGACTATGCTGCCATGTTGATTGCCAGCACCGTCGCAAGCGCGGCCATGGGGGCACCGTTGGATTCTTCCGGGATCGTGCGTCGATTCGAGATTGAGCGCGGCGGAGTTGCGGACTCGAGCGCATGGTTCGCAGGCGCAACGCGATTACCTGTGGCAAAGGCAGCTCGCATTAATGCTGTTATGAGCGATGCGGCTGCATCGGACGATAGTGACCTACGCAACATAACTCATCCCGGTACGCCTCTCGTCGCGGCTGCAATCGCCATGGCGGAGAAGACAGGCGCTGACGGAAAGGACGTTCTGGCTGCCATCGCGCTCGGGTATGAAGCAGCGGGACGCATTAACGGTGGAGTCGTGCCTGGTCTCATCTGGGAAAAAGGCTTTCACGGATGCATGATCGCAATCTTTGGTGCAGCGGTCGCTGCTGGGTTACTGCTCAAGTTGAGCGCTCAGCAGATGACTCACGCGTTGGCATTGGCAGCTACTTCCAACGCCGGCCTGCTGGCAGCGGCCAATACCAGCATCGCGCGTGAGTACCACGCCGGCCTTGCTGCCATGCTAGGCGTGGAGGCCGCCCAGTTGGCTGGGCTCGGTTACACCGCAGAAGAAACGATCTTCGAACATCCCCACGGATTTTTCCATACGTATGGGGTGGACGCTCATGCATCCGGCCGCGTGGCCGCTGTCACCGAGGGTTTAGGCGAGACTTGGCAAATTCTCAGTGAAATGGCGGTCAAACTCGTACCCGGCGCGCACCCATACCACGCCATGGCTGAAGCCGCCGCCGAGGCCTCGACCATGGCGAACGTTCCGGCCAGCGAGGTCGTCTCGATAGTCTGTTCGTTGCCAAAAATGCGGACATTGAGCGGCCCACGCCATCCTACAGACCTGATCGGTGCGGCACATAGTCCCGTCTATTTCGCTGCGGCGAGCGTGGCGGACCGTGGATTCGATTGGCAGCATCTCTCGCTCGAAAAGATTTTAGACCCCGAGATCCGTCGGCTTCTCGACCTCGTGGAAGTGGGTGAACCGCCGACTGAGAATTTGGAGCGATATAAGCAGGGAGCCACTGTGACCGTGAAAACTCGCGACGGTCGAAGTTTTTCCAAGACGGTCTATGCCCCTCTAGGATCTGCGACCAGGGGAGTCGAGTGGCCGGACGTTGAAAGAAAATTCCGGGCCTTATGCCCGCTCGCCCGCGTAAGCGCATCCAATATTGACAAAAGCGTCCACGTGCTGAAGCATTTCCGTGACGTGACTCACGTGCGGCAGTTGCTTGATCTTCTTGGCTGAGCAATAAGGCGTACATAGCACGCATTCGGAAAATATGCTTCGTGACGCCGCATCTGCGAGATAGATCGAGAGAGTGCTGACGGAGGGCGTCACCGCACTCGGTGTGCATCCGGACCAGACGCAACCGGAGACGGCTCAGGGCCCATACTGGGCATTCGTCAGCAAGGCGTCGGCTCCTAGAATATAGCCCTCCATGCCCATCAAGGCGGCAAGATGGAATACCTCCAGAATCTCGTCACGAGTGGCCCCGTGCTTGAGCGCATTGCGAATGTGTATCCCAAGGCCGGGGCCATACATGTGTGTTACCGAACAGTCGATCGCGATGTAGACAAACTCGCGCTCCTTAGGAGTTAGAACGCCATTCTTCCAAGGCTCCATAGACAGTTCAGACAATGCTCGGAAGTAATCGGGCATGAGCCCCGCAAGGAGGTCCCGCTCTTCGTTCCAGAAACCTCGGGTTTCCATGAAGTCCTGCTTAATGGCGTGGACGTCAGGACGCAGTGTCGGGGTCTTCGCCTCTTCGTCGCGTCCAGCAGCGGCAAGCTCTTTCATGAGAACGGGCACCGCGAAATACAGCGCATGGTTGCCGACCCCCACGATGGATAATAAGACTTCCAGTATCTCTTCTTCAGAGGCGCCGCCAGTTCTCGCCCGCTCAACGTGACGTTTAATAGCATGCGCATTGATTGACGTGGCCGAAGCGTGCAAGGCAAGAAGAATAAGTTCCTTCAGACGAGGAGAAAGAAGCTTGCCATCGAACGCCGCTTGCCAGAATTGAGCCGCAGTCGAGAACGAGGTCGCAGCGATCTCCCGGAGGCGGTTCGGCACCGCCGAGTCGACAAAAACCGAATCGAGCCGCGCAAGGTCATCCTGTTTCGGTCCTGAACTCATCTCGTGCCTATCCGTTTTGGCTGGTGTGTGCAAGGTTAGGACTCTGCGCTTATTGCGTCAACCATGCTGTCCGGGCAAACTCCTTGCCACAAGTCGCAAAGGTCCGTCCGCACGGCTTCTGGACCGCGTGACAGCCGAATCGAGAACGAACTCGTTGTCCGTTCTGTGGCCTTCCAGCTTCCGACGCTAGCCTTGTTGAATTTTCGCGATGACAACATGGATACACGTCGACTTTCGAGCACTGTTGAACACCGACACCAGTAGACCGTGTTGTGACGTCCATGTCCAAAACCGAAGCAGACACCACAATGTCGGCGGGGCAAGTGGTGCGCTCCGATTCCAGATTGTCGGCCGGCCGAAACGAGCTCTAGCGTCCAGAACAATTTTGTAGAAAATCCCGTCCGCGATTGGGTGCTCAAGCGACGGCAACTCGCGGTCCCGAATGGTGCGCCCCTCACCGGCATGTCGCGTTGTCAACTGTAGGAGCTCTACTGTCCCGCCAGGCCAAAATGAGTGGGCGTGAATCCGGCCAAGGCTCATGCGCGAGAGACCACAATCGTTGTGAGAAGGTTGTCGTGCAAAAGCCAAGTGCCGGATCCCGACGGCCTAGAATTTGTGGCGGAAAGCGAGGCGCGCAATGAATTGATGATTGTTGGACGAGTCGCCTTGATTCGTAAAATTCGCAACCGCGGGAACTCCGGTCGATGACGTCCCGCTCGCCCGTTGGTAGCCAGCCGCGAGATAAACGTCGGTGCGTTTCGAGAGGAAATAGTCTCCCATGACTGCCACCTGGTTATAGTGCTGATTACCGATGGTCGATCCCTGCGTCGTCGTCACGCCTTTTCCGACAAGGTACTCATATCCGAGGCCTAATGTCAGAGACGGGCTGTACAAATAACTTACACCGACATCGACGTTGTTGAAGTGTGCAGTCTGGCCCAACAAGGTTCCACCCATGTTCGAATACTGCACGTTCGATCCGGAAGCGCCGAAAGTGAACGGTCCGACCTTGTAGTTGGCAGCGATAACACCCACCTGATAGGACGACGCAGTGGCATATCCCTTGTTCAATGAGAAGGCAAGCAGCGATGCCCCGTTAGCATTGCCCGTGAAGAAACCTTGCCCTGGTGTCGCTGATGTAGGATTCTTGAAGTATTCGAACGCCGCCGCAATTGAGAATGGGCCGCCGCTATAGCCTATCCCCAACGAATAGCCGCTATTGGCGGTCGTATTTCCCGCCACTCCGCCGACACTGTATTCTCCGCCAAAAGTGAACCCGTAAAGACTCGGGCTCATGTAGCGTACCGCATTGTTTACACGAATCGAGTTGGCCGTGTTATCGAGGTCGCCCGGGTGCGAGAAAACGACCGTCGAGATCAGCCCCGAAATAGTAAGAGGCTCCGGAAAATAGAAGATCATGTCGTACTGCCGCCCGAAGGTGAGGCTGCCATACTGGTCGCTAGCCAATCCAACGAACGCCTGACGTCCAAACGGCGTGCCACCCTGCCCGAACGCGCCGTTATTTACATTGATCCCTGATTCGAGCGTGAAAATCGCTCGCAACCCACCACCGAGGTCTTCTTTTCCGGTCATGCCCCACCGACTTCCATTTAGTCCGCCCAACGAATCGAGAGAGACACGCTTTCCGCCGTTAACGTTGCTTTGATACATGATGCCTTCATCGATAATCCCGTAAAGCGTGACAGATGTTTGCGCGTGCACAATTGAAGTCACCGCACAAAGCGATACGCAACACAACAACTTGCTCTTCATTCCTGTCTCCTTTCTTAGTAGTATTAACTACCATATTTAGATTATCGTTTCGGCTGATGTTTTCGACGCTCCGGCTTCACCGATTGGACGCCCGCATGCGACGAAATGACGTCGAATACCTACGCACGCGGCTTAGACCGGAGACCTTCCGTCGGGCAGTTCCGACCCAGACGGTTACCAACAATTAAGCACAGCAAATCAACATTTTGGTTTCATTGATTGGAACTTTCGCTGACAATTTTGAGAAACAGAACGTTGCCATTCAATCGTGCGTTCCACTCTCGAGCCCATTGTAGTTGGGTCTGCATCCGCCAATTTTTGCAATTTTCGGGAAGCACCTTGGCACCTCTTCTCCTCGAGGGGTGCTGCGGAACGCGCGCCGGCTTTTGATGCGAGCAGTTCATGGATGGGATCAGATATCTGTGGACGTAGGAAACGCTTTTGCGTGATACCCAAGAGCAGACGGGACATCGGCGCGCGCGATCCGCCGAGCTTGCCGACCATAGAATTGACTGGTTCAATCGCTGGAGTCTTGCGCTCGGTCGGCGGCGCCTTCGTCGCGCTAACTGCCCGGTTTAACGATCATTCGGGCAGTCACTCCGCGAGGAGCACACGCGCTTCCAACTCATCACCGTCGGCATCACGACTGCCGCTGCAGTGGTACCGTCCTCATGACCGAATCAGTGTCCCGCTCGGCGCTTGCGGTGGTGCGGGGTGCCTAGACCATACTCTGTCAGGGCGCGCCGTTGGATAAGATCCGCGTCCAACGGCACCGGCACGGTTTGACTGGAATTTGCTACATCATTCTGCTGCGCCGCACAAATGACTGAACTCCCCAAATATTGACGAATTCCGGCGGGACGCCGTCGCCTTATTCCTCCACTGCGTGCTGCGACGCGATCGAACATGCAAAAGAGCCCGATCACGCGACAGCGCCCCCCTTTGAGGCCGCAAAATGCCGATTCGCGCAATCAACCTTGGCGCGGCGGGCGTCTTCCCGGCCTTGCGGGAGCGGCCACGAACCAGGCTGGGAAAAAGGAGAGTCCGGCTCCGGGCTGCACCACGTTCTAGACGTCACGTGGAACCCGCACCGACATAGGGAATCTCACAATGAGGTATCGACGAAAAATATGGCAGGATTGCGATAGAGACCTGTCATATCGGCCGTGTGCGCGCCTGCGTCCGTCGCCTAAAAAACGCTGTGATGCGGCTGGCGCGTCATCCGATCAAGGCCGGATCCCAACGCGCTTATGCAGGGTGTGTGTCACTACTACGACGGTTTGACAGACCGCTTTCTACTTCCTAAGGGTCCAAGGTTGGATTAAATGGACGATTTCACACGAATTGAGACTTTCATCAAAGTGGCTGAAGTTGGAAGCTTTTCTGCCGCAGCACGTGCTACCAACAGTTCCATAAGCTCCGTGGCGAGGCAGGTCCAGTCACTGGAAGAAGAACTGGGAATCAGGCTTCTCAACCGAAGCACCCGTAGTCTGTCGCTCACCGAGCCAGGTCGGTTGTTCTATGAACGGGTCGGCGCCATCGCCAAAGACTTGAGCAATGCGAAGTCGGAAGCTACGTCGTTTCAGGATAGCGTGAAAGGCGTCTTGAGAATCCTGCTCCGTGTTTCCACAGGTACGACAATTATTATTCCGGCCCTTCCGAACCTTCTCAATCAATATCCGGAGCTCAGCTTCGATATTTCCTTGAGTGACGAGCGACTGGACCTCGTCGCCAACAATATTGATGTAGCTGTCTGGATGGGCCACATACCTGATTCTGAGATCGTTGCCAGACGCTTAAGTCCGAGCCGCCGAATCGTGTGCGGTTCGCCCGGCTACTTCGCGCGCCATGGCGTGCCGAAGAGCCCGGATGACTTACAACGTCACAATTGCTTGCTCTATACGGCACGTTCTTACAGCAACGTGTGGGGGTTTGCAAAAGACGACATCCGCCAGGAGATCAAGGTTCAGGGCAATCTGCGCTCGGATAATGGTTCGGTTCTACTTTCGGCCGCGTTATCGGACGTGGGCGTCATCATGGTCCATGAATGGATGGTGCGTTTGCCAATGTCCGAAGGGCGTATCATAAAGGTTCTGAGTGACTATTGCGTGAGCCCTAAAGCGGGGGACGCCGAACTCTACGCTGTATATCCCAGTAGCCGTGGCCTTTCCCGCAAAGTACGCATTTTCATCGACTTTCTGGTCCAACTGTTTCAAGGACAGGAAGCACCCGCAGAAACCCCCGATCTGTCGGCGGTTACGAAAAATGCAATCAATGCATCGCCATGACGTCGCACTTGCGTAGAGCTGAAGACCAGCGCCCGCAATCGCTCCCAACGTCGTTGCTCAAGCCTTTCAAAAGCGCCCCTCTGCGCTAGCGCTGGATTCACCGTGGAGGCTCCCTTTGGGCAACGACACTGAGCACGATTCAGACTCGATCAATGGCCGCATGTACCTTCTGCTTTTCAAAGCTATTCGGGCCGCCGTTCCAACGTTCCTACGCCAGCACCTCCCACGAACTCCTCGGCGCTTCCAGATGTGCCGCGCGCAATTGCGTACAAAGCACCAGCGGCTGCAAGCGCCGGCAGAGCGAGCAGCCCAAAGACGCTGCCGAATCGCCAGCCGAATCCCAGTAGTGCGGCCCCTAAGAAGGCTCCAGCAACAGCGCCAATCCGTCCGACGCCCAGCGTCCAGGCTACTCCGGTTGCACGCCCCTCGGTTGGATATAGCGTAGCGGCATATGCGGACGTGGAGGTCGCCGCACTCGTGACCACCATCCCGCAGAGGAACACCAGCGTGCCGAGTAGCGACGGCCAGTTGCCGACGCACCAGCCCACAACTAACACGAGTGCGGCCGCCAACACGTATGCGAAAACGATGGTTCGATTGGCATTGAATCGATCCATCAGCCAGCCGGCCGTTAACGTCCCCAGCATGCCGCCCAGTGGAAAAAGCGAAGTCAGCAGCGCACCGTACGCGATGCTGAATCCAGCGTCCCGGAACAGCGTCGGCATCCAGTTGGTCAACAGGTAGTAGATCAGACAACCCATGAAGTACGCGAGCCACAGCAAAAGCGTTCGTGAAAGGTAGCGACGCGACATGACGAGGGCGAGTGCCGACCTACGCCGGTCCTCCGATTTTGTATCGGTCTGCGTGACGACAAAGGCGACATTGTCAAAGCGCTGTTGCGGCGCGATGCGCCGAAGAATTCGAGCGATACGTCGATGAGTTCCTTCGTGTACCGCGAGAAACTGGACCGATTCAGGCAACAGAAAAAAGAGCAACAGGGCGAGAACGAGCGGCCCTACACCACCCGCAGTCAACACGCTCGACCAGCCCGCGTGCGGGATGAGCCACGACGATGCGACGCCACCCACAACTAGTCCGCATGAGAATCCGCAGACTATAGCGTTCACCACGATGCCCCTCAGGCGTGCCGGCGCGTATTCCGACATAAGCGTAATTGCGTTAGGCAAAGACGCACCGAGTCCTAGCCCCGCCAACAGACGGTAGACGGTCAACGCGCCGATCGTATGCGCATGTGCCCCGATGAGGCTCCATGCTCCGAAGAACGCCACGGACAGAACGAGGACCGCTTTTCGACCGAAACGGTCCGCCAACGGTCCCGCCAGTAGCGCCCCGACCCCAAGACCGACTAGCGCCGCGCTCATCACCGAGCCCAGCGCTCCGCGCTCGATCCCCCATTCGCTCACTAGCGAAGGCGCGATGAAGCCAATTGCTGCGGCATCGAAGCCATCGGCAGCGAGGATGAGAAAACATAGAACAAGAATCATCCATTGGCATGGAGAAAACCGCTCGGCGTCGATGAAGGATCCAACGTCGAGGGTGCGGGCCGTCTGGTTCATGCGCAAATTCCCTGTGAAAACAGTTGTTGATAACGCGTTGCGAGCACGCTGTGTCGAAGCTGTGAATCGTATTCCTGCGGCAATCGACGCATCCGATGTATTGCCGTCACACTTTTCGTGAGGCGCCGGCGTAGCAGCAAGACTGACAGCGTGAAATCACTTTCCGTCGTTGCGCCAATCGAACCCGAATCAGAAAATTCTAGAAAGTTTCACCGCCCCCGACATCCCGCCCCCACAGCAAGGAGCTTTGCGCCAGCAGGGAAAGTCCAATTCCGCCAAGGCCTTGAGCCGATTGGCAACGGCGAGACCCATACAGATTGGCTCACATGAAATCTCATCCGCTTATCAATTAATGGTCTAACGGGACGTTCCCGCTTAGTTATCGGCCCCCAGACATATCCCAAGAGTCTCGACTGCTTCCGACGCCAGGTCTCGCCGCAACGGACGCTCCCGCTTCGCAGATGGCGCAGTACTGGCCTTGCCACCCCGCGCAAAGATCCTTTCTGCCCGAGAGGATTGTCCCAGGCGGCGAAGGCTTTTATGGTGCAACTTGTGTGATCAGGGTAAACGGACATGCGTTATTCGGTAGACGTCCAGCGCATTTCAGGAGGTCGTGTCAGTACCAGTGAGCATGTACATCACCGACGCTGCCGCGGGCTTATGCGCAGGAAGGCTGCAGACGCTTTCGGAACCAACGCTAGATCGACGAGCTAACAGTGATGTCGTCGCCTCATCCAACAAGGATTTTCATGATGATCCGATCGGTGGCCGTCATCGGCATCGGAGCCATGGGTGCTCCGATGGCGCGGCGCGTTCAGGCTGCGGGCTTTGAACTCATAGTATGCGACAGGAACGAGGCTGCTACGGCCGAGTTCGCCGAGCGTGGTGTGCGAGTCGCCTCGGCGCCAGCCGACTGCGCGAATGCGGACGTTATCCTGGTTCTTGTCGCTACGCCCGACCAGGTTTGGGAAGTGATCCTAGGCGAGCGCGGCATCCTGGCCGGCGTCACCGCACAGCAATCCCCCGTTCTCGCAGTGATGAGTACAGTTTCTGCGGAAGTTATCGAAGACATTTCCCTTCAGCTGCGCTCGTCGAAACTGCGCATCATCGATGCGCCGATTAGCGGCGGCGTGCGCGGGGCGGAACAAGGCATGCTCACGATCCTGACCGGCGGCCATGAGCAAGACATCGAGGCAGTCAAGCCGGTCTTTCAGAATTTGCGTAGACAGCAGATTCATTGCGGTGGTCTAGGCGCCGCGCAGACGATGAAGATCGTCAACAACATCATTGGCGTTTCCGTTACGGTCATTGCGGGTGAGGCGTACCGGCTTGCCATTGAGCGCGGCCTCGATCCCGCTCGCGTCTCCCAGGTGTTCGAAGCCTGCTCGGGGAGAAGCGCCCGCTCAAAAAATCCTGCAGGTCCGCAGGCCGGCTATGCGGAGCTAGTTCGAGATCGTGCATCCTTCGCGGCGGTCAGCGCGATCATGCGCAAGGACCTGAGCCTGGCATTCGATATGGCCTCCCATGCCCAAGGGAGGTACCCGGCTGTGAGTGGTCTGAAAACGTTGATTGATTCGCTGGGTGACGAAACGTTCGACCATTGGCGCCGCATCGCCGAATTGCCGCTGGGTGACGATTGAGGCTTACGCATGCGGAAACAATCCACTTTCGCTTTTGGACTGCAGCTTGTTCGAGGATCCACAGGCCACGAATGTATGGAAGCCGTTTTCGGTATTGCTGCAGTGTGCCACTTTTCTTACCCGACCAGACGGCGTCGTCAAGACTAGGTTAAACGCCCGGCTTCGCCACACTTCTCTCAAACCTGTAGAAGGAGCAAAGCATGTTCTTGGAAATCGCAGAAATTCACATCCGTCCGGGCGAACACGAGGCCTTCGAGGAGGCTATCGGACGGGCACTGCGAACAATCACTTCGAAGGCAAAGGGCGTGACGGACTACAAGCTGCATAAGGGCGTCGAGTCGCCCGAACGCTACGTCTTGCAGATTTCGTGGGAGTCGGTGGAAGACCATATGGTTACCTACATCAATAGCCCTGAACGTGAAGTTTGGCGTTCAATCGTCAGCAAATTCTTTGCGCGGCCGCCGAACATGGAACACTTCACCTTGACGTTGGCCTCTTGATGTAGAGGCCTCGCTGGGTGTAGGAGGCACATGGTGTTTCACGACGACCATCATGCAAAGTTTGCCCTTCGACATTGGACGACAGGCACCCAAGGTCCAAAAGCTCGATGCTTTCCCGCGCGACGCAAAGCTCCTTGCTCCGCGGGCTTGTTGATTCGCTCCCGCTGCTCTCCTATCGTAGAACTGATGCAATTGGCCACGAACCCTTGGAATGACTATCGAGATGAATAACACCGTGCAAAGTCGCAATATCAATTGGTGCCTCGATCTCCTGATCGATGGTGAAATGGTCAAGGGAGACGGTGTTCCGCTGCCGGTCGAGAACCCCGCTACTTGGGAGATCCTGGCGAGTCCCCGTGAAGCCTCGATGGCACAGCTCGACAAGGCAGTTATTGCCGCACGCCGGGCTTTTGATTCGGGCATTTGGCGTAATGCCGCAGAACGCCAACGCTTGCTGTTACGCCTGGCGGACCTGCTTGAAGAGCGCGCTGATGAATTCTGTGCCGCGCTGATCGAAGAAGTTGGCACGCCACTCTCGATCTGTCACGCCATGCAACTCGGGGCCCCCATTCGCATGCTGCGATTCAACGCCAATGCGGCCACCAAAGATCGGACGCGTTCACTTGGACGCGACGCCGGGCCGCCAGCCAGCGAAAGTTTGATCCGTTACGAGCCAGTGGGGGTGGTCGCTGCGATTAGCGCATACAACTTTCCAATCCTGATCGCCGTCGGCAAGATCGCCGCTGCCTTGAGTGCGGGATGCACCGTCGTTCTGATGCCCAGCCCTCTGACGCCGCTCGCCACACTTATGCTGGCCGACCTGATCCGCGAGGCTGGCTTCCCGCCCGGCGTGGTGAACGTCGTCATCGGCGGTCTGGAAATCAGTCGCGCCCTGACGATGCATAAGTATGTCGACAAGGTCAGCTTCACGGGCTCGGTACAGGTTGGCCGTCAGGTTGCGCTTCAAGCTGCTGACAGTTTCAAGGGTACCGTGCTCGAGCTCGGCGGAAAATCAGCCGCTATCGTGTTGCCAGGCGCCGATCTTGCAAAGATTGCCTTGCCTATTCATGGCCGGTATCTACGCAACGCTGGTCAAGGCTGCATGTCTCCGACCAGAGTTCTTGTGCAGAAGCGGCAGCTCGACGATTTCATTGACGCAAGCCGAGAAGCGTACGCCAAGATCCAGGTAGGCGATCCGTGGGACCCCGCGACCACCGCCGGCCCGCTTATCACGGAAAAGCATCGCGAACGCGTGGAAGGCTATGTGTCCCGAGCTGTAGCAAGCGGAGCAAAGATTGCGATCGGAGGTGGGCGACCCGACCTGCCGCGGGGCTGGTACATGAATTCGACACTGGTGGGACATGTGACCAACCAAGCCGAGATTTCGCGCGAGGAACTGTTTGGTCCGGTTGGCGTCATCATTACATATGACACGGTCAACGACGCGATCGAGATCGCAAACGATTCCGATCTCGGTCTGGGCGGTGCGATTTGGGGTCCCCTTGACGAAGCCAAGGAGGTGGCTACCAAGATTAGAGCCGGTACCATCGCAATCAATGGTACGGGTGGCCTGCGGATCGACGGCGTGTTGTCCGGCTGGAAGCACAGCGGGTTGGGCCGTGAATGGGGTGAAGATGGGATCCTCGAGTTCCTCGAGACACAGCATTTGCAGTGGCTGGTGGACTGACGCCTGGTATGGTCATCGTGATTTGACTTGTCGTCGCGGAATGCCATCCCTGCAGCGTTCCGTGATGATCTCCTGCTTCCAGGCTCAGGCGGGGAGGCGCTATCCGGAACCTCGCGTGTGAGAGAGGCTAATCTTGCCGAACCGCACCGGATAGAGCCCCGGAACAGAGTGCCCAAGTGGCGGGCCCCATACGTGCCGCGAACGTCGCGGATCAGAATTCCGGATTCGCTTGTATCCGGCAACTGCGAGCAACCGTCGGCTAGGCGTCACCACGTCATGCGGTGTTTGCGGAATACCAACTTCGCCAGATTTGCACATGACGCCACAGCGGCCATGGCGATGAAGGACCAATCGGACTCATCGTCTTCGGACCATCGCTTACCCTAAGCCGCCTAGTAAGCGATTGACAGAGCGAATCCCGACGTTTGATAGCGGGGGACCTCGGCATACTTACATGCTTGCTTTCATGCGTCTATCGGACCAAAATCTCATGGCGTTGCCGACGAAGCGGGACCAGATTGTTTGTTGAGCTTCGCGCGCCTGCCTGCGCAATGGAAAGTCGTGCAATCGTCGACAAGATCGATGCATGAGGACCTTGCGCGGCAGCAGAAGACTGCACATATGTGCAAGGGTGGCACAGTTTCGGCAGATCAGGATCCTGATACGATTTAGAGTGACCTACAAATACTGGAGCGAGCAATGAATGCAATCGAGACACTCAAGTTGACTGGCGGTGCATTGATCGTCGTCGC
Source organism: Paraburkholderia sp. NPDC080076 (assembly GCF_050281145.1). Classification (NCBI taxonomy): domain Bacteria; kingdom Pseudomonadati; phylum Pseudomonadota; class Betaproteobacteria; order Burkholderiales; family Burkholderiaceae; genus Paraburkholderia; species Paraburkholderia sp. NPDC080076. The sequence goes on along the minus strand of NZ_JBNNWQ010000007.1, from coordinate 240,852 downwards.
GTCCATCAATGCGTGGTCACAAACTGGCCAGCCAGCGCCCGCGTCCAGTCAGTCCGGCGCCGCGTCGTCAAGCGTAGGAAGTTCGAAGGCCTCAATCAGGAAGGCGAATCGGGCACTCAGCAAAAAAGTGCTGCAGTCGCTTGCGAAAGGCGGTGTTAATACATCCGGAATCAATGCAATCGCGAAAAGTGGCGCAGTGACGCTTGCGGGACATGTTTCAGACTCGGCCGATATCGACAAGGCCGGCGCGATAGCGACCGGTGTCGCCGGCGTTACGTCCGTAAAGAACGCGCTGACGATCGATGAGGGTGGGGGTCACTGATCCACCTTGGGCGGTTGACGTGCATCACGTCAACCGAACATCCCGCCGCCCCGGAACATTCAACCTGTCGTCTTTCCGATAGTACCAATCGCACTCGTGCCGCCCGACGGACACACGGACGCGTTTACGCTTAAATGGGCTGCGCAAGACGTTGCACGTTCTTACAGATCGATTTACGGGCGAACGGTTGCTTACTTCCGCATAAGAACCGAAAAAGAGCGTTCGACTTGTCGCGCCGACGATCGCGACAGACCTGATGCGCCCTTCGGCCAGCGAGATGCTCCGGCTGATCGTCTGTCTGCCAGTATGAAGCCACGGATCGCGATCAAACTTTAGCAAAAGCTGTCGTCTGTGCGGATTAGTGCTCGACAAGAGTTCGCTCGAATCGGGCCCGGGGGCTGCGACCAGACGCGCAACGCGCTGCTGATATGTGATGCCTAGCGGCAACTACACTTCCGAACGCGTCGAGTGAATCTTTCACCAGTGATCGAGACCATACGCGTACGCTTCCGTGAAACATTGCTCCCATGCCTGCAACACGCCGTTAGCTGGCGACTTACCAAATGATCGCTGCGCTTCATGGCCAGCCCCTAACGCTTCTCCGATGGCCCTTCCTAAAAAATGCCCGTCAGATTACTCGACTGGCTGTACCCGGGGCACCTCCATCTCGCCCGGCGAATCATCACGGAGCACCATCACAATCCCCCCTGCGACAATGGCCACTGCAGCCAGCACGAAAAGTCCGCCCGCGAAACTTCCCGTATGTTCCTTGACGAGGCCCATCAGTACAGGTCCGAAAAACCCGGCAAGAATGCTGATCGCATTGATCGCGGCGATGCCGACCGCTGCCGCTGGACCGGACAGCATGTTGGTACAGGTCGCCCAAAAGGCGGGTAACGCGCCGAAACTACCAAAGGCAGCAATACTGAATGCGATCATCTTCGCGGCGGGATTCTCCACGAGCGCTGCGGTTGCGAGAGCCAATCCTGCGATCAGTGCTGGGAGCGCGGTATGAATGCGCCGCTCCTTTGTCGCGTCAGATCGCCGGCCCCACCAGACTACTCCGACCACGGCGACCGCATAGGGAATCGCGGAGATAAAGCCTGTCTCGAGGTTGCTCATACCGAACCCCTTAACGATTTGCGGCAGGAAGAAGCTAACGCCGTAAATCGTCAGAACGAGCAGAAAGAGCGTCAAAGACAGTAGCAATACGCGCGGATTGAAGAGGACCTGCACAAGGCTGTACTGAGAAACCGTCTGGAGCTTCAGTTCTTCAGCTGCAATGCGTTGACCGAGCCAGTTGCGTTCGCAAGGGGCTAGCCAACCTGCATCAGCCGGTCGATCCTGCAAAAACAGTAGCACGATGCCTGACAGCAGCACGGCCGGCACCGCCTCCAGGATAAACAACCATTGCCAGCCATGAAGCCCCATGGAACCGTCAAGGTTTAGCAGCGCCCCCGAAATCGGACCTCCGATCACCGAGGATAGCGGAGCCGCAACAAGAAAATAGCCCATTACGCGCGCACGGTAAGCGGACGGAAACCACATCGTCAAAAAGAAGACTATCCCGGGAAAGAAGCCCGCTTCGGCCACGCCGAGTAATAGCCGCAAAATATAGAAGCTTGTTTGTCCTGTAGTGAAAGCAGTGGCACCGGACACCAGACCCCACGTCAGCATGATGCGTGCGATCCAGCGACGAGCGCCAAAGCGAACCAGCAGCAAATTCGATGGGACCTCGCAGATAAAATACGTGACGAAAAAGATGCCGGCGCCAAGGCCAAATGCTGACGCGCTCAGCCCGAGGTCCTTGTTCATTTCGAGGGCAGCGAATCCGACATTCACGCGATCAAGATAAGCCACCAGATAACAAACAGTTAAAAATGGAATCAGGCGCGTGAACACCTTCTTCATGGTGCGTCGTTCGACGGTATCCATAGGCACCTTGTCTCCTGTTTTGGCTGTCTCAATCGCAGCCCTCATGGTTGCAGTCCAGATGCGGCTTTGAGACAGAGTAACAACGTGATGGGGACGCGTCGAGATCAGTCAACGAAAGTACGGAGCCAAGGTGCTTACCGAAATATGCAAAGATCCAGCTGCACCTATGCCCCGTCTGGCAAAATCATCAGAGCCTACCTCCGTGCAGCATTGCGCCGCGTTCACGACTGCGTCACGACTTTGCATATATTGTTTGGGACCACAGCCGACGCAATACTAATCAATTCACTAAATTTGCAGTCCGAAAACTATCCGAGTCAGACTAGTGATTACAAGGAAGAGTGATAGCCTGATAGATTGCATCATCCACTTCAATCCAGCCTCGAGCTTGACCCTCCTGAATTTTCCTTGTTCCGGAACTGCCAGGCACTCTGACTGCGGCTCCGCCAGGGGACGGACGGGATGTTTCGATTTGTTCCTGCATGCTACTGATGTTCTTCTTGAAATCGTTAAGTGGCATGAGCAACTCAGGATCGAACGCCATAAAAAAATAACCCCACTTTCCGGCCTCACTGATAATGGGATCGCTCCCGCCCAAGATGCCCAGCGCCTGTATGACGACGGCCAAACCGGACCCACGCGGGCCTCCCCACGTCCTGATGGCGCCAGCGAGGGCACTCGCCGGGTCGACGGTCGGAAATCCGTCCAAATCGACAGCATGTCCTTCAGGCAACGGCCTACCTGTCTGCTGGTGGTAGAGGACATCACCCCACATCATCGATGCGCAGGAGAAATCGACCACCAGCGGCGTGTCGCCAGCGGGAAAAGCGAACGCTATCGGATTAGTGCCTAGCAACCGATCGATTCCGCCGTAAGGCGCCACACGCGCCGTCGAGTTGGCAGCATGCATTCCAATCATCCCCGCCCGAGCAGCCCGCTCCACGTAGTAGCGCAGCATCCCGGAGAACCAACTGTTACTTAACCCGACGATGCCGACGCCATTTTTCTTCGCGAGCGCTATTGCCTTATCCATGGCCAGCACTGAGGTGACGTAGCCATTGACATTCGCGCCATCAATGAACGCTGACTTCTCTGTTTCGCGTAGTGTCGTGATTGTCCCACCCGGTCCACGCTCACGCAGCATTTTCGCTATTGGCAGGAGTCGAGACAGGCCGGCGTAATCGTGGCCGGCCAACGTCGCATAGATCAAGTGCTCGGCGACCACGCCGGCATGTTCTTCGGGCATCTCGTGCCGAACAAGGTAGGCGACGCACAGTTCCCGCGCATTGTCGAGACTAATCTTCATATTGATCTAGTTCCGTGAGAGATCGATTGTGAAAGTCGTTAAGCACTTTAGACGGGCGCCGAGTCCACTAAGTAACTGGGCCGACATCCCAGCTGGGTCAAAAAGTCGTAATCCGCGTAGAGCCGGACGTTCCTCGTAGCAGCAGTAACTGACGAATCAATGCCGCGAGTTCGAGCGGACCGAACCTTTCATCGCAGTGGTTAGTGCCAACATCCTGCGTCGCGTAGGCAGTACATTTGGAAAACTTTCGCCCAGACAAAGATCGGCTTACCGAGGAACGTCACGGGAGGGGAAATTGTCACCCGTGAAGATTTTAGAAGCTGGCCATCTGTTGTCGATGGATGCGTTCACCAAGCACCTTCCCGAAAAACGCAAATATCCTCAGGCCCACCTCGTCGGCAGAGCACAGCGTAGTTGCGAGCCTTTTGCCGCAACCAAGTGAGTGCGCAGTAGTGATCGTCAACAATAAATAGTGCGTTGAACAATTCCGTAAGGGCAAGTTACGTTCCGACGAGGGTTTCGATCGTCGGTCAGTGGGGAGATAACTTGCGATGCACAGTGTCCCAACAGGTCTTGCAGTGCACGCAAAGGTCCTTGTCATCGAGGCAAGTAGATGAACCATCGACCGACTCGTAGCATCCTGATAATTGCCTAACGCTCTCGGGTTCTTTGTCTCAGCGGCCGGCGGTGCCAATGCCTGGGACCGTCCACACCGTGGAATATGTTGCCCTGATCGTGATGACGCCGGGTCACTCCCCCAAACACTGAACTCATGGAAAACTTTGATTACGTCATTGTTGGTGCGGGTCCGGCCGGGTGCGTCCTCGCCAACAGACTGTCGGAAGATTTAGACAAGCGAGTCCTGCTGCTAGAGAGTGGTCCAGAGGATAGGCATCCCTACATCCATATGCCGAAGGGGATCGGGAGAATCCGTGCCAACTCTTCTTACATGTGGTCGTTTGACATGTATCAAAGTGACGATAGCGCCGAGTCCACGCAGCAATGGATGAGAGGTCGCACGCTTGGAGGGAGTTCCGCGATCAACGGACTCGTCTACGTGCGTGGCGAACCGAAGGATTATGACGAACTGGCCGAGTTGACAAGCGCCGACTGGAACTGGGCTCACATCGGTGCTGCTTTCAAGGCATTAGAGCATCACAATCTCGAGCCTAGCGAAACCCGAGGCAACGCTGGCCCTCTCAGAGTGACAACCTACCCCGGAGACAGTGGCGACGAAACTCTTCTAAAAGCGGCAATTTCTGCTGGACAGATGCTCGGCCTGAAGTATCAGGAGGATATTAACGAACCCGACAGCTGTGAGAAGATCGGCTACGCACCCCGGACAATTTATAGGGGCAAGCGACAGAGTGCGGCCGTCGCATTCCTCCGTCCGATACAGCGCCGGCATAACCTGGTCATACGGACGGGCGCGCTCGTTGAGCGTGTCATCTTCGACGCGGACAAGGCGGTTGCTGTCGAGTGCGTGATGGGTGGCAAGGTCACGCGTGTGTTTGGTAAAAAGATCATCCTAAGCGCAGGGACCTTGGCGTCGCCAGCAATTCTGCAGCGATCGGGCATTGGTCCGCCCGATCTGCTGGCGCGCCATGGAATCCCCCTAGTCGCCTCCAGTCCCGCGGTCGGCGAAAACATGCTTGAGCATACATGCCTCAACATGCAGTGGCGCGCCAAGGGCTTTTCCAATAACTCGCGCTATCGGGGCCTCGGAGCAGTTCTGAGCGGAATGCAGTACTACTTGACCCGTTCGGGACCATTGGCCAACGCAATTTTCGAGGTGACGGGATTTTTCAAAACGCGGCCTGATTTGGAACGGCCCAACGCCCAGCTCTTCTTTGGCCCCCACTCGTTCACCGACTCTTCGCATCGCACAAGAACCGTCGAGCAGTCACCGGGATTCATGATCTGTACCTATCCTCTGCGGCCACGCTCGAAGGGGCGAGTTCGGATCGAGTCAAAAGATCCAGCGAAGGGCCCCAAGGTCGTCTTCGACGCGCTTGCGGACGCAGACGATCGGTGCGAATTGATCGACTCCATACGCTTTGTGCGCAGAATGGTGGCTACGGCGCCACTCTCGGATTTCGCTCTGGAAGAGACCCGCCCAGGAGCGCAGTTTCAAACCGACGAACAGATTCTAGGCTGCGTGCAACGACTGGGCGGACCAGTTTTCCATGCGGTCGGGACATGCCGCATGGGCTCTGATCTGGAGTCAGTTGTCGATCCTCAAACCCGAGTTCGCGGCGTCCACAATCTACATGTCGTCGATCTATCAATCGCACCGATCCTGCCCGCCGGAAATACCTACGGTCCCGTAGTGGCAATAGCTTGGCGTGCTGCGGACTTGATCATCGCGCAAGATTGCGGACCAAACGCGCATGCAGGTCGGCACGCGCCACCAAGCCTTGATCTTGTATCGACCAATACTGACCAATCCGATCCAGACAATTGGCCTATCGTGTGATGCCCGCGATTGCCACTCGTTGAGGCGATCTCAATAGGAGTCTGTATGTCCGACGTTGAGTACGCATATCCAGGGCTTAGCAGCAAAATTGTATCGGGCGGTCGCGAGATCGATCGTCTTGGTTCGCACCTGGACGCGCTTCGCGCGCGGCGCGTCATGGTGATTTGCGGACCAAACATCCTGCGATCATCAGATGTCGTCCACCGCGTCGAGCGGGCCGCGGGCGACCGGCTGGTCTGCCGCTTCGCTGACGTGGCGCCACACTCACCGATCGACGTTCTTCGAGCCGCACTCATAGTGGCTCGGCGCGAGCAGCCCGATACGGTGATCAGCGTCGGCGGCGGCAGTACCGTTACGATTGCACAAGGACTCGCCCTGCTGCTGAGTACTAGTCGTGACCTCAGTGACTTTGCGATGCGCTTCGAGCCGCCTGATCGGGTGCTCCCGCCTCTGGCGCAGCTTCCCGAGGTGACTACACGAGTGATAGCGATCCCCACGACCATGGGAGGAGCGGAGATCGGACATGCAGTAGGCGGCTTCGCTAACGAAAGGCGCAGCCACAAGATCATCGTGAGCGGGGACGGAAGGACAAGTCCCCGTATAGTCATCGTCGACGGCCAGGCTTTGCGAACTACACCTCGCGCGGTACAAGTAGGCACCGCCATGGGGCAACTGCGAGTCGCGATCGAGGCCTATGCCTCCACGGCGCACAACCCGATGAGCGATGCACTCGCCCTGCACGCGATTCGCACCTTGGGCTTTACCCTCCAAGGAGAATGGACCAATGATGAGGATCGCCTCCTTCGGATCAAAGGCGCCTGTATGCTCGCCAGCATGGGGCAGTCCGCAATGGGCATGGGTGCAGGGAAGCTAGGAGTGAACAGTGCAATAGCCCACCAATTGGGCGCGATCTGCGACCTCGCGCACGGCGAAGCGAACTCGATCCTCCTGCCGCATACAATCACCTTCAACTCCCGCGCCCTCAACAAGCGCTTCCGTCTGATCGCCGAAGCGATGGGGGTGAGCCGCGCGGGCCGGGATGTCGAGGATGTAGCGCAGGACGTCGCTAAACGGGTGACACTTCTCTCAACCGGGCTTGGTGTACCGATCCGGCTGAGAGACGTTGGCGTCTCACCCGAGTCGTTCGAGCAGATCGCAATCGCGACACTTCGCGACAGCAGCATCGCGACCAACCCCGTCCCCATCACTAGCAAAGCGCAGATTATCCAGTTGCTGCAAGAGGCATGGTGACAGCCACAACGTGTCCGGGCGGCGCGGAGCCAACGATCGGCGCGTATCAGCCCGTCGCGTTCGCTGCGTCGGGCTGATACGCGCGTCACGACTGCCGAGCGTCAGCAGGAGACGGATGAAGCAATGTCAATGCCCCCCCACTTCTCCGGCATCCGCATGTCTGTTGCTATTTGCCAATGAGACTGCCCGGCTGATTGCCGTATTACTCATCGTGACCGGCTGATACTTGGCATGAAGGGCAGCATCAGCGAGTTCGAACTCAATGTGGGTTTTCTGAACGCATTCCGTAGTATGCGAATGATTCGACATTAACCGACACGCAGAGAACGTGGTCGAATCCCAACTGGTCCAAACTAGTAAATAGCGCCGGAGCCTCGCTCCATGGTGCAGACTGGAGACATCATGAGTGCAGGCTTTCAACACCCGTTCCCCGCAACGGCGAGCAGCATCGCGCGAGGCAAAATCGTCAGTGCGCCGGAGGCCGTCAGACTGATTCGTTCGGGCAACACCATAGCAACAGGTGGGTTCGTCGGCATTGGTTTCGCAGAGGACGTTGCCATCGCACTGGAGCAACGGTTTCTTAGTGCTGTCGAGAGCGATGGCGACGCACCTCGAAATCTGACGCTAGTCTACGCGGGCGGTCAGGGGGATGGCGCCGGAAAAGGTCTGAATCATTTTGCTCATCAAGGGCTCGTTAGGCGAGTCATCGGCGGCCATTGGGGACTTGTTCCGGGCCTTCAACGCTTGGCCGTAGAAGGCCACATCGAAGCCTATAACCTTCCGCAGGGTGTCATCTCCCAGTTGTTCCGAGACATCGCGGCTCATCGGCCCGGTCATTTATCCACGGTCGGACTCGATACGTTTGTCGACCCGCGCAACGGCGGCGGCAAGCTCAACACCCGAACAACAGAAGACCTGGTCAGCCTGGTATCGGTCAACGGGGCTGACTGCCTGCTATACAAGATATTTCCCGTTGACGTCGCAATAGTCCGAGGAACGACAGCCGATGCGAACGGGAATGTGACCATGGAGAAGGAAGCGCTCACCCTCGAGTCGCTCGCTATTGCAATGGCCGCTCGCAATTCCGGTGGCATAGTCATAGTTCAAGTTGAGCGCATTGCCGAATCGAGGACGTTGAATCCGAGGCAGGTGAAAATACCCGGAATACTGGTCGATTGCGTTGTGGTCGCGAAGCAGGAAAACCACTGGCAAACCTTCGCCGAGTCATACAGCCCCGGATTTGCAAGCGAACTGCGGATCGCGACCAGTTCGATTTCGTCGATGGCGATGAGTGAGCGGAAAATCATCGCAAGACGTGCTTCGTTCGAGCTCATGGCCAATAGCGTCGTGAACCTCGGCATTGGCATGCCGGAGGGGATTGCTAGCGTCGCAAATGAGGAAAAGGTCTGCGACCTCTTCACGATGACGACTGAACCCGGCGTCATTGGGGGCATCCCAGCCGGAGGCCTGAATTTCGGTGCCGCGACCAATACGGACGCCATCATCGACCAACCCTACCAATTCGATTTCTACGATGGCGGTGGGCTCGACATTGCGTTTCTCGGCCTTGCGCAGGTAGATCGCGAAGGCAACCTCAACGTCAGCAGGTTCGGCCCAAAGCTTGCCGGCGCAGGCGGATTCATCAATATCTCTCAAGCTGCGAAGAAGGTCATCTTTGTCGGCACATTCAACGCCGGCAAGCTCGACATAAGTATCAAAGACGGCCGTTTGCAGATTCTCAAGGATGGTACGTGTCAGAAGTTCGTGAACACAGTCGAGCATCGAACCTTCGGAGGGCGCTATGCCAACGAAAGGCAGCAGCCCGTCCTCTACATCACCGAGCGATGTGTCTTTACGCTGACCCCAGATGGACTTGAACTCGTTGAGATTGCTCCTGGAGTCGACTTGCAGCAAGACATCATTTTGCAGATGGGTTTTGCTCCCATTATCAAATCCACTCCGCGCATCATGGATCCACGCATTTTCGAAGACCGTCCGATGGGTCTGCGGGCAATGTTGCTACGATTAAAGCTCAGCGAGCGGTTTAGCTACGACGCTGACAAGAATATGTTTTTCATCAACTTCGAAGGACACAAGGTCACAACCGCTGCCGACGTCGAGGCGGTGCAGGCCGAAGTCGAGACTGCTCTATCTGGCCTCAAAGTCAGGCCTCATGCTATCGTCAACTACGATAATTTTTCGATAGCCCCTGAGGTCATCGATGCCTATTCCGAGATGGTAACCGGGCTTGTTGTCAAATATTACTCGGACGTGACTCGGTACACGACAAGCAGTTTCCTGAGGATGAAATTAGGGGATGCACTGCAGCGACGTAGTGTCGCAGCGTACATCTATGAGAGCCCAGAAGAGGCATCATCTCATGAGACACGCCAGCCGTTGTAGCTTGATCACGAGTTTGAAAAAGTGATTCACGAAGCGTGCGGTGCCCATGAGGGCGCTAATGGCGTCCGTTAATTCTGCTAGCGTGGCTTTTCCATCGGAACACGAATGCTCTGCCCGGAACGACTATCGAGGCGCAGCACGATACTTCGGTTGTTGACGTCGAAAAACACGCCCTTGATAAGGATTCCGACTCAAATCAGAAAGTCCCACCTTGGATGGCGTTTTCGTTCACCTAGAAAATTGGCACCGCCTGAATATCGAAATAAATGACCTTCGTCAATCTCCCTTGCCGCCGCCTGCGGCTCGCGGACCTGTCGCGTCGATCAGCAGCCACATTGGCCGAATTAGAGAACATGACGAACGCGCTAGCAGAATTAACGAACATCCTCCTGCTCACCCGTTGCGGGAACGCAACGGATGACACTACCGGCAATCTTCCCTCGTCGCCATGCCTGGCGGGCTCAGCGGCTCATCTCCCATTAGCAAATTCTGTGGACATCGCTAGCAGAATTAACGGACGCCAACAGTAGGAAATTCTGCTAAACGCTTCGATCTTCGGCACGCGATGAATCACGCTAAGTCCAAACTAAATATGTTCGGGGCCCTCGTCCGATACGCGTTAGGTTTGACATTTTATCGACACATTCACGAAACCGCGCGGCGGACTTCCTCTCACGGTAGCGGACTTCCACGAAATACCAATTAGGGTACACGGCGCTCCCATATTCTCTGGAAACTGGGTCCGTCCGATTTGGGCGGCTGCGAAGGGGCCGTGATCTGTATTGTGACGGGAATCGGAAAATCGACTCCAACAAGAGCCACCTCTCCCTGCTTCAGGTTTGGAATGAACGCAGCCGCCGAGCGATCGATCTCTCCACACGCCCGCTCGACAACTTCACGATCGCGATCGTTAGTCAGACGATGCACAAGTAACGTGCCCATCTGGCTGAGGACACCCTCCGTAATATCACGAGGACGTTGTGTCGCGAGGCAGACGTTGAGGCCATATTTTCGACCCTCCTTGGCGATCAACTCGAACGCGTCCAGATTCAGCTCATAGTCTTCGCCACCAACAGATTTGCCAAGAAAGTTATGAGCTTCGTCAAGTACGACGAGGACAGGGCGTTCTCGGAATTCTTCTCTTCGCGCCCTCAAAAGCAACATGCGGCCAATCGCGTTGGTGATAACCTCTCGAGCACCAAATTCGTATCCAATCGAACTTAGGCACAACCGGAATATTGTTTTGCTCTCGTCAGCGAGAAATGCGTTGATTTCATCGGAGATGCCTAGGGTCCCTGCCGTCGGGCGAAAAACACACGCCATCGACGACGAGTTCACTACACCAATAATCCGTGTAAGAAGCGATGAGCAATACGAGAGCTCATTCGAAGGCGGCCCCCAACTATCGGCATTGTTGTTCGCATCCGGGTAGCAGCATTCCTGAACAATTTGACGATGCAGGACCGCGACGTCGAACGGCTGATTTGGATCATCCACCAAAGCGGCGTTATTCTCCGTGTTCAAGGCTTGGCGATACGCCGCCTTCGGTTGATTGACTTTCCTGACCACACCGTTCGTAGCAATCTCTGGCGCGAGACGCGCCAGTCTGAGACTTTTCATCGCCTCACGCAGCTTCGGTCCCTGTGTTTTTCCAGAAGGCTGAAAGAGCGCAATAAAATCGCCTTCCGAAAAGTCAGTTGGTGGAATGCTGATCTCTCGTGAACCATCTGCGACGTGGATTGGCCCTCCAACATGACGGTGAAGCACGTCGTTACCCGTGATCGACCGATATTCACTGGTCGCGTCCAGAAGGATGATCTTCGATTTGTATCTACGGCATTCTTCCAGTATGCGAGCGGTCGTCCAACTCTTGCCGCCTCCGGTGGATCCCAGGATGGCGCAATGCCGTCCAAACAGTTTTTCGGGTGTAACGGCAATAGGAAATCCCGAATCCCCCGAGACTTGCCCGAGATTGAGACTGACCGCGGGCGGCCGGCCGTCTAGCCCGGCATCGGTCAAATCTGGGATCCGCGCGACGAAGGCGCCTGGGGCGGAAAAGACCCGGTCACCCAGTCTCGGGTAGGCCACTATTCCCGCTTGAATCCGCAGCGTGACCGCATGTACGGAGCCCAATAGACGAATGAATCCGATCGCGTCTACCTGCCGTGCCCCGTCAAAGTCCTGGGTAATTTCGGTTCGATCGCGATCAGGGAGGGATACCTCCGTTATGCGCCCCAACAAAAGACTCTGCTGCGCTTCGATCAGTACCAGCTCGCCCACTTCGCCGCGCCCGTAGCGATGCGAGCGGATGTACTGTCCTCCAACCTCTCCAGCGTGCGCAAGATTAACCTTTACCAATTGAGCCGACACACTCGATACCACACCGACGCGCAGTTCCGCCTGGAGTGCCCCGTTTACTTCCAGGTCGTCTCCAATCATGCACGCGCTCCAATTCTGCGAACGGCGTCCGCAAGTTGCTCGGCCGGGGACACGGCACGAAGCGATGGAATGACGTGGACTACATCGGCGAATGAGCCGCCGATGAAATGAACATCAAATCCTTTCTCTGCTAACTCTCCGAATCTTCCCCAATAGGGGCTAGAACCATGATGACCGTCGTTGTGAACGTGTTCGGCACAACGATGATCCGTCAATATCAGTTTGAGGCTTGGATTCGCCTGAATTGCAGAAAAGATGGGCTCCGAGAGATGATCATCATTGAAACCGAACCCTGCGGTGATCAAACACGTGTTCGGCTGCCGCAAGAAGTCAAGAAAACGTGAGAGTAGCTCAAGATGAGGTTGCAGAAATGCCTGCTGGTATTTGCCTTTGGCCGGATAAATCAGGCAAGCCTTTTCTGCCATCGGGCTCCCGACCTCGAACACGTCATTGCCTTTTCGCTCCCAGCTCACAGATCCGTGAAGCTTATGAAGATGAAATACCCCCTCCACATACTCGTGCCGATCTGCATCACGGCGTACGATGTCATAGTTGAAGTGCCGTCCATCGAATCTACGATTGCGCGCATACGAAAAGCCGTCGACAACAGTGATCCCGAGGTCTGAGGCGGCCGTTTCAAAACACATATCGTAGTTCGTCGTAAATACCTTCAGTCGCGGATCTCGCACTCTTCGACGTGCCAGCTTCTGCAACAAATATCGGTACGCGGAAATATCTGATCCTTCGCTGGTTAGAAATGCGCTGCAAAGTTCGAGAATCAGGGCTTTCACTGATGTAAGGAAAGACTCCACCTGCGCATCCGCCGAAAACGCAAGGTATGCGTCGCACTGAGACAGAAAATGCTCGATGTTGGGGTTCTCACGTTCCGAGTAACGAATCCTTTCGCAAACCTGCTCGGCGTCATTTTTGAGTTGCTTCCCGCTCGCATCGGTGCACATCGCAGTCGTCCACAGCTTCCACATGCTTGGTCCATTCGCCACGCCGAGTGAGGTACCACTTCCGGCGAAAAATCCGACGTTGGTATATTGCAGAGCTGCGGACAGCGTGTCCGTTACTGTCTGCCGGTTCGCCGCGATCCTTGCTCGTGCGTCAGCATCGAGATCATCTATTCGATGGATCACGCTGTACGCATCCTCCGAGAGCGCCACCCAATCTGGGTCGCCCGGTCTCCGGTAGACCAGCTTTCCGCTGTATTCGGACCCCAGCGGATCTGGGGCAGCCTCGCCAGCCTTGTCATTCATATCGGATCTCTCGGAAGTTGTTCGTCTTATTGTGCGGGTCAATCGATAGGCCCAAATTTGGTCAGCACGCCTAGACCAGACAGGCGGACGGCGCGTCTCATGGGTAATGGAATGGCTTTCTTGAGGGTTAGTCCGCGCCGATTCATACTGCCCATGCTTCGCATTGAACTCGTGTGATGTCGCCGACGGGCACCGCTGATCGGTGACTGTATTGTAGCCAGGTCACGGCGATGTCTGACCGTCTGCGGCTGCCCGTCTGTTTATGATCGCGACGCAGCGCGGGCGCCGCTCTCGCGAGTTGATTATTTCAACCGTGGGAAACCGGCCCGAACAGTAGTGACGCAAAAGTCAAATGCAACAGGTCGCTCACTGGTCGTTCGAAGATCCTTGGACGCCTTGCCCGCCGTGAACTTTACTGTCTTCGCAGCCGGGATCTGTGTCTCGGCGCCGGTCGCGGGATTGCGGCCGACCCGCGCCGCGCGCGCCCGTCGAAAACGATCCGAACCCGACCAGTTGCACCGTGCCGCCTTTCGTCACTTCGCCGGTGATCGCCGCGATCACCGCATCGATCACCTCGCCGGCTGTAGGTGTTCAGAATTGGTGCTAGCCAGCGTTCATAGCACCGCTAGCATGTCCATTAACTGTGCTAGCGTCTCTTGCATATGCTGACGAATCATGTCGAGCGTCGGGCTTAACCTTCCAGCCATGCACCGCTTTTCGCAGAGGGAAGCGTCTCGCAGTTTAAGGCCGTCGCCGAACGCTACCCTACGCCCCAATCAAATCATGAACCCATCCCATGAAAAGTGTCTTCTGGATTCCATCGTCCGCGAGACTTGACATCCAGCACCGATGCCGCGGTAGAGTTATCGGCAGCATGCAGCCAGAAAGCGCTTCTGTGTTTTCTGAGTTGGTTTAAGGAGCGATCACTTTAGCTCTTGTGCAAAGCGCTATGCGTTACTGAACAAGCATCATCACGATTGTCGTACTGTCGCGACAGGCGTCGAATGGCGCTGATCGCGCGCAACGCAATGCGCAACAAGCCATCCCGGCGTTCTGGCCGCTAGCATTCCTGCGAACATGGCTAGAGGCATTTGTGAACGCCAAAACTTATGCCGTTGTCCGTTCGGACGTCCGTCCGATGAGGCGTGGTGTCCACTGGTGTCCCTCGACGGCACGCATCGCCAGTTCCACCGTCGCCCCTGCTTCGATGTTCGCTGGACCGACTACGTGAACGCCAACCGCAGGGCATGAAACCTCGACATCAAAAGGCCCATAGCTGCAACCGTAGATTTCGAGGTCGACGTGGTGGACGAATGTCATCGGTTCTGGCGGCGCCGCAAGCATTGCCTTCAAAGGCGTAGCCTGTCCGGACGCCGTATAGAAGTTGACTTCCATCTCACCCGATGTTTCGAGGTTAATCAGATCAAGAAGCCAGGTCATATCACATTGACGCAACATTACGTCAGTGATGTCTGCGGGCAATGCAACCTTCAGGTTAAAGAACTCGTCGAGCCGACGGATAGCAGCGATTTCATCAAAGAGTGCGCGAAGCGGCCGGAAAAGCTCGCTTCCGTCGAAACGCCCCGTTCCGAATTCAGATTCAAGTTCTTCGTGCGTATAGAGGATCCGCGCCTGAGTCGGACCCGCCAGACGTTCGATAATTTGCCGCAATCGCGAGAAATGAGGCAATCGGCTGACCGGCTTGGACGCCCACTGCCGGGTATCAACATCAATCGTGAAGTCGGTCAAGTCGCCCGAAACTCGCAGTTCGGCGCACAGGCGTGATTGAGCCACCGCGCGCTGTTGCCGCCAAGGCTGCCGTCGATCACCCGCCCATCCGACAGGCCAAAAAGGAATGTGTGTCCTTCGACGCCTTCATGCTGGTGACGGCGCACCGCATTGCGCCACGAGGTGATTTCACCCTTGTATTCAAGCACCTGTTCGACCGCCGCGAGCGCGTGCAAGGCGAACACGCCTTTGCCGTGAACTGGAGACCGCCGGACAACTGCGCGCCTCATACACTTTCCTTTCCCAATGTCAGCGCCAGTATACGAGTAGCAAATTTCCGCATCCAGTGTGATGGGATGAGCACGCGCTTGCCACGATCGGGCGTCGGCGGCCATATCGATGCTGGAGAGTCGAGGTATCTGATCCGCAGGCATCCCGGAATGACTGACCGATCGCACGAGGATATCCGGCTTCAGAAAAGCTGATTACCAAGCTCACGCAGGCTGACCCACTTCACCGTGCTCACGAAGGTCCTGCCTGTGGTGTCGAGCGACTCGATCATCGCGCGTTGCCCGCGGGCTTCCGCAATGACGCGCACGATGCGCGTCCGGTAGCGCAGTAACGCGCCGATCGTTGGGCACGAGATTTCGCGCCCGGTCCGCGATCGTTTCTGTTCCATACGGCTATCTATATAGATGTGCAGCGAATCGCAGGGGCCGCAGCAGTCGCGGCATCTCGCACTGATCCTACCAGGCCGGCTGACCGGGGTCCAGGCGTTGCCCGATCACGCCGTGCCGTTGCTGGCACCACCACCTGTAGCTGCGACCCTGCCGACAGCTGCCGCCAGCGGCAGAAATCCGGCCGACGGCTTGTGCGCGATGTTAGCCGCCGTTCACGGCGTCCTTGAACGCCTTGCCCGCCGTGAACTTGACTGTCTTCGCCGCCGCGATCTGCATCTCGGCGCCGGTCGCAGGATTGCGGCCGACCCGCGCGGCGCGCGCGCCCGTCGAAAACGAACCGAACCCGACCAGCTGCACCGTGCCGCCGTGTGTCACTTCGCCGGTAATCGCTGCGATCACCGCATCGAGCGCCTCGCCGGTTGCCGCCTTGCTTGCGCCGGTCTTCGCGGCGACCGCATCCACCAGTTCCTGCTTGTTCATTGTTTTTGCCTCGTAATGGGGTTGTGAATGCCGCCACCCTACCCGATCCGCGCGCCTTTGCGCAATTGTCCAGTGGCCGGATTGATCCGCGGTCACAGGCACAACACGCATGTCCCAGGCATGAGCAGCGGATGACGCCGCCGTTAGACCGGCCCGCGCGCCGTCGGGCACGTCCGATGGACCGCCCGCTGCCGGTCCGCGCCACTTGCGTCGGCGCCCGGCGTGCTGTCCTTTGGCCGGCCCGCATCGCGGCCGCCAGGGGTGCGGACACCGGCTGCCCGTTCGGCACGTGGCTCAGCCCGGATTCCGCGGGTTTTGCCGACGTGACGATTTCATGCGATCGCCCATGTCCGCAGATGAAGGGGTAGATAGCTCTGACTATCTACCCCTCTCAATTCACGGCTGGCGGTGAGAACGGCTGCGCGTCATTCAATCCGCCGCTTTCTGGCCGTCTCAATCCTGATAATCGTTATTAGCAGGATTGACGCGATGACCCGACGCCTGACCGGCAGACCGTCTGCATACGGCAATCACACGACCGGGACCCTCGCGCGCGCTGTTCCTGCCCCGATAGCCACAGTCCGCCGGCATAGCAGTCGACATCAACCTCCAAATTCCATACGCTTCCGGGCGAAATCATTGACCGGTCAAGCAAACAAAGGGCTGATCGCCACAACTATCCGACCCTTCGGCGCAAGAATCTTGGCGAGAAGAGTGGGCCCGTCATAAATTAGGGTCCGATTGATAGCTATATTTATCTCAAATATGGTCACGCTCCGGCGCGGCCGGGTGCCGGAAATAACGAACAACATCATGCTGGTCATAAAACTCATCCTCGCTGCGGCAGCCATTGGCGCATTGATTTTCGGAATCAAGCAATTTAACCAGGTAATGTCAAGTTGAGTTGGGCGCCGGGTAAGATGGGACATGAAAAAGACCAAGTCACCTTACTATGGTTTTTCGATTTCCGGCGGCGGTTATTAGTTGCGCGGTCCGCTGGTACTATCGCTTCAACCTGAGCCTTCGTGACATCGAGGAGTTGTTGCTCGAGCGCGGCGTGAGCGTGAGCTACGAGTCAGTGCGCAACTGGTGCGACCGGTTCGGCACACAGTTTGCGCGTCGCGCGAAGGCTGCGCGTGTCAGGCCGTGCTCGACATGGCACCTCGATGAAATGTTCGTGACGCTGCACGGCGATCCCTACATGCTGTGGCGTGCAGTCGACGAACACGGCGCAGAACTCGATATCCTGCTGCAAAAGCGTCGTGACAAAGATGCGGCCGAACGGTTCTTCAAGCGTGTACTCCGCTCGCATCCCGTGCCACGCAAGATCGTCACTGATCAATTGGGCAGCTACGCGGCGGCCAAGGCCGATATTCCCGAGCTAGCCAGCGTGAAGCATGTGTTTGTCAAGGCAGTCGCCCGGCTAAAAAACCGCGCTGAGAACAGTCATCAGCCCACACGTCGACGCGAGCGCCAAATGCAAGGCTTTCGTGACCCGAGGCGCACACAGCGCTTTCTCTCCAGCTTTGGCCCGATCCGCCAGCACTTCGCCTTGCCACGGCACCGGATGAACGCCGCATGCCATCGCACCGAACTGAAGGCGCGTCTGCTCGCATGGCAGGAATGGACGGGCGTGAAAGCTTCTCAGTCAAATTAATAAGGAAACCATATCGTCTCGCGCTAGCCAAACTATCTACCTCAACTTGACAAAGCCGATGCGCCTGGTGTTTCGAAGCCTCCCGATGCCGTTTTACGCTATGCGCGCAAGGCAACGCTGGCTTGAAACCAACATTGCATGCGACGTGCCAATCCGTCGTGTCGCTCTACGACATTGATTAAACAAGAAATTGTCTTTGCGGGCAGCGTGCTGAAAACGCCTCGTGACGCCCGCCGCCCAACAGACACGCGATACCTGTTAGCGTCATCCGCACACTTTGCCCTGAGCGAAGTTGGGTTCCACGCGCGGCCGAAGCAACAGCATCTGCGTTGGGATCGACAGCAACAGATTCGCCTGCTTTCTCGACCAAACGTTCAGCGCCGCGGTCGAACCGCGAATGTCGGGAATGCGAGCCAAAGTCGCGTACTGAGCGACTTCCTTTGCGTGTTGCGCGTCCTCAGCTTTGCGTGCAGCCGCCTTGCGCTCAGCATCCGCCGCCACCCAGGCTGTCTGCGCTGCCTCGTTCATCCTGCACAGGGCGAAGATTGCACGACGACGGCTTTTCGCATTCGAGAGAGCGATATACGCGGCAGGTCTAGTGCCGCGCCTGTTCCGCAAGCGCCGGACCTGCCGACCTTTGCTTTCTATCGCTATGTTTGCGCACGTTTTCGGCCAGTTCAGAAATGATCTCGGTCGCCGCACCAATGATCTCACCGGAGTCGAAACCCGCCCGAGTCATCTCGCGATAGAACGACCTTGCGAGCATCTTCGAGACCTGACCGGGATTTTGCATCGATTGAGCGACGACGGCGCCGATCAACGGATCAGACGGCTGCTGGAGCGCTCGTTGAACGAAGGGCGAAGCAAGGAGCTGCTTCAATCGGTCCGCTTCGATCGCTTTCGTGATCAGCACGCTGACAATTCTCAGCACGTTCAGGTCGTGCCCGGTGAATGGTGGCCGGTCCCGCAGTCCCGACACCTGCACGAAACCGATGACTTTGCCCTGTAGGCTAAGAACCGAAAACATTCTGTCGCGAGCGTCGGAGTATTCGACGATTGCGGTCTTCGGCGATGGATGAATCTCACCGAACGACGCGATGCGGTTTGCGCAGACTTCGGCGACGCCCTCGTCTACCGGCATGGAAACAATGCATCGCTTCGCGCCTAGCGCCTCGGCTAGCATCGAAGCCAGCTCCTGTGGAGCGCAGGTATCGTCATGAGCGACCGCTTGCTCGGTAATCGGCGCAACGGGCCGTTCAAATCGGTTCGCCAAACTGTTCATTTGCGGTAACTTCCCAGAGAAATTTTCGCGCATCACTTGTCCCACTGTTCTCGATCAGCGTGTCGTTGTGAATGAGTCCAGATTGCACGTTCACAGTTAGGATCGAATTATCGCGATTCGAAGTGCGCGCATAGTGCGGGCACGCCTAGGCTCGTACGTGAGTGCACAGCGGATCTCACAACAGGCTGTCAGTCCCGACACGCCCCGCCGCGCGGATCACGCAACGTCCCGGCCGACCACCCGCCGCCCACGTCGCCGAACAACGCCGCCGCGTCGATCAGACGAGACTCGCGCACATTGAGCGCGGTCTGCTCGTTGCTTAGTTGCGCGGCCTGCGCGGTCGCGACCGTCGTGTAATCCACCGTGCCTGCCTGATATTCGTTCAACGCGATCTGCGCGCCGTGCGTAGCGTCCTTCACCGCCTGGTCGATCGCGACCTGCTGTTGCGCGAGAATCCGCAAGCCGGACAGATCGTCTTCCACGTTCTGGAACGCGTTCAACACCGTGCCGCGATAATTCGCCACCGCCGAGTCGTACGCGGCCTTCGCCGCATCGACCTGCGCGCTGCGTGCGCCGCCGTCGAAGATCGTCTCGCTCGCGCTGCCGCCGAGCGACCACACATAGTTCGCGATATTCAGCAAGCCGCCGAGCGGCGACTGCGTGAAGCCCGCAACCGCCGACAGCGAAATCGTCGGGTAATAGGCGGCCACGGCCACGCCGATCGCGGCGTTCTGCGCGGCCATCCGCCGCTCGGCGGCGGCAATGTCGGGTCTGCGTTCGAGCAGCGTCGAAGGCACCGGCGCGGAAAGATCGGGCAACGCGGGCAACGCCGCGCCATGCGCGATATCGAGCGCTTCCGGATTGCGTCCGCTCAGCACCGCGATCGCATGTTCGTACCGCGCGCGCGACACGCCGAGCGCGATCAGGCTCGACTGCGCCGTTTCGAGCTGAGTGCGCGCCGTGTAGAGATCGGACGGCGCAACGGTGCCCGCCTCCGACTGGTTCTGCGTCACGCGCAGCGATTCCTCGTACGCCTTGACGGTCCGTTGCAGCAGATCGATGCTCGCATCGGCGACGCGCAGATCGATCACCGCCTGGGCAAGCGCCACCTGTTCGGACAGCATCGCATTGGCGAGCGTCGCCTGGCTGGCCTGGGCGGTGGCCGCGCTCTCCTCGGTCGCGCGGCGCACTTTGCCCCAGAAGTCCGGCGCCCAGTTCACTTCGCCTTCGAGCGAGCCGGAATTCACCACCGCTTGCCGGCCGCCGCCGACACCCGTGTTAATGCCGGCGCGCTGACGCGTCGCGCTTCCCGCCACGCCGAGCGTCGGAAACAGGGACGCCCGTGCGAGCCGCACATCCGCTAGCGCCTGCTGATAGTTCGCCGCGGCTTGCTGGACCGTCTGGTTCGATACCGCGACCTGAGGTTCGAGTTGATCGAGCAACGGATCTTGGAAAGCCGTCCACCAATCGCCCTTCGGCAACGAAGCGGCGTCGGGACGCGCGGCGCTCCAGCCATCGAGTTCCTTCCACGTGGCGGGAACGGACACCGTCGGCCGATGGTAATCAGGCCCGACAGCGCAGCCCGCCATGAGTGCTGCGATGGTAGCCAGCGCGAAACCTCGCGCGAATCGAAGGACAATCATGGTGCCGCCCTGGAGGTAGGCCGCCGGTTCCACGGCAACCGTGCGGACCAGCCGGCGAGCTGCGCGCGCATCCGGTCCAGGTAGAGATAGATCACCGGCGTCGTGTAGAGCGTGAACACCTGGCTGAAAAGAAGTCCGCCGATCACCGTCACGCCGAGCGGCTCACGCAAGGCCGCGCCCTGCCCGATACCGACCGCGAGCGGGACCGCGCCGAGCACCGCGGCGAGCGTCGTCATCAAAATCGGGCGCAGCCGCACGACGGCGGCGTCGTGAATCGCCTGCGCGGCGCTGAGGCCTTCGTGACGTTGAAGCTGAATCGCCGCGTCGACCATCATGATGCCGTTCTTCTTGACGATGCCGATCAGCAGGATCATGCCGATCATGGCGATGACCGAGAACGGCGTGCCAAATAACAGCAAGGCGAGCGTCGCGCCGATGCCGGCGGATGGCAGCGTCGACAGAATCGTGAGCGGATGAATGGTGTTCTCGTACAGGATGCCGAGCACCAGATAAACCACGCCGAGCGCGGCGGCGATCAGCAACGGCACCGTGCCCATCGACTGTGAATAGGCCCGCGCTGCGCCCGCGAACTCGCCGTGGATCGACGCCGGCATGCCGATGTCCGCGCTCGCCTGCGCAATCGCCTGGCTGGCGGCGGATAGCGAGCCGCCCGGCGGCAGATTGAAGGAGAGCGTCGCGGCCACCTGGCCGTTCTGATGATTCACCTGTGTTGCGGTGCGGCCGATCGAAAAATTCGCGAGTGCGGTGAGCGGCACCATCGTCTCGGCGGAGGTGCTGTCAGCGCTGCCGCTCGACGTGCCGCCCCTCGCATTCGAAATGCTGTTGGTCGTGCTGTTGGCCTCGGCGTTCGCGTTGTTCGCATTCGTCGACGGCATCACGCTCGAGCCCGCAGCTTCAGCGGAAAACGCCTTCACGCCGTTCACGGTGCTGCCGGTCATCTGGGTCTGCGCCGTACCGCTCACATTGCCCGCTGCGGTCGACAGATAAAGCCCATCGAGTTGTTGCGGATACTGCCAATACTTCGGCGCCACTTCCATGACCACCGCGTACTGGTTCAACGGGTTGTAGATGGTCGATACGGTGCGCTGGCCGAGTGCGTCGTACAGCACGTTGTCCACCTGGTTCGGTTCGAAACCGTAACGTTTAGCCGTTTCGCGATGAATTTGAACCGTGGTCTGCAAGCCGTTCTGTTGCAAATCCGAGTTGACGTCGAGCAGTTGCTCGCGATGCTTGTTCAGCGCGTCGATGAGCCTGGGCGTCCAGACATTCAACTGCTCGGCGGAGTCGCCGACGAGCGTGTACTGGTACTGCGCCGCCGACTGCCGCGATCCCACGGGCAAATCCTGCTGCGCCTGCAAATAGAGCCGCGCGCCCGACACCGCATCGAGCTTCGGCCGCAGCCAACGATCATCTCCTCGTTGGGATCAATGGGATGAGTGGCGCCGTGCGCCGTACTGACACGAACCCGTGGCGCCATCCCCGTTAGCGAAACCATATGGCCGCCAACGTGAAAGCTGCCGATGTCGCGCACCTGCAGTGGCGCGACATCGCCTGAAGTCGCGCCGCGACTGCTTGCGACAATGCTCATTATTGAACCTCAAGGGGCGGGCCCTGAAAATTGGACACTCCATCGCGGGCGGAGGGCTGCCAGGAAACGGATTTCATCATGGCGCTCCAATATTCACAATGGCTTACGCAACAATGCACCGGTCCAATTAGCGTCGAATTACGCCCGACCAGACATCTGCCGCAGCGGGTGCGCGTGGGCCGACAGGCGCCGGTTAACGCTAGCCTAATTCTCGAGTTCTACTATGCACGTGACTACTGGCTCATAGGCACATCGCCGGTCTTTCACCGCTCAGTTCGCAGGCCTTGCGACAAACCCAACCTATTCACTTCATGGAGTGTTTTATGAAACCCGCCAAAATTCTCATGGTTTTGATTTGTATCGCCGCAGCTCAAGCAGCTAGCGCACAGGAGACAAAAGTCAGCCCCGCGAAAATGACCTGCGCCGATTATGTCGCAGTCGACGAAGCGTATCGACCCGCCCTGATTTACTGGGTTGCCGGCGTCGACAAGCTCGGTGTGAAGGAAACAGACACGCTGGTAGTCGATACGGCTCATCCTGTCGGAGAAACCGTTACGCAAGCATGCACCCTGGACCCGCACGCTTCGTTCGTGTCGAAAGTCAGATCCATGATCAAAGCGAAGAAAATCTCGCTGTTCGAACATTCTTGATGTGTTCTCTCGTCGGTCGCGATCGACGAGAGGCGTGTCCGAGAACTGGAGGCTCATCTGACCCGCATGCGCTCGGGCAATGAGCCGAGAATGATGGAACCCGGCAGCAGAAACGATCCGGTCCACCTCTGCTCATTCAGCGCTCATTCCGCGTAGTCAAAATGGCTTATCTCGCCATTTATGAGGTACCCGGAATGTTCACGAAGATACTCGTCGCAGTCAGCGCAAGTCCCGCTGATACTATCCTGGCGTCTGCGATTGAAGCCGCGCGAAAGTACGACGCGCAAATCGTCGCGCTCCACGTAGTCGACCCGACGCCCTGCTTCATTGGCGCCGCCGACTGCTACGTCGACCTGATTGTCGAGTCGATGGAGCAACATGGACGCGAAGTGGTCACGCATGTCAGGAATGTGCTGGACGGTCAGGCGCGTGCAGCGGATGTCCGCATGGTCACGCTGCCGACGGCCAGAATGACGATTGGGCGCGCGATCGCTATCGCAGCCGACGAAACGGGGGCTGACCTGATTCTTCTCGGCGAGCGGAATTCGTCCTGGTGGAACGGGTTAAACGAAGACGTGGCGGCGGAGGTAGCGCGCCGTTCCGGCAGGCCGGTCCAGATCGCCGCCGCCCGCGCTCCGCACGCTATACCGCCTCTCTCAACAAGTCGTTCACGTCGATACCGTTCTTGGCTTGCGTCAACAAGTGATCCGGCATCGGGCCCTCGCGAGTGAGATCGACGAGAGCCTGATTCAGGTCCACATACGGCCGCATTCGGTGTTCATACGCGGCAAACGCCTGCGTCGGATCATCGCTGTGCCGAACCAGTTCGCAAGCCAGCACGAAAGCGCCGACGAGCCCAAGGCTCGTGCCTTGCCCCGAAAACGGGGAGGCGCAGTATGCCGCGTCGCCGGCAAGCACGACACGGCCTTTGGACCAGCACGGCATGCGGATCTGCGCGAGTTCGTTGTAGTAGAACTGATCGGTCGTCTTCATTGCGTCGATGAAGCGGGGAAAGTCGCCCTTCAGGTGAGTACACTGGTCGGCCACAAGCCGCTTTTGCGCTTCCGTATCGCTGCGGGAAACCGCGGATTCCGGAGCGGCGAAGCCAACGCCGATCCGCAGCTCGCTCTTGTCGCGGCTCGGATAGATCACGTAGCCGACGCCCTCCTGCCGGTGCCCAAGTTGCCAATCGGGCAGATTGATCAGGTTGGGCGTGGAGAAAAGTGCGAGCACGACGCCCAACGGGTGAACGAATGCGGGTTCATCGTTGAAACACTGTTTGCGGACGTTCGAGTAGACGCCGTCGGCGCCGATCAGCAGATCGAATTTCCGCTTCGTGCCGCTCGCGAATGTCGTTGCCACGCCGTCGCCCTGATCGTCGATCGCACGGATGCTGTCGTTGTAGACGAATTCGACGCGCTCGCTCATCGCGCCCATTAAAAGCTCGCAGAGGTCATCGCGGAAAATTTCGATGTCGTCGCTGTCGAGCCTTCCCGCACTGAAAGTGCGTTCTTCGGTGCGCTCGATTTCGTTGCCGGCGGCGTCGAGCATCGACATGCCCTTCAGGCGCGTTCGCAATGCACGGACGTTGTCGAGCAATCCCATTTTCCCGACGACATCGAGCGCGACGCCGCGAATGTCGACGGCTTGCCCGCCCCGGCGAAATGACGGGGCCTGCTCGATCAGCGTGGTGGCAACCCCCGCGCGATCCAGCCAGAATGCCAATGCCAGACCCGTGACGCCCGCCCCGGAAATCAATACGCTTCCATTCATCATAAGTACCTCGGAAATCCTCGCTGCAGCAATGATATGCCCAGCGACTCATGACATGCCAGCTTGAATTAATCGACACCACGCGCGAGCGTCTTGGACGTCCATCAAGTCGAGCGTGCTGTTGGTCGGGCGCGTTGGGCGTGTGACTATCTCACCCGCGCGCGTCGCGTTGCGCGAGACGGTCACGCGGTCGCTCGTCGTCGCCTCCTAATTTGGACCGATATTCGGTTGGCTGGAAAAATCAGATACGCCGTAACTACCGCGCCTTTTGCCGTCATGTATGCAATCGCAACCGTGCGTGGCGATACCGAGCGCGCGCCTCACCGCGCTCGTTTGAGCGGGACCGCATGTCGGCGATCCGTAAGCGCGTGAGGGACGTCCCTGCTGGCCTATCCGTGTGATTACTGCTTCGTGTCCTGCGCTTGTTCGTCACTCAGGCCGAGCTTGCCCGGATTGAGAATGTTCTTCGGGTCGAGCGTGCGCTTGACGGCCTGCAGAACGGGAAATGCGCTACCGAGCGATTCGCTCATATACGGCGCGCGCAACAGGCCGACGCCGTGGTGATGGCTCAACGCCGCATTGTATTTGATGAGCACCGCGTTCGCGGCATCCCACGCGGCCCGATACCACTTCGCGCGATTCTCCACTTCCACTTCACCGCGCAGCGAGAAGTAGAGGCATGCGCCGTCCACATAAGCATGCGACTGATGCGCCGAACCGGCGAGCGTGCCGGGCACCGCGTTGATCGCATTCACCACGTCCGTATAGATACCCGGCAGGTCTTTCCACGGCCCCGCCATTTCCAGCGTGTCGGCCACGAAACCAGGGCTGCGCTTGAACCCCTCCGCGCTCTTGCCCGTGAGGTAGCGCGTATCCAGCCACTTCTCGAAGATGGCCTTGTCGTCGAGACGCTCGCCCAGTTCCGCGCACACGCGTTCGCTGATCGTGAGCACCGCTTCGACGATTTCGCGTGGGCCTTCATCGGCGACCAGCAGCACGTTCGATTCCGGCAAGCCGAACTGCACGCCACTTTCGAGTTCGTCGTACAGACGCAAGGCGGCCGGATTTGCGCCGCGCTGCATGATCTGGCGGCACGCTTCGAGGCCGATTGCAAAGGTCTTGAAGCCGTAAGCAATCGCACGGCCGTAATCGGGCAGCCGATGTAGTTTGAAACGCACACGCACGATCACGCCGAGCGTACCTTCCGAGCCGATGAAAAGCTGCTGCAGATCCGGCCCAAGCGCCGCGCGCGAATACCCCCCCACGCTGATGAGGCTGCCGTCGGCGAGCACCACGTCCATACCGAACACCATGTCTTCGATCTTGCCGTAGCGCGTGGACAGTTGCCCCGCGCCGCGGCACGCCACCCAGCCACCGACCGTGCTGATCGCATACGACGAGGGCCAGTGGCCCATCGTCATGCCGTAGTCGCGCTGGATCGTTTCTTCGAAGATATCGCCGAACATGCCCGCTTCGACTTCGACGATCTGGCTCGCCTTGTCGAAGCCGATCAACCGATTCAGTTCACACACGTCCAGCACAATGCCGCCGCGCACCGGCAGCGCCGCGCCCGTCACATTGCTGCGGCCCGCGGAAACGGTCACCGGAATCGACGCCGCGGTGGCGATCCGCATGACCGACTGAATCTGCTCGACCGTGGAGACACGCACGATCACCGCGTGCGGCGTGGCCGGCTTGCCGGCCGTTTCGCTCACCATCGAGGCGGCCCACCAGTCGCGCGTCCAGGCCACCACGTCGGATGTGAGCGTGAGCACGTCGTCGGCGACGGCGCGCAACGCGTCGACCTGTAGCGCGCTCACCTGGAGCGGATCGCGTTGCAGACCGGCCTGGCCCGTCGTGTCCTTGAGTGACGCCACATAAGGCGGCGGCGTATGCGCGCCGACGACATAGTTGCCGCGGTTGTAGCCACGCTTGATTGCTTCCTTGCTAATCATTCGGTTTCTCCCATAAGAACAGACTTTTCATGTTCGACGGCGGCGACGTAGTCGCTCACCTGCTTGTCGACCACCGTCGCGGACAAGCCGAGCTCCGCCTGCAAAATCTCGCCGACGCGTGCGGCGGCGCGCGCCGACGCATCGCGCGCCATCAAACGTGCGCGGATGCGGCGCGACAGCACGTCGTCGACGCTGCAGGCGAGTTCGTGTCTGACGGCGTAAAGGACTTCGGCTTCGGTGTACGGCAGACCTTCGACGATCGGCTTCAGCAAGCTCGCGTCACTGTCCAGCATGTCGGTGACGAAACGCGCCTCCGTGCCGTAGCGCTCGCCCAGCTGCGCCGACAACCCGCCGGACGCAACGATTGCCTGCGAGTCGTAACCCGCCGCACCGAGCAGATAAGCGGACTTCGTGCGGCATTTCTCACGCTTGCCGATGACCTTTTGCGCGGCGTCGACGGTCTGTTCGGCCATATGCCGCGAGGTCGTGAGCTTGCCGCCGACAATCGTGACGAGACCGTCCAGCGCGATATGGATTTCGTGATTGCGCTTCATTTCCAGCGTCTTTCCACCCGGCGGCCCGACGAGCGGGCGGCAACCGGCGATGCTGCCCACCGCGTCCTCGGCCCGCAAATCGGTTTTCAGGGCGGAGCGCGCGCCTTCGATCAGAAAGTCGAGTTCCTGGCGCGTGCAGCAAACGTCGTCGAGGTTGCCGCGATAGTCTTCGTCGGTGGTGCCGAGATACGACACGTTGCCCCAGCGCGTGATGGTTGCGCGACGGCTGCGGCCCGGCACGGGGATCGTCACCGTACAATCGTTACGGACCTTCAGCCACGGAATCGCGACATGCACGCCCTTCGCGGGACGAATCTGCAACGCCGCCGGATCGTCCTTCTTGCGGCCGTTCCAGTCGCGCAGCCACACGCCGGTGGCCATGATCACCACGCCCGCCCGCACGCGTATCTCGCGCCCGTCCGCCTGCACGATCACGCCGTCCACATTGCCCTGCCCATTGCGCGTGATTTCGACGGCCTTTGCGTGATTCACGACGCAGGCGCCATGAAACGCCGCGGTGCGCGCGAGATTCAGCGTGAGGCGCGCGTCGTCCACGCGGGCGTCGAAATACATGAAGCCGCCGGTCAGGTTCTCTTCGTTGAACGTGGGACAGTGCGACAGGACTTCGGCTTTGCTCAGCTTCTGGTGCAGGATGCCTTCGCGCCAGCCGCCGGCAATGTCGTAAGTCCACAGCAGGCTCTCGAAGGCTTTGGCGAGGCGCTTGTCGAACACGCCGTCCTTTTCCATGACGGGAAATAGAAACGGCAGGCGTTGTACGAGATGCCGCGCGTTTCGCCGCAGACGTTGACGTTCCAGCAGCGAGTGGCGTACTAGCCCGAGATTGCCCTGCTCGATATAGCGCAAGCCGCCGTGCACCATCTTCGACGACTTCGACGACGTGCCCGACGCGAAATCGCTCTTTTCCAGCAGCGCCACGCGATAACCGCGCAAGCTGGCGTCGAGCGCGGCGTACGCGCCGGTCACGCCGCCACCCACGATCACCATATCGAATGTCTCGCTGCCGAGCCGCTCGAGTTGCTCGGTGCGCACCATGCGCAAAGGCTCGGTGCCGGTCATCTCGGCGCGTGCTTTCGATGCTTTTCTGGCTGGAATAAACAACATGTATCAGTCCCCGCAACCATGATTGAACGCACCTGCGTGTGCGAGTTCCGCCTCGACCCTGGCGTGCCATGACGTGCGCCGTTTCTCGCGCGACGAGGATTTCGCCGAAGGTTCGAATATCGCGTCGGTGACGGTGGTGGTGCGCGCGTGTTGCAACGAGTCCCACAGCAAGCCCGACGATCCCGCCAGAAACGCGGCGCCGCGCAGGCTCGCGCGATCGCTTTCATGCATGCGCCGCACCGGCATGCCGCTCAGGTCGGCCTGGATTTGCAGCAGCGTGTCGCTGCCGGAAAGCCCGCCGCCGACAACCAGTTCGGAAGCGGTGACTTCCGCGATGGCCTGGTTCGCGTCGACACACAACGCGACCGAGTGCGCGATGCCTTCGAGAATCGCGTAAGCAATGTCGGCTTGCGTCGTGGCAATGGAAATGCCATTCAGCGAGGCGCGCGCGTTGGGCTGCAACTGCGGAACGCGCAAACCCGTCAGGGCCGGCAAAAACGTCACGCCGCGCGATGAATTCACCGTCGCGGCGAGCGCGCTGATTTGCGCCGGCGTGTCGAACCAGTGCAACTGCTCGCAGATCCGGTTCAACGCGGAGCCGGTCGTCGCCACGAAGGTTTCGAGCGAAAAGTGCGAGACGTTGTGCTGGCGGCGTGCGGTCATCGTCAACGTGCCGTCGTGCGACGTCCCGGTCGCGCAAGGGACCTGCGTGCCGACCAGCAGATCGACGAAGCTGCCCGTGCCGTGCACGCACAGCAACTGACCGCGATCCAGGCAGCCGAGACCGACCGCGCCCGCGAGTTGGTCGCCCGCGCAGGCAAGTATCGGCACGTCGATGCCCAGCACCTCGGCGCGTGTACGGCCGAATTCATCGGCATCCTGACGAAGGTCAGGCAGCAAGGAGGGTGGGAAGCCGAGCGCGTCGATCCAGTCGAGACAGTAGCGGTGCTCGTCGAGCAGGTAGGCGCTTGCGGAGGTCGCGTTGGTGGGCGTCGTCACGCACACGCGTTCAGTGGAGAGATGCCACAGCAACCAGGTGTCGATCGTGCCGAACGCAAGGCGGCGCTCGCGATTCGCGAGAATCACGGCGGGCGTCGTCTGCAAATGATAAGCGGCCCATAAATAAGGCGACCGCACGCCGGCCGGGCGGCCCACGCGTTTCATCAGCGTGCGGTCCCACGCCTGAGCAAGCCGGTTCAGCTCACCCGCGTGGCGTGTGTCCTGCCAGACCATCGCGGGCACCAGCGCCCGGCCGGTTTGGGTGTCCCACAGCACGGCGGTCGCCCGTTGCGTCGCAATGGCGAGCGCGACCACGTTCAATTGCTCGGCGGCCGCGCGCGCGAGTGTCGCGCGGCACACCGCGATGGTCTTCTCGAGAATGCTATTCGCGTCCTGCTCGACGACGCCAGGGCGTGGACTGTCGACACGAAGCGGCTCATGGGTGAGGCAGGAAACCTGTCCGTTGGCGGCAACCACCGCCGCGCGCGTACCGGACGTTCCCTCGTCGATCGCGAGAATAACGTTTCGATTGGTGCTCATCGCTGGGATTTCTCGCGCATGCATGGCTGTCAGCTCACTGAGCCTGGCGGATTGTCGTCAGGTCGTTCCTGACGCTGGCGACGCCACTCACCGCGCTCGCGACCTTCGCGGCCTGCTCGATCTGGTTGTTATCAGGCATCGACCCTTGCAGCGTCACGACACCCTGCTTTGCCCGGACCGTCACGTTGACGATATTCAGCGTCTTCGTTCGCGAGAGCGCCTGCCGTACATTTTTCGCGAGCTGTCGATTCGCCGCACGCTGCGCCTTCGCATTCACCGGTGAAGCGGCAGCCACAGGCGCCGACACATTCGCGGTAGTGGCGGCGCTGCCGCCGGATTGCGCGTGTGCGATCGTCGCCGTTGCGAGCAGCAAGGCGACATACCATCTATTCCGACCGACTATTTTCATTTGCGTCTCCCAGGTGAATAAAACGAACCGCTCGGTCCGCCAGTGCTTCGCACGAAAACATCTTAGGCATCCGATACATTCATGTCAATCATGTCATCTATATGTTTTGGATGACACGTATGTTATAAAACTTCCAGGCAAAAATTTTCAACAGCTCACGACAACGGGAGCGCCGTGTAGATGACAATCGACAACCTCGGCATCGGTGGAAAGCGCTACAAGGAAGCCAAACACGCACTGCTTTCGGCACTCGCCGCCCAGGAATGGAAAGGCGGTGAAGCCATTCCGTCGGAGCGACGCCTTGCGGAGCGATTCGGGATCTCAATAGGCACGGTGCGCAAAGCGATCGACGAACTGGTCGCGGAAAACATCCTCGTGCGGCATCAAGGTCTCGGCACCTTCGTGGCTCATCATCAGCGCGACCGGCATTTTTTCCGCTTCTTTCGTGTCGTCGGAGAGGGAGGTGACAGACGCTTCCCCACCGTCGAGCTGTTATCGTTTGAACAAGCCAAGGCCACTCCCAGCGTCGCGCGTATTCTCGCCATCGCACCCGGCGCACCGGTCTACAAGTTCTCAAATAGCCTCGCGCTAGAGGGCGAAGTCGTGATGCTCGATCGCATCGTCGTGGCCGAATCCCGCTTTCGCGGCTTGACCGAGCACGCGCTGCGCGAGCGGCCGAACACGCTCTACAACTTCTATCAGGACGTCTTCCACGTCTACGTCACCGGTATCGAAGAACGCGTGCGTGCCACTGTCGCCGATCACACCCTGAGCGACTCGCTGGATGTCCCGGTCGGCGCTCCGCTGCTCGAGATCCGGCGTGTCGCGTATTCGTACCAGCAAGTTCCTGTCGAACTCCGCATCTCCGATGTCAATACGGCGAAGCATGAATACGTCGGGGCAACCACGTTGCCGACGCCGCCATACGACGGCGCTATTCGCTGAAGCAATGCGCCCAGCTAGTCCTGATGCGAACCCCGGGCGTGACGCCTCTTCGCTTTCGATGCAGCGTAACGCGTCGGCAACCGTCCGATTACCCGCCGCCCTCCTTCTCAGTCAACGCGAGTTCCGCCGAACACAATGCCGCCTTGATACGCGCGGCGACCAACGAGCTGACGCGCTCGTTCGATTGCAAGGTCAAGCCCGCGATATGCGGCGTAAGAATCAGATTGGGCGTGCCCGCGAGTCGTGATGCGGCGGCAAGCGGCTCGTCGGCGAATACGTCGAGCGCGGCGCCGGCCACGTGTCCGCTGCGCAACGCGGCAGCCAGCGCAACTTCATCGACAATGCCGCCACGAGCCGTATTGATCACGACCGCGCCCTTCTTGAGCATGGCGAATCGCGCACTGTCGAGCAAGTTGCGCGTCGCCGGCAACAACGGTACGTGTAGCGTGACGACATCGGCACAACGCAGCGCGTCGTCCAGCGAGACCGGGTGCGCGCCCGTTTCCCGCCAGCACGGCGCATCCGGCGGGAGTTGCGGATCGTGGCCGACTACCCGCATGCCCAACCCACGGGCAAGCCGCGCGACGAGTTGCCCAATGCCGCCGAATCCGATCACGGCAAGCGTGGCACCCGCCAGCTCGCGGCCGTTCGAAAGCGCCGTGCGCGGCCAGCGTCCGTCCGTCACGTCCTTGCTCGCGAAATAGACGCCGCGCAGCAGCAGGAGTGCTGACGCAATCACGTATTCGGCCACGGCCTGTGCGTTGGCCCCCGTAGCGGGATGGACCGTCACCCCGCGGCCGGCGCAGGCGTCGAGATCGATATTGTCGAGTCCGACGCCGAGCCGTCCGACGGCGAGCAGGTTCGGCGCGCCATCCAGCAGCGCACTGCTGACTTGCGTGCGATTGCGCACGATCAGCGCATGCGCGTCCGCCAGCGCCTGGCGAAGGGCTTCCGGGACATCGACCAGCGAAGGATCGTATTGAACGTCGAAGTCGGCTCGCAACTTGTCCACCGCAGACGCGTCCATAAACTCGCTAATCACTATTTTTTTCATACGGAATCCTTACTTAATAGGCCAGAACACATTTCGAAGAAAACAACTGAAACTAACTTAGAACGATGTCCGCAGACCGGCAGTAAAAGCCCAGGGCTTGAAGCCCGGCGTGATCGTCGCGAAGTTCGAATTCAACAAGCCGAACCCTTGCGTCGATTTCGAATTGTTCTGGATATATGCGGCGTAGGCATACAGTTGCGTCCGCTTGGTGAAGTAGTACACGTAGCCGAGGTCATAGGCCAGCGCCCTCGCATCCTTGTTTTCGATGCGCCGCGCCACGCCGATGTTCACGTCGCCAGGGCCGACCGGAATCTTCGCATTGACCATTTCCGCGGAGGCGAAGAAGTTGGTGCCATCGGTGGTTTTCGTGTAAATGTAGTTGCCGCCGAGTATCACCGGCCCGAAGTTATACGTCGCGCTCAACACGTGTGTGATCTGCGCGGAGGCAGTTAGCGTCGTCGTGTTGGCGTAGTACTGGTCATGATTGAAACCATACGCCAGCCAGAGACTGTTGCGCGAATAGATGACGTTGAAGCCGAGGTTGCGGCCGGCAGCCGTTTGTCCGCTTGCGTTCTGCGCGCCGAACGAGTAACCCAGTTCCGACGACAGACCGTAGTAATTCGGTGTCCGGTATCGCACCGAGTTCGGATAGAAGCCGCCGGTGCCGGATTTGCCGAGCGTGTAGGTGTGCTCCAGCGTGATGATCGCCGAATAGGTGGCCAGGCCATACGTGCCGACGTCGGAGCCGAGGAACGTCCAGTAGATCGGCAGGTACATGTAGCCGAAATCGAGGTTACCGTACTGCTTGCTGCCCAAGCCGACCGATGCGCCGCGGGCCCACAGCGTCGCGCCGCCGCCCGCCCCCGTGTAAGTGTTGAAGTTGGTTTCCATCATGAAGTTGGCGCTGTATCCGCCACCCAGGTCCTCGGTGCCGCGAAAGCCCCAGCGCGACGCCTGCAAGTTGCCCGTGGCGGCCTGCGCAGTCGGACTGACGCTGTGATCGTATTTCACGTACTGGACTGCGGCGTCGACAATGCCGTAAATCGTCACCGAGGATTGCGCATGGCTCGCTCCGGCAAGCACCATCAAGCCCATCCCCAACGCGGCACGCCCCAGCGGGTGCTGTTTCATTCGATGTCTCCTGTCATGCATTGTTTTAAGGTAGCGCTGCCGGTCAGTAGAAAAAGTGCAGTCTTTTTCGCCACGGCCGTTCGTCCACCCGCCTTGGTTCGCCTGCGCTGCTGCACAGATCGATACCGGTATAGCCGGTCCTCTTTTTCTTGCGATTGCCCGAAACCAGAAAATCTCCGCCACCGAGTTACTTTGGTATCCCTATCATCCGACCACGGAAGTCTGGGCGAGACCCGCATCGACGAGCAGGTTCTGCCCCGTGATCGCAGCGGACTCCTCGCTCGCCAGAAACAGCACCATGCTGGCCACGTGATGCGGCTCGACACGGAACTTCAGGCATTGGGAGTCGATAAAGCTCTCGTCCGCAGCGGCGTCGCGCCACAGCCGTTGTTGCCGCTCCGTTACGACCGCACCCGGCAGAACCGCGTTGACCCGAATGTCGAGTTCACCGAGTTCCCGCGCGAGCGTGCGGGTGATCCCGCTGATCGCCGCCTTCGAAGCCGTGTAGGCGATCAGGTTGGGCCGTCCGCGTAGCCAGGAGATGGACCCCAGATTGATGATCGCGCCGCCGCCCGCCCCGGCCATGCCCGGGACGACCCGTTGCGTAGCGAACACGTGATGCGTGAGGTTCACCGCCAGCAGGTCATTCCAGCGCGCCTCGCTGAGATCCGCGAGCGCATGACGATCGTCGCGCGCCGCGTTGTTGACCAGCACGCGGATGGGGCCCGTCACGTCGGCCGCGCGGTCCAATACCTGATGCAACGCTGCGACGTCGCGCACGTCGCAGCGCGAGAAAAAGGGGCGCCGCTCGGCCGGATAGGTTTCGCACAGCGCCGTGCCGGCCGCTTCGTCGATATCGCAGAAAGCCACTCGCGCGCCCTGCTGAACGAACGCGTCCACGAGTGCCGCGCCGATACCGGATGCCCCTCCCGAGACGAACACGGCCTTGTGATGCAGGCTCGGATACAGGGTGTATTGCCGCGTCGTGCTCATCCCTTCAACCCTCCGGCGGTGAGGCCGCCGATCACCCGCTCCTGGAAGATCGCCATCAGCGCCGCCACCGGCACAATGGCGACCACGAGCGCGGCGGAGATCAGCGGCCACGGAAATCTGAACTCACCCTGGTAGAGCGTGATGCCGACGGGCAGCGTGCGGAATGCCGGCGCGGAGTTGAGCGAAAGCGCCAGCAGGAATTCGTCCCACGAGTTTACGAACGCGAGGATCGCGGCCGTGAACACGCCCGGCGCCGACAACGGCAGCACGATGCGAAACAGCGCACCGATGCGCGTGCATCCATCGAGCAACGCGGCGCTTTCCAGGTCCTCGGGAATCGCCTGGAAGAAGCTCACCAGCACGAGCGTGCAGACGGGCAGACTCAGCACGCTATAGGGAATGATCAGCGCGAGGTACGTGTTGAGCAGCCCCAACGTACGCATGATTTCGAACAGCGGCACGAGCAATGTGACGAGCGGGAACATCGACGACGCGATGATCAGCGAGAGGATCAAGCCGCGGTACTTCAGTTTGAGGCGCGCAATCGCGTAAGCCGCGCACGCCGCCACTAGCACAGCGATCGCCGTCGAGCAGAAGGCGACGACGAAGCTGTTGGCGAGAAACACCAGCAGCGGCTGATCCGTAAACGCGTGCACGTAATTAGCGAGCGTCGCGTGATGCGGCAAATACGTGATGGGCGTGCGAGCCAGTTCCGTCTCGCTCTTGAACGAGGTCAGCAGAATCCATACGGTCGGAAAAAAGCCGTTGAACACCACGACCGCCGCCGCGATCCAGCGCAGTCGCGCGCCGCTAAAAAGTCCTTGTAGCTGGTTCATTTTCTGCCTTCTCCTCGCACGAACTTCAGATAGAACACGCTGATCGCCAGCGAGATCGCAAACATGAATACCGCCAGCGCCGCACCGTAACCGACATCGAGATAGTCGATCATGGTCGCGTTGATCAACATGGCCAACGTCGTCGTACTGTTCCCCGGACCGCCGTGCACCATCGTGTAGGGAATGTCGAACGTTTGCAGCGCGCTGATGGTGCGAAAGATCATCGCCACGACAATCGAAGGCACCAGCATGGGCAACGTGATGTGAAAGAACTTCTGCAGCCGGGTCGCCCCATCGACCTCCGCGGCTTCATAAAGCGAACGCGGGATCGTTTGCAATCCGGCGAGCAGAATCAGCGCCACAAAAGAGGAGGTTTTCCAGATCGTCGTCAGGCACACGGCCGCGAACGCCCAGGCGGGACTCAGCAGGAACATCACCGGCTCGAAGCCGAGCCGCACCAGCACGTCGTTGACGATGCCGTGATCCGTGTTGAAGAACCACGCGAAGATGAGGCCGGAGAACGCCAGCGGCAACGCCCAGGGCAACAGCAAGGCGAGCCGGATCGGCCAGCGCACCCGATACGGCAGATTCGCGAGCAGCGCCAGCGGCAGACCGACGAGGAACGCGCCGGGCACGGTGATCAGCGTGACGAGCAACGTGTTCTTCGTCGCGTTCCAGAAGTCCGGATCGTGCAATGCATCCGCGTAATTGCGCAGACCGGCAAAGCTCGGCGCAAGGCCGCCTGAGAGCCGGATATCGAAGAAGCTGTTGTACAGCAGCTTGCCGATCGGATAGACGACGATCAGTCCCAATAGCAACGCGGCCGGCGCGAGCAGAATGAAGGCGAGCTGCTTCTCCGACGGGTCGAGCCAGCGCGAGCGCCGCTGTTCCGGCTCCGCGTGTTTTTCCGTGACGCTGACGCTGTTCATCGCGACCTCGCTGGCTGAAGGGACGCGCCGGTGTGTGTATCGAACCAGTGGGTCTTCTCGTGCTTCACGGAGAGCCAGGCTTCGGCGCCGGGCGGCAAGCGGATATCCGCGGGAAGTCGCGCCACCAGCGGCTGGCCGCCGAGATCCAACGTGCACAGCGTCTCGGCGCCGAGCGGCTCGTTCACCACCACCCGCGAGCGGATCGGGCACGCGCCGCCCTGTGCGGCCGCTTCGGCGTCCGTCGCGTACTTCAGGCATTCAGGCCGGACGCCGAGCGTGAGACGACGCTCGCCAGCTTTCAGCTTCGCCAGGACGTCGGCCGGTATTTCGATGTCGATGCCCTGGCCGCGCGCGCGCGTGCGCTCGATGTCCAGCTCCAGCAGGTTCATCGCCGGCGATCCGGTGAAGCCCGCCACGAAGGTGGTGCGCGGCGCGTTATAGATTTCGTCGGGGGTGCCGTATTGCACGACCCGGCCGGCCGACAGCACCGCGATACGGTCCGCAAGCGTCATGGCCTCGACCTGGTCGTGCGTGACGTAGATCATCGTCGCGCCCAGCCGCCGGTGCAGCTTCTTGATCTCGACGCGCATTTCGTTGCGCAGCTTGGCGTCGAGATTCGACAGCGGCTCGTCGAACAGAAAAACCTTGGCATTCCGCACGATCGCGCGGCCCATCGCCACGCGCTGCCGCTGGCCACCCGACAGGTTGCGCGGCTTGCGCTCGAGCAGATGATCGAGTTGCAGCAGCTTCGCCGCCGATTTCACGCGCGAGTCGATTTCGAGTTTTGGCGTTTTACGCAAACGAAGGCCGAACGCCATGTTTTCGTAGACGGACTTGTGCGGATAGAGCGCGTAGTCCTGAAACACCATGGCGATCTCGCGCTCGCGCGGCGCCAGACCGTCCACGCGTTTGCCGTCGATCATGATCTCGCCTTCCGTGATCGTTTCCAGCCCCGCGAGCATGCGCATCAGCGTCGACTTCCCGCAGCCCGACGGTCCGACGAACACCACGAACTCGCCGTTCTTCACGTCGAGATTGATGTCGTGCAACACCGCGGCGTTGCCGTCATACGCCTTGACCACACGATTGAAGGTCACTGTCGCCATATCTTGTCTCCGCTCGCGTCTCGTGGACGCGAATCAATGTTGTGCTGCCTGTCGTGCTTTCCGTGCTTGCGCAAGGCCTACGGCGCTCAATACGGCCCGGCGCTTTCCGTCGCTACGGCACGGCCCTTGAGATCGGCAAGCCACGCCGCCGCCTGCCGCATCATCATGCCCATATCCGACGCGATGGCGACGTAGTCGTAGCCGGCACGCGCGAACGAATCGACCATCTCCGGCGTCGGTCCCACGATGCCGATCGGCATGCCGATGCGGCGCGCGCGCCGCGCGGCTTCGCGAATCAGCGCCTGCACCGCTTCGTCCTTCAGATTACCGATCTTGCCCAGCGCGGCGGACAGGTCGCCCGGGCCGACGAACAGCGCATCGACACCCGGCACTGCGGCAATCTGTTCGAGCCGTTCGATGGCCGCCGGCGTTTCCAGTTGCACGATGCAGGCGGTCGTACGGTTCGCGTCGGTGCTGTACGAGGTCTGCGTGCCGTAGCCGCTCGCGCGATGCATCGCCGCGTAACCTCGCGTGCCCAGCGGCGGATATTTCGTCGACGCGACCGCGCGCCGCGCATCGTCCGCGGTTTCGACGAAGGGAAACATCAAGGTCTGCGCGCCCATGTCGAGCGCGCGCTTGGCCAGCACGGGATCGTTCGCCGCCAGCCGAACGATGGCCATGGCCGGCGTGCAGCCGACCGCCTGCAGCAGTTGCCATGTGTCGCGGAATTCGATCGGCACATGCTCCATGTCGATCAGCAGCCAGTCGAAGCCCGCGCGGCCGAGCGCCTCGGCGGTGCTCGCGGTCCCCGACATCAGCCAGGTGCCCAACGGCACGCCGTCTGCCGCGAGGGCGCGCCTGAAGCCATTCAGGTCCGTGTGTGTGCTGGTGTTATCCATCGCGCTGGTTCCTTAAAAAATCGTGGGTTCGAGCGGGGTTTCGCGCCCCATCAGGAAGTCGAAGTCGCAGCCTTCATGGGCCTGCGTGACATGTTTCAGAAAAATCCGCGTATAGCCTCGCTTGCAAAGCGGCGCGACGGGTTGCCATTGCGCACGGCGACGCGCCAGCTCGGCCTCGCTAACGCGCATGTCGAGGCGGCCCGCGGCCACGTCGAGCTCCACGATATCGCCGGTCCGGATCAGTGCGAGCGGCCCGCCCGCCGCCGCCTCGGGTGCGATGTGCAGGACGCAGGTGCCATAGTGCGTGCCGCTCATGCGCGCATCCGACAGCCGCACCATGTCGCGCACACCGGCGGCCAGCAGCTTGCGCGGGATCGGCAGATTGCCCCACTCCGGCATGCCGGGCGCACCGAGCGGGCCGCCGTTGCGCAGCACCAGCACGGTGTTTTCGGTGACATCGAGCGCCTCGTCATGAATGCGCGCATTCATCTGCGCCATCGAATCGAACACCAGTGCGGGGCCCGTGTGCTTGAGGAACTTCTCGCTCGCGGCACTGGGCTTGATGACGGCGCCCGACGGCGCGAGGTTGCCGTGCAGCACCGCCAGTGCGCCGGCGCGCGCGACCGGATTTCCGCGTGGACGCACCGTCTCCGCGTCCATGCAACGCGCCTGCTCCAAATTTTCGCCGAGCGTCAGGCCGTTGACTGCGCGGCAATCCAGATGCAACAAATCGCGAACCTGCAGCAGCAAAGCGGGCAAGCCGCCGGCGTAATAGAAGTCTTCCATCAAGCGCTCGCCTGATGGAAAGAGGTTCGCCAGCACGGGAATGCCCTCGCCTTTGCGCGCGAGGTCGTCCAGCGTGAGCACCACGCCGCCGCGCCCCGCGACGGCAATCAGATGAATCGCCGCGTTGGTCGACCCACCCAGCGCCATATAGGCGACGATGCCGTTGTCGACCGCCTGCGCACCGAAGAACGTCGACGGCCGCAGATCCTCCCAGACCATCTCGACGATGCGCGCCCCGCTCGCCGACGCCATGCGGATATGCGCGGAATCCATCGCCGGAATGCTGCTCGCGCCCGGCAATGTGAATCCCATCGCCTCCGCGATCGAGGTCATCGTGCTGGCCGTGCCCATGGTGTTGCACGTACCGGGCGTGCGCGTCATGCGTGCTTCGAGCGCGACCCATTCGCTCTGCGGGAGATTGCCGGCCTGGTATTCGTCCCAGAACAGCTTGGTGTGCGTTCCCGCGCCGACGGGCATGCCACGGTAGCGGTCGTTGAGCATCGGTCCCGCCGGCACGAAAATGCACGGCAGGTCCGCGCTCAATGCGCCCATCAGCAGGCCCGGCGTGGTCTTGTCGCATCCGCCGAGCAGTATCGCGCCGTCGATCGGCAGCGAGCGCAGCAGTTCCTCGACTTCCATCGCGAGAAAGTTGCGATACAGCATGGTGGTCGGCTTGACCATCACTTCACCGAGCGACATGGCCGGCAACTCGAACGGCAGGCCGCCGGCCTGCAGAATCCCGCGCTTCACGGCTTCGGCCGTTTCGCGCAGATGGCTATGACACGGCGACAGATCGCTCCACGTATTGACGACGGCGATGACCGGCCGCGTCATGAATTCCTCGCGCCGCAAGCCCATTTGCTGAAGCCGCTGCCGGTGCGCAAACGAGCGCATGTCGTCCGGGGCAAACCAGCGTTGACTGCGCAACGCTTCGAGTCGTCTGAGTGTCTTGTCCAATCGGCTACCTCTAGATTGTGTTGCCGTTTATTCGCATCCAATTACCGTTAAGACGCTCCGAATTAACCTCGTAGATACAAAAAATTTAAAGTCTTATCATTCACATCAGTTAATACAGCCCAATCTAACTATCTGATTAAGCTCAAGAATCGCAATAGTCTTTTACTTTCCTTCCGGCAACCGGTCCTTGCCATCATGCAACTAAAATTGCTACCCTCATTAATAACCGACACAAGTCCGATGAGCCGCTCGGCTCAAATCGGCCTTTTCCAGAAGGAGTTCCACAAAATGACTACGAGACAACGTCTCATTCCCTCCTGCGTGCTATTGGTATCGCTCGGTCTCGCCGCTTCCGCGGCTCTCGCCGACAGCAACACGTCACCGCCGGCCGCGGCGAACGGCGCCTCCGCCGTGCGGACCGCGAACAGTGAAGACGCTGCCCGCGACGCACGCAAAGCCGAGCGTCGTCGGCTCGCCCGACTGCCACGTCCAACCAATCCGGCATCGGCGGCGGATTACGGCTCATAAGCGGCGGCGCCTCCCGTTCACACGTTTCACCACGCTTCAGGCGTCCACGGTTCCGGCCGCGCACGGCATCGGCACCGCCCGGTTGTGTGGCCGGCCCGTTTCGGGGCGCAGCAATGGCTCGGCGGTGTACTGGCAAACCAGCGCGCGGCGCGGATGCGCGGTGCGATTCGCGCCCGTGCGGTGCATCATGACGCTCGAGAACGCCACCGCCGCGCCGGCTGGCACTTCGATCACCTCGCCCTCTTCATCGCCGCGAAAACCCACCAGATTGGCACCGTTCGAATCCCACTCGTGTTTCGTCACGGAGAGATCCTGCGAGATGTCGCGCGGAATCACGAACAGCGTGCCGTTGTCGCGCGTCGAGCGGTCGAGCGCGCACCACACCGTGAGGTACGGCCGATGCGCGAACGGCACATAGCCTGAGTCCTGGTGCCACGCGAAACTGTCGCCATGCTGCGGCGCTTTGACCACGATCTGTTCATTGAACAAATAGACCTTGGGCCCCAGCAGATCGGAGGCGAGTTCCGCCATCATCTGGCCTTTGACAAATCGATCGAGCGCGGGAAAGATCTCGCACCGGTTCGAAAAGAAGTGCCGGTTCCCCTTGCTGATGGCGCTGTACGCCTGGCCTTCGCGCAGGAACGATGGCGGATACGGACGTCCTTTCACGGCTGCTTCCACGAGGGCGTCGGCCGCTTCGCGGGCGCCCTCCAACTCCTGCTCCGACATCGCATTCTCGATCACGCAATAACCCTTCTTCCTGAAACTGTCGATCTGGTCCTGGCTGAGCATCGTGTCGCTCCTGTCGTCAAAGAGCCTTCAGATTAGGCCCAACGTTCGCGACGATCTCTGCCGATCAAACCGACGTTTCTGCATTTGCTGCTGGGTACAGGGTGTACCCGTACGTCGTGGCATCAGCCGGGTTGCGGCTCGCCGGTATTCGCGTACTCCCCTTCTTGACAGAATTGCGGACGCCCCCGAACAATGGCGGCTCGCGGGCAAACACCGCACCAGGCCGCGAGATCAGCCCGCGCGCCATGATTTGCGCAGAGCTTAGCTGGTTGTTGTTAGAACAGAATGAGGACACGGTACATGGCTCAGAACATCGACATCATCCCTTCCACGCTATCCGGAATGTGCTGGTTGAGCCCCGCCGCGCAGCCGCGCTACAAGCGCCGCACCAGTCCGCACAGCCACGTCGAGATCGAGGCGAATCTGGTCGAGGCCGGCACCTGCCGCTATCTGGTGGACGACCGCATCCAGAACCTGACGCGCGGCGATCTGCTGTGGCTCTTTCCCGAGCAGCCGCACTTCCTGATCGATGCGAGCGACGACATGTCGCTGTGGGTGATCCTCGGCCGGCCCGGGTTTGTATCGTCGCGCACACAACGCGTGCCGGCGTCGGCGCACGAGCGCGAGCAGTTCGCCCGGCCACACAGGTTGCGCGAAAGCGAACGCACGCATCTGACTTCCGTGCTGCAATCACTGACCGAATGCGAAGACGATCCGGCTCATCATGCCGACGGGCTCGCCTGGTGGTTCGATGCGGCCGCCCGCATCACCGAGGCGCACGATGGCCGTGCCGGCCGTCCGATGCATCCCGCCATCAACAAGGCGCTTGCATTGCTCGATGCGGATCCGTCGACGCCACTGCCCAAACTCGCGCAAGTGGTTCACCTGAGTCCGAGCCGCCTGAGCCATCTGTTCGCCGAGCAGGTCGAGCGATCTGTCTCCGCGCATCGCAACCATGTCCGCTTGCGGCGCTTTCAGGAACAGCTGCAACTCGGCGGTTGTCGCAACCTGACGCAAGCTGCATTCGATGCGGGCTTCGGCAGCTATGCGCAATTTGCCCGCGTGCTTTACGACGCCACTGGGGTGACGCCGCGCGAACTGCTGGGCGACAACGCGGCATAGAGACTCGGCGGCATAGCGGCATAGCGGCATAGCGGGTCAGCGGCAAGTGACGACACCTCAGCACGATTCGCACAGCGCATGATCGGCCGAGCGGCGATCATGCATCCATGACAAACGTCGCCACTCTTCTCATCGGCATCACGGGCAACAGCGTGGTGCACACCGACGCCGATACGTTCGATCTCGAGACCCGCTTTCGCATGGTCAGCGAGGCCGGCGTGTTCGACTACTACGAACGCACGCCGCCACCGCATGAGATCGATCTTCATGTGCGGATGAGCGAGCGCTACAAGCTGCCGATGCGCGCAGGCGGATTCATCTACATGCTCGAACGCGATGAGCCGCTGCTGGACTGGCATATGCGCATCGGCAGCGAACTGGGCGCGAAGGTGCAGAACGTTCAGTTGCGGCAACTCGACGCGAACGGCGTGCCGGTATCGAATGCCCGCGTCGCGGCCGCCTACCTGCACGCCGCGAACGTGGGCACGAAAGTAGGCGTGACGCCGTGCTTCGAGGTGCACGTGGATATGTGGTCCGAGCACTTCGGGCGGGTCGAGGAAGTGGCGCGGCTCGTGGAACGCGAAGGCGCGCCGTTCAACATCACGCTCGATCCGTCGCATGTCATCCACAAGATCGGCAATACCGCCGCACAGCAAGCGCAAGGCATGCTCGCCGACGTGCAGGCGGGCCGCGTGCGGCTCGATCCCTTTGATGAACACAGCGTGATCCAGCGCTGGATCAGCGGCAACCTTGTTGGGCACGCACACGCGCGCCCCGCCGTGCCGAACAATCCCGTCAACGTATGGAGCCGCGGCGCCGATGACCGGCCAGGGCGCGGCATCCAGTATCCGTTTCGCAGGCCACCCGCCGACACCTGGCATAGCGCCTGGAACGAAGCGGCACTCGAGCCCTGGAAGCATGTCATGCGCACGCTGTTGGCGCATCACGCGCGCGGGCCGTCGAGCCGGCTCGGACACATCAGTACGGAAATCCTGCCGTTTCACGACTACGGCGCGGGTTCACGCTATTCGCTGTTCGACGACAGCGTGGCTTGCGCGCGCTGGCTACGCGAAACCTGGACGGCCTGTTCCAA
This sequence comes from Paraburkholderia sp. NPDC080076, assembly GCF_050281145.1. Classification (NCBI taxonomy): domain Bacteria; kingdom Pseudomonadati; phylum Pseudomonadota; class Betaproteobacteria; order Burkholderiales; family Burkholderiaceae; genus Paraburkholderia; species Paraburkholderia sp. NPDC080076. The sequence goes on along the minus strand of NZ_JBNNWQ010000007.1, from coordinate 197,206 downwards.
CCACCCGGCGCATGACGTCTCGCCAGACACGCGCCATAACTTGCTCAATGGGCCAGGCCTTGCCGGCCGGCCCGCTACGACGGGAGCGCAGCAATGACACTGGAGTTCGAACACGGCAACCTGACTCTCGAGGCGGGAGGCCGCGTATTGCTCAGTCATCACGAAACACGGCCTTGCTGCTTTGTCGGCATGGGAACCGCGGTCGTGAAGACACGCAAGGGCCACGCCGATTTGCGCGACGATCTCGAGGAGAAGATCGCGTTGCGCGCCGCGCGGCAGCAGCGGCGCAACGGTCGCGAATGCATCGATTTCTCCATGAGCACGGACAGCCCCGTTGTTCTGAGCGTCGAGATAGTTCCAGTGGAAACAGGCGTGCATCTTCGCCTCCAGTCACACGATGCGCGTATCAACCGCCTCTGGTGGCGCGTACCCGCGGAGGCCGATGAATACGTATGGGGCTGCGGTGAACAGTTCTCCTACTTCAATCTGCGCGGACGGCACTTTCCACTCTGGACCTCGGAGCCAGGCGTCGGCCGGGACAAGTCGACTCATATCACGTGGCAGGCCGAAATCGCGGGCGGCGGGGGGGGCGACTATTACAAGACCTACTATCCGCAACCCACTTTCGTGTCTTCGCGCCGCTACGCGTTGCATGCGCAGACCACGACCTACGCCGACTTCGATTTTCGTCGCGCGAAGCATCACGAGTTGCAGTTCTGGGCCGTGCCCGAACAACTGGAATTCACGCTGGCTGACGACTTCACGACGCTGGTCGAGCACCTGTCGACACGCTTTGGACGCCAGCCACGCCTGCCGGAATGGTTACATCAGGGCGCGGTGCTCGGACTGAAAAACGGACGACGGCATGCCGATCACGTGCTGGCGCTCGCCCTCGAACACGGCGTGCAAGTGAGCGCGTTGTGGTGCGAAGACTGGGCCGGTGTGCGCAAGACATCGTTTGGCACGCGGCTCTTCTGGGATTGGCGTTGGAATGAAGAACGCTATCCGGATCACGCCCGCTGGGTGCGGGCGTTGCGCGGCGCGGGCATCCGTTTCATGGGTTACGCGAACCCTTACCTCTGTGAGGACGGACAGTTGTTCAAGGAGGCACGCGAACTCGGCTATCTCGTGCGCGACAGGCGCGGCGCCGCACAACTCGTCGACTTCGGCGAGTTCATGTGCGCCACCGTCGATTTCACGAACCCCGCCGCCGCGCGTTGGTTCAGCGAACGGATTCTCGTGCGTGAGATGCTGGATCAGGGCCACGATGGATGGATGGCCGATTTCGGCGAGTACCTGCCTGTCGATGCGCAACTCGCGAGCGGCGCGGATCCGATGCTGGCCCACAACGCGTTCCCTCCGCAGTGGGCCGAGGTGAATGCGCAAGCGGTCGCGTCGGCGGGTAAAACCGGCGAGGTCGTGTTCTTCATGCGTTCGGGCTACACCGGCGTGCAGGCGCACTGCCCCATGTTGTGGGCAGGCGACCAGTCGGTCGATTTCAGCCGTCACGACGGCTTGCAAACGGTGATCTGCGCCGCGCTCTCCGCGGGGCTGCTCGGCAACGCGTATCATCACAGCGATATCGGCGGCTATACGAGTCTCTTCGGCAACACGCGCACGCCAGAGGTATTTCAGCGCTGGGCCGAAATGGCCGCGTTCACGCCGATGATGCGCACGCACGAAGGCAACCGGCCCGAGCAGAACTTCCAGTTCTACCAGGACGTCGACGTGTTGCGGCATCTCGCGCGCATGACGCGCCTGCACGTCGGCCTGTCGCCTTATGTACGCGAGCTGGTCGAAGAAGCTGCGCAACGCGGCCTGCCGCTGCAGCGCCCCCTGTTTCTGCACTATGCGCACGACCGCAGCACTTACGACATTCAGGACCAGTACCTGTATGGCGAGTCGCTGCTGGTGGCGCCCGTGCATACCGTCGATGCCCGCACCTGGCATCCGTATTTGCCCGCCGGCGCACACTGGGTCCATCTCTGGTCGGGAGAAGTATTTGCAGGCGGCATGTGCGTCGAAGTCCGCGCCGAACTCGGCGAGCCGCCAGTTTTTGTCTTGCAGGGAAGCCGCTGGCAGGACTATCTGCTCTCGCTGCCCGCGAGCATGGATCGATAAAAGAGACGAACAGGAGACGATGTGAAAACGAAACTTTGCAAGGCGCTATGCGTTGCCGTCGCGGCGCTTTTCGCACACGGCGCGATGGCCGACACCACCCTGCGCGTCTACGTAGGCGGCGCCAACCGGCCGGACCTGATGCGCAAGATGTTCGATCAGTTCGAGCGGAAGACGCCCGGCGTGAAGGTCGTGATCGAGTCCGGCGGCAGCACGTCGGAACTTCAGCGCGCGTATCTCTCGACGGTGCTGTCCGCGCACGACTCGAGCCTCGACGTGATGATGATCGACATCGTGAATCCCGCGCAGTACATGCGCGCGCAGTGGATCGAACCGCTGGACAAGTACCTGGGCGGCGATGCCGCGAACATCATGAAGTCGTACATGCCGGCCTATGCGAAGGCGAGCACCGTCGACGGCAAGATTGCGTCGCTCCCGGCGTATGCGGACGCGCAGTTCATGTACTACCGCAAAGACCTGCTCGCCAAGTATCACCTGCCCGAGCCGAAGACCTGGGATCAGCTCGCATCGGAAGCGAAGACCGTGCTCGCGGGCGAACACGACGCTTCGCTACAGGGACTGTCGATCCAGGGTGCGCCGATCGAAGGCACCGTGTGTACGTTTCTGACACCTTACTGGAGTCAAGGTAAAGAGTTGATCGATGCGAACGGCCGCCTCGCGCTCGACAAGCCGGCGGCCGAAAAAGGCATGAACATGTGGCTCAATCTGGTCGATCAGGGTGTCATCAAGAAGAACGTCGCGGAGGTGAAGACCCAGGACACCACGACCGATTTCAGAAGCGGCAAGGCGGTATTCGCCGTCAGTTGGGGCATGGTGTGGGGTCACTTCCAGGAGCCCGATTCCACGGTGAAGGACAAGGTCGGCATCATGTCCATCCCCGCGATGGCGGGTGGCAGCAGCGACACCTGCGCGGGCGGCTGGCAATGGGCCGTGTCCGCGTACTCGACGCAAAAGAAAGATGCCGTGGCGCTGGTGCGATGGATGGCGACGCCAGAGGTCTCGAAGTTTCTGGCCATCAATGCAGCGATGATGCCGGCTAACCCGGGCGTGTTTCAGGATGCGGCGGTGCTGAAGTCGGCGCCGTGGTTTTCATCCGCCAAGCCTGTTCTCGAATCGGCGCGCGCGCGCCCCGTGTCGGACCGCTATGGAGAGATTTCCGATACCGTGCGCACATCGACCTCCGCCATGCTCGGACGCGCGGTCACGGTGCCCGACGGGATCGACGCCATGGCCGCGCGACTTCGACGCGTGATGAGATGAAACGGGCGCGCCCGGAGCCGGGAAGGCGGGCAAAAGCCCGTGCGTTTCCCTCGCAAAGGGAGCGGCAGGATCTGGCGTACGTTTGCCTGTCCGGGTCGACTACGTGAACTTGGGCTTCTCACCCCGCTCTGCAAATGCAGCGCCGCTCACCGGCAAACCCGAATGAGTCACGGCCGACGTGGCGCTGCGCTCATCGGTTGTAGCCGAACCGCCACCCGTTTGCCGCCCAACTCGACGAGGTTATCGCCTCTGAACGATGGAAAAGAATGGCGCGTCCGGCCAACTTCTTGAAGCATGCCGACCGCAACGCTGACGCTTTACTCGAAGCTCATCATCCTGAGCAAGGGATGTCCGTGATCGGGCTCGCCATGCTTCTTTACCGACGGATCGCCGGAGACTTCACTCCGAAGATACGGGCATTCGATTACTGGGCGGAGGAAGCGGGGTACGAGGGGTTAGGTATAGAAGAAGTCGACGAGAACGTGGCAAGGGTCGAGGAACACCGCCGTGTCAGGGAAGCCCTCCGCGCCATGCCGCACGATCAGAAGATCGCGTTCGCCCAGCAGCTGTACCACCTTTTCCTTGAAACTTCGAGCGTTTGCAGGCTCTCGTTGCCGATGGGAAAGCTGCCGGCCGGACCGCCACCGAGATGATGGACAAGCACCTTTCAGGGTGGGAAAGCGCCACCGACTGATGCGCGCCTGATCAGCGATGTTTTGATGCTCAATCGACATGACGCGGCTGTGATATAAGACTCCCTTCCGGATCACCCGGTTACGCTGGGGTATGGTCGACATCGCTTTGCCAAATAGCAGCTCGTCGCTCATCACCGGAGGTTCGCCGACAGAGTGCGAAGGACTGTTTTAGGCCGAGACCGTGTAAAAACGCGCATGATCACCTAGACTAAATCGACCTGCTGAAACGAGAGGCGCAGATGGGGCGATTTGTCAAAGATGCGCAACGCAGTCAGACCACACTATTGCCAGAGTGTCTCGATGACTTCATCGCTGAAGACAACCCTGTACGGATTGTCGACGCGTTCGTCGAAGAACTCGAACTGCCATCCCTCGGATTCGAAGGCACCACGCCGGCAAGCACAGAGCGACCTTCTTTATCACCCAGCCGTGCTGCTCAAGATCTATATCTACGGCTATCTCAATCGCGTGCAGTCTAGCCGACGCCTGGAGCGCGAGTGCCAGCGCAATGTCGAATTGATGTGGCTGACCGGCCGGCTTACGCCAGACTTCAAGACAATTGCCGAGTTCAGGCGAAGCAATGGCGAAGGCATTCGCAACGTGTGCCGTCGCTTCGTGATGATATGCCGGGACCTGAAGCTGTTCACACAAGCGGTCGCCGCCATCGACGGCAGCAAGTTCAAGGCGGTCAACAGCCACGACAACAACTTCACGCCCAACAAGATTGCACGACGTCAAGAGCAGATCGAGCAAAGCATCCAGCGTTATCTGGACGCGCTGGAGACCGCCGATCGCACCCAACCAGCCGAGGTAGAAGCGAAGACTGAACGGCTACGGGAGAAGATCGAAACGTTGCATGAACAGATGCGTGATCTGAATCGTGCCGCTGAGCTTCTGAACGATCTGCCGGAAAAGCAGATCTCGCTGACCGACCCGGACTCACGCTCAATGATCTCTCAAGCCAAGGGTACGGGCGTGGTTGGCTATAACGTTCAGGTCGCCGTCGACGCCCGGCACCATCTCATCGTTACCCACGAAGTCACGAATGTCGGCAACGACCGGACGCAGTTGAGCCCAATGGCCAAAGCAGCGCGCGACGCGATGGGCAAGAAGAAAATCAAGGCACTGGCAGACCGTGGCTACTTCAGCGCACCAGAGATCAAGGCATGCGACGACGCGGGTATTGCGGCCCTTGTGCCTACTGGAGCAGTGACTGCCCACACTGTCCACTCAGAAAACAGTGCACGCCGGCGCCGTCTCGGCGCATTCGCCGATGGGAACACGAAGCGGTACTCGACAGAATGCAGCGCAGACTGGATCGTCAGCTTGACGCGATGACAATACGGCGACGAACGGTCGAACACGTGTTTGGCACGCTGAAGCACTGGATGGGCTCAACCCACTTCCAGATGCGCAGGCTTGGGAACGTCTCGACTGAAATGAGTTTGCATGTGCTGGCGTACAACCTCAAACGCGTCATGAAGTTCCTCGGATTTGCAAAGACACTGCGAGCGATGAAGCTCGCAGGCACGTAATCTCACACCTGCCTATGCTTGCTGGCGTGGCGCAATCAGTTCAGTCGTAGACAACAGGAAGCTGAGAAGGCGCGGCCTCACCAGTCCCGCCACAGACTGCTGGCTCACGCGTTTTTACACAGCCTTAAATGGACACCGCCTCATGCAAATAGCATGCTCCGCGCGAACCTCCGGAGGTCGCGATCGATAGCACGCGACCCTGTACGGTCGGTCTTCTCGACTACAGAAGTACGACAGTCGGCTTCGGTAAGATGCGCGCCGACAGCGGCTTTGCTCTATCTCATAGCAGGCTTTGGGACATTGCCCGTCGTGCCGCTGTCGGACGGGCTCGAGGAAGGGTCTCAAAAACCGTCTTTGCTTCCATGAGCGCGAACGGCGTGCGCGTGCATCAAAAAAATAGCCCGCCGTGAGAGTCGGCAGGCTACGGAAACACACGCCGGGAAATGAGGGTATCAACTCCCCTGACCGATCAAGATATGCAAATACTGGAGTCAACATGAAACGCCGTTGAATAAAACCGGCGCCGTTCTAACTCCACCTCGTCGGATCGTCAACGATTTAAGACGAGCTGTCGAACGTCTCTAGTTGGCCGACAGTTGTCAATTTGAAGGTCGAACCGCTTACACCTCGCTCGTAACCGGCCAGCGAGGAATCCGGTAAACGACGAATTTGTACTTTGGCGTCGCGCGGCTTTCCACGATGACGCCGCCTAATGATCCGGCGATGCGCCGGCTGGGGCGGTTCGCTTCGGCAACCGGATAGGTAAAGCTTGCGCAGCCAATGGTTCGCGTTGCCCAGTGCGCAACAAGCGTTACGGCTTCGCGACCAAAGCCATTTCGATGGCGATCTTCACGAATCCAGATGCCGAGTTCCGGGCTCTCAGTGCGTACGCGGTGGAGTCCGGCCAACCCAAGGAAACTTCCGTCAGCGCGTAGCCGTATCGCGAATACATAGTCTGACCCGTCGTCTATCGTCGGTATCCAGGACCGCCAGACACCGTCGAAGTCATGCCGGGATGCCGGCGGCTCCCACGCCATGTGACGGGTGAGCGAAGGGGTGATGCATGCGAACGTGGCATCCGCGTCATGGGCCGTGAACGGTTTGATCAAGAGCCGGGTTGATTCAATCTGGATTTCTGTCGGCCGCAGCAGCATCTCAGGTTTTCCGTCGAGATTTGTTTATATTCGCCAATTGTCGACGAATCAGAAACGTGTGTCGAACGGCTGTCTTGGCCGGAGCCGGCCGAATTCGGATCGGTGGCGTACGATCCAAGGGCCTTTAACCCGTCCGCTGTCATCGCCTCCGGCTGCGTTCAAGAATATAGCGAGAAGAATTCGACGACGATCTGGTGCCGACGTCGCGCAGGCGCGGATCGGCCGGTTCGTGTGTGGGACGCTCCCCGTCAACCGAACTGAGGCGGTCGGTCAGGTCCGCCAGCGATTGTCTACAGACGCGCGCCCGAGGTTCTCTGGAAATGCCAGCTCAAGCCGGTCCAGCAACTCTGGCAGACTCGCTTCTTCAGTCGTCTTTGCTACCGGCTTTGGCTTCACATACGACCGCTCCCTGAACGGGGGACGCCGTACACTGGCGTTATCACGAATCCTCAAAATCTAGCGACATCTGTCTTTTCGTCTTACTGCCAAAAGGTGCGTCGGATCCATCTACTTTTAGCGCCGTCAGTTCTAGCACATCAAGATGAAAGATCGCATCGACGCCGATCCGGACAACGCCACTATCTGGCCGCTGCGCTTGAAAGCCGCTCCCCGGGTGAGCAACGCTCCCCTCTTCTTCCTGCATCATCCTGTTCACGGCGCATCCGCCAGCATTGACTGACGACAGCCCGCCGCGGAACACATGCACGCATATTGCACCCGAGCCTCGTCGTCAGCAGGCTCGTCAATGGCGAGCGAATCATCGATGAACAGTTCTTCGCCTGGCTCGATGGCACACAACGTGTAAATGAAAACCCGTCCCTCATCCTCTATGGTGTCGCAGTTCGCTGCGCACGCGTGATTCAGCCAGCGTGCACTATTGCCGCCGCGCTTGCCGTCTATCACGGATCCATCCTACAGACCGAACAGAAAAGTATGGCCTTCGACGCCTTCGCGCTGGTGGCGGCGAACCGCATTGCGCCACGACGTGATCTCACCTTTGTACTGGAGCACGCGCTCGCCCGCCGCGAGCGGTTTCATTGCAAACACGCCCCTGCCGTGAACTGACGATCGCCGGACGATCACACGCCTCATGGTGCATCCTTGATTGACATGCGCGCCAGTATCGAAGAGGCATGACGTTGCATCTACAGGGAGATAATGCGGGACCCGCTTAAGGGTGGTCGCACAGCAAGCCGCGTGGAATCGGCCGTTCAGCTGGACTTAGGGCGCCGAGGTTGCCGACCGCGCGCACCGTGGAGGCGTCGGACTAGAAGAACTGGGCGCCGAGTTCGCGCAGGCTGTTCCACTTGACGGTGCTGACAAAGGTTCCGCCCGCCGTATCAAATGACTCGATATCGCGCGCTGTCCACGCGCTTCGGCGATCACGCGCACGATGCGCGTGCGGTAGCGCAACAGCGCACCGATCGGTGGGATAGCCCGTTGCGGCTGCTCTGGAATCGTTTCTTTTCCATACGACTGTCTATGTAGGTGTGCGGCGAATCGAAGAGGCCGCGGCACATTGCGGCGTCTCGCCAACGATGCTACCAAGCCGACGCGTCCGGGACCAGGTCCTGCGCCAGTACGTCCTTCACTAACTACCGCAACCCTGGCAGTGGCGGTCTGGTCGGCGGCCAAACCGCCGACGGGACCCGCCCATTGACTTGTACACGACTTCAGGCGCCGTTCACCGCGTCCTTGAATGCCTTGCCGGCGGTGAATTTGACCGTCTTCGCGGCGGCAATCTGGATCTCCGCTCCGGTAGCCGGATTGCGACCGACCCGCGCAGCACGAGCGCCGGTGGAAAACGAACCGAAGCCAATCAGCTGCACGGTGTCGCCTTTCGTCACGGCCGTTGTGATGGTGCTGATCAGCGCGTCGAGCGTGTCGGCGGACGCTGCCTTGCTGGCGCCGGTTTTAGCGGCGATTGCATCGACGAGATCCTGTTTGTTCATTGCCGTTCCTGATTGAGGTAGTTGTGATGTCGCCACCCTACCCGATCGACGTGCCTTTGTGCAATCTGCGCCGCCACGACAACGTGGCATCATCAGATAGATCCGTCAGCGCCGGAGGTGATCCCAGTTGCGTAGGACGGCCGAGCGGTTGCTGCCCGTCGGGCGACCTTCAATGCAACGTGTGAAGTCTGTACCGGCAACGAGAGAACCGGAATAATGTTCGTGCCACTGCAACACCGCCGACTGAGTCCTGTCACCCGGTGGTCGACCAGAACCGCAGCCGAATCATTGAACCGGCCCACCCTCCGTAATCGCTCTGGTCTTAACCAGCCGACGTTGTCGATGGTGACGGCTGGCTCGACCCGTTTGTCTGTTCGTCGCCGCGAGGTTCCTCCCTCCGTCGATGACAGTGGCGTCTCTGTCAGCATGCGCTTCCCGTTCGTGTTCTTTGCGAATGCCTCTGCCACTGTGCGCCGTGTCCACATTGCCAGACTCTCGCTGACGGTCAACGGTCAAAGTATCAACCTGAAAAGGGGACGTATCGCTACCAGTTTTGATAGCTGCCAACTATCAAAACTGCATTTAATGGGTGCCTGTGGGAACGAGTGAAAAGCGCGTAAAACCGCAGTGGCCGTGTGCGCAAACGAAGGGTATGAAAGCCTTTCGTAACTTTCATGCCCTCGATCTCGGGACCGAGTGGCGGTTCGATTGAACAGACCGAGTTCGGCCAGTTGCACCGTCTCGCTGCCCGTCAAAGCACCAATAATTACCGCATCCGTTGCGGCTCTTGCTCACCGGTCACAAATCGAATTGTCGAACAGATCCAAGGTTGTGCCATGCTGCTGTGCGGGTAGATTCCCGCTGCGGACCTGCGCAATCACTTCCCGCGGCAGCCAGGTGTCTTCCATCGCGTCAATGCCCTTCTCGATCAACTGCTTGAGAAAAAACGACTGGCTGCGTCCTGTGACTTCCGCCAGCAGTCTCAATCGCTGTTCGATTGCCGGCTCGACGCGTACCGCGATGACCTGTGACCCGTTCCCTGACTTCCTTCTCAACCTGTGCTCCGGATTGCATCTCTGCGCCGCAAGCCGGCGAATTCGAGCGCTGTTTTACCACGACCGGCTGGATCGAGGCCAGGCAACGCGGGGCACTGCCTGCGAGGACACACCGCGCAGACCGGAGGAGCGTCATCCGTGCGGCGGTCGCATGCGGGTGGCGGACTGGGTACGCGGGTTGACGAAGTTGTCCCGGCCCGGACATCCCATTCGCGCATACGGGCGCCTGCACGCTAATTCGTAACGCGATGCTCTCCCAGAATGCATCGCGAAACCGTGCTATCAAGATAATCCTTCTTATCACAACAGGTCCGTTTATGTCATAAACTCGCACTCATGAAAACGCGTCACACCCCGGAGCGCCGCGCGCCCTCCTCCAGAAATATCGCACCCGCATCGTCATTGCCCGACGCCGATGCGCTCGCCGCACTGCGCGGCTGGTACGCGGGCCTGTCCTCGCGCGACACGGTCGAACGCTATCTGCCGCACGCGCTGCTTGTCCCTGGCGCAAGCGCGCGCGGTATTCTCGGCCGGATCCGCCGGCAGCTCGCCGCCTTTGCGCATGAGCGTCACAGGCCCGACCTCGTCGCCCTGTTCAGCCACCCGGCCAGCGAACGTACCGAACGAAGCACCGCCGTGCTGCACGCGATCACCCTGCTGCCCGGTCTCGCGGATGCGCAACCGCAGATCACCGACGACATTGGTCAGTGGCTACGTCCGCGCGCCGTGCGGGTACTGCGCGCCCACGGCGTCGTGACGCTCGCCGACCTCACCGTGCGCGTGCCGCGTCGCCGTCAATGGTGGCGTGCCATTGAGGGGCTTGGTGCAGCCACCGCAATACAGATCGAAGCATTCTTCGCCGCCTATCCCAATCTCACGGAGCGGGCCCGTGCGCTGGTCGTCAGTCAGCTGCCCGCCGTGCACGCGCGAGATGGCGCGGCCCACAATGTCCTCGCGCCGTGGGAGCGTATTCACGTGCCGCCCGGGGTCGACGGTACCGACGGCACGTTCCGTGCGCCGAGCAACGCCTGCACACTCGACGCAAACAACGATTACGAGGCGGTGCAGGCCTGGCTCTCGCTGCACGAGGCGCCGACCACGCAACGCGCCTACCGCAAGGAGGCCGAGCGGCTGATTCTCTGGGCAATCGTCGAACGTCACCGGGCGCTTTCGTCGCTGACTACTGAAGACGCGATCGCCTACCGTGCGTTTATCCTCGCGCCCTCGCCACGCAACCGCTGGGTCGGACCACCCCGCCCGCGTCACGCGCCTGACTGGCGCCCGTTTGCCCGTAGTCTCTCGGCGCGCTCGGCGGCCTACGCGCTGTCGGTGCTCGGCGCCCTGTTCCGCTGGCTGATCGAACAACGTTACGTACTGGCCAATCCCTTTGCCGGCGTGAAGGTTCGTGGACGCACGCGGGTGGCACCCCTCGATACGTCGCGCGGCTTCACGGATGGTGAATGGCAGATTGTGCGCTCGCTCGCCGATGGACTCGAATGGTCGTATGGCTGGGAAGTCACCGCCGCGCAGCGCTTACGCTTCGTGCTTGATTTCGCGTACGCGACCGGGTTGCGCGCGGGCGAACTGGTCAGCACAACGCTGGGCGACGTGCTGACCGACGCGAATGGCGATCACTGGCTGCGGCTGATTGGCAAAGGCAGCCGGCCGGGCAAGGTTGCGCTGCCGCCACTCGCGCGGCACGCGCTCGAACAGTCGCTGCTGCAACGCGGCCTGCCAGTGACGCCTGCGCGCTGGCAGCCGAAGGTTCCGCTGCTGGCCAGACTGGGCGACGAAACAGACAGTGCCAGCATTACCCCTGCGCGGCTGTGGCACGTGATGCGCAGGTTTTTTATGCAGGCGGCCAGACTGATGGAAGCCGACCACCCGCCGCTTGCAGAGAAGCTGCGGCGGGCCAGTCCACACTGGATGCGGCATACGCATGCGACGCACGCGCTCGCCCGCGGTGCGGAGCTTACCACCGTGCGCGACAACCTGCGTCATGCATCGATCGCCACGACCTCGATCTATCTGCAGGGCGACGAAGTGAAGCGGGCACGACAGCTCGATGCGGCTTTTGGACGGCGTACGTGAGGGATGTACCGCACCACTTGGATCCGAACGGTGAGGATTTTCGGGAGCACATGATCCAGGCGAGCGGCCGGAGCGCGTGGCGAACGTCATACCGTCGTCTCCGGCGGCATCAGCGCGTGACGACAATGCGCGCAGTCGATGAACGCGCGACCGCCGCACCGGGCTCATCGAACAGTGCGTCGGGAAAGTGCCGGCGTCCACTGCAAAGCATGCAGTCGACTGGCGACGGCGACGGGCGGCGAACTGACGGTTAGTTGCGTTGCGCGATAGGCGTAACAGCATATGTGCGTTGAAGGTTAACGCAGGTGTTGCATCACGTCATCGGGATTAGCGCAGCCGCAGGTCGGACCTACACGCCGCACGAGTCGCCAGCCGATCGTGAACGGAGTTTATCCACGGCGCGACCGATTTATCGGAGCTAACACGCTCCAATCTGTCGGCGGTCAACGGCTCCTCATCGGCCAATGCCGACATTGGGCCGATCGGGATTCTATGTCGGCAATCTGGCGGATTGTTGACGGCGGCAGCATTGAACGGCTGGACGGCAGCTTCCTGCATTTGCGAACGCACACTTTCGACCCGAAGCAGCCGGTCAAAGCCTCATGCAAACAACGTCCGATGTCGCGAACAATACGGACGCTCACGAGCGGCTCAAGCATGCTGCAAACATCAATGCGCCTCTGATCAACTGGCCGGCGTCCTGTACTTGAAAGTCCGCATCCGCTCCACTATGTTTAATCATCTGACTCAGCCTCCCCGCAAGTCGCGAGGCTTGTGCCAATCCCGCCTAAGCGGCGACAGCCGTTCTTGTTTCACTTCCATCCCAGCGTAAGCTTTTCATTTCATCGACACCACGCGCGGCGGCGCTTCTCCACAAGCGTGTGCCCCAGGGCGAGTCCTGTCATGTGGCGCCATACCAGGAGATAGGAAATGCGCAAGTCACACGTCGCTGTCGTGCTTTCCCTTTGTTTGGCCTCGCTGGCACACGGTGGCGATAGCTGGGACCCAGGGGACAGGCAAGACAGCCACGGCGGTCATCAGCGAGTCCTGAAAGTGTTTGACGGCCAAGGCAATTATGTCGGTCCCGTGGTACCGATTGACCAACTGACGATAGGCACGGTGGTCCGTGCGAACGGCACCATCATAGTCGCCCCAATTAGTCGGGCCTCGCAGAACGGCCAGGTGTCCGCCTCGCAGTATCAATGGGCGAGCACGCTCACCCCAGTCGAAGCTCCTCCGACAGTGGACTGCAGGAACCTGCCTGTCATCAACGCACTCATCGCCCCCGGGGTGCTAAGGCCATCTTTTAGCGTCAGAGTCGGAAACGTTGCAACGGCGTACATCGGGGGAGACACCTACTCAATACCGACCCCACCGAATGGCCAGTGCACAGGCCAAGGTTCGCCAACACCGGCCTGGTTGGCAGAAAGCGTCTACTCGCTCACGCAGAATCATCCTGAGCCCCTTGCCATTCACTATTGAGCGTTCGGTTTGCCAGCACCGTTGTCGTGCCCCTGGGGATTGCGCGCCAAGTCGAGCCTTCCCCGGCGTCGTGACCTGCGGAGGGCCTTCCCCGTCACGCCGGTTGCCAGCACAGGAGATATGAAATGCGCTACTCGAAAGCTACTGCCCTGCTCGCCCTTTGTCTGGCTTGCTCAGCATACGGCGGCGATGGCCGCGACCCCGCGGACGGCCCAGGCGCTCCTCTGGCAGTGTTCGACGCTCACGGAAAGTATGTCGGGCCGCTGGTTGGGTTCGAGGACAGACCTATCGCCACGGTGATTACGGCCAACGGCGCCATCATTGTCGTGCCGATCAGTCGTGCCCCGAGTGGCACTCACCTCTCCGCGTCGAAGTTCGAATGGAGCAATAGCTCAGCGTTACAGCCGTACGCTTCGTCGAACTGCAGCGGGTCGCCCGTTATCATGAGTAGTAGTATTACCGGCAGCGGTGAAACGGAGCCTGTAAGACCCTCTGCGACAGTCAGGGCAGGAACAGAGACAACGGCATACATTGCGCCGGATGCATACTCGACCACGATTGCGATCCAGTCGGAAATCGAGGGGCCCTTCGGCTGCTCACCATTCAGTCTTACGACAACCGGCTGGTTGCCGGCGAGCACCTACCCGGTCAACCGGAATTATCCCGAACCCCTTACCATCCGTATGGAAGACCACCAGGGTCGCCGCTGAACGACGCGGAGGTCGCGGGCATGCTAAACGGTGTGAAGGGACACATAGATCTCCCGGTTCCTGGCAAGCCGTGTGTCAACCCCGCCCGAAGCGACGACAGACGTGCCGTTCTTAAGCTGAACACCGGAACCTGCCGTCGGGCGGGAACAGGAGATTGAAATGCGCCATTCACACGTCGCTGTCCTGCTTGCCCTTTGCCTGACATCGCTCGCATATGGTGGCGATGGCCGCGACCCCGATAACAGGCAATCCGGCAACCGTGACGATCAAGCGGTCCCGGAAGTATTCGATGGTCAGGGACGGTATGTCGGGCCGCTGGTCGCGTTTAACGGCGCCGAGGTCGCCACGGTCATCGTGGCGAACCATGCCACCATCGTGGTCCCGCTCAGCCGAACCACCAATCCCAACGACGAGTTCTCCGCCAGCCAGTATGAATGGGGTAGCGATCTCATTTCGACCGGTTACTATCCTACGGCTGACTGCAGCGGGCCGCCTTTCATTAACGGCGACTCGCCTGTTAGGCCTTCCGTGACGTTGAGAGTGGGCGCTACCGCAACGGTTTACATTGCTCCGGATACCGACTCAAGCACAATCACGGTCCTGTCGTATGGGGAACCAGGGTCATGCACCACGCTCGGATTCGGCCACGATGTGCAGCCCCCCATAACGGCCGAAGGCTGGGCGCCGGAAAGTACGTATCCGCTCACCCAGATCTATTCAGAGCCCCTTTCCGTTCACTATTGATTCTCTTTGCTGGCCATCGTGTCGTGATGATGCCCGGTGTCGCTGTCGGTAACCGGCCTGTGACCCTCCGGCATCGGCCTGCGCGCACAAACACTCATCGCCGCAGATCTCCGGCGTTTGTGCGCGTCCGCTTTGTGATACGAAACCGGACATTTGAATGGCCACAACCGGCTCGGTTAAATGACTGCATTTGGCCGAACCCGGAAGTTCGTCGTCAGTCGACAATCGATCTCGCCGACTCAGCTCCGAACTTCCGTAGAGACCCGTTGGAGTCACTTATACGTCACGCGCGACCGTCCGCTGCTAACCAGATACCTGACTTCGCAGCTTGCCCTGAGTAGCGTACGTCCGACTGGAGATTCACACGTTGCACCGCGGATGTTCAATGCCAGGCCGCGGCGCCGGTTCGCGTCTCAACGCGAACCGGCGCCATGTTTTTCTGCCATCACGCGTCGACAATCACTTCGAAACCGCCATAGATTAGCCGCTGGCCGTCAAAAGGCATCGGATTGTTATCTGGTTGCAGACGCGGGTCGGCCATTACCGCTTTCATTCCTTCGTCTCGCGACTGATGCGACGGCCAGACAACCCAGGAGAACACCACCGTCTCATCATCCTTGCGCTTGATCGCCATTGGAAACGACGTCACCTTGCCCTCCGGCACATCATCTCCCCAGCATTCGACCACCTTCAACGCGCCGTGCTCCTTGAAGACGGCCGCCGCTCTTTCGGCAAACTGTCTGTAAACTTCGCGGTTGGCTGTAAGCACGGGGACAACAAATCCATCGACGTAAGTCATTCGCAATCTCCTTTTTCCCATACGGACTATAGGTGCCGGTCTGCAGCGAATCGCGACCGCCCATACGCACGACGAGCGGGGAGTCAAGAAATCGACAACAGTCGATTCCCTTGGACCGATAGCCTGCTTTGACCCCAAGCGGCGCTTTGAGGCACGGCGTCGGCCTGCTCACTTAAGCGGTTGCCCAATGCCGAGGAGGTTGCCCTCGCTATCTCGGAACCAAGCAGCTCTTTCGCCGACCCCACCCTTGGACGGGTAATTCCCTTCTATATCAGCGATCCCGTTTATCGTTTTGAGGCCGGGAAGATCGCATTCTTCGAACGCGACTCCACGCTGTCGCAGTTCACTAACAATTGCCTGGATGTCATCGACCTCCCAGGCCATTTGTGTGTGAGTACCTGAGGCCGACCCAGACGACTGAAAGAGTGTGAAGTAGCCCCTGCCGCATTTGTAGCGGAGGCCACCAGCCCGTTCTTCCACTGGCTCAAGGCCGAGCTTGCTCGAGTAGAAAGATCTTGCGCGAGCGAGGTCTTGCGCTGGGATCCGAGTTGCGACGTCGCTGTCTTGAAGCATGGAATACCTCTGAGGTCAAGAAAGCCCAAAGACTTTGTTTGCTCCGTGCTGCGCAACGCTTCCGCATTGCAGCCACACAGTTTCTCGTCAGGAACCAGTTAGTCAGACGGGGACGCACTCATCGCCTTGATCTATCGTAGACCATGCGGCACACAAAACAGTTGCCCCCGAATCCGCTTGGCATCGGGCCACCCGCCGTTTCTAGGCGACGCGATTTGGAAGTACACGTGCGCCCGACCTTGTTCGATGAAATCGAACCTTCCTTTGAATCACGTTGAACGACATTCGGTACCATGTGGTCCACAATCACGAACAAGGTTCCGAACCGAGGCTCAAGTGCTCGAGGACGCGGCACGCCTTGTGGGCCCGGGAGTGAGTCAGCGACGGGGCGTCAGTCGCCGCGCCTCGAAGGTCCGCTCGCCGCGAGTAAGCGGACGCTCGCGACCTGATTGGGAAGGACCGTTCCTGGCCGAACCCGGTCCGATGCTGAATGGATCACATGCAGACTCATCTCGGTGCTGACATGTTCGCGCGTCTTCATCAGGAAGTGCGTTGCGCCCATCCAGAACTTCAGCGTACCAAACGGGTGCTCCACAGTCTGGCGGCGTATGCGCATCATCTCCGGTTTCTGATCGAGCCGCTGCTGCATTGCTTCGACCACGACCTCATGCTCCCAGCGCTTTATCCGTCGAGCCTCTTTGCTGGATGTGCATTGCTTTCTGATTGCACAGGTAGAACAGGCCGAGCTCGAGTGGCAATGCAGCGTCATACCATGCTCGATAGTTGTAAAACGCAAGGTGAGCCGCTGTTGGGCTGGGCAACGGTACTCATCATCCTCGGCAATGTAGACGAAGTCCTGCTTGCCGAAGTGGCCATCTGCGTTCTTGCCCGAGGTCAGTGGTTTGGGAACGAAGGCCGTAATGCCCGCCTCATCGCATTGCAGGATTTCCTCACTCTTGAAGTAACCCCGGTCGGCAACAACGGTCAGATCCTTGATACCGGTAGACGCTCGTGCCTGCCCGCCCACGTTCGTTAGCTGGCTGCGATCGTTGCCGACATTGGTGACCTCGTGCGCCACGATCAGATGATGCGTGTCATCAACGGCCGTCTGAACGTTGTAGCCAACCATTCCTGTTCCCCGACCGCTGGTAGCCATTGAGCGCGCGTCTGGATCGGTCAGGGAAACCTGTCCATCTGGCGACTCGCGCAATCGCTGCTCCATCGCCTTGAGGTCCTGCATCTGCTGCCTGAGCTTGCTGATCTTGTCGCTGATCCGACTCGTCTTCGCCTCGGCAACATCGGATTGAGTCCGGTCTGCAGTCTCCATCGCGGAAAGATATCGTGCGATGCTCTCATCAATCTGCTGCAGGCGCGCCTTGACCTTCGAGCTCGTAAAGTTGCGATCACGATTGTTGACGGCTTTGAACTTGCTGCCGTCGATGGCCACTATCGACTTTGAGAAGAGGTCCAGGTTACGGCATAGCACGATGAACTGGCTGCAGACATTGCGAATCGCTTTGCCGTTGCTACGGCGGAAGTCGGCGATGGTCTTGAAGTCCGGCGAAAGGCGGCCCGTTAGCCACATAAGTTCAACATTGCGTTGAGTCTCACGCTCCGGACGCCGACTGGACTGAATGCGATTCAGATAGCCGTAGATATAAATCTTGAGCAGTACAGAAGGATGATACGAGGGCTGCCCCGTTGCTGCGGGCGCGGTTCCGTCGAAGCCGAGATCATGGAGATCAAGCTCATCGACAAAGACGTCGACTACGCGCACCGGATTGTCATCGGAGACATAGTCTTCGAGATACTCGGGCAGCAGGACAGCCTGCGTACGTCTTCGCCTTCAACGAATCGCTTCATGTGGCCGCCCGATCTGAATGCGTTACTTCAGTTTAGGCGATCAGCGTGCGTTTTCACACAAGCTGGACCCACTGCGGACGGCCACATTTCCATAGCGGTCGTTCAAACGCCGCCACTGTTTGCCAAGGGACGACCTCATGACAACGCCGAGGTGCACTCACTGGACACCATGCAAGAGCGCAAGACGCGCGGCGGTCTCTTGGACAGCCAGACATTTTCTTATTGCGGGAGAGCTACAAAGGCCGCTTCGGGTTGAAAATCCATCCTTCGGGGGCTGCCGGCCGGCCCCGACGCGCAGCGGGTCGTCCATCAGCTTGATCACTGGCCCCCATGTCGCTTGCTCGGCGGCGTTGTATTGGAAACGCACGACGACGAGCACGTCTTTGCGGATCGCCACCTTCTCGTAGACAATGCGTCATTTGGGCGTCAGACGGCAGGGCGCCACGAAGCCGGACCTGCTAAGCTCACAAGCAAACTTCCATGGCGCACAGTCGGTTTCGTCGTCGCAGCGATTAATCAATACGGGATGTGAATGGCAACTTCTAGCGAAAAATCTTCGGGACAAGCACGTTACGCGAGCTATCCCAGTCTAGTAGAGCGGGTCGTGCTCATTACGGGCGGCGCGAGTGGCATTGGCGCTTCGTTCGTCGAGCACTTCGTTGCACAAGGCGCACGTGTGGGCTTTCTCGACATCGACACGAACGCGGGAACAGCTCTTGCCAACTCGCTCGGTAATGCGCGCCATCAGCCGCTCTTCGTCGCCTGCGACGTCACCGACATTCCCGCGTTACACGCGGCCATCGCCGAAGTGCGGGCAGCATTCGGACCGATCGAGGTGCTCGTGAACAACGCGGCGAACGATCGCCGCCACGCGCTCGCCGACGTTACGCCCGAGTCGTTCGATGCAGGAGTTGCAGTTAACGTGCGGCATCAGTTGTTCGCAGCGCAGGCCGTGGTCGAGGATATGAAGGCCGCACGCGCGGGCTCGATCATTAATCTCGGCTCCCATTGCTGGATGCTCAAGAGCAGCCAGTTCCCGGTTTACGCAATAAGCAAGGCGGCAGTACAGGGCCTGACGCGCGGGTTCGCCAAGGACCTCGGCGCGTATGGGATCCGCGTGAACACGCTCGTGCCGGGCTGGGTGTTGACTGAGAAGCAGCGCAACCTGTGGCTCACCGACGAAGGCCGCGAAGAGATACGACGCGGCCAGTGCATCGACGAGGAAATGGAGCCCGGCGATCTCGCGCGCATGGCGCTCTTCCTCGCGGCCGACGATAGCCGCATGATCACGTCGGAGGATGTCATGGTGACGGGTGGCTGGTCGTAATAAGGCCGATTCTCGCCCGGCGGTTTCGCCCATTGACGAGCGGTAGTGGCATGGCAACTTCCGACGAAAGGTTGGCCGATGGTGGAAGCGCGTTCGCGACCTCGCGCAACCAAGCGAGGCCTCGAAGATTGTCGACTATCTCAACCGGATCGTCGACTGACCGCTGATGGCCGAACCCAGAACTTTCTGCAGCCGGACATGCTCTTCCTGAGGGCCAGATAAATGAACTGCCCTTCGAGAATTTCCTTTGACGCTGATTGCAGTGTCGTAACAGCTCGCTGACAATGATGCAGGCGTGCTATTACGCAGATGTCTCAAAGCGCGGATTACGTTGCGGCCCACAGATCGGGCTTGCGGTCGGCTTGCGGTCGTCAACCGGCACATCGCGACTGCGGCGCCGTTCACGATGGGTGCGCGCTCCATGGATCGGCCGGCAAACTCCGCTTTCGCAATGCCCTGCCGGAGGCCGCCCCAAACGCTCCCCGATGCCTCATTGATGCAGAATCGGCGCAAAGGCCACAACGACACGACCTGAATACGATGGACGACCCAGAATCGCTTTCCCTGGCACTCCCCGACGGCACCAAGGTCTCTGCGCTCCTCCGAGCGCCGGAGGACGCGCGAGCCCTGTATGTCTTCGCGCACGGTGCCGGGGCGGGCATGCAGCACGCCGGCATGTCGTCATTGGCCGACGCGCTTGCGGCGGCAAATGTCGCCACATTGCGCTACCAGTTTCCGTACATGGAGCGGGGCTCCAAGCGGGTGGACTCGCCGGCCGTGGCACATGCTGCCGTGCAGACAGCCGTCGCAGAGGCCCGCCGGCGGTTGCCTGCCCTGCCGCTCTTCGCGGGCGGTAGGTCGTTCGGCGGCCGCATGACGTCCCAGGCCCAAGCCATCTCCCCGCTGGACGGCGTGCGTGGCCTCGCTTTCGTCGCGTTCCCGCTGCACCCAGCGGGCGCGCCCGGCGTGGAGCGTGCACGGCACCTGGCGGACGTCACGGTGCCGATTCTCTTCCTGCAGGGCACGCGCGACAAGCTGGCCGAGCTTCACCTGCTAAGGTCGGTCGTCGGGACGCTGGGGTCACGCGCCACGCTGCATGTGGTGGACGACGCAGATCATTCGTTCCACGTGCGCGCGTCCTCCGGCCGGACCGACGCGGAGGTTGTGCTCGAACTGGCACGGACGATGTCGGCGTGGTTCTTCGCCGAAGGAGAGTTCGTGCCCGTTGCCTGAGCCAGCGCAGGAATGCTTGTAGCAGAGTCGGGACGGCGAGCCGGCGAATTCGCCGTGCTGCACTCGCCCGCTCAATCCCTTTGCTATCCGGAGTTGGTCTCTGGCATAGCAACGATAAGCGACACCTGTCGCGTCAGCGACGTGTTCCCAGTGCCGAGTGAGTGAATTTGTCAGATCCACTTGCGGTCATCCGCCCCGGAAATCGCGTAGGGCATCTGCTTTGATTTGGCCGACAGGCCTCCGGCGTCGGTGTCGATCCGTGAGTGACCGCTTAGGGGTGCGGGCGGAGCCAGACTGGCGGAGCGTCGAACGACGCGCATTGGCCGGTCATTGCCCGACCCGGTCGCCCGAAATCGACCCGTTGTCGACGTTCGAAGCGGCGTCCCGCCAACGGCGGATCACAAAAGACAACCGGACATCCAGCCGCCCTGCTTTCCGAAATAACGCGGCATTGGTTTGCATACCTTGCAGTCCTATGCGACGACCCAGTCGTGGCCAGCAATCGGACCCCCGGCTTGCTGCATGCGACCGCCCGAAACCAGACCGCCAAGATCCACAGGTGCGTAGCCAAAATCGCTGACGAGTCCGATCACCACCGCGTTCGCGCCCTTGTCGTCACCGGAGACGAAGATGACGCGCTTTCCGTCATGAAAGTTCGGGCCCTTGTCGTAGTGCTCCATGCGAATGGCATTGAACGCCTTGACCACGCGAGCCGCTGGCGCGTGTACCGCGACGATCTCGCTGGCGCCCTTGTCCCCCAAGTCGGCCAGAATCAATTGAGGCTCATAGTGCGTAAAAGGGTTGGTGGTATCTACCAGAATGCGACCCGCCCAATTGGGCAGCCCATCCAGGGCCGACGGTACTTGAAGCCATGGAACGGCGAGCACGACCAGGTCGAGCCGGGCCACCTCCTCTACCGTATCTGCCGACGCGTTCGGACCGAGTCCGGCCACGATATCGCCCAAAGCCTGTGGCCCACGACGAGCGCTCAAGACAACCTCATGTCCTGCTTGAATGGCACTCCTGGCGATAGACTGCGCTACAGCACCGGTTCCAATAAAACCAATCTTCATTTCGACACCTCAGCGGCAACGTGAGTCAACGAAGCCATGCTCCTCCAGGAGCACGGCACTTGGGAGAACGGCTTGATCAGGTTGATGAGTGCAGGTCGAGCAGCACCTTGCCGCCCTTGGTTGCGTGAGCGACGGCCTTCTGGTAGTCCGCAAGCGGATACACGGCAGCCACTGGCAGGTCAAGTTCGCCGAGAGCCATCAGTTCGGCAGACTCCTTGATTGCGTCTGCGATGTACGGCTGGTATTCGGGAAGGTCCATATAGATGCCGCGCACGACGATGCCGCGCAGATGCAGGTCCACGATCTTGACCGGCGTGACCAGTTCGCCGCTCGTGAACGCATAGCTGACCAGCGTACCGTTTTGCGACAGCACGTCGATCAGGCGTACCGCAGCCGAACCGCTCAGGCCGTCGATAGCCAGACGGACGTTGCCCGGACCGACTGCGGCCCTGGCCCTGCCGATGGCGCCCGGCTCATCAACGAGAACGACGTCCCCACCAGCTTCTTCCAGTTCCTTGACCAGTTCCGGACGACGTACGAAGTTGATCGTCCGCAGGCCTCGCTTCTTCGCCAGGGCGATCACCGTGCGGCCGATGCCGGAGTTGGCCGCGTTCTGCGCGATCCAGTCACCTTCCTTGAGGTCAACGAAGCGCCCGAGCAGAAGTACGGCCGTGGGAGGATTGATCCGCAGCATGGCCAGTTGACGTGGATCGACAATGGCAGGCAGCGCAATCAGCCCCTTGGCCGGGATCACCAGGCGCTCGCGCCAGGTCAACGCATAAAGCGGGGGCAACACGCGGTCGCCGACCTTCACGCTGGATACATTCGGACCGACCTGCAGTACGCGCCCGACGCCTTCGTTGCCCACGATCGAGGGCAGTGAAGTCGAGTAGACGAAGCGATTGGTGATGACGGCCAGGTCATTGCCGTTGATGGGGGCATACTCCATCGCAATCAGGACTTCATCCGGGCCCGGGTTGGCCGGCTCCGGAAGGTCAATGAGTTTCAGAGTCTCCACAGGGTTACCGAAAGCGGTGTTCTGGATAGCGCGCATGGCTTACGTCCTTTCACAAGATTTGGTGGAAAGCCGAAGGGCGATACTTCGGCATTCGGAGTCCGTTTCGAAATCGTGCCAAGCTGGGGTGAGCGCTACGAAGCCACCCCTCTTGACGAGGGGCGCCGCCTCACATTGCGCAGGAGGTGTAGCTCTGGAACGCGAAGAGCACCGTGCCGGTCTTTCCCCGGCGATTGGCATGTTCAAGCGCGCCCAGGAAGTCGCTCGCCTGATAGCGTTCCGCTACGGGGAACAGGTTTGGGAAGTTGCCTGCGAGTTCGAGCGCCTTGGTCAGGTCTGCCTCGCGTACTGCAGCAGGTTCGAGTTGCCAGCTGAACATCGACACACCCTTGATGGTCAGCGCTCGAGGGGCAATGGAACGAATGTCCGTCGTAGCGCCGCCCAGGGAGCCGTAGCTAACGATCGTTCCACCGCGAGCGAGGAAGCCCGCTACGTCGGGCAATAGCGCGCCGCCGACGCCATCGAATGCCACGTAGACCGGCTTGTTCGCAAGCGCATCGCCCAGTTCGTCCTTCCAGCACTGGTTTGCCGTGACGATGACAGAAAGGTTGGGGCGAGCAGCTTTGAGCGCCTGCGCGCTCGCTGCGGAGCCGACGAGCAGGATCGGATTGACACCCGTTTCGACGAGCAGATGAGTGAGCAGCTTTCCGACGGCGGAATTGGCAGCCGTCTGAATAACCGTGACATCTTCGCGCCTGTCTTCAGGCAACGCGTTGTGACCAGCCCGCATCGCAAGCCGTGCAGTCAATGTGTTGACCATCATTTGTGCTGCGACCTCGTCGCTCACTTCATCGGGCACCGGTATCAGCGACTGGACGGGCGCGGCAATCCGGGAGCTCCATGAGCCATTGACGGGAAAGAAGGCCACCCGTGTGCCAACCTGAATCCTGTGTGAAGGGGCGACGTCAGCGGCGAGCGATTCCACCACACCAACACCTTCGACGCCGGGCACTTGACCTCCGCTCGGAATAATGGGAGCCGCCCCGAAGGCCGGGGAAGCCGAGATGCCCAGCAAGTCGCCCGGATGAACCGGTGCGGCGGACACGCGCACGAGAGCCGTTCCGCTCGCAAGAGGCGGGGCATCGGAAAACGCCTCCAGTCTGAGCACCTCGGCAGGCTCGCCGTGGTTGTTGTGAACAATTCGCTGCATCATAGACTCCTTCTGCAAGGATTCAATTATTGGAGCGATCGCTCCTTTATGGCAGAATAGGTTTGTCTCTACAGCATGTCAAGGATTTTTGGAGCTATGACTACAAAAAAAGATACGCAACCCCGGCGTAGCCGCGGCAGGCCCTCAACCTTTGATCGCACAGAAGCTCTGAACCGGGCCATGAAGCTCTTCTGGGAGCAGGGATACGAAGGAACCTCCTTTGACCAGTTGATCCAGGCCATGGGAATCAGCCCGTCGAGCTTCTATAACTCGTTCGGCAGCAAGGAAAAGCTCTACAAGGAAGCGACTGACGCATACCTGAGCCTGTCCGAAGTCTGGTTTGCTGGCGGACTGTTCGGCACGGCCGACACGCGAGAAGCGTTCACGAAACTTCTCGACGCCACCGTCGTGGAATTCACGCGAAAGAGCCACCCGCCGGGCTGCATGATCTCTCTGGCCGGCACTCACCTGCCATACGAACTCGCTTCTATTCGCGAGACGATGGCCGGGCACCGCGCAAAGGCTGAAGACATGATGGCGCAGCGGTTGCGCAAGGGCGTCGAAGACGGCGACTTACCGCCTGACACCGACGTGCCCGCACTTGCTGCCTTCTACAGCGCCGTGACCCGTGGAATGGCCGTCCAGGCACGGGACGGAGGCAGCCCGCAGAAGCTGAAGGCGATCGCAGACGTCGCCATGCAAGCATGGCCAATTCAAAGTGGTCGCGTCAGACCTGCAAGGCCGCGGGGGTATCGCGTCGTCTGACTCGCCATGCTGCACGGAGTTGTCCAGCACCGGTTCCCGCAGGGCGTCGGTATGGAGCGTCACGCTCTGCTTTTCTTTCGAGGACAGATGCAGCATCGGGCGTTTTTGGCCGACGAAGCAACGCTTGTTGTCGCGAATCGAGTGGCCGCTTGCTGTTGCGTAGCCGTCGTCTGAGCGACCGAAGAATGGCCCCGACGAATGACCGTTCGTGGCCGTACCCGGAAGTACACGGCCGGGTGACGAATTTCCGGACGCGACCCTGAGGAGACATACAGCTTCCTCGATAAGAGACGTTCGTGCGGAACTAGCGAGGGTTACGCCTCGTCGTAATCTTACATCAGGAGCAACGTCGGGTGGGTCAACCACGCAACGGCACGTTGCGTGGCAACGGGATCCTCCGCGACGACTAGCCCTGTTTAAACAATTCCAATGACAAGTGCAGTCTTCGAAGCTGGAACGCCTCTTACGATCAAATCGGGCAGGCGTTGTGGATCAGACCAGTGCGCGCCCGATCAGACGAACTCGCGACACCCCTCCGTCCGGCAGAATATTGAAGCGCACATGGGTAACCCGCGTTATCCGTTCAGGCGAGAACGAACGTAAGCAGTCCATTTCCAGCTTCTGCTCGTCGAGCAACACGGGCCAGAACATCGATTGGGTAATGAGCGACTCGTCGGTGCCTGCCGTAACGAATGCGCCTTGAAGCGAGCAACGGTCCGCGAAATTGCCTTTGAAATGCGCGGTGTCGACATCGATCCTGCTGATTTCGCCAGCCACCGCGAGTTCGACGATGCACCAGTCACAGCCCGGTTCGCGACGCCGACGGGTTTCCCAGCCTTCGCCCATGTTGGCTGCACGCGTGGGCAAAAGCAGATTTGACGCGAGGCCGTAGTGCTGGTTGTTCGCCGCAACGATCCGCGCACCGTTCATCGCTGACGCGAGATCGAGTTCGGCGCCCGGCGCGAGTTCGCGGCGCGGCCGGCCGAACACGCGCAATCGCGCGATACCGCCGTCCGGGTAGATATTCAGGCGTACGTGCGTGTAGACCGCGCCCTCGGCCGCCTCGATTGCGCGAAAGTGATGCGCGTTTCCGTTCAGCGCCATCGCGGGAAGCACTTCGGTCCATTGCGCATCGGCGGGCGGAATGTCGTCATCCGAGCGACACGCGTCTATCGATGCCGCCGGAGGAAAGTTGCCGGTGAAATGGCTCGTGTCGATATCGACGCCCATCAGTTCGCCCGCCGTGCCCAGCTTGACGATACAGAAATCGTGGCCAGTCACGCGCTTGCGACGCGATTCCCAGCCGTCCATCCATTTGCCGTTGTCATCGTATTTGCCGGGTATGAACACGGCCGGCTCCGGATTGAGCATCCGAGCCATCGGCGCGAAAAAATCACCACTGGTAAACACAGCTTGCGCGCCGAGACGTGGGTCCGCGAGATTGATGCCTGTGCGCGTAAAGGCCGGCGCGTTCGGGTCGAGAGTGGGAATGGCCATGTGTGTGAGCGTCTATCTGAGATTGTTGAAATGATGAACGCTCAGGCGTCCGGAACCCACGGTTGCGTGCCTTGCAGATCGGATACGAAGTCGTCAAGCACGGCGATGTCAACCGGTTTCGGCGTGTTGTCGCCTTGCCCCTGAATTTTGACGATGTCCTGCGGACACGCAGAAAACGCAACGAAGCAATCCATTTCGGCGCGTAGCGTGATGTACTCGCCAGGCTTTGTCACGGTAGGCAACGTATGCAGCGTGATACCGTCCGGGTGCACGCGGATATTCATGAAGATGTTGAACGAAGCGAGGTTCTGGCGCGGCGGCGTTATGCCGAGTTCGAACATACCTTCGAACATGTTGTCGCAACAGTTGCGGTGGTAGCCGCGCACGCCCAGCAGTTCATAGCGTTTGCGATCGCAGGCCGCCATGAAGGTGTCATGGACACCGGGCGTCGTGTCTTCCACGACGGTCAGCACCGGATTACGCTGGTTGGTCACGAAGCTGTCTCCAACCACCGGATTGAGCCGCTGGTTCCAGACGCGCGTGGTCTCCATGCACATGTATTCGTTCAGGTCGTACGCGTTCCAGGCCCAGCAGTCTACGACTTGCGTGCCATGGGTATTGATGACCCGTACGGCCTGGCCCGCTTTCAGTCGGACTGCTTTGCCGTGGCCGGCGGGGACGGTTACTGCAGGTTGATCTGTATAGCTCATGAGCGTGAATTTTCCGGAGTAAAGCGATAGAGAAATTGCTGGAGTCGTGGCGACGAGGGTGTGTCGAGCACCTGCGCGGGCGGACCTTGTTCGACGATGCGTCCGCCGTCCATGAAGACCACGCGGTCCGCGACATCGCGCGCAAAGCCGATTTCATGCGTGACGACAATCATCGTCGTATCGTTCGCAGCGAGTCCGCGCATCACCGTCAGCACTTCGCCGACCAGTTCGGGATCGAGCGCGCTGGTTGGTTCGTCGAACAGGATGACTTCCGGCGCCATCGCGAGTGTGCGGGCAATGCCGACACGCTGCTGTTGGCCGCCCGAGAGGTTCGCGGGCATCGACGTGTGCTTGCCGCCCAGCCCAACCTGGCTCAGCGCTTCGACGGCGACGTCAGCGGCGGCGAGACGGTTCATCCGTTTGACCGACAGCAGCCCTTCCATCACGTTTTCGAGCACCGTCATATGCGGCCACAGATTGAAACTCTGAAACACCATGCCGATGCGGCTGCGCTGCGCCCGTATCTCGCGCTCAGGCCGCGGGCTCGTCGCGCCGTTCGGGTTCTCGCGCAAGCCGATCCGCTGGTCGCCGATCCAGATGGCGCCTTCGTCGGGCGGCGAAAGCCAGTTCAGGCAGCGCAACAGCGTCGATTTTCCGGAGCCCGACGGACCAAGTACGCAGACCGTTTCGCCGCGCGCTACGGTCAGATCGACGCCGTCGAGGATGCGGTTCGCGCCGAACCACTTGACTATGCCGCTCGCCTTCAACGCTACGGGCGGCGTGCTGTCGGATAGGTTCATGCTGATCACCGGGGCTGGGCGACCCGATGGTCGCGGCCGAGGCGGCGCTCCCAATTACGGGTCGAAAAGTGGATGACGGACGTCGCGGCCCAGTAGACCATCGCGACGACGAAATAGACTTCGAGCGGCGCGTACGTGTCGGACACGACGGCCTTCGCGGCGAACATGAATTCGTGCACAGAGATCACCGATAGCAACGCGGAATCTTTGACGAGACCGATCAGCAGACCCGTCAGCGTGGGCAGCAGCAGCGGCAGCGCTTGCGGCGCGATGATGCGGCGCGCGATCGCGACCGGCGACATGCCGATCGCGACTCCCGCTTCGACGGTTCCAGCGGGCACGGCGGCAACAGCAGCCTGAATCACTTCTGCGACGTACGGGCCGTAATAGACCGCGAGCGTGACCGTGCCGACCAGCGGCGCGGGCAGCAGCACGCCGAAATCCGGCAGTACGAAGAACATAACATACAGCAACACGAGCAGCGGCAAGCCGAGCGTCAATGCCGTGTAGCCGCGAATCACCGCAGCCAGCCACGGACCGCCGCGTCGCTGGCCGACCGTCAGCAGCACGCCAAGCACGCCCGACATTCCTGCGCCGGCCGCACACAACCAGCCCGTGCTGCCGAGTCCTGCTGCAAGCTCCGGCCAGTAGCCGGACAGAACGCTGAGATCGAAGGTCATCGCGCAACTCCCGTCGCGACCTGCTCGACGCCTGGCGCGCGCGGCGAACGCTGTGCGCGCCGCGCGGCATAGATAACCGGCAACGCGACCGCCAGATAGCCGACGCTGACCAGCAGCATCACTTGCGTCGACGTGTAGGTTCGCGCGATCACCATCTGTCCCGCGTACGTCAGTTCGGTGACGGCGACGACCGACGCGAGCGGCGTGGTTTTCAACAGGATCGTAAATTCGTTGATGAGTGCGGGCAGGCTGGCCTTCAGCATCTGCGGCAGCGCGATCCTCAACGCGATGCGCCACGGCGCCATACCGAGCGCAGTCGCGGCTTCGTACTGGCCAGGAGTGATCACCCGCAGATTGCCTCGCAGGATTTCCGCCGTGTAGGCGCCGCTGTTCAGGCCGAGCGTGAGCGCGGCTGCCAGCATCGGACGGCCGCCCAGCCCGATCAGCGGCAACGCGAAGAACAGCACGAACAGTTGCACGAGGGCGGGTGTGCCGCGCATGAAGCTGATATAGAGTCGCGCGCCCCAGCGCAACGGCGCAACGCGTGTCAGTTGCATCGCGAGCGCGAGATGGCCAAACACGAGACTGCCGGTTGCGCCGAACAGCGTCAGTTCCACGGTCAGCAGCCAGCCGTCGATGAGTGTCGGCAGGCTGTGGATCACTTGCGGGTCAAAGCCCATCACGGCTGGTTCCCGGAATCAGAGTTGATCGAGGTCTTCGACCGCCGACAGTTCGAGCGCGCCTGGCACGTCGTTGCCCGCAATGCCGGTGCAGCACGCCGATACGATGAACACCATGTCCGTCACCACCCGGCACGCGACGAAATCGCCGGCTCGCGTGACGTTGGGCAGCGGTTCGATGCGGCCATCCTGATGCAATGCCACGTGCATGAAAAGGTTGATCGGGTCGGGCATTTTGGGCGGCTTCAGGCCCAGCGATTGAATCACCGCGCCGACCGATTCGACGCAGCCGGTCTGTCCCGCGTAGCCCTGGTCCGCGAGATACGCGGTTGTCGATGCCGGGAGCAGCAGATCGTGTTTGCCGCTCGAATCCTTACCGAGCACCATCAGCGCGCGGCGGCGATTGCTGACGATCCGCATGCCCGCCTGCAGCACGTACGAATTGCTGAACACGCGTGTGTGATGAACCGACATGTACACATCGTCGTTGATCCGGCTGAAGCCGAACATCGACGCGACCGAGCCCGGTTCTTTCGCCTCGATACGCAGGATCTGGCCTGCCTTGACGTCGATCGCGCGCGATTCGCCCGCAGGCACGGCGACGGTTCGCGGGGACAGCGGTGCGCGCAAAGGCGGTTCTTTGAGAAGCAGCATGTTGAGTCCGTTCAGGCGGCGACAGGCGTCGCGGGCAGGATGGAAATGGCGATGTCGGTAACCTTCAGGCCGTTGCCGGGAATGATGTCCTGCGGACACGACGACACGGCACACACCAGGTCTTCGAGCACGTCGAACGTGATGTAGTCGCCCGGTTTGCTGGTCGGATCGGTGACCTGCATTCGGCAATCCCGCGTGACCGGGCCGTTCTGAAACAGGTTGAACGGCTCCGGCACATCGAACGGCGACAGCCCATACAGAGCCAGACCCGCGTGCATGTTGTCGAGGCAGTTGCGATGCCCGCTCACGTTGAAATCGACCGTGAAACGCGTGTCGTCGCAGGCGGGCACGTTGGCATCGTGAATGCCGACGGTGTCTTCGACTACCCGCAACAACGGGCGCCCCAGCGATGAATACAGCGCGTCGCCGACGTTGAAAAACAGCGCCCGAAGCTGGCGGCGCGTATGCGTCGGCGACAGCTTCTCGCCATGGTTCGACTTGACCACCGCGACAAAGTCGGCGGCCTGCTGCCCCTCGACGTCCATGATGGTCAATCGTTGGCCCACCTTCACTTCGAAGGTACGTCCATGTCCTGCCTTGACGGTGAGAGTCTGTACTGGATCTGTCATGTGATTCGGTCTGCTCGGTTTACTGCGCGGGGATGAAATCGGACGTCGGTGTATCGAAGCTCACGCCTAGGCTGGCCTTTTGCAGGCGTGCGAGTTCGCCGGACTTTTTCATGGCGAGGATCTGGTCGCTGATCGCCTTGTTCAGACGTATATCGTCCGGGCGAGTCGCCCAGGCAATCCATTGCGAAGGTCCGAGCTCACCAGTCGATTTCAGCTTGCCCGGATTCTGTTTGATAACGCCCGCGAGCACGGTCATATCGTCGAACGCGAAATCGGCGCGACGCGTCATCAATGCAGCCACTGTCTGATCGACGCTATCCACGCTGATCAGCTGGATCGGCGCAAGACCTTTGGCTTTCAGCGTCTCGTTGAACTGCTTGAGGATCTGCTCGGGCGCGCTCGCGCTCTTGACCGCAGCCGTCAGTCCGGCGAGAGACTCGATGGTGGCCTGCTGCGGAATTTTTTTGAAATCGGCGCGCACCAGAGCGCCATTCACGGTCTTGCTGGTCGGCACTATGTAAGCGAGACGCTTTGCACGTTCGGCGGTTACGTTCAGCGCAGAACCTTCGACATCGAACGAATGCGCGAGCAGGCCCGGGATGATTCCGCTGAATGCCATGCGCTGATATTCGATCTTTACTCCTAGACGCTTCGCGACCGCAGCCATGACGGCCGGATCGAAGCCAACAATGTTGTTGCTGGCGTCGGTGTATTCATACGGCGCAAAGGTCGGATCGATCGCGACGGTCATCGTGCCGCGACTCTTGATGTCGTCGAGTGTATCGGCATTTGCGGCTACCAAGTGGACCAACGCGCCGCACGGAAACAACGCGGCGAGGACGATGCTGGACAGGCGGCGTTTTGACATCAGGGAACTCACGTAGAGAGGTGGACGAACCCGTCTGAACGCATGATCCGTGCCAACTTATGCGTGAAACTTAGGTTTCACGAAGCAAACGATGAAAACACATGTTTCTACGATGACTTTAGAGAAACAAAAATTTCACGATCCAAGGTACGATTTATAGTGACGTCATCGCAGGATGACGACTGACCGCACCTGCTGCGTGCAAGAAAACAGCGATGCACGTTCGCGGTGCCGACGCTGCACCACGGCGGGCGCTCCACTTACTCACAAGCATCGAAATGTCAAAACCTCAAACGAAACAGCAAAAGCGCGCACCGCAGTCGATCGAGAGTCGCATCGCCGAATGCTACGACGAACTGTCCGAGATCGATCAACGGTTGGCCGATGTCATTCTCAGTGCTCCGGGGCAACTGGCGATGCAAACTGCTACGGAACTGGCGGCGACCGCGCAGGTGTCGAAAGCGACTGCGACACGTTTTTTTCAGAAGCTCGGATATACGTCTTATGACGACGCGCGTGCGATTGCGCGCGCGGCACAGGTCGGCGGTTCACCGTTGTATCTACAGGATCGGGGTCGCAAGAATGCGAGTACGAAACTCGACGACGTGATTCAGGCGCATTTGCAGCATGAGGTCGAGAACCTGGCAAATACGTACCGGTCGCTCGACACGCGCGTGCTGAGTGAGGTGGTCGAGGCAGTTGCACACGCGAGGCGCGTGGTGATCATCGGGTATCGGCATAGTCATACAGTAGCCACGATGATCAGGCGCGAACTGATTCAGGTGCGCTCCGACGTAATGTTGTTGCCTGCGCCGGGCGACACCATGGGCGAATATCTCGGCGACCTGACCGCGAAGGATGTCGCGATCATCGTAGGCTTACGGCGCCGTGTGCCGGCGGTCGGTCTTGCCGCAGTTTCACTCGCTGAGGCCGGCGTGCCGATTGTGTATATGTCGGATGTCATTGCAGGGAAGCCGGCGCGATTGGCGCGCTGGGTAATCCGTTGCCACACGGATGGCCTGATGCTGTTTGACAGCAACGTCGGCATGACGGCGGCCGTCAATCTGATCTGCTCACTGGTTGCCGAGCGCCTGCTCGAACGGGGCAGCAACCATTTACAGCGGGTCGAAATATTGCACGAAAGTTTGCGTGAGTTCGAGTGAAGACGTAGAGAGGCACCTAAAGGTCCTGCCGCACCTGTTAGGCACAGGTAATATTTCCACGAGTAATGTTGAGGGGATGAACACCGATTGTTGACAATTTTCGTCGCTTGTCGAACGTCTCAAGCTGGCCGGTCCTTGCCTGTCCGCGATCGGCAACACGCGGCCCCGGCTGGCGTCCTTCGTGTCGACGCCGACTGAACCCCAGCGAGCGACCGGACTGAACCCCGTGCCATACTTGCGGATCCTCTCGCCCATATGTCAACGACCATGGTGACCGCCCTTTCCGCGTCCATCGGCTTTAACTTCAACCCACTCGACCGCCGCTCCGACAAGCGGAACGACCACACCTTCTTAGAGCATCTACGAAGCGACCCGGCCGCGCGCTTTCTCGTTTTCGACGGCGACGTCCCCTTGCTCAAGCGAGGCAGCGAGTATGACCCGTGGTTCGTCGCCAGCGAGACCGCTGTCTTTGGTCAGCCGCTTCATAGCATCTTCCTCGGGGAAGACACCGACGGCAGCGGACGCTTCGCGCTCGGCTTCGCGCTCAACCTTGCGCCACTGGACCCATCGCCAAGCATCGACTATGACCGCATCGACCTTCGCTCGCTCGCGCTGCAAGACCTCGTCGCTGCGGGAACGCTGGGAATACTGGCCGAGGCGAAGTCGATGCTCGACTGGCATCGCCGCCACTCCTTCTGCGCAAACTGCGGCTCCGCAAGCCGCGTCACGACGGCCGGCTGGCAACGCATCTGCGATGTTTGCGGCGCACGCCATTTCCCGCGTGTGGATCCAGCCGTGATCATGCTGGTGATAGGCGACGAACGCTGTCTCCTCGGACGCCAGCGCCATTTCGCCCCTGGAATGTACTCGGCGCTTGCTGGTTTCGTTGAACCGGGTGAGACCGCGGAAGACGCCGTGCGCCGCGAAGTGATGGAGGAGGCTCGCGTGAAGTGTGAGCAGGTTGTCTACTTCGCGTCGCAGCCGTGGCCGTTTCCTTCATCGCTGATGATCGGCTGCTTTGCGCAGGCGAGCGACACCGACATCGTCGTCGATATGGACGAACTCGAAGACGCCCGCTGGTTCTCGCGCCAGGAGGTTGCGGCGATGCTCGCGGGAACGCACGCGGACGAGCTGTCGGCGCCTAAGCCGTTCGCCATTGCCCATCATTTGCTACAGGCGTACGTCGAGAAGGGTGGCTCGGTATTGCTCGGCTGAGCGCCCCGCAAAAGGAGCGCTTGCAATTGAACGGAATCGCCTAGTGCGCGAGGCCAGAAGCTGGATCGGTCACTCCGGCGTAAGGCGTCGGTGGGGACCGGTTCTCGCCGCCCCTAAGTTTATCCCGTCGGCCCGAGTCGAATGACGCGCGACGACCCAAGCCGTGTGGAAACGCCAAGAGAGTTTCAATGCACGCGGTTCCAACCTCGCATCGCACGTGTGGCGGGTTGCATGTTGACAGTTCATTCGGCGATGACGAACTGCTGAAGGGGTCTAGCGCCCTTTAACTGGCGATTGTGAGCTTGTTTTTAAGGTCGATGGGTGCTCAGGCACCCACCAGCCGCATCGCTTTCATTGTCCTTTTGAATCCCAGGATTCTCAGCACTCTCATGAGGTTGTAGGCAAGCACGTTCAGACTCATCTCGGTCCCCACGTTGGGCAGCCGGCGTGTCAGGAAGTGCGTGTAACCCATCCAGTGCTTGAACGTCCCGAAGACATGTTCGACGGTGCGTCTGCGTATCGTCATTGCCTCTGGCGTTTTGTCGAGTTGACGTTGAACACCTTCCAACACGGACTCGTGCTCCCATCGGGTGATTCGCCGATATGGACTTGGCGTGCATTGTGATTTTATTGGGCACTGAGGACAGGCGCTGCTCCAGTAACGGCGCAATTGCATACCGTGTTCCTCCCCGGTGAAACGGTAGATTGCCCGTTCACCGGCTGGACACTGGTATTCGTCGTCCCGCGCAATGTAGATGAAGTCAGCCCTATCAAATCGACCATGGCATTTCGCGCTTGATGTCGTGGGTTCGGCAGCATTACCGCGATCCCGGCATCCACACACTCTTTGATCTGAGGCCCGCTATAGTAGCCACGATCGGCGACTGCCCGCAGTCTGCTCTTGCCCATCGCATCGCGTGCAGCTTTCGCTATGGGGCTGAGTTGCGCCCGGTCGCTGCCAGAGTTTGTGACCTCGTGAGCAACGATGAGGTGGTGTTTGGCGTCTACTGCCACCTGTACGTTGTAGCCGACCATTCCCGAGCCTTTGCCGCTCGTCGCCATGGAGCGCGCGTCGGGATCAGTCATCGAGAGTTGGCCATCAGGCTGCGTCCTGAGTTGCTCCTTGATCTGATCGAGGTTTCGCATCTGTTCGCGCAAGCGTGCGATCTTGTCCTGCAACCGGGTCGTCTTCGCTTCCAGCTCAGCGGGTTGCGTACGATCGGCAGTCTCCAGCGCGTTCAGATACCGCTGGATACTCTCCTCTATCTGCTTCTGGCGCTTGTCGACCTTACCCTCTGTGAAGTTGCGATCGCGGGTGTTGACTGCCTTGAACTTGCTACCGTCGATGGCAACGAGCGCCTGCGAGAACAGCTTCAGTTCGCGGCATAAGACGACGAAGCAGCGACATACGTTGCGGATGCCGGTGCCGTTGTCACGGCAGAAGTCAGCGATGGTCTTGAAGTCCGGCGCCAAACGGCCCGTGAGCCACATCAATTCAACATTGCGTTGGCATTCACGTTCCAGGCGGCGGCTCGACTGGATCCGGTTCAGGTAGCCGTAGATATAGATCCTCAGCAGCACGCCTGGATGATAGGACGGGCGACCTGTAGTCGACGGCATCGCTCCATCGAATCCCAGTGATTCAAGGTCAAGCTCTTCAACAAACGCCTCGATGATTCTGACCGGATTGTCCTCGGCGACAAAGTCATCGAGGCACTCTGGAAGCAGCGTCACCTGCTTGCGATCTTCACCTTCTATGAATCGCTTCATCCGGTCACCCAGGCTGAATGAGTTAATCCAGTTTAGGCGATCATGGTGTTTTCACACAGGCTCGACCCACAGCCGCGGCTCGACTGAGCAACGCCTCGACGGCTGCTCTCAAGTTGATACCAGCCTTTCGGCTGGTCACGTTGGTTGTCGAGCGGGCGCTTATTCCGGGCGCCTGGATGACCACCGCGCGTTGGCCAACGGGTGTGATTCACTATAGCGCCAGCTGAGAGTATTTCCATTTCTAGGGAGAGGGAGCGTCCTGAGATTCATCGGATCGCGTGCTCGAAAGCTGCGAAATCCGATACAAGCCTGGTTGGCCCCTGACATTTGTCCGTGTTGCGGTGTTTGTGCTGCACGATTGCCGTGTCTCTGTTGTACCGCAGTTCGCCAACGCTCTCGCAGTCCTACATTTTTCAGACGCTTCCCCAACGGCTCATATGCGAGATCAACGCACGTCAGTCGCGATTGATCAGCAGACCTACCAGCACCCCAAAACCGGCCCCCATCCCGATGGATACCCACGGATACTCGTGGACGAAGTCGTCGGTCGCGCGGGCAGCGATTTTGCCGTTTTCGACCACCACGACCTGCACAGCCGAGGCCTTTTCCCTGGCGCCCTGCAGGCGTGCCAGCGCTTTTTCATGTAGTTTGGAAACCCTTTCGATGGGAGCGCTTTCGGTCTGTGGGACCTGATTCCCCAAATCGGTGGACTCGGCATTGGCATCAGACATTATTCTCTCCCTGTTGGTTGACAAGTGAACACGTCCGGATACGTGAAGCTAATTGCATGTTGACACGCAATTGTGGCGTTGCAATTGGACCTTAGTCCTAGTCCGCCTGCCATCCGGTCAGATGGCTGCCAAGCGGATAATAATGACGATCAAAACGTTCACAGGTTTCAGCGTCCGCTGATGTTCGAACGTCAATCTCGCCAAGCCGGCGCTGGTCGGATGAATACGCGAGAATGCGACGCCCGTTCGAAGATCCGCATGTTTCATGCTCATCGGTCATCCGAATGTTCCCACGAGTGCGCGGGCCAACGGCCGCTGATGGCCGAGCCCTGAACTTCGGAAGCCGGCCGAGTCCGGTCAGATGCCCCTCGGCCGCGAACTTCGCTAGTCGGCCCTCACCGCACCTTCGCCTCGCGAGAAATCACCCGCTCGCGGGCCACGCCTGCCACCCCGAACTGCCAGTTGGCACGTGAACGCTGATCCACTTCGCAGACCAGCTAAAAGCGCTGCTCGGGTTGGGCTTTAACGCGTTTGCCTGTGCTGGAAACGCGAACAGCTCAACCTTTTCCGCACCTCGCCGATATACCGCTCGAACAGCGTCGAGTTGGACAGACGCGACACTTGCTGGAGCGGCGAGCGACGCCCGGCACGCATCGAAGACGACCCTTCACGATCGAAGAATCTTCCAGCCCATAGCGCGCATGCCGGCACGACAGGGAAGGCAACCACGGGAACCATCAGTCGGTCCCCATGTGAAGCCCATCAGGTTGCCAACGCCGCGAGCATGGGCCAAATCGCAATCCCCCGATTCAGGTGCCTCAGGAGGGCACGCTTCACTATCATGAAACGAATCTATGCCACGTTCCTCACTGCCCTTCTGATCGCCACGCTTGCGCCAGAGTGCCATGGACAGTACACCACCGACTGGGTGGCGAACACATATGGGACCAACGCTACCCGCGTGGGTAGCGTCGCGCGCTCCATGTGGATAGCACCCGAGGGCGTAATCTACACGGCTTCCATGTGGGACGAAAACGAAGGTGGCGTCGCGATATACCAGAACGGCCAAAGCCTGGGATCCATAGGAGGTCACGGCGAGTTCCAGGGCAGCGCCATTACGGGTAACGCAACTTCGATCTTCGCCGCTCTGCAATTTAATGCCACTTACGGCAGCGGCACGGTCGGGCGGTACAACCGAACCACTCAAACTCGCGACTTTCTCATCTCGGTCAGCGCGACAACGACTGAGCAGCGGGCTGATGTAATCACGGGACTCGCGACGTCGGGCTCGCTCCTTTATGCGAGCGACTCGCCTGGAAATCGCATCCGCGTCTACACCACCGACGGCGTCTGGCGGCAGGATATCGCCGTCTCGAGCCCTGGCGCGCTCGCGGTGGACAGCGCAGGAAACATCTGGGTTGCGCAGAAGAGCGCGGGCGCGATCCTCGAATTCAATCCGGCCGGCGTGCTCGTGAACACCATCCAGATGTCCGTCGCCTCTCGACCGTCCTCGCTGTATCTCGATTCGTCGACCGGGTTTCTCATGATCGGCGACGCGGGCCCCGACATGAATATCAAGATCTATAACACTTTGGTCATTCCATTTCTGATCAGTACATTTGGCATTCAGGGGGGGTATCTCGATACGACAACGGGCATCAAAGGCCAGGTTGGCGACAGGCGTTTTACCCGCGTCACAGGCATCGGCAAAGACGCCGCCGGCAACCTGTACGTGCTCAACAACCCGTGGGGCGGAAGCTGGGACCTCGGCCGCGACGGCGGCACCGACATTCACTCCTACGACAGTTCTGGCCACCTGCAATGGAAGCTTCAGTCTCTGAACTTCGAGGGGGTCGCCGCTCCGGACCCGGCTACCGACGGCGCGTACTTCTATGGAGGGACCAACATCTACACCGGCACCGCGGGGGGAACCTTCGTAGCGAACACGGTCGATCCAATCGACTACCCATCCGATCCACGCATCAACATCAACGATCGCACACGGGGTGAGCACTTCGGCCAACTTGCCACCATCGGCGCCAACCGGATCCTCGTGGACTCCAGCCAGAATCCCGATACCTTCTACTTCTTCCACTTCAATGCTGCGAATGGCTACATCGCAATACCGGACGCGACGCTTCCGGGTACGGCGTTCAATACGACCGCACCGGTCAGGGACGGATTCTGCCTCGACAGCAAGGGGGACGTCTGGGCCGGGTTGGACAAGACGAATGCCATCTGGCACTTTCCGCTGACCGGCTTCGATGCCAATGGTAAGCCGAGTTGGGGTGCAGGGACTGCAACGCCCGTTCCGGGCACGATCACGCCATTGACGCGGATCATCTACCTGCCGGAAAGCGACACGATGATCCTGGCACAGGGAGTTGCCGGGGGCGCGGACTGGACGTCGATCGGAACGCGGATCGAGGTGTATCACGGCTGGCTCGCAGGCAACACGACCGTTCCCAATCCGGTAATCAACCTCACCAGCGCCAATCCCAAGTCGATCACGGCGGCCGGCAACTATCTCTTCGTCGGATACGTACACACTGTGCCCAACATCGATGCCTTCAATCTCACCACAGGCAGCCTGGACACCACGTTGATCAACAGCAACCCCAACACCGTGTACGTCGGCAATGACGTGGATTCGATGTACGGCCTTCGATCGTACCGTCGGTCAACCGGGGAGTACGTGATCACGAAGGACAACTACAACGGGGCCAGCGTCATCATCTATCGCTGGACACACTGAACGACAGTGCTCGTCGCGGCTACGCCCCGGCGAGCACCTCACGTCATGTCGACTTATTGACCTTGTTTCTTTCCACAGGCAGCGCTCGGCCGGAAAATCCGGTGCGGCCTTCCGTACCGCTAGCCGCTTGCCAACGGATGACTGTTGGCAATCCAGGTCGTACTCTCCAGCGTCCGGTTCTGGCCGGAAGTACGCGTTCGGCGTGGTCGATCGTAAGCCTCCCTTCGGCAGAATTCGCCTAGGCGAATGGCAGCTTCGTGGAGCCGCATGTCGCCGGGTGCAATCGGCCATGACCTGTCATTCGCTCACCCCATTGCCAGGACACTCAGACGGCGGCTCCGGTCAGTAAGCGGCCGTTTCTTTCGCGCAGGTGAGGGTTCCATCATCGAGCTGCGCAACCCGCAGAACTGAAAAATTCGGTCGCAAGGGGATAGAAAAGTTTTGCAACAACGTGATCTACCGCGCAGTGTGACGTACAGGTATCCCCCGATTATTGAGGCGTTGCGTCACCGGGGCTGTATCCAGAAGTGGTCGGGACCGTGGCGTTTTGTGACCCCCCGGCGTAAAAGTCCATTTTGAAGTCGGCGGAGTGTCACGTGACGATGAGGGGGTCATCATGCTGCAGTGGATAGCAAGCTGGACAGTGCGTAACGCACTTACTCCGGAGAAACGGGCCGAAAAGGCGTTGCGAGAGTTGCGTATGGAACTCTTCCAGGCTGAACAACGTATCCTCGATGCGCAGATGCACGCAGAATACTATCGAGCCCGCCTGGCCTTTTGTGAGGCGGTATTAAAAAGCGGGATCGAGCAAGTAAGCGACCAACGGAAAGGGCCGCAGATAGGGGCGCCGGCTTTATGGACAGGTCACAAGCTTACAGCTGCCCAATAGCCGAAACTGTTGCGGTGGGGAGTGACTACTTCTTTACTCGCCGCCTTGACTGAACTGCTAAATGACGTTCTCGACGATTGCCAGTATTCCGCTAATCGCTGCGAACGACGCATCGGTGCCGCCCTTTCACCAGGTGGCTGGATTGCCTCGTCGCTCGGTCGTGTGCACCTTCGCGGCCCGACTAAGTCTCGTGCTGGTCATGCCGAAACGAAGCGATTGTTCCGATACGAAGTCCGTCGGCAACTTTGCGTGTACCGCGCCAGTCATCGCTGGTTTACGGTCGTCACGATCTGCACGTCTACCGTGACGACCGCGGTCCCGTTCGGTTAGTTAAATTGAGCACGCAACGTTCTCTTGCCGGGAGCGTGCCTGGATCACTCCGCGTCGAAATGTCAGCCGCTTTCGGAAACGACGGCGGTCCCATCCTTTGCGCGCATGGCCTCCGCTATTCCCGCGAAAGACATCGGAGGGCCTGTCAGATAGCCCTGAACGACGTCATAACCTGCCTTTGACAACGAGGCGAGTGCACAGGGTAAGGCGTTTATCTAAAACGTCGACGGCGTGCACAGGCCGGGCTCCCCAAACGCTCGCCAGTCGAACCCGACACACTTCAATTTCTTCCCGTCAACCTCATGTTTGGCACCTCAACATTCCTGAGTAGTTGCCGTTAACGGATTGCCAAGGTTGCACTTCACCGGTTGGGGCTGGCGATTTTTGCCAGCTCGTTGCTATCGATATG
This sequence comes from Paraburkholderia sp. NPDC080076, assembly GCF_050281145.1. Lineage (NCBI taxonomy): Bacteria > Pseudomonadati > Pseudomonadota > Betaproteobacteria > Burkholderiales > Burkholderiaceae > Paraburkholderia > Paraburkholderia sp. NPDC080076. Next base: position 156,751 of record NZ_JBNNWQ010000007.1, on the reverse strand, counting down.
AGAGGTTGGCAAACATATGAGACTGTCTTTTGCAGAGAAGCTCACCATGACCGCATTCGTCGCAATGGGGGCCGTGCAGAGTGGGGATGCACAGACATTGCCGACAGTGGGCCGGGCGCTGCCGTAGTCGCCCAACCGGGCATGGCGACGGCACTGTCGGCCACGACGCAAGAACAGCAGGGGCAGGCCGGCATGCTGACAGCCGACGAAGCGAAGCAGTCCGCCGCTGGCAACGCCGCTGAGTTGCAGAAGATGATCCGAGGCTCGGACCTGAGTGAGCTGCGCACGACGTCCAACGGCAACTACGGCGCGAGCCTGCTGTTTTACGGCAAGGAAATGACCTACTACGTCGCGCTGTTCCAGTAAAAGAATTTCTGGCGCGTCATCAAGACGCAGGATACAACGCGTGCCGACATGATCTACAAGGATTTTGTGCGCCAGACGTTGCAGCTATCCGAAGTCGAGATTCGCCGCACGCGGCTCGAGGCGCAGAAGGCGTTCATCGAGCGGATGATTGCGCTGTCGCAGGGTCGTGCGAACCGCCTCTAGGCCGACCTCGATGTAGCGAGTCAGCAGCAGACAATCGTCGCCAGCCAGCAGCAGAAGACGCGTGCCAAAGCCGCTGCGCTCGCGCAGCAGAAGGCCGCCGCGCAGGACCAGTTGCGGGCTTCCCAGCGGCAGGTACGCGAACTCCAGAGCCAGCTGGAAAGCGGCCTGGCGCGCTCACATTAATTTTTCAGTGTCTCACTGCACGAGCGCGACCCCGCCCGGTTCGCCGCTCGGAGCGATGTTCGTTCACCGAGGCCTCGCGCGACAGTCGCGCTGCGGCAGGCCGCGAATCTCGTTGTCAATGCTCCGCGCTGCGCGAGACGGCACTTGACTCTGCGCCACGACGAGGCCGCGGAACTGCTTCTACGACATATGCAGCCGCGACCGCCGAGTTCAGCACGAGGCGCGGCGGAATCTGATACAGATGCTTTATTAAGCTGGCTGGCTCCCAGGCGGGCGGTTGGTGAACATAGGGTTTGCCCCGATAAAAATATCGAGACGGGACGCCGTAATACTGCTGGATTTACACGGCGCGGGTCGAACATGGGAAAGCAAACGTTTGCTCAATTACTGTGGCTGCTAGTGCCCGTGAGACTTGTCGGTCCGATTGCGATCAAGGGCTTCGACGCATGGTTGTTGCGTCGGGTGCATCTGGTGAACAAGAGCGCCGGTGTCCGTTTGTGATCGCGGATTTTAAGGTGACCGCTACTGCTGGGTGCTGGCATCCCTACCAGCCCGCTGAGGAAAGAGCTACATGTTCGACGCCGAAATTGCCGCTACGCTCCTGAACCGGTGGCACCGTAAGCGTGCGAACCCAGGAGATCCGCCACCGCTGGAACTCTTGCAAGAAGGCAAGCTGCATTTCAGGCATGAAGGCGGTGACGTCCACGCGGACGATATCGCCGCGGACCGGCGTCTTCGCGTTGAATGCCTGACGTTCGCCGACGGTTCCCGCGCCTTGCGCGTCACCGACGCGGGTGGACAAAGTGGCTGGACGCGATGGACTGCTACCGAGCCGGTCTGAAGGCTCGAAATGAGCACCCCTCTCGGAAGATGCGCCAGCCGTTGTGCACGCAATCGCCATGCTCGACGAACTGGCCGGCGTACCGGCTTGCGAGCCACGGTGGCAATATCGTTATCGACGAATTCCACGATGCCCTTTCCTCGTGAAAGCAGAGCTGGAAAGGCTCCTCAATACTTCTGAGGCCGTAGATTCATGCGACTGCCCACCCACATGCCGACGAAAAAGAGCCGACAGAACGTGTCGGCTGAAGGATTCTGGCTATTCCGAGGGCCGTGCCAGAATCTGAGAGGCGCACATTATTGCACTGCCTGATTTCTAAAGGACGGATGGCGGAAAAAGGGTTTACGCCAATAAAAATATGCAAAAGGAAGGCCGTAATACATGGTTAGTTCATCCATGCGACAGATCGGACGTGAAAAAGCTAACGTTTGCGCAGAAGCTGTGGCTGCCCCTCTTCCTGAGCGTTACCTGTCTGACGGCGATTACGGCATTCGACGCCTGGTCGTTGCGCCAGGTGCGTATCGAAGAGCGCGAGAGCGATCTGGCCAACAACGCCGACAACGTGGTCAGCCTTGCGCGCCAGTACTCGAACCTTGAGCAACAGGCGACGCTCACGCGCGACGCCGCGCAGAAGGCGGTCATGGAACGCATCAAGGGGATGCGCTTCGGCAAGGATGGCTACTACACCATCATGACCGATGAGCCGAAGATGCTGATGCACCCGTTCAAACCCGAACTGATCGGACGGACGCTCGGCGATTTCAAGGACGCCAACGGCACGCTGCTCTACCAGGAGGCGGTCAACGTCGCCAGGGTGAATGGCGCAGGTTTCATCCACTATGTCCGGCCGCGCCCCGGCGAGGACCGACTGGTGCCCAAGCTCACTCGTATCGCAAGCTTCAAACCATGGGGCTGGATTTTTCTCGATGGCGTCTATTTGGACGATATCGATACCGCATTTCACCATTTGTTGATCAGGTCCGGCGCCATCCTCGCCGCTGTCGCACTGATGCTATCGGTCGTGATCGCCGCTCTGAATCGCGGATTGCAGCGCTCACTCGGCGGTGAGCCGGACGATGCTGAAGAAGCTGCGCGGCGCGTCGCGAGCGGCGGCCTGAGCGTGCGGCGCTCGCCGAGCAGGCGGCCGCGGCTGCTCAATCACTCAGCGGGCAGGCACACGGACTGGCACAGGTCGTCGCGGCATTTCGCCTGGAACCCGACGACCAAAAGCAACAAAGCTTTACTCACCGCCCGGTATCGAGGGAGATAGCCGATGTCGACATGGCCTAATCGCACTCTGAGTTGGCTCTTCATCCTAACCTACGCCCTGATGGTGGTATGGCTAAATTACCTGTAACGAATGTTGTGCCACGTGTGGCGTGTTGTGTCCAGGCGGATGCCTGAGCACCATGACGTCGCGAAGGGTGACGGAAGCGGCCACTGACCTATGCCGAATGAGCTGTCTTCTTCGGTCCACAGCAGCCCGTGGGACATTCCGTGTTTCAGAGGGTCGCGCAAGGAGACGAACGTGGACATGGTGAAGACCGAGATCGGACAACTTGAGAAGGCTGTGAACGCGCTGGTTCATCGCCCCTGGCTCATCCGTCGCGAGTATTGGGCATTGCAGATCGAGTGTCTGCTTGGACGTCCCGCCCTGTCGTTGCAGGATCGGCAACGACTACGCGCGCTACTTGACCTGCTCGGCACCCCCGTCGCGGAATGTATTGCCTCAGCGCAGCAGTGACAAGCGCCGTAAAGTCTTCGATGTACCAATCATGATGACGCGGTTAGCGTTCTTTGAAACCGATCGTCGACAAGGCAAGCGCATTGATCCTGTGCAACACGCTCGCCGCTGCCGCATCAATTTCGGCGGGTGTCAGGACTTGGCAATGCGCCGACAACGTTGCGCGATGTCAGGCATCGTTGCGGCATCTGTTTGCACTCTCTGCGCGATCATTGACGGCGAACGCGCCTCCTGAGCTATCGGAAATCACTATGTTTAACGAGTCGAAGTGCGTATCGCTGATGTACGAACAGGGCCTGGATCAGTGGACGCGTGCCTGCTACCACGAAGCCGTCGAAGCGAAATTTATCAACCCAACGTATTATCCCGACCCCGCGACCATACGGCGTCTTCGCGGCTATTTTGGCGCCGGCCTGTCGCCCATCGAAGCTGCCCAGGCATGCTTCGGACACAGGCACTGAAGCAACCGGATGATTGCGTCATGTCCCGGTAGCCATACCTGCACGAAAGGCAGTAACGGACCTGAACAGTTCGGCGAATTTTTCACTCACGACAGTAGCCGCGCCCGTATGTGCGTCAACTCGACCGGCATCTCGCAAACACCGTTCCCGATGTCAAATTCACACCGCTCTGCTAACGGCTACTGCTCCAGCCATTCCTCGGCGGGTTGCATGACTTCGTCAAAAACGGGCTCCGCGATCGCGCCTCTGGCAGACCTGTCGAGCGCATCCTGATGACGCACACGCAACCAGACTGCGGCGACGGTTGCGTCGTGCCGCCACCAGAGGTCGTCACTGCCCTCAAAGACCTCTACCTTGTCTCGAGCGCTCTCGCGCAGCGCGGCGCTTACGCTCAGGACATTCGCGATGCCCAATGGCGGACCATGGCTCAACGGGCTCAGGAGGCGAAGACAGCAATCGACCAGCACGGGGAGAGTCTTGAAACGCGTGCGATGGTGCTGCTTCGACAGATGACAAGCATATGCCAGGGTCTGGTTGATCGGCACGCGGCCCGTCAGGAGATTCCCTTCGCGGTCTGGCGCGAAGTGGGCAGACTTGGGCACGACGCCTATGAGTGGGTCAATCTGACCGCCCCTCGCCGGAGAGGGCCCGACGCATGAGTCAACAGCTAATCATGTGGGCGCACAGGGCCGGGCTCGAACCGGGTCGGCGCGCGCAACGACTCGGACCGGTGTCGCAGCCACCCTGGCCGCCCCAACGTCCGGCGCGTTCTAGCGTCTCTGGGACGCCAACAACGCGCCGATGGAGCTGCGCGCCCAACATCCGAACAAAACCAGAACTGCGCACCGACACCGGTAAACAACGATCAGAAGGTTGTTGCAACCATTAAACCGTGGAGCTTTCATTGAATGCGGAAGGAATCAACAAGGCTGCGTTGCTTCTGATGTCGCTCGGCGAAAACGAGGCGGCGGAAGCCTTCCGGTTCCTCGATCCACGTGAGGTGCAGAAGATCAGTATCGCGATAGCCACCCTGAAAAACGTCACACTTGGTGCTGTCGACGCCGTGCTGCAAGACTTTATCAAGGAAGCGGAATCGCATACCACGCTGTCGCTTGACTCAAAGGAATACATCCGGTCGGTGCTGACCAGTGCCCTCGGCGAAGAGAGGGCTGGCGGCATCATCGACCGAATCATGCTGGGCGACGACGTCACCGGCATCGAAGGCCTGAAGTGGATGGACGCGCCGGCTGTCGCGGAATTGATCAGGAACGAACACCCGCAAATCATTGCGACAATCCTCGTGCATCTGGACCCGGACCAGGCTTCTGACGTGCTCGCATGTTTCACCGAGCGGACGCGAAACGACGTGCTGCTGCGCATTGCCACGCTCGACGGCATTCAGCCAGCCGCATTACGCGAACTCGATGATGTGATGACCGACTTGCTGTCTGGCAATGCCAATGTGAAACGCAAAACGGTCGGAGGCGTTCGCGCGGCGGCGGAAATCCTCAACCACCTGTCAAACCAGCACGAAGAATCGGTAATCGAGAGCGTGCGCGGCTATGACGTCGATCTCGCGCAAAAGATCATCGACGAGATGTTCACGTTCGACAAACTAGTCGAGCTTGATGATCGCGCGATCCGGCTATTGCTCAGGGGAGTTGGCACAGAGACACTGGTTATCGCATTGAAGGTCGGACCGCCCGAGTTGCGTCAGAAGTTCATGGCGAATATGTCGCAACGTGCGGCGGAACTGTTTTCTGACGATATGGAGACGAGTGGCCCGGTGCGTCTCTCGGAAGTCGAGGCAAAACAGCGCATAGTTCTGCAAGTCGCGCGCAACCTTGCCGATAGCGGCGAGATAGCGCTAGGCGACAAGGCTGACGACATGTATGTCTGAAGTGCCTCACTGCGCGAACATCAGCGATGGGAATCGAGAGGATAGCTAATGGAAAAACGAGCCGTGAGGCACAAGAATGGCGTGTGCGCGTTCTGGAACGTTCACACTCGCATCATACTGACGGCCTTGATCGGATGCTTGCCTGGATGCAGCAACGGCGTTTCAGATTCCGATGTGAAGTTCATCGCTGCCGGGATGCCACCGCACTTCGAGTCGTTCCGGATGTACAGCGCAGCCCCAGATGGCAGTGGCCCGGTCAGTGGGTACGCTCATCGCCCAGCCCGGCTCCAGCAGGGCTGCCAAGCAATCATACTTTCGGCGGGCGGCCGTTTTCGCGAGTCTGTGATCCTGCAGAGCGAATCGGCCGAGTCCTTCGATCTCGATGTCGTCCATACGGCTAACGGATGGACCGTTACATCGGACGGCCTCTCCCCGCCGAGGACTCTGCAGGGCTTCGCACCCAGTTCATGAAATGCGTTAATGCGATCGAGGACAAGTTTCGGGCGGAGCCGGAAAAGATATCCCTCCGGTGACCGCGCCGGCGTCCGAAGGGGGCGGATGACCGTTGCACCCCAAAAGGTGCTGTCGAGGTGGCGCTGGGTTGAACGTCCGGAGCGGGTCGAGGCCGTGTGAAAACGCAAAAGTACTCGGTTTTCAGGTGTCGTTTTACCCTTCCCGAGTTGCTGCCAAGCCAACCTGGCGCGATCTGAAAGGTCGATTTTTTCGGAGGCCACTCTCGGCACGCGTTTTCACACGGCGTCGGTCGGGAGTGTGAATTCGCTGGTGCAGGAAGCTGCCGTCTGGCTGCTCGATGCCGCCGCCGTCAGCAATTCGCGACATTGCTGACGTAGAACCCAGCCCGTCCCAATGTCGGCAATGGCCGACCAGCGGACTTTCCGTGCCGTGTGCGTTGCAAAATCGCGCCAACACCGCTTGCAGCGCCCTGCTCTACAACGCCTCGCCGAGGTTTGCCACAATAACCGATGCTATCTCGGCGGTGCACCGGACATCTGAACCCAGCCGGCACGCCGCGCGAGCGACCTTTAATTATGTCAAATTGACAATCTGGTCGTGCGCCCGCTGCGACGTTATTCGTTGGTTCCTGAAGCCGTGACCGGCGTTGGCAGCGTCACGGCGCAAAGTTCAATCCGCCAGGGCGAATGCGCTCAGCGCACAGGCTCAACCTAAACTGAGAAGATACTCCCGGTCTGCTTGCGGCAAATTCTCCAGCCAGTGTTCCTCCTGCCCTGGAAGTGGCAACTCGTGGCCATATTCAATCATCTGGAGGGCTGGAATTTCGGAAATATAGACCCAGACAGAACGTCGTTCCACCGATGCTATTTTCGTCACAGAGTCGACAATTTTGGAAAGAAGCAACTGCTTTTTGTCGTCGGGACATCCCGCACGTATATGACCGTGAACAAAGATTTGCTCCGCTCGAAGCAGGCTTCCGCCGATAAAATGATTCCCACGGATCACCTCGTTGAAGATCACCTGCGCAAAGAAGCACTGGGCTCCAGTCGCTTCGTTGTGTGATTGCGTGATAGCAGCAGCACGCGGGTCTTCGAGATACGGGACGACGCGGCCCTCGTAAAGTACTTTGTAATGCCCAGGCCGCTCGAGCCCAAAATGCACGTAAGCAAGCGACCGCGCAAGCGACCGCTCCCAGGCGCCGCCCCCGCAGGCGGCCGTTTGGGCGCGCGCCAAAGGACTCGCGGAGCCTGCTTCAGTTCTTTGAGACGCTTCCATGGGTACCAATGATGGGGGCCGCCACCCACTCTGAGAATCCGGTATATTGCGATGCGAGACATCGCTCTCAGAGATAGATAAAGGCTTATATGCTCGACGGCGTATCCCTCGACCAGCTCAGAACATTCATCGCTGCGGTGGACGAAGGAAGCTTCTCCGCGGCGGCTCGACGCTTGAACCGCGTGCAGTCCGCAGTCAGTGGCTGGGTGAGTGCTTTGGAGGAGCAGATCGGCATCACACTATTCGACAGGTCAGGGCGTTTCCCAAAACTAACGCCTGAAGGCGTGCTCATTCTTGCGGATGCGCGGGCTATCGTGTCGGGTGTTGACACCCTCAAAGCTCGGGCAAAGCTCATGACCTTGGGAGTCGAGGCCGAGCTCTCCGTGGTGTTCGATGTCTTCTTTCCCACTGCCGCCATCAGCGAGGCAGCCAGAGCGTTCGCCAAGCGCTTCCCGTTGACGCCGTTACGGATCTTCGTGGAGGGTTTGGGTGCTGGGTATCAGCCGGTGCTGGAGGGGCGCTGCACGTTGGGAATCCTCGCCTCACTCCCAATGGACTTCGCGTCGCTGGCTATCGACCGCCTCGGCACCGTCCCGTTGGTGATGGTTGCTGCGCGTGGCCACCCGCTTGCAAACTTCGAGGGCCATATCCCCAAGAAGGAACTCTCCAAGCACGTGCAACTGGTCTTGACCGATCGTTCACAACTGCTCGCTGGCCGCGACTACGGGGTCCTATCGTCTACGACCTGGCGCTTGGCCGATCTGTCCACGAAATATGCGTTGCTGAAGGACTGTGTCGGCTGGGGAGGGATGCCTCTTCACATGGTGGAGAAAGACATCGCCTCCGGTGACCTGGTCGCCCTTGACGTCGATGGTGTCCCGCGCGCTGGAACCATGCTGACGATTTCTGCCGTCTACCCAGCCGCAGCGCCTCCTGGTCCCGCCGGCCGCTGGCTCGTTGAGCATCTGAAAGACTGGTCGAGCGCAAAAGAGTCGCCTGAACCCGCAAAACTCTAGCGCTAGGCAGCGGCCTTATCGGTCTCCACGGGCAAACACCAGGCCCAGTGGCCATCAGGAACGGCCGCTTGCCCGCGAGTTCGGCCGCGCCTGCTCCGCCTATGGCCGCGCCTCAGCGGCCCGCGGACAGCACCGCAGTGGGGTACGGCTGTCACCCTTTAGCCGACTCAAGACGGCGATGGTGGGCCGCCCCCGCGGAGCGGTGGTATCGGGAAATCAGCATTTTTGGGTCACGCTTGGTGTGCACAAACCGGTGCGAAGGCGCCCTGGAGAAGCCAAACGAGTACACGCGGCTATCCACGCCGCGTGTCCGCTCGCGCGTTCCGCCGCGCACGCTCGTCCGACACTCGCGGCTCCGATGCTCGCGCCAGTGCCTGCGTGTCAACGTACTCCCGGATGTTCGTCACCTTGCCATTTCGAACGGTCATGGCAAAGACGAAATAATCTTCGAACGGCCTATTCGTGGCCTTCACTTTTCCCCTAGCGAGGCCAGTCATCAACACCCGGTCTCCCTGCGCGACGAATTCTGGAGGCTCGGGGAATGACGTTTCCAGACCGGAGGCCTTCTGGAGCAAATCCTCCAGTCCGGCATGCCCGCGATGCGTCCCGGCCAAGGCCCAACCCTCGCCCGGAACGATCCACTCGATATCTTCAGCGCACAACGACAGCAGACGTCGTCTATCGCCGCTGCCCGTTGCTGCAAAGAAGTCTTTGACGACTTGGACATTCTCTTTGATGCTCATCGAAAGCTCTCCATTTTCTGACCTATTCGAATGCTTATGGACCGGCGGCTGAGGACCCGGTGTTGTCGCTTCGAAAATCGAAAATCGCCCCCTGCTTGGGCCATGATTGGGATCCGGGGTTGGCCATGGCCACGTACCGAAGCGGGTGCTTCGATAATCGGCGTAAGCGTCGCGAATCTCATCGGGCGTATTCATCACGAAGGGCCCGTGCTGCACAACGGGTTCGTCGAGCGGCTGGCCTTGGAGCAGAAGCAGATCTCGCGAATGAATGGAAACGAAGCGTTCGAATGCCCCGATTTCCAATGGTGCGGCCGAAGCGGGCTCGTGAGAAGCCCTGATATTGAGAACCGAACCATCCGTTTCAGCGATGGATAGTGCTCGTGCAACTCGGAAAGCGTGCACACGGCAGAGAGTCTTTTCTCGCTTGGGACCGGCCAGGCGCGTTCCGCGTCCATGTGCTTGGACGGCAGGCCGTAGTTCAACGCATGCGCAATACTTGTTGGCCACCCAGAAGTTGAGGCTGGTCAACTAGCCCCGAGTGAGGAAGACGGTATACTGAGATGCGAATCATCACGTGGTGCGAAAGAACGCAACTGCATGCTCGATGGCGTCTCTCTCTTGATCAGCTCCCCGCTGCGCCTCTTTGTCGAAGGACTCAGTGCCGCGTACGAGCCGTCTGGTCCGGTCGGCGGCTGGTGTGTGGAGCGGAATTCGAGGTGGTGCGGCCGGCCGCCAAGCATCGATCGAAGCCAAGCACAATGCCGCGCTGACCGATCTCGCCCTGAAATCAATCGTTGCATCGCCCTATGGCTTTCGAGGTTGGTCGCGGAGATCCGGCCATCTGCGGTGCTCGTCACCGGCGGCATTGTTGCAACGCCATGGCGCAGCCGTCATCCGCGCTTGCCGGGCTCAAAGTTACTCGGATCGCATCAAGTTGTTTGCACCCAGTGGCGAGCTCGACATTAAGTGGGCGGCGGGACTCGTTAGGGCTTCACAAACCGATAGGCGAAGCGATCGGTCTCACCCTTGATCGAGGGGTCGAACACCTTGCTCGAGTGCGGATCGTCCTTGTTGGCGAGAACGGTGCTTTCCGCGTCCAGTACGAAGCCTGCCGCTTCCACCTCCTCGCGCACGGACGCAGGGTCAATCCGATGCAGCGACTGGGCGTTGCTCATGCCCAACCCGGCGGCGGTGGCGTGATCGACGATGACATAGTACCCGCCGGACTTCAGTCGCTCGTAGACGGCTCGGTTGAACTCCGCCGCCGTCGCGCCTTTGGCCTGCATAAGCGCAGTGTGGAGGTCGTGGTAGAACAGGTGCAGCCACAGGACATCAGCCGGTCGAGTGGCCTGCGGCATCGCCACGAGGTCCGCCGAAACGACCTCGACGTTCTCTCGGCCCGGCTCCTTCGCAAGCGTCCGCATGAGGCCGACCGGATCGTTCTTGAAGTGGGCGACTTCGGCCGGCACGAAGCTGTAGACCCGTCCTTCGGGTCCCACGACGTCTGAAAAGAGACGGGTCCAGCCGCCGTCGCCCGGGTAAACGTCGATGACGGTGGCGCCCGCATCGACGCGTGAGAAACGGATCAACTCCGCTAGCTTGGCTTGGTCGTACATGGGATCTCCTTCACGGTAGAGAATTCGACGAGCGTATGACGTGCAAGGCAGCGGTCCACGGCTCACTCGCCATAGACCGCGAAGAATGCCGCCAAGGCCGGCACTGCCCAGGCGCGGACGCGTTCCTCTGAGCGGCCCGCGCCTGCGCCTGTGTGTCAATGTACTCCGGGATGTTCGTGATCTTGCCGTCCAGGACGGCAGTGGCAAAGACGAAATGGTCATCGGTACCTCCTCGGAGGCCATCTGATATGCGGCCCCCACCCCGGCGCGTCCGCGATGCGTTCCACCCAACGGCCAATCACTGCGGGGGATGATCCACTCGATGTCTTCGGCAACCATTGGCAACATGCTGTCCCTATCGCACGGCTGATCGCGACGAAGAGATTCCTCACGGTCTGGACGTTCTTCTCGGTGTTCATAGCATCACCTTTATTTCCTTTCCATTTCCGCGGTCGGATCGCGCTCGATTGGTAGCATATGTCGTGTCGCTACCAATGGAAACGGCGTGCCCGTAAGTCCAGCCACAGGACCGCGTCGGGTCAGCCCTGCGCCATGCCCCCATCGACGGGAAGATCAATACCGGTGATGTAAGAACTCTCATCAGAGGCGAGGAACGTGACTGCAGCAGCGATTTCCTCGGGCATGCCCCTGCGGCCCATTGGGATCTGCGTGGTGAACTGTGCGACTGCTTGCTCGGCCTGTTCAGCGGTAAGGCCCGTCGTAGTCGTCAAGGCCGGGGTGTCGATTGCTCCGGGGCTCATACAATTCACGCGGATCTTGCGGTCTTTCAATTCCAAGGCCCAGCCGCGCGCGAAGTTGCGCACAGCCGCCTTACTCGCGGCGTAAGCAGTAAATCCTGGAAGCCCGAGCACGTTCGAGACCGAAGAGTTCAGAATAATCGAACCGCCGTCTTTGAAGAGGGGAAGGGCCTTCTGCACCGTAAAGAACATTCCCTTCACGTTCACGTCGAAGGTCTGGTCAAAATGGGCCTCACTAGCTACCGCGAGCGGTGCGATTGTCCCTGCGCCCGCGTTCGCGAAGAGAATGTCGATGTGACCATGTTTCTCTTTCACGACAGCAAAGAGGCGGTCCAGATCTTCCAGGCGCGACACATCGCCCACGACCGTCGTAACGTTTTTCTTAATGAGCGTGGCGGCCTCTTTCAGCTCTTTCTCTCGGCGCCCAGTGATTACGACATGCGCACCTTCATCCACGAAGCGCTTGGCTGTGGCCAAGCCAATCCCACTGCTTCCGCCCGTGACGACTGCAATCTTGCCTTCTAAGTTTTTCATGATCTTTAATCCTTCGTAATTGAAAAGCGGGGTCCCGCGACTGGCGGAGCCGAAGTCCAGCAACGGGACGACGACCCAAGCTCCCCGCTAGAAGCGCGAGGGCTTGCAGATCGGCCCGCTGGCCGAACACGAATGGTAGGAGCGCACCGGCCTCCTGAGAAGACGGCATATTGAGATGCAATCCATCTCTTCCGTAGATGGACGCCACTTACGGGCCCGATGAACTTCATGCGCTGACTGTGACGGCGGCTCTGCGGACGAGACCGCAACGAACTGCAAGTGATCTCCCTCGCGTTGTCGACGGCAAGGATATCCAGCGCAGTCTCGATCTCTGGCATCGGCGCGGATACGTGCGCTGGCAGATGAAAGATCTGGGTCCGTGTGTCGGCTCGGCCCGCGCGATGACGACCGCCCCGTCCTACTGGCGATTTCCACGAGGCGCTCCCTGCAGGGCAGCGACGGGCGCCGGGCCGCCCGGCGAATTTGCATAGAACTCGTCGACCTAAGGCTGGCTTAGATGCGTTCGCGTGAGGGGCCTCAGCCTTGTGGCGCCACGCCCAAGCGCGCACCAGCGCAGTCGCGCATTCAGGTGTCGCTGCCTGGGCGGACGTGACGCCTCGCACTGCGTGGTTGGACAGTGCGTGGCTGGCGCGCGCAACGCCACACGGCGTCCAATTCATTGCGCCAGTGACGTCCAGTTGGCTCGGTGCGCCGTATTCCAGCAAATGCCTGCGTCGGGCCAGATACCGAACGCGGCAGCAGACCCGGTTTGATTCGATGTGGGAAGAGGCTCGGGGCGCCTGCCTATCGTGGTCAGAGATCGGAGGCTAGCAGGTCATTGACGCGCTAGTCCCTGCGAACCACGACGTGCGCCGCCGCTTGTTAGGACTCAGCGGTGGGCTGCCGTGGTTCTGGCTCTATCAAAGCATCGACGGTCAGTTTGTGGCTCGCCGGGAAAACGCCCGTCTGCAGGTCTATGCCGCGACGCCTGCGGCCGCAATCGCGGGACTGCGGCGCTGCGCGACGATATGCCCGCACATCGCGGGTATCGCGCTCCCCTACCCGCCTCTTGCGCCGGTGGGTGGACCCAGCCCGATATCCACAATCGTCGCAGCTGACTATCGGCTGTTATCGACTGCGTGAAAGCGCGCCGCGGTTTCTGGAACGAGGCGGGGAGGATCACATCGACGGACAGGCCGTACCGGGCGGTAGTAACAAATTTGGTTGAGAAGTAATAACAAAATCAGTTGTGCGAGCGACTTCATCGAAAAACGGCAGGGATGTCCAGAAACGAAGGTGTGGATAGCCCCAACTAACGGGGCCCTTCTTTTTCAGACAATTTCACAATGACCAAACGAAAGCAATTTAACGCTGCTTTCTAGAACATATCTCACTGAGCAAAGCTGTGTTCCCGATTACAGTGAACTTTTATTTCACGATGTTAATGCCCAAAAAGCCAAGTCGACAGGCAAATTTCGACCCGATGCTGTCATTGGGGCTCATCGAAGGAATGACCGGAACACAAATCAGAACAGTCAGTATCGCGAAATGGAGGGCTGCGAAAAAGACGGCCCTGGCAGTCGTAACGGCGGTTGTTGGCGGCCCCGCGGCGAGGCAGTTGAATCGCGCGCGTGCGGCAGGCAGCAACGCCGCTGTTCATACCCTCATCTGTTCTTGCTCACCGCCGTGCTCTGCCACCCTTGAGCATAAGCGATTGCAAAACTCACGCAGTTCACAAGCAACGTGCGGCGCTGCCTTGGCAGACTACCCTCAAGCTTGCCCCAGTAAGAACGAGCGCACATAGGCACTCATGGCCGCTGCTCTAGTCCCGATACCCTGGATCTATCCGATCGAGTTTGCGTCTGAGTGCCGCAAACTCAATCGTCCCTTCCGGTACGCGTTGCATACCCTGGAACTCGCTTAGGTCATTGCGCGATCTGGCCGCCACCGGCGCACTGATAAGATTTGGCGTACCGCAGGCAGCGGCATCAACCTGAATCTGACACGCCCGCTCCAGCCGGTAGAGCCGCAGAAAACACTCCGGCACCGATGCCCCTGTCACCAGCAAGCCATGATTGCGCAAGACCAGTGCTTTCGCCGAGCCGAGCGAACGCACTATGCGGTCCCGTTCGTCGAGATAGAGCGACGCACCCTCGTAATCGTGATAGCCGATGTTCTCGTAGAACACAGTCGAGAACATCGAGATCGGCAGCAGGCCCTCCTTGATCGCGGCGATCGCCATGCCCGCGCGCGAATGGATATGCATCACGACCAGGTTGCGCTCGTCGTGCATCAAGTGGATCGCCGAATGGATCACGAAGCCCGCATAGTTCACCGAGCTGTTCGCGTCCGACACCACCTTGCCGTCCACATCGATCTTCACCAGGCTCGACGCCGTGACCTCGTCGTAATTCTCGCCGAACGCATTGATCAGGAAATGGTTCTCGGGCCCCGGAATGCGTGCCGTGAGGTGGCCGTAGATCTGCTCGGTCCAGCCGAAATAATCGACCAGCCGGTACGCGGCCGCCAGTTCGACGCGCAGCGTGCGCTCCGCGTCGCTCATGCCGTGCGCGCTGTCTTGCGTCAGCGGCAAGTTATCCATTGTGGTGATCGAACTTGCAGACATATTTCTCGCCTCCACTAAAATGCGGCATCGCGGCCGCGCACCGGCCCGTTTTTCATCACACGACGCGTTGCTCGACTGCGTGCTCGACACCGCGCCCAGCGTTGCTCGAATCGTCGTCGCCGATTGGCGCATTGAGCCGGCGATCCTTCGTGTCAGGTAAGCCGAAACCCGCTATCAGCAACGCCAATGCGAGCAAGCCGACCGGATACCACAGCCCAAAGTACACGCCGCCGTTGGCCGCCACCATCGCGAACGCGACGCTCGGCATGAAGCCGCCGAACCATCCCGCGCCGATGTTGTATGGCAGCGAGATCGCGGTGTAGCGGATCCGCGTCGGGAACAGTTCGGTCATCCAGGCGCCCGCAGGCGTATAGATCATCGCCAGCAGGGAAAGCAGATACGTCATGATGCAAATCAGCACGCCGCGATGCACCTGCGCCGGATCAGCCCGCGCCGGATAGCCGCTTGCCGTCAGCGCCTTCTGAACGTCTGCCTGGAACTGCTTTTCCCGCGCGGCGAAGGCGGCCTTCGGCATGCCGGTGCCGTCGAACGCCTGCAGTTTCGTATCGCCGATCTGCAGCAACGCCATCGAACCGGCTGGCAACGTCTGATTCTCGTACGACACCATCCGGCTTGCCAGATAACCCTTCGCAATGTCGCATGACGAACTCAGCGCCGCCGCGCTCACCGGATTGAACTGCAACGAACAATTACCGGGATCGGCGTACACGACCACCGGCGCGGCGCGTTGCGCGGCTTCGAGCGCTTCGTTGCCGTAGTGCGTCATCAAACGAAATGCCGGTTGCAGCGTCAAGACCGCGAGCAGCGTGCCGATCAGGAAGACGGGTTTGCGACCCAGCCTATCGGTCAACCAGCCGCACACGATGTACATCGGAATGCTCAGTAACAACGAAGGCAGCATCACCCAGTTGATCGTGACCGGATCGATTCCGAGCGTGCGCGCCATGAAGAACTGCGAATAGAACTCCGACGTATAGGCGATGACGCCGATCGCCGTATTGACGCCGAACGTCAGCAGAATCGCCGTGCGCAGATGCCGCCATTCACCGAACGCTTCGCGCACCGGCCGCCGCTTGTCACGCGCGGCCGCTTTCATCTCTTCGAATACCGGCGATTCCTTCAGCTTCAGACGCAGCCACATCGAAATGCCGAACAGCACGATCGAGGCAAGAAACGGAATCCGCCATGCCCATTCCGCCAACGCGCTCTCGCCGGAAATTGTCCGGGTCACCAGCGTGGCCGACAACGCGAGAATAATGCCGGCCGGCGTCATCGCGCTCAGCCACGAGGTATCCTTGCCGCGCTTGGACGGCTCGGAATGCTCGGCCACATAGACGAGCGCGCCGCCATATTCGCCGCCGACGGCAAGACCCTGCAGCACCCGCAGCACGATCAGCGTCGCGGGCGCATAGATGCCCCAGGTTGCGTAGTTGGGCAGCAAGCCGACGAGAAATGTGGGCAGCGCCATCAGCATGATCGTCGCGACGAAGGTGCGCTTGCGGCCGACCAGATCGCCGATCATCCCGAACACGAGCGAACCGAACGGCCGCGCGACGAAGCCCGCCGAAAACGTCAGCAACGCGAAGATGAACGCCGCGGTCTCGTTGACGCCGGAGAAAAACTGCTTCGCGATGATCGGCGCGAGTGCGCCGTAGAGCAGAAAGTCATACCACTCGAATGCCGTGCCGAGTGACGAACTGATGATGACCTTCCATCTTTCCCTGCCGCTGAAATCGGCGCGGGCGGATGCTGTACCCATGTTTCGTCGTCTCCGTATTGCCGGGCACTCGCGGCGCCACGCCGCTGAGGCGTGGCCCGCTCTCCCCGGTCATTTTTTTCGCTGCATGCCGCCGGAACGCCGGCGTGTGACGCCTGCCGCTTGCCGCCCGACGCGCGGATCCCTTTCTTTACCGCACAGCTCGTCAGTGCCCGAGCTTATAGACTCGCGTCGCGGTGTCGTGAAAGAGCGCCGCTTTTTCGTTTGCCGATGCACCCGAGGCGATCCGCTTGTAAGCGTTCCACATCACCGGATAGCTGCACATGCCCTTGTCGACCGGCGAATTGGTTTCAAACATGCAGCGCTCGGCGCCGAAGCGTTCGATACACGCATCCATGTACGGTCGCCATGCGTTCGCCAGTTCGCCGGACGAAGGGGGCAACGGCTCGCGATGAAATTCGAAACCGGCGATCGCCATTGCGAGGCCGCCCAGTTTCACATAGGCATTCGGGCACTGCGCGAGTTCATCGATCGCCGCGAGCCACTCACGGAACACTTCATCGCGACGGCCCTGGTAAGGCCCGACACCGAGCGGGCCGCCCAGATGGTTCATCACGACCGGAAGCTCCGGAAAGGCTCGCGCGAGGTTCGCCAGTTCCTTGATCTGCGTGTGATAGAGCCATGCGTCGAAGCACAGGTTGAACGCGCCGAGCCTGCCCACGCCGCGCCGGAACGTGGCGTCGTTCATCAGGAACAGCGGCGGCGGCGTCAGCAGGCTCGCCTGAAACGACTCATGACGCGCGACGATATGGCGGACGCTGCGAAACCGGCCGCCGCCGGCATCGATATGCGCCTGCAGCACGGCATCGACTTCGTCGCCCAAGGTCAGATCCGCATAGCCCACAATGCCCGCGCAGACGCGCGTCTTCACACCGCGCCGCGCGGCTTCGTCGGCCACCGAGGCGACGAACTCCGTCTCGCCGACTGGCTTGAACGCCTCCGGTCCGTCGTGGCGATAGGCATAGCCGCATTGCACGTAGACGGTTGCGGTGATGTTGTGGCCCGAACCGGTGTCGGCCAGCAAGTCATCGAGCAGATAACCGCCATCGCGTTCCCACAGATGATGATGCGGGTCCACGATCGGCAGATCGGGTTCGATGATGTCTTCGTGCAAACGGTCCAGCCACGCGGGGTTCAACTCGACATGCTTGAAAACGGGAAGTTCGGTAGTCGACATGGGAAGTCCTCGAAAGCGTCGTGTGTCCTTGGGGTTCAGCCCGCGATCACGGGCTGATCGCCGACGATCGTCGTGCGGTGCATCACGCGCCGCTCGGTTGGATCGAACGACGTCACCTGGTGCATCGTGCAACGGTTGTCCCACAACACCACGTCGTCCGTTTCCCAACGATGCGAGTAGACGAATCGCGGCTGCCCGGCGAATGCCGCGAGTTCGGCGATCAGCGCGCGCGCTTCGTCGCGCGGCATGCCTTCCACGTCTTCGTTGTAGATCGGGCTGATATAGAGCGACTTGCGTCCGGTCACCGGGTGTTTGCGCACCATCGGCTGCCATACCGGCGGCATCGCCGCGCGCTCCGCGTCGGTGAGCGGCTTGAGCTTGTTCTGCTTTTGCAGGAACTCGAAATCGTGCAGCGCGCGGCGCCCTTCGACCTGTTTCTTCAGCGCCTCGGGTAGCGCGTCGTAGACGGAATACATGTTGGTGAACTGCGTCTCGCCGCCGGTGCGGCTCACTTCGATCCCGTGCAGCAGCGCGCCGGTGCACGGCACCGCGCGATAGCTGCTGTCCGTGTGCCAGAACTGCGCGAGCGACACTTGCCGCGCGGTGGGATGATCCGGCGGCATCAGCGTGCCTGCTTCGTCCACATTCGACACACGAAAGATTTCGCGCACCCGCTTCGAGCGGATGATGTCCTGATGGAAGATTTCCGGCTCACCGAAGCTGCGTGTGAATTCGACATGCTGCTGGTCGTCCACGTGCTGCTCGGGGAACACCAGCACGAGATGCTCCATCCAGATGTCGTGCAATTCCTGATAGGCGGCGGGGTCGAGCCGATGGCGCATATCGACGCCCAGTACTTCGGCGCCCAGCGCATCGCCTAGCCTGCGAGCCTTGAAGCGATTAGCGGTAGCGGCGGCGGTGGAAGCATTCGCGGCTTGAATTGACATGGTTTGTGTCTCCTGAATTTGGGTGGATGGCGCACGTTCTAGTCGGCGAACGAGAAACCCATCGCACGCGTGTAGTAGTAGATGCCGCCGTCCTGCACGATCAGGAACATGGCGCGCTGATCGCCTTCGTTGTGATGCGAATGCACGGCCACCGGCGGTGTGATCGTGGTCGCCCACTGCGACCAGTCCTTGCGTTTGCCGTCGATCATCGAGAAGCAGCCGTCGCCGCGAATGATCAAGGCGACCGCCATCGAGTTATGCCGGTGCGGACGTTGCGCGACACCCGGCGGCAACGAGTTCATCGCGACCGTGAGCGTCGGCAGCACGTTGCGGATCGCCTCCTGACGCTCCGACGAAAAAATCAGCGCCGAGCCGGCAATATCCTGGCCGCGGCCGACGTCGTAGATCAGCTCGATCTGTCGTTCGATTTCGTCGGCCGGATAGTGCACGACCGGAGTCGGCGCGCCGCCAGCGATCGGCGCGCGCAGATGTTCAAAGGCAAGTTGCGGCTCGTTCGTGACGATCCACAGCACGGCGTCGGCGTCTGGCGCCGCTTGATAACGATGCTGGATGCCGCCGGGCAGCACGAACACGTCGCCCGCACTCCAGTCGACCTGTTCGTCGCCGCACACCGTCTGGCCGCTGCCGACCATCACATAGGCGATCACCCCGCTCGCGGCGAATTCGGTGTTCAACGTTTCGCCGGCGCGAATGCGCGCGTAGCGCACGAGCGAAAGGGGTGTGGTGGCCGGCACCGGAATCCGCAACTGCGCGGACAGATCGCAGTCGATCAAACCGGTCGGCGTGGCCGGATTCAACGCGCGCGCAGGCTCGGCGGTGAACGCGTGGTCCGGCACGGGCGGCAGCTGGATATTGAAGGCGTTGCCCGTGTTGAAATAGCGCGCGGTGCGTTGCGCGGCGGTTTTCGGCGCGGCGGCGCGCTGCGCCGGCAAATCCGCGATCGACCGCGTGGGAGCGGTTGTCGACATGTCTTCCTCCAGGTTCATCAGCTTCCGGCCGCGCGGCGGCGGGCCGGATTCTTTCTTTGTACCTTCACGTTAAGCGCCTGCGTGGTTCGGGTCAAACGGGAAGTTCTTGTCGATACCTATCACTTCCCCTTATCGAAGCCGCAGCAAAACTCGCGGTCAGGCGGCCTCAGGCTTCGTGGTTGCCAACAGCGCGGCGGCCATCGCCTTGAGTTCCTTGCGCAGCACCTTGCCGGTCGGCGTGGCCGGCAGTTCGCTACAGATCTCGATGCGATCGGGCGCCTTGTAACTCGACGCAAGCGCCCGGCAATGCGCGCGCAACTCCTCGCTCGTCACGGTGGCGCCCGGTGCTTTCACGACGAACGCGACGATCATCTCGCCGCGCTCGGCATCAGGTACGCCAGCCGCTCCCGCGAGCGCGACGCCTTCGTGCTGGCGCAGGATTTCTTCGACTTCGGCGGGCGCGACGTTGATGCCGGCGCGCTTGATCATCTCGGTGTTGCGGCCGATGAATTGCAGACTGCCGTCGTCCGCGATGCGGCCGATGTCGCCGGTTTGCAAATAGCCGTCCGCGCTCCGGCATTCCGCGTTCAGCGTCTCGCTTTTGCCAGTGTAGCCGGGCGTGATGCGCCCGGCGACTTCGATCATGCCGGGCTCGCCCTGCGCGACCGGCATGCCGCTTTCCGCATCGACGATGCGCAGCCGCACGCCGGGCAGCGGCGGCCCCTGGCAGTGCTTGCGCTCGTCGAGCGGCGTGTGGTGCCACGTTACACAGCAGTTGCCATACGTTTCGGTCTGCCCGTACACATTGCAGATTTCGCGGACGCCGAGCACATCCGCCGCCGTCGCGACATCCTGCGCGCTGCCGATGGTGAGGCCGGTGCGCAAACTGCGCGTACGTTCACGCGAAAACGATGGATGCGTGACCAGTGCGGTGGTCGCAGCGGGCAGCGTGTATAGCGCCGTGCACCGATGCCGCTCGATCAGATCGAGCGCGCCTGCCGGCTCGAAGCGGCTTTGCAGCACTAGCGTCGCGCCGTGCGTGAAAGTCGCGCACATCGCGTTCGCCGAACCGTACGACCAGAAGAGCGGCAGGCTGAGCAATACGCGGTCGTCACGGGTATAGCCCTGCCGCTCGCCGATGTTGAAGCCGTTCTCGATCACGTCGCCATGGGTGAGCCGAACGGCTTTCGGAAACGAGGTCGAGCCGGACGTGTAGAGAATGAACGCGTCGTCAGTCGGACAGGCGCCGTCGCCGGGCGGCGGCAGCGTGTCGAGCGGCACGGCGTGGCGGCAGAGATCGGCATACTGCGAAGCTCCCGCAAAGCCACCGTCGCTCACGCAGACCACCCGTTGCAACGCGGGATATTCCGTGCTGAGCGCTTTGCCGGGGCACGCGTCGGCGAGACCAGGAATCAGCGCGGCGAGATCGGCAGCATAGTTCTGGTCGCCGAAACATTCGAGCGTGAACAGCACTTTGAGTCCCGCGTCGCGCAGCAGGAAATCGAGCTCGGCGCGCTTGGACCACGTACTCACAGGGACCGTCACCGCGCCGAGCAGCGCCGCGCCGAAACAGATCTCGATCCACTCGGTCCGGTTGCTGAGCAGCAGCCCGACACGGTCGCCCCGTACCACGCCGAACGACCGCAGGCATGCCGCGACGCGCCGCGCGCGGATTTCGAGTTCACGCCAGCCGACGTGCTCGTCGTTAGCAATCACCGCGGGTTGGTCGGGCGCCTGCGCCGTCATTTCGCAGAGAAGATCGAACAGGTTTCTGCTTAAAGGTGCTCGCATCATAAAGCTCATGTGATGAAGTGATTGCCGTTGTGAACGCATCCTGCCGATGCTCACGTTTCGATAAGGCGGTGATTCATGCGCCGGAGCCAGCGCCAGTTGCGGCCCCCACCGCATTCAGGTCTTCGCGATAGGTTTCCCGCGACTTCAGCGCCACGATGAAACTGACGAGACAGAACAACGCTCCGAACGCGATCACATACTGTGCGTGCGGCACGCCCCCGCCCGCGGCCAGCAGCGCACCGGCGATCAGCGGTGTGAAGCCGCCGCCCAACGCGCCCGCCAGTTGATAGCCGAGCGATGCGCCGGTGAAGCGGGTGCTGGTCGTGAAGAGTTCCGTAATGAAAGCGCCGAGCGGGCCGAACATGAAGCCGTGCGCGAGGCCCGCCAACGCGAAGCCGAGCACCAGCATGCCGCTGTCGTGCAGCGTCGCGAGATAGAGCAGTGCGGAGATGTTGGTCGCCATCAGCACGGCGGCGGCCATGAACACCGGCCGGCGGCCTACCTTGTCGGACAGCCAGCCGCCGCAGAACATGCCGATCACCTGGCACAGCGCGGCGGCGGTCGCCGCATTGAGCGCAATCACACGTGGAAATCCGGCCTGCACCGAATAGGCGATGCTGAACGGGCTGATCAACGCGCTGATCACAAACGGCCCCGACACCATCAGCGCGGCCTGCAGCACCTGGCGCCATTGCGTCTGCAACACCTGAGCCAGCGGCAGACGCGGCGCTTTACGTTGCGCTTCGTCCTTGCGTTTCTGCTCGAGAAATACCGGGCTTTCCGAAATGCCGAGGCGCATCCACAAGCCGATCGCAATCAGCAGCACCGCGCCGAGAAACGGCAGACGCCAGCCCCATGACAACAACTGCGCTTCCGGCAGACGCGACACGAGTCCGAACGCGGCCGTGCCGAGCAGCAGCCCTGAACACTGGCCCATGCCGATCACGCAACTCCACAGACCGCGCTTGCCGGGCCCTGCGTGTTCCAGCGTCATCAGCAAACCGCCGCCCCATTCGCCAGCCACGGCGAGGCCTTGCAGCATGCGCAGCGCCATCAATAGCAACGGCGCCCACAGGCCGATCTGCGCATAAGTGGGCATGATGCCGACTAGCATTGTCGCGACGCCCATCAGCACGATGCTCGAGATCAGCATCTTCTTGCGGCCGATGCGGTCGCCGAAATGGCCGTAGATCACGCCGCCGAGCGGGCGAACGAGATAGCCGATCGCAATCGTCGCGAATGCGACCAAAGTGCCGCCGGTCGAACCCAGTTCCGGGAAGAACAGCACATTGAACACGGACGCGCTGGCAATGCTGTAAATAAAGAAGTCGAACCATTCGACCGTGCTGCCCACATAACTGGACATGACGACCCGAATGCCCAGGCGGCGTTTGGCGTCGGCTGAATATTCATCGGCCGGCGCTGCATAACCTGCCTGCAACGTGTGCTCACTGCTGTTCGCTGACATGACGCTCTCCTCGACACTCTTGCAAAAGCCGCGGCTGCCCAAAAAAGCTCGGCACGCGCCGCCGCCCGGATAGTTGGCGCTCAGAACTTATGACGGATCGCGACGCGCGCGAGGTACTGATTGACGCTGCTCGACGCGGCCATCGGATAGATTCGCGCGGTCTGTGCATCGCCTGCCGCGCGCTGATAGACGCCCATCAGATACACGTCGGTGCGTTTCGACAGGAAGTAATCGAGCACCACGTTGAACTGATGCCAGCGCGGTTGCTCATCCGTCACATCGACGTTGCCGCGCGTGAACGTATAGGCGCCGCTCAGCCGCAGGAACGGCGTGAAGTAATACGAGCCGTCGAATTCGAAGTTGTCGAAGCGCACGTTCGTGCTGGGCATCTCATACAGCACGTGCGAATACACGATGCCGAACATCGCGCCGCCCAAGGTGTAGGTGCCCGCCGCCGAGGCGATATATTCGTTCTGCACGCTGCCGGCGACGAAAGTATTGGCCAGCGCGGCATAATCGGAGGTGGTGCCGCTGCCCGACCCGCCGACCGCGCCATTGGTGCCGAGGCCAGGATGATCGAGCTTGATCACGCCGCCGCCGAGCGCGATCGCACCGTTCGCATAGCCGGCTCCGAAGCTCCATGCGCTGTTCTGGTTGAAGCCGCCAGCGGTATTACTGAACGCGTACATGGCTTCGGCGGACGCGCCGCCAAAGGTGGGCGTCTTGTACTTGACCGTGTTGTTGACGCGGTACGTGTCCTGCAGATTGTCGTTATCGAGCGGATGGCCGCCGTATGCGCCCATGAACGCAACGAGGCTGATCGGCTGCACGTAGTCGACCACCGGATCGTACTGACGGCCCATCGTCAGCGTGCCGTAGTTCGAGGTGAGACCGACATACGCTTGCCGCCCGAAGAGACGGCTGCCCTGGCTCATCGAGCCGTTGTTGATGTCAAAACCGCTTTCGAGCCGGAACACCGCTTTCAGGCCGCCGCCCAGATCTTCGGTGCCGAACACGCCCCAGCGGCTCCCCTGCATCACGCTGCTCGCCGCCGTGTAGTTGCGATGGCCGCCCTGATTGCTGTTGAATGTCAGACCTTCGTCGATCAGGCCGTACAGCGTCACGCTACTTTGCGCGTACACCGTGCAGACCGAACTCGCCAGCAGTGCCGCCAGCAAAAATTTTTTCATTGCATCGTCTCCATGATTCTTTTTTTGTGTAGCCGAGGCTTTGCGGACGTGCGAAACCCTGCCCGCCGCGCAAGGCGCGGCGGTGCATGTCGTACGCCAGTGGGTAATTCAGGCGATGCGGCTGCGCCGCGCTCGCCCTGCCGCGATCATTCCGGCTCGAAGCGGAAGTCGAGCACGTCGCCGGTGCGTTCTTCGGAGAAGCGCGTCATCACCCGGCGGCCGATCCTCAGCTCTTTCGCAGCGGCTTCGCCGTCGCTCAGATCGACGCCGGTAAAGAAGCCGCCGATCGATGTGTCGGCGCCATCAAGTTGCACATAGCCGAACGCATACGGCGGATCGGGCAGGTTCTGGAACGGTTCATAGACAATCGTAAAGCCGGTGATCGTGCCGCCTGGGCCGACTTCGACCCAGTCGGTGGTCGGCTTGAGCGTCTGGTCGGAAAAGGCGCGCGGCGGCACCAGCACTTTGCCGGATTCCGCGCAGCGGCGGCCGTAGATTTTCGCGTTGTCGCGAATCTGCACGTAGAACCAGCTCGCCGTTTCACCGAGTGCATGGGTGTAAGTGATATTCCAGTTTTCCTGGCGTCGCAGAAGTTCAGTTGCCATGTTCGTATCTCCTCTCAAGCTTCAATGACCATCGTGCCGAAAATCTGGTGGTCGCCGCCGTTGCCGCTCGCGACGCCGCGTTTTGCCCCCGCTGCCTGGTGGCCGCCGGCCCTGCCCCATACCTGCAATGCGACTTCCGCGGCGCGCACCATCGCCGTGACCGCGATCGCGTTCGTGCAGAGCGTGCCGCCCGACGGATTCACCGGCACCTTGCCGCCGAGTTCGAAGTAGCCTTCGCGCATCAGTTGCACCGACTCGCCTCGTTCGCACAGACGGGCGGCGTCGATCGAATGAAACTCGGTGTTGCTGAACGGCGAGTACAGTTCGGCGACGTCGATCTGCGTGCGCGGATCGGTTATCCCCGCCATCTGATAGGCGCGGTCGAAGGCGCGGCCCAGCGCGAACGCATCAGCGTGATCCGCGATCGGGTTCGATGCCATCCGGTCGCCGAGCCAGTAGGTTTCCGCGCAATGCGCGAGGCCCGTGATCCACACTGCGTCCAGATGGTTCTCGCGGATATAGCGCTCGGAGGCGAGCACCAGCGCGGCGCCGCCGCTCGATTGCGGGCAGCAGTCCATCAGCTTGATCGGCCACGAGATGCAGCGCGAGGTCAGCACGTCCTCGATGCTCACCTGCTTGCGCAAATGCGCGTTCGGATTGAGCGACGCATGCCGGCGGTTCTTCACCGTGACGCGCGCCATGTCTTCCTGCGTCATGCCGTAGCGCTCCATGTAGCGCACCGCCGACATCGCCAGCATGTTGATCGTGCCGAGCGGCAATTGACGTTCGTACGACGGATCCCAGATCTTGTTGAGCACGGTCTGCGAGTCGCCGCATTCACCGACCTTGTCCGCGCCGGCGGTTAGCACGACATCGCAGGCACCCGACGCCACGTGGTAATACGCGGAGATCACGCTCGAAATACCCGTGGCGCCACCTGTGTTGATGCGCAGGAACGGCTTGTTGCGAGCGCCCACTGCGTCGACGCCAAGACGCTCCGCATTGCCGATGCCGACCATCGCGTCGGGCGACAGCGAATAGACGATTGCTTCGATCTGCTCGAAGTCGAGCTTTGCATCGGCCATTGCGAGCACGACGGCCTCGCGGACCAGATCCGGATAACTGGCATCGTCGCGACGCGGCTTGAACGCCGATTGCCCGATGCCGATAATGCCAACGCGTTCCTGTGTCATGCCGTCACTCCCTGTTCACGGCCGAGCACGATCGCCGCCTGATATTGCATTGCAAAGCCGCTTGCCGCATGTGCGAGGCCGCAGCGCACGTTGTCGATCTGATGGTCGCCCGAGCGGCCGCGCACCTGATTGGCCACCTCGGCGATACGGATCAACCCGTTGCAGAAGACCGGGTTGTGCGTGAGCACGCCGCCCGATGGATTGACCGGCAGCGCGCCGCCGCGCTGGAATTTGCCCGCTCGAATCTGCTCGGCCCATTGCTCGCGTGCGCAAAGCCCGAGCGCTTCATAGGCGAGCAGTTCCGTGTAAGGCGTCGCGTCGGTCACTTCGGCGACGTCGAACTCAGCGGCCGGATCTTTGATGCCTGCCGCCTTGTAGGCCTGCTGAGACGCGCTTTCGAGCGCGGGAGCACGGCCCAGTTCGCGATCGCCGAGGAAGCCGGTTTCCGTGGCCCAGCCCATGCCGCGCACCCACGCGACGTTCTCGATGCCGCGCTCCTCGATGAATTCCGGCGACGCCAGAATCATGGCGACACTGCCGGTCACCGGCTGCGAGGTCATCGACGGCACGAGCGGCCAACGCGCGAGCCCCGCTGCCGGCCTTGTGGTCGGCAGAGCCTGCTCGCCGTGGTGACGGTTCTTCGCCGCGACGCGCGTCGCGAGATCGCGCACGCCGGGCACCTGCGCTTCAAGCGTGGCGGCCTGCAACGCATGCGCGGAGAGTTCGTCGAGCGGCAGGATGCGGTGGAAGTACGGATCGGCGCCGAGCCGTTCGGCTTCCGAGAGCGACGATGCCTCAGTCGGGCTCCACGACACGATCAGTTGCGTGCGATAGTGGCCCGACGCGACACGCAACGCCCCCATCACGAATGCGTGCTCGGAAGCGGAAGGCGTCGACAGGATGTCGCGATCGACGCCGCCCACCGGCCCGGAGGCCATCATCACCGAGATCGCGCGGCCGTCGAACTGATCGTTCGAGGCGACCACGATGCCGTCGATGTCGTCGATCGTGAGACCGGCATCGGCAAGCGCCATCTGCACGGTGTCGTACATCATCTCCTCGAGCGAACGGTCCTGTCCCCTGATGACCGGGCGTATCGCGCAGCCGATGACGCCGGGCTGTACCTTGTAAGTCATATGAGAGTCCCTCTGGTTGATATCAAACAGTCGACCGGTGCCCGTCGAAGCAAGCCGCGAATGCCGGATCGGCAGTCGTCTTCGATGGGGCGCGCACGGCGGGTGGCACGCCGTCGATCCACGCGGGAAACAACACCTGTAAATCGTGATGAGGACCGAGGCGCAGCAGATTGCGCGCGACGTGATGCGGCGCCTCGACGGCCTCGCCGAGATCGAGCACGAGCGTCACGCAGCAGTCCGCCGCGGCGAAACGCTCGATGCATTCGGCGGCGCTCAAGGTCGCGAAGAACGCGTCGAGCTCACCGATCAGTTCGGTTTGCGGCAACGCGTCCTGATGACGCGCGAGCCATGCCGGTTGATGCGCTGCTTCACAGAACGCCCGCCAGAATTTCGCCTCGACTGCGCCGAGCACCACGTGCCGCGCGTCGCGGGTGCGGTACACGCGGTAGTACGCTGCGCCGCCGTTCAGATAGGTATCGTCCGTCTGCGGCGCGACGCCCGTGGCGCCGTATCCCGCCAACGCGAACTGTTGCAGCAGCATCGGCGTATCGGCGAGCGCCAGATCGATGAAGCAGCCGGCGCCATCCACGTCACGCCGATGCAGCGCGCCGAGAATCGCGATCATCGCGAACAGCGCGCCGCTGACGTCGGTAATCGGCGGATCGAAATAGCGTGGCGGGTTGCCGTTGCGGTGCAAGACGCCCGACGCCGCCAGATAGTTCGCGTCGTGTCCGGCCTCGTTCGCGGCGGGACTACGTTGACCGTAGCCGGTGAGCGCGCAATAGACGAGCCGCGGATTGCGTGCGGCGAGCGTCGCGTAGTCGAGACCGAGCCGCTTCATTACGCCGGGACGAAAGCCTTCGATCACGACGTCGGCCTCATCGGCAAGACGCAGGAATGCAGCGACGCCTTGTGGCGATTTCAAATCCAAACGGCAGATCTTCTTACCCGCGTTGATTGCCGCATGAAACACGGGGATATCGGCGTCATCGCGCGGACCCAGTTCGCGCATGCCGTCGCCGCCGGGCGGCTCGATCTTGATGACCTGCGCGCCCATGTCGGCGAACAACAGGCCGGCGAGCGGGCCGGGAATGTAGGCGGAGACGTCGAGTACCCGTACACCCTGCATGAATGAATTGAAGCGGGACATTCGCGCGCTCCGTTAAAGCACGGCCGTCGGCGCGAGCGGACTGCCCGTCGCGCCGACAATCGGAAGTGCGCTCGCCATCAGAAGAAACGTGCTGCGCTTGTGCGACGCGATCTCTTTCAGGCTCAGGCCTTCGAGCAGCGGCACACCGTAGTCGCGAATCAACCGTTGATGGACGGGAAACACCTGGCCCGCGAGAAACGGCAGCACTTCGATTGCGTAGTTATCCGCACCGATTACCGCTACATCACGTTGCGCGAGCCACAAGGCCGCTTCAACATCGATGCCCGGTTCGATATCGAACGAAACATCCTTCACGCCCGCCTGGCTTTCGAGCCAGCCGGTGCGGATCAGCACCGCATCGCCCCGCCCGATTTCGACGTCGGCGGCCGCTGCGGCTTCGAAAAGATCGGCACGGCCGATCGCGTAGTCCGCCGCAAGCGGCTTGCCGCGCAGCTGGACGAAATCGAGCAGCACGGCGCGTGTGACGATCGGCGGCATCTTGTCGACACCGAGCCGCACAGCGCCCGTCGTGCTGCGAATCGTGTTGCCGGGAAAGCCGTTGTAGAGTTCGTCGTCGTACCATGCGTGGCACAACGCGTCGATATGCGTGCCGATATGCAAAGGCATCACGACGCTATCTTCGGAAAACTGAAAACCACCCGGACGACGGCCGCCCGCGGCGTAATCAGCGCCGTCGCGATTCATGAAATGCTGCAGGCCACAGCGGTGTTTCGGACCGGGCGTCTTCGCCGAAAGCGGTTGCGCGAGGCTCACCACTTCGCCGGATTTCACGAGCGATACCGCGCGCCGCACTTGCTCCGGTCCGATCAGATTGAGTGCGCCGAGCTCATCCTCCGCGCCCCAGCGCTGCCATGCTTCTTTCATGTCCCGTTCGCCTTTGGATTTGACGTGGTTCGCTAATCGCGTCGTGTCGCTGCACAACGCTATCTCCGTGAACACACGTTAAGAGGCGGCCCCTATGAGGGTCAAACGGGAAGTTCTTGTCGATATCGATAAGTTTTGGCGTGACTGCGCCGTGAGCGTGCAGCGGCGGGGCCTGACGAGTTGCGTCAGTTGATGCTGAAGGGATGTAGATCAGGGACAACCCTGTGCGGCGCGAGCGTGTTGTTGCACCGCGGCAGACGCGTTTTCGAAAAACGCGCAGAAGTATGGTGAATTTCGCGTGTGATGCGCGATTCGCAGCTACGCTTCCTGCGTATCGATGCTCGGCAAACGCGTGACGTCGACGACGATCTGCGCGATATCGGCCACAGCGGGGTCGATGCTTTCGGCGCGCGTCGCGACGAAAAACGGCAGCGGACGCAGCGGCGGATTGGCGCTCACCACGCGCAGCGTTCCCGCTTCGAGGTCGGCGGTGACGAGATCGAACGGCATCATGCAGATGCAGATGCCGGCGCGCACGACGTTGAGCATCGTCGAAAGACTGTTGCAGTAGTTGATCGTGGTGGGCGTGGCTGCCCCGTCGGCGAACCAGCCCTGCATGACCGAGAAGGTGCGCGCATCGCGCGATAGCGAAATGATAGGCAGCGTGGCCAGATCGCGGGGCCGCGCGCTCATCAGATCGCCCAGCAACGAAGGCGCGCCGACCCACACGAAGTTCATCGCGCCGATCGGCACGAGTTTGGTGTCCGGATCGTCGACCGGGCCGCCAACCACTGCAATATCGATCGAACCTCGTTCCAGCTTGCTCAGCAGATTCGCGTTCAGATTCACGTCGAATTCCACGTCGAGGCCGGGATAACGTTCCTTCAACCGGTTGATGATGGTGATCAGTGAGCGCATCGCGATCACCTCGCCGACGCCGATGCGCACCAGTCCCTGCCCGACCACGAGCTTGCCCGCCGCGACCCGCAGGCGCGCCGCTTCGGCCACTACACGCTCGGCATGCGAGAGCAGTTCGCGGCCTTTGAGCGTCAGCGTGACGGTGCGACCGATGCGCTCGAACAGCAGCACGTCGAGTTCGCTTTCGAGTTCACGAATTCGAGAGGACACGTTGGCTTGCGACGTATGAAGATATTCGCCGGCGGCCGCGAAGGTGCCAAGACGGGTGATCCAGTAGAACGTTTCGAGCTGTTGTATGTTCATTGGTCGTTGTCTCCTCGTGATCGCCGCCGCGCGCATTCAATAGGATCGAAGCGTCGTCCGTGCATATCAAGCCGCATAATGCACCAACTGAAGGAAGTGGAAAGACCGAACGGAGGCAGTGTTTTCCCGCAAGAAGGACGACGGTCGCGACGAGCCTATTGAGGCGTTCAGCGCAATGCTGCGCGCAATTATCCCGGTAAAGTCACCCTTTCGAAGTCAAATGTCATGCCAGCAACAGACCGTCGCACCCGACCACTGACAGCCCGAAACTGGCCGAACCCGGTCCGATACCGAATGGATCACCGATCCGCCATCGGGCGGCCTGGCGTCCGGCTCAGTTCGACCCTGAGCAGCCACTCCATCCACATGAGTCTGCATGGCCGCTTACGGGGAAACTTCAGCCGATCGTTCGCCGTGAACGCCGAATCGCCATGACTCGCAGGACATTCCGAGACTTCGCCACATTGCCGGAGTGCGATCGTGACCGACAGCTGCTGTTGCCGCTGCTCGATCTGGTCCAGAACACGCGCACGAGTATTGACGAGTTGATGCACGAAGCCGGGCGCAGCCTGGTCGAGCAGTTGCTGATGCTGTCTGCAATGGAAATCGCGGGCGACAAGCATCCCGGCAAGCAGCGCGGCGACATTCGCTGGCATGGCTCGCAGCGCGGCCAGTCGTGATGGATGAACGCAAGCTGAACGTCCAGCGGCCCAGGCTGCGTAGCAAGGCTGGCGGCGAAGTGGCGATCCCAGCCTATGAGCAACTGAGCCGGAATCCCCGGCTTGGGCAGCGTGTGCGCGACATCATGGTGACGGGCGTGTCGACCCGCAAATACGCGAAGGTGCTGCCCGAGATGGCCGGCACCGTGGGCATTGCAAAGAGCAGCATCTCGCGCGAGTTCATCAAGGCCAGCGAGAAGGCGCTTTCCGAGCTGATGGGACGGCGCTTCGACGACCAGGACATTCTGGCGATCTACATGGACGGCATCATCGTCGACAAACGCCACATCCTGGCAGCCATCGGAGTAGATAGCGACGGCGGCAAGCACCTGATGGGACTCGCCAGCGGATCGAGCGAGAACGCTGAAGTGGTCAAGGACCTGTTGCGAGGTCTGACCGAACGTGGCCTGTCCACAGAACGTGAATACCTGTTCGTCATCGACGGCTCGAAGGCGTTGCGTTCGGCGATCGACGCCATCTTCGGCGAACGCGCCCACGTCCAGCGCTGCCGCACGCACAAGGTGCGCAACGTGACCGAGCGCCCGCCCCGTGAAATCGCCTCGCAGGTCGCGGCCGTCATGAAGGCCGCCTACAAGCTGCCTGAAAAAGTCGATCGAAGCCTAGGGGCCTAACAGCTATTCGCAGACTTCACAATTCGAACGTGGCGAAAGTCTTGAATGGCTACGCAGCCAAGCGAGTCTCAACGAACCGCCGAGACGCAGGGTTATGCGTCAGCTGATACACGCACCTGTGTTGTAGTCGATCTCTGGCGCAGCATATTCGCTTTTCCAATCCAACTGTTCTGATATTTCAATTAATTGTGCCCACTCGGCGCAGTATGCTTCCGCGAGTTTGGCGTCTTCGATGAAAAGCGCGTTTTCCAATGACGCTTTTCCGTTCTTGGTTACGTTGTAAGAACCCGTCCAGACTGCATACGGCTGATATGGCCAAGCTCCGGCGACAACTTCGGGATCTGTCGCTTCTGTCGCCCGCAAGAATACGAAGAACTTGTGGTGCATGCGCGGCATTGCTGATTCCGCACCCCTTCGATGACCGATGCACCGGATTCCGACGTCGTGCAATGGACGCCCATGGCCGACCATATCCTCAGACGTTCGTATCTCCAGCCAGCCAGCCCCCCAATGACCAGGCGCGCGAATGGGCGACACAGCTTCATAGTGGGCGCGCAGTTCAGTTTTCCAATCCTCGGGCAAGGGATCAAGGTCTGGCCGCAGAAAATCCTCTTTCTGGACGATGACAGATGCCGCCTGTTTCGACGCTAGTGCGTTCAAGACGCGTAAGCTCGTGAGCCACGCAACACATCCGACGACTGCATCTGCGCTTCGGATATGACGTATCAACGGGCTTTCCAAGTCACGGAAATAGCATGCGGACTTTGTGCTGCTCGCCAATTCCACTTCAACGGACAAGTTCTCCAAAGGGACATCTTCCGTGTTGTCTCCCATGTCGGTTTGACGTCGCTTAAGTGTATTGAGATCTTGATGGTGACTCATCGTTGTTCAACTAATCTATGGAGGAAGGTGAATTGCCAACGTGCAAGGCTTACAAAAAGGTGAGCGTTGCGGTTATGACCAACTGATTCTAATAGGAGCGATTGGCCTAGCAGGACAGGTGTTGCGCGAATCTTCTGGGTCTCACTGGACAGCGTCTCACCGAATAAAGACGTCTAGCGTTCGCCTGGTGACTCACAGATTGCGGTGCTCATTTGCTCTCCGACTTTTTAACAGTGCATACGACGTCTAACCTGCATTATCGGACGCGATCCGAAAAACTTGAGCACAGGATCTGTCAGCATTGACGATTGCGTGAAATGCATAGTTGAGGAGAGTCCGTTACCCATGAGGAACCGACGTTCAAATATTCAAGTTGGGGCGAGGTCGAGTGACTGAAGATGGCCGGTCACTACCGGTCGTCGATTGGCGACACGCGACCCGGAGCGGAATTACAAGCTGTGGAATTCGAAGGCCGAGAGCGGTCGCTCAACACCAGTTGCCAAAACGGGTTCTGCCATGGTCGCGCGGCGATCAATCGAGGCTAGCCAGAACCTACTCCGAATAGAAACCCGAACCCACCAGGCCTGGAACTCCGTCGATCTTGACTGCCTTCACATATGTCCATTTATGCGATGGCTGAGTCTGCCCTGGTCTCAGGAACATGTAGTCAACCCAGCCCGAACCCTTCGTTTCAACCGTCTGGATCATGGCGTCATGAAACGGCTTGCCGTTGGTATCTTTCTGACCGCTGACGTTGGTTCCCTCACGGGCGGGAAAGGCCGGATTCAACAAGACATTTTCCTTCAGATCGTAAACGAACAGATAGGTGTCGCCGTGGAACCACTCGCTCCCTTTGATTCTGAACTCCGAAAACGCGACCTTGCCTTTACTTCCGATCAACGCCGCTGCTTTGTCGACCAGCGCTTCGGTTTGTTTCGCTGTCTCGGACGTCGGGGGAGATGACTGAGAAAATGCAGGCGACGCGGGGCAGAATAATCCAACCAGTAGCAATACACTGGTAACGAGAGCTTTACCGTTCATACCAGTATCTCCAACGGTTGAGTTCTGCGCCGGCCCGTACATCGGTCGCGGCTTGGATGTAAGGCGCCTGCTCTGTATGCAAAAGACTAGTGCACGAAGCGCAGCCTGGCCAGCACCGTTTTACCACATCAATGTCGGCTCGATAGCGGACGGTTGCGAATGGCAGAAACTGGCCCGGGTGCCGCCTCATGCAATCGGGATATGCAGTTCGAACCTCGCAAGACTGCGATCGGCCGAACGCGACCCGAAGCCGCCGTACAGTCTATCGGTCGGTAATGGCTCCTTTCGGTGCACAAAGCGTCACTGGATCTCGCGTCGCTGTGCCATTCATTCCCTGTTGGCTTCCGTGTGGGGCCACGGCCTGTCAAAGCTACTGCGCGCGGAAGTTGACCAGTTGAGAGCCGCATATCCGCTGATCCTACTTCAACACGGCCACCGCACAACCCTCGTCCATTCCTGCCTGCTGCGACTTGGCGCCCCGCAAGAAGTTGCGTGGGGCAAGCCGACACTTGCGACCATCGCTCCGTTAGATTATGATCGTAATGTAGAATTACGATTGAAATTCCATACCGACCGAGGCCTAAAAACCTCAGAGGCGGTGGATACCCTGAAAAGTGAGGATGCGATGCAGGAAACTATCGAAGCAAACAAAGAGACCCCGACGAAGACGCTTGCATCGCTGGGGGTCGCAGCAGCAGCCGAGGCCATTCGCAAGGGCGAAATCTCGTCGGAGTCATATGCGAGCGCCCTCTTGCAGCGGGCTCGTGACCATGTCGACCTAAACTCCTTCATCACTATTGACGATGGGACCGTGCTGGAGGCTGCAAGGAACGCTGACAAAGCAATCGCCTCCGGATCGACCGCGCCGCTTCTTGGTGTGCCGATTGCGATCAAAGATAGTTACCTTACCAAGGGGCTTCGTACAACCATTGGTCTATCTGCGCTGGGTAGTTTTGTGCCCGAGCACGATGCCGACGCCGTACAGGCTATCAAAGACGGTGGCGGTATCGTCTTCGGAAAAAACAATCTAGTCGAAATGTCTTTTGGCTTGACCGGTCACAATCAAGCCTACGGCCAAGCGAAGAACCCTCACAACACAAGTCATGTCTCTGGTGGCTCCTCTGGCGGAGGCGGCGCCTCAGTTGCCGCTTGCCTCGTGCCGGCGTCCTTAGGCGGTGACACGATCGGGTCGATCCGTGTTCCCGCATCGCTTTGTGGAGTCGTCGGATTCAAGCCCACGACCGGCCGTTGGCCGCGCAGTGGTGTGGCTCCGATCTCCCACACTCTTGATACCACCGGGGTGTTCGCCCGGAGCGTCGACGATTGCATCCTGATAGATCGCGTGGTGACGCGAGACGAAACGCCTGACAACAATGCGCATGCGGGCCTGAAGGGCATTACCCTGGCCTATGCCCCGCGTCAGTATCTGGAGCTGGTTGCGCCTGAGGTCGC
The DNA here is from genome assembly GCF_050281145.1 of Paraburkholderia sp. NPDC080076. Lineage (NCBI taxonomy): Bacteria > Pseudomonadati > Pseudomonadota > Betaproteobacteria > Burkholderiales > Burkholderiaceae > Paraburkholderia > Paraburkholderia sp. NPDC080076. Next base: position 121,752 of record NZ_JBNNWQ010000007.1, on the reverse strand, counting down.
CACGCAGTTCGAGCGAACCCTCCGTCAACTTCGCGATGCTGGTGCGAAGGTGATGGAAGTTGACCTCGGGCAAGATTTCACGGGCCGCGCTTTAAGCGCAACATGGAACATCTTCTTTCGCGAGACGAAAGCAGCGGTCGAAGGTTTCATTAGGCAAAACAATGTGCCCATCTCGTTCGATGAGATCGTAGATAGCCTCAAGCCCGGACTCAAAGATGTATGGACCCGACTTGTACTGCCTACCGGTCAAGGCTATATCTCGGACGAGGTCTACCACCGTGCGCTGGGAGCCGAACGAAAGGAAATCAAGCGTCGGTACGCCGAAGCTTTTCTGAGTACTGGCGCGGAGGCACTGCTGTTGCCAACTACGCCGTCCACTGCACCGATGATCGGGCAAGAAGACAGAATCATACTGGGTGGCCAAGAGACGAGCCAACTCGTCCTCGCAAATAACACAATCCCCGCCAGTGCCGCAGGTCTTCCGGGTATCAGCCTCCCGATCGGGTTGTCCGACAAGGGCTTGCCGGTCGGACTAGAGATGGACGGTCCCTTCGGCCGGGACAGAGCGCTTCTCTATGTCGCCCGCCGCGTGGAAAACGTCCTAGGTACGTTGCAAGCAACGGTCTGATCTGCCTGAAAAAGCCCTCGCTGCGCAGACTTCATTGGTCGAATTACTTTGAGGAATTGAAATGTCCCAGCCTGATTATTTGTCGGAAACGATTTCCGTTGAGCATGTCACGATCCGTTCGCATCATTCATTCGCCTCCGTGAAGGCGAAGCTGGAAAGATTGGTAAATCGTATAGATGATGGGATTTTCACGTTGCTGCGTTACGGCGAAACTGCCCGTGCGCTGAAAGAACTGGAGGCACTGCCCACGCTGTCGGTCTTTGGTTTTCGAGACCACGGGGCGTTGCTCGGAATCATAGGTCCGCGTCGGCACGCAATCCAATACGACATCGGCAATCCGCTCACAGCATCTAAAATGACGCGACATAAAATCGCTGCGGGGCTGTACGCCCCCATTCGTGTGCTTCTTAGTGAGGATGCGGATGGCGCTGTGTCTATCGAGTACGATCGTCCCGTGTCAACGTTTGGACAGTTCAATAGCCCGGACATCGATACGGTTGCCCAGCAACTAGACAAGGACCTTCGCGCGGTACTCGAAGAAGCAGCGTCGTGATCTAACACAGGGCGCAGAAGCAGGTATCCAGACCGTTCTGCGCCCGCCTTAAACTGATTTGGTAAAACTACTCATGCGTTTCGAAAAAGGCCACAAGGAAAACACGCGCAGACGCATCATAGACGTCGCTGCGAAGCGTTTCCGACGGGACGGCATTTCGGCGTCAGGGCTGGCCGGGATCATGTCAGAGTGTGGGCTGACCAACGGTGCGTTCTATCCCCACTTCGACTCAAAGGAAACCTTGGTCAAGGAGGCGCTTTCGAGTGCATTGCACGAACAGTATTGTGCATTGACCAACGATCAGACAGGGGCGCGCACTATCGAAGAGGCTATTCGACGTTACCTCAACACATCTCACCTCTCCGGGGGCGCTGACGGCTGTCCTTCCGCGGCGTTGCTGCCGGAGATCGGCCGCCAGTCCGACTCCACAAGAAAGATGTATGAGGCAGCCTATCTCTCTTATGGCGAGGGTCTGGCAGCGCTGCTTCCCGACCCTGGGTCGGCCAAAGCCCGACGGCAGGCAGCTGCGATTTTCGGCCTGATGGTCGGTACGATGCAAATCGCTCGGGCTGTGTCAGATCCAGAACTTGCAGAAGAAATATTAGAGGGCGGTGTGCAGGCAGCGCTGACGTTATCGCATGGATGACATGATGTCAGGCAGCAAAAATTGTAGCCGTCCACTGAACAACCGCCCCGACCGCGACACGACGCCAGAAGATGAACGCCTCCTGCAACGCGAGCGAAGGCTTCTGCCGATGCTTGGCCTCATGTGCCTTGGGCTCCTTGGCGGTGCGCTGGATCTACAGTTCTTCTTTGGCGAAGACCCCTGCCCGCTGTGCATCATGCGGCGGTACTTCTTTCTGCTTGTGGCCTCCTTCGCATTTGTCGGCGCTGGCCTCAATCGCTCGCGCGGCATTGCGGTGGTTCATTTAACCTTGAACTAGGGCCATCGACGCAAGACAGATCGGTATGATCGAACGGCGGTTCACGAAGGCGAAGCGGTCGCACGAGCGTCCAGGAGACGGCTACGTCAACGTCCCTTCGTGGCCGAACTGAGCCCGACGACGACCGGTTCTGTTCGACCCACGCCTGCCGTTCATGGGAGACATTTCCACCGTCAGCAATGGCCCACTCATAGCTGACACCGAGCGCCGATTGCCTTAAGCGTTGCTGTCGGCGTCGGGTTTAGAACAGAGCAGCCAATTGGCCGCAAAATGCGGTCGATCGACTCATCGGCGCCGCCCGTACAACGCCTGCGACGGCTAGGCGTCCGAGCGCTTCAGTCGCATCGAAACCGAGAAGCGTTCAGCCGGATGGACGCTGATCGATACCTCAAAGGTTTCCCCCGTGGAGTCGAGATATCGTCGCACAATCTCAAGCGCCGCACTCCCCTTCTCGACTTTCAACCTTTCCGCCATCTCCTGCGAAATCAACGCGGCGTGCACGTCCTGCTGAATCTCCGCGATGCAGCGACCGTAGCGCGCTTCGATTAACGAACTGATCAGCGTGTCCGGTTGAGCTCGCGCAGCCTCTGCGACTTCCGTATAAGCCGGGTCGATATACACGTCGGTCCAACCGACCGGTGGACTCTCCCTGTCGCCATCGATGCGCAGGCTCGAAACGCGCAGCCATCGCGCACCGTCTGAACATTTCAGAGTCTTGGCGAGCCTGCCGCTTGCGAGGATCTCCTCCGTCGATTGCACCAGACGCAAGTGCTGGGAGCCGAACTGCACGAGATCGTCCACCGATGCGAGCGACGGCCGAAACTCGTTCTTCGGTTGCGCCGATTCGACGCGCGTTCCCGCGTTCTTGCGCCGCGAAACGAATCCCAACTGCTGCAATTCATGCAGCGCTGCGCGAATCGTATGCCGGCTCGTCTGATAGTGGTCGCGCAGTTCAAGCTCGGTAGGCAGATACGAGCCGACCGGATAGCGGCCGGACGCAATGCCCTCAGTCAAGTGGCGAGCGATGTCGGCGAAGTGCGGTTTGTTCATTTTTGGGTCGCGATGCAGTCGATTTATCAGGGGCTAGGGTAAATCATAGCTTGCTCAACATGTCCGAACATATTAATTTAATTATGTCCGGACATATCGTTGCTTCTGCGAATGGTACCGGCCCTTTTAAGCCGCTTTCCGGCACTTTCAAGAGGATGTCATGACGAGTCGCAATGTCCCTATGGCCAGCACTGTGGTCGATTCAATCCTGTTCCGCGACGCCTTCGGCACGGCGAAGATGCGTGAACTGTTCTCCGACCACGCGCTCGTGCAGCGCTACATCGACGTGGAAGTGGCGCTGGCCAGGGCTGAAGCGCGCGTCGGCGTGATTCCGGCCGACGCGGCGGAAGTGATCGCCCGTGAATCGACGATCGAGCGCATCGATTTCGATCACATGCGTGAGGAGACAGACATCGTGGGTTATCCGATTCTGCCGCTGGTTCACCAGCTCGTCGGCATGTGCGGCGACGCGGGCCGCTACGTGCATTGGGGCGCGACGACACAGGACATCATGGATACGGCGGTCTCGCTGCAAGTGCGCGATGCGCTCGACGTCATCGACAGCGACATACGCGAGCTGCGCACGATTCTGGTCGATCTTGCAAAGAAACACCGCGATACACCAATGGCGGGCCGGACTCATCTTCAGCAGGCGCTGCCCGTGACGTTTGGCTACAAGGTCGCGATCTGGCTGGCGATGTTCGACCGGCATCAGCAACGCCTCGCGGAGCTGCGCCCGAGGGTGGCTGTCGTTCAGTTCGCGGGCGCCGCGGGCACGCTGGCCTCGCTTGGCGACAAGGGTTTCGAGGTTCAGAAGGCACTCGCTGGTGAACTGAAGCTAGGAGTGCCTGCAACCACGTGGCACGTGGCGCGCGATGGTTTCGCCGAAGCGGTGAACCTGCTCGCACTCGTGACTGGCTCACTCGGCAAGATCGCGCTCGACATCATGATCATGGCGTCGACGGAGTTCGCTGAAGTGTACGAGCCGTTCGTCAAGGGACGCGGAGCGAGCAGCACCATGCCGCAAAAGCGCAACCCGATTTCCAGCGAACTGATGCTGGCCGCGGCGAAAGCGGTGCGTCAGCACGCAGGTCTGATGGTCGACGCGATGATCCAGGATTTCGAGCGGGCCACGGGTCCATGGCACGCGGAATGGATCGCGATTCCCGAGAGCTTCATCCTTTCGGCTGGCGCGCTGCATCAGGCGAAGTTCGCGCTCGGGGGATTGATCGTCGACACCGAACGCATGAAGCACAACCTGGGTATCACCAGAGGGTTGATCGTCGCGGAGGCGGTCATGATGGGCATGGCGCCGTTCACCGGCCGCCAGCAGGCTCACGATATCGTCTACGACGCATGCCGTACCGTCAACGAGCAAGGCGGCACGCTCGCCGACGCGCTCGCGGCGCTGCCCGACGTCACGACGCACTTCGACCGCGCGGCGATCGACCGGATGACCGATCCAGCCAACTATCTTGGCCTCGCGCCGCAAATGGTTGATCGCGCCGTCGAATTGTCCAGCGGCATCTGAGTGAAAGGACGTGGAGAAGCACACATCATGAACAACGAGATCGCATCAAACGAAACGCCGAACGTGCCGCCGCCCAGAAAGCTGCCGTGGTACCGCAAGCTCGGCATGCAGGTTCTGGTCGGACTGATTCTCGGAATTGCCGTCGGGCTGATTTTTCCGAAGGTGGGTGGACAGCTTAAGGTACTGGGCGACATCTTCCTGTCGCTTATCAAGGCCGGTGTCGCGCCGCTGGTGTTTCTGACCATCGTGCATGGCATCGCATCGGCCGGTGACGTCAAAAGCGCGGGCCGCGTAGGATGGCGCTCGATTGTCTATTTCGAAGTGGTATCGACCATTGCGTTGATGGTCGGCCTGCTGGCGGGCAACCTGCTGCAAACCGGAAAAGGCATGACGGCCGTCGCCGTTGGAGCAGCACCGCCGGTGGTTGCAAAGATGGACTCACACGGCTTCGTCGCGTTTGTCATGCACATCGTGCCAGACAACTTTATCGGCGCTTTCGTGAAGGGGGAATTGCTGCAGGTGGTGGTGCTGGCCGTCATGGTCGGTATCGGCATACTTGCGATTCCTGAACGCCGCCGCGTCAGGATCAACGAGGGACTCGACCTGGTTTCGGAAGTCCTGTTCTCGTTTATCAACCTGGTCATGAAGCTGGCCCCGCTTGGCACCTTCGGCGCCGTCGCTTACTCGGTGGGCAGCAACGGTACTGCTGTGCTGATTGCGCTTGCCCAGCTCGTCTTGAGCTTCTATGCGGTCGTGATCCTGTTCATCGTCGTTGTCATGGGAATTATCGCGAAGCTCGCAGGTTTTAGTCTGTGGCGCTTCCTGCGCTACATCAAGGATGAGATCTTCATCGTGCTCGGGACCGCTTCTTCCGAGAGTGCACTGCCGCGCCTTTTGATCAAGCTTGAACGGCTCGGCTGCGCCAAGCAGACGGTCGGTCTCGTGCTGCCTACCGGCTATGCGTTCAATCTCGACGGCACATCGCTCTTCATGTCGATGGGCGTGCTGTTCATTGCCCACGCGTACGGCGTACCGATCACGCTGGAGCATCAGATCGGGCTGCTATTGCTGATGCTGCTCACGTCCAAGGGCGCGGCCACGGTGTCGGGGGGGTCGTTCGTGGTGTTCGCGGCGACGGTTGCTTCGACCGGCATTCTGCCCGTCGAAGGCGTAGCAATCATCTTCGGCGTGTACCGCTTCATGTCGATGGCGATCGCCACCTGCAACACGATCGGCAACAGCCTCGCCACGGTCGTGATCGCAAAGTGGTCGCGCACGTTCGACGCGCAAATTGCCGAGCGGCACTTTTATCCGGAGCGCTATCCGGACACCGCACAGGCCGACGAGCGTCTTGCCGACGGCAACTTGCTGCCCGAGGACATGAACGACGCAAATCCGCACCCTGCCGGAATTCCTTTGAAAAGCGCCGGCAACACACCGTGATTCGATTGACCGACCGCCCACGCGCGCTGTTCCCAATCGTGCGCGCCGCGTTGCTCAGATGGCAGATTCAGGGCAACGGTATTGAAACGGTATTCGATCGATCAGTCTGGCCGAAAGGCGCCTCGGCTAACCGTTGATCGCGACAGCAGACGCAGGGCGCAGTGGCACGCGTGACGTGAGTCGGCCCAGTCTAACGGTGGCGCCAAGACTTACTGTTCAAATTCTTCCAACGCTAGTCGCCATCGCGGCGGACCGCATCAAGCTGCATCATAAACAGGCACCATCACGACCATTGGGAGTATCACCATGACGGCAGCAACACGGACTGAGCAGGATGCCTTTGGCACTGTCGAAATTCGTTCGGATCGGTATTGGGGAGCGCAGACTCAACGAGCACTTGGCGTATTCGAAATAGGCGAAGAGCGTTTCCCGGCGGTATTAGTGCGCACCTTCGGTTTGCAAAAGTTCGCTGCCGCACGGGCCAACGTGCAGTGCGGCGTGCTCGCTCCGGTGCTTGCCTCAGCGATCGAGACGGCCGCTCTTGAACTGCATGAAGGGCTATGGGACGACCATTTCCCGCTCACGATATGGCAAACGGGGTCGGGGACACAGACCAATATGAACGCGAACGAGGTCATTGCGAATCGGGCGAACGAGCTACTCGGGCGCCCGCTTGGGACCAAGGCGCCCGTCCATCCGAACGATCACGTCAACGCGTCGCAATCGTCGAACGACAGCTTCCCGACGGTGATGCACGTAGCGGCCGCGATCGAGATGACGGAACGCTTGCGACCCGCGCTAGATGAACTGCGTTCGGCGCTCGCGGAGCGTAGTCATGCATTTGCCAGCGTAGTAAAAATCGCCCGTACGCACCTGATGGACGCGGTGCCGATGACGATGGGCCAAACGTTCGCGACGTTCGAGCACCAGATCTCCAATGCTCTTGCGCGCGTCGACGGTGCGTTGCCGCGACTCTTGACCGTCCCTCAGGGCGGCACGGCAGCCGGCACGGGATTGAACGCGCCCCGGGACTTCGACAGCTTCTTTTGCGCGACGCTCGCGGAGGCAACCGGACTGGCGTTCGCTCCCAATCCGCACAAATTCGAAGGGATGGCGGCACACGACGCTTTGGTGGAGGCCTCGGGTGCGCTAAACACAATTGCTACCTCGCTGCTGAAGATAGCGAACGACATACGATTTCTTGGGTCCGGTCCCCGTTGCGGGCTTGGCGAATTGCTGATCCCCGACGACGGGCTGACTTCTTCGATCATGCCCGGCAAGCGTAATCCCACGGTTGCGGAGGTTCTTGTGCAGGGGTGTTTTCAGGTAATCGGCAATCACCAAACGATCACGCTCGCTGGCGCATCCGGCAACTTCGAATTGAATGTCGCAAAGCCGGTGTTGATCTACAATCTGCTGCAGTCGCTGCGTGTTATCGCCGACTCCGTCCGCGTATTTTCACGGCGACTCGTTTGCGGAATTGAAGTTGATCGTGAACGTCTTGTCAAGAATGTGAACCAGGCACTGCTCGCAGTAACGGCACTAAATCCAATACTCGGATATGACCGAGTTGCGCAGATCACGGCAACAGCCTTGAAGGATCGGATCACGCCGCGTGCGGCAGCAATCGCGCTCGGTTTTATTGACGGCGACGAGTACGATCGGCTGGTTGATCCAGCCGTGCTGGCTCGAGGCGGGCGGCTCTAGCTGTCTCACGCCCTCGGGCGGTCCTTTCCGGCCAACTCATCACTATCGGTAGTGGATCATTAACGCTCTTGCTTGACCGCAGGAATGGGGTCTCCAGCAACATTCACTTGCGAACGGTGGTTATGAGCGCGACAGTGGACGCACCGACGACACTGACGTAAGTCTCTTCATGGCCGATTGCACCAGTTCGATGACGGTGTCGCCGAGAGGATGTTCGAATTCTCGATGGCAGCTTTCCGGCAGTTTGTGCGAACGCGTACTTCCGGCCGATCCCGAGGGAGGAATTTGCCCGGCACATCCAGCTCGTCGTAACGACAATCAGCCCGATGCGGAAAAGACACAACACGGGGTCGCCGGTGAACGCCAGTGGCTGGTGAATGACCTCGGCGCGAAGCACGATTTGCTAAGGGGCAGCTTATGCTGGGGGCACATGCCGCATCATGTGGTTGCGGAAGACCTCGCGAACGGAACACTTGTCGAACTCCAACGGCGCGCATGGCACATGCGCGCCCTCACGTTCATGATCTCGCAGCGGCGCGGGTACTCGTTTTCCGAATGCGAGACACGGCTGGTCGAACTCCTTGGCAATCGTCATCGCTTCTCAAAGGGTACCAGCAAGCGCTCCGTCTCACGCAAAGGCAAAAAAGCGTGAAGGCCCGCCACGCGTGATACGAGGTCGATCAAGATCTCCGGCCGCTTTTCGAATTGCAACGGCCGTTAGTCAATACGGTCGAATCGCACTGGAGGTTCAATCTCCCGAAGTGGGCTGCCGCGATAGCTTGCCCGCGGCCTCGACTCACATCATTTCGGGGCTGCTCAGTTTCGTTCCGTCGGAAAAGCGGGCCAGTCTGTAGGGACTAATGTCGAACTGCGGCTCCTCGTCCATTACTAGCCGGCTCACGAGCACGCCTGCGCCTGGTCCTAGTCCAAAGCCGTGTCCGCTGAAGCCGGATGCGATCACGAGACCGGGTTTCGCATTAACCTTCGAGATGACGGGGACGAGGTCCGGCGTTGTGTCGATCGCGCCCGCCCATGCGTGAGCGATCCGCAAGCCCGACAGTTCGGGAAACACGCTGGCCACGTTTTGCAGCGCGCGTTCGAGCCATTCGGTATCAGGCCGGGGATCCAGCACCCGCGTTTCTTCGAACGGCGAGACGTCATCGTCGCGCCAGGTCGTGCTTGCCTCCGGTCCGTGGAAGAAGCTGGCACCGACGCGAATCTTCAGTTTTTTCTTCAGCTTGCTGCGGAACATGGTGCGGAACTTCACCGAATGCCGCAGGTTTTGTGGCGCGAGCTCCACACGTCCGTGGCCGGGAACCGCGATCGTATAGCCGCCGTCCAACCGTCGCCTCAGCGCGAAGTTAGGCCCGGAGAAACAGCCTTCGATAACCCCCGGCGCCTCAGCGGTTCGCAACGCCGTCCCCATCACGTTGATGGATGGCAGATCGATGCCGTGATGCTGGCAGAACAACGCGCTCCAGGCGCCTCCCGCGAGAACGACGGTGTCGGCTGCAAGCCGGCCGCGCTCCGTCCAGACGCCAGAGACACGCCCCGCACTCATGTCGAGACTTCGTACCGCGCAGTTCTGATACACCATCGCGCCAAGACCTTGCGCGCCGCGAGCAATCGCAGGCGCGGCTTTCGACGGCTCGGCGCGGCCGTCCGTGGCCGACCACAGACCTCCAGCCCACTTCGCACGTCCGGACGGAATGCGCGCTGCCAGTTCGCGCGCACTGAGGATCTCGCTGTTAAAGCCGACTTCCCGGGCGCGGGCAAGCCACGACTCCCATTGCGCGATGTCAGATTCATGCTCCGTGCCGTACAGGATGCCCGCCTTACGAAACCCGATGTCCTCGCCCAGTTCTTCGCTTAGTTCGCTCCAGCGCTTGAGGCTCTGCATCGCGAGCGGCAACTCATGGAGGTCGCGGTTCTGCTGACGCACCCAGCCCCAATTCCGCCCCGACTGCTCGCAGCCGATGACGCCCTTTTCGAGCAGAGCCACCTGGAGGCCGCGTCGCGCCAGTTCATACGCGGTGCTGACGCCAACAATGCCGCCGCCTATTATCGCGACATCGCATCGCTCGGCGAAACCTTCGCTATTCGTGACTTCGTCGATCCTTAGCATTTCATAGCCGTTGGTTGCCGCTTCTCGGTAGGTTACTGCAGTCAAGACCTTCGGAAATGCGCAGCTGAAGCGCGATTTCGCCATCCGCAGATAGTGGCTAGGATTTTGGTATGTTCCACCGCTTTGCTGATAGGACGATCCTGTTGTATCCGAAAGGGATACAACGACGATCCACCAAGCACTGAGGCAAATCTCGAATTGCAATCTTGCAGACAGTTGCCGAGACCAGGCTTCTGCTTAGCCACATTCTCACGCTCTTGCTTCCTGGTTACCGGTAGGCGCGCGCACCTACCCCGATCACGGCGATCGACTCTACGGAACTTGCAATCGAGAGGTCGATGTGGGTGGGATTTGCCACCTCGCTCTCGGCACGCGCAAATAGGCGAGCGGGGATGTTTCGTCGAGTGTGACCAGAGCATCGTCATCCATCGTGAGCCTCCGATTCGAGTACGGCAACGCCGTCAGCCGCCCGTACGCCTTGGCCCGCAGGCAGCACGAAGATCGGATTGATTTCCGCTTCGATAATACGCCCGCCAAGCCGCACCGCCATTCGTGCAAAGGCGACGATTGCGGTCACGAGGGCGTCGATATCAGCGCGCGGCCGTCCACGATACCCGTCTAGCAGGGGCCACGTTTTCAGTTCGTGGATCATCGCGAACGCGTCTGCGCGCGACAGCGGCGCTTCGGCGGAAAGGAGTCGCATCGTCGTGTCCTTGAACAGTTCCGCTGTGACGCCGCCCATGCCGAGCAGCAATGCTGTGCCCAACGGGTCTCGATGAAGGCCGAGAATCATTTCCGTTCCACCGGCCACCATTTCCTGAACGAGAAACGCATTCGCGGATACGCCAGTTGCGGTTTCAACGTCGTCCCGCATACGGTTCAGGCGAGCCCCGATGCAGTCAGCAGTGACCCCAACCGCTACGCCGCCGACATCGCTCTTGTGGGTGATCGTGTTCGACAGCAGTTTGAGTACGACCTTGTCACCCAGCTCGCGAGCGGCGCTCTCGGCTTCATTCGCGTTCGTGACGACACGCTCGCGCACCGCTGTCACACCAAAGCGGGCAAAAAGCTCTTTCGCCTGCGCCTCGTCTAGTGATCCGGCGGGTAGATCGCTTACGTTGACTTCGGCTTCAGCGAGTTGTTCGTTCAAACTCACGGCGCGTTGCATGAACTCGCCGTGTTGCCACATCGCAGCCAGCGCGCTCGTCACGCTTTCGGGCGAAGGGAAGGCCGGCACTCCCTGCCCATTGAGCAACTTCGTGATCTCCGGTGCGTGCGGGCTCACGAACGCCATCACGGGCTTGTCACTGCCTGGCAGCGAATCGCGGATCGCGTCAGCCATCAGGTCAGGCATCGCAAGACCAGACGATCCAACGATAACCACGACTGCGTCGTATGTCGGACTGTCGAGTAGCGTGCCGATCGCACCACGCAGGAGAGCCGGCTGCAAACCCGCAAGCGTCACGTCAATCGGATTGCGGTCGAGAACTGCATGGTCGCCGGTCTGGAGTGCGCGCAGCCTGGCAGCTGTTGCCTCGTCAGGAGGTGGTGACTCAAAGTTCGCCATGCCAAGGCTATCGGTGACGAGCGTGCCGGCACCGCCGGTCGAGGTCAGAATCGCCACCCGTCGCCCGGAGAGCTTGCGACGAGTAGCGAGCGCATGAGGAATGTCGAGCAAATCGGAAAACGTCTGGGCACGAATGACGCCGACCTGGCTGAAGAGCGCGTCATACATGCGGTCCGAGCCGGCCAGCGCGCCCGTATGCGAGACCGCCGATCGCGCGCCTGATTCCGAGCGCCCGATCTTGAACACGACGACCGGCTTGCCCGCGGCGGCCGCCCTTAGCGCGGCGCGGCGAAACCGGTCCGGATGACGTAGCCCTTCCATGTAGAGCGCGATAACGGAAGTCGAATCATCGTCAACCAGATAGTCGACGAAGTCTGCCATGTCGAGATCTGCTTCATTGCTCGTCGACACCAGCTTTGACAGGCCAATACCGCGTGCTGCCGCCCGCGACAACAGCGAGCCAAGAATCCCCCCGCTTTGTGATACCACGCCGATGCCACCGACCGTGAAAGTGTCAGTCTCCAGCGCTCCGCTTGCCGACAGCGTGATGCGGTCAGTCAGGTTGACGAGCCCGATCGTATTCGGGCCGAGCAGGCGCATGGACCCTGCGGCCTCTATCAATTGCGCCTGACGTCTGGCGCCTTCCTCGCCGGTCTCTGCATAGCCACTCGCCAGCACGATTGCAGCGCTCGTCCTGCGGCTCGCCAGATCCCGCACCGCAACGTGGGCGCGCTCGGCCCCGAGCAGCACGATACCGACATCGGGCGCATGCGGCAACGACGCTACATCGGGATAGCAGGGCAGGCCATCGATCGAGTCGTAACGCGGGTTGACAGGGTAGATGTCGCCGACGAAGCCGTGCTTCCGGAGGTAAGCCACTGGGCGGCCTGAAGTCTTGGCTGCGTCCGCCGAAGCTCCGATTACCGCTACGCTCGCCGGGCGCATCAATTTTGAAATTACGTTCATGCCGATCTCCTTCGTGCTCACTTGGTTTTGTTCAGGAATGCGAGCACCGAGTCACGATGTTCACGGCTTGTGTAGCAGACGGCCTGTGCCTGGCTGCCTTGTGCAAACACTTGATGCGCGGACAGTTCGTAGCTCTGGTTGAGAATGCTTTTGCCCAGCGCGAGCGCAGTGGCCGAACCCTGGCTCAATTCGGCAGCCCACGCGTGGGCGTCGGCGATGAGCAAATCCGGCTCGCTCAGGCGATCCGCGATGCCGATTTCCAGCGCTTCCTTTGCATCCACCTTGCGCCCGCTGAAGATCAGCTCCTTCGCCCGCGCGAGGCCGACCCGTCGCGGCAAAAAGTACATCCCGCCGCCGTCGGGGATCAGCCCGCGTTTGATGTAGCTCCACGTGAAGCTCGCTTCCTGTGACGCGAGGATAAAGTCGCAGGAGAGCGCCATATCGGCACCGAGACCCGCCGCTGCGCCGTTGACGGCAGCGATGGTCGGCTTGGGCATCGAGTAGAGCAGATTGACCGTGTGATGCACGAGTTGCTGGCGGGACCAGCCATTGAACGCAATCTCGCCGGCGGGTGCTTCAATGCGCTGCGCCATACCGCTGACGTCGCCGCCAGCGCAGAACCCCTTGCCGTTGCCAGTCAACACCATGGCGCGCACCCCCCGATCGCGCGAAACGGTGTCCAGCGCCCCGATCAGTTCGGCACGCATTTCGTTGGTGATGGCGTTACGTTTTTCAGGACGATTCAGCGCGATCATGGCGACCTGCGCGTCGATAGTGACTTGAATGGTGGATGTGCTCATGCGTGTCTCGATGGTTGAATTGGAGTCGACTGACAAGGTCAATCTGCCAATGCAGCTTAGCCCCGCCTGCCACCCATGACACCCCGTTAATTCCACTCTGTGGAACGGAGCGCGTTTCATCAGGGGCCCGAGAAATTCCACTGGGTGGAATTGGCGGATTGTCATCGAGCGTTCCGTGCCGATAATGGATTCCAACGCAGGACACTTGCGACGACGATCCTGCGGCCCAAAAAAAGCCTGGAGACATGATGCACGCAGCCCGTTCCAATCCAATCGACGTCAGCGCCGTTGCGCAACCGCAAACAGAGGCCGTCTACCGGAAAGTCACCTGGCGGCTGCTGCCGTTCCTCTTTATTTGTTACGTCTTCGCGTATCTGGATCGCGCCAATATCGGCTTTGCGCACCTGCAGTTCTCGCGTGACATTGGTCTTTCCGACGCCGCATTCGGTCTGGGCGTGGGACTCTTCTACGTGGGTTACATGCTGTTCGAGGTGCCGAGCAACCTGTGGCTCGCGCGAGTCGGCGTGAGAAAAACGCTCATGCGGATCATGGCGCTATGGGGCATCGTTTCGGCGGGCACCGCATTCGTGCAGACGCCGACGCAGTTCTACATCGCACGCGTATTGCTGGGCGCAGCGGAAGCAGGATTCTTCCCGGGCGTGATTCTCTATTTCACCTACTGGTTTCCGGCCGCGCGGCGTGCCCGAGTCACGTCAATCTTCATGACGGCGATCTGCGTATCCGGCATTATCAGTGGGCCCGTGTCGGGATGGATTCTCAATAGCATGTCGGGCTTACTTGGCTACAACGGCTGGCAATGGCTGTTCCTTCTCGAAGGATTTCCGTCAGTGATCGCCGGTGTCTTTGCCTATGTTTATCTAACGGACCGCCCTGAGCAGGCGACCTGGCTCTCGGACGACGAGAAGGCCCTCCTGCTGGCGGAGCTTAACCGGGACGCGCAAACGAAGGCCGCACGCGCTCATGGTTCGATCTGGGCCGCATTGAAGGAGCCCAAGTTCTATTTCCTGACGTTCGCCTATTTCAGCGTGCCGTGGGCGAGCATCGTCGTGCACATCTGGGCACCGAGCGTGATCCAGAAAAGCGGCGTATCGAACTACTGGCACATTGGGCTTCTTTCCGCGATTCCGTATGTGGTCGGCGCAGTCGCGATGTATCTGCTCGGCCGGAACTCGGATCGTATGCTGGAGAGGCGGTGGCATTTCATGGCAAGCGCATCGATGGCCGCCCTGGGCGTCGCGCTTCTGCCGGCGGCGGCGAATCACGCAGGCATTCTGGTAGCACTGCTTTGCATCGCGACGGCTGGTTATCTGGGCATGCTGTCGCTGTTCTGGACGATCCCACCCGCGTACCTTTCGAGCACCGCCGCAGCAAGCGGCATCGGCCTCATTAGCAGCCTCGGCCAGTTTGGCGGGATTTCGGCACCTTCGGTCATCGGCTATGCATCGACGCACTTCGGCAGCAGCGCCGTGGGGCTCTATGCGGTTGCGTTCGTCTCCATTCTCGGCGGCCTTGCAGTGGTGCTGGGTATTCCAGCGCGCGCGATCAGTGAACGCCGGGAATGAAAGAGAGGCTTGCAGTCTTCAGCCTTCCAGGCGCGCGCATGCGGCTGTAATCTCGTCGCGCAGACGCAGCAGGGGCGCCGCGAGCTCGCTTACAACACTGTCGTTTGACGCCGCCGTGCGGACGCTAAAGTTCAGGACCAGCAAACGATGTCCGGGAATGGCGAGGGGCGTCGCGAGTGCAATCACTTCCGGCTGCCAGCTTGCAACGCAGAAGCCGCTTCGGCGCACATCGTCTACAGCTTCAGTGATTTCCAGCGCAAGACGCTCCCAGCCGCTCCGTTTGCGCCGCTTGAACGCGTCCATCAGGGCGGTGAATTCCGCCAGCGGCAGTGCTGCGAGATACGCGCGCCCGAGCGACGTCAGTTCCATCGGCACGCGTTGTCCCGAGACGATCGTGCGTAATGAGGCTCGCTGGTTATAACGAATGGACTCAAGGTAGACCATCTCTTCCCGGTCGGCGCCAGCGATTCCGACATTGATGTGCTTTGCCTGGGCAATATCGCGGATTAGCGGTCCTGCAGCATTGAGTACTGTGGATCCGCTGCGCAATGCCTGCGCCAGACTGAGCACGGGCAGGCCCAGTCTGTACGCCCTGCGTGCCGCATCGTGCTCGAGATAACCCGCCTCGACGAGCGTTCGCGTAAGGCGGCTCACCGTTGCTTTCGGCAAGCCGGTGCGCTCCGCGAGTTCTCCGTTGCCGAGAAGTGTCGCACCGGGGCCGAACGCGCGCAGCAGTTCGAGCCCGCGTTCGAGCGATCGATTCGATGGCGTAGCGTTCGATTCCGGTTGTTGATTTGTGCGGTTCGCCATAGACAGTGGGTTTGCCGTGCTTAACGTGGAAAGGTCGATTATCGATGCCGAATCAGACCGCATCGTAGCGCCGCGGCCTTGGTCCGCGGATCATCTCGCGATTGGCGTCCGGAACGGCAACCTGTAGGGGGCGACGTTTTATCGACGCAGCAGATGGTACCCCTCCTGGATTTCGTGTGGATATTCGCAGACTCTCTGTGCAGTTGCGTGCTTCCCTTCCAGGAGCTGGATGGTTTTGCGCATCTTCGGTCCGGCCGGGTTCCAAACCGGTCGCGCCAATTGCTGGAGCATGCGCAATTTTGCGCTTCCTGCCGGCCAAATCTTCCCTGTAGCCACCGCATGTCAGTACATGCGGCGAGATTCGACACCTGAACAAACCGTCGCTTCACTAAAAAGGACAATCCGATAGTCATCAACAATGCAAAGCGCCGACGCGCGACCGTGTCTGCCGCACTCTGGACCGCGTCACTATTGTCAACTGCGGTTCATGCCGCTGACGTTCATGTCCTGGCAACCGGAGCGCTGTCAGCAGCTTTTAGGGAGCTCGGACCAGGGGATGAACGGCAGACCGGGAATCACCTCGTCATATCGTGGGGGCCTTCATACGGTGCGTCCGCTGACGCGTTGCCCACGCGCATCAAGAATGGCGAAAAGATGGACGTCTGCTTCATGATCCGCTCTGCGCTAGACGAACAGATCAGACAGGATAAGTTTCTCCCGGACACTCGCACAGATCTCGTTGCGTCCCGAATTAGCGTCGCGGTCCAGGTTGGCATGCCGAAGCCGGATGTCAGTACTGTGGAAACACTACGTAATGCATTGCTCGCAGCGAAATCAGTAGCTTTCTCGGAAGGAGCTAGCGGCATTTATATTACTGAGACATTGTTCCCCAAGCTCGGCATCGCAGATCAAATGAAAGCCAGGAGTGTTCAGATCAAAGGCAAGGAACTGGTCGGAACGGCCATTGAGCGCGGCGACGCCGAATTTGGATTGCAACAGATCAGTGAACTTCGCGCCATTCAGGGGATCCAGTACGTTGGCTCGCTCCCGCAAGAAGTCCAGAAGGTGAGCGTCATTTCCGCTGCCTTATCAACAAACGCGCAGGAGCGCGAAGACGCCGCAGCCCTCATTTCTTATCTGAGAACGCCGACAGCAGATGTCAGTGCGTAAGGCAACATCATCGCGTGCGTTAACGTGCGGCAGGTTGACGCTTTCGCCAGAAGCATGACAAAGCTTGCGATGCAGCGCCATTCCCACGTGCCCCAGCACACAGCCGCATAGCCTTGCACCCCAAAAGCAATCGCTGGTCGCTAACAGGCTTCGAACTCGTTCTCGATGCCGCGCAGTCTGGCCGCCGACGCACGTATTCCGTCTTCGGCCATCAGCGGCATGACTGGATTGCCGTCATGGGCGTACAACCCCTCCGCCGCATGCGCAATGGCATTGAGGCCGCTCATGAACGACAAGCCGGGCGGCAATTCACGTGACAGCCCGGGTCGTGGATAAGCGTCTTCGGCAACACACGCAGGTCGCGTCCCATACCTTTCCGGCCGTCCTCGGTCAGGCCATAGATCGGTGTCATCTTTGAGCCTGCAAACCTGGTCGGGATCGCGATGATCTGCAGGCTCCATTCGAGCGCGACGCCTTACCCAGGCCAAGTCCGATCGATGTTCCCAGATCGCGGACGCGCGTGCGGCGCGCATGTCATGCCGCTTCGCGAACCTGACCGCTTTCGAACGCTCGGTAATAACCGGCGTAAGCGTTAGCTCAGAAAGCCTTCAGGAACGATGGGTTGCTTTGAATCCCGGCTAATAGCGTGTCGAGCGTCGTTCCGAGGTGCCCAGCAATATAGCTCAGCAGCATCTCCATCAACGAAGTCGGGTTGCTTGCGCCCATATTACGAATCTGCCTTAAGCGGCCTTGAATTCGACCTAACCTTAGATGTGTAACGAGTCAAGGAGGAGACTTCTGCCTATCATGAAGCAAGTAATAGGGTCGACCCCGGATCGCGGGTTACGCTGCCAACCCATGAACGTCGCTTTCACCAATGGCGGGCTGAATTCAGTGCAAGGTCTTCGGCTTGTTATGCCGACAGGTACCACTGTTGTGCAGGCTGCGGGCTGCGACGACCTCGGAGTGAACCACGCCATCCTGATAAGTGATCCATTTGTCGCAGTCATTCCGGCGGGCGCGCAGTTGGCCACGATCGCTGACAACGATCCCAAGGGATGGGTTATCGTACTTAAACCGTGCGTACTTGGGCAAGTCTCGCAGGAAGCGTTTGATGCGGTCCCGAAATGGTCCAGGTCTTGGGATCCGTTCCTGCGAGAGGCCGCGGACACATTGGGCGCTCTGCATCATGCGGAGATCATCGACCCTGTCTGCGCCGACGCTTTTGCCGATGTCATCTCGGTGCACATCGCGCTGCGCCACGGGCACTGTGCTGGTGCGGCGCAGCAGGATATGCCTCTTACGCATCAAATGCTGATTCGCATTCAAGCCTTCGTTCATGAGCACATGGCCGAACCAATTTTGGTCGAGCAACTCGCATTGCTGGTGCACATGGGTGCATCAAACTTTGCGCGTGCTTTCAAAAGGGTAACAGGCAGGCCGCCCCATCAGTACGTGACACTCGAACGAGTGAAATTTGCGAGGACGATGTTGTGCGAGGAGACCATTCCCTTGGTTGACGTTGGCGCGCGCGCGGGGTTTCAGACTCAGCAGCATTTCACCGAAGTGTTTCATCGATACACCGGTGTGACGCCGCGCGCATACCGGCTTGCTCACCGTAACGTCGGTAGTTGATTCATTTGGCGAAGTTGCGAGCAAAACGACGACCCCGACTCCCCCGCCGGCGATTAAACCAGAGCGACAAGAGTTTCTCGAACCAGATGCTGCCTTGGGTCACCAGCATGAACATATCTGCGTCCGCTAACCTGGCATTCATGTCGCGAGGGTGCTTCCGGTTTTGTTGCTGTGTCCTTTCCCGCCCCTCGACCACGTCGGTACGCAAGCGAGCATCGCCCGCACCCCCGTCAGTATTCGATGGTGATCCGGTTATCGACCCGCATCACACCGGGGCGAGCCATGCGACCCGCTCGGCCTCCTCGCGCTCGGCCCACGAGCGGACCGTGCCGCGCAGGACGACCTTATTGCCTTCGGCCTCGACCGTGATGTGCTGTGCGTCGACTTCCGCGTTGCGCTTGAACGCGTCGTCGATCTTGCGCTTGAGGTCGTCGGGCTTGACCTTCGGCTTGATCTCGATCTCGTTCGTCAGGCCGGTTACGCCGCTCACCCGCAGCGCCGTGTCGGCCGCGCGGCGGCGCTGGTAGTCCCATTCGACTTCGCCCTTCAGCGTCACCTGTCCGTCCCTGACGATCACCTTGATGGTGTCCGCCGCATAAGGCACTTCGGCCTTCAGTTGGGCAATGATCTCGCGCACGATCTCCGGATCAGGCCGCTTGTCGATCAGAGGCAACCGCACCTCCATATCGTTTGCGCCCCCCTTCACGCCGCGCACACGCGTCGCGTCCTCCTCGGCCTTTTGCCTTTGCCGGAAGCTGCGTGCGAAACCAGACAATGTGACCGCGCCGTCCTTGACCGCAACCCCGATATCTGAAGGATCGATGTCCGGATCCCACTTCAGTTCGTACTCCACATCCCGTTTGATGTCTTCGTCGGTTCTCATCTCTGCTCCTAGTCGGTTTGTTAATGGACTAACGCGCGCGCGGGCTACGCCCTGCACCGCACGCATCCGTCCGCGGTAGGGCGTGCGGGGCAGATTTTCTTCCCTTCGCCTGCGCAGTTTTTTGCGGAATGCTGCCGTACGTTCACATCTGGAAGCCGCGCCGCTGGAACGCAGAGATCCGACACGTCTTTGCAGGAATGAGGAAGAAGTGCAACCGGCAACAGCCTAGTCTTGATGTCATCATCATCGGGTCAACGGCCACGTCAACGTCCGAAGGTACACGCCGGACGGGACATGCAAGGCTGGCTGGCACCACCGCTGCTTCGCGGCGCGGTCCGCCGGTTTGCGAGCTGATCTGAGCATGGATTCAACCGTCTTGCCGCGGAAGGGTCTCGTTTTATTTCCCAGAGAAATGGAGCAAATCGATGAGCGATCTAGTCGTTGTAAGCTTCAAAGGCGAAGAGACGGCCGACCAGGTATTGACCAAACTCCAGCAGATGCAAAAGGAGCACCTGATCGACCTTGAGGATGCCTGCATCGTGGTCCGTAGCGCGAAGGGCAAGGTACACCTCAAGCAAGCCGTCGATCTAGTCAAGATCGGCGCGCTCAGCGGCGCGGCCTGGGGTGGTCTGTTTGGTGCGCTGGTTGGGCTGATGTTGCTCAATCCGCTCGTCGGACTGGCAACGGGCATGGCCATCGGTGCTGGCACCGGCGCGTTGTCGGGGGCGCTCTCGGACTATGGGATCGATGACGATTTCATGCGTTCGACGGGCCAGAACATTGAGCCCGGTTCGTCCGCGCTCTTCATCCTCGTGCGTCGCGTGAACTTCGACAAGGTCCTGCCGGAACTGAAACCTTTCGGCGGAAAGCTATTGAAGACGTCTCTGACGAACGACCAGGAGGAACGCCTGAGAAAGGCGCTAGAGAGCCTGAACAGCAGCGGCACGACAGCATGATCACCCCTGCGTTGCATCAGGGGTGTGATCTTGAATTCTGTTGAAGTTCGCATTTGGGTCGGATCGACACCCCGACAATTATGCGGACCATACGGTGTAGACGTCGATCAAATCGACGCGCAGTTC
Source organism: Paraburkholderia sp. NPDC080076 (assembly GCF_050281145.1). NCBI lineage: Bacteria > Pseudomonadati > Pseudomonadota > Betaproteobacteria > Burkholderiales > Burkholderiaceae > Paraburkholderia > Paraburkholderia sp. NPDC080076. The sequence continues at coordinate 101,275 of NZ_JBNNWQ010000007.1, read as the reverse complement.
GACATTGGAAAGTGCTCTCGCTTAAACTTCCGAAGACTGATATGACCGCATCTGAAGGCCGGAGAATTGAAATTCAGCAGTTGCGCAAACTGAGCGTCGACCGACCGTTCTGTAGCGGACGCTTCGTCACCGGATGTGCTTCCCGCGGCAACAAGGTCGTTGAGAACACATGTTCACGTGGGACACGCGGCGGGCAAGGTGTTTTTCGGGTCGTGAGCTCCGAAGGTAGAGCAACGGACTTCTAGTCCGTTGGTCACCGGTTCGAATCCCGTACGGCGCGTCCGGTGGAGGACGGTATGCAAGCAGGAAGCAACACCATAGCGGCGCTCGCAGCGGTCGTCCTGTCAGGGCTCGTCTATATGAATTGCCCACATCGCTATGCGCCGAACGCAAGATACTCGACCTAGCCATCTGTGCTGCGTCTAAGGTTCAGGTCGCTTGTAATACGGAAGCGCGCCGGAAGTACAGAATGTGTGTGAAATAAACGACATGTTACCTTTAGGTAATGCCGCCGTTAGCGTTCGGGTTCCACGGCGAGCACAAAAAGCGCCGCCAAATCGAGAAACCTGGAGGAGTATCTGTATTCCAGATCGTGCGACGTCAGAAACGCGAGCCTTTCAGGCTTGTCCAACTCAGAGCCGCTCTTCGCGAGCAGCTCGTTAGGCGCGGTGCCCGGGTAGAGCATCTCCTGCTTCACGCACGCGGCGATCTCTCGCGCCACCCGGCAGATCGGTGACGTCGATTTGGATGTCGTCGATGCCACGATTTTCGATCTGCCGAAGGTGGCGATCTCCGCCTCCAATAACCGTGATTGCATGCACGCACCGCCGCTGCAATAGCGAAATTCCGCTGGTTCCCTTATGGAGCGCAACATGACAAAGGAAAGTCGCGTCGACATCCGGAAGTCGAATGTCGAGGCACAGGAAGCGCCGATGACCCTGGACGAGCAACTCGACGAAGCGCTCAAAGAAACCTTTCCTGCGAGCGATCCAATTGCCGTTCATCCGGAGCCCGAGCAACGCGCGAAGAACTAAACTCAATCGTAGTCGGTACTGGAAAGCAACAGAGCGAGTTTGTCGACGCGCAGCAAACAGCGTTTCCTATGTGTAGATTTTGTTCGAGGCGCCCCGAAAAGTTGGAAGGTCTTACGGTAGATGTGGGTGCGACACGTGTCGCCGTCAGCCGCGCGTTATGCAGCTTGCTGTAGATGGTAAAGCTCTTTTTTCCTTTTCACAGAGCGTAAAAGCGGTACCGGCCCCTGCCCTCGTTTTCGCGTGCAACACCGCCTGCAGCTCGCCGAGGGACCTCCGGTGTTGCGTACGCTTTCCTTGTGTACATGCTGTCGCCAACACGTTCGAGGTCTATATCTGTGCCGAACCGTCGGTGACCCAGTGCTATCGTATGTCGCCTGGCCCCGACTTTGCCGTTATTGCAGATCTGCCTGACATGGCGGCCTGCAATGAATTTTCGAGTCGGCTTCTTGAGAGTTCGTCGAACGTCTGTAATGTGCGGATGCTCTTTTCGACGCATCGGGTGAAGTTCGAGGCGAACGCCCCGGTCGTGAATCTTTCGAAAGCGGCAGTGTAACTGGGAGCACCGCAGGGCCGCATCCGATCCCCGGTGGAGCGATCGAGCGGGCGACAGCAGGATCGCGACACATCTGAGCAGGAGTTGGAAAGAAGCGCACGCCGGCCATGGCTAGACTCGGCGGAGAGCGGGACCCTGCGATGTGGTTGACGCCGACGCTTCGAAGCGTCTATGGCAGCGCTTTTCGGGCCGAGTCCAAAACGCAAGGAGCGAATTTATGTCTGATACGGAAATCGCGCCCAGGGAAGCCGGGCAGCACGACGAACAAGTCCAACTGCGCAAGCTCTTCGAACCCATAAGGGTGGGGCCGCACGACCTGCGTCATCGGGTCGTGATGGCGCCGCTGACGCGTTCGCGCGCGAGCCGACCAGGCAACATACCGTCGCAGCTCAACGCCTGCTATTACGCGCAGCGCGCAGCGGCCGCGCTCATCATCAGCGAGGCGACGCAGGTGTCGATGCAAGGACAGGGCTATGCATGGACGCCTGGGATCCATAGTCGCGAGCAGGTCGAAGGCTGGCGGCACGTGGCGGACGCCGTGCACGAGGCGGGCGGGTTGATGTTCATGCAGCTCTGGCACGTCGGACGCATATCGCACCCCTCGTTGCAGCCCGATGAAATGCTGCCCGTTGCGCCCTCTGCGGTCCAGCCGAAAGCGGAGGCGTTCATCGAGAACGAGCGTGGCGAAGGTGTCGTCGCGCCCTGCGTCACGCCTCGCGCGCTGCAGGTCGAAGAGATGCCGTATCTCGTGCGCCAATACTTCAGGGGTGCGCGCAATGCAAAGGCTGCCGGTATTGACGGCGTCGAAGTGCACGGAGCGAACGGGTATCTGCTCGACCAGTTTCTGTTGTCCGGCACGAACCGCCGCACGGACGAATACGGTGGATCGAGCGAACGTCGGGCCAAGCTGCTGTTCGAGGTGATCGAAACGGTTTGCGAAGTGCGGGGGCCGGAAAAGGTCGGCGTACGGCTTTCTCCTCTCGGCACCTTCAACGACATGCATGACGACGATCCCGTGGCGACCTTCTCTTACGTCATCGAGAAGCTCAACCGATACGGGCTGGCTTATTTGCACATCGTCAATCCCGCGCTGGCGGCCACCGGTGAGGATGTCGCTTTCACGGAACGCGCGAAACGCATGAACGAGATGATTCGCCGCACTTATCGTGGTGTGCTGATGGTCGCGGGCGGGTTCGACGCCAGCAGTGCGGAAAGATGGCTTGAGAACGGCAACGCGGACCTGATCGCGTTCGGACGATTGTTCATCGCCAATCCCGACCTGCCGGAACGCTTCCGGTCGCACGCTCGGCTCAATTCGCCGGATCCGTCCACGTTCTACGGAGGCGGCGAGCGCGGGTATACCGACTATCCGTCGCTCGCGCAGGAGCGCGGGGAGGCCCCACGGTCCGTCATCGATGGGCGTTGGAGATAGACTGTCGTTGACCGGCGAGTTCGCTGGCGTCACGCGACAATTTACGATGGCCGCCGAGCCGGCGACCGATCACGCTGAGAGGCGCACCATGGCTGTCACTACCTGGGTGGTCGTTGCCGACGGTAGCCGTGCTCGAATCTTCGAGACACCGGGACTTAAGCTGGACTTGCGGGAAATCGAAGACCTCGTCAATGTCGTCCCTGGTGGACCGGCGCTGAGCGAGAAGGATCGCGAAAAATTCGCGAAGACCGTGGCCGACTGCGTCGAACAGGGACGGCTTCATCACCGGTATCAGCGATTACGATTCGCCGCGGAGCCGAAGTTTCTCGGAATGCTGCGCGAGCGTCTGAGCGAGGAGACGCGTCAGATGATTTTCGAAGAGATCAACGAAGATCTCTCGGCCCTCGATGCGCGCGATATCCAAGCGCACCTGCGAAGGCATTGACGGCGACCTGCCGTAAGCCGCATTAAATGTATCATCCGTTGAAAGCCCAAGGTCAAGAGATAGATACTTCTCTCTCAAACTTTTACCCTGCTCAGCTGAAACATTTCAGCCACCCCACGTTGGTGCGCATGAGCATGCGTTCGATTATTCGCTCACCTGGTTGCAGCGCTGGTCTGCGCCAGTCATCCATCGGAATCAAGACGAGGGCAGGTGTTCTGGCTTCCACCGTGGCTCATAGCGAGCCCCAGAAAACCATCGGTGCCAGACCGGTGTGCATGAGAGCATTCACCAATGTTCGGCATGCTGCGTTAGTGCCAGGCTGGTTTCGGCTCATGGTCTGGGCATCCCAGCGCTCGCTAATAGGGGACGTCGGGAGCGCGTAGCCCAATCACTAGACTGGGTTTACGCCAACACATTTACCCCCCTCATGGCCCCGCCGAAAAACTAACCGAAGCATTTGGTGACCTCAAAAGATTTCTCATCTCGCAGCATGTAGACCGGGGCCCCGCGCGAGCTTGTGCGCAAGCGCCTCCGTGGCGACCACGGGCATGCGCCGGGCTTTCTTGCGCTCATAGAAGCGCCTCCCCTACAGACAACAGCGCATTGCAACGGCGGGATCCTCGATGAGACCCACGCCCAGGAGAAATACTTGTCGCCATTCCTTGCGTTGCCTTCTCCTGGATAAGCAGACACTGCTTGAAACAGCTCGGTCAAACGGCGCGGATGAAGACGTTGCGGCTGCGCTCGAGGCGCCCCCCCCGATGGCGAATATGCGAGTCCGGCGGAAGTGTTGAAAAGCGTGGGTAACGAAGAATAACGCTTTCAGGCGCGTTGATCCCCGACGATCACCCGCCCCTTCCCGTGTGCTGCCAGCGCTTGAACCATTCGCCCCGGATACGTAGGCCGCATGCGTCGGCAGACATCGAGCAGGTCGAGGCCTCGCCAACCAAGCAGAGCCGCCCTAAGTTACCTGGCGTTGGCCGTTTGTCATCACCGCTCCTGGCCAAAGCCAAAAAATGAGTACCGATTCTCGCCCGGACCCGACGTTGTTTTTGTTCATCTACGGTGGTCTGCCAGCACTTTCTCATGAGTCTCCAGATATGCGTGCGCCATTCGGGCGGCGGTGAAACGCTCTTCAAAGACCTGGCGGCAGCGCCGGCGGTTCAACTGCCCAGTGTGGCCAACGGCGACGACGGCCTCTTCGATGGTGTCCACGATGAAGCCGGTGACTCCGTCGTCGATGATTTCGGGAACCGATCCGTTCCGAAAGGCGATTACGGGTGTGCCACAGGCGAGGGCCTCGACCAATACGCGCGTGCTCAATTCTCGCGGCGTACCGCCCCGCCGCTACCCAACCAAGGCGCAATCCGGGCGCCAGGCTCGTCGAAAACGAACCGCAATGCAGCACGATGCCGTGAGAATCGAAGCGCTTCGCCGGATACGCGGGCATTAAGCAAAATGCAGTTCGCGGAATACGTCGTCCTCGATTAGCGGCACGCCATGTTTTGCCAGCAGCCTCACGAGCGGCTCCTTCCGTTCATCGGAGAGCGTCGCGCCGGTAGGCTGGTGCAAGGTCGTCATAAACCAGCAAGCCCGCACCGGATGGTGCCGCAACGCCTCCGCTAATGCGCGTCTCGAGATGCGATCACGCTGGCCGCGAGCAATCCAGCCACACTCAACGCAACGGCAACAGTCACCGTCACTTCAAGATGCCCATCGAATACATGGTCGCAACCGGCGCATTCGTGCTGTGCAGCGTTGGAAAAATCGCATGAAGTTGCATTCGCACCGTTATCTGTGCTGCGTACTATGACCTGACTGCGTTTCGAAAACGAGTAGCATTTGCGTGTCAAAACATGCGTATCAGATCCACTGTCGCACGCGGGGTAAGTCGGCGCGGCAATTCGTTGAGGCAGGCCTGGCTGGCCCGGTTATCTCGCAAGGCTGTTGCAAGTTTGGACGCGATCGCAGAAATCCGACATGTCCTGGCAGGAACATGGAAGAAGCGTAGTCAGCGGAAGCCTAATCTTGATGATGAATATGCCCCCGGTCAATAGCCCAACGGAATGCCCGCACCACGCGATTTTTCTGCACCAAGCGGCCCTTGCGGACAGTACCGACCAACGGATGCTCATCGTATTGCTCCTTTCCTTAGCCGGACAGGTACTAGACTTCAATCATCTGTAGCGTGATCTCCACACGAGACTTTCGCGCGACGTGACTCCATGTCGACGTGCGCCACTCATGGAGGGCAAGCCCATGTCGAAGGCCATTCAAACGGCCGAACAGATTCGCGCCGAAACACAACGGCGCGTCGAGCAGCTTGCCGCCGACGTCCCCCACCATCTGCGAGTCCGCGTGCCGCTGCCGGAGCGGCATCCGCCCGACGCCTCCGGCCGGAACTGGGACATGCTCGCGCTCAATGAGAGCGGCGCCGACTATCTTCGACAGGTCAGGCGTGTCATCGAGGACATGCGTACGGAGTTCGTTCTGCCGGATTGAGACGAACGTACGTGACGATTGACCACACACATGACCCGAACACAGACATGGGCGAGGCACACATGGTCAAGATCTATGGACGCATGCGGTCGGCGGAAGGCTATGCGATCCGCGATTTCCTGCATCGTTGCGACATTCCTTTCGAGTGGATCGAACTCAATAACGATGAAGAGGCGGTGAAGCTGGCACGGGTGCAGCACCTTCGCGACTCGCGCCTGCCGGTATGCGAGTTTCACGACGGCACGCGACTCGAATGTCCGACTGTCCGGCAGATCACCGAAAAGCTCGGCTGGTTTCGCAGCCCGTCACGTTCGGAATACGATCTCGCGATCTATGGCGCCGGGCCGGCCGGTCTGAGCGCCGCGGTCTACGGTGCATCCGAGGGATTGCGCACGGTGCTGGTGGAGCGCTGGGCCGTCGGTGGGCAGGCTGGCAGCACGTCGAAGATCGAGAACTACCTGGGGTTTCCGGACGGTGTCAGCGGAACGGAGCTCGCCGAGCGGGCTCGCGATCAGGCAGTCCGTTTCGGCGCGGAGATCCTGCTGGCCCGTGCCGGCGTGCGCGCGGATTTCTCGACGGGCAACGGTATCGTCTATCTCGAAGACGGTACGCGAATCACGGCACGCACGTCGGTGTGCGCGACAGGTGTCGCGTACCGGCGGCTCGAATTGCCAGACGAAGCGCGCTTCAGCGGCGCGGGTGTGTACTACGGTGCGGGTGCGAGCGAGGCGTCGCTGATCCGCGGCGAAGACGTGTACATCGTGGGCGGCGGCAATTCGGCGGGGCAGGCCGCGATGCATTTTTCCCAGTACTGCAATCAGGTCACGATGGTGGTGCGCGACACGTCGCTGAAAAGCACGCTGTCGCAGTACCTGATCGACCGTATTTCATCCGCGTCAAACATCGAGGTGCTGACCTGCACGACCGTTACCGCATTGCACGGCGACGACGTGCTGCGCGCAATCACGCTGACCGATCGCCGCGGCGGCGAAGCGCGACGCGTGAAGACAAACTGGCTCTTCGTTTGCATTGGCGGCCTGCCGCAGACCGATTGGGCCAAAGAAGTCGGCGTGGCGCGCGATGAAGCCGGCTATCTCGTGACGGGCACTGACCTCCACGACACGGACCAGAAGCTGCAGTGGCCGCTGGATCGCGAGCCGCTGTATCTGGAAACCAGCATGCCCGGCGTGTTCGCCGCTGGCGATGTCCGCCACGGCTCGATCAAACGCGTAGCGGCCGCCGTCGGCGAAGGAGCCACGGCGGTAGCGCTCGTGCACCGCTATCTGAGCGGCGCATGATGTGCTTCACGTGCGTCACATGGGTGAGCACCGTCCGCTTTCCCTGTCGCAATCTGATCACCAGGAGCTGACCATGACTCCCACCTGCACGCATCTGGATGGAATCCGCGTATTGCAGACCACGAAGCACTATTGCGAAGACTGCGTGAAACTCGGCCACTCCTGGGTGCATCTGCGGCTCTGCATGTCGTGCGGTCATGTCGCTTGTTGCGACTCGTCGCCCGATCGCCATGCGAGCGCGCATTATCACGCGACCGGCCACCCGCTGGTGCGTTCCATTGAACCGGGCGAATCGTGGATCTGGTGCTATCGCGACGAGATGATCGCGGGAGAAGTGGCACTGTAAGCGGGTACAGCTGGCGGCGTTGACTCCGCCGGCCGTACCCGTCGTTTCCGAGTCTCAGGCCGGGGCTTCGGCGGCTTTCCTGGCTTCTTCGCCGGCCGATTCCTGCGCCGCCAGCTTTTTCACACGTATGGCCTTTTCGCTGGCGTCCCAGTCGATTTCGACAGCATCGCCGCTGCGCACATCGCCTCGTAACAGCGAGTCGGCGAGTTCCGATTCCACTTCCATACGGATCTTGCGCTTCAACATCCGCGCGCCGAACTCGGGATCGTATCCAACCCTGGCCAGATGATCACGCAGTGCATCGTCGAACGACAGCTCGATATTCTGCGCGGCAGCCGTGCGCTGCACGCGCTGAAGCTGCAGATCGACGATCCGGCGGATCTGCTCCCTGCCGAGCGCATGGAACACAACCACTTCATCGACACGGTTCAGGAACTCCGGCTTGAAGTGATGCCGCAGGACTTCCATCAGCCGGTCGCGCAGCGCGGGATAGTCCAGCTGTTTCGAATCGGCCTTCATGTTGTCCTGAATCATCTGCGAGCCGATGTTGCTGGTGGCGATGATCACGGTGTTGGTGAAATCCACGAGCCGTCCCTTGCCGTCCGTCAGACGTCCTTCGTCGAACAGTTGCAGCAGGATGTTGTGCACTTCGGAATGCGCCTTTTCGATCTCGTCGAGCAGCACGACACTGTATGGGTGGCGCCGCACGCGCTCGGTCAGCTGGCCGCCTTCTTCGTAGCCGACATAGCCGGGAGGCGCGCCGACGAGACGGGCCACCGTGTGGCGTTCCGAGTATTCGCTCATGTCGATGCGCACGAGCGCGTTCTCGTCGCCGAACACCGCGGCGGCGAGCGCCTTCGCGAGTTCGGTCTTGCCAACGCCGGTCGGTCCGAGAAAGAGGAAGCTGGCGATCGGCTTGCCAGCTTCCGTCAACCCCGCGCGTGAAAGTCGCACGGCCTTTGATACGGCCGTGACGGCTTCGTCCTGGCCGACAACGCGTTCCCTCAAACGGTCTTCCAGACGCAGCAGCTTTTCGCGATCCTCGGCCGTGAGTTCGGACACCGGCACGCCGGTCAGCGAGGATACGATCTGCGCGATGTCTTCCGCCCCGACTTCCTGCGAACTGGTGCCGCGTTCCTTCTTCCAGGCCTCGGTCGACTCATTCAGACGTGCCTGCTCGCCCTTGATTTTCTCCTGCAGTTCCTTCGCCTTGTCGAACTGTTTGGCCGCGCTCGCCGAGTCCTGCTCCTGACGCAGACGACGGACAGTGGCCTCGATTCCCTGCAGCGCCTGCGGTCGCGAGTTCGACGAAATGCGCACGCGAGCCGCGGCCTGGTCGAGCAGGTCGATGGCCTTGTCGGGCAGGAAGCGGGCGGCGATATAGCGATCCGACAGCTTCGCCGCGGCCGTGATCGCCTCTTCGGTGATCTTCACCTTGTGATGTGCCTCAAGCCGGTCGCGCAGGCCGCGCAGGATATCAATCGTGTCCTCGACGCTCGGCTCGGGCACCATCACTGGCTGGAAACGCCGTTCGAGTGCCGAATCCTTTTCGATGTACTTCTGGTATTCATTGAGCGTGGTTGCGCCGATCAGATGCAGCTCGCCGCGCGCCAGCGCCGGCTTGAATACGTTACCGATATCGAGCCCGCCTTCGCCGCCGCCCTGGCCCGCGCCGACGATCGTATGAAGCTCGTCGATGAAAATGATCAGCCGGTCCTGGTTCGCGACGATTTCGTCGAGCACCTGCTTGACGCGCTCTTCGAATTCGCCCCGATACTTCGCGCCCGCCACCACGCTATTGATATTCAGCTCGACCACGCGCTTGCCGCGTAGCACTTCAGGGATCTGGTCCTGCGCGATGCGTTGCGCCAGACCTTCGACGATCGCCGTCTTGCCGACGCCCGGCTCGCCGATCAGAACCGGGTTGTTCTTGCGGCGCCGCGCGAGCACTTCGATGGTGGTTTCGATCTCCTTGTCACGGCCGATCACCGGATCCAGCTTGCCGAGCTTTGCCAGCTCGCTTAGATCGCGCGCGTATTTATCGAGCGTCGGGGTGGAGGAGCGGCCTTCGACGCTGCCGTCTTCCGCGCCCTGGCCTACCACCTTCACTGCTTTCTGACGCAGCGATTGCGAGGTCAACCCGAGTTTGCGCAGCAGCTCGCCGGCGAAGCCGTCTCCTTCCTCGACGAGACCGATCAGTATGTGTTCCGGGCCGACATAGCTATGGTCGAGCTCGCGCGACGCTACGAGTGCATTTTCAAGCGCGCTCTTTGCGCGCGGCGAAACGCCGATGCGTGCCTCCTCGCCATCGGCTTTGGCCGTACCGCGCGGCGCGTCCTGTTCGATGGTGCGCTTGATATCGTCGGCATCGAGCTTGAACTCGCGCAGGATTTCGTTGACCACGTTGTTATCGGCGAGCGCGAGCAGCAGATGTTCCGTGTCGACCTCTTTCTTGCCGAACTCGACAGCTTTCTGCGCGGCCGCCTGCAGCCGCTCGAGCCCGCTTTCGCTTAGAAAGCTTTGCAGGTCGACGCCCTCACGTGCACGCCTGCGGCGGCGAGGGCGGGCACCGCTGCTGTCCGGTCCGCCCGCTGCTTGAGACGGACCGGATGACCCGGCCGAACCCGACGCGCGGTCAGGCGCGGGACGCCCTGCCCGCTCCCAGTCCGTGCCGCCGTTTTCGAATGGCGACCATCCCTCGTCGAACAGGCGCTCAAACAGCCCGCCGTGGAAAAGCGACTCGAGCGGCGACAGGCTGCGCTGATGGCGTGCCATGAACTGCATGTGATGTTCGTCGCAAAGCATCAACTGGCGGCGCTGGCCGTTCTCGGTGATCGTGATCTGTGTAGTCGCCGGTTTACCGCAAACACTGCACTTGGCCATGATGTTCCTCTTCAGGTTCTGCCCACGCGCTGTGCGTTGCGACGTGGACGGCTGGGCTGTCCATATCCTGGATATTTCTGCCTCGCCGACGCACTGCTCTACATCCCTCGTGGCGAGGCCTTGCGGGATTCGCGGGTCACCTGATCTCGATCTGCTTTGTCTCGCCCGCCTTGGGCGCGCTTCGCCGTCGTCGACTGCGTCGAATGCGCGGCTGAAACCAGATGCGATTCAAATCGCCGAACCACAGTTCCAGCGGCCCAGGCCGCCGAACGGGTCCGGATCAGACCGGTGAGCATCTGTAGCAAAGCACCGCTGAAAATAGCGTGCGCACTGATCAGCCAAACAAGTGCAAGCACGCCAGCGCCGGGCCACGCGATCACGAGCACGCCGAATACCAGCGAAATAGTGCCGGTTGCGTACAGCAACCGGGCGCGGCGCAAGCGGCCACGCGACCGGGTGACGGCAGATTCGACACTACGCGCCGACAGAAGCGACTTCTTTCTCATTCCTGCGAAGACTTGTCGGGATTCTGCGATCCTGGCGCGCGTCTCCCGATGCCCGCAATTCGCTTCGCGCGGCACTCGGCTCGAACACATCCATTTGGCGAGCGTCAGGCGCTTCGTCGAACGAAGGCGATGCACGGTGCACTAACGGTGACGTGGTTACATTTGCCGGTTACGTCAAGGCTGCTTCCTTCTACGGCTGTCCTGTCAGCCGTTGACAATGACGTCCGCCGGTTGCGTTCAAGCAGCTATCTGTAAAAAAACAGCACGAACCCGAAAGACCGTGGCGCATGAACTGCCACATCGTCAGCTGACCTTCGCACGACGCACGTGCAATCCGCCCCCCGCTGTGCGCGCACGGCGTATCCACGGCCGCCCGGAAGCCAGATCATGGACAGAAAGAAAAGCAGGCTGCGCCGGGATTTCGATGCACTGCGTCTGCAGTGGGACGTACTCACATTTTATGAACGCTTCGAACAGCTTGTCGCGCATGTGCTGAGCCTGGTGATCTCCGTCATCATTCTCGTGTCGCTTTGGCAATTGATTCGCGCGGTGACTGCATTGCTAGTTTCGGACGCACTAAACCCGCTCGATCACGCAGTGTTCCAAACGGTCTTCGGCATGGTCATGACGTTGTTGATCGCAATGGAATTCAAACATTCGATTACGCGCGTGATGGCGCGGCGCGATCATATCGTTCAGGTCAAGACAGTGGTTCTCGTTGCGCTGCTTGCCATCGCCCGCAAATTCATTATTCTCGATCCGGCCAGCGCACCCTCGCAGATCGCGGCGCTTGCGTTTGCGCTGGTGGCGCTGGGGATCGTCTACTGGCTGATGCGGCAACGCGACGACCCTGTCGACGCGACCTCGGCACCGGACGCCGAAGTCGACCGGACCCTGTATGCACAGCGGCAGCAGGAAACACGATCCGGCGAAGGTGCGCGGCGGGTCGAGTGACTCGGGCTGCCGCACGACGAGAACAGAAGCGCCGGTTTAGCGCACGTCGTCGACTACTAGGGGAGACCCGGATCCCGCTTCCAGTTCGACCTTCGTCGTGATGCCCGCAACTTCGCCAATGAATCAGCTACTGACGTTACGGCGGGCAAGCCGGTATGCGCGTGGCGTTACGCCGGTGTATCGATGAAACACTTCGGTGAAATGCTGTTGAGTCTGAAACCCCGCGAGCGCGCCAACGTCAACCAGAGAAGGGGTTTGTTGGCTCAACATCGTCCTGGCAAATTTCACTCGTTCGAGTGTCACGTACTGATGGGGCGGCCTGCCTGTCACCCTTTTGAAAGCGCGTGCAAAGTTTGATGTGCCCATGTGCACCAGCATCGCGAGTTGCCCGACCAAAATGGTTTCGGCTATATGCTCATGAACGAAGGCTTCAACGCGACTTAGCATTTGAAGCGTAAGAGGCGTATCTGGCGCTGCCGCACCAGCACAGTGCCCGTAGTAAAGAGCGATGTGCACCGAGATGACATCGGCGAATGCGTCGGCGCAAGCAGCGTCGATGAGCTCCGCACGATGCAAAGCACTCAACGTGCCCGCCACCTCACGCAGGAACGGATCCCAAGACTTAGACCATTTTGGGACCGCCGCAAACGCTTCTTGCGAGGCTTGTCCAAGTACGCTCCTTTCGAGTGCGATGACCCATCCCTTTGGATCGTTGTCAGCGATCGTGGCCAACTGCGCACCCGCCGGAATGACTGCGACAAATGGCGCACTTACCAACATGGAGTGATTCACTCCAAGGTCGTCACAGCCCGTAGCCTGCACAACAGTGGTACCTGTCGGCATAACGAGCCGAAGTCCCTGCACTGTATTCAACCCGCCATTGGTGAAAGCGACGGTCATCGGTTGGCAGCGTAACCTGTGATCCGGGGTCAATCCTGTCGTTTGTTTCATCACAAGCAGAAGTCTCCTCGTTGCCTCGTCGCATACCTAAGCTTACGTCGAATTCAAGGCTTCCTAAGGCGGATTTGTTATATGGGCAGATGCGGCTGGCCGAATAATCGTGGCTAACCATCGCGGCAATCCGGAGCGGCTGTGTGCTGGGGCATGTGGGGCTGGATCTGCATCACAAGCTTTTGTAATGCTCCTGACGAAAGCTTCAACCCTTTCGCGTGTACGGCGTTTGACGCTCAAGCAGTTTGCTCCCTTCGACGCTAGACTGTAGTGAGCAGCCAGGTGCTCGCCGAACGCGACGTTACCTGGAAACCTTAGCGGGATGCCAATGATTTCACACCTGCAGTTGCTTCAGGCCATCTTGCGCATGGTCGCGGCAGTGCTGGTGGGCTGCATCGTCGGGCTCGATCGAAACCTGCACGGCAAACCAACCGGTGTGAAGACGCTAGGCCTCGTTGCGCTCGGCTCCTGTCTCGTCACAATGGCCGGCATGTCCTTCGAACTGCACGGTTTCAGCGACAGCAGTGACGCCGGCCGCGCGATTCAGGGCGTCATTACGGGCATCGGTTTTCTCGGCGCCGGGGTGATCCTGCAAGACCGCGCCACCGGCAGGATCAGCGGCTTGACGACGGCGGCTTCGATCTGGGTCACCGCCGCGCTCGGAGTTGTATGCGGCATCGGCGCCTGGCAGATTGCGGGTATTGCCACCGCCCTGCTCCTGCTGCTGCTCTCGGTGGGCGGCAGCATTGAACGTGCGTTGCACCGGCGCTGGTTAAGAAAGTCGCCCGAAGAGCAGGCGGCGGTCATGCGGCACGACGAATAATCACGCGGCGGCACTAATTGGCGCAGTGCCCATGGAATGAATGTGCCGCGCGTCAGATGCATCGGTCGCGGACGATGCGAGACATATGTCAGTGATGCTCGCTGTAGTCGGACCTCGCCTTAGGTGTCGCGCGTACCTTTGCGTATTGAAACGCGGGCAGCGCCTTGATCGCATCTTTCGTCGCACCGGCAAGCACCAGTTTGCCATTGACAAAATCGAGCTGCTCAATCGGAATGGCCACGTCGTGATGCGACACTCCCAGAAACTGGTTTGCGGCGACGATTGCAAACGATACCGACTTGTCCGGTGCCACGATAATGTCATGAATGACGCCGACACGCTCACCCTTCTCGTTGAAGACCGGCTTGTCCATGATCGACTTTCTCACGCTCCAGCCTGCCACGATCGCGGCCGACTCTTCCACGCTGACACCAAGCGGCTGGGCGCCGGCCACCTGGGCGTTCGCGTCTGGAGCGAGTCCGAACGACGACGCGAGCAGCAATACGAGCAGATTCGTTTTCATGAGATTCCCTTCGTTCTGGGGTTGACGGTGCGACACCGGGCCAGCAATGAAAAGGTAGACGCCAGACCGTGCGCGGCGTAAGTTCATGTTAGAAGGTCGCACGGCAAGCCGCTATAAAAAAACGGTGATGGATCGGGCTATTTTCGTACATGCGGATGCCATTCCGCACGCCTCGTGAGCGAATGCAGAATTGCGAAACGCATGGCAGAAACGCGAAAGAATCGCAGCAGCGAGGAGCCTAGACTGCAGTTCATCGCATGATGGTAGAGCCTGGAGTTCCACATGGATGAACTGCTTGGACGCGCCTGGTGGATGCTCATTCTGCGTGGCACGGTAGCGCTACTGTTCGGCACTCTGGCGCTATTTTGGCCCGGCCTCACTCTACTACTGCTGATCACCCTCTTTAGCGCCTACGCAATCGCCGGCGGCATTGTCGCGATTGTCGGGGCCATCCGCTACCGCGCGACGCACGCCGGCTGGTGGGCGCCCTTCCTGCTCGGCATCTGTAGCATCGGCGCCGGTTTGATAGCCGCGTTAGTGCCGGGCATTACCACGCTTGTGCTGGTCGCCATCATCGGCGCAAACGCGATTATCAGCGGCGTATTCGATCTGATCGCAGCAAGGCGGCTGCACAGGCGACTGCGCAATGCGTGGATGCTGGTGCTGACCGGCGTGCTGTCCTTGCTGTTCGGCATCTTCGTGCTGTTCTTTCCGGGCGCTGGCGCACTAGCGCTCGTCTGGCTGATCGGCGTGTATGCGTTGTTCACGGGCTCGCTGCTGTTCGTACTCGGCATCACTGCGCGTGCCTGGCAGCATGATGGCGTGACTGGCGAGCCACACGCGCCATTGCATCCGTAAGCGCACCGCTCAAGGGCACTCGCGGGTCACAAGGTCAAACCCGCGGCCAACCCCGTACCGGACTCGTTGCGCTCTCGCGGACGATGCCGTGCCGGCCGGCCCCTCGCATTCGGAGGGCGAATGGACCGCCCGTCATCTCCAGTGGTCCAGCGTCGGGTCTGGCACTGGCCTATCTCACGTAAGGAGAATCACATGCCTCTGGATCTCGACAAATGGAATCCGTTCCGGTTTTTACGGTCACACTCCGCGCAAAAAAGCGCATCGGACCGCGCCGATGCGCCGCGCACCAGTCCGCAAAGCGCCCGGCAAAACGGGCAACAGACGGGCGGCACGCAAACGGGTAACGCGGTTCCGATGGCAGCGGCTGCTGCGCCGGCACTCGCGCCTGCCAGCTGGCCGCTGCCTGATCCGATTCATCTGTTCGCCGAATTGATCCGCGATCCGTTCGGCGGCCGTGGACCGCTCGGAAGCTGGTTCGGCGACTTCAGCGCAAGCGAGTTTCAACCGCGGATCGACGTCACCGACGATGGCGACGCTCTGCGTATCGTCGCCGAATTGCCGGGCATGACCCGCGACGACGTCGAACTCGAAGTGATTGAAGACATGCTGATCATCAGCGGCGACAAGCGCTTCGAATCGACGAGCGAAGAACAGGGATGCTATCGGGTCGAGCGGTCGTTTGGACACTTTCAGCGCGCGGTCCCGCTGCCTGCGGGCATCGATCTCGATCGGGCAGAGGCCAGATTTGAAAACGGCGTGCTGACGCTGCGCGTGCCGAAGGCGACCGGAGAACCGGCAGCCAGGCGGCGCATCGAGATCAAATAACGCAATCCGCACTCCGCTGTCAGGCCTGTCGCGACACGTTTTGGTCATGCCGCGAGTCGCAATACGACGGAAGCACGCTGCGCGTCAGGAAGTGATTCCAGCTCTAGCCTAAATCCTGAACACCGCCACCGTCTCTTTCAACATTCGCGCCTGTTCCTCTAGCGATTGGGCCGCTGCTGCCGCCTCTTCGACCAACGCGGCGTTGTGCTGCGTGACCGAGTCCATTTCCGCGACGGCGCGAGTAACCTGTTCGATACCCGTGCTTTGCTCTGACGAAGCCACCGATATCTCGTCCATAATGTCCGCCACGCGCCGCACGCCGCTGAGGATCGCCTGCATGCGGCCGCCCGCCTCGGTGACCAGCGTGCCCCCCGCCTGTACTTTTCCGCTCGACGTCTCGATCAGTTCTTTGATCTCCTTCGCGGCAGCCGACGAGTGCTGCGCCAGCATGCGCACCTCGGCCGCCACTACCGCGAAACCGCGTCCTTGTTCTCCGGCGCGCGCAGCTTCGACCGCTGCATTGAGCGCCAGAATATTGGTCTGAAACGCGATGGCATCGATAATCGCGATGATGTCGCCGATACGGCCCGAGCTCTGATCGATTTCTTTCATCGTCGTCACCACCTCGCCCACCACGGAGTTGCCGTGATCGGCCATGTTGGCCGCATTGGCAGCGAGAGCCTGCGCCTGACGTGCATTCTCGGCGTTATGCCTCACCGTGCCGGTCAGCTCTTCCATGCTGGCAGCAGTTTCCTGTAACGACGCAGCCTGTTGTTCCGTACGGGCGGACAGATGGAGATTGCCTGAGGTGATCTGCTGGGCCGCCGTGGCGATGGCCTCGCTTGCGTGACGCACTGTTGTGACGGTGCTAACGAGGCCGTCGCGCATTTGCGAAAGACCGTGCAGCAGAATGCCCATTTCATTGTGCGAACGCGTTTCGATCCGCTGCGACAGATCGCCCGTCGCGATCCGGTGGAAGTGTTCCAGCGCCTCAGCGAGCGGACGGCCGATCGCGCGGCGCAGCGACACGAAGGTGAAGACACCGGCGAGCAGCCCAAATACGATGGAGGCAGTTGTCATTGCACGAAAGCGTTGGAAACTCGCTTCCGAGTCAACGTATTGTGCCTTTGCCTGATCGCGTTGAAACTGCTTGAGATCTGCGCTCACCGTGACATAGTCCGTATTGGCCAGCGCGATTTTCTTCAACGCGACTTTGACTGCCGCGTCGTCCATGCCCTTGACCGAATCCGCAAAAGCATCCAGCTGGTTTTGTACCTGGCTTCGCTTGGCACTGACCGCGGCGGCAAGACGGTTTTCATCCGACGTGGCAGGCAAGGCGAGATACTTCGTCCACGCATCCATACCCTGCCCTTTGAGCATGCGATAAGTGGCAATGTCTTTCTCGACCGTCGGGGCGGCCGGGTCGAAAGCGATCCGGTCGACGGTCGTGCGCTCGCGGCTGATCGCAAGTTCCGCATCGCCGATCAGACGCGTGCTCGCGAGCCGGTTCGTGTAGGTCTCGCGGTTGGCGTCGTTGCTGCGCGCCATACCCGTTATGCCATCACGGCAAGGAAGAAATGGCCGATGTTGTCCGGCTCATCGCTTTTTTTGCGTGCGGTTGCGCACGGGCGAGAACGAACCGCCGCCCAGCGTGCTCCCGAGAATCTGCGCGAACAAACCGGGACCGTAGCCTTTGTGACCGCCGAGAGTCTTGCCGTCGCCGCCCAACGGCGCGAGGCCGCCACCGAGGCGGGCACCACTGCGACTGACCTGGCCGACGAGGCGTCCATTCAAACCCGCGTTAGCGACTCGACGGCCGCCGCTCCGGCGCCGCAATCGGCCAGGTCATACACGGCATGGCAACCGGATCCATTTGCGCTCAGCGCGTCAAAGGATGCGGCGAGCGCGCGGACGCACGCGCGCCCAGCGCAGCGGCCGCCTCATCCTCCGGCTCTGCCGACAGATCCCGCCTGAAAGTCTCGGCGAGGAAAAACGCGCACACCAGGCTCAGCAACCCCGTCGCCGCGATATAGATCGAAATGGGCAGCGTCTGGCCATACGTAGCGAACAGATAGGTGGCGATCAATGGCGTCGGTCCTGACGTGATGATGCCGGCGATCTGATACGGCAGCGACGCCCCCGTATAGCGCACCCGCGTGCCGAACAGTTCCGCAAACCACGTCGATTGCACGCCGTACACCGACGCCTGGCTCAACGCGATACCGCAGACGTACGCCACGAAAATCAAGGTCGGATTGCGTGTCTCGAGCAACGGAAAGAACGCGAATCCATAGATCGCGACGAACACCGCGCCGAGCATGAACACGGTCCGGCGTCCGATCACGTCCGACAGTTTGCCGAACAGCGGCAGCGTGATCAGCGCAAACGCGCAGCCCACAATGATGGCGTTCAGCAGTAGCCCACGCGACAAGCCGAGCCGCGTCGTTCCGTAGACCAGCACGAACACGTTGATCACGTTGAAGGTAATGTCGACCGCGAAGCGCGTGCCGATCGTCAGCACGAGGTCTTTCGGATGCCGGCGCAGCAATTCGACCAGCGGCGCCTTCACGACCTGCTTGCTCGCCTTGATCTGTTCGAATACCGGCGACTCCATGACGCGCAGGCGGATGAACAGGCCGATTGCGATCAGCGCGACGCTCAGCAGGAACGGCAGGCGCCATCCCCATGAATAGAACGCGTCCGACGGCATACTCGACACGGCTTTGAACACCGCGGTCGAGAGCATCAGCCCGAGCGGCACGCCCAACTGCGGGAACGCGCCGAAAAAGCCTCGCTTCCTGGCCGGCGCCGTTTCGACCACCATCAGCACCGCGCCGCCCCATTCGCCGCCGACGCCGAGGCCTTGCATGAAGCGCATCGCCACCAGCAGGATCGGCGCCCAGACGCCGATCGACGCATAAGTCGGCAGCAGGCCGATCACGAAGGTGCTCACGCCCATGATCGTCAGCGTCGCGACGAGCGTCGCCTTACGTCCGATGCGATCGCCAAAGTGCCCGAAAAACACGGCGCCGAAAGGCCGTGCGAGATAGCCGACCGCAAAACTGCCGAACGCCGCGATGGTGCCGACCACCGGATCGAACGAGGGGAAGAACAGCTTGGCGAAGACCAACGCCGAAGCGGTGGCATAGAGAAAAAAGTCGTACCACTCGATGGCGGTCCCGACCACCGAAGCGACCAGCACACGGTTGACGGCCGACCGGCTGATAACCGGCGCGTTGCCGGATGAAACAGGCGATGTATTCATGTCTCCTCCCTTCTCTGGGAATCTATGTCTTGAACCGCTGCGTGCCGGCGGCGCGGATTCGCCGGCACGTTACGTTAAATTCGCTGCACTCACCAGTGCAGTTCCATCGGGAACTGGTCGAGCGTTTCGACGCCGCCCGAGGTCAACCGCACGATACGTTCCGTGCGCAAACCGCCGACGTTCGGCACCGTGATCGTCGCCTTCAAGGTGAAGACCATGTTTTCCTGCAGCACGGTCTTGTTGCCCGGCCCGATCCATGGCGCTTCTTCTTCCGGGTCCATACCGGTGCCATGACCGGTGCCATGGCCGCGCGCTTCGCTCGAGTATTGCTCGTAGTTCGATTTCACCAGCGCCTGCTGGATCACCGCGTTCAGTTCCATGGCCGCCATGCCGGGACGCGCGGCGGCCAGCCCCGCTTCGACCGCGCGCGCCGCTGCCGCGACGATCGCCATCTTCTCGGGATTCGCCGGACCGTAGGTGAAACCGCGTCCGCCATCGGCGACGTACCCACGATAACGCGCACCGATGTCGGTCATGATCAGGTCGCCCGGTTGCAGGATGCGGTCGGTGGGACGCGCCAGGTTATATGCCGAGCGCGGACCGGATTGCACCATCGAATCGAACGCGGTCCGGTCTGCTCCTCCCGCGAGCATCGCACGGTCAGCGATTAGAGCGAGTTCACGCTCGGTGTAGGGACGGCCGTCGGCGAGCGCGTCGCGAATCGCGACCATCGCCGAATCGGTCAAGGCGGCAGCTTTGCGCATCAGCGCCACTTCGGCGTCGCTCTTGATCGCCTTGATTTCGGCCAGCACCATCGTCGGTTCGAGCTTCAGTTCGCCGAGACCGGCGTTCAGGCGCTGCAGCAGGTCCGCGGGGATATAGGCGGCGCCGGCAAGGCCGACCGTGCCGCTGCGGAGCCGCGCCGAAAACGCCTGCACCTGTTGCGTGACTTCTCGCAGGCTGCGCACCTCGAAGGCGGTCACGCTCGTCGCGTAGTCGAAGCATTGATCCGACACGAACAGCACGGGGTCGCCGTCTACTGGCAGCAGCAGGATCGCGTTGGCAATGTCCGATACGCCGTCGAGCGGACGGAACTCGGTGAAGTAGCCGATGTTCGCGCCACGCCAGCAATCGCCGAAAGCGAGCAGGCCGACCAGGCCCGCCTTGTCGAGTGCGCTGCGGACCTTGGCGACGCGGCCGAGGAACTCGTCGGTAGTGATGCCTTCCGGCGGGATATCTGCGGTACGGATGTTCATTGCTTCTTCGTCTCCTGTGCGGCTGCATGCGCGGATGCTGGATGCAGCCGTTCTCGATGCCCATGATGGGAAACCGCCCGCCTTGGAATGCAGGGCGTCTGATGCATAGTAGAATCGATCGATATGCTTTTATAATGAAAAATAACGCAAAATCTATATCAATACGGAATACATGGAGACGACATCGTGACCTCGGCAATTCGTCCGGACGGCGGCGCGGGGACGATCGCGACGGGCCGCTTCGACCCCACGCGTCTGAAGACGCGCCAATTGGCCCTGATCGTTCAGCTCGACATCCATCGCTCGGTATTGCGCGCGGCGGACGCCGCGCACATGACGCAGCCCGGGGCGACCAAGTTGCTGCGGGAACTGGAAGAGACGATGGGTGTGCCATTGTTCGAACGGCATCCGCGCGGTGTCGAGCCCACCTGGTACGGCGAGGTGCTGATCCGCCATGCGCGCAGCGTGCTGGCGGAGTTGCGGCATGCGTACGACGAAGTGTCCGCGCTCAAAGCCGGCCTGACCGGGCAGGCGATGATCGGCACCGAGGTCACGGCGGCCACCAATCTCGTGCCGCAAGCCGTGGCGCTACTCAAGAAACGCTTTCCGCAGATTCGCATCAACATCGAGATGGAGTTCAGCGAGGTGCTGGTGCAGCGTCTGCAGGAAGGCAAGCTGGATATGATCGTGGCGCGAATCCGCAATCCGGACGATCTGGCGGAACTGCACTACGCCCCGCTCGCAGAAGCACAGCACGCGCTGTTCGCACGCGCTGGCCATCCGCTCGTCAAGCGCAAGGCTCTGAACTGGGACGAACTGGCGCCGCAAACGTGGATCTTGCCGCCGAAAGGCAACGTGATGCGCAATCAGTTCACGCAACTTTTTCTCGAACGGCAGCTCGCGTTGCCGACGGATGTGGTCGAGAGTTCGTCGCTACCTGTCATCACGAGCCTGCTGCAGATGAGCGATATGATCGCGCCGCTTGCGCGCGAGCCGGTGCGGCCGTATTGCATTGCCGGCGCGCTCGAACCGCTACCGTTCGAACTCGATCTGAAGCTCGGACCGGCGGGCATCGTCACGCGGCGCGGCGACAGGCTCTCACCGGGTGCGCGGGCGATGCTGCAAGCGCTGCGCGAGGCCGCCGGATTCGATACCCAAGGCCCCGACGCCGACAGCGACTGACTTACCGCGACGGGACTCAGCGCAGACCGTCCGCCGCGACGACTGCGGCGGACTGTAGTAACCATTCATGCGCCGGCTCGTTGTGCACGTGCCAGGTGCGACGCGGACCGGCCATCACATTCAGGTAGTAGAGGTCGTAGCCGTGCGCGGCGGCAACCGGGTGATAGCCGCGCGGCACCAGCACGACATGCTTGTCGTACGCCGCGAGCGTTTCGTCGAGACTGCGGTCGTCGGTATAGACGCGCTGAATCGCGAAGCCCTGCGGCGGCGAGACGCGGTGGTAATAGGTTTCCTCGAGATAGGTCTGCTGCTCGCCGTCGTCGGTATCGTGGCGATGCGGCGGGTAGCTCGACCAGTTGCCCGCGGGCGTCACCGATTCCACCACCAGCAAGCTCTCCGCCGGCTCGGTTTCCGGAAGGATGTGCCGCACGTGACGCAGGTTGGCGCCAGCGCCGCGGGTTTCCTGCTTGACCTCGTCAGGTGCAATGAAGCGCGGCGGCAGACCGCCCTTCGCGGGCGCGGAGCAGATTCCGAGTTCGACGTCGTCCGTCGCCAGGATCGCGTAGCGCGTATACGGCGGCACATACACGGACCACGGCGCGCCATCGAACGGTGACATCCGTGCGCCGATCTCGCGGCTCACGAGTCCTTCGCAACCGACTATTGCGTGCCCCTTGACGAGCACGACCACGACTTCGCGATCGCCCGTCTCCCGAGTCACTGTCGCGCCGGGCGTCAGGTCGAAAACATCGAAGCCGACGTATTGCCAGCCGGCGCTCGCCGGCGTGATATGGATGATCTGGCCGTCTTCGGCATGCTTTGATGGTTTGACGAGCAGGTTGCTCATGTCTTCCTCCAATTATTTAGGGCTACTAGCCGGTAGAACGCGGCGGTTGCTGCGGCCACGTGCATGGCCTCAAGCGGTAAAAGCGCCCATCGCTTTGACGACGCCTTGTGCACGAATCACCGCCAGATGGCGTGCGACTTGCGCGACGAAGCGCGGGTGCGCGCGCAGATCGCCTCCGAAAATCGACTCGATTTCGAACAGTGGTCGTACCGTATCGACGGCATCCGCGTGCAAGGTCGCGCGGACCGCTTCGGTCAGTGTGCCGGCGAGGGGATCCGCGATCGCGTAAGTGCGCCCTGTCTCGTCCTGACCGTTGAGGTACGCGATCCAGCCGGCCAGCGCAAAGGCAAGACGTTCGGTCGGCGCGCCGCTTTTCAAGTTGGCGCTCACGCTTTCCAGCCAGCGCTGCGGCAGTTTCTGCGAGCCGTCGGTCGCGATCTGTTGCAAGCGGTGATCTAGCGCGGTGTTGCGAAAACGCGCGAACAGTTCAGCGCGATAGGTGGCCAAAGCGGGTCGCGACAGCGTCGGCTCTACCTCGTCGCGCAACATGCTTTCGACAAAGTTGAGCACCGCCGGTGCGCCGATCGTCTGATCGACGGTGTCATAGCCAACCAGCGACCCGAGGTACGCGAGCGCCGAATGCGCGCCGTTCAACATCCGCAATTTGGCCTGCTCGTAGGGGCGCGCGTCATTCACGAGTGTCGCGCCTGCGCGTTCCCACGCCGGCCGCGGTCCCACGAAGTGGTCCTCGATCACCCACTGCGAAAACGGCTCGGTCATCACCGGCCACGCATCGTCGGCACCGAGTTGCTTCGCTACGCGCATACGGTCGGCGTTGGTGGTGAGCGGCACGATCCGATCCACCATCGTGTTGGGAAATGCGCCCTCTTGCTCGATCCAGTCGGCCAGCACAGCATCCGTTTCGCGCGCGAACGCCAGCGTCAACGCGCGCATCGTATCGCCGTTGGACGGCAGGTTGTCGCACGACAGCACGGTGAACGGGCCCAGACCGGCCGCGCGGCGCAGCGCCAGCGCACGCACGACGAAGCCGATCGCGCTGCGGGGCGCGGCGGCCTCGCGCAGATCATGGGCAATGTCGGGATGATCGAACTGCAATGCACCGCTGGCCGGATTGCGGCAATAGCCCTTCTCGGTGATCGTCAGGCTGACGATATGGCAGCGCGGATCGGTCATCGCGTCGAGCACGGCGACGGGAGACTGCGGCGCGACCAGCGAAGCAATCAGCGCACCGATGACCTGGAACGAATCCGCGGTGCCGTCGCGCACATCCACCGCATACAGATGATCTTGCGGAGCGAGCGCCTCCGACGTGTCTGCACGCCGCAACGACACGCCGACGATGCCCCAGCGGTGATCGCCAGCGCGCAACGTGTGCTCGGTGTACACGGCCTGGTGCGCGCGATGAAACGCCCCGAGGCCCAGGTGGACAATGCCCGGTGCAAGGCTCGCGCGATCGTAGGCGGGAACAACGACTTCGCCAGCAGCGCGCGCCGCGAGCGAAGCCAGCGCGGCATTACTCAGCCGCATGATCGGCCGGATGTTTGGCGAGACCTTCCCAGATGCCGTTCAGGTAGACCGCACCCAGCGCTCTGTCGAATAGCCCGTAGCCGGCGCGGCCCGTTTCGCCCCAGATCATTCGCCCATGGTCCGGCCTTGCATAGCCTTCAAAGCCGGTTTCGAAATAGGCTTTGACGATCTCCGCCATGTCGAGTGAGCCATCGGCCGAGCGATGCGAAGTCTCATGAAAATCGCCCGCGGCATTGGTTTGCACGTTACGCAGGTGGGCAAAATGAATCCGGCCACGTGCGCCGAACTCGCGCACCAGTGCCGGAATATCGTTCTGCAGGTCCGCGCCCAGCGACCCCGAGCACAGCGTCAGGCCATTGGCGGGATCGTCGACGATAGCCAGCACGCGCTGCAGGTCCGCGCGATTCTTCACGATGCGCGGCAGTCCGAAAATCGGCCGCGGCGGATCGTCGGGGTGGATCGCCATCTTGATGCCCGCTTCTTTGGCCACCGGGATGATCGCGCGCAGAAAGTAGTCGAGATTGGCCCAGAGACCGGCTTCGTCAAGCGCTTCGTACTCGCACAGCAGGGCTTTCAATTGCTCGGGCCGATAGCTCGCGTCCCAGCCGGGCAACTGGATACCTTGGCTGACGTCGAGCTCGCGGATCGCTTGCGTGTCGAACGCGAGCGTCGTCGATCCGTCGGGCAGGCGCATTTCCAGCGAAGTGCGGGTCCAGTCGAAAGCCGGCATGAAGTTGTAGCAGACCACCTTCACACCGCAGGCGCCGAGGTTACGCAGCGTCTGGCCGTAGTTGGAAATGAGCGTGTCGCGCGTCGGTTTGCCGAGCTTGATGTCCTCGTGCACCGGCACGCTTTCTATCACTTCCAGCGTCAGGCTGTGCGCCTCTATCTTCTCCTTCAGCGACAGGATCCTGTCGATCGGCCACACCTCGCCCACAGGCACGTCATAGATCGCCGAGACGACCCCGACCATGCCGGGGATCTGGCGGATATAAGCGAGCGGCACGGGGTCCGTGTCGCCATACCAGCGAAAGGTCATTTTCACGTTCGAGTCTCCTCCTCACACGCTCGCTGCGCCTTCAACGACGCTGCGTATCAGTGAATGGTTGGTTCGGCCTTTCCGCGTTGGTCCAGCGCGGCGAGGCGTCGGATCGACGCCGTGCGCCTGTCGGTTTCACGCAGGGGCATAGCCCGGACTCTGCATACTAGCGGCGATCGACATGCCTTTATAATGAAGATTAATGCATTATCTATACGATTATGGAATACATGGAGCTGCAAGCTTGCCGCCTGTCTGCTGTCAGAAACAGCACGCGCGACCCGTTCAGTTCCCCGTCTTCCTCTCGCTCAGCCAACGGCTGCAGTGCTACATAAGTCGATGGCGCGCTCCTCGACATAAAACACGTTGCGCGACGCGGGCGAATCGATATCGCTAACAATGCAGCATGCGTTTGATGGGCAAAGAGCATTTCCACCTTCTTCGCTCACGCCAGGATCGCTGTATTCGGGCGTCTTCGCAACACGGCCTGATTTCGTCGCGCGCAGCTTCATGGATGCGATGGGCGATCTTGCGGAACGGCGTATTCGGACAGCAGCGATCGAACAGTTCTTACGTCCAGCTGGCTTGCCCGATAGATGATCGCGTCAGCCTTCGTGACGCGCGTGCGGGGATTGCTGAATTTGCGCCGATCACTGCGTAGTACGTGTCCAGTAGGACAGCGATATTGACGTGGTTGACGAGGCCGTCGGCCAATTCACTTGGTTGACGCTCACCGCGCCAGCAGCGCGCGAGCATCATTTCCGTTTGGCGCTATCCCAAACGCAGCATGAATTCCACCAGGGCCTTCGAGTCAAGCGGGCGGCTAACCAGATAACCCTGAATGGAATCGCATCCGGCGTCCTTCAACTCTGCGACCTGATGTGGGTACTCCACGCCTTCCGCGACAGTTTTCATTCCCAGTGAACGAGCGAGACCGACAATACCTCGGATGACCGCAGACGCCTTCTCTGAATCGACCAGCGCTCGAACAAACGACTTGTCGATCTTCAGCGTGTCGATAGGCAGCCGGAGCAGATAGCCGAGGCTGGAGTATCCAGATCCGAAGTCGTCCAGCGATGTGGATATGCCGGCTTGCTTCAGCGCGGCAAGAACGGACGTTGCCTTTTCGATATCGCTCACTAGAGAGTCCTCCGTGACTTCAATATCGAGCATTGCGGGGGAGACGTCGTGTGCCCTCGCGATATGGAGAATCCTATCTGTAAGTCCCGCACCGAGAAGTTGCCGAGCCGACAGATTGAGACTGATCCGCGGTACGGATACACCCAGCCGTCGCCATGCACCGATATGCTGGCAAACTGCATTGAGCAGCCATTCGACGAGGGCGCCTTCATATGGGGACTCAAGTAACACATCCAGGAATGCGTACGGCGTGAGCAGGCCTCGTTCAGGATGACGCCAGCGAAGGAGCGCCTCGACGCCGATTGGGGAAGCGTCCGCGAGTGCTATCTGAGGCTGGAAATGAAGCTCGAACTCGTTCGCCGCAAATGCCTCACGAAGATCGATGCGCAAAGCAAGGCGGTCACGCATGCCCTGGTCGAGGGTTCCATCGTACGCGCATACCTGAAACCGGCCAGATGACTTCGCTGCGTACATGGCGGTATCGGCATGACTCAGCAACGCCTCGGCTGATTCCGGTGCATCTCTCAGTAGCGCGATGCCAATGCTGGCCGACAGGGAGACAGCCCTTCCACATGCTTCAAATGGCATTGCGAGCTCGCTGAGCACCGCGTGCGCGAACGCTTCTGCCGCGCTTTCAGTAGTATTGCGTAACAAGAGAACGAACTCGTCACCCCCGACGCGCGCGGCGAAAAAATCAGGGTCAAGAATTGCCAGAAGCCTTTTCGCAAAGCCGCGCAACAGATCATCGCCGACAGCATGACCGAACGCGTCGTTGACTTCCTTGAAATGGTCCAGGTCAACAAACAGCACCGCCAGGGAAGTACCATGCGTAAAGCCCGTTGAAGCAGCCTCAGCGACCGCGCGCGATAGCACTTCCATGCACTTGCGCCGGTTGGCCAGACCAGTCAGATAGTCGTAACTGGCTTCAAATTCCAGCTGCGCCGCGTGCTCGTGTTCGCGCGTGACGTCGCGGAAAAGCACCGTGATGCCATCGTCGTGGGCAAATGAACGAGCCTCAAACCACGCGCCGAGAGGTGCGTAATAGTCAGTGTGCCGGCCCGGCAGTCCCGTTGCCGCCGTCTGCTGATAGGCGCGATAGTAGCCAGAATCTACCAGGTCCGGGTAACACTGCCATATGTCACGTCCGAGCAGATTTTGCCGGTCCCGCTGCAAGTATCGTTCAGCGGTATGGTTCAGGTAGCTGAAGCGCCACGATCTGTCTATCGACATGAATCCGTCGCTCAGGCTATCAAGCATGTCGGCTAGGTGGGGCGGTGCAGGCTGTCGGGCGTCGGCATCTGTCGGGCGGGGAGGACGAGAGTCAGTCTGTCGTTCCATTTTTTTGTGCCTTCTGTTCGCGTCGGAGCCAAAGGCATCGCTTGTGCGCATACCGTGGGCTCATCGCATTCTAACCGCCTTTGCCGCCACCTCAAACATCTGGACACCCTTGCAACCCGCTGCCTATGGAGATGATGCCATCCCCGATGCAAGTCCATCATCCATCGCGCGTTGGCTTTGTAATCAATCGGACGACCAAACGCGACCGCCTTCCCGCTGTCGAGTAAGTCCGCGAACTTCTGAATTTGCGGCTTATGATGGGCTAGTTTAGGTCACGAGTGACCGTTCGATTCCTCAAAAAGCTAACGCTTGCTCGCGTTTAACGGAATAGGCTTTGTACAGGGCGACTCAGTCGACGAGTCGCCGTCACCCTGTCATCAAAAGGCGGCGCCCTTGGGCATACATTCCCGAACGGATCGCAAGGGACCGCTAATGGCCGGTTGCTCCCGCTGGGATATGACGCCGACGAGCTGCCGCCGACGCAGGGCGGATGTTTTCGAGCGGAGGCTTACGGCGACGGGACTGGGCATGTGCAGTCGGTCACTACCGGCCAGTCGACTGTCGGGAGGGAATGCGAACTCCCATCGACAGTTTTCTCCTTAGGCTGACGACCGGGTTGCACGGCGGAGCCATAGCCGACCTCGACAGTGGTCGAGCGCAGCGGTGCGCCTGAGGCGCCCTTCACAGCAAAAATCTCTAAGTCGGTATTGATGACGTGCGTCTCTGCTTTTCTCAGAAAAGTAAGATTGCCAGCCGGTCATGTCAGGCTATCGCATTCCGGCGACGTGACCATTCGCGACCTGAATCGAAGGCATCGCGAGGTATCCACACGCGCCACGTGACTGGCATACCGGCTTTTTTACGGCATGCCAGTGCGTTATTTTTTATCGTGGGCTAGCAAAGTCGGGGGAGGCGGTGTTCAAAAGCGATGCCGTAATGAAAACTTGACAGCGACCTGGGTCGGCGTCGACGACTGGCCTAGCGTGCTGATTGCCGCGACTGCGGCATGTCCTGTCGAATCGACACCCGACGCGTGCTGCCACACGCCGACCAGATTGATGTCGGTACGCTTGGAGAGCGAGTAGTTCGGACCGAAATCGATCTGCTCGTATTTGGCGCGGGACTCTTTCGTGTAGTCGAACGACGCGCCGATCAGCAATGCGGGCGTAATGTTATAGCGACCATTGATCTCATAGCTGTTGAAACTCGCGTTGCCCGTGTTCGGCGTGGACGCTGTATGCCGGATGTCCTGAAACCGCGCGTTCGTATATACGAGCCCAATGCTCCCCTGGCCGATCTTGTAAGAAGCCGCCGCGCCGAAGATCTGCCACACATTCGCCGAGGCGAAGCCGCTGAACACTGGGGTTTCGATCCCAACGCAGATGCTGTTGCTTCGGCCGCGCGTGGAACCCAACTTCGCTCAGGGCAAAGTGTGCGGATGACGCTAACAGGTATCGCGTGTCTGTTGGGCGGCGGGCGTCACGAGGCGTTTTCAGCACGCTACCCGCAAAGAAAATTTCCTGTTTAATCAATGGCGTAGAGCGACACGACGGATTGGCACGTCGCATGCAATGTTGGTTTCAAGCCAGCGTTGCCTTGCGCGCATAGCGTAAAACGGCATCGGGAGGCTTCGAACCACCAGGCGCATCGGCGCCCGGTGTGGCTTCCGGGAGTTTGCATATGCCGCTCGCTCGACTGCTCCTCTGCTTTCTCCAGTGCTCGTTCGCGGCCGCGATGCTTTTGCCCGCCGTCGTGGGCGCCGCGAACCTGCCGGCCCCATCGCAACGCTATGCATCCGGCACGCACGACGCGGGCCCCGGCGATTCGGCCACGCCTCACACACTGAAAGCTGGTATCGAGCGCCTGCGCACCGGGACGTGGTGGGAAGCCAACCGCAAGATCCGCCCGGAGCTCGCGCAAGTCGGCGACCTGATGTTCCTCCTGCCGCTTGCCGACACGAAGCTCGAACCATCGTCTGACGCGATCGGCCGCGTGCAGCGCCTGCGCGAAGCGCTGCGCATCCACCTGACGCGCGAACCCGCCGGCTGGACCCGCCTCGTTGCGCAAGTGCGGGCAAAGCGTGTCAAGGCCGGCGATACGTCAGCCGTGCTGCTCGCCGACGCGCTCGTCAACCAGGTTCGCTACCGCGACGGAACCGACGGCAGCTACTACGCGCCGGCGCGGTTCTTCACCGAAAGCGGCGTGTGCAAGGATTTCGCCGTCGCCAAATACCTCCTGCTGCGCGACGCGGGTTTCGACATCGCGCGGCTGCGTCTCGTCTCGCTCGCGCCACGCTACAACAACACGCCGGACGACTGGCATGTCATCCTTGTCGTGCAGATCGACGTCGCGAGCGAACCGCTCGCACTCGATTCACCGAGCGCGCCGACCGCCAGGCGCACCGGCGATACGACCAATGAAGCATCGGCTTCGAGCGGTCCGTCCGCGCTGCTCGGCGCGATCCTCGCTGGCCGAGAGCCCGCCGACGCGGTGCTGCGCGCGCCCGCGGGACCGCTTGCCACGCCGCTCAGCCGGTCGGGCCAGGCGCGGCGGCCGCTTGCGACAGTGTTCAATGAACAGGGGAGCCGGTCATTCGAACGCGCTGCGCCGGGCGCACTGCGGCGCGCGTCGGCGGCCGGCCGAAACTCGAACGCGATGTATGTCGACGAAATGGGAAAGCCATGGAAAGTCGACGGCTCAGGGACGTTTCCGAAGTGGCGCGTCGCCGATGATCAGGCAGATGAGCTGGCGAAGCCGGGTCCGGCGGCTGGGCTGATACGCGTGGTGGCACGCTGACTGAGGCATGCATGGCGGGCGCCCGACGCCGCCGCGATAAGGGTACTCACGAGAACGTACCTGCATGCCGTCCCGGTGTTGGAACGGACTTCGGCCATTGCCGACATTGAGATGCGCTGGGTTCTACGTCAGCAATGCGGCGGATTGCTGACGGCGGCGGCATCGAGCGGCCAGACGGCAGCTTCCTGCATCAGCGAATTCACACTCCCGACCCTGAGCGGCCGGCCAAAAGACTTGCTCTGGTATGACCGCTTCCAACGTATAACGGCCGCCAGGTTTTGCAGTTCTGAAGCTACGATCCTGCACGCGTAGGCTGCAACAAACGCGCGTTCTCCAGGACCGCCGACGCTGCGTCCTTTGCGAGCATGAACGCCGAGGTTTCACCCGACGCGTGCGAAAGCGCCAACGCCCCATGAAGAAGCAGGTTCAGTTGCTTGGCGAGACGCTGAGGTTTGGCAAATCCCGCCCGCTTGCACAGTTCGAGGAACTTCATTTCACCGCGTGAACTTGCCGCTATGCCAAGTTCAACGATGCCCTCGTGCTTCCCGGCATATTCCTGTGCCGCCTTCACTCCCAGACAGCCGCGCGTGAGCATTCGGCCGGTAATCTTCCGCACGTCGAAGAACTCGATGATCTGTTCGCGCGGGTCGCTGATGTGCGCGACCGGATCGAAGAGTTCATGCACGACACCTTCACTATAGAGCCACAACACGGCCTCAATCAGATCCTCTTTCGACGGGAAATACTTGTAAAGCGTGCGCTTCGATATGCCGCTGCCGGCCAAGGCCGCTTCCATTCCCGTCGCATGGAAGCCTGCATCGTAGAAGCGATCGAATGCATATTTCACAATATCCAGCTTCTTGCCTTCGATTTCCGTGCCCTGCTCCATCTCGTCACCCTCTTGAAGTCCACCTCGCATTTATAACAAATCCCGTTGACATAGTAAACGACATCGTTTACATATACGCATAAGTAAACGATGTCGTTTACTTATGCGGTGCAAGCGTTTGGCAAAACTCCCGCCGAATGGCTTTCCGTATCCCGACATCGGGTAGTTAAACACTCAGGAGAAGATCATGACTCTTTCGAACAAAGTCGTGCTGGTGAGCGGCGCCAATCGCGGCATCGGTGCGGCCATCGTGAAGGAATTGCTGAAGGTTGGCGTGGCGAAAATCTACGCCACAGCGCGCGATCCGAAGGCGCTGCCGCTGTTCGAAGACCCGCGGGTCGTTCCGTTGGAGATGGACATCACGAGCGACCCATCCGTCAACGGGGCAGCTGCAGCAGCGCAGGATGTGGACGTGCTTGTGAACAACGCCGGCACGCTGGCCTTCGGCGATTTTCTCGGCAGTAACTGGGAAACCTTCGAAGACGACATGCGGACAAATTACTTCGGTACCCTTCGCGTTCTAAGGGCATTCACCCCGCAGTTTGTGACCCGCAAGTCCGGCACCATCGCGAATATGTGTAGCGTTGTCGGCCTGTCGGCTGTTCCCTTGATGGCCGGTTACTCGGCTTCCAAGGCAGCGCTGCATTCTCTTACCCAGTCTCTGCGAGGGACCTTGGAAAAAGACAACGTGACGGTTGTCGGCATCTATCCCGGACCGATCGAGACGGCCTTGGCGAAGGAAGTACCTTATCCGGATAAGGCGACGCCGGCATATGCCGCCGTCAATATAGTGAAAGGCATCGCCGAAGGGCACGCCTACATCTTCCCCGATCCGTTGGCGCAGCAAGTCGAGCAACTGTGGTCGAGCGACAACCGGAAGCTGGAACACGTCTCGCTGCACCTCGGCACCTAAATACCGGATTGATCGGCAGATGTCGATTCGCCCCAGACGTCGTCACGACGATTTTGCCGCGACAACGGATGGTTATGTTTTAACCCTCGCAGGACAAACCTTGATGATTACACGCCGTTCCTTTACAACGAGTTTTCTCGCTGGTGCAGCCATGGTTGTAACCCGCGCAACGTCGGCCAAACCTCAGCTTACCAACCCTATTGGAAAATCGTCGCTCGCTGGAAATCCGGCTTTTCCGACCCGCTACCGCACGGTGGATGTCGACGGAGCTTCGATCTTTTACCGCGAAGCGGGCGCACCCGGTGCGCCAGTCGTCCTACTCCTGCCCGGCTGGCCGTCGTCATCCGCGATGTTTCGTGATCTCATCCACGAGCTGTCCGCGAACTACCATGTTTTCGCTCCGGATTATCCAGGTTTCGGCAACAGCGATATCCCCGATCGCTCGCACGCCCCCTATACCTTTGACGTGCTCGGTGAGACGATCGGCAAGTTCGTTGACAAGGTCGGCATCGATCAATACGTGTTGTACGCGACGGATTTCGGCGGCCTCGTCGGATATCGCGTGATGCTGAAAACCCCTCAGCGGATGAAAGCGCTGGTAGCGCAAAACAATCCGTTGTTCCTGGGTGCAAGCCCATGGTTCGGGCCGCTTGTGTCGTATTGGAAAGACGGAACGGACGGGAGCCGCGAGAAGGTCAGACAACACTATCTAACCCTCGACGTGGTCCGCGATCTGTACCTCACGGGCGTTCAAGATACATCCCTGATCGATCCGGAGCAGTGGCAAATCGACTATTCCTCGTTGCAGCGCCCCGGTGCTGCGGATATTTCACTCGATCTGCTCTACGACATCCGCACCAATGGCCCCGCACTCAAGAGTGCTCAGGACTACCTGCGTGCGCAAAAACCGCCTACGCTGGTCGTTAGCGGGAAAAACGACATCTTGTTTCCGGCCGAGAGTCAGCTGCGGTATCGAGAAGTTGTGCCTAACGCCGAGATCCATTTAACAGACAGCGGTCATTGCGCGTTGGCCGACAAGAGCGAGGAGATCGCCAAGCAGATGCACGTCTTCCTCGGTCGAATGCTCTAGCCAGATCATGCACACCGCCCGCTGCCATTCTTCACGCCTATGTGTGAGCGGGGCAGCGACGAAATCCTGTTGGTTGCCAGTTGGTTCCGACTGACAACCGACCGGGATGTACGCTCCGACGTGGCACGAACTTAGAACGGGTGAGCGGCGATCCGTCGCGAAGAGCAAACCATAAAGCTTGACGGTCCGTGATCGAGTGCGGAGCAGCCGTTCGAGCGTCCGCGCAACTACGCCGTCGACTGGCGCAATTTGGGCCGATTGTCGAACTATCGCCGCCAGGAAGACCCCGCAAAAAGTGACTTTGAGCGGCGCAGTTCGGACCCTGAAGGGACCGTCAGCTTTCTCGGTAGCGGACGGTCGCGGACAACGGCCTGGCTCATTGATCACTCGTCCGAACCTACGATGTTGGATAGATGAGGCGTTCAGCCTTGATCAAGCTAAAAAAACGAACGTCATGAAAGCCACCTTTCCAGTACCCCCTGTCGAATGTCGCCTTCCTCCACAAAACCAAGGCGCGCAGAAGCCCTATCTAGGGGTAACCAGTGTTCATGCACTGGTTGCCTCACCACGTCCACCGGCGATCACATCCCCAGCAACCTGAATTCGCTTTCCCATCTCGAACGCACGAATTTCGAAGCCAAGCTCTTGGTACAAATCGACCGCCTGTTCGTTAAACGCCCAAACGGCCAACCTAACGTCGGTGGCACCGTGTTTCCGCGCCCACTCTTCTGCGAGTTTCATCAGTGTGCTGCCGATCCCGCGTCCCCGCAGTTGTTCGGAAACAGCGACCGAGCCGATGCGGCCAACGACCATCGGTTGCAATAACGGGCTTATCGGCTGCACCACTTGAACGGTGATAAAGCCGACCGCCTTGCTGCCAAGCTCGGCAAGAAACGTAGCTCGATCTCCTTCCTGAAGGCTAGAGAGCCAGTGCGGTTTGTCCCGGCCGAACTCAGTTGTGGCGTCCGCATAGATATCGGGGCGCGCCAAGTGGTGGATCGCGTTCAAGATTTGACCCAACTCGCAAATTTTCAGAATGTCGTCGATGGTTGCGGGTCGATAGCTTATCGAGTCGGTCATGTTCAGCGCTTGATGGTGGAGAAATAAAAAAGGCGCCTTAGGCGCCCTGGTCGTTTGCACATGGAATGGACCGTGAGGTCGAATTCCTTGCTATGGACGTAACGAACCACGGCGCAACGGATAGCGACCGTGATGGTGGTGTCGAGCCTTGCTCGGGACGTTACGAAGTTCCATGCTGTCAATATTGGCACAAAAACAGTTTCTGCGTGAGCACATTGTTTTTCGAATGGCTGCCATGTCTAGTCGGGCATGTCGGCCAAGAACGCCCATCGCTCATGGTCGCGCCATTCGCCATTTATGCGGAGATAGCGAGGCGAAAAGCCTTCGTGTTTAAATCCCAACCGACGCACAAGTGCGATCGACGCGATATTCCCAGGTTGAATATTTGCCTCCACCCGATGCAATCCAAGTTCGGTAAAAGCATAGACGACAGCCGCCCTTACCGCCTCCGTCATCAACCCTGTCCGGGCGAACTTCGACATCGCATCGAAGAGCTGAGGGGCATCTTCGGGTAGTGGGCACCGAATAATCAGGCGGCCAGTTTCAACGGACGTAGGGAGATTTGGAAAGGTCAAAATCGTCGGCAACGTTGGCGGATAGAAGATGCTTCAAATTGTCGACTATCTCTGCGCCGATGTCGAACGTCTCAAATTGGCCCGATTGTCGCCGGATGCGGAACGCGGTTCCCAAGTTGCCGGAGACGGACCAACACGAAATCGACAAACTGAAAGTGACGCACGCGTGTGCACTGTTCGCGCGGTGAGTCTTGGTTGCGTCGCCCTTAAGCATTGGGGACCGAGCAGACTGCGGCAAAGTAGGGAAACCTAGCGGCGCTTCTGGTGTGCGCATCGCATCATCGCTGCGATCGAACAAGCTTCGCAGAGTGGGCGTCGCGCCACGGCAAGCTGAAGCGTCAGATCGAATTGATCGAATACACGGTCTGCTTAGGCAAACGCGGGCCTTGCGCTCTTTTCAAACTCAAGCCAAAAGCACACCCGAAAGCGGCCCTTCGCGATCGGCCGCTTTTCGCCGATGTTCTTGAAAAAGTCGCTGCTCGGCGTTTTCAATTCGCTGGCGAGAAACATCGACCTTTCAGATCGCTCTGCAAACCGCTCGCGAACGTGGCCGGTTGCACCCGCTAAGTTAAGACGCCATGAAGCTGCCACTGGCGCGGATAAGTCGTTCCGACCGACGGCTTACGGTGCGGGAGGCTGAACGCGTACAGTTGGCCATGGGCGGTCATTCGCTTACTCTATTGCCCGGATACTCAAACGGCGACTCCGCTTAGTAAGCCGTCATTCCATCTGTGACGGTGAATGTTGCGACATCGGCCGTTCTGGCCATCCGCGCCAACAGGACCACGAGGGTGAGCGTGTCGGTGCTGTCGGGCGGATTCGTCGTCCGGTGGTCTCCTCCTTATCGGTCGCAGACGAAGGAGCATGGTCACGAAATCATCAACGAACCAAAGCTAGAGAATGACCTTGAGGCTGGTGTAGAGGAGTCGCGTACCGATTACAAACAGGATGATGTTCGCGAATTTATAGAAAAGCGTTACGTTTAATCGGCGGTTCAGCCAAAAACCTGCGCAGATGCCAAATACCGCAAGAGGCGTGAGAACGAGGCTGGCGAGCAATGTCGTGCGGGTGAACAGCCCAAGCATGGAAAAGCTGACTAGTTTCGCCAAATTGACGATCGCGAAGAATGCAGTCGTCGTGCCGGCAAAGCAGCGCTTGGTGAGTTTATACGGCAACAGATAGATGGCCAGCGCCGGTTCGCCTGCGTTGGCCATAAAACTTGTGAAGCCAGAAGCGGCCCCCCAGAAGACGCTTGAAGCCGGGCGCAAACGATGGTCCACTTCCCGTGCAGAGTGACGCGATTCCAACCAGCGACGCCGGGCAAAGTCGATCGAGATAATACCGACGCCGAGTCTTAGCCACGTCTCCGAAAGATGGTGTATCGCCAGCGCACCGAGTCCAATGCCTAAGAGTGCAGCGGGAACTACGATACGCAGCAATGGCCAACTCCATTCGCCACGATACTGCCACAGTGTCACAAGATCAGTCAGACAGAGGATGGGCAGAAGAAGGGTCACCACAACGGGCACCGGCAGGTGCAGCGCCATAAGCGGAACCGCCACTACGCCTAGGCCAAGCCCGAGGCTGCCCTTTGAGATGCTTGTCAGCAGGAGCGCCGGTATGCTCACAAGGTAGAACCACGGATCACTGATTAACGAAGTACCAACCATCTAGCTAATTTCTGTGCTGACGCCTTACAAGCCTTGAGGCGATCAATATTCAACCGCGACACGCCAGAAGCGGTCGCCAGTTCCGGCAGAACTGTCCGATCAAGCCGCATCGGATGCAACTCCAATTCGAGGGCGCGTTGGTAACAATGACTACCGACGCGGATGAAAAAAACAATTTCGGCACTTTCGGACCGGCGACCCGCAGTCAACACCGCACAAACGAGAAAGTTGACATACTACATCTGGTAAATCGCAGAAACAATGAGAACGATTATTATTGATCTTTCGTCTGACTGTCGACCCGATTCGTCAGGTAGCCCTGCGGTCCATTCGGTCGACGGCTACACGTGGTCGAGCGAGCACTACAGGAGGTTTGCCATGAAGACTGCAACGATCCCAGCGTTGCGTGTAGAGCTGGAGTTGCGACAGACTGCAGAAGAAGTGTTGAACGAGAACGAGAGTCTTTCTTCGTTTATGGAGGCTTCGCTCCGCGAAAGTATTGCGAAGCGCCGACTCCAGCGGGAGTTCGTTGCACGCGGTCTGGCCGCGCGCGACGAAGCCCGCAGAACTGGTGAAGTATTTAATGCCCTCCCCCTGCCGTTCTGGCCGCCTATAGCGGGCTCGCCCCCCGCTCCCCAGTATGCGCGTCTCGGCGGATCGACCTTTGCGAAGCGGGC
This sequence comes from Paraburkholderia sp. NPDC080076, assembly GCF_050281145.1. Lineage (NCBI taxonomy): Bacteria > Pseudomonadati > Pseudomonadota > Betaproteobacteria > Burkholderiales > Burkholderiaceae > Paraburkholderia > Paraburkholderia sp. NPDC080076. The sequence goes on along the minus strand of NZ_JBNNWQ010000007.1, from coordinate 64,037 downwards.
AGTGTCAAGGCACTGGCTGAATTTGTCATTCCGGCGATCAAGAGCCGCTTTGCCTGTCGTCTTTATGACAGGCCCCTCCGCTCCTCTTCCCTGGAGTTTGGTCGCTCCGCAACGGACCTCTCATTTCATTTCAAGGGATTCTCGTGGATATCAGTCCTGTTAAGCGCTCCAACAAAAGCAGAGGCTTTAGCTCCACTACTCCCGGCGCTGGCGGCGACGATCTTTACTGGCGACTGTTTTGTTTTGAACGGCTAAGTCCACTTTTGACGTCGCTGTTCGCGCCGCTATTTGTACCCATATTTAACCCGTTGGTCTTCCCGCTGCTGGAACGGGTTGCCGCAGAACTGTTGGAGCCGGAACCAGCACCGGTCCCCGCGCCCGCGTCGGTACGCGCGTCCCCCGGCGAACCGTAGTCCTCCTGGCCCAGGGCCTGCGTGGAACCGCCGCCCGCGCCGGATGTTGGGCTCCGCGCAGCGCCATCGGCAGCTTGCGCGCTTGCTGCAGACGACAACGCGATGACGAGCGCCAAAGTAACGAACGACCTGTTTCCATGTTTCATGACCTACCCCAAAGACAGTATTTCAGGCAGGCGGGCTGCCTTCCTATGCATGAGGTGGCGCAAGCTGCGTGCCGCCTGACGGTGATTCTTCACCATCGCGCCGGAAATAACGAACACAGAGCCGCAGCGCTGATTCGCCCTGGTCAGCGCACTCCGTCAGCACTCTAACGTGCGTTGTGCGGAAGGCTCTTATGAATCGCCGTCGCGGCAATGGCCGCTTCGCCAGAGGCGACGCTGATCTGATTGAGGGTATTGACGATGTCGCCGGCCGCATAGAGCCGTTCAATGCTAGTACGCTGATGCTTGTCAGTTCTCACCATTCCGTCCTCGTCACGCTCCACGTCGAGCCCCAATACGTCAGTCCGCGGATCGCAACCCATGACGGGATATACCGAGTCGAAACGGTGAATAGCTCCGCTCGCGCCGATGATCAGCACCGCCTGGTCAGCGCCCCGAGGTGCGTCGAGTCTCGATAGCGCGATCAAACCGACGCCACTGGCGGCAGCCGAATCCACTTCTGCGTCTGATAGCGCGTCGAGGTCGGACGCGACCACGGACACGTCGCGTGAAAAAGTCCGCATGAAGATGGCATGCGATAGCGCACACTTCGCCGGTCCTAACATCGCAATACGTTTGCCTTCAGTCTCGTAACCGTCGCATATCGGGCAGAGACGAAACAGGCCGGAGCGTGTCAGCTCATCGGCATTGGGCACCGACGGTAGCCCGTCACGTATGCCCGCGGCGAGCAAAACACGCCCGGCGTGCACCGAGCGTGCGATTTGTGCGTCGCCGCCTCCGATTGGACGATAGTCGATCCGGAAACCGTCGCTGACAGCTTCGATGGCCTCCACCCGGGCAGGTTCGGGCGTCACGTCGTACGGCGTGAGCTGCTCGCGCAGGTTTGCCAGCCACGCTTCACCGTTGATGCCCGATGGGAAGCCCGGCACGTTGCGCGCAACAGGGATGAGCCGCGCGCGACTTTCGCCGGCGTCAAAGACCCTCGTCGTTCGGCGATAGCGCGCGAGATAGAGTGCCGCGGTCAAGCCGGCCGGCCCACCGCCTACGATTACACAATCGATCGAACCATCCATCGGAAAGCTTCCATTTCGACCACAATGAGTATCGCAACCCTCTGCCGCCAACGCTCGCAGCAGACAGCGAGCGTCGACTGCGGGTCACGTCGTCGCTGGCGCGTCGTCTATCATTTCAGTTTCCGATGGCGTGTCGCTGATGGTGGCATCGCCAGCATTCGACTCCGTATTCTGGCGGGCGGTCATCAGATCGATTGCCTCCACGATTTCATCGGCTAGCGCGTAATGCACCATATGCCCTGCCTCGGGCGCAATGACGAGTGTGCTATGGGACACCGCTTGGTGCAGCCGGGCCGAATTCGATTCGGGGTCGACAACCTTGTCCTTCGCACCGGCAAAAATACTGACCGGCATCTTCAGGTCGGAATAGTGAGCACTCAACTGCGCCGCGGCCGGAATCATGAACGCGGCGTCCTCGGCCTCGGCCCTGATCTGCACCGGCCGCAGCAACATTTCACGAGGAATGACGTCGAAGAAGTCGGCTGGCATGGGTGCCGGAGCGAACATCACTTCCACGCTGCGCTTCAGCAGCAGGCGAGCGGTCAGCGGCGAAATGGTGTAACGCAAGACATCCCCGAGCACGGGAAGCGCTGCCGGTGCGGCGAGCGCGACGTCAGCGCGCACGGTCGGATAGTAGTAACCGGAGATCAGCACGAGCCCCCGCACGCCAGCGGCGCCGCCGACCGCCATGCCAAGTGCGACCAGCGTGCCCCATGAATGTCCGAGCACGACGGGTTGCTCCACGCCCAGCAGCGTGAGCGTCTGTTGAATGAGCGTGGCCTGCGCTTGCGCGGTCCAGAGACGGTCGCGTGGTCGCCCGCTGTAACCGAAGCCCGGCCGGTCGAACGCGATCACCCGGTGCCGCTCGGCTAACCGGTCGATCAGGCCGCTGCCGGCGAAGTCCTGAAGTAGCACCGCGTTGCCATGCAAAAGCACGACGGCGGGGCCTTCCCCCTTGTCGACATAATGGAGCGGTATTCCGTCGACCTCGATGACGCTTCCGATCGGCGGATTATCACGCTCGGCTTTGCGTGCACGATACTGAACCCACAGCGCACCGGCGGCTGCGGCAGTCGCCGCTGCTGCGAGCGCTCCGACAGTTTTCGGGGAACCAGCGACTTTATTGAACGCGCGACCCATGACTTTTCCTTCAATGGCTGGGCCGAACGACAATCTGCTCATGGAGAAGATCGGCCGTCCTGCCGCAACGCGTAGGTACTCGATTGAATGGTTCGCGCTGAATCGCGCTGGCCAATATAGGATTACCAACTTTCTTCAAGCGCGCAACGTTCATGCCGCGACTGCGCTTTCGTTGCGGTAGCGTCCGTAGCGACCGATCGCTGGCCTGCTGTCGACCGTGACCGCTGCGCGCGGCATGCAACGGATACGCGTCAGATTTTCAATCTGCTGCCAGGCTCCACGCAAAATCGGCAACGTGCTGCCTCCAAACCAGATCTACAGGTGAGCATCGACCGCATATTTTCCGATGGCGCGGGCAGGATTCATGGCGGGATTGTTATGACCGCGCCCCAGCTCCGAGCGGCGACGCATCGAAGCAGGCCAGCAACGCCCCGGGGCCAGGGTAAACGGCCACGCAGCCGCCAGCTCGAAGATTGACTTCCGTAAAGCCACCACACAGCAAGCCAATGGTTCGCATCCCGGCTTTCCCGGCCGCTTGCGCGTCGTATGGGGTATCGCCTATCGCCACAGCATCGGTCGCGGCGATCTCCAGTTTTTTGAGCGCCACTTCGAAGATGTCCGGTGCGGGCTTCGACTTCTCCGCGTCGGTCGACGACGTGGATTCGTCGACCAGCTGCGAAATTCCTGCGATATCCAGGTAGATCTCGAGTTCTTCCTTTTTAGCCGACGACGCAACCGCTACCTTGAGGCCGCCGTCGTGGACACGACGCAGCAAATCCGGCACCGCCGAAAACGGGCGAACCATCGGCAGGTACTTAATTTTGAATCGCTCGCCGCGCCATGCTTCCAACGCGTCGCCATAGTCCTCGCGCTGGGCGGAAGAAAGAAAGACCGGCAGAAGCTGGTCACCACCTTTGCCGATCTGGCTCCGCGCCTGCTCGAACGTGACTTCATGCCCGAACCGGGCGAACGCCTCTTGCCAGGCGCTCGCATGCAGATCGACTGAATCGACCAGCGTTCCGTCGATGTCGAAGACCGCAGCCTTGGTCATGGCGAATTACTCCAGGTGAGAGCTACGTCAGGATATCAATGCCGAAGATACTGGTTGCCACCGCGACATTGCACGATCGGAACACACCGGCCGAAGCGTTTCACGCAATGGTCGCGATAACATGAGCAATCCCACAGTAGACTCAAATGCATCAAGGTCTAGGGGTTTGAGGAAGAACGCGTTCCACAGGGCCGGCTTCTGGTGAGGCTGCGGCGCCGCCGAGACCATAATTACCGGTATTGCCATAAGGGCTGGGTATGACTTGAAATTTCGGCACAACTCGACACCGTCCATCTCGGGCATACTGCAGTCCGTAACAACGAGGTCCGGCAAATTCCTTCCAGCCTTTTCTAGCGCCGTCCTGCCGTCTTCCGACAGAAGTACCCGGTATCCGCGCCATTCCAAAGCCATGCGCATAGAGGCCAGGACGTCGGGTTCGTTATCGACCAGGAGAATGGTTGGCATTGGAAGCGTCCGGAGCGGTTAATCGACCGGCGCAACAACCGTACCAGGCGCAAAGACCAGGATGTCCGGAGGCGGGAGCGCGGCTTGCACAAGCCACTCGCTCTTGATGGATGCCATGATTTCGCATGCCCGCGATCGGTGGCGTATATTTCGAATCACGTCCGCCGCGAGATTCGATATCCAAGACCGCCAAGGACCACGCTCGCAGAGTTACTGAACACGATTCATCTCCGTTGTTGCACCATCGCAACAGGCACCGAATCGCGCCGATCGCGCCTTCCCCTTACGCGGCGGGGCATTCGACGTCTTTAGCCGCTAGCATTCCAGTGAACACGGCTAGCGGCACGTGGCACCACCCACCGGGGCGGGCATAGGGACGTCTAACTGGAGAGTCTCCAGCCCGCGATAGACCGGATTGCGATTCCATCGAGGCGAGCTTGCGAGAGGGCGAGTGTGGGCCAGCGACGCATGAGCTCGCCGAGGATCACTTCGGCTTCCATCAGCGTCAGCGCAGCACCGATGCAAACATAAAGACGCTGGACTACGAGACGCCCGCCGAACGATTCCAGCGAACTATTGCATCCACCGGTTGAATCCGCCATCTCTGACAGGACATTCGCAATCTGGCGTACCGACACTTTCGTTGTTCGCACCAGTTGTGGCAATTGAAGCGTAATGCCTGGATGCGCCCTGGCCCCCGACAGATCTCACGAAATCAAACGAGTGAGTTCGTCGTGAAGCTCCTTTGAGAGCGACACACCATGTTGAAGGCTGCGCTGCCGCGCATCAAATCGTCTTTGAGAAGGCAGCCGCGCGCCCTGCCCCACGATTCCTTCAAACAGAGTCTCGGCGCGTCGCAAGTTGTCCATAGGGTCCGCGCCGGCGAACATCGCAGGATCGAAAGCGATGATGATTTCACCGTGACATGGTGCCGCTCCTACGCGTTCGTCAAATGCCAGCGACTCCGGACTGAGCATATCGCTGATCAACGGGCCAGCTAGCAATTCAACCATTGCCGAGAGCGCGGACCCTTTATAGCCTCCGAAGGTGAGCATGGCGCCTCGCAACGCTTTATCGGGATCATCGGTGGCCTGGCCGTTTTCGTCGATCGCCCAGTCGGTCGGGATCTTCGAGCCAGACCGCTTGCGCAGTTCGATATCGCCACGGGCGATCCTGCTTGTGGCCATGTCGAACACAAACGGAAACGGGCCCGGACGTGGCCACGCGAACGCGATCGGGTTGGTTCCAAATAGCGGCCTGTTTCCACCAGCGGGCGCCACGCAACTGTGGGTAGGCGTCATGGCTAGTGCCGGCTATGCCTTCAGCGGCAATGGCCTCGACCTCCGGCCACAAAGCGCTGAAGTGAAAGCAGTTGTTGATTGCCAGAGCCGCGACACCTGATTTCTTTGCCTTTTCGACGAGGACTCGACTCCCCAACTCAAAAGCGAGAGGAGAGAATCCGAAACGGGCGTCGACCTTGACAAGCGAAGGCGATACATCGTTTATCTGCGGTTCGGCATCAGCATTGATTTTGCCCACCTTCAGCGTCTTTACGCATCCAATAAGGCGCCACACACCGTGCGAGTGGCAATCGTCCCGCTGGCCCGCAACGAGTACCTTTGCCATCGCGTCCGATTGACGCGCACTGAGGCCATTGGATGCCAGCACGTCAAAGGCCAATTTGTGCAAATGATCAAGTGAAAGAACTATTTCTGCCATATCTGCTGAAGTCCGTCTTTTATCAGAAGCCGCGCGGCCATGCGCGTTCGATCTCTGTAATGGACCACGCCGGTTCTACCTGGGCGCGATGTCCCGTCTCACCCGCTTGATGTGCTGCTCCACGTAGAACCCTGCCGCGTCTGCATCACCACTCACTATCGATTCGTAGATAAGTCGATGCTCGGATGCATACAGGCGTATCCGCAAGGGATCGAAGATTCCGTCGTCTTTCAGCCTTTTCCACAACGGTTGATCCATTGTTTTCGCCACTTCGTCGGCGATCTTGACGAGCAAAGCGTCACCGGTCATTACCGCCAGTTGGCGGTGGAACATTCTGTCGCTGTTGTTCCAGAGTGCGCGCTGCTCAGGATTGTCAATATCCTGAATCGTCTCCATCTCCGCAAGGTATTGCTCAGCCAGACGATCCCGCTTACCCCGGGCCGCGGCTCGCCGTGCGATTGCCGGCTCGAGGATGAATCGTGTTTCGAGCGTTCCCGTTGGGCTGAAATCAGGCTCCGCATTCTGAGCTCCATGATCGCCGTCGCCGTTAAGCAAGCGCTCAGAGGCCGCAGACGAGACGTATGTACCAGAATTCCGTTTCGTCACAACGAGGCCTTCATTCTGAAGAGCCCCTATTGCCTCTCGAACCGCAGGTCGGCCGACACCATAGAGCGCCGCAAGTTCGCGTTCCGATGGCAGCCGGGACTCGGCCGCGAACCGTCCTGTGCGGATTTCCTCCTTGATCTTCTCCTCGACCTGCTCATAAATCTGTAGTGGTCTGAAATTCGATTCGAGATCCTGCCGTGTCGTACCCATCTCACTTCCTTTTATTTCCTGACGCCCGATGCGCCGGAGTTCACCTGTCATTGACGGATAATTATCATACGTCGCAGCGACATGATGCCACCTCCCGATTCGACCACCCTCGAAGTGTCTCCAGTGGCTCGCACACGGCAAAAAGCGCGGCTCCATCCCAATACAGAATGCGCCGCGAAGGCTCCAAGGAGATGGGCCAAAAGATGTCACGTCAGCGCGGCAGTTGCTGGAAGCCGCGCCTGGAATCTGCACCCTCTACCGCACCAGGAATCCGTAGGTCAAAGGATCGCGTTCGTCGATCAACCAGGTACCGTATCCGCAGATGAACGCATTCCCTTCGATCTCGGGAATCACTGCCTCGAATTCACCGCATTTAGTCTCGCCCAGCACGCGGCCCCTGAAGATCGTTCCGATGATCGACTCGTTCACGAGCATTCCATCCGAGGGTAGCATGCCACGCTCGTAGAGTTGGGCGACGCGCCCTGCTGTGCCGGAGCCCGTTGGTGATCGGTCGACCTCGCGATCGGCGAAAATGCAGCAGTTCGCCTGCGTCGACCCCGGATGACGGGGCGAGTTCGAAATAATCGTGCCGTAGAGCCCTCTGATTTCCGGAATCTCCGGATGAACGATGTCAAACGCCGCATTAGTAGCCTGCTTGATCTCGTCACCGAACTGCTTCAGTCGGTCAACGTTGTTTTCGCCCACCGGCATATCGTACTGCGCACCATCGACGTAGAAATAGAACGCGCCTCCGTAAGCGATGTCTCCGGACACGGGCCCGAACGTTGGCGTATCAACGGTGACGTCTTTTTTCCAGACGAATGACGGCACGTTCACAAAACGCACATTTCCCGCATTTTGGCCGTCCCATTGGACGAAAGCTTCGAGGAATCCGCAGGGCGCGTCGATGCCCACGCGTGTCTCCGGCGACGTGCGCTCAACCCACCCCAGTTCAACCGCCGCGGTGGCCAGTGCAATCGTCCCGTGGCCGCAATGGGGGCTGTAGTCCTTGTTCTGCGTAAAAATGATCCCGAAGTCCGCGCCTTCACTTACCGGCTCAGTGAGGAAGCCCCCGTACATATCGGCATGGCCTCGAGGCTCCAGCATCATGGCGCTCCGTAACTCATCCGCATGCTTCTGGATCCACTCCCGCCGCTCCACGATGGTTTTCCCTACCAGACGCGGGAAACCATTGGTGATGATGCGAAACGGTTCGCCACCGGTGTGCATCTCGATCGTGTTAAGTGTTCTGGTGATTCGCATAGATACTCCGTCATGCTTACTGTTTCGATGGCTGCTTAGTTGCCGTAAGTTACGACAGCGCCATCCTTGAATGTGTACACGGTCGTCGCCGAGCTTTTCAGATCATGATGTGCGTCGAATGAGTAGTCGCCAGCCACGCCCGCATAGGTTGACTTGGCGAGTTGCGCACCAATCCTCGCGTGATCCGTTGTCGTGCCTGCCTTCACCATAGCGTCGGCCAGCAGCTTCATGCCGTCGTAGTAGCTGACGCCATACACCTGCGTATCAACGTTGAAGGTTGTCTTGTACTTTTTCAGGAACGCGCTACCCGCTGGCGTCTTGTCCAGCGAGACCCCACCTTGGGAGCAATATGCATTTGTAGCAGCGGGACCTGCGATTTTGGCCATATCAGACGTGCAGATTCCGTCGCCGCCCAGCAGCTTGGCCCGCAAGCCGAGCTGGCGCATCTGTTTGACCAGCGGGCCGCTTTGCGACGCGTAGCCACCATAAAAGATCACGTCGGGGTTCGCCGCTTTGATCTGAGACAGCACGCCCTTGAAATCAACGGCCTGACCATTCGTGTACTGCTGGTCGACAATCTTCAGCCCGCGAGCCTTCGCCACGCTCATGAACTCTTCAGCCACGCCCTGGCCGTATGCGGAACGGTCATCCATGACCGCGGCTGTCTTCGCCTTAAGCGTATCGATGGCGAAATTGGCCATCGCTGCGCCGAGTTGTCCGTCACTGGCTCCGATGCGAAATACCTCGTTAAAGCCTTGCAGGGTCAGCGCCGGGTTTGACGCAACGGAAAGCATCGGGATGCCGGCGCTTTGGTACAGCCGCGACGCTGGGATTGCGACTCCGGAGTTGTACGGACCGAGAACCGCGGACACCTTGGCGTCGACCAGTTTTTGCGCGACCTGCACCCCTATCCGGGGATCCGCCTGGTCATCTTGCGATACCAATTTGAATGTCACCTTTTTACCGGCGACCGTCGTTCCGGCGCTATTCAGCTCGTCAACCGCCATACGCGCGCCGTTCTCGTTGTCTTTCCCTTCCGACGCCTGCGGACCGGTCAATGGCCCAGAAACGCCAACAAGAACAACCTCTTGGGCGCTCGCGCCGCCGGAGGCAAGGAGTGCAGCAACCGTCATTACCGAAGAGATCAACTTTTTCATCGCATGCCCCGACTGGTTAAAGTACACTGGACTCGATATTGACCACTTTTGGTCCTATTTGCAACCATTGAAAAATAAAAACCCACAGGGGGTTTCCCTGGCCACAGACGGTTGCAGAGTGATGCTCTGCAACCACGAGCAAGAACGAACGATCATCTGATCATGAATACTTCAGACCCCAGAATTCCCGCAATCGTCGGCTACGTAACCCCGTGGAGCGCACACGCTGGTCAGGAACTGGCGTTCAAAATCAGTTCGCGCGGCGGTCGCGCTTTCACGGCGACTGTTCAGCGCATAGATTGTTGTGACCCAAACCCTGACGGGCCTGGGATGAAGCTGGTCCCGATCTATATCCAACTGGAAAACATCTACCCTGGACAGGAGCAGCCGGTATTTCCCGGCTCCTGCGCTTATGGCCCAATGCCGGCGCTAAAGGACGCTCAGCACATCCACCTCGACCTGACGGTTCAGCCCACGCTCGAGGACGTCTCCCCTCAGACATTGGTCGCTCTACAGAACCACGATGGGACACATGGCGTGGCGATCACTCTCACTCGCGGCGAACTCATTTTCCAGAGCCTCGCAACAGGGGAACAGCTCCCCACAGGCGTAGCTGTCGCCGCCGACTTGTGGACAGATTTGCGGATATCCATCGACCGTGATGGGCACATTCGAGCAATCAGCTCAGGCGTAAACGCCCGCGAGGAGGCGTTCAGGAACGTGGCGGACCTTGAAGCGCCGTTCTCTGCCGACGCGTTCGACGCCACTTCCGTGTGCTTTGCGGCGATCTGGAAGGGACACCCGGAGCATGTCTACAACGGCTTCATCGAAAGTCCGGAATTGCGCGCGGCCGGCAACGATTCACGTGGCGATCGGCGCGAGGACACGCTATTGGCGCATTGGGACTTCACGCCAACGCTTGCTCACACGAGCGTACCGAACCGGCTCGATAGTGACGCCCCGTTGACGCTCGTGAACGCACCAATGAGGGCAGTTCGGTCGTCTGGGTGGACCGGCCGGGAGCCTGATTGGAAGCATGCGCCGGAGGAATACGCCGCGATCCGGTTCCACTCTGACGACCTGTCGGACTGTGGCTGGCAGACATCGATACGTCTGGAAATTCCGGCCGACATGGCATCGGGCGTCTATGGACTACGCGTGGACAATGGGGAAGCTGTCGACACGATCCCGTTTTACGTCACGGTTGCGTCAGAGGGAAAGCATGCGCGCATTGCGTTCCTCGCACCCACGCTGACTTACCTGGCCTACGCCAACAACGCCCGTGGAAATTTTTCGGGGCCGCTTGCTGCTCGGGTAAAAACATGGGGGGCGTATCCCCACAACCCGGACGTCGTAACCGCATTTGGCGCATCAACGTACAACTATCACAGTGATGCTTCGGGTATAAGCCTCTCCTCCCGCTTGCGCCCGGTTCTCACTATGCGCCCAGGCTATCTGACGTTCCTTGATGAGCATGGGTCAGGTCTGCGCCACTTTTCCGCGGACTCCCATCTGACCAACTGGTTGAAGGAAAAAGGATTCGAATTTGATGTCGTTACCGATGAGGATCTCGATGATCGCGGCGTCGACGCGTTGAAGCACTACGATGTTGTGCTGACCGGATCGCACCCGGAATACCATACACGCCGAATGCTGGAAGCGCTCCTGGCTTACCGGTCTGCTGGCGGAAGCCTCATGTATCTTGGTGGAAACGGTTTCTACTGGAAGATCGGGCGCGCGGCATCTGCACCACATCTGCTCGAGATTCGTCGAGCAGAGGCCGGCATGCGGGTATGGGAAAGTCAGCCCGGCGAATACTACAACCAGTTGGACGGCGAGTATGGGGGGATGTGGCGGCGAAACGGACTGCCGCCGCAAAAAGTTGCAGGAGTCGGGTTTACAGCGGAGGGAGACTTTCGGGGCACTTTCTATCGCCGCACGCCAGCCTCGTCTGCCGTGGAACATGCCTGGCTATTCGCGGGTGTAAAGGCAGGAGTTGGAGAGCCGCTTGGAAATTTTGGCCTGTCTGGCGGTGGCGCCGCAGGCTTCGAAATTGATCAAACTGCGACCGACCTCGGCACGCCCGCCTACGTGACAGTCGTCGCATACTCGGACGATCACGATGCGAGTTTCGTGACTGTTCCCGAGGAGCTTCTCTTCAATCGAATGGTCGGCAAACCAAGAGAGCATAGCGGCATTCGAGCCCACATGATCTGCGGCTTTGGCCCGAGCGACGGCGGACTGTTCGCCGTCGGTTCGATCTCGTTTCTCGGAAGTCTTTACTGCGCCGGTTACGACAACGATGTCTCACAAATTGTTGAGAACTGCTTGCGTCGTTTTCTAGCGGCCTCCCACGTTTCCCTCAGTTGCTCTTAAAGCAAATTTGATTGGATGCGGGGCCGGAAAACGAGGTCATTTCGGGGAGGGCGCGCCCAAAGTCCGGAGGACATCTATCCATTGAAGGCGTAGCCGGCGTGTAATGGGAAGCCTGCGATACGCTCCCGGAATGGCCGATGAGCGCTCATTTTCGGACATCGAGGCATCGCTTGCGAAGGTCACTAAGTGCCCGAATTCGGAAGTACGATGTCAGCGCTGCAATGCGCGGCCGCCGACCAGGGCCGAACTTCCGTAGCCAACCCATTTCGGCGGGTCAGCCAATCGCAGCCCGAGAGTCGGGTTCCGAAGTACAGCGGTCACTCTGCAGGAAAATCGTCGCTGACAGGTGGTCGGCCATTGCGGACGTTCGGCTGTCGGCGGTGGTGAGGTGGCTCCGGGCTACTTCTCTGCCGTTCTGAGAATGATCAGGCGACTGTACGTCATCAGCCTGGTGTGGACCGATCGGCGCGGCCGCGATGCTGCCCCACAGACTCGCTGCCTTCTCACTCCCAAGCCGCGCTTTCACCAACTGCGCGCCGCAACGTCGCCGGCAGCGATGTTGCGGCAGCGCGACGAGTCGGCTCAGCGCGTGCCGATCGTCACCACCAGATTTGCCTGCGAGCTAAGCCCCGCCGAATCGACCGCGGTCAGCGTTAGCGTGTAGGTTCCGGCGACCGGGTGCAGCCATTTGGCAACGAAGCCCGGCCCGCTCTCGATGAACACCATGCCGGACGGCGCGCCCTTGATGTCGACCTTCACGTTGTCCGCGCCTGGGTCCTCGATACCGATCACGCCGCTGACCGCGCGGCCCTCAACACCGCTGATCGGCGCAGCCGAGATCGCGGGGCCCGTTGCCACGGACGAGATCCGCACGCTCATCGTCGCCGAACCGGACTTGCCGTTGCTGGTGTCGGTCGCCTTGACGCTGACGCTATACGTGCCCTTCGCAGGCGTTCTCCAGCTGATCACGCCGGCGCTGCTGATCGACATGCCCGAAGGCGCGCCGCTGAGCGAGAACCTGACCGGATCGGCCGCACTGACGTCGACCTGATAGCTGAGCGGCTGTTTCGCCTGGCCCACGATCGTCGCTGCCTGCACGACCGGCTTCGATGCCGCGACGACGGTCACGTTCGCACTCGCGCTGCCCGTCGAGCCGGTGACTGTATCCTTCGCGGTCACGGTCACCTTGTAAGTGCCGGCGACCGGCTGCGCCCATGTCACCTGACCGGAGCTATCTATGCTCATGCCCTGCGGTGCATTCGCGAGCGACCAGCTGAGCGGGTCCGACGAGCTGGCCGCCACCGTGAACGACAGTGCGCTGCCCGCCGTACCCTTGACCGTCGCGGCCGACACGACCGGCGGCGGCGCCTTGGACACGCCGAGCGTCGACAGCAGGCTGCCGACCACCGGTGTACCGAGACCCGACGGCTGATCGTAGCCGGTATGGGCCGAGCAGCTCGAGCAGTAACCGTCGTTGCCCGAAGTGACGTCGTAAAACGCAGTCGCGTACAGACCCGCGTCGGTCGAGACGGTACCGTACAGCTGCGTCTGCGCGAGGCCGAGTGCGCCGAGACTGTTGCGCGCCCGCTGTGCGTTGGCGACGGCGACGATGCCGGCCCATTGCGGAGTCGACAGACTGGTGCCGCCGACGCTGTACCAGCTCGGCGCGGCCGCGACGGGCGTGATGACCGCGACGTACTGACCGCTGAACGGATCCGCGTTGAACGACACGTCGCCAACCGATCGCTTCGTCAGCGTGCCGAGGCTAGGCACCGACGTGTTCTGATATGCCGGTACCGAGGTGTACTGACTGATGCCGCCGCCGGTACCTGACCACACCGTTTCATTCTTGGTGGTACCGTCGTAACTCAGACGGGTGCCGCCGACGGCCAGCACGTTCGGCGACACGGACGGCCATTCGACGCCGGTGCCGTTATCGCCGGTAGCGGCCACGTACGTCATGTTCGCGTGCTTGAACGCCGAGTCGACGGAGCCGGTCCACGAGCCTTCGGGGGCGCCGAAGCTCATCGACACGACGCCGGGCCCCATCGCGTTCGCGAGATTGACCGCCGCGGCCATGCTGCTGGTCGACGCATCCGGCGCCTGGATCAGCACGATGCGCGCGAGCGGCGCGGTGGCGTGGACCCACTGCACGTCGAGCGCGATTTCGGTGGCCCAGCCCGAGTCGTACGACGGCGCGTTCGACGTCATCGCGCCGCTGGTCGTCGAGTGCACGACCGAGAACTGGCACGCGTTGCTGTCAGGGGCCGCGAGCGGCAGCGACGCGTTCGGCGCGATGGTGGTCGTCGTGCAGCCCGGCAAGCCGAATTTCTGGTCGAACGCCGCGAGTTCCTTGACGATGTTCGGATCGCTCATCGCATCGATCACGTAAATCGTCTGGCCGGCGCCCATTTGCGCGGCCTCGCTCGCGCTCAGATTGCTCCACGACGACGGCAGCGGCGGTAGCTGATAGGCCGCGCGAATTTGCGCCGGCGTATACGTCGTCACCTGCGTTGAATTCGACGCCGCCCGCGCAGTTTTCGTGGCGTACCGAGCAATCGTTTGCGGCGTCAGCTGCGCAAGCGACACGACCGCCATTGTCGACGTCGACGCTTGCGCGGCAGGAGGCTGATTGGCCGACGCGAAAGGCGCCGCGCTGTCGATGTCGGAAGGCGCGTTCAACACCACCGGGGCCGTGTAGAACGCAGGCCTTACCAGCGTGCTCGCCACCGTGCTCGTCAGCGGCGACAACGACACCGAACTCGTGGCTGACGAGGTGTCGGCGAGCTTCACGGAGCTCGTGCCGCTCGACGCTGTCGAGTCGTCACTGCCGCCGCCGCATCCCGCCAGCAGTAGCGGTGCGAGCGCTGCGGTCACAAGGGTGGCATGCGCGAGCGTGCACAGAACCGGTCGGATAGTTTTCATTTCGATCGTCCTTCTGCGGGAGGCTGGACCGGAATTACCAGCACGGGTGGAGAAACCGCGGAGGCGGGCAGATCGGGCGCGCGTCGCTGCCAGCCGCTCGAACAGGTCTGTACGGACGGGTAATAGCCGGGCGGTTCGGCGCACCAGAGTCCGACGCTTGCAGGTGGCTGGGCAGAAGGTGGAACGCGCGATGTCTGCGCTTGCGAGCTGCATGCGCCTAATCCGGACACCAGCGCGCAGGCGCAGATTGCCGTGACGATGCCACGTAAGCGATTCAAGCCTGCCCACGCGTTACGCTTACCTAATGAAACAGAACGGGCTGCCGGCCTCGCGACATAATCAGAGAATTGAGCGTGCTCGTCGGTTTCAACAAGGCCAATAGCAATCCGATTGAGCTGGATCATCGTTGTTCGCGTCAGATTGGATACAGGGTTTGGGCGCACAAAGCGATGATTGGCCTGTCGGCACCGCGCGAGCAAGCTTGATGGCCATTCGCGGGTTAGTTGCCGGACAGACGGTGAGAGGACCTTACCATTTTTTATGCGACGGGAATATCGCATACAGCGCGCGAAAACGGGGCCACATTTTCGGCCCCTGCGGCGCCCCGCTTCCACGTCTGGATAGTAGGGATTGTCCTTAAAAAAGAAGGGCCGTGCGGCGCATCGCTAAACACGATCGTTCGATCCGCGCGGCGGATTGATGCCGCTGACTTCTCACGCGGCCTACCGCGCAGTGCTCATCCGGCGGCTTGCGTGTGCGCGGCAACCGCATTGAGCGTGTGCGCCGAGTACACGGGCGTCTCGCGCGGTACATGTTCTTTCGCGGAGGTCCGGGACCGATCGGAAAACGCCGATTGGTCCACACCAGGCCGATGGCGTACAGTCGCCTGATCATTCTCCGAACGGCAGAGAAGTAGCGGCGGATTCAACCGGTGGTGGGCGACGGTACGTGGAACTACGGAGCCCAACCGGGCGGACGAAATGGCTAAGGCAAAACCCGAGACGGCCAACCGTGCGTGGTGGGCCTGTCGTGCGATATCTATCAGGGTAGTTAACCTCGCCGGCTGTGTCGCGATAAGCGGACTCGATATCTGAAACGACCGATACGATCGATGAAACAGATGCTGAATGGGGTCGAGAGTGTGGGGGCACTGATCGAGGAAACTGCCGTCCGGCTGCTCGACACCGCCGTTAGCGGCAATCCGCCACATAGCTGACGCAGAACCGAGCCCGCTCTGACGTCAGCTATCGCCGTAGGAAGGAGCGTTCGTTCTCGACAAGCGGTTGGCCGGTTACTGGGGCGGACGCTACCGCCGAACCCAGCAAGGGATCGTGCCACGCCCCTGCGTCGTGCAAATTGCTGGCGGCGGGTCAAACTCGCCTTTCAGCCATTTGTCGAGTCGGATCTTCATTTAATTTTTCATGGTTTCGATCAGTTGTGGTTCTGCTTTGCGCCTGCTGCGCTCCCTTTCAGCGAGGTGCGCACTTTTGCACAAGAGTCAGCCGTGTGTAATGGAATTCGGCACTTCAATGCAGAGGGTTGTTCCCCCATGCTAGCCTTCCCGCAGTCCTCGCCGTGTAGGTGTCGAGGAACTTGCGTTTCGTTCTGTGTCTGGAGGGTTTGTGGCTTTTGAACATCGTGGTTTTCGCGTGACCGCCGATGCTGCGGCGGATGAGCTTGGCGTTCAGTGGGTATGCCATGCCGTGATTGAACGTACCGACGGGGATAAGGCCAAAGGCACGCCCCCGGCAATCGAAATGGTCATTCCAAGAGCCAAAATCGACCCACTGATGGCACTCAGTGCGCTTGAGCATCGGGCCCGAACCGAGATAGATGATTGGCATGAAAGAGGGCATGCGTAGGTGTATTTCTTTCACCAGGCGAGCCACCTTTCCGCTTCTGAGCGAAGACTGCGACCGCCACCGCCTATATCCACGAGTTAGCGTCCCGTCGGAACCAGCGCGAGGCATTGAAGGTGTTCCAGAGAGTCCGATTGCTATCAATGGGGCTGACTGACGCCCCTCCGAAGGATCGTTGCTGGCATTTTCGGAAAGCCGATAGGCGCGCATATCGACGGTCTCAACGTAGTCTGCGCGCCAACATTCGCTAAGCCAGTTCTTCCCGGTGGCGGAACGTGACTGGACCGGGTCCCACGACGAACTTCCGTAGGCGACCCACTTCTGCCATCGAATGCTTCACACGGGAACAGTAGCTTCTGAGGACCAACGGTCATCCGTGAGTACACGGGCTTAATTCCCTTCGATGCCCTTTCGCATCTGGCCCTTGACTAGCGTGCAATCTCGTGCACCGATCGCAGACCGGCCGAGGACGTTTGGCGTACAATCCGCCCGACTCTAATTTCTTACCAATCTTGAATAGAAAATGAGATGAATGACCTGAGATTTCAGTCTCGGATCGGGGAAACGCTGTCCGTGGGTTGCGCCATACTGATTTTCGTGGCGATGTTCGACCACGTGATGGCCATCAAATATGTAGATCTCGGGATGCTGGTCGTGCTTGGCGCGTGGTGTGCCGGCAGATCGTTGCTCAAGGACTCGCATACGCGCCCACTCCTGCTGCCGCTCGGCCTCTGGGCAATCTGGACACTAATGTCAGCAAGCTGGTCAGCTGACCCCGCCATTAGTGCACACGCGTGGTTCGACGAAGTCGGCTATCCGCTCACAGGTTTCTACGTGTTCTGGCTGACCGCACAGCAACCACGCCACGTGCGGCGCCTGCAGATTGCCCTATGGGCTGCGTGCCTGATTCTTGCGGGCATCAGCGTCGCGTATTTCCACTTGCTCGATCCGGCCCTGCCGAAATCTGGTCTGCTGCACTTTTATCCCCGCGTTGGACACACCAGCACCCTGGCGCTGATGGCGATACCCACACTCGGCGTCATGGCCGCAAATGCCGATACACGGATCCGCGGACTTACCGGCATCCTTTTCTGCGTCATCATCGGTGGTGCCACACTGAACCGCTTCTTCTGGGTCGCGCTTGCCGCGGTCGTGGTGATATTGCAATGGCCGCATACGCCAAATGACCGCAAGCGTGCGGCGTGCATACTCAGTGCACTTTTTGTTTCCATCTTGATCGCTGCGGGCTTTAGTAACAAGCTACGTCTCGCCACGGTTGCAAGCAACGCGACGCGATCGGAGACGGTGACTACGTCCGCGACGATGGCCAAGCCCTATATCGGTATGACGCTGGCATCCCTACATACTGAAGACCCCGCGGCGCGCCTGGCCGACGCCGATCCGCCCCATCACGTTGGACTAATGTCCAGGTTTCCGGCGCTACGCGCAGCGGACCGTGTCATCACCGCCGACACCCGGCCGCAAATCTGGAGCTTCTATAGCAGTCAGGTGCTGAAACACCCCTGGATAGGTATCGGCTTCGGCAAACCGCTGCCGTCAATTGCCTACGGGAGCCTGATCCCCTCCACCCTCGTCGAACTGGACGAGAACGTGCGGACTCACGCGCACAACCTGTTTCTGAATACGCTGCTGCAGGTTGGGGTTGTCGGCCTAGCGCTCGAAATCATTGTTTTTGCGTCACTCGCTTACCGTTTTTACGTGGCGCGCAAGACACACCCACTCCTCTATCGTGCAGGTCTGGCTCTCATCATCGGCATGATCACGAAGAACCTCACCGATGATTTCATGTGGGAATCGACCATGCTGATGTTCTGGTGCAGTTGTGGCTGGCTCATGGGCCTGTCGGGTGCGCAGACAAATGCGAACTGTGCCAGTTAACTGAAAAACTACTGACGCGGTTTGTGAAAAAGACGGGCTGTGTCCTTCCATCTCGACCCGTTGCCGTCATTCGAATCGCCGGCATGGCAACGACCGCTCTCGAAGTCCAACGGCAGTTCGGTCATGGTTGGTGGCCTGCGGCTTCTCCGCCTTTGCACGGTCTCCAACAGACGGTAATCGACATGCCCTTGTTCGAGATGTGCGGTGACGAAAGACTTCGCGATCAACGCGCAGATGGCCTCCGTTACGTCGTGAACTGAGAGGTCCTCCGATGCAGCGACAGCTTGAGCATCCTTGAGGGTAAAGGCACCTCGAAGGACACCAAGCCGGCTGAGCACCTTTCGTTCGGTTTCCGAAAGAAGGTTATAGCTCCAGTCAAATGAAGCCTCGAGTGTTTGATGATGTGGCAGGGCCGTCCTATGCCCGCCTCCCAATATCCGAATAGACTCGTCGACTTTTTCGGCGAGGACTTCTATTCCAAGAATCGCCGCGCGGGCGGCCGCCAGCTCAATGGCGAGCGGAACGCCGTCAAGGCGCTTACACACACGTCCAGCGAGCGGGGCATGACGCTCAAAATCGGCGCGGTCAAGAATGCGAACCGTGCCCTTGCGGCGTTCGCGCTCGCGAACGTTTACCTGTCGCGCAAGCGATTAATGGTCGAGGTATGCCCATAACGGGCGAAAGCGGGCTATGCGCCCGCGCGTGAGGCCCGCAAGAGCCAAAAAATAGTGGCACAAGCACGATTTGCGAACTACCAATCGTCGGAACGTCGCGAATTCAGTGCCTTGTTCAGCGTTGCCTTAGACCGACGAGTGTCCGCTACATCCTTCGATGATTCGGATACAAGCCTGATAACGCACAGACCTTCGATCTCATGGCTCACGCGGTACGGGTACATCGGCAGGAAGAACTTCACGGTAAGTCACGCCGGGCAGGACGTCGTTCATGCGCGAAGCGCCGCGCTTGTCGATTTTTAACGATGGCGCACTGTAACCTGCACACTATAATTCCACACGCATATCGGAGACAGTTACATGGAAAGCAGCCTGAAATTGCTGTAACGATCAGCTCAGACTAGCCTACTAACAGGAGCGCGGCCCGGGCTCCCGGCAAAGGGATGACGCAATGGACCGCATTGTGAATCGATTGCTGGCTGCGGTTGTCATCGCCGTCGTGTTGTGCAATTGCGTCATTACGCTACCGGATTCCGGCGGACTGACCTATAAGAGCCGCGCCGTGACTCGCACCGAAGGAGGGCTCCGGGTTTCCGCTTCAGTGCTTTCTGCTGAAGAAAGCGCGGCGGTTTACGGCGTGCCGCTCGCGAAAAAGGGGATTCAGCCGGTATGGATCGAGGTTCAGAACGACGAAACGGTCAGCTATTTCCTGATGTCGCCCGGCCTCGACCCAAATTTCTTTCCGGCTTCCGAAGCGGCCGAGGCGTTTGACGGCAACAATCCGCCCGGCGGGAATGACGAAATCGACAGGCGCTTCCGTGGGCTCGCCTTCCGCAACCCTGTGCTGCCAGGGCAGACCGTATCGGGGTATGTGCTGACCAACCTCAGCGAGGGCGCGAAGCTCGTCCAATTGGACCTCGTTGCGAGCGCGCAGGCAAAGACATTCTCGTTCCTCATAGTGGTGCCCGGCTTCTACGCCGATTACCATGTCAGCGCAGTCTTTCGGCGTGAGGTCTATCCGCCTGAAACGATTGTCGACTACACGGACGATGAGGCTTTCCGCGTCGCACTCGAAGCGCTTCCCTGTTGCGCGACCAATGAGGACGGTTCGAAGAACGGCGATCCGCTCAATCTCGTCATAGTGGGAGGCCTCGACGACGCGTTTCCCGCACTGGTCCGACGAGGCTGGAGTCCAACCGAACAAAAATGGTCCGGTGCAATCATGAAGATGATTACCTCCGCGCTTTCCGGCGAGCGTTACGTCAACGCACCTGTCAGCGATCTTTATCTGTTTGGCCGGGCGCAGGACCTCGCTCTGCAGAAAGCGCGCGACACGATTCACCAGCGCAATCACTTACGCCTCTGGCTCAGCCCGATGCGCTATCGGGGCAAGCCCGTGTGGGTGGGCCAGATCAGCCGGGATATCGGCGTCCGTCTTACGTTTCACTCACCGACGTTGACGACGCACAAGATCGACCCGGACGTAGATGAGGCGCGGACATCACTTACCGAGGACATGGCCTATTCCCAGAACCTCCAGAAGATCGGATTCGTAAAGGGAGTCGGCGCCGCCCCGTCAGTCGCACCGAGCGAGAATCTCACCACTGACCCCTACTACACCGACGGCTATCGGCAGGTACTCGTATTCGACCGGCAACCCACCTCGCTCTCAGGGATCGAATTTCTCCCTTGGGAGGCGATGGCAAAGCTCAACGCCCTGCCCTCAGGAGCAAAGCAATGAGCGAATCGTCGTCGCTGCAACGTGCATTGAAGAATACGGCTGGCGGCGTCGTCCTCTCGCTCATTTTCGCGGGCTGTGCGACGTGGACAGCCCCAACCAGCATCGATGACGCGCCGCTTCGTGAGCGTGCGGTGAGCGCGACAAAGCAGGACGCACGGGTAAGCGTGGCCGTGCTGGGGCCGGACGACAGCAAGCGCATGTTCGGCGCCGACATCAACAAGACCAACATCCAGCCGCTGTGGATCGAAGTCGAGAATCGGACTTCGCAGGCGTTATGGCTGCTGCATTCCGGCACCGATCCGGACTACTTCTCGCCACTCGAAGTCGCGTGGTCCATGCACACGCTTCTCGGAGGCGCGACGAATGCAAGCATCGACAGCCACCTGGACAAGCTCGGATTCAGGAATCCCATTCCCCCCGGGGAAACGCGCGCGGGGTTTCTGTTCACCAATCCCGACCGGCAGATCAAACTCGTCAACGTCGATCTGTTCGGAAGCAAAACGCTGATCCCCTTCTCCCTGTTTCTGCCGGTACCGGGCGATGCCGCGGACCCGCGTTTCGCGCTGACCCCGTTCCAGTATCCCGAGATTGTATTCACGGACTACCACGACCTTGCGTCGTTGCGCGCAGCGCTCGAACGGATGCCGTGTTGTGCCACTGATGAGCACGGGACAACGGAAGCCGATCCGTTGAACGTGATTGTCGTCGGTACGCTTGGGGACATTGGTGCCGCAATGGTGCGGCGTAGCTATCGTCGCGACATGCGTGAAAACGACCTCTCGCAGTGGGTATTTGGACGCAGACCCGATGTCGTCCTGCGCAAGGAAGCGCAAGCGGGCGCGCCCTCCACTTCATTGCGCGCATGGCTCGCGCCCATTCGCTTCAACGGTGACGCAGTGTATCTGGGGCAGGTCGGTCGCCCGGTCGGCGGTCGCTTCGTGCACCGTCATACGGCAGGCGACGTGCTGCATGGGGACGTCGACGAGGCGAGGAACTTTCTGATCCAGGACCTGATGTATTCAGGCGGTTTGGATAAACTCGGCTTCGTGTACGGCGTGGGTCCATCATCGCAGGTACACCCGCGGACAACGCTGAATGGAGCGCCTTATTACACTGACGGACTGCGTGCCGTGATGTTCTTCGCGACACGCCCGCTCAGTTTTACGAACGTGCAAATTCTTGACTGGGTGCCTTACCTCGAGCAGCGTGAGTCCGCCGCACGCAAGGAGAACGGCAATGCCGGCAAGTAACCCCATCACGGGAGCGCCAAATGGCGTTTCGATGCGACCGATTCCAGGTCGGCGCGCGTGGAAGAATGGTGGTGTCAGTTTCGCGCTCCTTACGACCTGCCTTGCACTCGTAGCGTGCGCAACGAAGCCGCTCGTTCCCTACACGACGGACACGCCGCCGCTCGCGCTCGTTCCCGCATCCGCAGCGGGCGTGCAGGACAAGCGGGCGCGGTTTCGCGAAATCTACTGTGCGGTGCTTGAAGCGCACGGCCCGGCACTTCCTGACTACCGTGCTTGCGAAGACGCACTGACGCGCGTCGGCACTGAACCTGCCGGCTCCGGCGCGAGCGTCGATCTCGGTCAATCGAGGCGCCACCTCATCGCGGCAGTGGTCCCTGGCATCGGGTACGACTGCTTCAAGCCGTGGCTGAATTCGCCGGGAACCGTCACCAAGCAGCTACAACAATTTGGCTACGACGGGGTCATGCTCGACGTCGACGGGCTGTCGAGTTCCACCCACAATGCACATCAGATCCGCGACGCCATCATGGCAATGCAACTGTCCGCTGGAGCAGCGCAGCTCGTGTTGGTCGGTTACTCGAAGGGTGCCGCGGACATCTTGGAGGCTGTCGTCGCGTATCCGGAGATCCGTAGCCGCGTGGCGGCTGTCGTCAGCGCAGCGGGAGCGGTTGGAGGCTCGCCGCTCGCCAACGATGCCGAGCAATATCAGGCTGACATGCTGCGGCATTTTCCGGGCGCGACCTGCACCTCGGGAGACGGCGGCGCCGTGCAAAGCCTGCGCCCCGCAACACGCAAGGCGTGGATGGCACAGAACCCACTTCCGAACGAGCTACGCTACTACTCGCTCGTGACGTTCCCTCAGCCGGAACGCATATCGTCGATACTAAAATCGAGCTACGACAAACTCTCGCGGGTCGATGCCCGCAACGACAGCCAGGTGATCTTCTATGATCAGGTCGTGCCCGGAAGCGCTCTCCTGGGCTATGTTAATGCCGATCACTGGGCATTGGCCGTGCCTGTTGCTCGAACACACGCCATGATCGGCTCCCTGTTCGTCACGCAGAACGCTTACCCCCGCGAGGCGCTGACGGAGGCGATTCTGCGCTTCGTGGAGGAAGATCTGGCGACATCCGGAAAGTGAAACGGCGCACGTGCGCAATGCCGAACGCAGACTGACCCGCTGCCTAGAGGCAGCCGCTAACATCACCGCCGGTGTTGCCGCCTGTCCCGCTGCCTGCGCGGAAACCGACCGACGTTTTGCTGTTACCCGTCCACGACGGCCGCACGAGAGCGGCTGCGCCATTCGGAGGCTGCTGCCCCGGGGCGTAGACGTCCATCGCCTGGTTGTTCGCCACAATCACCTGCGATATGACCGTCTGTTGAGACTGGTCTGCCCATTTCTGGGCGATGCATTGCGAGACTGCGGGGACGGGCTGCTGGCTTTCTCCAAGCGATTGTGCGCTCGGCGGCATCGGTTGGCTTGCACAGGCTGAAACAGCGATGGTCACGACGAGAAGCGGTAACGGTTTCATTTCTTCACCCTCCAGTTGGATTTCCCGCTTCCGGGCGCGCAGGCGCGTCAATCTGTACGTCATCGCGGCGGGAAGCTTTGCGGCTCTGCGAGTTCGTACGACCCGACTCAAGCTCGAACGGAGCGGCAAACCAGCCGACTTGACATTGCCGTCAACAGGCCTGTTGACGTTGTCATGGCAATCTCCGAACAAAAGTACGTCAGGGAAAGAATAGGACTGGCGTACGCCGGCAGATATTGGACCTTGGTTCAATGTCGCGGGGAGCGGCAATCTGGAGTTGCCCCTGCAAGACCGGCTCATCCATCTCATCGAGACCTTGTCGAGCAATATGAGGTTTTGATGAAGGCTGATCAGCAATGGACGCTGGAAGCGAGTTTTTTTAGTCAACACTGGAGAGATACGAAATAAGAACGTAAGCAACGATGGAAACGTTTGGATTACATACAGAGATCCCACGAAAATCTGCGCAAGAGCTGACGCTTCTGTGACCGCTAGTAGCAAAGGTAGCGGGGCTTCGGGCACGATCTACGCCATTAAAACTGCGGCATCATCACCTAAATAAGACTACACACAGTCGACAAGGTGAGAATCTTGGCTCACGGCAACTATTGACCACTCTTGGCCGGAGCTGCCATGGTCGTCTGCGTTGAATGCATCGGTGGTCCCCTTTTCCACCTCTGTACCCTACGGCGCGATCATTCCATTGCGAGGAAAACGAACATATTGAGCGCTTGGAGTCAACTTTCTTAGTCGATCACTTGTCGGGCACCGCCCAAGGTCCATTGTCCGCTGGAACAATAATTTTCTTGCGGCCTGGCGCGTTACCTCTACTCTGGAAAGGTGTGTTATTTGCTCATGGCCGCCAAACCATTCGCAAAGACAGTTGTGACGAAATAAGGGGTGAGCATTTCAGAGTGCTCGGGATAAAATCTCATCCGTTGTTGGAGCAACTGCCCGATGAGATGTGGATCGGAGGAATTCATGGCGTTGGTCAAATGCAAGGAATTCGGGAGCGAGGCGCGCAGCAAGCCGACGAAGTGCGTCAAGTATGGCGCGCCCGGGGTAAAGCAGCAGACCGGCGCGAGAAAGATAAGGGGTGGATTCGGGATTCTTATAGTCGGATCGTTGATCAGCGGGTGTTGCGTTTCGACCTATGGCGCCAAAGATGGCCACGACCCGATGAATCAAGCCCAGTCGTGCTGCAAGGACGACCTCCAATGTCTCGCAGAGAAAGCGATCGTTGCGGCCGACACCTATTGCAAGGATCCGATCGAGCGACTTGCGACGCACGCTGTGAGATGGACTGAGGCACCCAACGAGATGAAATTCAGTTACTTTCTCTGGACCGATCAGCCGGGCGGCGCGATCACATACGTTGGCGATAAGGCCGAGTTCCAGAACGACGTCGGCACCTATACGCCGATAATTTACCAATGCGACCTTGCCAGTGATGGTCAGACAGTGCTTGGCGTCAATGCGACCGCTGGCAGGTTGCCGCGCTGACGACGTCCGGATCCAGCCAGCGAATCGAATCATCCCATTCGGTCGTACGTGCACGCTTAACATCGTTCACTGCTGCGGAAGGCGCTATCGGGAACCGGATTAAGTATTGACTTGAATCGGTCATCCCGCATTCCGTACTCCCCGACGACACCACGGGCATAGACAGAGCGCGAAGGCCCGCCTTCTGGTTCCGAATTGATAATCATCTGAAAGGCCTCCTGGCCGCCCCGGAGAAAGTGGCCGCACTGAGTCGGATGACGACCGACCCAGATCGACCCACAGCCGCCCTGTAGGCCACGATCACGCGATCACGAATGGCCGTTGCCCGGACAAAAGCCAACCTCGCACGGTTTGATCCGACACGCTTCGCTAGTGTTCAGATTTTTGTATATGGCAGGACGGCTTAAATGGTAAGGGAACGATGTAACTCAGGCGGGCCACCCATCGCGTAGCGATCAGAGAGTGGCCGGCTACCGTCGATGTCGGTCACGCCGAGTGTTGCGCCGATCTCCGCGCCGATCAGCGCCCTGCCTGAAAGTGCCATCATGGACTCAAATTCATAGAGCGCGGCGATAGTGCGGCCTGTAAATTGTGGAGACTCGCGCTTTTGCTTGGGGCGCTTGTCTTCGAGGAGCGTAGCGAGATAGGCGCGAGCACGTTCGGTATCTAAACCGCCCATCCAGATGGAAACCACGGCGACATTGTATGGCCGTAGCTCCTTCGCCATATCGGCCGCCATTTTGTCCGCGCCTGCCTTTTGGGCGCCGTAGGCCGGGTTCTGATGGTAGCTGACGGCACCGTAGTGTCCGGTGTTGACAATCAACCCACGGCCATTGGCAATCAGAAGCGGCGCAGCATAGTAGCTAGCCACGTAGTGCGAGCGCAGGCCGACAGTAATCACATCGGCCGTATCCAACGGCTTCTGCCAGAAGCCGCCTTGAGCGGGTGCACCAACCTTTGCAGCATTGTTCACGAGGATATCGAGACGGCCGTGTTGACGACGGATGTCGGCGAAGAAATCTGCCACTGCCAGATCGTCTGCGTGATCGAGCACAACTCCTATTCCTGTCCCGCCTGCGCGAGACACGAGTTCGGCTGTTTCATCTACTGAACCGCCGAAGGGCGTTTCGCCCCCAGTGGCACTGCGCCCGGTGACGTAGACCGTGGCCCCGGCTTCTCCAAGCGCGATCGCGATGCCCTTTCCGGCGCCTCTGCTCGCACCCGTCACCACTGCGATCATGTTTGCTGTCATCGATCCTCCTGCGCACCGCACGACGCCTTATTGCGTCGGACTGTCATCAGTTCCAGCAGTCTAGTGCCTGTCGGCTTTGTTGATTAGTGACATAATTTTGTATGAAATCATGAGTGAGACTCAACAATGAACCGCGAGGATCTGGCCGATCTGCTAACTTTTGCAACCATCGCCGAGGAATCCAGCTTCACGCGTGCAGCCGCGCGGCTCGGTGTTTCCGCTTCTGCTCTCAGTCATTCCATTCGCTTGCTGGAGGCGCGCCTCGGCGTCAAGCTGCTCAATAGAACCACAAGAAACGTCGCACCGACCGCGGCGGGAGAAAAGCTGTTGAGCCGGTTGCGGCCCGCTTTCAGCGAGATCGGGGCAGGCTTGACAACGCTTGCGGACAATCGAAGCCGGCCAGCAGGCCGTGTCCGTATCAGTGTTCATCGCACGGCAGCGCTTATGTTCGTCGTGCCGAAGCTCACACAACTTCGGCGCGACTATCCTGAGGTCGTAGTTGAATTGTCGGTAGATGATTCCTTGGCAAACATCGTCGCGGCTGGCTTCGACATGGGCATCCGAAATGTCGAACTATTGGCTAAGGACATGGTGGCGGTTCGCATCGGTGCTGACTACCGAACCGCGGTGGTTGCATCGCCCTCGTACCTGAAGAACAATGCCGCGCCGCTCACTCCGGACGATGTGGCCGGCCATGCATGTCTGGGATATCAACGGCCAAGTTCGAAGGCCCTCCATTTCTGGGACTTTGAGCGAGAGGGCCGATCCGTCCAGGTGCCAGTCGACCCGGTCTTTATCTCCAATGACAGCGATATCCTTATCCATGCGGCCCTGGCGGGAAACGGCCTCGCCTATGTTCTCAAAGAACAGGTGCAACCCCACCTGAAGTCCGGCACATTGACGCAAGTGTTAGAGGGATGGTCTGTCACGCTAGCGGGAAGCTTCCTCTATTATCCCGACCGACGCCAACTTCCGGTCGCTGTACGTGTCGTCATCGACTCGCTTCGTTATCGTTCTTGATTTGGTATAAGACATTAGCTCCCGGTCCGGATGTTGCGGAATAAATGTCCATTGCCGACCCAGCTGCGGTCATTCGAATAACGCCGGTAACTGACCGCTCCTGCCCCGGTTGCACTCGTTGATTGAGCGCGACTGGCGGGCCAGCGGCTCGACCTACGCCTCTCGCTTGCTTCGCCCATAGAGCAGGAGCATCGCCGCGATAACCACGCCGTAGATGATCTGACGCCCCGCCTCCGGCATCTGCGCGACCGAGAGGATCGATTGCAGCAGTGTGATGAGGATCGCGCCGGCCACCGTGCCCAGGTATGAACCCCGTCCACCCAGAATCGACGTGCCGCCGAGCACGACCGCCGCGATCGCCGGCAACAGGTAAGCATCGCCCATCGACTGTGCGGCCTTCGACGCATAGCCCGCGAGCAGCACGCCGCCGAACGCGGCGAACGCGCTGCACACGGCGAAGGCGGTCACCGTGACGAGCCGCGTATCGATGCCCGAAAGATACGCCGCGCGCTCGGTGTTGCCGATCGCGTATAGCGTGCGGCCGAAGGTCGTGCGCGACAGCAGGAACATCGTGGCGCCGCCGATCACCACCCACAGCGCGACGGCATTCGGCACGCCCGGTACGAGCCAGCCCGCCGCGAGCCAGCGCATCACCTCCGGCGCGGAATCCTGCGGCGACGATCCGCCCGTATAGACAATCATGATGCCCTGCGCGACCGCATTGGTCGCAAGCGTCGCGATCATCGACGGAATGCGCAGCAGTGCGACGAGGATGCCGTTGACGATGCCGATCAGCACGCCGCAACCGATCCCGACCGGAATCGCGAGGACGCGCCCGAGATCGCCGTGCCCCGCGACCGCGCACGCCATCATCGCGCCGACGGTGATCGTCCACGGCAGCGACAGGTCGATGTGGCCGAGCAGGATCACCATCATCAGGCCGGTCGCAATGATGCCGAGGAATGCGCCGACCTTCAGTTGCAGCAGGATGTATTCCGGCGACGTGAAGTTGCGCGAAAACATTCCGCCGACGAGCAGCAGCGCGACGATGCACGCGAATGCGATCACGATCGGTTTGTCGATTCTGCGGGTGAGCCTCGACACGAACGTGGTCCGGCCGGTCGCGGAAGCGTGGCTCATTGAAACCACTCCAGACGGTTGCGCACCCTGAACAATCCGCACGCGCCGATCGCGACAGCAAGCAGAAGAATCATGCCCTGAAATAGCGGCTGCCACAGCGCATCGACGTTGAACACGAACAGCAGATCGCCGATGCAACGGAACGCGAATGCGCCGAAGATCGCGCCGATCGCGCTGCCCTTGCCGCCGAGCAGCGACACGCCGCCGATCACTATCGCGGCGATCGAAAACAGCGTATATGAGTTCGCGCTGCCGAGGCTCGCGTCGCCGGTGTCCGTGAAGAACGTCAGAAACAGGCCGCCGACTGCCGCGAGCAGGCCGGCCAGCGTATAGCTCGCGAACTTCGCGCGGCGGATCGGCATGCCGGACAGGAAAGCCGCGGGTTCGGACGACCCGGTCGCGTATGCCGCTCGCCCGATCGCCGAGCGTTTGAAAGGAATCCAGACGATCACGATCGCGGCGAACAGAATCACCAAGCTCGCTGGCAAACCGCCGGCGACCTTGCCCGTCAGTGCGTCGGCGAGGTCCTCGTTGATCGATCCGCCGGGCACAGGGCGCAGCAGCAGCGCCAATCCGTAGTAGACGGCGCCCGTCGCAATCGTCGTCACGATCGGCTGCAGCCGGCCGAAAATGATGATCACGCCGTTCAGCGCGCCGCACAGCGCACCCGCCCCGAGCACGCCGGCGATGCCGAGCGCGCTGTGCAGCGAGTCGCCCGTGACGATCCACGACCCGATGCAATTCGTCAGCACCAGCGTCATGCCGATCGACAGGTCGATGCCGGCGGTCAGCACGACGAGCGCCTGCCCCATCGAGACGAGCGCGAGTAGTACCGCTTTGTTCGCTGCCGTCTGAAATACGTTGGCCGACAACACCGACGGATAGTTGACGAGATAGATCGCGAACATCAGCACGAACAGGCCGAACGCGAACACCGCTCCGCGATTCTCCGCATACCAGTAACGCAGCCCGCTCATAGCGCCACTCCCGTGGAAGGCACAATCTGTCCGACGGGCAGGTCGAGAGCACTGGCAATCAGGTTCTGCTCGGTGATCGCCGAGCCGACGAGTTCCTTCTTGATCCTGCCTTCGTACAGTACGAGCACGCGGTCGCAGCAGCCGATCAGCTCGTCATAGTCGGTCGAATAGAAGACGATCGCGGCGCCTTCGTCAGCAAGACGCCTGAGCAGCTGGTAGAGCTCCTGCTTGGTGCCGACGTCGATACCGCGCGTCGGGTCGCTGAGCAGCAGGATTCTCGGCTGCCGCATCAGCCACTTCGCGATGACGACCTTCTGCTGGTTGCCGCCCGACAGCGAGCCCACGGGCGCGTCGAGGCTGAACGACTTGATTGCAAGCAGCTCCATCATCTGCTCGACGAGCGACTGCTGGCGGTCGCGATCGATTATGCCCGCGGTGGACATGCGATCGAGTGCGGCAAACGACAGGTTCTCGCGTACCGACATCGGCAGCATCAAGCCTTCGGTCTTGCGGTCCTCGGGTATCAGCGCCATACCGATTTCGTTGGCGCGCGCGGCCGTCGGGCTCCCGATCGACACGGCTTTGCCGTTGATCTCGATCTTGCCAGCGCAGCCGCGCAACACGCCAAACAGCGCGAGCAGCAGTTCGCGCTGGCCTTGTCCGTCGAGGCCGCCCAGTCCGAGAATTTCACCGGGCTGCAACGAAAAGCTGATGCCCCGCAGCGTGTCGCTCCATGCGAGATCACGACAGGCGAGAACCGGCGCGGTGCTGCGGGCGTCCGTGGGCTGGTCCGCCGATTTGGCAGCGGGTTTGGCAGCGGGTTTGGCTGGAAAAGCATGCTGGTACTTCCGGCCGATCATCATTTCGACAACCTCATTGTCGGAGCGCGTGCCAGCTTCGAAGCTCATCACATGGCGACCGTTCCGGTATACCGTGCATTCGTCCGCGAGCGCCTTCACCTCGTGCATGCGGTGCGAGATGAACAGCAGCGCGAGCCCCTCTTCGCGCAGGCGCTTGAGCACCTCGATCACGCGCGCGACGTCGGCCGCGGTCAGCGCCGAGGTGGCTTCGTCGAGGATCAGAATGCGCGGCGCGTGTGCCAGCCCCTTCGCGAGCTCGACCATCTGCTGGCGCGACAGCGGCAGATCCCGGACTTTCGCAAGCGGATTGATGTCGGCGGCGCCCGCTCGCGCGAGCGCCTCCTCGGCCTGGCGGCGTTGGGCCCGCCGGTCGATCATCCCGAAACGTCGCGGCGGGTTCGCAGCGTAGATGTTATCCGCCACGCTCAAGTCGGGGATCAGCGACAGTTCCTGATACACGCAGACGATACCGGCCGCGTTCGCCTCGGCAGGCGACGCGAACGAGACCTCCCGGCCATCGAAATGCATCGTGCCCTCGTCCGGCTGCACGACGCCGGACATCACCTTCAGCAACGTGGACTTGCCCGCGCCGTTCTCGCCGAGGATCGCGTGAATGCGGCCTCTGCGCACCGTGAGTTCGGCGTGATCCAGCGCGACGGCGCCGCCGTAGCTTTTCGACACGCCAGACATCTGAAAGAACGGCTGCTCTGCATCCTGCAGCATGCTTCGTCTCCGGTCACAGCGCGGGCCATCATCCGGTCACTGGTTGCCCTGGTTCTGCTTCATGATTTCCTGCGCAGAGAAATTGATGCCGCATGTCGGAAACGAGTTGCCGACGAAAAAGTTGTCGGAGTCGTTCGGAAAATAGTTGACGCCCGACTTCAGCATCGAATCGTCGGTGACGTCGAGCGGCAGCTTGATCGCCACGGGAATCGTCTGGCCATCCAGTGCAGCGAGTGCCGTCTTGATCGCCACGGCGACCTGCGCGGGCCCGGTGCCCGCCGAAGTGCACTTCAGGCCCTGGCTCCCATACTGCGCGCAGAACTTGCGAAAGCCGTTCTCCGTCTCGCCGCCGAAAGGCACGAACGGGTGTTTCGCATCGATCATCGCGCGCACGACGCCCGTGTCGCCGCCTTGCGCCGATATGCCGTCGAAATGACCCTGCACGGCAATCGCGTCGGCGGCGACCTTTTGCGCGACCCCGTCGTCCCACTTGCCGTAGACCTGGACGACGTTCCACTTCTTGCCGGTGTCGTCCAGCGTTTTCGTGAAACCATTGTGCCGGTCCGTGTCAACCGACGTGCCCGCCACCCCGCGAACTTCGAGCACCTTGCCTCCGTTCGGCAGATGGCCCGCGAGCCATTTGGCCCACAGCGCGCCGAGCCCATACTGGTCGACGTTGACGTTGATCGCGTCTGCGCTGTCGAGCGTGTTGTCGAAAGCGACCAGCACCACACCGGCGTTCTTCGCGCGGCGGATCGCGGGGCCGAATGAGGAGGGATTCTGCGCGTTCACGATGACGGCGTCATAGCCGGCATCGATGAAGTTGTTGACGGCCGAGATCTGCGCCGGAACGTCCTCGCCGGTCGAGACGACCTTGAATTCCTTGAGCTTGGCGGCAACGGCCGGTTGCGCGGTGTAGGCCTTGGCCGTCCTGATCATCTGGATACGCCAGGTGTTCGCGATATAGCCGTTCACGAGTGCGATCCGGTACGGCCCGTTCTTCTTCGGATACTTGATGAACTTCGTGTCGCTCTTCCAGGGGACCATGCAGGTGGGATCGCTGGGCGGCCCTGAAACGATCGAAGCCTGCGCGAAAGCCCCGCTTGCGCAGAGCGCCAATGCGGCGCTCGCCGCCGCTCGAAGCACGTGGATTCCTGAAAGCATGTTGCCTCCTTTTTGTTCGATTGGACGTACCGATTGCCTGCGCACATGGCTGGTCGTGGACTGCCGGCACGGTGTGCGTGAAGCACGGAACCTTGCGGAGTTGCTATAGCGGGACTGGATCGGACTTGCAGAAGGAGCTTTTCAATGGCGCCTCCTCGAAGCGAAAAGAAGGGCATGCGTATACGCGTTCCCGTCTGACAGTACTGGCATACCAATCCACGCGCGATAGTGGTTTACCAGTGAGTCCGACGCACCGGGCGACCGGGCTGAAACCCTTGGTGGATAAGGACTGGGCTGCCGTGAACGGAGGCGGCGGCGCTGCACGGGGATGGGGGGTCATTTTGACGAAGTTCAGCGGTCGCCCGGTGGCGTCGACCATTTCGTGAGCCCAGATGGGCGATCTTTCGCACACGTCAACTGACCCAGCCGCCGACGCGGTCGCGGCCCACCGCGCCCGGATATCGACCCAAAGACCGCAATGGCCGACTTGCTCACGTTCGATCATCTGGCGGGCTTCGGAGCGAACCGGCCGTTGGAATGACGCCTTCGCATATTGCGTCAACGGCAGCTAGTGGTCGAATCCGGTCCGATGCTGAATGGATAATCGATCCGCCGCAGGTCGCTCGGCGTCCGGCTCAGGCCCCGCAGTATGGCGAATCGCTTTTCACACGCTCGCCGTCGCCATGGATCCTGGACAGTACTTCGCACATCCTCTTCGGCTCAAGGCTCACCACGCCGAATGGTGGACGCCGATCTGCAGGTTCCTTCCATGAGTCGAATCATCGGTGCCACGTGGTGCTTTGCCGATTCGCCCCAAAAAGGGATGCCCCACTCAAGCTCGTAGCGTCGAGCGCGAGTCGTCGACTGAAGTCCCCTGCGCCTGGCAAGACTGAGAAGATGACCGGCGTGCTCGCCGTGCACCCGCTCATGCGGCGGGTTGCCGCCGATACGGACCGGTTGACGCCCGCTGAAGTGAAACGGCCCCGACTGGCACCAGCGGCAGGTCCGATACCCGAGGCGGTCTCCGGCGCACAGTGCGCCAATGGCCTTCGCCAGCTGGTGAGCGTCGACCGGGGTTTGCGGCGATAAGCGCAGTTATCGCGGCGACCGGTGCCATTCCCGGCCGGAAAACGGTTTTATGGCGTCAGGCGCGTAATCTGAAGCGGAATTCCCCGCCTGCGCTTCAGGTTTGCCCCCCCCGGACGAGCCGGCCCCGGCGGAGAGCGCAGAAGCGCCCACGCCCGCCATCGCGATACCGGAAACGACCAGCCCGTCGGCCGGCCCCAACGTCTGGCTGACTGCGCTTGCGCCAGGCGCGGATCCATCCGGCCGCGTTTGGCTGGCGCGCGCGGGACGCTTCGTCAACGAAATGGTTCAGCCGTCGGGAAGGAAGCGCTGGACTGAACGCCGCCTGAAGTGCCCGGCGGGTGAGAGTGCGCGCACCGGCTCCGCCGTGTAGTTGCTCACAGAACTTTCGTAGCCCAAAGGGCGAGCAATACCGATGGCGCTCGCTCCGTCTGGTTTGCGGTGTGTATCGTGGCGAAGCCTATAAACGGTCACCAAATGCGGCGAAAAACAACGCGCTTCGGCTCACACTTTTCTTCTGCCTGCTTGACTGCAGCTCTCGCGGTTACGCAGCGCGATTGCGGAACCTGGGCGGTTCAATGGCCATGCCCGCCCCAGTGGCCACGTCCACCACCCCAGTAGCCGAAGTTGAACGACACCGACGGCCCCCACCAGCCGGGCCAGCCATACCACGGGTAAGGAGGATAGTACGCAGGGTAGTAGGCGGGCACGACGTACATGGGCGCCGGGAAGACATACGCGGGTTCACGCGGCGATGCGGGCGGGATGTTCTGGGCGTCCGCGCCGTTCGACAAGCCGTAGCTTTGAGCAGGGACTTCGTGCTGGGTAGCGACACCAGGAACGGCGGGATAGTATCCGTATGGATAATAGCCGGGGCCGACGTAGTAGCAGCCGGACAGCGCAAGCAGTGCAAGGGCGCTACCGCCGCGCGCCGTTGCCGGGAAGGGCTTCATGACATGCTCCTGTCTCGTCGCGACGCCACGATGTGATGCGGCGCGCACTTATGAGCATACTTCAGCGCTGGAACAGAGGAAATGGAGCGGGTACGGGCGGATGCCGGACTGACCCCAGCCACGATGCCTGAGGAGGAAGCAGTGTTCCAGGCGCCACTTGCCCGTTACGAAAAGCCCGCTGGCGGAGCTTACCCGGAGGGTGGTCTCGTTCCCACCTGAACTGTCGTTCGCCTCTTTCTGCCAATCGAGTCCTTGCCGTTCTCTGCACCGGTAGGCGCTCGCTGCCGCCCTTCGTCTGTACCTTCACGGGGACGGTGAATTGAGCAGCGAACAAAGGAAACACAAACCTGAGTGCCCCGGACTAAAGCTTCCGTTTGTCTCTGGTTCTTTCCTGGTTCGAGCAGCAGTGCATCAGGACGTCGAGCCTGGCTGGGGCCAAGGCCAACCCTTCTTCTCGTCGGGCGCATCCCACTCAGTTGCTGGCGCTGCCCCGACAGACGCTTCGACCGGACTCGCATCCTCAGCGGCATCGAGCGTCAGTCCGGACGGGGCGTCCGCTTTTATTTCGGGAAGCCCAGCTCCATACCACTTCACCTTCTTCTGCATGTGGGCGACATACGCCTTCCAGCCGTCGCGGTTGCCGTCAAAGAGGTCGTGCTGAACGGTTGAAGCCAGCAGATTCCTGTTGAGCTCAGAGTCAAGCAGCTCTTTTGGCCACAGGAAGAATGCGCTGGCAACGCGTGCGCTGAACTCGGCTACCGTCATCTTCGGGGCAAGCGCCCGGAGGAACCCGAAGTCCTGCAACGAATCTTGCTCCTTCGCAAGTTGAGCCACCAGCGCATCCGGCCGACCTGCCCTGGTCAAACAGCTCAAAGCTTCGAGCATGTCCCCGAGGTGAAGCAGCAGTTCTCGTCTATCAAGTCGGTCATCCATTGCAGAATCTCCATTCATTGCGCCCCTATGAATGATACTAGCCGCTCTCACGGTGACGGCCAGCGAGCGCATTGCGCATCGTTCGAGGACGGGGATGGTCGCCGGTCCACGGCGGCGGGATGTCGACGCTGCCTGCCCTGGACCCTGCTTCAGTCTGGAGGGAAGCGGGCAAGCTGCGCATGCCTCCATCGCATCGATACGACCACGGCGCCGAAGGCATGAGAGTCGCGCAGTTTCCAGCGCCGAAGAACACTTATTTTTTCGTGGCAGGTCGTGCGGATGTCTGCAGACCCTGGTCATTCGCTCCAAGCCGAATCCGAAACCGCTCAAGCTTGCTTGCATTGGCGGGCTTGGGCACATGGACATCGAAGCACTTTTCGAGGGCTGCCTGCCTGCATCATCGGCATGACCGGTAATCGCCACAAGGGTCGTCGCGGCAAGGCGCTGGAAACGCCGATTCGCAGGTTGTGAAGGTTCTGTCCGAGTCAGCCTGGCGAATGTCTTGCACATCTGCAGCAACTGCCTACGCTGGTGAGCATGCTTGGGGTACTCCGCTCAGTATCCGGGTAAGCCGTTGGGTGTGAGGTTACGCGTGAGCATACGCTGTCGACGCGCAATTCCTGTGTTGAACCGAAAGCAGTGACTGCGGGTAAACGTGGAAGTTTCCCGAACAGGTTTGCGCCGATACGGAATCAATGGAAAGCACTGAATTGATGGAAACTTCGAATTAGTGGTGGCCGCGGACAACTTGAGGTCGGCTTGTAGTTGCATGGCGGTGCTTCGTTCACAATAGCCTGAAAGACCGGCGCGATTCAAGGAGGCGTCCGCCCGAGTTCGCAATAACAAGAACCTGAGAGAAGACAATTGGGACAGCCATCCGAGAAGCCGCCTACCCGATCGAGCACACTCGTCGAAACAATGCTGTCACCAGGCTGGGACAACGCTGTCCGGGCCATGGTGCTCGCATTGGCGGTGACGACGGCGACGAGCCTTGTCAGCAGGGCGCTCAAGGCAACAGCCGGAGAAATCGGTCCAATCTGGTTGACCAATGCCGCCCTCCTTGCGCAAATT
This sequence comes from Paraburkholderia sp. NPDC080076, assembly GCF_050281145.1. Taxonomy (NCBI): domain Bacteria; kingdom Pseudomonadati; phylum Pseudomonadota; class Betaproteobacteria; order Burkholderiales; family Burkholderiaceae; genus Paraburkholderia; species Paraburkholderia sp. NPDC080076. Next base: position 27,838 of record NZ_JBNNWQ010000007.1, on the reverse strand, counting down.
TTAGTGGCACCGCACAGACAGCGATGCTGGGCATTTGCCGGGGCCTTACTGGGCTATTTAAGCGCCGGCCTTCTGGTTGGTGAACGTCTATTCGTGTCCGTCTCATATTTGTGCGCCAACCTCCTCGAGGTGCTGGTGGCGTTGGCATTCGCCCCGCCAATCTCAACGGTCGCCGAACTGTTTCGTCCAAAGCCTCTCGTGAAATTCATGGCCGGTGCGGTGTTGCTCGCGCCGGCTGTGTCCGGGCTGCTTGTGACGTCCATGCTGCACGAACAGCTGGTCGGCCATCTGCTGCAAAACTTTTGCAACTGGTTCATCTCGGATGCCTTGAGCCTCGCCATATTGACGCCCGCCGCCATCGTCTTCTGGACCGGGGAGGTGACCCAACTGCTGCGTGTCGAGCGTCGGCGAAGGACGGGGTGCCTCCTGCTCCTGGTTTGCGTCATCACGACCGGCGTATTCGGGCAAAATCACTTTCCGCATTTGTACTGGGCGCTCCTGCCCATCGTGTTACTGGCGTTTCAGGCAGACATGGCAGGCTTGATGGTCGGGTTGCTCCTGTGCCTCGCGATTGCGATGTCGTTCACCGTTAGCGGGTCGGGACCGCTGTGGACGTTTCCCTATGGGGACATGCACAGCCGCGTCTTTGCGGTCCAACTTTTTCTCGTCGCGGCAATGGGCATTGCTTTACCTATCAGCGCCACGCAGACGGGGCGTAGCCGCCTCCTTGCAATGTTCCGTGACCTCGAGCAGCGATATCGGATACTGGCAGAGAACGCGACCGATATCGTCATGAGCATGGCACCCGATGGCAGGCTCACGTACGTTTCACCACGCGCTACGGCGGTGATAGGAATCGCCCCTGAAAACCTTGTTGGTTTGCACCTCCCGGACCTGGTTCTGTCCGACGACCGCGATGCCCTCGCTGCGACAATTAGGAGCATGGCGATGGGTGCGGCCGGGGCTTCCCAGGTGATTCGCTTCCAGCGCATAGATGGCCAGGTCCTGTGGATGGAATGCACCTTCGCCATGTCATCGAAGGGTTTCGCGGCAAGCCCTCAGGAGCTCACGGCGACAGCGCACGACATTACGGAGCGCCGGGCGGCAGAGCAACGCCTCGCAGATGAGCGAAGTCAATTGCATGCGTTTGCCTTCCGGGACGGACTGACCGGCGTTTTTAACCGTCGGTACTTCGACCGCGAACTGGCACTTCAATCGCAGCCGGAGTTCTGGAAAGAAGGCCGCAGTTTTGTCGCGATTGTCATGGTCGATATCGACGGATACAAGAGCTACAACGACCGATACGGTCATCAGGCTGGCGATGAATGTGTGCGCGCAATAGCGCAAGCTATTGCATCCTCGGCGAAACGTCCTGGAGACACCGTCGCGCGCTACGGTGGGGATGAGTTTGCATTGATTCTGAAGGAAACCGACCCGGACGGAGCGCGCGTAGTTTCCGAGCGCATCCGGCAGGCCGTTGAAAGTCTCCAGATTCCACATGTCGCTTCCGCCGCCGGTATTGTCACTGTCAGTTGCGGAGTGGCGGCGCAACAAGTGGACAGTGGCGGAGACAGCCTTAACCTGGTTGCAACCGCGGATAGAGCGCTATATACGGCAAAGCGGCGAGGACGCAACCAGACATGTGTGGCCGGGGCCGACGACAAAGATGGCCCAGGATTGTGACGCGGACAGTGCATAGCAAACCACGGACAGCGGCCCTCTGTACTTGACGTGGCGAGTGCGGGCAAGGATGTCGCCGAGCGCGCAGAGCTTCGGCGGCCTGGCGCTGGCAAACTTTAAGGCATTTGTTGCTCGGTTTTTCTTAGGCATCGTGCTGTCATCGGGAGTCATGCCAGGCATATCCATATGAGCCGTGTCCATGTCGGTCTCCGGTATCATTGGATGATTTGATGCGAGCAAGCCGTATTCCCTGAACTCAGGACGAGCCTCGTTCCTTGGAAAGTGGCCCATTTGCGCTGTACCGTCGACCTGTAAAGGGGTGGCCACGTCGCCAGGAATGGCTTCGCGTGGAGGCGCCCATTCTCGCGCTCACAAAATATTGACCTCGAGATCTTGCGGCCTCGGTGAGACAGCGTTTGCAGATCGGACAATGAGCGGCATTGGCACCTCCTGCGTGACGACGTCTAGTTGTATAGCAGAAAGCCACGGCAGAGCCAAGCGCCCAATCAATGGCTACGCGGTCGTTGGAATGACGGCCTTCTGTGTTGCGCGAACGGCACCTATTGTCCGAGTGCTCTCAATCACCGTTCGGCCGATGCTCCCGTACCTCAAATGGCAGCACCCGACCCTTCAATGATGTTCAAACCAGCGATTGGCGCATCGACGACCTGTGCACGCTAGAACGTATAGGCGACGTTCAGGAAGACGTTAAGTGGATTGAGCCGGAGCGTCGATCTGGAAACGATCTGCGTTCCCGTCGCGGTCTGCCCGTATAACGTAAGGTGGGTTTTCACCGGAACGTAGCCGAGAGAGGTTCCGACCGACCAGTGTTTTGTAATCGCGTAATTTGCCCCGACCTCGAATACAGGGTTCCACGATGAACTGAGTGTCGCATGTGTCGAGCCGCCTGGGCCAAGGCTATCAGTGACAAACTGGCTATTGGTTGTGCGAACCTGGGTGAACCACGTGTAGTTCACGCCGAGCCCTATGAACGGACGGAATTTCGATTCGGCTGAAAACAGGTGGTATCGAACTTCGATGGCGGGCGGCATCGGCTTTGTCGTGCCGAGGTTGCCATACTTCTGTAGCGTCCCGTCGCCAACCAGATTCACTTTCGTCGGTAATCCGAAAAGCATGGCGACACCAATGTTGTCCGTGACGTAGTACTCGGTGGTAATTCCCACCGTGTCCGTCGAGCTGGCATGCGCTCCGCTACCAGATAGCTGCTGATTCACCGCTACGCCGCCAATGCTTTCCACGGTCAGTGGCGTTGCGTCGCCCTGTGGCGCAATGTGAAGCCATCCTGTCGACAGCGTTATGCTTCCGGCAGACTGCGCATGGGCATTGTCGATAACCGCGGCCGAGCAGATGCAAGCCGCCATACCGATCGAACTGATTGCGCGTTTGTAATTCCTCATGTCTCTCTCCTGTCGCTATGTCTGGAAGTTTTTATGAATCATTGGTGTTGCGGCTGACTCTGCTTAGTTGATTGCTTTATTCCTTTGGTACAGCTAGACATGCCACACACTCCGATTGCCCTGCACCCTGGTAAGCGTGCATGGCCACGCGTTCCGTCTCAGGCGGGAACACGCACCACGTGCCGTCGCGGTGCCTGAAGAAGAATCCAAGCGGGCCTGCCGGCAGCAGTAGCTCGATGCGCACGCACGGTCTCTGATTCGAACGTGCACGGCTGAATCGGGTAACCCGAACCGGTGTCGAAGAAGTCAGCCCGAGCCATTTTTCAACCTGCGAACGCAAAGACCTTTTTGATGTAACGCCCATACTTTCCTTCCACACAATTAGGGTTCCTGATTTATAGGCACCGGCAAGCATTTGAATCGTGTCATCGCGGCGCGTACGCCCGATTAACCTTTAATCCGGGCGCATGACCAAACGCGTCCCTTTGATGTCGTGGCTCGTCTCACGTTGGGCTGCCCTGCGCATCTGTCGCTGCCGGGTCCGTCCCCGTCGCCTGCTCCGCCTTCGGCGGTCTCCCGGCGGCCGAGATCGAAAATGCGAACGGAAAGCGTCCGAGCGCGGAAGTCGCCAATGCTTCGAACGCGGGGTCGCCAAGTTCGACGTGAAGTGAAATTCCGCGCGAGGTGTCGTCAATGAGGCTAACGGTTGCATCCTCAACGCCAGCCTCTACGAGGGCTGACTCCAGGGCGTCTGCCGTTTCGCGCCGTTTCAGCGCCGGCTTGAAGATCTTGCCGACGCCCGTCAGCGGCATCGCATCCACGATTCGTATCCCCTTTGGCAACGCGGCGCGTTCGTTGATCTCGTGACGCAGAAACTCGGCCAATTCCGCTTCGGTTGTCGTTGTGCCCGGCTTCAGCTGGACATAGGCAACCGGCAACTCGCCCGCGTGCATGTCGGGACGGCCTACGGCTGCGGCGATCTGGACTGCGGGATGGCGATGCAATGGTTCTTCGATTGCCGCGGGGTCGATGTTGTGTCCGCCCCGGATAATCAGCTCCTTCTTCCGGCCGGTGAGCCAGAAGTAGCCGTCGGGGTCGCAGCGTCCCAGATCGCCGGTAATGAGCCAGCGGCCGCCGTCACCACCCTCCATCCAGATGCCACTGTTCTGCTCCGGCCGGGTATAGCCAGCGAACACGTTTGGACCAGAAATAACCAGCTGGCCGACCTCATCCGCAACGCAATCCCGTACATACCGGCCGGTTTCGTCGACCACCACGGCTTTCATGGCCTGACCGGGCAGACGAAGACCGATCGAACCGACCCTGCGCTCGCCAAGCGGTGGGTTCACGCTGCTAACGCAGGTGCCTTCCGTGAGGCCGTAGCCCTCAAGGATTCTGATTCCTGTGCGATCCTGGAAAGTGCGAAGCAATTCGACCGGCATGGGGGCGGCGCCGCACAGTCCATACTCGAGCGAGCTGATATCCCGTTCGCCAACCGGAACGTCCAGCAGTGATCCGTACAGTGTCGGGACACCGCTGAAGAAGTTGATGCGGTAATGCTCGACAATTTCCCAGAAGCGCTTGACGACGCCTTCGCCCCGATAACCTTGCGGTGTGCCGAGCACGACGTGGGCACCACGCGAGAACGCCAGCAGACCCGTCACCATCACGGCATTGACGTGGAAAAGCGGCAATCCGCAGAAAATCGTTTTTCCCGGACCGATGCTTTCGCCGAAGAACTGACCCGCGTTCCACGCATTGGCCACCTCGTTGCCGTGCCGGCGAATCGCAATCTTCGGCAGCCCCGTGGTGCCGCCTGTGCAGAAGAAGGACGATACATCGTCGATGCTCACTCGACGCGTGCTGCTGAGCGTCTCCCCGTCCTCCCTCGCGATTGCGGTGCTGAAATCGTGTATCCCAACATGCGAAGGCACGGCACTGTGAACGCCGCCAGGACCATGCAGTCTTGAACACTCGCCATGTTGCAGCATCCGGGCCGCGAATCGCTTTTCGCCCGGCATGCGGTCGGCCAGATTCACGAGCACCAGTTCCTGCAGGCAAGGGGCTTTGTGCAGTACCGCTTGCACCTTCTGCCAAAGGTCAGTTCCGGGGAACGGCGCCAGGGTTATGAGCACGCTTGCGCATGAAGCGTTGAGCAATTCACCGATGGCTTCGCTCTCAAGCAGCGGATTGATCGCGCAGACGATTCCGGCAGCTTCCCCGCCCCAGATCACAAAATGCGTTTCAGGAAGGTTGGGCAGGACGTATGCGACAACTGAGTCGCGCTGTACTCCCAGGCGTGCAAGCATGTTGGCGGTTCGCGTGACATCGTGCACCAGTTCACTATACGTCCAGCACTCGGCATTCCTGTAGTCGTCGGCCGTTGCAAAGAACGAAAGTGCGGGCGCAGACGGATTGAGGGCCGCGCCCCGACAGATCATCTCGTAGGTGCCCGACGGGAGATCCGCTGGCTGCCCCTTCGTTTCAATGGCAAGGACATCGTGTACGTTTGCGACGCCTGTCATGCTGCCTCTTCCACGACGACGTTACGCTGTACGCCCAGATTGATCGAGCGGTCAGAGCTGGCGATATACGCCTCCACGACGTCACCAACCCGCAGGTACTGTGGCCTCTCCTCCTGCATCTTCAGGAAGAGACGCCATTTTTCCGCTTCAGGCAGTTGCGCCGCGGCGCGCTGCTTCTCGGGTGACGGAACGCTCAGCGCACAGCCGGACGGCGTCCCGGTCGCGAGCAGGTCGCCAGCGCGCAGGTCATGTATGCCGGAAAGCTCCGTCAAGGTCTCTGCCGGGCCGTAGACGAGACCCGCAGTGGAGTCATTCTGGCGGACCGTTCCGTTTACCGTCAGCGTCAGCACGAGCTCCTTCAGCTTCGGAATATCCTGTTTCTCCAGCAGGCAAAGGTAAGGGCCGACAGGGCCAAACGTGCGATAGCTCTTGCCCTTGTAGAACTGCATCTGCGGAATCTGGATGTCGCGCGCGGAGTAGTCGTTCACGATCACGGCGCCGGCGATGTAGTCATGCAGGTTGTCGTCGGTGACGGTCTCGCGGGAGGTCACGTCGCGTTTGAGGACGAGACCGAGTTCGATCTCATAGTCGAGGAACCGGACTTCATTTGGCTTCACGACGGCCGCGTCGGCCGGAACGATGCAGCTCGTCGCCTTCGTGAAGATCATGTTGAACTTCTTCACATCCGGGTCCATGCCGGACTCGATCATATGCTGGCGATAATTCGCGCCCTGGCAGATGAACTGCTGGGTGGCGGTTACGGGCGACAACCATTGCACTTGCGATTCGGGAATCGTCGGGCCACTCAGCAGGAACAGCCGCTCGACCGGGTTAGCCTCGATAAACTCGGCGGTCGACCTGAATTCGCCGGGAATCGGCGTGATAGCACCATTAGCTACCACGCCCCACTGGGCGCGGCCTTGATGCAAATAATGCAGAACGTGAAGTGCCATTTTTAGATCTCCGGATTCTATGGAAGGGATTGGTTCAGGCGAAAAGCTTTGCCAGCGAACGCAGCTTGCTCAGCGTCAGATCAGGGCTGCGGCGCAGGTTCCTGAAGAGCGCCACGACGCTCGCAGGCGTGAATTTTGGTTTTGTGAAACTGCGCGGCATTGTCGGGCCCCATTGCGCCATCGCCTCACGGCTCACGGCATGGACACCGGTCGGCGCATCGGCAGTAAAGAGATCGCCGTCGCAATAGTGCTCGTGCTTGTCGCCCCAAGAGTCCTGCCAGTAGTCGAAGATCTGGCTGCCCAGAATATGCCGGCCGATCCCCCACGCGTGCGTCCAGCCCTTCTCGCGCAGGACGCGCTGGCCCATGCCGACCGCGTCGGCGTCAACGACTTCGTAGGCACTATGGCTGTAGGTGGGCAGGAAGCCTTGTGCAAGCGCGAGCGTATGGTGATCGGCCGGCTTGTCACCAAGATCGAGTCGCATGAACGCGACGACGGGCGAGCCATCGGGAAGCACCTGCACATCGCTTGGGATAAAGCCGAAATGCTGCGCATACCATGCGCAGGTTTCCTGAAAGTCAGCGAGTTCGAGCACGACATGCCCGAGCCGGATAACTTCTGGCGAGCACTCAGGCGGTCGCTGTGTTCCGTTAATCCGGACGGCCGCATCCACGGAGTTGAACGACAATGGCGGCCGGTGGGACAGCGTCGAAGCTGGCGCCTGGCCCCATATTGCATCGACGCGAAAGCCGGAAGGATCAGTCAGTCGTACGATATAGCCGCCGCCGGGCAAGGACGACCGTTCGGCCTCGGAGGCACCAGGCAGCTTGGCAAGTGCATCGAGATCGGCCCTGTTATCGACCTTTAGCCCAAAACCAACGAACCGGGATTTCGGTGCCTTTTGGACCACATAGCAGAAATGCGAAGCACCCGTTCCTCGCAATAGAACAAGTTCTTCAGTGCGCGACACGGTTCGAAGCCCGAAATCATTGAGAAAAGCTTCGGCTTTCTCGAGGTCTGGCCGATCGAATATCAGATAGGTCAGTGCCGATGCTTTCGACGTGGGGTTGGGATGACGGGCCGGCTGTGCAGTGGTCAGTTTCATAACGGATAAGAAATCAGGCGGTTCGAATGGAGGTTTCGACTTCCGGTGTCGGCATGCTCAAGGGATTACCGAGCAAGGCAAGGCTCTCGCGCACAATACGGTTTGCATCGGTGGCCGGGCCGTCGTGGACGATCGTCCTGTCGGGCCGGACTACCGCAGCCCACCCGAGGGGCACCAGCCCGGGAAGAAATACGCCTTCGAGGTCTTCCCAGCTGTCGCGCGGGGCAAGATGCAGCCGTTGCCCCCGGTGGGCAATCTGGACAACGCGCCCTCCGGCACGCCCAAACGCTGCGGCCGTTGCGTGCTCGAGCGCAGCCGCCGCATCTACTCCAAACCCGATCAGCGTGAACCCCTGGCCGAACACATCGTCGCTCAGACGCGTGGCGCCGTCCGAGCCTCGCACCCAGCCCTGCGCGATAACAGCGCCACGAACAAGCTTGGTCGACGAGCCACCCTTGACGAATAGCCCCCGGCGGAATGCATTCTTCGGCTTGATCTGCAGCTCCTCGAATTGGGCGCGCAGGCGCGGTACCAGTCGCGACAGACGCATCAACCCGTGAGTGAATAAGGCGACGATCCCACTCCGGGGCATGACGAGCTTGCCCATAAACTTCGCGAGGTCGATCATCGCCTTTGCGTGGGGGCGCCGCTCCTCGTCATAGGTATCGAGAATCCCTGCATCGGCACGTCCTTGCACCACCCATGCGAGCTTCCAGCACAGGTTGGCGGCGTCCCGAAGACCTGCGACCAACCCCTGCCCGACGAACGGGGGCGTGATGTGGGCCGCGTCGCCCGCGAGGAACACCCGGCCCTTGCTGAATGCATCGACAGCGCGCGCATGGAAGCGATACACGGCCTTGCGTTCGATGATCATGTCATCGACATTGCCCCAGGGGGAAAGCAACGCCCGGACACGCGCCTCGGATTCCATGTCCTCGCGACGCTCGCCAGGCCGGAGCATGAATTCCCAGCGTTCGCGACCGCCAGGCGCGACCATATGCGGGATCGGCCGACGGTGATCGCAGATGAACTCGATGTGATCGATCGGACGCGGTACATTGCGGGCATCGACGATCAGCCAGTCCTCGGCGAACGTCTTGCCCTTGAATTCCTGCCCAATGAGCTGGCGTACCAATGAACTCGCCCCGTCCGCGCCAACCAGATAGCGGGCCCGGACCACATGAGTGCGCCCCTGGCCAAGATCTAACGATGCGAGCACGTGATCCCGCTCCTCTGTGAAGCTCCTGAGCTCGACCCCCAACGCGACGTGCGCACAGTCGTATGTCGCGAGCCGGGCGCGCAGGCACCGCTCCAGGTCTGGCTGGTAGAAGGTGACGAGCTTGGGATGGCCATCCAGACTGCCCAGCGAATTCACCCTGCCGAACAGGCCCAGCATGGGCGACCTCATGCGGACGTACGGTATGGCAATCGTCTCGAAATCGCTCTCCGCAACGCCGGCAAGCTGAAGGATGCGCAGCGCTTCGTTATCGAGCGCGATCGCACGGGGCGCCATGAATACTTCAGTCGACCTGTCGACAACCATCACGTTCACGCCGTGTCGTGCCAACAGATTCGCAATGGTGGCACCCACCGGTCCGCATCCCACCAATAAAACATCTACGGCCGACGGAAATGCCTCAATTGGCGCACGACCCTCGCCATCCCGGCTGTCCGGCGCGAAACCATCGTTTGCTGCTGTCTCCACAGTCACTCCGTCTGTTGTTTGCTAGACCGGCGCTAGTCGGCCGTTAATGACATTAAAGTCATAATTGATTGCTTTGTCAACGTAGACAATAGCATCTATACTTCGGTATGGCCAAAACTGGACCGATCATGCCGAACACTTCAAATCGCCCGACAGCAAAGCGCCCTACCCGTGCGGCGTCAGTCTCCCCGGTTGCCGTTCCCGAAGAACGCGAGCCGCGCGGTGCCCGTCGCAAGCGCGAGACGCGCGCCCGCCTGCTCGACGCTGCTTTGACGCTGATGGCCGAAAAGGGTATGGAAGGCGTAGCTATCAACGAAATTACCGAGGCCGCCGACGTCGGCTTCGGCTCGTTCTACAACCACTTCGAGTCGAAGGAAGCCATCTACACGACGCTTGTGGACAACGTGTTCGAGGAATTCGCCGACATGCTCGATCGCCTCGCGGCGGGCCTGTCCGACCCCGCAGAAGTGATCGCCGTCTCGGTGCGTCATACCCTGATGCGTGCGCGGCGCGATCCGGTATGGGGGCGCTTCCTGATACGGGAAGGGTTTTCAGTAGGCATGCTGAGCCGCGGGCTGGGTCAGCGGCTGCTGCGGGATATCGGAAATGGCATCGCCGCCAAGCGCTTCATGGTTGCCGACCCCTTCATCGGCTTTCTTTCGGTAGGCGGCACGGTGCTCGCGGCAGTTGCAGCCGAGTTGAATTTCGTCTCACCGGGCGCGCCGGCGGCGCAACTGCTCGAAGAACTTGGTTTCAGCGGAGAGCACTTCGCCGAGCGCACTGCCGCAACGCTTCTGCAGACACTCGGGCTCAAGCGCGCGGAAGCGGAAAAGATTGCAATGCGAGCGTTGCCGCTCATTGAGCCGGAAGTCGATGGGGAGTGAGGCGGGCGACGATAACGTAGGTGACGGGACTGGAGTCATCGCCCCGGCACAATGAGCAACGGTGCTTTCCGGCTGGCCTTGCCTACCAATCTGTATCCGGGTCTGGACTCCATTCAACCGCCGACGCGAAGCATTCCTTTCAGACCCGCTCCGCAGCGAGAAAATTTCGGCGCCATGCGGCGCAGGCGGTAGCGCCGGCTCAATTGCTTCAGTCGACGGCGCACCCTCTTTCCTGCATAACGAACTGGTCGGACTGACCTGGCACCGGAAGTGTCGCCCAATGGAGAGCGCGTGGTTCAGGCGTGACGCTCTCCCCGACCTCACAGAAATCAAGTCATTCTCCCGAGGCCACGTGTAGCGGATCGGCCGGAATTCGCCCATCGCCTGAAACAGTGCAGCCGTATCGCTCATGCGCCGGCTCCCCGCGCGTACGGCGTCAAGCTGTGCATTGAGAAATCGCTGCTCGCTGGCGTGCTGTGCCGTCGTGGGATCCGAGTTGCGATGCAATTGTGGTCAATGCAAGTGACGCCCTTTAGACATCCACCCGGACCTGCTCACTTCGCACAGGGTATTCCGCGCACCGTCGAGATCTATCGAACTGGTTTTTGCGCCGCGACTCGCCATTACGAGGGTCAATCAGGCAAGATCCCACGGGTCGTCCTAGGTTTGCATGACCGGAAGAGGAGACTCGCCAGCGTTCCGGCATCCGTCCTCGCCACCTCCGCCCTCGTCGTCGCCCTCACCCTCGCCGTCGTCTCCATCAGCCATTCCCACGAGAGGCGGATCAGGTTGTGGTCCATATGAATTTTCGCAGTCGTCAATGCAGCTGAAATTCCACAAAATTGCACCCACCGCACCGAGCCCGCAAACAAACTCCCCAATGATGGTTGGCGCGGTGGCAGTCGCGCAACCGTACAAGATTGCAGCCGCGCCGGCGACTCCCGTGACCTCCATGGTGTTGCAATGGAACGTGCAATTGTTGAGGCGTGCTGGGTTGCCTGGAGAATATGTAACGAAGCTGACGATCGAAGAATCCAGGGCATGTACGGCCCCAGGGTGAACGACTCCGCGGGCGATCCGTCGCCGGTGTTGCCTCCGATAGTACTACCGGGCATTTATGGTCATTAAACCTTGCCGTGGAATCGACGACGCAGCGTTGCCCGTCGACTGCCATAAAACCAGGCCGTTCACAGAATGTCTTTTCAGCGGGATCCGCTTCGAGCATCAGCCATGATTCGAAAGCGTTGAGCCTGTATAGCGTCAGACGTCGCCCCAGTTTCGGACTGAAGACGTCATAGCGGTGCGCGCCGCGAGGACGCGGCAGCGTGAGCGGCTCGAAGCTTCGCAAAACGTCGACCCTGTGTACCACCTGCCTCAGGATTTCATGGTCTAGGAGGAACGTGAGTTGACGATTTTAATGCGCACTGAAGGCACCGGCATTGACCGGTGCCGTCGGGCTGGAGGACTACACCGGCACCCCCTCCCCGCAGCCGGCAAGGACATACATATAGCGCGAAGGCGGCATGGAATCGACCGTGGCCCGGACCGCTTCCGTGCACAGGGACGGACGCTTGGCCAGCGCATCAACATATCGCTCGACGTTGGGCAGGTTTTCCCACATTGACGCAAGCCCCAGATAAGCCATCCGGACCAGGTTGACACCCCACAGCACATCGGCGAGCGAGAATGATTCCCCCTTGAGGTACGGTGACGACGAACCAAGCGCATGGTCGAGGTCCGTCAAGAGGCCCGCGACGTGCCGACGTGCAGCGCGTTGAAATGCCGCATCGTGGCAGACCGACTTGCCGCCCCGCTCCTTCGCGATCTTCGCGCGATAGGCCGCAACGAGTTCCGCATCGTCGGCATTGGCGTCAATCATGGCTTCGAGCGCCTTGATCTTGTAGTCGTAGACCGTTTCCATGGCCGTCTTGAGCGCTTCAGGCCGCAGGTCGGCATCGGGATGAAAGCCGTAGAGCAAGGTGCCGTTCGGGATCCGATCGACGATGCTCACCTGATGCATCACTTGGGCACGCGCATCGGCATCTTCCGGCACGAGGTGAATGGGATCGCGCGACACCGCGTCAAGATAGCAGCAGATCCGTCTGGAATCGGCAATGACACGGCCAGCCTTGTAGTCCACAAGCAACGGGACCGCGCAGGGATCAAAGCCTTCGGTCTCCACCGAAGTGCGCCCGCTATAGCCGCTGACAAGTTCCCGCCCCACTTCCCGGCCTGCAAGCAACCGCAGTCGGACGTAGGGCGGATGGTAGTGCTCGGCTGGAACAACGCCATCCGGACCCATAGAACCGAGGATCATCATGTTGTTCGAACGGTACGGCAAGTGCTTCTCGAACAATACCGTGCGCACTTTCTGCGAGCAGAGCGAACTGGCCGCGTGGAACAGTTCGAAGCGCGGGTTGGCGTCACTACCCACGAGAGAGATTCGCGCGGGGTCCGCGATGGCGGCACGGGCACCGGCCGCCATATCCATCAAGTTGTCATGGCTCATTGCTGGTTCCTGGCACTCAGGTTTGGCACTATCGTTCATCGTTGTCTCCTCCTTGTGGGGTTGACGTCTAGCAACTGTTGTGGGCGGTGCCCGTTCGCAGCATCAGCTCCATCTGCTGAGCGATCTGCAGCAGCGCACCGTCGTCGCCGGGCTTCGCGACGATCTGCAAGGCAGCGGGAAGGCTGTGTTCGCTGGTCGCCAGGGGAATCGAAATGGCAGGAAATCCCGCGACATTGAACGGTGCCGTATAGGTCATAAGCGCCTCGCGGACAGTGCCGGTCCAGGCGCCAATGCTGACGGTGCCGGCATCGAGATGCGGTGCGGTGCACGGGCATGTCGGCAGCACGAGATAGTCAACCGTCGACATCACCTCGTGCAGCCTTGCCGTGAAATCTCGCCTGGCCTGCTGGGCCATCGCATAGGCGCGCAGGTCCATGGTTTCGGCGCGTTTCAGCCGGTCGACGGTTTCCGGGTCGTAGTGCGTCCAGATACGGTCCCAGTTGTTGCGGCGGAAATGCTCGATGCCGCCCTCGATCAGGACGATGCTCGCGAAGGCACCGAATACCGCATCGAACAGGCCGGACGTGTTGACGTTCACACAGGAAAAGACTTGCGCCAGCCGCTTCATCGCGCCATCAAATGCCACCGCAATTTCCGAACTGAGTGGAACCGGTGCAATGTCACGAATGACGCCCAGCCTTGCGGACAGCCACGCATCGCTCTCGGGAACCTTGATGTCAATGGCATCGGCGAGCAACAGCACGTCGTCGACCTGCTCGCCGAGCAGGCCTACGTGGTCGCAAGTGGGCGCCAGGGGGAACACGCCGCGCGTGGATAACGTGCCGAGCGTGGGCTTGTATCCAACGACGCCGCACAGCGCGGCGGGAATCCGGACCGAGCCGCCGGTATCCGTGCCCACGCCCGCCATGATGGCACCGTGCGCAATCGCCGCCGCGGCGCCACCACTGGAACCCCCGGGTATGCGTGTATGGTCCAGCGGATTCAGGGTATCGCCAAACCTGGCGCTGGCGGTTGTCACGCCCCACGCGAATTCGTGCGTCGTGGTCTTGCCGATGATGATCGCGCCGCGCTCCACCAGAGTTTTCACGATGTCCGCATCGGCGGCTGGCACATGACCGAGATAGGCGGCAGAACCGTAGCGGGTCTCCATGCCCTTGGTGTCGATCAGATCCTTGACCGCAATGGGCAGTCCTTCCAGTGGCCGCGGCCGGCGTTCGCCATAGCGGCGATCGCTTTCCGCGGCCGCCTTCAGGGCACGGTCCCAATCGATCGCCGAGAACGCATTGAGTAGCCGCTTGCTGGCTTCCGCGCGTTCGAGTGCTTGCTCCGTCAATGCCGTGGCGGTGATTTGCCGCGTGGCTAGGGCATCCAGCGCGTTGCGTAAGCCCATGGAATGCGGGGCCGTCGTTCGGGATGGGCGTCGGATGCCTTGCTGGTCGAGCGACGCGACAGCCGTCGGAAGTATGTCGTGGCCGGAGAAGATCGCGTCTTGTGGCTGGCAGTTCAACTGATTCATGTATTCCACTCCAGGGTGACGTTGTGGTTGGCTTATCCCTGGTTGGAAACGATAGTTGATCGGCTCGATCTTGAAAGCTGGCTGGCGCCGAACGCAGCGTCCATGAATATGGAACGCCCGGCGGGACACACGGGGCTCGGCCCGCGTGGCATTGGAGGTAGAGGAGGTAGGGCCGGGTCAGCGGCCGTCGAACGCGGTGACCTTGGGCAGCTCCACGGCGAGGAAATCGACCAGCGACCGCACCGCGGGAAGCAGTCCGGTCCGATAGGGCATGAGCGCGGAGATGCGCGCATCCGCGGCGATCCAGCCCGGCAGGACTTGCCGCAGCACGCCGGCCTGCAGCTCGGACCGGCAGATATACCCGGGCAGGGCTGCCACGCCAACGTTGGCACAGGCTGCCTCCTTCAGGGACATCATGCTGTTGCTCTGGAATCGTGGCTCGATCGGGATAGTGACGAGTCTGTCGTCGGGGCCTCGCAGTTGCCACTGCAGCGGCCCTCTGCGCACCATCGAGACGATGGCATGGGATACAAGTTGCTCCGGTGCCTCCAGGAGTGGCATCCGTTCGAGGTAGTCCGCACCCGCAAACAGATACCATGGAGCCCTGACAATGGGCCGTTGGACCAGGTTGGAATCCTGCAGTGCCGAGGTATGTCCGCGCAGCGCCAGGTCGAAGCCCTCGCCGACAACGTCGACGAGCCTGTCCGTGGCGATTTCCACGATGCTGACCTTGGGATTGCTGCTCAGGAACGTCGGCAGGACCTGTCGCAGTGCAAACTGCGCAAGCTCGACCGCTACCGTCACGCGGATGATCCCGCTGGGTTCCGCGAGCCTCTGGCGCATCGCCTGTTCCGCGACGTCGGCGCTCTGCAGTAAGGCGACAGCGTACTGGTAGAACTCAGAGCCTACGTCGGTCAAGGCGAACTGGCGCGAGGTCCGGTTGATCAGGCGAACGCCCAGCGAAGCCTCCAGCTCCTTGACCCTGTGACTTAACGTGGACTTGGGCAGCCCCAGGCTGTTGCCGGCAGACGTAAAGCCACCGCGGTCGACCACTTGCACGAAGTGAAAAACGTCTTTCAGGTCCAGCATCTGGCTGCCTTGGTAGCGGTTGGGTTTGGGGCCAATGGTGTCTGCTTCCATCGCATGGTACTGCAAGGGGTGCGCGCAGTGCCACGGTCAGACGCCCCCAATGACGGCCGTTCCCGTGGCCGGAGCCCGCTCGCGCCACGACCGTCAATGCGCCCGAACCCCACCGATCGCGGCAAACCTGGCACCAAACGACACCACGTCGCCTTAGACCACGAGCGCACGCATGCGCGGCTTGCCGGGTTCGGCAAGCCGCATATTCGCTTCGAACGTCGCCTCATTCTGATCAAAGAGGGAAGCAAAGTTCAACCCAGAACTTGTCGCCTTGCGGCCGATTCTGCACGGCGAACTCGCGCTGATACTTGAACACAATGCCAGCCGCCGGCGACCACATGTATCGTAGTTGCGGCCCGACCGCGACAGCTCTTCCGCGAAACCCATCCCCTGGTATGGGCGTGCCGTTGACTTTGTCATCGGTGAACTGCTTCAGCAGATATCCCTGAAGCCCGAGCTGGAACTTACTGTTAAGCGAATAGCCAACAAGATACTCAAGTGCTGCAACCGCGCCAGAATGATATCGAGTCGCTGAATTCGGTGAACTGATCTCTACGAGCGTGGTGGTCGAGACTTCAACTGCGGGTGTGGGGAACCAGGTCGTACTGAGGTGCGGCATCAGGGCATATGTATTCCGGCCAGTGTTCGCCACCCGGTTGGCGGAGTAGGACCCGCTCGGCACTGCAATATCTGTGGCGAGGAAGGCGAAGAATGTTCGCGATGGACTTGAATAACCAATCAGCCACGGCTCCAGGATGATGTCTCCAATTCCATTGCGCTCGCCGCTGCCGCCTGGGGTGTCCACTCGGAGATGAACGATCGGGACGATTACACCACTGGACACAGTAAAGGGCCCGAGGGTGGTGCCCCATGTGTGAATGACACGCGGTGCGTCAACGAACGCGTTCAACTGGAACCCGGGCAGAAGGCTTTTTCCATTCGGGCCGGCGAACTTTCTGGCATCGTAGTAGAGCGTGTAATTGTAAAATTGGGTTTCACCAGGCGGCGGCAATATTCCATTCAATACGGTATTGACGCCCATAGGGTAACTGGTCTGTCCATTCTCGGTTGCCTCGACGTTCGAGGCCGGCGAGCATGCGAGCGCAATCACCGCCAAAAATCTTGCGGGCACTTTAATCACGTCTCCTCCGTCTCTTTATTGTCTTTTTCGGCTGAGGGCTCTGGGCATTCGCATCAGCCGGTTGAGCGCGCCTACGCCCAGTATTCGACATCCTCACAACTTGCCGAAACCGCTAACGACGGCTATCGCTTGTTCGCGCTTTTCCAGGTCAAGGAGCGACCTGAACGGTTCCGCGTGTCAGTGGTCGACGAACGAAACGAACTCGTCCAGTTCCAGCTTGCCAAGCTCCATGTTGTTTTCCGGAATACTGTTGTCCGCATAGCCGAGTGACATTCCGGCCACGATCATCTCCCCGTCGGGAATGGCCAGGTCTTCACGAAGGACCGCCGATTGCAGCGACCATATCTGCTGCGGGCACGTGTCCAGCCCCCGGGCACGCGCGGCCAGCATGATGTTCTGGAGAAAGCAGCCGTAGCAGATGAAGCTGGCCCATTCCAGGCGCCGGTCCATGGTGAAGATCAGTCCCACTGGCGCATCGAAGAACCGGAACTGCCGTTCGACGTCGCGCCGGCGCCCGACGATATCGCTCCTGTGCACGCCCTGCGCATCGCCAAGCATCCCGCGAAACGTATTGAAGCGCGACGAGAATGGCGCCGGCAATTCCTTTGGAAAGAACGGGTAGTCGGGAGCCAGTCCCTCAGGATCGGCGCGATACGCCTCGACCGCGGCTCCCGCAATCTTCTCGCGAGCCTTTCCGGTCAGTACATAGCAGCGCCAGGGCTGCGTGTTGCTCGAACTCGGCGCGTATTTCGCGACCGACAGGATGTCCCTGACAGTCTCGATCGGCACAGGCTGGTCAAGGAAGCCGCGCTTGCTGTGGCGTCCGCGAATCAGCTCTTCTGTAATCTGGATTGCCTCCATCTTCATGTCTCCGTTCTCGTGGTGGGGGTAGCTACGGTGGAAAGGATCATAGACACGTCCCCTGCCTTGTGAAGACGGCAAAACTTGAAAGCTTCGTCCGGAAACAACGAACGACAGGCCCCCATTCGCACATGTGCGGCGTTCAAAATCCTGGACGCTCTGTTCTCAAATCCAGCGCGCACGCGCGAACCCGATTCGCCTATCTTCCTACTCGGGATCGGAGCCCCCGATCGCATACGAAAACATGGTGGAGAAGTGGAATGAACCAGTTGAAATGCTTGCCGCAGGAAGAGATTGTCTGGGGACACGACGTGCTGAAAACCGTCGCCCCCTCCATGGAGAACTACGGCATCCGCCGTCCGATGACGTTCACCGTGGAATTCCTTGAGGCCTTGAACCGCAAGCACCTGCAGCCTGCCATCGGCGACGGCGTGGGCACCTTCACCGGCCTGCCGCCGCATGTGCCCGACTTCGCCGTACGCGACGGACTGCGTGCATGCATCGAGGCCAATGCGGAATCGATCATCGCCCTCGGCGGCGGCTCTGTACTCGATGCCGCGAAGGCAGTCTCCTACCGGCATCTCCAGCAGACAGGCCGCTACCTGCCCATTGCGGCGATTCCGACGACCCTGTCGGGTTCGGAGTTCTCTCACTACTTCGGTGTGACGGAAACGGACGGTCCCCAGAAGTTCAAGCGCAGTTATGCCGTGCGCGAAACGACGCCCAGGCTGGTGGTGATCGACCCCAGGATGATTGTCGACACGCCACGTACGCTGCTGCTGAGTTCGGCCATCAAGGGAATCGACCATGCGGTGGAAGGCATGCGCCGGGTCGACGTGGACCACCCTCACGCTATCCTCGCCGCCAGGGGCGTCGAGCGCTTCCTTGCCGTGCTGGAGAAGTGGCCGCGCAAGCTCGAAACACCCGAGGCCATCGCGGGCGGCCACGTGTCGACCGACGACCTGTTGCAGCTTCAGCTCGCCGCGTGGCAGTGTTACTTCTATCCTGCTTCAGTCATCTACGGCCTGAGCCATCGCATCGGGCACGTCCTCGGCGGGACGTTCGGGGTACCGCACAGCGTGACATCGTGCATTGCGCTGGCCCCCGTCATCCGCGCCTGCGCCGACGCATATGGCCGAAAGCTCGAGATTTTCTCCACGGACCGTGGCAGCCGCACGCCCGCCGCATTCCTCGCTGACCGCATTGAGGCAGCCGTGGACACACTGGAATTGCCGAGCCGGCTAGGCGACCTCGATTTCGATCGGGCGAAGCTTCCTGAGATGGCGGCCCTGCTCAAGCAGAACTATCCCTCCGAGGTCGGCGACCTTGGCAAGGATGCCGGCACGAAGCTGGATGCGCTGTTGGAGAGCCTGTGGTAATGACCGGCCGGCCATCCGACAGCTTCCCGCATCCCCTCGGCCGGCGCCGCGCGCTCGATGCCCTGAACACCGCGACACGCCTGACGCAGATGGAGTCGATGCTGCGAACCGTCGCCGTTCCACAGAACTTGCCTGACCCCACCACCACGAGGAGACCTAAGTGAACGATACCGTCAAGCCAGCATCCCCGGCACCAGCCGGAACCTCAGCCGGGCATACGCCATACAGCGACTGGTTACAGACTGACGTGCTCCACTCGCTGCAACGCCCGGTCAGCGATCATCCCGGCGAGCACGCCTGGATCGTATCGGCGCAGGTGTCCGAGCTCTACTGGATGCTGATCATCAAGGAATTACAGGCCGCGCAGGCGCAATTGCGTGCCGATGACCTGACCGGGGCCTGCCGGACGCTGCGGCGCGTCGTCGCCCACCACGAGCCGCTCAATGCCACATGGCGCTCCATCGCGTGGATGACGCCTGTCGACCTGCTCGCCATCCTGTCCTGCGTTGGCCCGAAGTACGGCAAGGACACCGCCCTCCAGGGCTGGACGTACCGGCAGATGGTCTACCTGCTCGGCATCAAGCAGGAGGAGCACCTGCAGCACTTCCTGCCGCAACCCCGGCGCTGGGAACAACTCAGCAAGGCGCTGGCAGAGCCGAGCCTGTATGACGACGTGCTCGCCCACCTGAGCCGCAAGGGCTTCGCCGTGCCGGCGTTGGTACTCGACCGCGATTTCAGTGTGCCCTACACGCCGGACAAGGTGGTCGAGAACGTCTGGCGCGAGGTCTACGCCGACCCGGACGAACACCGGGAACTGCAGCAGTTCGGCGAGACGCTGGCCGACATCGCGGAGGGATTCTCCGAATGGAAGCACCTGCACCTCATGGCAACGCGCCGGACGTTCGGTGCCCGGCCAGCCTACTTCGGCACCGAAGGCATTGCCTGGCTCCTGCCGACCATGAACGAGATCCCGTTCCCGGAACTCTGGTCTGCGCGCGGCTTCATCGGCGATCCGCCCGCGGTATGTCCGCACGCCCGCGGGCAGGGAAATGCCAGGGCCGCGGAGTGACGTGCTCAAGACGGTCATGGAAACGGTCTACGATCACAAGATCGCGGCGTTCGAGTCCATGATCGTCAATCATGCCGGACATGCAGGACTTGTTGCCGCCTGTCGCACCAGGATCGCGAAGGAACGAGGCGGCATCGCGGTCCGCCGCGATGCCGCGTGCCAGCGCACCGCACGCCATCATGTCGAAGGCGTGTTGGAGGCGCTGGGCCGCACGCCGTGTTCCGCACCAGCCCCGTATCTCGCGGGATGCGCGTTCGCCCTTGGCGATGTGCTTTGGGGTGTCAACCTGGTGCGGCTGGCGTATCTGGGGCTCACGTCGATGTGGGACGACCTGCTACCGCCATCGCGCCGGATCGATGCCATGGCGAGCTGCGTGGAGACTGCGCCAGCCTGAGCGGTTGCCATCGTGTCATCGGCCTGTGGCGATGCAGGAGTCGGGCGGAGACTGCGAGTCTCCGCCCTTTTCTACGATTAGGTTTTTACTTTCAGGCTGCCACGGACTGCGGCTGAACGTGCAAAGCGCGGGCGACGGTCGTTACCCTGCGGCCCTGGAACCGGGCAACCGCCAGATGATCGTCGTCGGGCTTCACCGCGTCACGCTGCGAGACGTGAGTCGCGCCGTACGGGGTGCCGGCCTTGAACATCGCCGCGTCGGCATAGCCCAGCGGCACGATGATCAGGCCCAGGTGCGCCATGGGCGCGTAAGTCGCCAGCAGCGTGGCTTCATTGCCGCCGTGGCGCGAGGACGTCGAGCCGAAGACCGAGCCCACCTTGCCATTCAGTTTTCCCGCGAACCAGAGACCGCCGAGCCCGTCGATATACGCCTTGAGTTCGGCCGACATCGACCCGAACCGCGTCGGCGTGCCGAACACGATGGCGTCAGCCCACTCGGCATCGGCTTCGGTCGGCGCCTCGTATTTCGCGTTCATCTCCGTGGCGTTCTCGAGCCAGCCCGGCGCCTGTCGCATGACGTCGGGGCCGACAACCTCCCGCACACGCCGCATGCGGACTTCTGCCCCAGCCTCGAGGGCCCCCTCGGCGACAGCCTTGGCCAACATCTCGGTGGAGCTGTTTCGTGAGTAGAAAACAACCAGTACTTTCGGCTTTTGCATGGTGATCCCCGGCAACGTCATACAGAGATGGGCTCGAGCCGACCCAGCAGCTCGTCCTTGCGATCCGCCAGCCACGGCGGGAGCTGGAACTCCTCGCCAAAATGGCCAGGCTTTTCATCGATCGCGAAGCCGATGTCGGTGGTGGTCGCCTCGAACATCACGCCGCCGGGCATCTTGAAGTACATCGAGCGGAAGTAGTTGCGGTGCACCGATTCGGACGTATCGATGTAGCCCAGGGCAAACATTCTCTCCTTCAGGATCGCCTGCTGTTCCACGTTGTCCACCGCGAAGGCCACATGGTGGACCGTGCCTTCGCCGTAGATCGACGAACCCTGATGCCGGTCCGGCTCATGCAGGAACTCGACGATCATTCCCGGGCCGCCGTTGTACGTCTCGAAGCGGTAGTAGGATCCCGCCTGGCCTGCGTTCCGGAAACCGATCGCTTCGCTCATGAAGCGGATCGATTCGGCGACTTCCCGCAGCGACAGCGTGATGCTGTGGACGCCGCGGATGGCATGGGCTTCGGGGATATCGCTGGCCACGCAAGCCGGACGCGAATCGAGATCCGTCTCGACGAGATCGAACTCGATGCCGCACGGATGTTGGAACCGTTGGCGGCGCTCTCCGAAGCGCTCGACGATCTCGCTGTCATACGGCACGTCCATGGCATCGAAGCGGATACGCCAGAATTCGAGCGAGCCCTTGGGAACCGAGTAGTTGATGACCCGCACCTGGCCCGATCCCGGACGCGCCATGACGCCCCGCTGACGGAACGGAAACGACGTCACCAGTGTCCCTGGATCGCCATTCGCGTTGCCATAGTAAAGGTGGTAGATGGGATCCTCGCCGTCGAGAAGCACGGTCTTCTTCACGAGGCTCTGCCCGAGCAGCTTGACGTAGAAGTCCACGTCCTCCTGTGCGTGCCTCACGCCGAGCGTCAGATGATGAAATCCCTTGAGCATTAACATTGTCCTCTCCAGTTTGAAATAGGCATGTAGAAACAGCGCATAGCCGCTCCTGTGCAACAGCTTATGACGGTAGATACCGCTTGGGCAGCCGTCACGGGTTGTACGCAGGGTTCGGCAAACCTGGACAATGCCGCCCTGTGAGGCGCGGTGCTCGAGGTGGCGCGGGATGCAATTCCCGACGCTGTCGGGACGCAGACGCGACAGGGCACCAAGGTTTGCCCGGGTGCGGCGGATTCACTGCGGCTGGCGAGGCGCTCCGGCGGCCGAAGTCAACGCTGAGTCACCGTGTGAAGGAACTGGAAGCCTCACTGCGCGTGCGGCTCATCAGCCGGCCCTCGCGGCAATTTGCGATGACGGAGGTGGGCCAGGAGTTATACCAGTAAGCCATGGCGATGCTGCGCAGTTCCGAGCTTGCAGAAGAGGCCATGCGCCAGCGGCTGGCGGAGCCGAGCGGTGTGATCCGCGTGGCCGGCTGCGGACATAACCGTAGCCCAGCAGTACTGTGAAACGTAGATTCTTCGTAGTTGCGTCGGTTAAGAGTGTATGGCTACAGGCTGAACCGACCTCCTAAGTCAGGCTCTGAGCCTGTAGAAGGCCTACTGCCGCGAGAGCAATGACGCCGACTTCCACCTCTCTGCCAGGTTCGACGGAGCAAACCAAGGCAATACTCGACTCAGCCAACCAAGCCTTCGCGCATGTGGCTGTCCTCCACGTTGTATTTATGACGACCTGTGCATATGTCTTTGTCGTTGCTTCGCTACTGGCCAAGCATGGTGAGGGCCTCGCGCAACGGCGCAAGCGATACAGCGATAATCCCGCCGAGTGGCGTGTTCATTTCCAGGATCAGAAATATTGCAATGGAAGTGGATATCGCGCCCAGAAAAAACGTCGTGGTGACAGTCGTGTTAGGAGACGTGAACAGGCCAAACGAGCCGAAGATGATGCACAGCCACAACACAAGCGTTATCAGTAGCGGCATGGGGGTTGAGCCTGCTGCTTGCAGCAGCGCAAGCTCACGCATCGCCAGCCCTTCGCCGGCGATCTGGATGGCGCGCGCCTGTAGCCGACGTTGCGCTTCGCTGTGCGGCGAAAGTTCCGCCAACGTGCGTTGAATGTTTTCCCCCCGCTTAAGCTCCTCGGGACTTCGCAGGCTTGCCAACTGATCGGGGTCGCGAGAAGTGGCCTTCTGGATTCCCTTGGCGACGAACTGCTTCAGCGAGGTACGGATCTCCTGCGTCTGCGGCCCATATTGAGCCAGTGTGCGATCGAGCAGAATGATATCAGTGGCGTCGCGTACGACCGCGGCGTTCGCGGTATCGAACGAACTTTTCGCCGACGAAATCAGCAGCCCAAGCACTATCGCGGCCATCGTGGCTATCAATCCGATCGTCAGTTTGATGACGCCGACCGATTCATCGCTGAGATGGCGCTCTGGCAACAGAGAGTGCAGATACAATCCGAGCAGGGCGCTACCAAACACGCATGCAAACACAATGATGGCAATGCTTAGATGGTGCACCGTTCGATTCTCCGTTTCTGTATATAAGCGTGGTTACCTTCTCTTTATGCCTTGCCGCTGCTTTCGCGCTCGGATGTTGATCTGGTGCGATCGCTGTGCCTGTTGAGTGCTGCCGCTTGCGGCCCGGAACACGTCCAGCGCGTCAACGGTTACGCTAGAGCGGATTCCCCGGAAACCATCGCGGCCTTGGTGATGAGATTCAATTTGCCGAGCGCCCCGGCGGCAATCAGGGATCATATCTCACTCAAACTCGTCCTCGACGGCCCCCCAACGACTATGGGTATCTGCCCATATTGGCCGGCGGTCAGAGTCCCAACCGCCGGTAAACACGCGATTGCCATCGTCCGACGTAACCGCAAACATTAGCTTCACGAACGGTACGTCAACCTCGTCAAGGGGATCGACAGAGCGATCAGGATCTATGATCCCAAGCCGGACTTCCGGTTCAAGCTCGAACCGTTGCGACCCATCGCCTTCGCGTGTGCGCCTCTCCAGCTTGTCCGGCAGAACGTGGCACGCCCCTGGAGCTTGCGGATCGGGTCGAGCACGAATGCCTGCACATCACCAGCGTCCGAAGGCCTCAACCATCGACTTTCTTCGGCAACCGCGTCGAGCTACCGGCTTCCCTGGAGGGACGACCACGCGTGAACAGTCGAGCAGCGCTCGTTGAATCAGCGGCACAAGTCGCATGCATCGTCAATCGGCGGTGTAGCACCCGCCCAGCCGTGCCTAATCCCTGAATGGCGTCGTAAGTTCCGTCTCAGTCGTGTCCACCACGAACACCGCGAGGCGTTTCGCTGGCTTTGTTTCGCTGGCATTTGTGCTGATTGCATACCGATCTCCAGGTAGTTCCGAGAAGCTTTGCCCGGCTTTGTAGACGGTCACAGCACCGTCATTGACCTGGCTGCGGATGACCCCTTCGAGCACGGTCACATAGATGAACGCTGACTTTGGATGTGTGTGGCCGGGCGAGTAGCCGCCCGGACCGTACTCGACGATCACACCCTTGATGCCCTTTCCAGGAACGTTCGGTAGGTCGTGCTGGTAGACGAGCTTCACCGTCGCGTTTTTTTGTTCGACGTCTCTGCAAAGCTGCCAAACGGTAAGACGGTAACGAGTAACGCACAGATAAAGTGTTTCATGTACACCTGCTTTCAAACGTTTCCGTGGGAACTACGGCTTACCCTGCGAGCGCCGAAACCACTCGTCGAATCCGATGCGGCCGAGGCGCGCTTCGCCGAGTGGCACGAGTGAATGCTCTCCGACGAGGCCACCAAAATAACGAGCCTGCACGTCACGCACGACTTCTCGCTTGTCGCCCATCGCTTTCAGATAGCGGGCAACGATTTCGTCAAACGGCGCGCGTTCCGGACCAGCGATTTCAACGATGCCGTTGCGCGGGGCGCCGAGCGCCACATCGGCGACAAAGGCGGCGACGTCGTCAGACGCAATGGGCTGGAACGGGCCCGGTGAAAGCCTCACAGTGTTGCCTTCCGTGCCGGAATCAGCGATACCGCCGAGGAATTCGTAGAACTGCGTCGAACGGATGATCGTGAAGGGAATGCCGGAAGCCTCGATCAGCTTTTCTTGCGCAACCTTCGCGCGGAAATAACCGTTCTCGGGCGTCCGGTCGCTTCCGACAATCGACAGCGCGACATGATGCTGGACACCCGCCTCAGTCTCGGCTGGGTGGAGATTCCGGCCGGATGCTTCGAAGAATTTCAGCACTGCGTTGTCTTCGAACGACGGCGAATTGGCGAGGTCGACCACTACCTGCGCGTCGGCGAGGACTTCCTTGAGTCCCTCGCCAGTGAGCGTGTTGACACCGTTCTTCGGCGAGGCAGCGATAACGTCGTGGCCAGCCTGACGCAGAATTGGGGCGGTCTTCGAGCCGATGAGGCCGGTGCCGCCGATGATAACTATTCGCATGATTCACCCTCATTCGTCGATTGTTGGAGAAAGCTAAAGAGATCCGAAAGAAGCGCCATCGCGGTGCCGGCTGCATATCGCCCTGCTCCAGTCGTTGGCGCCAGGCACAGTCGAAGCCGATTGTGGATTTTTACGGACCGCGGCAAGAACCGCGGGTAGCGTTCGAGATGCTAGAAGCACCTCAGGAATCGTCAATGGGCCGGTAAGCCCGTGGTGCGCGCAAAGGACAGCGCACCATAGAAACATAGACGCTCTTCAGGAAAATGGAACATCAACTTGAAAGGCTCGCGTACTAAGTTTGTATTCTTGCGCTTGCGCCAGTCGCCATCCATTCCACGTTTCATCATTTCATGATGAACTGCTTAACCGATGGGCCAAACGATGGAAGGCATGGCGTGTCCGGAAGATGCCTCGTGCAGCCGCGCTCGACTTCAGCTCTGAATGAACGCCAGCAGGTCCGCGTTGAACTTGTCCTTGTGTGTGTCCGTCAAGCCGTGAGGGGCGCCGGGATAAACGACCAGCTTTGAATTCCTGATTAGCTTTGCCGATGCGCGACCTGCAGCGTCGATGGGCACGATCTGATCGTCGTCACCGTGAATGATCAGCGTGGGGACGTCGATTTTCTTCAGGTCCTCGGTGAAATCGGTTTCGGAGAACGCCTTGATCGAGTCATAAGTGTTCTTCTGACCGCCTTCCATTCCTTGCATCCACCACGAATCGATCAACCCCTGCGAGGGTTTGGCGCCCGGCCGGTTGAAGCCATAGAACGGACCTGACGCAACATCTCTGTAAAACTGCGAACGGTTGGCCAGTTGAGCCGCACGGAGTCCGTCGAATACGTCGATCGGCAGCCCTCCCGGGTTCGCGGCGGTTTTCAGCATCAGCGGCGGCACTGCCGATACGAAAACGACCTTCGACACGCGACGCGTGCCATGACGGCCGACGTAGCGGGCCACTTCCCCTCCGCCGGTGGAAAAGCCCACGAGGATGGCGTCGGTCAAGTTGAGGGTATCGAACACCGTCGCCAGATCGTCGGCATAGGTATCCATTTCGTTGCCGCCCCATGGTTGGCCGGAGCGCCCGTGTCCCCGGCGGTCGTGAGCGACGGCACGAAAGCCGTGCGAGGCCACGAGCATCATCTGCGATTCCCAGCTATCGGAACTCAGTGGCCAGCCATGACAGAACACCACAGGTCGGCCAGTGCCCCAATCTTTGTAGTAAAGCTGCGTGCCGTCCTTCGCTGTGATGTAGTTCCCCGGCTGCTGCTGGCCGCGAGGATTCGAGGCGCCTGAGCGCGCTGCCTCGGCCGTGCCGGAGAGCAGCGAAACTCCCAATCCTCCAGCGACAGCGGCGCCGCCAATCAATACGTTGCGACGCGCCGGTCTGCTCGCGAACTTGTCCCTTGTCGACATGATGCTGCTCCTTATGTGAATACTTAGTTGAAGAACGGACTGCAATCTCTCATCACACTGCTCTAAAGCAGCCAGCAATCTCGTCATGTGCTCGAGTGCTGCTTGCTGACTGCGTAGTGCGATAAAGAGGCCGCAGCCTTGTGACCGGAGCGGTCGATCTTGTTCATGTTCAAGATCCCGCAAGGCTCCAGTCATGCGGCGTTACGATTCGTTGGCATCGTCCTGCCGCACCAGCGCGACGACATTCTCGATTCCCTGCCGCGCCATCTTGGTATAAGGGCAAAAGCGTTCGGTGTTGCGAACCAGTTCTTCGGCGACAACACGCTCGACACCTGGCAATCGAACACGGGTCTGCGCGCTCAGAATGAACAGACCGTCCATCGGGTCACGGCCAAAATCGACGGTGACTTGCACCGAGGCATCGGGAATCGGAATGCTCGCCTGTGCCGCAAGCAGACTCAGCGCGCCATGAAAGCAGGCCGCGTAACCCGCCGCGAACAGCTGCTCGGGATTGGTGCCGCCGCCGGGCCCGCCCAGCGCCCTCGGCAATCGCAAATGGACTACGAGATTGCCGTCGTCAGAACGGGCGATGCCCGACGCGCGCCCGTGCCCCGCGTCCCCGCCGGTTACGGTGACGGTGGTCGAATACAGCGTTTGGAGGTCGCGCCCGTGATACTTGTCGAGCAGCGTCAGCGGCGGTGGACGCAACCTGGTCATGGCGCGCCTCGTCGTCTCGTGGCTTATTTCGCGGCTTGCGTCTGGGCGAACCACGCCTCGAAGCTCATCGTACCGAGACGCGGATTGGCGCCCGGGACGAGCGTGTCGTCCTGCAACCTTGCGCCGAAATAACGGGCCTGTGGGTCTTCGGTGACCTTGCGCGAATCGTGCGTTGCCAGGAGGAAACGCTGCACCATGCCGGCGAGCCGCACGCGTTCCGGGCCCGCGATCTCCGCGATGCAGTTGCGCGGTTCGCCCGCCGCAAAGTCCGCGAC